>NZ_JBWKDV010000009.1:155838-437720 GCF_056435825.1 Streptomyces sp. NPDC043876 | reverse complement strand
CTGTTGAGTTCTCAAGGAACGGACGCTTCCTTCGTACTCACCCTCGCGGGTTTTCCTCCGGGCTTCGTTCTTCGTTTCCGACTCTATCAGACTCTTTCGTGTCCGATTCCCGGTCGAAGCGGGATCCTGCTTTTCGCTTTCCAGGTTGCGCTTTCGCGTTTCCCTTTCCGGCGATTCCAACTCTACCAGATTCTCTTCCCGCTCCGTTTACCGGAGTTGGATTTGAATTCGGTGGCCGTTGGGGGGCCTTTCCCTTTCGGGCGGTTCAGACCGTATCAGGTTTCCCCGGGCCGATTTACCGCCCGCTCGCGGGTGCGCCCGGGCACGTGCGTGCTCGGGGGGTTCCTTGAGGCGGGAGACGTAAACGTACTGGAGCGGGGCCCCCGGATGCAAATCCGGTTGCCCCGCTCCTGTGAGGACGCTACGAGGTGGCTACGGAGAGCCTCAGACCTCGACCACGACGGGCAGGATCATCGGGCGGCGGCGGTAGCCGTCCGAGACCCACTTGCCCATGGTGCGGCGGATGAGCTGCTGGATCTGGTGCGGCTCCGCGACGCCGTCCGCCGCCGCGCGGGCGATGGACTCCTCGATCTTCGGCAGGACCGCGGTGAAGGCCGAGTCCTCGATGCCGGAGCCCCTGGCCTGGATGTTCGGGCCGCTCACGATCTTGCCGGTGGTGCTGTCCACCACGACGTAGACCGAGATGATGCCCTCGTCACCGAGGATGCGGCGGTCCTTGAGGGAGGCCTCCGTGACGTCGCCGACCGAGAGGCCGTCGACGTACACGTAACCGGCCTGCACCTTGCCGGTGATCTTGGCCTTGCCGTCGATGAGGTCGACGACCACGCCGTCCTCGGCGATGACGATGCGGTCCTTCGGGACACCCGTCAGCGCGCCGAGCTCGGCGTTGGCGCGCAGGTGGCGCCATTCGCCGTGGACCGGCATGAGGTTGCGCGGCTTGCAGATGTTGTAGAAGTACAGCAGCTCGCCGGCCGAAGCGTGGCCCGAGACGTGCACCTTGGCGTTGCCCTTGTGGACGACGTTGGCGCCCCAGCGGGTCAGGCCGTTGATCACGCGGTAGACCGCGTTCTCGTTGCCCGGGATCAGGGACGACGCGAGGATCACGGTGTCGCCCGGGACGATCCGGATCTGGTGGTCCCGGTTGGCCATGCGGGACAGCGCGGCCATCGGCTCGCCCTGCGAACCCGTGCAGACCAGGACGACCTCGTGGGCCGGCAGGTCGTCGAGGGTCTTGACGTCCACGACGAGCCCGGCCGGGACCCGCAGGTAGCCGAGGTCGCGCGCGATGCCCATGTTGCGGACCATCGAGCGGCCGACGAAGGCGACGCGGCGGCCGTATTCGTGGGCGGCGTCGAGGATCTGCTGGATGCGGTGCACGTGGCTGGCGAAGCTCGCCACGATGATCCGGTTGTTGGCGTTCGCGAAAACCGTGCGCAGGACGCCCGAGATCTCGCGCTCGGGCGGCACGAAGCCGGGGACCTCGGCGTTCGTCGAGTCCGAGAGAAGGAGGTCGATGCCCTCTTCGCTCAGACGCGCGAAGGCGTGCAGGTCGGTGAGGCGGTTGTCCAGCGGGAGCTGGTCCATCTTGAAGTCGCCGGTGCACACGACCATGCCGGCGCCGGTGCGGATGGCCACGGCCAGGGCGTCCGGGATGGAGTGGTTGACCGCGATGAATTCGCAGTCGAAGGGGCCGAGGTTCTCGCGCTCGCCTTCCTTCACCTCAAGGGTGTAGGGGCGGATGCGGTGCTCCTGGAGCTTCGCCTCGATGAGGGCCAGCGTCAGCTTGGAGCCGATCAGCGGGATGTCCGGCTTCTCCCGGAGGAGGTAGGGGACGGCGCCGATGTGGTCCTCGTGGCCGTGCGTGAGGACGATGCCCTCGATGTCGTCCAGCCGGTCCCGGATGGACGAGAAGTCCGGAAGGATCAGGTCGATGCCGGGCTGCTCCTCTTCGGGGAAGAGGACGCCGCAGTCGACGATGAGCAGACGGCCGTCGAACTCGAAGACGGTCATGTTGCGGCCGATCTCACCGAGACCGCCCAGCGGGGTGACCCGGAGGCCGCCCTTCGCGAGCTTCGGCGGGGGACCGAGTTCAGGATGCGGATGGCTCAAAAGTATCTCCTCAACCACACTCGCCACGTACCTGCGAAGGCACGTGGCGGGCATGTCATTCGTGCACTGGTGCACTTGCTGTGTGTCTTGTGGGTGGTGCTGGTGCTGCTTGTTCAGTTGTGAAGTCTGGGGTGTCCGGCAGGGGGTCCGGTGTCAGACCTGTACCCCGCCGGCAGCAAGATCGATCTTGAGCTGAGCCGTCTCTTCGGCGCTCAGCTCGATCAGGGGCAGTCGCAGCGGGCCCGCGGGCAGGCCCTGGAGGTGCAGCGCGCCCTTGGTGGTGATGACGCCCTGCGTGCGGAACATACCCGTGAAGACCGGGAGCAGCTTCTGGTGGATCTCGGCCGCCTTCTGCACGTCTCCGCCGAGGTAGGCCTCCAGCATGGAGCGCAGCTCGGGGGTGACGACGTGGCTCACGACGGAGACGAAGCCGACCGCGCCCACGGACAGCAGGGGCAGGTTCAGCATGTCGTCGCCGGAGTACCAGGCCAGGCCGCTCTGTGCGATGGCCCAGCTGGCACGGCCCAGGTCGCCCTTGGCGTCCTTGTTCGCGACGATACGCGGGTGCTCCCCGAGCCGCACGAGGGTTTCGGTGTTGATCGGGACACCACTGCGGCCGGGGATGTCGTAGAGCATGACCGGCAGCCCGGTCGCGTCCGCGATCGCCGTGAAGTGCCGGTAGAGGCCTTCCTGCGGCGGCTTGCTGTAGTACGGCGTGACCGCGAGCAGGCCGTGTGCGCCGGTGCGCTCGGCCTGGCGGGCCAGCTCCAGGGTGTGCGCGGTGTCGTTGGTGCCGATGCCGGCGACCACGTGGGCGCGGTCTCCGACGGCTTCGAGCACGGCTCGTACGAGGGCGTCTTTCTCCGCGTCGGTGGTGGTCGGGGACTCACCGGTGGTCCCGTTGATGATCAGGCCGTCGTTGCCTGCGTCCACCAAGTGGACGGCGAGCCGCTGCGCGCCGTCGAGGTCGAGTGCGCCATCCGCCGTGAACGGCGTGATCATGGCGGTGAGGACCCGCCCGAAGGGGGTCTGCGGAGTCGAGATCGGAGCCATGGGTAACACGCTACTCGCTGCCACGCTCGCGGTGTCCCCTCGGGGCACGTCAACAGGGTGGTGCCGACCCCGGAAGGCCGGATGGTGTTGGAGCCCGGCACTGCCTGCTCGGGGGTTCAAGCAGTGCCGGGTCCGTTTGATCAGCCTAGATGAACTTTGCGAAACGTCGCAATACGGACACTTCCCGCAAACCTCCGCACATCCGTACGTGCCGGGCGGTGCACGGGATGCGCGGGTTACGGAGCCACACGGCCGTTGGTGTTGAAGGCCGCGTAGGTCAAGGGCATCAGGGAGGCCCAGTGCCGCTCCATCTTTTCGCCGACCATCTCGATCTCCCGCTGCGGGAAGGACGGGACCGCCGCCAGCTCGTGCTGGGTGCGCAGGCCGAGGAAGTGCATGAGCGAGCGCGCGTTGCACGTCGCGTACATCGAGGAGAAGAGCCCCACCGGGAGCACGGCGCGCGCCACTTCGCGCGCCACGCCGGCCGCGAGCATCTCCTGGTACGCCTCGTAGGCCTGACGGTACGAATCCTCCATGACGCGGCCGGTCAGCTCGTGCTGCTCCGCGGTGCCGTCGACGAAGACGTACTTGCCCGGGCGTCCCTCCTGGACGAGCTTGCGCTCGGCGTCCGGGACGTAGAAGACCGGTTCCAGCTCCCTGTAGCGGCCCGATTCCTCGTTGTAGGACCAGCCCACGCGGTGGCGCATGAACTCGCGGAAGACGAAGATCGGGGCGCTGATGAAGAACGTCATCGAGTTGTGCTCGAAGGGGCTGCCGTGGCGGTCCCGCATCAGGTAGTTGATCAGGCCCTTGGAGCGCTCGGGGTCCTTCTGGAGCTCCTCCAGGGACTGCTCCCCGGCCGTGGAGACCCGGGCCGCCCACAGCACGTCGGAGTCGGCGGCGGAGTGCTTCACCAACTCCACCGTGACGTCGCTGCGGAAGCTGGGTTTCGGGTCTGAAGCGGCGGTCTCGCTCACCGGGGTCCTTCCAAAGGGCATCGCTTGGGGCGCGACCACTCTACGGCGCCCGCGCCGGGCCCCCGGACCGCCCCGCGCCCGGCGGCCGGCCGTAAGGTTCGGCTAAATTGCCGAAATCCGGCACCGATCGGACCCGCCGCGCGTCCTTACAGGCAGGGGTTGACCACCAGGGTCGCCGCTCCCCGTACAGGGGCCCGATCGTGAGGAGTGACGTCCATGTTCCGCCGGCGCGAACCCGTCCCGTTCGCCTTCGTCGCCGAGGCCGACCGTTTCCGCAGCAATGTCACCCCGCCGCCGCGCGAGCGTCTCGGCTACGGGCAGATCGCCGCCCGTAGTCTGGTCGGACTGACCGTGGTGGCGGGGCTCGTCGGCTCGCTGCTCTTCGGCATGCCCGCGCTGCAGCCGTACAAGGCACCCGAGAAGACCCAGCAGTCCGAGGCCGCCGAGGGGCATTGAGCCCTGACCCGTCCGGCCCCCCTGAGGTGGTCGGCCGTGACCGGACTGGGTAGCCTCACCGGCACTGCCCTACCGAATGTGCATGTGAGTGAGGATCAGCCGTGCCCCTGCCCTTCCTGACGGCCGAGCACCTCGACGGCGAGGACGATGCCGACGCGGCGCTCCCCCACGACGATCCCGACCGCTGGCGCCGGCCCTACCGGCCCGGCCCCTGGCGGGTCGCCATCGCCGCCGTACTGCTCCTGGTGTCCTCGTTCATGCTGCTCGCGACGATGATCATCGCGTTCGCGGGCGCCTGGGGCGGAGCGGCCGTCTGCGCCGTCGCCGCGCTCGCGGTCGTCGGGACCTCGCTGCGCCTGCTGCGCGCGGGCGTCTGGGTGAGCCGTACGGGGCTGCGCCGGGTGTCGTTCTTCTCGACCCGCTCCGTCCCCTGGTCCCAGGTCGGCGAGGTCCGTACGGTGCAGCAGCCCGTGCGCTGGCTCGGGCTGCCCCGCACGGTGCAGGGCCAGGCGCTGACCATGGCGTCGCGGGACGGGGCCGCGGCTCCGGTCCCTGTGCTGCTCACCGACCACAGCGCGGACTTCCTCGCCCGCACCGAGGCCTTCGACCGGGCCGCGGGCGTGGTCGAGGCCTGGGCCGAGGAGTACCGGGCCGTCCCGGTGGGCTGAGCCGCTCGGGCGGACAACGCAATACCGGGATGCCCGGGAGGCCGTACAGGGATCAGACCTGTACGGCCTTTCCGTCGTGCAGGGCGATCGCCCGCTGCATGGCCTTGCGGGCCCGCGGGGTGTCGCGGGCGTCGTGGTAGGCGACGGCGAGGCGGAACCAGTTGCGCCAGTCCCCCGGCGCGTCCTCGGTCTCGGCCTTGCGGCGCGCGAAGACCTCGTCGGCGGAGTCCCGCAGGATCCGTCCGTACGCGTCCCGCTCCAGCTCGTCCACGGGCAGTCCGCCCTCGGCCTCCAGCTCGGTGGAGAGCTGGTTGGCCCGGGTGACGAACCGGGTGTTCTTCCACAGGAACCACACGCCGACGACGGGCAGGACCAGGACCGACAGCCCGAGCGGGACGGTGATCCAGGTGCCCATGCCGATCAGGGTCACGCCCTGGCGGCCGGCCAGGACGAAGTAGAAGACCAGGACGGCGGCCGTGATGAAGTAGATGATCTTCGCGCGCATAAGGAGTACTACTGCCTGCTCAGCCGAGGTCGAGGAAGTGTTCCAGGCCGAAGGTGAGGCCCGGGGTCTGCGTCACGCGCCGCGCGCCGAGCAGGATGCCCGGCATGAAGCTGCTGTGGTGCAGGGAGTCGTGACGCAGGGTCAGGGTCTCGCCCTGGCCGCCGAGGAGCACCTCCTGGTGGGCGAGGAGGCCCGCCAGGCGGATGGCGTGCACCCTGACGCCGTCCACGTCGGCGCCGCGGGCGCCGTCCAGGGCGGTGACCGTCGCGTCCGGCTGCGGGGCGCAGCCCGCCTCGGCCCGGGCCGCCGCGATGAGCTGCGCCGTGCGGGTCGCCGTACCGGAGGGGGCGTCGACCTTGTTCGGGTGGTGCAGCTCGATGACCTCGACGGACTCGAAGTAGCGGGCCGCCTGGGCCGCGAACTTCATGGTGAGCACGGCGCCGATGGAGAAGTTCGGTGCGATGAGCACACCGGTCTGCGGCGAACCGGAGAGCCAGGTGGTCAGCTGCGCGAGGCGGTCCTCGGTCCAGCCGGTCGTCCCGACCACGGCGTGCATGCCGTGGCGCACGCAGAAGTCGAGGTTGCCCATGACGGATGCGGGGGTGGTCAGCTCGACCACGACCTCGGCGCCGGCCTCGGCCAGCGTCTCCAGCTTGTCCCCGCGGGAGAGGGCGGCGACCAGTTCCATGTCCTCGGCGGCCTCGACGGCCCGGACGGCCTCGGAGCCGATCCGGCCCTTGGCTCCGAGGACGGCCACGCGCAGCTTGCTCATGTCTTTCGCTTCCTTACGTCCGTACGTCCGTGACGGCTTCCGTGCTACGCGACCGCTTCGTCGAGGCGGGCGGCCTGCTTCTCCTTCAGCGGGCCGATCACCGACAGCGAGGGCCGCTGCGCCAGTACATCCTGCGCGACGGCGCGGACCTCGTCCGGAGTGACCTCGCCGATGCGGGCCAGCATGTCGCTGACCGACATCTGGCTGCCCCAGCACAGCTCGCTCTTGCCGATGCGGTTCATCAGGGCGCCGGTGTCCTCCAGGCCGAGGACCGTGGAGCCGGAGAGCTGCCCGATGGCGCGGCGGATCTCGTCGTCGGTGAGCCCGTCGGTGGCGGCCTTGTCCAGTTCGTCCCGGCAGATCCGCAGGACGTCGTGGACCTGGCTGGGGCGGCAGCCCGCGTAGACCCCGAAGAGGCCGGTGTCGGCGAAGCCGGAGGTGTACGAGTACACGCTGTAGGCCAGGCCGCGCTTCTCGCGGACCTCCTGGAAGAGGCGGGAGGACATCCCGCCGCCCAGGGCGGTGTTCAGCACCCCGAGCGCCCAGCGGCGCTCGTCCGTGCGGGCCAGTCCGGGCATCCCGAGGACCACGTGGGCCTGCTCGGTCTTCCGGTTGACCAGCTCGACCTGGCCCGCGACGCGGATCCGGCGGGTGCCGGTGCGCGGGCCGACGGGATCCTGGCCGGTGCCGTCGAAGCCGGCGCGCTCGAAGGCGGTGCGGACCTGGCGGACGACCTTGGCGTGGTCGACGTTGCCCGCGGCGGCCACGACCAGGTGCGTGGGGTCGTAGTGCTTCTTGTAGAAGCGGCGGATCCGGTCGGCGGTCAGCGCGTTGATCGTGTCGACGGTGCCGAGGACGGGGCGGCCCAGCGGGGTGTCGCCCAGCATGGTGTGCGCGAACAGGTCGTGCACGCAGTCGCCCGGGTCGTCCTCGGTCATCGCGATCTCTTCGAGGATGACGCCGCGCTCGGCGTCGACGTCCTCCTCGCGGATCAGCGAGCCGGTGAGCATGTCGCACACCGTGTCGATGGCCAGCGGCAGGTCCGTGTCGAGCACCCGCGCGTAGTAGCAGGTGTACTCCTTCGCCGTGAAGGCGTTCATCTCTCCGCCGACCGCGTCGATCGCGGAGGAGATGTCGAGGGCGCTGCGCTTGGCGGTGCCCTTGAAGAGGAGGTGCTCGAGGTAGTGCGTGGCGCCGTTCAGCGTGGGGGTCTCGTCGCGGGATCCGACGTGGGCCCAGATGCCGAAGGTCGCCGAGCGCACCGACGGCAGCGTCTCGGTGACGATGCGCAGGCCGTTGGGCAGGGTGGTACGGCGGACCGTGCCGATCCCGTTCTCGCCCGGGAGCAGGGTTTGGGTACGGGCGACGGCCCGCACCTCGGAAGAGGTGCGGGCCGTCACTCGGGAACTACGCGACATCACTTGTCGGAGTCGTCCTTGTCAGCGTCGGCGTCGGCGGCCTCGCCGTCGACCACGGGGATCAGCGAGAGCTTGCCGCGGGAGTCGATCTCGGCGATCTCGACCTGGACCTTGGTGCCGACCGCGAGCACGTCCTCGACGTTCTCCACGCGCTTGCCACCGGCGAGCTTGCGGATCTGCGAGATGTGCAGGAGGCCGTCCTTGCCCGGCATGAGGGAAACGAAGGCACCGAAGGTGGTGGTCTTGACGACCGTACCCAGGTAGCGCTCGCCGACCTCCGGCATGGTCGGGTTGGCGATCTGGTTGATCGTGGCGCGGGCGGCCTCGGCGGCCGGACCGTCGGCGGCACCGATGTAGATGGTGCCGTCGTCCTCGATCGTGATCTCGGCGCCGGTGTCCTCCTGGATCTGGTTGATCATCTTGCCCTTGGGGCCGATGACCTCACCGATCTTGTCCACGGGGATCTTGACCGTGATGATCCGCGGGGCGTTGGGGGACATCTCGTCCGGCGTGTCGATCGCTTCCATCATCACGTCGAGGATGTGGAGGCGGGCGTCGCGGGCCTGGGTGAGGGCCGCGGCCAGGACGGAGGCCGGGATGCCGTCCAGCTTGGTGTCCAGCTGGAGGGCGGTCACGAACTCCTTGGTGCCGGCGACCTTGAAGTCCATGTCGCCGAAGGCGTCCTCCGCACCGAGGATGTCGGTGAGGGCGACGTAGTGCGTCTTGCCGTCGATCTCCTGGGAGATCAGGCCCATGGCGATGCCGGCGACGGGGGCCTTCAGCGGCACACCGGCGTTCAGCAGCGACATGGTGGAGGCGCAGACCGAGCCCATGGAGGTCGAGCCGTTGGAGCCGAGGGCCTCGGACACCTGACGGATCGCGTAGGGGAACTCCTCGCGCGTCGGCAGGACCGGCACGATCGCGCGCTCGGCGAGCGCGCCGTGGCCGATCTCGCGGCGCTTCGGCGAACCGACGCGGCCGGTCTCGCCGACCGAGTACGGCGGGAAGTTGTAGTTGTGCATGTAGCGCTTGCGGGTCACCGGGGAGAGGGTGTCCAGCTGCTGCTCCATGCGGAGCATGTTGAGGGTGGTGACGCCCAGGATCTGGGTCTCGCCACGCTCGAACAGCGCCGAGCCGTGCACGCGCGGGATGGCCTCGACCTCGGCGGCGAGGGTACGGATGTCCGTGAGCCCGCGGCCGTCGATGCGGACCTTGTCCTTGATGACGCGCTCGCGGACCAGGGCCTTGGTCAGGCTGCGGTACGCGGCGGAGATCTCCTTCTCGCGGCCTTCGAAGGCCGGGAGGAGCTTCGCGGCGGCGATCTCCTTGACGCGGTCCAGCTCGGCCTCGCGGTCCTGCTTGCCCGCGATGGTCAGCGCCTGGGCGAGGTCGCCCTTGACCGCGGCCGAGAGGGCCTCGAAGACGTCGTCCTGGTAGTCCAGGAAGACCGGGAAGTCGCCGGTGGGCTTGGCGGCCTTCGACGCGAGGTCGGCCTGCGCCTTGCAGAGGACCTTGATGAAGGGCTTCGCGGCGTCCAGACCGGAGGCGACGATCTCCTCGGTGGGGGCCTCGGCGCCGCCCTTGACCAGGGCGATGGTCTTCTCGGTGGCCTCGGCCTCGACCATCATGATCGCGACGTCGCCGTCGTCGAGCACACGGCCGGCGACGACCATGTCGAAGACGGCGTCCTCCAGCTCGGTGTGCGTCGGGAAGGCCACCCACTGGCCGCGGATCAGCGCGACGCGGACGCCGCCGATCGGGCCGGAGAAGGGCAGGCCGGCGAGCTGCGTGGACGCGGACGCGGCGTTGATCGCGATGACGTCGTACAGGTGGTCCGGGTTGAGCGCCATGATCGTGGCGACGACCTGGATCTCGTTGCGCAGGCCCTTCTTGAAGGACGGGCGCAGCGGGCGGTCGATCAGGCGGCAGGTGAGGATCGCGTCCTCGGAGGGCCGGCCCTCGCGACGGAAGAAGGAGCCGGGGATCTTGCCGGCCGCGTACTGCCGCTCCTCGACGTCCACCGTCAGGGGGAAGAAGTCGAGCTGGTCCTTGGGCTTCTTCGACGCGGTGGTGGCGGACAGCACCATCGTGTCGTCGTCCAGGTAGGCAACGGCGGAGCCGGCGGCCTGGCGGGCCAGACGGCCCGTCTCGAAGCGGATGGTGCGGGTGCCGAAGGAACCGTTGTCAATGACGGCCTCGGCGTAGTGGGTCTCGTTCTCCACTAGCGTTTTCTCCATTTTCGTCGTCTCCCGATCCTCCGCCCGTGTGGCGGGGGCCGGTTTTCGGAGAAGCGCTCCTGGCGTGCGGGCCGGTCTTCGATCGAAGCATCCGGTGCGGGGCCCGGCGTACGGACCTTCCGGGTGCCACTACCGAGGACCGGCGGCGTAGGGAGGGCGCTCCTCCTCTTCTGTTGTGCTGCGGAACCAGACTACAAAGCGTCCGGTACGTCCCGCACGTACGGCAAAGGGAGCGGTCCCCTTCTCGCGGGAACCGCTCCCTTCACGGCGTTCTTACTTGGCGCCCGCGGCACCGCGGCGGATGCCGAGGCGCTCGACCAGGATGCGGAAGCGCGCGATGTCCTTCTTGGCCAGGTACTGCAGCAGGCGGCGGCGCTGGCCGACCAGGATCAGCAGGCCACGGCGCGAGTGGTGGTCGTGCTTGTGGGTCTTGAGGTGCTCGGTCAGGTCCGAGATACGGCGGGAGAGCATCGCGACCTGCACCTCGGGGGAGCCGGTGTCGCCCTCCTTGGTGCCGAACTCGGTAAAGATCTGCTTCTTCGTAGCGGCATCGAGCGGCACGCGTACTCCTCGTGATAGGTCTTCGTAGCCACCGAGTGCCCCAGGTCGAATTCTCTGGGGAGCTTCCGTAACTCGGGAGGCGGGTCCGCTGGGCGCAGTTCTCAGAGGCTTCGCAGAAGGCTCCGGGAACGCGTACACAAACGGCCGTCACCCAGACTACCAGGCCTGCGGAGCGGCCCGTCTCAGCTGGTGAGCGCGCGGGCCGAGGCGTACACGTCGAGGACGGCCAGGCACAGCGGGACCAGGCTGAGCAGCACGGCGGCCTCGGTGAGGTCGAGCAGTCGTCCCCAGAAGGGTGACAGACCCTTGCTCGGGATGACGAGCGCGATCATGGCGAGCAGGGCGGCGCCCGCGGCGACGGCGGCCGAGAGCCAGATCGTACGGATGTCCAGACTGCCGTGGTCCCCGTACTGGAGGAGGTCGCGCAGCATGGCGGCCGGCGGGTTCAGGGCCAGGCCGAGGACGAGCAGGGCGATGGCGGCGAGGCCGGCGGCCAGCGTGCACACCACCTGCGAGGTGTAGCGGAAGAGGCGGGCGCGCAGCAGCATGGCGAGTCCGGCGCCCAGGGCGAGGAGCTGGCCCCAGAGGTTGTGGGAGAAGCCGAGGACGGCGGCGGAGCCGACGACGACCGCGGCGCAGCCGCCGACCAGGCCGAGGAGCATCTCGTGGCCGCGCCGAGCCTGGGCGGCGATCAGCTCGGCGTCCAGCGGGGCGCCGGCTTCGGGGGTGTCGGAGGAGGGGTCGCCGTACGCCTCGTTCTCGTGGCGGTCCGGGCTCGCCGCGTACTCGGTGTACTCGTCGGTGGAGCTCTGCGGGGCGGCGTAGCCGATGGGCAGCCGGGCGAAGCGGGCGGAGAGGCCGGGGAGGAAGGCGACCAGCGCGATGGCGGTGGGCGCGCAGACGGAGGCGGTGGCGGTCGCGGAGGCGTCGGTGAGGATCGCGGCGAAGGTGGCGACGGTGCCGGTGGCGGCGAGGAAGGTGGCCGCGACGAAGGGGGCGTCGCCGCTGGGGGTGAGGGCGGCCAGGGCCACGGAGGCGACCAGGACGACGACGCAGCCCAGCAGGAACTGGAGCCGGCCCGGCCCCTGGCCCGCGTCGGGCCCGATGATCCCGGAGCCGGCGATCAGCAGGAGCGGGAGGGCGCCGAGGCCGAGGGCGACGGCGGAGCCGCGGTCGCGGTACACCCGGGCGCGGATGCCCGCGGCGGCGGTGAGCAGGAGGCCGACGGTGCCGGCGATGATGCCGGGCAGGCCGTGCATGTCGTGGCGGACGGGGTCGGCGTACCAGAGGACGAAGCCCATCAGGACGAGCAGCAGGACGGCTCCCGCGAGGCCCGCGCCGCGCAGCATGTCGTCGCTCCAGCGGTGCCGGTCGCGGACCACGGCGGAGGCGACGGCGTCGGAGACGTCGTCGAAGACGGCGGGCGGCAGCGATTCCGCGAAGGGGCGCAGGCTCAGCACTTCGCCGTCGAGCACCTGCTGGCCGGCCAGGGTGCGGGCGCCGTCCAGGACGGTGCCGTCGCGGCGGACCAGGTGGTAGCCGGTGGGGGCGCCGACGGGCTGGGTCTGGCCGGTGAGGCGGAGCAGCTCCGGGTAGACGTCGGCGACGGCGATGTCCTCGGGGAGGGCGACGTCGATGCGGCTGTCCGGGGCCACGACGGTGACCCTGCAGAAACCCGTCGTTGCGGCCGTACTCACCTGTGTGACCCCCTGGTTGGCGGACTCGTCCGACGCGGCCGCGGCGTGTGCCGCGCCCGCGCCGCACGGCTTCCGCGGTGCGGATTCGCGGATGCGCATGCTGCGCGCGGCCACCCTACCGGGCATAAGCCGGACTGTCGGCAAGTAGGATCACCTCCGCGCGGAGGACACCCGCTCCGCACCCGGGACTTGGGGGCGCCGGTATCGACGTCCCGTCCGTTTTCGAGGGATTGATGCTCCGGTGAGCCAGATCGTCGTCAAACGCCCGCCACGGTCGCTGCCGCCCGAAGTACCTTCGGACGAACTGCGGCTGGAGCCTCCGCCGGAGCTCCCGCGCGGGCAGCAGGAAGGCATGGCGATGCAGCTCCTGCCGATGCTCGGCATGGGCTCCTCCGTCGTGTTCTTCTTCATGCCGAACGTGCCGTCGTTCATGCGCATCATGGGTGTGCTGATGCTGGTGTCGACGGTGGGCATGGTGATCGCGCAGATCATGCGGCACCGGCGCGGTACGCAGGGGCAAATGGCCGATGTGCGGCGCGATTACCTCAAGTACCTCGCGCAGACCCGGCGCCAGGTGCGCCGGACCGCGCGGGCGCAGCGCGACGCGCAGCTGTACCTGCACCCGGCGCCCGAGCAGCTGTGGTCGGTGGTGGCCGAGGGCTCGCGTCTGTGGGAGCGGCGGGTCGGCGACGAGGACTTCGGGCAGGCCCGGCTGGGGCTGGGCGCGCAGCGGCTGGCGACGCCGCTGGTGGCGCCGGACACGGCGCCGGTGGACGAGCTGGAGCCGCTGACGGCAGGCGCGATGCAGCGGTTCCTGAAGGTGCACTCGTCGCTGGACGGGCTGCCGGTCGCGGTGTCGGTGCGGGCGTTCTACCACGTGACGGTCTCCGGCGAGCCGGAGGCGGCGCGGGGGACGGCGCGGGCGCTGGTCGCCCAGCTGGCCACGCTGCACTCCCCCGAGGACCTGATGGTGGCCGTGGTGGCCGCGCCGGGCGCCGTGCCGGTGTGGGACTGGACCAAGTGGCTGCCGCACACGCAGGTGCCGGGGCAGGTGGACGGGGCCGGCACGAAGCGGCTGTTCGGCGACGACCTGGGCGAGATCGAGGACCTTCTGGCGGCGCGGCTGGAGGGGCGGCCGCGGTTCAGCCGGGACGTCCAGCCGGTGCTGGACCAGCCGCACATCGTGGTCGTGCTGGACGGCGGGATGGTGCCGCCGGATTCGGTGTTCGCGGCGGCCGAGGGGCTGCAGGGCATCACCATCGTCGAGGTGGTCGCGGGCGAGCTGGACGAGCCGCGCGGCGGGCTGTCGGTCGTGGTGCGGCCGGGGCGGCTGTGGCTGGAGTCGGGCGCGGGCGTCGCGTACGAGGGCGTGCCGGACGTCCTGTCGCTGCCCGCGGCGGAGGCGCTGGCGCGCCAGCTGGCGCCGCTGCGCACGGGCGGCGGGGACGACGACGAGCCGCTGCTCGCCAATCTGGACTTCACGGACCTGCTGAACCTGGGGGACGCGGCCTCCATCGACGTGGCGCGGACCTGGCGGCCGCGCTCGGCCGGTGAACGGCTGCGGGTGCCGATCGGTGTCGGCGAGGGCGGCGCGCCGGTGATGCTGGACCTGAAGGAGGCGGCGCAGGAGGGCATGGGGCCGCACGGCCTGTGCGTGGGCGCGACCGGTTCGGGCAAGTCGGAGCTGCTGCGCACGCTGGTGCTGGGCCTGGCGGTCACGCACACCTCGGAGACGCTGAACTTCGTCCTCGCGGACTTCAAGGGCGGTGCCACCTTCACGGGCATGTCGCAGATGCCGCACGTGGCGGCGGTCATCACCAACCTGGCCGACGACCTGACCCTCGTGGACCGCATGGGCGACTCGATCCGCGGTGAGCTGCAGCGCCGTCAGGAGCTGCTGCGGTCGGCGGGCAACTACGCCAACATGCACGACTACGAGAAGGCGCGGGCGGCGGGCGCCCCGCTGGAGCCGCTGGCCGCGCTGGTGCTGGTCATCGACGAGTTCAGCGAGCTGCTCACGGCGAAGCCCGACTTCATCGACATGTTCATCCAGATCGGCCGGATCGGCCGGTCGCTGGGCGTGCACCTGCTGCTGGCCTCGCAGCGCCTGGAGGAGGGCAAGCTGCGCGGGCTGGACACCTACCTGTCGTACCGGATCGGTCTGCGGACCTTCTCGGCGGCGGAGTCGCGGACCGCGATCGGCGTGCCGGACGCCTACCACCTGCCGTCGGTGCCCGGTTCCGGCTACCTGAAGTTCGGTACCGACGAGATGACCCGCTTCAAGGCGGCGTACGTCTCGGGCACCTACCGCTCGGGCGGTCCCGACCTGTCGGTGGGCCGCTTCCCGCTGGAGCGGCGGCCCGCGCTGTTCACGGCGACGCCGGTGCCGGTGGTCTACGCGGCCCCGGACCCGGCGTACCTGGCGGCGCAGGCGGCGCGCGAGGACGACGCGCTCGCCGACACGGTGCTCGACGTGATCGTGGGGCGGCTGGAGGGCCAGGGCGTGCCCGCGCACCAGGTGTGGCTGCCGCCGCTGGACCAGGCGCCGCCGCTGGACCAGCTGCTGCCGGCGCTGGCGCCCTCGGCGGAGCGCGGGCTGCACGCGGAGGGGTACACGCGGCCCGGCGGGCTCGTGGTCCCGCTCGGCCTCATCGACAAGCCGTTCGAGCAGCGGCGCGAGGTGCTGTACCGGGACTTCTCGGGCGCGGCCGGGCACCTGCTGATCGTCGGCGGCCCGCAGTCGGGCAAGTCGACGCTGATGCGCACGCTGGTGTCGTCGTTCGCGCTCACGCACACCCCGCGCGAGGTGCAGATGTACGGTCTGGACTTCGGCGGCGGCGGTTTCTCCGCGGTGCAGGACCTGCCGCACGTGGGCGGGATCGCCTCGCGGCTGGACCCGGAGCGGGTGCGGCGCACGGTCGCGGAGGTCGCGGGCGTGCTGAACCGGCGCGAGGAGTTCTTCCGCGCGCACTCGATCGACTCGATCGGGACCTACCGGCGGCGGCGCGCGTCGGGCGATCTGGCGGACGAGGCGTTCGGTGACGTCTTCCTGCTGATCGACGGCTGGGGCCAGTTCAAGAACGACTACGAGCAGCTGGAGCCGGTGGTCGCGGACATCGCGGCGCGCGGGCTCGGGTACGGCATCCACGTCGTGCTGACCGCCTCCCGCTACATGGAGGTGCGCGCGGCGCTCAAGGACCAGATCCTGGGGCGCCTGGAGCTGCGCCTCGGTGACGTCATGGACTCGGAGTTCGACCGCAAGGTCGCGGCGAACGTGCCGCAGGGCGCGCCGGGCCGGGGCCAGGTGCCGGAGAAGCTGCACTTCATGTCGGCGCTGCCGCGGGTGGACGGGCAGGCAGGTCCGGAGGAGCTCTCGGAGGCGACCGCCGCGTTCGTGGAGTCCGTACGCACCGGCTGGTCGGGGCCGGGGGCGCCGGCGGTGCGGCTGCTGCCGCGCAAGCTGCCCGCGGACCGGCTGCCGAAGGGCTTCGAGTACCCGCAGCACGGCATCGCGATCGGCATCGACGAGACGAACCTGGAACCGGTCTTCATCGACTTCGAGACCGACCCGTTCTTCCTGATCTTCGGTGAGAGCGAGTCGGGCAAGACGGCGCTGCTGCGGCTGATCGCGAAGCAGATCAGCGAGCGGTACACGCCGGAGCAGGCGCGGATCGTGGTCGGCGACTACCGGCGCACCCTGCTGGAGGCGGTGCCGTCCTCGCACCTGCTGGAGTACGCGCCGATGGCCTCGGCCATGCAGATGCACATGGAGGCGATCGCGACGGTCATGGGCAAGCGCGCCCCGGGCCCGGACATCACCCCGCAGCAGCTGCGCGACCGGAGCTGGTGGACCGGTCCGGAGCTCTTCGTGATCATCGACGACTACGAGCTGGTGTCGACGAACGCGTCGAACCCGCTGGCGCAGCTGGTGGAGAACCTGCCGTTCGCCCGGGACGTGGGCATCCGCTTCATCGTGGCCCGCAGCTCGGCGGGCGCCTCGCGCGGGGCGTACGAGCCCTTCATGCAGCGGGTCAAGGAGCTGGGCGCGCAGGGCCTGATCCTGTCCGGCGACCGCAACGAGGGCGACATCCTGGGCAACGTCCGCGCCCGCCCGATGCCCCCGGGCCGCGGCACCTTCGTCTCCCGCAAGCGCGGCACCCCCCTGATCCAGGCGGGCTGGCTGGCGGACCGGTAGGAGGAACTCCCGGTGGGAAAGCCGCAGTTCGATGACGAGTGGGCCCTGCTCCGCGGCCGGCATGCCGCGGAGCCCGGCGAAGTGGCCGGGGGCCGGGAGCCGGACGTCCACGAGGCCTGTGAAGGAGTGCTGGAGCGGCTGGCGACCTTCCGGAGCCGGGCGGCACTGGTGCCGTTGGACGACCGGGGCGGATTGTGGACCGTGGCCTTCGGGGGGATGGACTGGATCTGCGCGTTCTCAGACGAAGTAGCGCTGGGCCGTTTCGCACAGGCCCGTGGCGAGCACCTCCGTGAGTGGCCCTACCGGCGCCTGATGGGGGCCCGGCTACTCGATGAGGTGGTACCCGCGGTGGGTTTTCCGTGCGGAGTGGCTGTGAACGCAGCGGGACCGGACGGCGCTGTGTTCCCGCCGGTCCTCGGGATCGTGCCGAAGTGCGCGGCACTGAATGGGAAGGGAGCATGCAGATGACCGGTGGCGAGCCGGACCTTGACGCCTCCGACGAGGCTCTCAGGCAGATCGCGCAGGGCATTACTCAGACACTGACTGAATTAAGGGAGCTGGGCTTCCAAGGAACGGCCGCGGCGGGCCGGGGATTTGCCGCACTGACGCTGTCGGGACTGGAGAGCGGGCACGCGGGGTTGACGTCGGCCCTGGGGGCCTTCTGTGACCGGTGGGAGTGGGGGGTGCGTTCGCTCGTGCTGGAGGGGAACGCGTTCGCGTCGAAGGTGAGCTTGTCCGCTGGAGCATTCCACGAGCAGGACCAGTACCTGCAGGGAAGTTTCAAAGTGCTCACGAACGCGGGGATGGGAAATCCGTACGCCTCCGAAGCGGATGTCACGGCCAAGGGCTGGGGTTCGGTGCTCGCCGACAATCCCTACACCCAGATCCGTGACGCGGACTACAGCCAGGATTCGATGGACCGGACCCGGGACGACTCCGTCGAGGCCTGGAAGGTCGTCGGTGAGGACATCGCGTCGGCCATCGCGCCCCGAAGCAGGATCATCGATCTCCTCGGTGAACAGACCGGGGGCAACTGAAGTGGACTGGAGTGCTCTCGCCAACAAGGGTCTCGACAACCTCGAGAAGGGGTGGGAGGCCGGCAAGAAGGCTGCGGGCGAGGTCATCGACCAGAGCACCGACGCCTTCGGCGGAATGCTGGATTACGTCGGCGCGCACGACTGGGCCGATGAGGTCGAGGATTGGGGCGACGGTGTTGCCTCCGATCTCGGGGCGACCGTGCGCGAGCAACAGCTCGGCGAGAGCGAGCAGGCTGACGAGCTACTCCACGGTTCTGCGACCAGGATCCGGGAGTCGGCCAAGCACTTCACCGATTTCCAGGCCGCGTTCGATCGGGTCGGCCAGGGCATGCGCGCCCTGGACTCGGAACGCTGGAGGGGTGAAGCAGCCGACGCGTTCCGGCAAAAGTTCCAGACCCACCCCGCCCAGTGGCTAAAGGCCGCTGACGCCTGTGGGACCGCCGATCGGGTGCTGACCCGGTACGCGGATACGATCGAGTGGGCGCAGCAGCAGGCTCAGCAGGCCATCGACGCGTACAAGCGGGGCAAGAAGGCCTCCCTGGACGCAACCAACGCCTACAACGGAAAGATCGACTCCTACAACACGGACATCAGAGCGGACCGCGACCCGGGGCCGCCCCCGCCGCCTTTCAGCGATCCAGGGGCGGCTGATCGGGCAAGGGCGCAGGAGATCCTCACCGAGGCCCGCCGTCAGCGTGACGAGGCGGCGATCGCGGCGCAGCGTGCGATCGAGGCCGCGACGGAACAGGCTCCCGTAGAACCGTCCGCCCTGGAGCGGGCCGGCCTGAACGTCGCCGACTACGGCGTCGCCGAAGGTTTCGAGCTGAACCACGTTCTCGGCGGAATTATGAAAGGCACCGCGGGCATCGTCGATTTCGTCCGCGGCCTCAACCCCATCGACCCGTACAACGTGACCCACCCCGCCGCGTTCGTCCGGAACGTCAGCACGACGCTGGCGGGCCTGGTCTCCACGACCGCCCACCCCGAACGCATCCCCAGCAGCCTCATCGACAGCTTCAAAGACGATCCCGCCGAAGGCGTCGGCCGCCTCATCCCCGAGCTGATCGGCACGAAGGGCCTCGGCGGAGCACGCACGGGAATGCGGCTCGCTGAAGAAGGTACGGAGGCGGTAGGGGAGAGCGCGGCGAAGTCCGCGTCCACGTCACGCGGCGCGTCAGGCACACCAACCGAATGGAAGGACCTTGCCAAATCAACGGACGAGGTGCCGGAGAAATCCATTCACGCCGACTCCGTTTCACAGGCTGACGCCGACGCTTTCATCGACGACCAGTTCCCCTGGCTCCGGGACCTCAACCATACCGGCCACCCCGGATATACGAACAATTGCTCGCACAACGTGGTGACCCTGAACGAAAGACTGGACGGCGCCGAAGTGTCCGCGGCGCCCAGGGTCCATCCGCAGCATGTCCCACCAGAGGCTCTTGGGATCGAGGGAAGAGCGGCAGGAGACTACGACTGGGTCGACAGCTACGACGACATCGTTCGCGACCTCGAGAAACGTGGTGCCGACGCGCGGAGCGTCGTCTACCTCTCACGCTCCGACGGAAGTGCCCACGTCTTCAACGCAGTGAATACCAAATATGGCGTAGTGTTTCTGGACGGACAGAGCGGGACACTTGCCACACTTGAGGACGCGGCCCGAATCGGCCACATTCCGTACAACTAGGAATAACACATGCCACTTTCTCAGATCGAAGCATTTGAAATTGCTCAACCCTTCTTGAAGAAATTCTTCGACGCCGGCGGAATGCACTACACGATCGTGCTGCAACCCGAGCTTTCTTTCGAGCATCCCATCGCCTGGTGTGTGCGATTCGACTCCCAGGAACACCTTGATACCGGGAATCTGGCATACGCACCGTTCACTCGGGTGCTCATCGTCCCGAAGGACGGCTCCCCGCCCCACCTTCCGCCCACCCACCTCTCGGTCGGCGCGTATCTCGACCGGCTCGCAGCAGGCGACTGGCCCCACCCCAAGAACTAGAGGGTTGACGATGACCGCTCCTGAGGATCTGGCGCTGCGCTGGCTGAACGGCACTTACGGGGGCCTGGTCGAACTCGCCTGCGCCCGCCCCGTCAACGAGAATTCCGGTACCTGGCTGTTTGCCTGCCGGATGGCTACGGAGCCCGGTCGTCCGACGGCGCCCATGCTTGCGGCCTCCGTCGTCGTACCCAAGGACGGGGGGACGCCGTTCCATCCCGCCTCCGACAACCCCTTGGGGGATGCAGCCGCCTACGCGCGTTCACCCGCAGGCAGGGATCCCCGGAATCAGGCGCGACGGCTGAACTCCCGGGGATGCGTGGTGGCGGTGAGCACATCCATCTCGGGGGCCCCGGCCAGTCCGTTGCCCTGGCAGCCCATGCACGAGGCGCCCGGATGGTGGGAATCCCTGCTGCATCAGTATTTCCCACAGGCCGAACAAATCCCCTGCGCCAACTGGGCGGAGGTGATCCGACAGGCCCAGGAGACCGGACCGGACACCCAGGGCGTGGTGTGGGTGCGTCGGGCGATCGGCGGGGTCGAGATCAGTGGGCACCTGCTGTATGTGCACAACAATGCGGGCGACGTGATGTTCCTGGACGCGATGGCCGGAGGCCTCGGGCGGCTGGAAGCGGAAGGTGTCCTGGAACTCGTCTTCGCGCGGACAGCGCCCGACGTCCGGGGGGCTGCACTGGATTTCGGGTCCGCACGGCGCAAAGCCGAGGACTGGCTCCTTCGGACGTACCGCGAGCCCGTCGAGTTGGTGGAGCCGGATGCCCGGGACGAAACGGCACGGGGCTGGCTTTTCTCCATGGACACCTCCGCTCATCTGCGGCACGGCGACTGGCGGGATGCGATGGTCGACGCGGCCGTGGTGGTGCCGAAGGGGCGAGGTGAGCCGTTCCTGCTGCCGAATTCCGACCCGTGGGGCTGGTTCGCAGCATGGGACCGTGGAGAGTCTGTCCCGGCGCCACCCCAGCCCGGTCCGGCCGCCTGGTACGCCTCCACGGTGCGCGAACTGGGGGAGGAGATCTCCGTGACCTCGCACCCGACAGTCGTCGACTCCTTGGCGGCGCTGACCGAGCTGCCGGCCGGAGGCCGGGCGCTCGTATGGGTGCGCAGGCGCGACGGGCGCGGGCGGGAATCGACCGGGCTGTTGCTCACGGGCTTCCGGACAATTGCCGGCGCACTGGGACTCGTCGACGGTTCAGCCGAGGAGTTCACGGACCTCGCCGGGCTCCGGGAGTCCGCGGTGCGGGTGGTGCGGTACCGCTGACGGGTGGGGCGGGGCGCACGTACGATGCGGGGAGTGGCCGCGCAGTGACCACCCGCACCGCCGAAGGGAATTCGTGCCGATGGCTGACACACACGAGAAGGACGCGCTGTACGCCCTGGACATTTCGGGTGTCGAGTGGATCAGCGCTCCGGGGACCGAGGAGCACGAGGAGCGGGTCGAGATCGCGCACCTGCCCGACGGGGCGGTGGCGATGCGCTCCTCGCTCGATCCGGGGACCGTGCTGCGCTACACCGAGGCGGAGTGGACTGCCTTCGTCCTCGGGGCGCGCGACGGGGAGTTCGACCTCCGGTAGGACCGTGGCCGGACGTACGGGAGGGGCCCGCGCACCGAGTGCGCGGGCCCCTCCCTCATGTCCGGGGCCGGAACGGTCAGACCATCCGGAAGCGCGTCGCGTTGCCCTTGTCGGTGTCCTGGTAGCCGACGAGCGAGCTGTCGAGCAGGTTCGCGATGTTGCCCAGCTTCGCGTTCATCTGGTCCATGTTGGTGGTGACGTCGCGCTGGATCTCCAGGTAGGCCGTCTTGGCCTCACCCTGCCAGCTCTCGGCGACGGCCTTCACCTTGCCCATGAGGTTCTCGAGCCCGTGGCTGAGCTGCGAGCTGGTGGTGCGCACGTCGGACGCGGCGGTCGCGACGGTGTCGTAATTGACTGCGAGTGACATCGCTGTCTTCCCTCCCGTTGTGGTTCGTTGCTGCCGTGCGGGCGTGTGTCAGACGCCGAGGATGGAGCTGGTGTTGCCGTTGACCTTGCGGATCTCGGCGATGCGCTCCTGCTCCTGGGCGGTGAAGCCCTTGACGCTCATGCGCATGGCGTCTTCCAGCTCGATCAGGCGCTGCTTGATCTTGTTCATGTTCTCGTTGACGCCGCGCTGGAGTACGTCGTACTCCTTGCTGGCGGCACCCTGCCAGCCGGCCTGGATGCGGTCGACGACGTCGTTCAGCCGGTTGATGCGACCCGAGAGATCAGTGTGGAACGTGTTGATCTCATCTGCGAGCTTGACCTTCTTCTCGTCATCGACTTGAAGGTTCATCACCATGTCGGTTCTCTCCCGTCATCACACTTGTGAAGTCCATTGACACTGTAGCTACTTCATACGACAGGCCCAACAACTATGTCCGCCGGGCCGCCGGATTCACGGAGTGCAAAGCCGTACTCCGGTCTAGGACAGGGCACTTGGCCCCGCTTGGCGCCTTCTGCGACGTGTCTCCCGGGCCACCGCCGCCGTACCGGCGATGACGGCGATGAGGACGGCCCCGATCCCGAGAGCGTACGTCCCGACCCGCGCCTGGCGCTCCTGGGAAGTCTCTGCCAGGACCAGCGGGGCGGCCTCGGGCGCTGCCGCGGGCGGCGGGCCCGGGTCGGCGGTCGGGGGCCCCGCGGGCGGGGTGGCGCTGTCGGTCGCGACGGCGCGGACCGGGTCGACCACGCCCCAGCCGACGTAGTCGTCCCGCCCGTTGACGGCGCGCTCGGCGGACTGCTCGATCTGCCAGATGACCTGCGGGGCGGTCCACTTGGGGTTCTGGGCGCGGAGCAGGGCCGCGAGGCCGGCGACGTAGGGCGCGGAGAAGCTGGTGCCGTTGTCGACGCACTGGCCGAAGCCGGGGACGGTGGAAACCATGTCGACGCCGGGCGCCGCGACGCCGACGAAGGCACCGGGCTGGGAGAAGGCGGCCCGCTCGTTGTTGCGGTCCACGGAGGCGACGGCGAGGACGCCGGGGAAGGCCGCCGGGTAGGTCTTGCGCTTCTGCCCGTCCATGCCGTCGTTGCCCGCGGAGGCGACCACGACGATGTCGGCGGCCACGGCCTCGCGGACGGCCTTGCCGAGGTCGGACTCCTCGGCCACCGGGACGGTGGTGTCCTGCGAGATGTTGATGACCTGGGCCTTCTGGGCGATCGCGTGCCGGATCGCGGCGGCCAGGGTGTCGGCCTTGCCGGTTTCCCTGTCGTCGTTCTGGCGGATCGGGATGATCGTGGCCTCGGGGGCGAGGCCGACGAAGCCGGTGCCCTCCTGCGGCCGGGCCGCGATCAGGCCGGCCACCTTGGTGCCGTGGCCGACGGTGTCGTTCGTCCCGTCGCCGCCCTTGGGGTCGATGTAGTCCTTGCCCGCGCCGACGTCGACGGCGGAGGCCAGCTGCGGGTTGACCCGGTCGACGCCGGTGTCGATGACCGCGACCCGCACGCCCTTCCCCTTGGTCTTCACCCACAGCGCGTCGAGCAGCAGGCGCTGGAGCGCCCACGGCCGGTCCGCGATCTGCTTCTTCATGGGGAAGGTGCACTCCCCCGCGCCCGCGAGCCGGACGGCGGGGGCGGGAGTGGCGGCAGCGGGGCCCGCGAGAGCGGCGGCGGCCCCCGCCGTGGTCAGGGCCGCCGCGCCCGTCAGGGCGAGGGCGGTGGCGCGGAGCGCGGCCCGGCGGTACCGCGGCTGCGGGCGCGCGGCGGGCACCTCGGCGGGCGTGTGCGCGGCGCGCATCGGCATCTGCATCGGCATCTGCGTGAGGCTCGGCATCGGCATCGGCGTCCTCACGAACCCTGGGGCTGGCGGGCGGCGTTGGTGTCCAGGCGGGGTCCCTTCGACAGGAACTCGGACCACGCGATCGGCACCAGGGACGGTACGACGTTCGCGTAGCCCAGCCGGATCTGCGCCTGGCTGGCTTCGGGGCGGCCGTCGGAGCCCTTCGCCTTCGGGTCGGCGGCCCCGATCTTCGAGTGCTCGGCGTCGCTGTCCCCGTTGGCCTGGACGGCGTAGCGCAGGCCGGTGTCGGTCACCAGGAACAGGGTGCCGCCGGCGGTGCCCTGGTTGCCCTGGGTCTGGGTGTAGAGGAGTCCCGAACCGGGGGTGACGTAGGCGCTGGTGCCGCTCGCGGTGATGTCGATGGGGTAGCCGGTGCCCGCCCAGGTGCTCATCGTCTGGTTGCCCTGGCCGTCGACCGAGCGCAGGACGTTGCAGACGGTGTCCCGGTCGGGGCTCTGCCCGGAACCGGCGGCGGGGGCGGGGGTGCCCGGTACGGGGGTCCGGTTGATCTGCGCGGACTTCTTCGCGGGCCAGCGGGCGTCGCCCTTGAAGGGGACGGTGTCCGGGGTGAGGGACTGCAGGTCGACCTCGCGCGCCTTGCCGGTCATGTTGAGCTTGTCGGTGGCGGGCGCGTTGATGAGCAGCCAGGCGACGAAGTCGGTGACCGGGGCGACCTTGCCGGGCAGGACCACGTAGTGCTGCGGGCCGGAGCCGGTGACCGCGCGCAGCACCATGCCGACCCGGTTGTCGGCGGTGCTCAGCCCCGGGACCCCCGCGTCCGCGCCCGCCGCGCCGGGCAGCTGGGGGAAGGAGAGGTCCTCCCCCGGCTTCAGCGTCGCCAGCCACTGGTCGGTGACCTGCTGCGGAGTGCCGCTGCCGACCAGGGCGTTGGTGAGCTTCTGCGCGTCGGAGGCGCCCTGGCCGCCGGCCGCGCCCTCGGGGAACCTGTACTTCGTCCCCGCGGCGTCGACCAGGAAGCGCTCCTTGGCCGGGCCGGTGCTCTGCACGTACAGCACCTGGCCGTCCGCGACCCGGCGGGCGTCGTCCAGCCGGGAGGCCTCGCGGTCGGCGAGGACGAAGGTGGCGGTCTGCACGCCGTGCCCGTTGCCACCGGGCTGCTGGCAGACGGCCCAGCGCTTGGCCTTGCCCGCGTCGCCCGGCGCGGGCAGCCGGTCCGGGGCGTAGGGGATGCCGATGATCGGGCCGCGCGGGGGCTTGCCGCCGTCGAGGAGCTTGTCGGCGACCTGGATGACCTTGAACTTGTCCGGGTCCAGGAGCAGGCGGGCCGAGGCGAGGTTGAGCACCGGGTGCAGCCGGGTCTGCGTCGTGCCGCCGCTCTTCGTGGTGAGGACCACGTAGCGGGTCGTGGAGTCCTTGCCGACGATGACGTTCGCGCCGGGGTCCGCCCATCCCTTGGGGGCCTGGGACTTGAACATGCCCCACGCGCCGAAGGCCGCGAGGATCAGCGCTCCCACCACCAGGCCCGGCACGGCCGCGCGCAGGGGGCGCGGCGCGCCCTCCTCGGTGCCGGTGGCGGACGGCTGGAGGAACGCGGCCACGGTGCGCCGCTTCGCAAAGGTGTACGCGTTCAGCTCATCGCGTCGTGATGCCATGACCGCCTGCTTCTCCCCGCACGGCCCGGTCGGTGAGTCCGGTCCCCGGGCCTCGATTGTCGGACCGGGCACCTACTATGCCTGTTGACGGAGGGTGCGCAGGGGCCGGGTAGGGTGAGGACGCCGCTCCGTGCCTTCCGTACCGGGGTAATCAGGGCTTGTTGGGGTGGTTAGGGGAGATTCCGGGGCTACGCGGGCAGGTGCCGCGCGGCCGGAACTCACGGGGTCTGGCCCCGGGAAGGGGAGGTCCGCGAGTGAGGACGACCGCGA
Organism: Streptomyces sp. NPDC043876; assembly: GCF_056435825.1. Taxonomy (NCBI): domain Bacteria; kingdom Bacillati; phylum Actinomycetota; class Actinomycetes; order Kitasatosporales; family Streptomycetaceae; genus Streptomyces; species Streptomyces sp. NPDC043876. Next base: position 412,322 of record NZ_JBWKDV010000009.1, on the reverse strand, counting down.
GGGGACGGCGGGCCGCCGGGGCCGCACCGGCGCCCGCAGCAGCGCCCGCCCGGCAGAACACGGGGAGTGCCGGCGGCGCTTCGGGCGTGACGCCGCACACCCGGTCGACGCCGGGGCGGTTCGGACCGTTCCGATTGCAACAGCTGGTCCTGCTCCAGGTCGCGGCCGCCGTGCTGCTCGTCGCCTGGGTCGTGGACCCCCTGCTGCTGGTGCCCGCCGGCGTGGTGGCGGCCGTACTCCTCCTGCTGGCCGTCGTCCGCAGGCACCAGCGCTCGCTGCCCGAGTGGATCGGCACCGCGCTCGCGCTGCGCGCCCGGCGCCGCCGGGCCGCCTCCTCCTCCGTGCCCGCCGGCACGGAGCCCGGCCTGGCTCCGCTCGTCGAGGCCGATCCGGCCCTGCGGACCCTCACGTTCAGCGACCGCGACCGCCGCCCGGTCGGCATGATCGGCGACGGGACCTTCCTGACGGCGGTCGTCCAGGTGGACACGGACGCGACCGCGCTGCGCCCCGACCGCTCCGCGCGCCCGCTGCCGCTCGGCATCGTCCGGGACATCCTCGAAGTGGACGGCATCCGGCTGGAGTCGGCGCAGCTGGTGCAGCACACCCAGCCCGCGCCCGCGCCGCACCTGCCCGCCCAGTCGATGGCCACCCGCAACTACGCGCCCCTGCAGGCCCTGACGGGTGCGCCGGCCGTGCGCCTCACGTGGATCGCCCTCAAGCTCGACCCCGAACTGTGCCCGGAGGCGGTCGCCGCCCGCGGCGGCGGCCTGGCGGGCGCGCAGCGCTGTGTGGTGCGGGCGGCCGACCAGTTGGCCAGCCGCCTCGCCGGCGCCGGGTTCCGGGCCACGGTCCTGACCGAGCAGGAGCTGACGGCCGCGCTGGCGACCTCCTCCTGCGCGAACCCGATGGCGATCACCCAGGCGGGCCGTGCCGCCGGCCGCTCGGGCACGCCCGGGCGGCGCACCGAGGAGACCCCGCGGACCTGGCGCTGCGACGACCGGCGGCACACGACGTACTGGATCTCGCGCTGGCCGCAGCTGGGCGGCGGCGCCGCGCCGCTGCCGCAGTTCGTGGCCCTGCTGACCTCGCTGCCCGCGCTGGCCACCAACTTCAGCCTCACGCTGGCCCCGGCGGAGCGGCACGGGGTGACCCTGACCGGGCACGTCCGGATCACCGGGCGCAGCGACGAGGAACTGGTCGCTGCGCGCCGGGCGCTGGAGACCACGGCGCGCGGGGTGCGCACCGGCCTGGTCCGGCTGGACCGCGAACAGCTGCCGGGCGTACTGGCTTCGCTGCCGCTGGGAGGCGCACGATGAGGACGGGATCACGATGAGAGTGGGATACGGGCTGGTCGGTCCGCGCCGGGAGCGGCACGCGATGCCCGCCGCGGACCTCGACGCACTGGCCCTGCCGATCGGGGACGACGGAGTGGTCATCGGCGTGGACGCCGAGAACCGTCCGGCGGTGCTCGGCGTCAACCGCCCCACGCCGTACGAGGTCACGCTCATCGGCGGCCTGTGGACGGCCCAGGTGCTGGCGCTGCGCGCGGCGGCGACCGGGGCGCGGGTCGCGGTGGAGACCGGGCGCGCGCAGGTCTGGTCCGGGCTGGCGCAGGCCGCGGGCGGCGGACAGCAGTGCGTGACCCTGCACGAGGTGGGCCGGGTGCCCCCGCAGGGGGCGTCGGCCGGCAGCCCCGTCCTGGTGATCCGGGACTGCGGGATGCGGCCGCCGCGCGGCCGGGTGGTGGCCGGGCCGTGGCAGTCGGTGCTGACCCTGCTGCCGTACCTGAGCCCGACCGCGCCGCGGCTGCTCCAGCAGTCCTCGCTGGTGGGGGTGCAGCGTGTGTCGCCCGACGAGGCGGCGCAGATCGGGCGGCTGATGCACCTGCCGCGGGGTGCGGTGGAGTCGCTGCCGACGCTGGGTGACGGCGTGACGCTGTGGTGCACGCCGCGGGACCGGCAGTTCGTCATGACGCAGGGCACGGACGCGGAGACGGGTCTGCTGGGGCCGGCGCGGCGGATCGACTGAACCGGGGCGTGCGGGGCCGGCCTCCGGGGCCGGGTTGGCGGGCCGGGACGGTGTGCGGGCTTGCGGCGGGTGCGGGGCGGGCAAGCGTGGGGTGAGCGGGTGCGGGGGATGCTCCTCGTCACGCCGGTCGGGGCGTTCCGGGGCGGTGTTTTCCGGGACGTTCGCGCGGGCCCTCCCGTCGGCCTTCCCGGGCGGTGTGGCCGGTGGGACGCGTCGGACGGCCGGGCCGGGTCCGGGGGCGGCCGGGCTGTGTACCGGGTCCGTACCAGCGGCGGGCCGGGTCGGGGGGCCGGTCCCGGGCGCGATTAGGCTGACGGTGGGCGCGGTGCCGATGGGGGCCGCCGGACCAGTGCTCGACCAGACCAGGAGGACCAGTGAACGGCGATCGGAACGAGAGCCGCGGCGGGACGTGGGACGTCCCGACGGACGATCAGTCCGACGCGGAGCCCGATGTGACGGGCGAGTTCACCATCGACTACACCCCGCCGGCCTGGTATACGCAGGACGCCCCGGCGGGCCCGACCCCGCCTGGCCTCCCGGCGGGCAGCGGCTTCGAACCCCACCGGCCGGGCGATGTCACGTCCCCGTCGACGATGCGGATCGCCCCGGTCCCGTCCCGGCCCGCCTCTTCCGGGCCGGCCGAAACGCCGCCCGGGGGCTCCCCGTTCCCGGCGGCGCGCGTTCCCGGTGCGGATGCGGACGCCGAGGGCACAGCGGGCACGGGTGGCTCCGGCGCGGTTGCCGGTGCCGGTACTGATGCGGGCCCCGGTGCGGTTCCGTCCGCGGATGCGGGCGGCTCCTCCGGTGCGGGGGGCGCGGGTACGCCGTTCTCCGGCGCGGCGGGTACGGCCCCGGGCGCCGGTACGCCGTACCCCGGCGCGCCCGCTGCGACGCCGGGCTCGGGCGGCTCCGCCCCGGCCGAGGGCGTCGGTACGCCGTTCCCCGCCACCACCGCTTCGGCGGCGGGCCAGGAGGCCGGTGCCGGTGCGGGCGCGCCGTACGCCGCCCCGGCCGCGGACGCCCCGGCGCCGTACACCGACGCCGGTGCTCCCGGTTTCACCCCTTCGGGCGACGCGGCGAGCGCGTTCCCGGATGGTCCCGGCGCGGGCCGCGGTCCCGGTGCCACCCCCGCCGAGGGCGTGTCCGTACCGTCCTCCGGCGCGGACGCACCGCACCCGGCGGACCCCGCCCCCGCTTCGCCCGTCCCGGGTACGGAGGCCGATGGCGCCACGGCCCCGACGGCCGTCCCGGAGCCGGACGCGTCGGCGGGAGCGGCCGGATCCGCCCCCGCGAGCGCGTCCGAGGACCCCGGCGCGGCCGAGGCCGCCGCCCCGGCGGCCCACCCGGCGTCCACGGAGGCCGTCCCCGACCCCTACCGGAGCGCGCCCGGAGCGGCCTCCGCTCCCGCGTCCGGCCACGCGCCCACCGGCGACGCGCCCACGCCGTACCCCGCGGCTCCCGGCCACGCCCCGACGGGCGACGGGAGGGCACCGTTCCCGGCCGCCGACGAGCCGCGGGACGCCGTTCCCGCGCCGCCGTGGTCCGCGTCCGGCGCACCCATGGCGCCCGCCGCCTCCGGCGAACTGCCGCCGCTGCCGCCCGCGTTCCCCTCGTACGGGGACGACCGGCCCGCTCCGGCACCGCAGGAGGGGTACGGCTATCCCCCGGCCCCCGCACCGCATGCGCCGCAGGCTCCGACGCCGGCGCCCAGCGCCCCGCAGGGCTACGGCTACCCGGCCGCCCCCAACCCGCCCCAGCCCGGCGCCCCGTGGGGTCAGCAGGCCCCGCAGCAGGCCCCGCACCCGACGCAGCAGGCACCCCAGCCCCCGCACACCCCGCAGGCGCCCCCGCAGGGCGACCCCCGGCTCGGCCAGCAGTGGCCGCAGCCCGGCCCCGGTGGCCCGGGTGGCCCCGGCCCGGGTGGCCCCGGCGCGCCCGGCCCGCAGGATCCCCGCTACGCGTCGGCCTCCCCCGGCGGCGGCGCCCCGCTCGGCTACACGGCCGCCGTGGAGCTGTCCTCCGACCGCCTCCTGCGCACCAAGCAGAAGCCGAAGAGCAACCGCTCGGGCGGCTCCGGCGGCGCCTCGTCCCTCTTCCGGTTCGGCGGCAAGGCGGCGGAGGCGGAGCGGCAGCGCAAGCTGGAGCTGATCCGTACCCCGGTCATGTCCTGCTACCGCATCGCCGTCATCAGCCTCAAGGGCGGCGTGGGGAAGACCACGACCACCACCGCCCTCGGCGCGACCCTGGCCACCGAGCGCCAGGACAAGATCCTCGCGATCGACGCGAACCCGGACGCCGGCACCCTCGGGCGCCGCGTGCGGCGCGAGACGGGGGCGACGATCCGCGACCTCGTCCAGGCGATCCCGTACCTGAACTCCTACATGGACATCCGGCGGTTCACCTCGCAGGCCCCGTCCGGGCTGGAGATCATCGCCAACGACGTGGACCCGGCCGTGTCCACGACCTTCAACGACGAGGACTACCGGCGCGCGATCGAGACGCTGGGCCGCCAGTACCCGATCATCCTGACGGACTCGGGCACCGGGCTCCTCTACTCCGCGATGCGCGGGGTCCTGGACCTGGCCGATCAGCTGATCATCATCTCCACGCCGTCCGTCGACGGCGCGAGCAGCGCCAGCACCACGCTCGACTGGCTCTCCGCCCACGGCTACGCGGACCTGGTCTCGCGCTCGATCACCGTCATCTCGGGGGTCCGCGAGACCGGCAAGATGATCAAGGTCGAGGACATCGTCCAGCACTTCGAGACCCGCTGCCGCGGGGTGGTCGTGGTGCCCTTCGACGAGCACCTGTCGGCCGGCGCCGAGGTGGACCTCGACATGATGCGGCCCAAGACGCGCGAGGCGTACTTCAACCTCTCGGCCCTCGTCGCCGAGGACTTCGTCCGCGCCCAGCAGTCCCAGCCGCAGCCGCACTGGCAGGGCGGACCCCAGACGGCCCCGGCCCCGCAGGCCCCGCAGCAGCCCTACCCGTACCCGCCGCACAGCCCGTACGGCCAGCCGCAGCAGCAGCCGTACGCACCCCAGCAGCCCGCGCAACCTCAGCAGCCCCACCAACCCCAGCAGCAGCCCCCGCAGCCCTACGGCCAGCCCTACCCCCCGCAGCAGCCGCACCAGCCGCAGCCCGGCCAGGGCTGGCCCCAGCAGCCGCCGGCGCAGCAGCCGCCGCCGGCGCCGCCGCAGGACCCGCGCCGGTAACGCCCGAACGGGTGAGGGCCCGTACCGTCCAAGGACGGTACGGGCCCTCACCCGTTCACCCGAGCGCTCCGCTCAGCGCTGCGCGTCGTACACGTCCGTCAGCACCCGCGCCCGCTTCACGTCGTCCGCGATCGCCTCCAGCAGCCCGTCCAGCGACTCGAACTTCGCCATCCCCCGCACGTAGGCGAGGAAGTCGACGGTCACGTGCAGACCGTAGAGGTCGAGGCCCACGCGGTCGATGGCGTACGCCTCGACCGTCCGCTCGGTCGCGTCGAACTGGAGGTTCGTGCCCACCGAGATGGCCGCGGGCATCCGCTCGCCGTCGGCCGTCAGCCAGCCCGCGTACACGCCGTCGGCCGGGATCGCCGTGTGCGGCAGGGTCTCGACGTTCGCCGTCGGATAGCCCAGCTCCCGGCCGCGCTGGGCGCCGCGCACCACGACGCCCTCGACCCGGTGCGGCCGGCCGAGGATCTCGGCCGCGCCCTCCATGTCGCCCTCGGCGACCAGGCGGCGCACGAGCGTGGAGGAGAAGGCCTCGCCGCCGCCCGCCGCGCCGCGCACGACGAGGTCGATGACCTCGACCTCGTAGTCGTAGGTCGCGCCCAGCTCGGTGAGGAAGGCGACGTTCCCGGCGGCCCGGTGGCCGAAGCGGAAGTTCGGACCCTCGATGACGGCGCGCGCGTGCAGCTTGTCGACCAGGACCTTGACGATGAAGTCGGCCGGGGACAGCTGTGAGAACTCCGCCGTGAAGGGCAGCACCAGCAGGGCGTCGACGCCCAGCTCGGCCATCAGTTCGCCGCGCCGGTGGTGCGGGGCCAGCAGCGGGGGGTGGCTGCCGGGGCGCACGACCTCGCTGGGGTGCGGGTCGAAGGTGACGACGACGGCCGGCACCCCCAGTTCGCGCGCCCGCTCCACCGTTCGTCCGATGATCAGCTGGTGACCCCGGTGCACACCGTCGTACGAGCCGATGGTGACGACGCTGCGTCCCCAGTCCTGGGGGATGTCCTCCAAGCCACGCCAGCGCTGCACTGTGACCGCTCCTCGCCCGAACCCGTGTTGTACCCGTAGGGATTGCAGGTCTAAGACTGCCATGCCGCTGCTCCGGGGCCCGCATCGGCATCTTGCTCAGGTCAGGGGCACGTCAAAGTCCCCACGGCACCTCGCCGTCGGCCCGGCCGCCCAGCGCGTCGGAGACCCGATACAAAAGCGCCCCCCCTTCACTCCCTCTCTTCACTCCGAGCGCCTGCCCGGACGGGTGAATAAGGGGGCCCGGGTGGATAAAGACCTACCCGAGGGGGGTCGTGGAGCGGTGAGCGGCAGTTCCTGAGCGCTCACCGCTCCACGTCGAACGACGCCGGACGGCGTCAGACGAAGACCGCCAGGGACTTCGCCTTGCCGTTCTTGTTCTCCACCAGCCCGAGGAGCGTGCCCTGCGGCCCGAAGACCGCGACGGTCCGGCCCACCGGGTACTCCTCCGGCATCTCCAGCCGTACCCCGTTGCCGAGCAGCGAGGCGCGCCGCGCGTCGAGGTCCCAGCGCGGGAACGCCGCTGCCGCCGCGTCGGCGATCGGCATGACGGTGAGCTCCTCCTGGTGCTGGTCCAGGGTGCGCGCCTTGTCCAGCTTGTACGGGCCCACCCGGGTGCGCCGCAGCGCGGTGAGGTGGCCGCCGACGCCGAGGTCGGCGCCCAGGTCGCGCGCGAGGGCGCGGATGTACGTACCGCTGGAGCAGACGACGGAGACGACGAGGTCGACGACCTTGGTGCCGTCCTCGGCCTCGGCCTCGCGCATGTCGTAGACCTGGAAGGAGGAGATGGTGACCGGCCGGGCCGGGATCTCGAAGTCCTCCCCGTCACGGGCGCGCTTGTAGGACCGTACGCCGTTGATCTTGATGGCGCTGACCTTGGACGGGACCTGCATGATCTCGCCGGACAGCTTGGCGATGCCCTCGTCCACGGACTCGCGGGTGACCCCGGAGGCGTCCGTGGAGGAGGTGAGGTCGCCCTCGGCGTCGTCGGTCAGGGTGTTCTGGCCGAGGCGGATCGTACCGAGGTACTCCTTCTCGGTCAGCGCGAGGTGGCCGAGGAGCTTGGTGGCCTTCTCGACGCCCAGGACGAGGACGCCCGTCGCCATCGGGTCGAGCGTGCCGGCGTGGCCGACGCGGCGGGTCCTGGCGATCCCGCGCATCTTGGCGACCACGTCGTGCGAAGTGAAGCCGGACGGCTTGTCGACGATGACAAGGCCGTCCGGCGGGGGCGTGCGGTCGGTGCTCATTCCGCGGCTGCGTCCTCGTCGTCCTCGCCGGGCTTCTTGTACGGGTCGGCCTCGCCGGCGAACGTGGCGCCCGAGGACGCCTCGCGCACCTGGGCGTCGGAGGCGCGGACCTTGTCGAGGAGGTCCTCGATGGTCTTGGCGTTCTCCGGCAGGGCGTCCGCCACGAAGGTCAGCGTGGGGGTGAACTTGGTGCCGGCCGCCTGGCCGACCGCCGAGCGCAGAACGCCCTTGGCGCTCTCCAGTCCGGCTGCCGCACTGGCCCGGTCCTCGTCGTCGCCGTACACCGTGTAGAAGACCGTGGCCTCCCGCAGGTCACCGGTGACCCGGGTGTCGGTGATCGTCACGTGCGTACCGAGACGCGGGTCCTTGACTCCACGCTGGAGCTTCTGGGCGACCACCTCCCGGATGAGGTCTGCCAGCTTCTTCGCGCGCGCGTTGTCGGCCACTGGTCCGTCTCCTTCTTTTCTTGCAGTCAGTCGTCATCACCGTGGACCCGCCGTCGTACCGACAGCAGCTCCACTTCCGGACGTGCCGCGACCAGCCGCTCACAGCGGTCCAGTACGTCCGACAAAAAGCCCGTGTCCCCGCTCACCAGAGCGACCCCGATCTCGGCCCTGCGGTGCAGGTCCTGGTCGCCCACTTCGGCCGCGCTCACAGAGAACTTGCGCTGGAGCTCGGCGACGATGGGCCGGACGACGGAGCGTTTCTCCTTCAGCGAATGAACATCGCCGAGGAGCAGATCGAAGGACAGAGTCCCCACGTACATGCGGTGGCCGGATGTCCCGCCGGTTCGGGTTAGGCGACCTGCCGGGCCGTCGCTCGGCAGGGACACCAGAACCGTACACGCAACGGCCGGGGCCGATCGACGGATATTCCGCCGACCGGCCCCGGTACTGCGTTGTTACGACACGGTGCGAACCGCCCCGCGCTTACGCGCGCGGCTTCTCGCGCATCTCGTACGTCGCGATGACGTCGTCGACCTTGATGTCGTTGTAGGAGCCGAGGTTGATACCGCCCTCGAACCCTTCGCGGATCTCGGTGACGTCGTCCTTGAAGCGGCGCAGACCGGAGATGGTGAGGCTCTCGGCGATGACCTTGCCATCGCGCAGGAGCCGCGCCTTGGTGTTGCGCTTGACCTCGCCCGAGCGGATGAGGACACCGGCGATGTTGCCCAGCTTGGACGAGCGGAAGACCTCGCGGACCTCCGCCGTACCGAGCTCGACCTCTTCGTACTCCGGCTTGAGGAGACCCTTCAGGGCCGCCTCGATCTCCTCGATGGCCTGGTAGATCACCGAGTAGTAGCGGACGTCGACGCCCTCGCGGTCCGCCATCTGCGCGGCACGGCCGGCCGCACGGACGTTGTAACCGATGACGATGGCGTCGGAGCCCATCGCCAGCGAGATGTCGGACTCGGTGACCGCACCCACACCGCGGTGCAGGACGCGGATGTCGACCTCTTCACCGACGTCGAGCTGGAGCAGCGAGGACTCGAGAGCCTCGACCGCACCGGACGCGTCGCCCTTGATGATGAGGTTGAGTTCCTGGACCAGACCGGCCTTGAGGACCGAGTCGAGGTCTTCCAGGGACACCCGGCGGACGCGCTTGGCGAAGTTGGCGTTGCGCTCGCGCGCAGCACGCTTCTCGGCGATCTGACGGGCGGTGCGGTCCTCGTCGACGACGAGGAAGTTGTCGCCGGCGCCGGGGACGTTGGTGAGACCCAGGACCAGGACGGGGGTCGAGGGACCCGCTTCCTCGACGTTGTTGCCCTTGTCGTCGAGCATGGCGCGCACACGGCCGTAGGCGTCGCCCACGACCATCGTGTCGCCGACGCGGAGGGTACCGCGCTGGACGAGGACGGTGGCGACGGCACCGCGGCCGCGGTCGAGGTGGGACTCGATCGCAATACCCTGAGCGTCCTGCTCCGGGTTGGCGCGCAGGTCGAGCGAGGCGTCGGCGGTGAGGACGACGGCCTCCAGCAGGGAGTCGATGTGCAGACCCTGCTTGGCGGAGATGTCGACGAACATCGTGTCGCCGCCGTACTCCTCGGCGACCAGACCGAACTCGGTGAGCTGACCGCGCACCTTGACCGGGTCGGCACCCTCGACGTCGATCTTGTTGACCGCGACGACGATCGGGACGCCGGCGGCCTTGGCGTGGTTGAGCGCCTCGATCGTCTGCGGCATGACGCCGTCGTTGGCCGCGACCACGAGGATCGCGATGTCGGTCGACTTGGCACCACGGGCACGCATGGCGGTGAACGCCTCGTGACCGGGGGTGTCGATGAAGGTGATCTTGCGCTCTTCACCGTTGACCTCGGTACCGACCTGGTACGCACCGATGTGCTGCGTGATGCCACCGGCCTCGCCCGCAACGACGTTCGTCTTGCGGATGGCGTCGAGCAGTCGGGTCTTACCGTGGTCGACGTGACCCATGACGGTCACGACCGGCGGACGCGGCATGAGGTATTCCTCGCCGCCCTCGTCCTCGCCGAACTCGATGTCGAAGCCCTCGAGCAGCTCGCGGTCTTCTTCCTCCGGGCTGACGATCTGAACGACGTAGTTCATCTCGCCGGCCAGCATTTCGAGCGTCTCGTCGGAGACGGACTGCGTGGCAGTGACCATCTCGCCGAGGTTCATCATCACGGCGACGAGCGACGCCGGGTTGGCGTTGATCTTCTCCGCGAAGTCGGTGAGGGACGCACCGCGCGACAGGCGAACGGTCTCGCCGTGACCGCGCGGCAGCATGATGCCGCCGACCGACGGGGCCTGCATGGCCTCGTACTCCTGGCGACGCTGGCGCTTGGACTTGCGTCCACGACGCGCGGGACCACCGGGACGGCCGAAGGCGCCCTGCGTGCCACCACGGGCATTGGGGCCACCGGGACGGCCGGCGAAGCCGGGACGGCCACCGCCACCCGCACCAGGACCGCCGCCGAAGCCGCCACCACCGGGACGGGGGCCGCCGAAGCCGCCGCCGCCACCGGGACGCGAGCCGGGACCGGCCGGACGGCCGGCGAAGCCGCCGCCACCGGCGGGACGACCGGCACCACCGGTGCCGGGACCACGACCGCCCGCACCGGGACCGCGACCGGCACCGCCGGGGCCGCCACCGGGACGGGGACCGGCAGCGGGACGCTGCGGCATCATGCCGGGGTTCGGACGGTTACCGCCCGGAGCACCACCCGGACGCGGAGCGCCGCCCTGCGGGCGGGGCATGCCGCCCGGGGTCGGACGACCCGCACCGGCGCCGCCCTGGGGACGCGGAGCGCCACCGGGACCGCCCTGCGGACGCGGAGCACCCTGGCCGCCGGCGCCGGGGGCACCGGGACGGGGGGCACCCTGCGGGCGGGGAGCCTGCGGACGCGCCATGCCGGTGGAGCCACCGGAGGTGAAGGGGTTGTTGCCGGGACGGGGACCCGCGGGACGGGCACCACCCGGACGGGCGGCCTGACCGCCGGCGGCGGGACGCTGTCCCTGGGCCGGACGCTCCTGGCCGGCCGGACGCGGCGCGCCGGGACGGGCACCGGTCTGACCCGGGGCCGCGGCCGGACGCTGCTGCGCGGGACGCGGACCGGGGGTCGCACCGGCGGGACGCTCGGTGCGCTCGGCGCGCTGCGGGGCAGCGGGGGCCGAGGGCGGCGCGGTGAACTCGGTCGCGACCGGAGCGGGCGCCTGGACGGCGGGCTTCGGGGCGGCCGGGGCCTTCGGGCCGGGACGCGGGCCGGAGGCGGCCGGAGCCACCGGCGCGGGGGCGCTGGGCGCCGCGGCGGCCGGGGCCTCGGCGACGACCGGCTTGGGGGCCGGGGCGCCGGGCTTGGGCGCCGCGGGACGTGCAACGGCGCCCGGGGTGGGAGCCCCGGGCTTGGCGGGCGCGGCCTTGCGGGGCGCGCCGGGCTTCGCAGCGGACTTGCCGGCGTTGCCGCCGGGGCCCTGCAGTGCGTCAGTCAACTTGCGTACGACCGGCGCCTCGATCGTCGAGGACGCCGAACGCACAAACTCACCGAGTTCTTGGAGCTTGGCCATGACGACCTTGCTCTCCACTCCGAACTCCTTGGCGAGTTCGTATACCCGGACCTTAGCCACTAATGCTCCTTTTAGGTCCGGGTTACGCCGGACCGTCGCTACTTCATGGGCGTACTCATCGCGTACTCATCGAGTGCTCATCGCAATCTCGACCTACTTCCAACTCGCGAGGTACCTGACCGCACGGGGCATCCGTGCCGTACTGCTTCTGTTCTTGCGCTGTGCCTCTACGGCCCTTCTACGGCCTTGCGCAGCTCCACCGTGTCGAACGGTCCCGAGGACTTGAAGGCCCTGGGGAACGCGCGTCGGCGTACCGCCTGGTCGAGGCAGACCACGGCGGGATGCACGTAGGCACCCCGGCCGGGCAGCGTACCGCGATGATCGGGGACGCATGCGTCCCCCACCGCCACGATGCGCAGCAGGTCGTTCTTGGCCGCTCGCTCCCGGCACCCCACACAGGTGCGTTCAGGGCATGCGCGGGCATGCGTCCGGCCAGACACGCTTAAGTCTACCTCCCCGCACCGACCTCACCCCTACGGGCGAAAAATCGAACGGACGTCGTCGTGTTATCACCTGTCTACCGGCCGAGAACCTCCGGCCGGTAGCGGTTTATTCCCCGCCGGGCCCTTAACGGACCGGGCGGTCCGACCGCTGGTCGCGGTCGCCGCCCCGGTCGGAGCGCTCGCCGCGGTCGGAGCGGTCGGCGACCGCCCCGTCCTCGGCGGGCTGCTCCGTGTCGGGGCGGATGTCGATGCGCCAGCCGGTGAGCCGCGCGGCGAGGCGGGCGTTCTGGCCCTCCTTGCCGATGGCCAGCGACAGCTGGTAGTCGGGCACGGTGACCCGGGCGGAGCGGGTGTCCCAGTCGACGACCTCGACCTCGCTCACCCGGGCGGGTGACAGCGCGTTCGCGACCATCTCCGCCGGGTCGTCCGACCAGTCGACGATGTCGATCTTCTCGCCGTGCAGCTCCGCCATGACGTTGCGCACGCGGCTGCCCATCGGGCCGATGCAGGCGCCCTTCGGGTTCAGGCCCGAGCGGGTGGAGCGCACCGCGATCTTGGTGCGGTGACCGGCCTCGCGGGCGATCGCGCAGATCTCGACGCTGCCGTCGGCGATCTCCGGGACCTCCAGGGCGAAGAGCTTCTTCACCAGGTTGGGGTGGGTGCGCGAGAGGGTCACGGACGGACCGCGGACACCCTTGGCCACCCGGACGACGTACGTACGAAGACGCAGGCCGTGGGTGTACTCCTCGCCCGGCACCTGCTCCTGCACCGGCAACATGGCCTCCATCTTGCCGATGTCGACCAGCACGTTCTTGGGGTCCTTGCCCTGCTGCACGACGCCGGTGATGACGTCGCCCTCACGGCCGAGGAACTCGCCGAAGGTCTGGTCGTCCTGCGCGTCGCGCAGACGCTGCAGGATCACCTGCTTGGCGGTGGTGGCGGCGATCCGGCCGAAGTCCGACGGGGTGTCGTCGAACTCCTTGGGCTCCTGGCCCTCCTCCAGATCCCGCGGGTCCTCCTTCGCCCACACGACCACGTGGCCGTTGGTGCGGTCCAGCTCGACGCGTGCGCGCCGGAAGCTTCCCTCGGTGCGGTGGTACGCGATGAGGAGAGCGGACTCGATCGCCTCGACCAGCAGGTCGAAGGAGATCTCCTTCTCCCGGACCAGACCCCGCAGGGCACTCATGTCGATGTCCACGGCTACGCCTCCTCTTCCTTCTTGTCCTTGCGGTTGAACTCGATTTCGACCCGCGCCTTGGCGATGTCGGCGAACGCGATGCGGCGGGCGGTCGCCTTGCGGCCCTTCACGCCCGGTACTTCGAGGTCCATGCCCTCGTCGTCGACGTCGAGGATGCGGGCGATCAGTTCGCCGGCATCCTTTTCCCCCTCGGCGGCCAGCTGGAACTTCACGAGCCTGCCGATCGCCCGGACGTAGTGGCGGTGCTCGGTCAGCGGGCGGTCGGCGCCCGGCGAACTCACCTCGAGGACGTACTCGTCCTCACCCATCTCGTCGGTCGCGTCCAGCGTCTCGGAGACCACCCGGCTCAGCTCGGCACAGGTGTCCAGCTCCACGCCCTCGTCGGAATCCACGATGATGCGCAGCATGCGGCGCTTGCCCGCCTTGGAGATCTCGATCTCTTCGAGGTCCAGGCCCTGGGCGGCGACGAGCGGCTCCAGCAATGCGCGCAGCCTGTCGCTCTGGGTGGTGCTCATCCGGGTGACTCCTCGGCCGCGTGTGCTGTTGTGGTTCCGTCGCGTGTGTCGCGTGTCAGGTCAACAGGGTATCCGGTCGCGGGGGGTGTTGCCGTCCGCCCTGTGGACGGGGCCCCGGGTACCGTGATCTTTGCCTGCCCCCGTTCCTGACCGCCGTGACCACCGAGGACGCCGCCGTGCCCTGGACCATGCCTTCGCGAAGGAGCCTGCTGACCGGTGCCGCGGGTGCGGCCGGTGCCGCGCTGCTCACCGGGTGTTCGGGGGGCGGGGTGGCCGCCGAGAGTGCCGAGGCACCACCCGAACGGCCGATCCGGGAGGGCGCGGTACGGGACAGCGAACTGCTGCTGGAACGTTACGACGCCACCATCGCCGCGCATCCGCCGCTGGCCGGACGGCTCGCCCCGCTGCGCTCGGCGGTCGCCGCCCACGTGGGGGCGCTGGCCCCGGACGACGGCGCCCCGAAGCCGTCCCCCTCGACCTCCGGGTCCGCGGCCCCGGGGTCCCCCGCGCCGGATCCCGGGACGGGCGCGGCCGGCAACCCGCCCGGGAAGACCGCCGGGAAGAACGCCGACCCGGTGCCCGCCCAGCCCGCGGAGGCGCTGGCCGCGCTCGCGACCGCCGAGCGGGACCTGGCCGAGGCCCGCACGATCGCCCTGGCCGGGACCTCGGGGGAGCTGGCCCGGCTGCTCGCCTCGGTGGCCGCCTGCGGCGCCGTGCACACCTACCTGCTCGGCCCGAACTCCGGAGGCAAGGCGTGACCAGACCCGTGACCCGCGCGCAGGCGCCGGAACCCACCCGCAACGGCGGCCGCCCGCTGACCGCCGCCCAGGCCGTACTGGCCGCCGAGCACGCGGCGGCCTACGGCTACGGGGTGATCGGCGCCCGGGTCGCGCCCGAGCGCTCCGGCGAGGCGCGGGACGGCTACGGGGTCCACCTCGCCCGCCGTGACGCGCTCGCCCGCACCGTGCGCGACCTGGGCGGGTCTCCGCAGCCCGCGGAGGCGGCGTACGCGCTGCCGTTCCCGGTCCGCACCCCGGGCGACGCGGAGCGGCTCGCCGCCGAGATCGAGGAGCGGGTGGCGGGCGCGTACTCCGATCTGGTGCGCGCCGCGGACGGTCCGCTGCGCCGGGAGGCGGCCGACGCGCTGAGCGCGGCCGCGGTCCGCGCGGCACGCTGGCGCGGCGGCGGCGTAGCCTTCCCTGGGCTCGCGGAACGCGCTGAACGAGTCCGCAACAGCTGAAAGGGACCCCGCACGCATGGCTTTCGAACCGCCGGAGCGGCTCGTACGGGCGCTCGGCGAGACGCCGGATCCGTCGCAGAACACCCAGTGGCTGGGGCGGCTGCCCGAGCTGGCCGGGAAGGCGCTGGCCCGGCGCGGGGTGCTCGCCCAGCGGGTGCAGGCCCCCGGCGGCCGCAGCAGTCTGGTGGTCCTGGTGCGCTACCCCGACAGCAGCCCGGCCGCGCTGAAGATCGCACCGCCGGGGGCCCGGCCGGACCGGGAGCGGGCCGCGCTGGACCACTGGGCGGGTTTCGGCGCCGTACGCGTCCTCGACACGGCGGCGGACGCGGCCGCGGGCGGGGGCGAGGACGACGGCGCGCTGCTCCTGGAGCGGCTCCAGCCGGAGGTCTCGCTGCGCTCGCTGCCGGACGCGAAGGCGCTGCTGGAGGCGGCGGGCACGATCCGGCGGCTGTGGGTGGCGCCCCCGGCGGACCACCCTTTCGAGACGGTGGCCGAGCGTACGGGGCGCCAGTGCGCGGTGTTCGTGACCGCGCCCGCGCAGGCCGCGCCGCTGGTCGCGGCGGCGCTCTCGGCCCGGGAGGAGCTGGTGGCGCTGCCGGGTGAAGAGGCGCTGCTGCACGGGAACTTCCGCCAGGGCAAGGTGCTGGCGGGCGAGCGGGCGCCGTGGCTGACGGTCGGTCCGGAGCCGCTGGTCGGCGACCGCGAGTACGACCTCGCCCGGCTGTGCCGGGACCGGCTGGAGGACCAGGTCGCCACCTCGGCGGGCGCGTCGGGCGCGCGGCGGCGGGTGAACCGGCTGGCGGACTCGCTGGAGGTGGACCGGGACCGGCTGCGCGGCTGGACGCTCTTCCGGGCGGTGGAGTCCGGGGTGCGGGCGCTGGCGGCGGGACGGCGGCGGGACGGCGAGCTGCTGCTGGAGTTCGCGGGCTGGCTGTAGGCGGTCGGGCCGGTTGGCGCGGCCGCTGCCGGGCATACCGCCGATAGGTGGATTTGTCGGGCAGGAGGCCGTCATGGTCGAGGAGCTGCTGACAGCGGGAATCGCCGCGGGAACCGGTGTCGCGGTGCTGCTGGGCGCCGGGGCCCGGGTGGTCAAGCAGTACGAACGGGGCGTGGTGTTCCGCTTCGGTCGGCTGCGGGAAGGGATCCGGGGGCCCGGGTTCACGCTGGTCCTCCCGGTGGTGGACCGGCTCCGCAAGGTCAACATGCAGATCGTGACGATGCCGGTGCCCGCCCAGGAGGGCATCACGCGGGACAACGTCACGGTGCGGGTGGACGCCGTCGTGTACTTCAAGGTCGTCGACGCGGCGAACGCGATCATCGAGGTGGAGGACTACCGCTTCGCGGTCTCCCAGATGGCGCAGACCTCGCTGCGCTCCATCATCGGCAAGTCCGACCTGGACGACCTGCTGTCCAACCGGGAGCAGCTGAACCAGGGGCTGGAGCTGATGATCGACAGCCCGGCGGTGGGGTGGGGCGTGCAGATCGACCGGGTCGAGATCAAGGACGTGTCCCTGCCGGAGACGATGAAGCGGTCGATGGCCCGGCAGGCGGAGGCGGACCGGGAGCGGCGGGCCCGGGTGATCAACGCGGACGCGGAGCTCCAGGCGTCGAAGAAGCTGGCCGAGGCGGCCGAGGTGATGTCGGAGCAGCCGGCGGCGCTGCAGTTGAGGCTGCTGCAGACGGTGGTGGCGGTGGCGGCGGAGAAGAACTCCACGCTGGTCCTGCCGTTTCCGGTGGAACTCCTGCGCTTCCTGGAGCGCGCGGCCCCGGCGCCGGGGCCGGTGGCGAGTCCAGTGGCGGCGGCTCCGGCTCCCGGCGGCACGGCCGCGCCCCCGGCTGGACCGGCGGCCCTGGACGAGGGCGCCCCTGCTGCTCCGCCCGCGGCCCCCGACCCCCTCCGGGACGGGGATCAGTAACCGTAGCCCAGCTGACCCCTCTGCCTCCGGCGGGGCTGATCTTGCCGGGGTCCGGAGGAGGCCTCCGGGCTGCGCTGCGGGGCTGATCTTGCCCGGGTCCAAGGGAGCATCTCGCGCTGCGCTTGCCTCCGGCGGCGCCTCAAGCGCCGGCGGGGCTGGTTTTGCCCGGCCGGGTGCGGACGGCTCGACCCAGTGGGACGTGCCCGGTGACCCCGCGAGACGGATGACCGCCGGGCGCCCACCCTTCAGCCCCGCCGGCGTTTGAGGCGCCCCGGAGCGGAGGGCCACGCGGCCGCACACCTCACGCCTCGCGGGCGTTGCGCGACCAGAGCCCGGGAGCCCGAGCCCCGACCCCCCAGCCTCGCCGGCGTTTGAGGCGCCGCCGGAGGCGAGAAGGCGACAGCCGCACACTCCCCGCCTCACGGACGCTTGGGCGCGGCCAGACGCAGGCCCCGCACCCGACCCCCAGCCCCGCCGGAGGCGGGGGCCGGCGCCCGGGGCCGGTTACGGGAGGAGGCGGGACAGGGCTTCCGCGAGGGGGAGTTCTTCGCGGACACCGGTGGCGCGGTGCTGGAGTTCGACCACCTCGTCGGCGGAGCGGCGGCCCGCGACCAGGATCCACGGCACGCCCATCAGCTCGGCGTCCGTCAGCTTCACGCCGGGCGAGAGCCCGGGCCGGTCGTCCAGCAGGACCCGCTTCCCGCCCTCGGCCAGCGCCCCGGCGGCCCGCTCGGCGAGCGCGAGCGGCACCGCCTTGCCCGCCGCCACCACGTGGACGTCGGCGGGGGCGACCTCCGCGGGCCAGCACAGGCCGCGTTCGTCCGCGCTCTGTTCGGCCAGGGCCGCCACCGCCCGGGAGACGCCGATGCCGTACGAGCCCATCGTGACGCGGACCGGCTTGCCCTCCTTGCCGAGGACGTCCAGCCCGAAGGCGTCCGCGTACTTGCGCCCCAGCTGGAAGATGTGGCCGATCTCGATGGCCCGGTCCAGGCGCAGCCCCGTACCGCAGGCCGGGCAGGGGTCACCGGGTTCGACGACGACCACGTCGAGGTACTGGTCGACCTCGAAGTCCCGTCCGCACACCACGTTGCGCGTGTGGGTGTCGGGGCGGTTGGCACCGGTGACCCACGAGGTGCCGGGCGCGACGCGGGGGTCGGCCAGGTAGCGGACCTTCTCCAGGCCCTGCGGGCCGACGTAGCCGCGGACCAGGTCGGGCCGGCCGGTGAAGTCCTCGGCGGTCACCAACTCGACGACGGCCGGGGCCAGGTGCTCGCCCAGCTTGCCCAGGTCCACCTCGCGGTCCCCCGGTACTCCGACGGCCACGATCTCGCCGTCCACCTTGACCAGCAGGTTCTTCAGCGTGGCGGAGGCCGGTACGCCGAGGTGCGCGGCCAGCGATTCGATGGTGGGGGTGTCGGGGGTGGCGATGTCCTCGGCCGGGCCGTGTTCGCCCGCGACCGGCGTCAGGGCGAAGGTGACGGCCTCGGTGTTGGCCGCGTAGTCGCAGGACGGGCAGTCGACGAAGGTGTCCTCGCCCGCGGCGGCGGGGGCGAGGAACTCCTCGGAGGCGGAGCCGCCCATGGCGCCCGAGACGGCCGAGACGATGCGGTGGTCGAGCCCGAGGCGGGTGAAGATCCGCTGGTAGGCGGCGCGGTGGAGCGCGTAGGACTCGGCGAGGCCCTCGTCGTCGACGTCGAAGGAGTAGGAGTCCTTCATCTGGAACTCGCGGCCGCGCAGCACGCCCGAGCGCGGCCGGGCCTCGTCGCGGTACTTGGTCTGGATCTGGTAGAGCATCACCGGCAGGTCCTTGTAGGACGTGCACTGGTCCTTGACGACGAGGGTGAAGATCTCCTCGTGCGTGGGGCCGAGCAGGTAGTCGGCGCCCTTGCGGTCCTTGAGCCGGAAGAGCAGGTCGCCGTACTCCGTCCAGCGCCCGCTCACCTCGTACGGCTCGCGCGGCAGCAGCGCCGGCAGCAGCACCTCCTGTGCGCCGATCGCGTCCATCTCCTCGCGGACGACGCGGGAGACGTTCTCCAGGACCCGCTTGCCGAGCGGCAGCCAGCTCCACACGCCGGCCGAGCTGCGGCGTACGTAGCCCGCGCGGACGAGGAGCTTGTGGCTGAGGGTCTCCGCGTCGGCCGGGTCCTCGCGGAGGGTCTTGGCCATCAGGCGGGACATGCGCTGCACGTGTTGCGTTGACATGACGCGAGGCTACCGGGGGCGCCGGGGCCCCGGACAATCCATTACGCAGGACCCCGCCCGGACAGCCTGTGACGGGCAGTCAGGGCCGCAGCAGGGGCAGTGGAGCGCCCATCACCGCGTAGGGCAGGTGGGCGCTCGGGAAGTGCACGCGACGGGCGAGGTCGGTGTAGCCGAGCCCGCGGTACAGCGCGCGGGCCGGGCTGTCGGTGTCGATCGCGGAGAGGATCGAGCGCGGTTCGGCGGCGGTGTCGGTGATGCGGGTGATCAGGGCGCGGCCGACGCCCCGGCCCTGGCAGGCGGGGTGGACGTGGAGTTCGGTGATGACGAAGGAGCCGTCGAGCCAGCCGTCGTGGCCGCCGGCGCGCAGGTGCGGCTCGACGACCGTGGACCACCAGTGCGTACGGTCGTTGGGCATCCCGTAGACGAATCCGACGAGGGCGCCGTCGTCCCCGTAGGCGCCGAGGGCGCGGGCGCCGGGGCAGACCATGTGGCGCTGCACGATGTAGCGCCGGATGGCCACCTCCTCCTCGCTGAGCCCGAAGGCGACGGCCTGGACCCGCAGGGCCTCGTCCACGCGGGCGGCCAGGTCGAGCGGACCGAGGGTGACGCCGGCGGGGTGGCGGGGGTCGCCCCCGGGGGTAGGCAGCATGCGGCCGACCTTACTTCGCGCCGCCCGCGCCCGGTACGGACTTGGCACACGCCGCTGACACGGGACGGCGGCATACGACACCGGCGCGCGGTAGGAGGGCATCGGTCAGAACAGCACGCTCATGAACTCCCCGACCTCGCGGAAGCCCACCCGCCGGTACGAGGCCCGCGCGGCGGTGTTGAAGTCGTTCACGTAGAGGCTCACGACCGGGGCGATGTCCCGCAGGGCGTACTCGACCACGGCCGCCATGCCCGTCTCGGAGTGGCCGAGGCCGCGGTGGGCGGGGTCGACCCAGACGCCCTGGATCTGGCAGGCGCGGGCGGTGGCCGCGCCGATCTCGGCCTTGAAGATGACCTTGCCGTCCTCGATGCGGGCGAAGGAGCGCCCCGCGGCGACCAGTTCGGCCACCCGGGCCTGGTAGAGCAGGCCGCCGTCCCCGGCGAGCGGGGAGACGCCGACCTCCTCGGTGAACATGGCCACGCACGCGGGCATGATGATGTCCATCTCCTCCTTGCGGACCCGGCGGACCAGCGGGTCCGCGGCGATCTCGGAGGACGGCTGCTCGATGGTCATCAGGGGCTGGTGGGAGCGGACGTCGCGGGCGGGGCCCCAGTGCGGCTCCAGCAGCCGCCACAGCGGTCCGGCGGCGTCGGCGGGCCCGACGATGGAGGAGCAGCGGCGGCCGGTGCGCCGGGCGCGGTCGGCGAAGGCGCGTACGGCCTCGGGGGTGGCGCAGACGGGGACCAGGTTCGCGCCCGCGTAGCACAGGGAGGTGAGGTGGCCGTCGGTGTACCAGCCCCACATCTCGCCGCCCAGGCGCCAGGGGTCGAGGCCCGCGACCTGGACCCGGGACGTGACGAAGGCGTTCGCGACGGGCTCGCGGCCGAGTACTTCGAGCGCGGCGTCGAGATCGCTGGGTTCCAGGACCCGGGTGGTGGTCTGCGTCAACACTGTAGGGGGCCTCACCGTGCACGTCCGCTGATCTCCGCACTGTACCCGGCGCACCCGTGGGATGGCGCCCGCAGCGGCACACGAAGGCCCCGGCCCCGCCCGCGAGCTGCGGGGACGGGGCCGGGGCGGATCCGCGGGTGCGGCGGGAGCCGCGCGGGAATCCCTCAGCCGGCGACGGAGATCTGCGGCTCGCCGGACGCCACGCCGTCCCGCTCCATCTGCTCGGCGATCTTGAGCGCCTCTTCGATGAGGGTCTCGACGATCTTCGACTCGGGCACGGTCTTGATGATCTCGCCCTTGACGAAGATCTGGCCCTTGCCGTTGCCGGAGGCGACGCCGAGGTCGGCCTCACGGGCTTCGCCCGGGCCGTTGACGACGCAGCCCATGACGGCGACGCGCAGCGGCACCTCCATGCCGTCCAGGCCCGCGGTGACCTCTTCGGCGAGCTTGTAGACGTCGACCTGGGCGCGGCCGCAGGAGGGGCAGGAGACGATCTCCAGGCGGCGCTGCTTGAGGTTCAGCGCCTCCAGGATCTGCAGGCCGACCTTGATCTCCTCGACCGGCGGGGCCGACAGGGAGACGCGGATGGTGTCGCCGATGCCCTCGGAGAGGAGCGCGCCGAAGGCGACCGCGGACTTGATGGTGCCCTGGAAGGCGGGGCCGGCCTCGGTGACGCCCAGGTGGAGCGGGTAGTCGCAGGCGGCGGCCAGCTGGCGGTAGGCGTTGACCATCACGACGGGGTCGTTGTGCTTGACCGAGATCTTGATGTCGCCGAAGCCGTGCTCCTCGAAGAGGGAGGCCTCCCACAGCGCGGACTCGACCAGCGCCTCCGGGGTGGCCTTGCCGTACTTCTTCAGCAGCCGGGCGTCGAGGGAGCCCGCGTTGACGCCGATCCGGATCGGGGTGCCGGCGTCGGAGGCGGCGCGCGCGATCTCCTTGACCTTGTCGTCGAACTGCTTGATGTTGCCCGGGTTCACGCGGACCGCGGCGCAGCCCGCGTCGATCGCCGCGAAGACGTACTTGGGCTGGAAGTGGATGTCGGCGATGACCGGGATCTGCGACTTCTTCGCGATGACCGCGAGGGCGTCGGCGTCGTCCTGGGTCGGGCAGGCCACGCGCACGATCTGGCAGCCGGAGGCCGTCAGCTCGGCGATCTGCTGGAGGGTGGCGCCGATGTCGGAGGTCCGCGTCGTGGTCATGGACTGCACCGACACGGGTGCGTCACCGCCGACGGCGACCGAGCCGACCTGGATCTTGCGGCTGACGCGGCGGTCGGCAAGCCTGGTCGGCACGGACGGCATTCCGAGAGAGATGGCAGTCATCTGCTGAGCAACCCCAAGTGTGGATCAAGGCATGGATCGAGGTCCCGAGATCGGCGGGCTCCAGCCTTCGAGATTACGCCAATCGGCACGGCCGCCGCGCATCCGAGGGGCCGCACCACCCAAACGTAGGGAGTCGGACACGATTCGTGGCCGACGCGCCCCGGAGTGCGGTACGACGATCAGCCGAACGGCGGCCCCCGCGGCGGGCGGTGGCCGCCGCGGGGACCCCGGTCAGCTGATCTTGATCGGGTTCACCACGTCGGCCACCATGACCAGCGCCGTGAAGCAGACGAAGACCCCGGCCACCAGGTAGGCGGCGGGCATCAGCTTGGCCACGTCGAAGGGGCCCGGGTCGGGGCGCCGGAAGACCCGGGCGACCGTGCGCCGGACCGACTCCCACAGGGCGCCCGCGATGTGCCCGCCGTCGAGCGGGAGCAGCGGCAGCATGTTGAACAGGAACAGCGCCAGGTTGAACATCCCGACGAGGTTCAGGAACATCACGAGCCGGTCGGTGGCCGGGATGTCGAGGTTGGCGATCTCGCCGCCGATGCGGGCGGCGCCGACGATGCCGATCGGGGAGTCCGGCTCGCGCTCGCCGTCGCCGAAGGCCGCGTTCCACAGCGGCGGGATCTTGGCCGGGAGCTTGAGCAGGCCGCTCACGCTCTGGTCCACGACGTCGGCCATGTGCGTGGCCGACTGGCCGAAGGAGAGCGCCTCGGTCTCGGTCGCCGGGCCGAAGCCGAAGAAGCCCGCGGTGACGAACTGGCCCTTGACGTAGCCGCCGTGGCCGTCCGTCTTGCCGACCGTGTTCTCGATCAGGGTGGGCCGCAGCTCCAGCTCCCGGCCGTCGCGCACGACGGTGACGGTGACCGGGCCGATGGTGTCGCGGATCTTCTGCTGGAGCACGGACCAGTCGGTGACCCGGTGCCCGTCGAAGGCGACGATCCGGTCGCCGGCCCGCAGCCCGGCGGCCTTGGCCGGGGCCACCTGGTCGCCCGGCCGGCAGGTGGTGCGCTTGTCGCTCTGCTTGAGGACGCAGTCGGAGACGGAGGCCACCTTGGTCGTCTGCTGCGTGACCCCGAAGGTCATCCAGACGCCGAAGAAGATCGCGAGGGCGAGGACCAGGTTCATGAAGGGGCCCGCGAACATCACGATGACGCGCTTCCAGGGCTTGCGCGTGTAGAAGAGCCGGTCCTCGTCGCCGGGCTGGAGCTCCTCGTACGCGGCCGAACGGGCGTCCTCGATCATCGACCGGAAGGGGGAGGTCGAGCGGGCGGTGACCTTGCCGTCCTCGCCCGGCGGGAACATCCCGATCATGCGGATGTAGCCGCCCATCGGGATGGCCTTGAGCCCGTACTCCGTGTCGCCCCTCTTGCGGGACCAGATGGTCCGGCCGAAGCCGACCATGTACTGCGGCACGCGGATGCCGAACAGCTTGGCCGTCGAGAGGTGGCCCAGCTCGTGCCAGGCGATCGAGACCAGCAGTCCCACCACGAAGATGAGCATGCCGATCACGGTCATCAGAATCGTCATGCGCGCGCCTCCACTGCGGCCTGCGCCGCCATCTCCCGGGCCCGGGCCCGTGCCCAGGTCTCCGCCTCCAGGACGTCCGGGACGGTCAGAGAGGTTCCCGAGCGCGGGGTGCCGTGCTCGTCGACCACGGCTGCGACCGTATCCATGATTGCTGTGAACGGCAGCCGGCCGGCCAGGAAGGCCTCCACGCATTCCTCGTTCGCCGCGTTGAACACCGCGGGGGCGGTGCCGCCCAGGGCGCCGACGTGCCGGGCCAGGCCCACGGACGGGAAGGCATCGGTGTCCAGCGGGAAGAACTCCCAGGTGGAGGCCTTGGTCCAGTCGAAGGCGGGGGCCGCGTCGGGGACGCGCTGGGGCCAGCCGAGGCCGATCGCGATGGGGCCGCGCATGTCGGGCGGGGTGGCCTGGGCGAGGGTGGAGCCGTCGGTGAACTCGACCATCGAGTGCACGTAGGACTGCGGGTGGACGACGACCTCGATGCGGTCGAAGGGAATGTCGTAGAGGAGGTGCGCCTCGATGACCTCCAGGCCCTTGTTGACCAGGGTCGCGGAGTTCACGGTGATGACCGGGCCCATGGCCCAGGTCGGGTGCGCGAGGGCGTCCTCGACCCGGACGTCGGCCAGTTCGGCGCGGGTGCGGCCGCGGAAGGGGCCGCCGGAGGCGGTGACCACCAGCTTGCGCACGTCCGCCCGGGTGCCGGCCGCGAGGGCCTGGAAGAGCGCGGCGTGCTCGGAGTCCACCGGGATGATCTGGCCCGGCCGGGCCAGCTCCTTGACCAGCGGGCCGCCGACGATCAGCGATTCCTTGTTGGCGAGCGCGAGGGTGCGCCCGGCGCGGAGCGCGGCGAGGGTCGGCGCGAGGCCGATGGAACCGGTGATGCCGTTGAGGACGGTGTGGCACTCGGAGGCGGCGAGTTCGGCCGCGGCGTCCGGTCCGGCCAGGATCTCGGGCATCGGCTCCGCGCCGTACTGGTCGCCCAGCGCTTCCTTCAGGGCCGGTACGACGTCCTCGCGGGCCACCGCCACCGTCTTCACCCGCAGCAGCCGGGCCTGCTCCGCGAGCAGGCCGACGCGACCGCCCGCGGCGGACAGCGCGGTCACCCGGAACCGGTCCGGGTTCCGCAGGACGAGGTCGATGGCCTGGGTGCCGATGGAGCCGGTGGACCCGAGGACGACGATGTCCCGGCGGCCGGCCGCGGCGTCGAAGAGGAGGTGCGGGTCGGCGAGGGGGGATGGGCTGTCGCTCATCCCCCTATTGTTGCCGCATCGCCGGGCCGCCCGGACACCCTCTCCCCGACCGGTGTCCGGGAGTCTTCCTAGGAGGCGGCCCCGGCCCCCTTGGCGAACTTCTTCCACTGCGCGGTGACGACCTCCGGCGGCACTCCGCCGAAGTCCTTGATGTCGAGGACGTCGGAGCGGAAGGAGAGCGTGACGGAGCCGGAGCGGATCACCGTCAGGTACTTGAAGAGGGAGAGGTTCTTGTCCTTCACGTCCTGGACGACGATCCGGTACGCCTGCGCCTCGTCCCCGAGCTTCGGCGGCGGTACGGGCTCCACCCGCAGGATCCGGCCCTCGGCGAGCATCCGGTCCTCGGTGTAGCCGCCCGCGCAGCTCTTGCCCGCGGCCGCGAGGGAGGTCAGGGCCGCCTTCGCGCCGGCTCCGTCGTAGGAGCGCAGCAGGATCTCGGTGACGACGGCCCGCATCTCGTCGGGCACGTCGGTCTTCACGTAGGCCTGGGCGCGGTGGCCCGCCCGGCCGAGGCTGGTCAGCGGCCGGCAGGCGGCCGGGGTGGCCTCGTACGACTCGTTCATCGGCTCGTCGAGGACCGGCTCGTCCGCCTCGTAGGCGCCGGCCTTCTCGCCGGGTGCCAGGGCGAGGGCCTTGAGCTTGTCCGCTGCCGGGCCCTGGGCCGCCGGGGGCGGCGTGCTCGTGGCCGTCGCCCGGGGCGCGGGCACGCCCGTCTCCCGGTCCTGCCGGCCGCCGCACCCGGTGGCGGCGGCGACCAGCAGCAGCACCGCCGTGGCCGCCCCCGCCGCGCGCCGCGGCGCCGTGTTCCCCACCCTGTTCATCGTGTTCCCGTCCCGTTCGGATCATGCAGAGGACACGATTGTGCGGGAGATCAGCGGATGGGCCGGTGCACGTTCTCGTGCGCGGAGGGTCCGGGGGTGGCGTCGGCGATCCAGGGGCCGGCGCCGGAGGGGTCCAGCACGCCTTCTTCGAGCCAGGTGTAGACCCCGCCGAGCACGCCCTCGACCACCGTGCGGTCCAGGTCGTCGGTGTTGGCCCACAGGCGGCCGAAGAGCTCCTCGACCCGCAGCCGGGACTGCCGGCAGAAGGCATCGGCCAGCTGGTAGGCCTCGCGGCCGTGCTCGCCGGTGGCGCGCAGGTGCTCGGCCCGGACACAGGCGGCGCTCATGGCGAAGAGTTCGGCCCCGATGTCGACGATCCGGCCGAGGAAGCCCTGTTTGGTCTCCATCCGGCCCTGCCAGCGGGACATCGCGTAGAAGGTCGAGCGGGCGAGTTTGCGGGCGCCGCGCTCGACGTACCGCAGGTGGGTGGCGAGGTCGGGATGCCCGTCCGGGTGGAAGGCGCGGTAGGAGCCGGGGACCTGCCCGGGTCCGGTCGCCAGCTTGGGCAGCCAGCGGGCGTAGAACCCGGCGGCCCTGGCGCCCGCCCTGGCCTTGTCGCCCAGCGCCTTGTCGGGGTCGATGAGGTCGCCCGCCACCGCCAGGTGGGCGTCGACGGCCTCGCGCGCGATCAGCAGGTGCATGATCTCGGTGGAGCCCTCGAAGATCCGGTTGATGCGCAGGTCGCGGAGCATCTGCTCGGCGGGGACGGCCCGTTCGCCGCGGGCGGCGAGGGACTCGGCGGTCTCGAAGCCGCGGCCGCCGCGGATCTGGACCAGTTCGTCGGCCATCAGGCAGGCCATCTCGCTGCCGTACAGCTTGGCCAGCGCGGCTTCGATGCGGATGTCGTTGCGGTCCTCGTCGGCCATCTGCGAGGCCAGGTCGACCATCGCCTCCAGGGCGAAGGTGGTAGCGGCGATGAAGGAGATCTTGGCGCCGACGGCCTCGTGCCGGGCGACGGGCCGCCCCCACTGCTCGCGGGCCCCGGACCATTCGCGGGCGATCTTCAGGCACCACTTGCCGGCGCCGACGCACATCGCGGGCAGGGAGAGCCGGCCGGTGTTGAGGGTGGTGAGGGCGATCTTCAGACCGGCGCCCTCGGGGCCGATCCGGTGCGCGGCCGGGACCCGCACGCGGTGCAGCCGGGTGACGCCGTTCTCCAGCCCGCGCAGGCCCATGAAGGCGTTGCGGTGCTCGACGGTCACGCCCGGCGAGTCCGCCTCGACGACGAAGGCCGTGATGCCGCCCTTGTGGCCGTCGGACTTCGGCACCCGGGCCATGACGACGAGCAGGTCGGCGACCACGCCGTTGGTGGTCCAGAGCTTCACGCCGTCCAGGACGTAGCCGTCCTGCCCGTCCGGCACGGCCGTGGTGGCGAGGCGGGCCGGGTCCGAGCCGACGTCCGGTTCGGTGAGCAGGAAGGCGCTGATGTCGGTGCGGGCGCAGCGCGGCAGGAAGAGGTCCCGCTGCTCCTGGGTGCCGAAGAGCTTGAGCGGCTGCGGGACGCCGATGGACTGGTGCGCGGAGAGCAGGGCGCCGATGGCGGGGCTGACGGAGCCGACGAGGGCCAGGGCCTTGTTGTAGTACACCTGGGTGAGGCCGAGGCCGCCGTACTTGGTGTCGATCTTCATGCCGAGGGCGCCGAGTTCCTTGAGGCCGCGCACGGTCTCGTCGGGGATCCGCGCCTCGCGTTCGATGCGGGCGCCGTCGATCTCGCTCTCGCAGAAGGCCCGCAGCCGCTCCAGGAAGGCCTCGCCGCGCCGGACGTCCTCGGGGGCGGGCAGCGGATGGGGGTGGATCAGGTCGAGCCGGAAGCGCCCGAGGAAGAGTTCCTTGGCGAAGCTGGGCTTGCGCCAGTCCTGCTCCCGGGCCGCCTCCGCGACCTGCCGTGCCTCGCGCTCGGTCACCTTGGGCTGTGTTGCGGACATGCGCAGCTCACCTCGCCGCCGAATCGGATGATCGGGTGATTACCGGTCGGTGCCACCAGGGAGTCGTACCCGCTCGGAGCCGTCGGGAAAAGGGGACGGCCCGAACCCCCGCACAGTGGGTTCGGGCCGTCGGCTCGTGGCCGCCGCAGTCGGCTCAGATGTCGAGGCCCGTGAGGACCAGGACGCGCTCGTAGGTGTAGTCGTCCATGGCGTAGCGGACGCCTTCGCGGCCCACGCCGGACTGCTTCACGCCGCCGTAGGGCATCTGGTCGGCGCGGTAGGAGGGCGCGTCGCCGACGATCACGCCGCCGACCTCCAGCTCGCGGTGGGCGCGGAAGGCGGTCTGGATGTTCCGCGTGAAGACGCCCGTCTGCAGGCCGAACTTCGAGTCGTTGACGGCGGCGAAGGCCTCGTCGACGTTCTCGACCTTCTGCAGGGTCAGGACCGGTCCGAAGACCTCCTCGCAGGCGAGCTTGACGCCCGCGGGCAGCTCGGCGACCACGGTCGGCTCGTACGAGGCGCCCTCGCGCTTGCCGCCGGTCAGCAGCTTGGCCCCCGCGGCCACGGCCTCGTCCACCCAGGACTCGACGCGCTTGGCGGCGTCCTCGGAGACCAGCGGGCCCACGTCGGTGCCCGCGTCGGACGGGTCGCCGGTGACCTGGGCCTGGACCTTGGCAACGACCTTCTCGACCAGGCGGTCGTAGACGGAGGCGTCGGCGATCACTCGCTGCACCGAGATGCAGGACTGGCCGGCCTGGTAGTTCGAGAAGGTCGCGATCCGGGTCGCGGCCCATTCGAGGTCGGCCTCGGAGGACCAGTCGTCCAGGACGACGGCCGCGGCGTTGCCGCCGAGCTCCAGGGTGCAGTGCTTGTGGGGCACCGACTGCTGGATGGCGTAGCCGACGGTGTCGGAGCCGGTGAAGGAGATGACGGGCAGCCGCTCGTCCTTGACCAGGGCCGGCATCTTGTCGTTGGCCACGGTCAGCACGGACCAGGAACCGGCCGGCAGGTCGGTCTCCGCGAGCAGCTCGCCGAGGATCAGACCGGAGAGCGGGGTGGCCGGGGCGGGCTTCAGGATGATCGGCGCGCCGACGGCGATGGCCGGGGCCACCTTGTGGGCGCACAGGTTCAGCGGGAAGTTGAACGGCGCGATGCCGAGGACCGGGCCCTTGACGAAGCGGCGGGTCAGCGCGAGGCGGCCGACGCCGCCGGCGTCGGTGTCCAGGCGCTGGGCCTCGCCGCCGTTGAAGCGGCGGGCCTCCTCGGCGGCGAACCGGAACACGGACACCGCGCGGCCGACCTCGCCGCGGGCCCACTTGATGGGCTTGCCGTTCTCGGCGGAGATCAGCTGGGCGATCTCCTCGGTGCGCTCGGTGAGCCGCTTGGACACGTGGTCCAGGGCGGCGGCCCGTACGTGGGCGGGGGTCGCCGAGAACTCCGCGGTCACGGCGTGGGCGGCCGCCACGGCCTCCTCGACCTGCGCGTCGGTGGGCACGCTGACGGTGCCCACGACGCGGCCGTCCCAGGGGGACGTGACGTCGAAGCTGTCCTCGCCGGTGGCCTGGCGACCGGCGAGCCAGAAGGCGTGGGTGGAAGTCATGGCGAATCCCGGCCCTTCGGAGTGTGTGCGGAGTCCTTGTCCCTCCCACCGTAGGACTCCGCCGCGGATTCGGCGCTTGTCCGGCGTGGAGTGGCGCCCGGCCGCGGTGCGCCGGTTTGTCAGGGGACGGGCGGGCCCGAGCCATACCCCCGGTACGGGCTCCCGGCGCGCGGGGTCAGGACGGCGCGTCGGCGCCGGTGACCTTCAGGGCCAGCCACAGCTCCATCCGGACGTCCGGATCGTCCAGGGAGCGGCCCAGGATCTCCTCGACCCGGCGCATCCGGTAGCGCAGCGTGTGCCGGTGCACCCCCAGCTCGGCGGCGGCCGCGTCCCACTGCCCGTGCCGGGAGAGCCAGGCCCGCAGCGAGGCGACCAGGTCCCCGCGGCCGGTGGCGTCGTGGTCCCGCAGGGCGCGCAGGGTCCCGTCCGCGAAGGCCCGTACGGCGTCGTCGGCGAGCAGCGGCAGGACGGAGCCCGCGGCCAGCTCGTCGTGTTCGACCAGCGGGCGGCCGCGCCGCCGGGCGACGACCAGAGCCTGGTCAGCCTGCTTGTGGGCGCCCGCGGCGCCGGCGGGCGCGGCGGGCGCGGACACGCCGATGACCAGTTCGTCCGGTTCCGGGCCGACCGTTTCGCGGCCGCGGCGGGCTTCGAGCGCTTCGGCGTGGTCGGACACCGCCCCGGCGGCGGCCCCCCCGTCGGCGGCGAGCACCAGCAGCCTGCCCGGCTCGGTCACCACCAGCAGCGCCTCGCCGCTGCGGGCGGCGGCCGATTCGACGGCGTCGGCGAGCAGCGCGAGGCCTTCGGGCTGGGCGGTGCCGGGCAGCGCGGGTTCGGCGATGACGAGCCGGAAGGGCGCGTCGAGGAGTCCGCCGTAGAGGTCGCCGGCGACGGCCCGCGCGTGGTCGGTCTGGCCGTCCAGCAGCAGCCGCAGCACGGCGGCGCCGAGCCGGGATTCGGCGTCGTGCAGGGAGCGGGAGCGCTCGGTGGTGAGGGTGAGGAGGGCGACGGCGGAGTGCACGGCGTACCGCTCCGCGGTGCCCAGCGGGGCGCCCGTACCGACGGCGAGGGCGCCGCGGGCGCGCCGCCCGGTGCCCAGGGACTGGAGTTCGACCCGGTCCTCGGAGCCGCCGACGACGGCGCTGGCGGGGGCGGGCCGCTCGCGCAGCCGCTCGACGTCGGGGGTGAGCCGGGCGGCCCGGCGCGCGGCCCACTCGGGAGCGGCGGCGACGACCGCGCCGGAGGTGTCGTAGAGCGCGGCCCAGCCGTGGACGTGCGCGGCGAGCTTCGCCAGGAGTTCGGCGGCGCCGTCGGCGGAGAGCGCGGCCCGGGTCAGCTCGCGCTGGGCCTCGAAGCCGGCGGTGACGGCCCGGTACTGGTCGGCGGCGAGGGCCGCCGAGACGACCTTGCTGATCGCGAGGAAGGGGGTCCGGCGCGGCACCTCCAGCAGGGGCAGGTCCTCGGCGCGGGCGGCCTCGACCAGCGCCTCGGGGACCGCCTCGTAGTTGACGCCGACCGCGAAGCCGAGGCCGACGACTCCGGCGGCGGCGAGCCTGCGGACGTAGCGGAGCATCTCCTCGGGGTCCTCCGCGTCCAGCTTCATCGCGGTGATCAGCAGCAGCTCGCCGCCCTCCATGTAGGGGACGGGGTCGGCCAGCTCGCTGACGTGGGCCCAGCGGACGGGGGTGTCCAGGCGGCTCTCCCCGGCCCGCACGCCGAGTTTGAGCGCCGAGTTCTGCACGAGCGAGGCGAGGGTGAGCGGCATCGGTTACCAGCGGCCTTTGGCGAGGGGGATTTAGCCGTGTCGTAGGAACGGCTCTCCTCGATTCTGCCACCCCGTACGGGTCGCGGCCCGCGCGCGGGCCGCCCGCGCTCAGCCCGCCAGGGAGACGAGCAGCGGAGCCGCCCGTTCCCCGTCCACCGAGGTCAGCGAGAGGACGGCGTGCCCCGGCGGCACGGAGTGTGCCAGGTCCGAGGCCGACCACCGTTCCCGTTCCACCTGGCGGACGGTGACGGCGTCGGTGGTCACCGCCTTGCCGGTGACCAGCTTGCGGAAGGCGTGGATCGCGCGGGTGAGCGGCTGGTCGGCGAAGACGGTCCGGCTGGTGACGTCCCGGGCCTCCACCCATTCGGTGCCCCAGGCCTCGGCGAAGCGCTTGCCGTCCCAGGTGGTGACCCCGGAGAAGGCCATCCGGCAGCCGACGGCGCCGAGCAGCGGGGTGCGCAGCGGTTCCGGTACGTCGTCCAGGGTGCGCAGGGTGAGCAGGACCCCGGCGTGGGCCGAGCGCAGCCGCTGGACCCCGCGCACGGTCTCCGGGGTGAGGGTGTGCGAGGCGTCGTCGAAGGCGAGGAAGGCGAAGAGGGAGCGGTCGGTGCGCAGCGTCGCGGCGGCGGTGAACTGGGCGAGCAGGAGCCGGGCCAGCATCCGGGAGGCGTCGGCGTGCCCGCGTTCGGGCAGGTCGATCCGGACCCGGACGGGGTGTTCCAGGGAGCGCAGCGAGAAGGGCCGCCCGGTGGCGTCACCGGCGCCGACGTCGAAGAAGGAGGCGAAGGCGGGCCGGTCGAGGAGGGCCACCCGGTCGGCGAGCGCGGGACCGGGGTCGGCGGCCGCCCCGTGCTGGCGCTCGCGCGCGTCGAGTTCGCGCAGCATCGGGTACTGGCCGGCGCTCTCCAGCCGGGCCCGCAGGGCGGCGAGGGTGGCGGGCACCTGGTCCAGGAGTTCGCGCAGTTCGGGGACGGCGGGGAAGCGGCCGTACGCCGCCCGGAAGGGACCGATCAGCTGGGCCAGGGCGGTGGCGGCCCGGCGCACGTCGAGCCCCGCGACGTCCCCGACGAAGGCGTCGGCGAGCAGGGTGGCCGCCTCGTCGGGGTCGGTGGTGCCGCCGTAGAGGTCCAGGTCGTAGGCGGAGCCGGGGTCGCCGATGCGCACGACGACGTCGTAGGCGGTGTCGGGGCCGAGCTGGGCCCCGGCGGCGGCGACCACGATGACGGCGGCCTGCCCGGCCAGGGCCTGGAGGGCGAGGGATTCGACGACGGGCCGCACCAGGCGGCGCGTCTTGCCGGTGCCGGAGGGTCCGACCGCGAGCAGCGAGGTTCCCAGCACGGCGGGGTCCAGGGCCAGGCAGGTGCCGCGCCGGGGGTAGGGGTTGCGGGGGCCGTCCTCGACGGTGCCGAGGAGGACCTGGCGGGCCAGCAGGTCGTGCCGGGCGGCGCGGACGGGCAGGTCACGGGCGCCGGACGGGTGGACGCAGGCCCCGGCGCCCTTGGTGCGGACGGCCTCGGCGAAGGCCCGCAGCCGGGAGGGGTCGGCCCGCACGGACTCCCAGGCGCGCCGGATCCGGGTGTAGTCGACGTCGTTCATCCGGCCGGCCGCGATGTCGGCGCCGAGCCGCTCGGCGGCCTCCGCGAGACCGGCGGCGCGCAGCTGCTGCCAGCCGACGGGGTCCTCGGCGCTGCCGGGTTCGATGCGGGCGGGGGCACTGGGGTGCGCGGCCCGGGCGGCGGGCCGCAGGAGCCGGCGCAACAGCTCGGGCCAGCGGCCGAGGCGGCCGAAGCCGATGACGAGGGCCAGCATGACCAGGCCGTACCAGACGTAGGCGGCGGCCACGGAGAAGGAGTCGTGGTTCCAGGCGTCGGGGGTGAAGGCGTAGAGCGGCCAGAGCCAGAAGCCGCCGAGGTAGCCGTTCCACAGCAGGGACCACAGCAGCAGTCCGGCCAGCAGCGAGATCAGGGCGCCGCTGATCAGCTGGCGCAGCGGCGTCAGCTCGGGGGCGACGGCGGCGCGCGGCACGTGGCCGTACGTCCACAGGCCCGGGCCGTCGGCGCGGCGCGGGGTGCGCAGCCAGTCGGCGAGGGTGGGCCCGCCGCCGGGGGCGTGGGCGGGCCGGGGCGGGGACCCGGCGGAGCCGGTCCCCGGTGACCCGGCGGGCCGCGGGCCGTCCGCTGCGGGCCGTTCCTTGGGCAGCGGAGGCAGCGGGGGCAGCGCGGGCGGCGGCCCCGCGGGCCGGGGCACCTGGCCCGGCCGGAGCGCCTCCCGGGCCGGGCCCGGGCCGGGCGCGCCGGACGCGGGCGCGCCGTACGCACCCGGCGTGCCGTGCGCGGGCGTGCCGTGCCCGCCGGGCGTCTCGTACGCCCCGTGCGCGCCCTGCGCCCCTTCGGCGCCGTGCGTCCCGTCGGTGTCCATGAACCCAAGCCCCCTGCCCGTTCACCGCGCTGTGCGCGGCGTGCCGCGTGCGTGCCGTGCCGCGCGCTCAATCTAGCCGCCGGGGGCGCTCCGCGGCCCGTACCCCGTCATGATCCACGAGGGGCGCGCCGGATCGCTCCTATGGCCGCCACGGACAAGGACACGCGGGCACCACTCCCGATCGGCGCATGCCCTACCCCCTCCGCCGGGCCTAGCCTGCGGACAACGACACAAGTGCGTCCGAAACCCCCCAGGAGCCCCCTATGACCGCTGTCCCGCAGGAGCGCCGCATCGTCACCGCGATCCCCGGCCCCAAGTCGCAGGAGCTGCAGGCCCGCCGCCTCCAGACGGTGGCCGGCGGCGTCGGCTCCGTGCTCCCCGTCTTCACGGCCCGCGCGGGCGGCGGCATCATCGAGGACGTCGACGGCAACCGCCTGATCGACTTCGGTTCCGGCATCGCCGTGACCTCGGTCGGCGCCTCCGCCGAGGCCGTCGTGCGCCGCGCCTCCGCGCAGCTCGCCGACTTCACCCACACCTGTTTCATGGTCACGCCGTACGAGGGGTACGTCGAGGTCTGCGAGGCGCTGGCCGAGCTGACCCCGGGCGACCACGCCAAGAAGTCGGCCCTGTTCAACTCGGGCGCCGAGGCCGTCGAGAACGCCGTCAAGATCGCGCGTTCGTACACCAAGCGCCAGGCCGTCGTCGTCTTCGACCACGGCTACCACGGCCGCACCAACCTGACCATGGGCATGACGGCGAAGAACATGCCGTACAAGCAGGGCTTCGGCCCGTTCGCGCCCGAGGTCTACCGCGTCCCGGTCGCCTACGGCTACCGCTGGCCGACCGGCGCCGAGAACTGCGGCCCCGAGGCCGCCGCGCAGGCGGTCGACCAGATCGTCAAGCAGATCGGCGCCGAGAACGTCGCCGCGATCATCATCGAGCCGGTGCTCGGCGAGGGCGGCTTCATCGAGCCGGCCAAGGGCTTCCTGCCCGCGATCGTGAAGTTCGCCAACGACAACGGCATCGTCTTCGTCGCCGACGAGATCCAGTCCGGCTTCTGCCGCACCGGCCAGTGGTTCGCCTGCGAGGACGAGGGCATCGTCCCCGACCTGATCACCACCGCCAAGGGCATCGCGGGCGGTCTGCCGCTCGCGGCCGTCACCGGCCGCGCCGAGATCATGGACGCCGCGCACGCGGGCGGCCTGGGCGGCACCTACGGCGGCAACCCGGTGGCCTGCGCCGGTGCGCTCGGTTCCATCGAGACGATGAAGGAGCTCGACCTCAACGCCAAGGCGAAGAAGATCGAGTCCCTGATGAAGGCCCGCCTGACCGCGATGGCGGAGAAGTTCGACATCATCGGTGACATCCGCGGCCGCGGCGCGATGATCGCGATCGAGCTGGTCACCGACCGCGCGACCAAGGAGCCGAACCCGGCCGCCACGGCCGCGCTGGCCAAGGCCTGCCACGCCGAGGGCCTGCTGGTCCTCACCTGCGGCACCTACGGCAACGTGTTCCGCTTCCTGCCCCCGATCGTCATCGGCGAGGACCTGCTGAACGAGGGCCTGGACATCATCGAGAGCGCGTTCGCGACCATCTGAGGCGGTCCCTGACGGGACCCGGGGAGGGCGGCGTGCGGGCGCGGGCGAACACCCGAGCACCACGCTCGATCCCCTGCTCGATCGATACCGCCGGTAACGGTCGGGCGCTGTGAAGAAGGTGTGGGGGGCCGATGGCGGGAGCGCGTTCTCGCTGTCGGTCCCCCTTTCGCTGACGTACGGTTTCTGCAGATGAGTGAAACAGCCCGCCCGCGGGATTCCGCGGGCGACCCTGGCAACGGGCTTCCCCAGCGCCGTACCGGGCATGCGTTCGCGCACACTCCTCACCGATCGGACAGCCGTTCACTCCACACCCCCCGGGGTGGGCGGCAACCCGGTCCGGGCGGCCGTCCCGGAACCACCCCCCCTGTTCCGGGACGGCCGGCCTTTCGGTCCCCCCTCCCCCCGCGCTCCCGCCTCCGGCTCCTCGCGCAGGGCGCCGCCGCGTGGGCCGCTTTCGCACTGATCACCTGGCAGGTCCTGGCCGCGGGCCCGCTGCTCGTCCCGGACGAGCGGCTGAGCCGCGCCGTGGTGCGCACCGTGCCCGACGCGGTCACCGAACGCCTCTCCGACCTCGGCAACGTCCAGGTCGCCGTGCCGGTCCTGCTGCTCGCCATGGCGTACGCCGTCCACCGCGCCCGGCGGTGGCGGCCCGCGCTGGCCGCGGCCCTCGCGATGGCCCTGGTGCCCGCGCTGGTCGTGCCGCTCAAGGCCTGGACCGCGCGGCCGGGCCCGCTGGAACCGTGGGCCTCGGGGTACTTCCCCTCCGGCCACACCGCCACCTCGGCCGTCGCCTACGTGGGCGCCGCCCTGCTCGTGGGCCCGTACGCCCGGCGCCCGTGGCCGATGGCCGCGGCCCTGCTGCTCTCGGGGGCCACGGCCGCCGGCCTGGTGCTGCGCGGGTTCCACTGGCCGCTGGACGTGCTGGCCAGCTGGCTGCTGTGCCTGCCGCTGCTCCTCTTCGTGGGCGCCGTCAGCCGAAGTAGCCGTGGAAGTTCTTCGAGAACTCCCAGCCGCCGAACCGGTCCCAGTTGACCGACCAGGTCATCAGGCCTCGCAGCGCGGGCCTGCTGCCGTGGGGCTGGTAGCTCCCGCAGTTCGTCTTCTTCGTCAGGCAGTCCAGGGCCTTGTTCACCTCGGCGGGCGCGGTGTGGCCGTTGCCCGCGTTGGTGGTGGCCGGCAGGCCGATGGCCACCTGGTCGGGGCGCAGCGGCGGGAAGACCCGTGCGGCGTCGCCCGCGACGGGGAAGCCGGTGAGCAGCATGTCGGTCATGGCGACGTGGAAGTCCGCGCCGCCCATGGAGTGGTACTGGTTGTCGAGGCCCATGATCGAGCCCGAGTTGTAGTCCTGGACGTGCAGCAGGGTGAGGTCGTCGCGCAGGGCGTGGATGACCGGCAGGTAGGCGCCGGCGCGCGGGTCCTGGCCGCCCCAGGGACCGGAGCCGTAGTACTGGTAGCCGAGCTGGACGAAGAAGGTCTCGGGGGCCATGGTCAGGACGAAGCCGGGGCCGTACTTGGCCTTCAGCGTCTTCACGGCGGAGATCAGGTTGACGATTCCCGGGGTGGTGGGGTTGCGGAAATCGGTGTCCCCCGTCGCCAGGGAGAGCGAGTGGCCCTCGAAGTCGATGTCGAGGCCGTTGAGCCCGTACTCGTCGATGATCTTGCCGACGGAGGAGACGAAGGCGTCCCGCGCGGCCGTGGTGGCCAGCTGGACCTGGCCGTTCTGGCCGCCGATGGAGATCAGCACCTTCTTGCCCGCGGCCTGTTTGGCCTTGATCGCCGCCTTGAACTCGGCGGGGCTCTCCACGCCCGGGCACTCGGTGACGGGGCAGAGCCGGAAGCGGATGTCGCCGGAGGTCACCGAGGTGGGTTCGCCGAAGGCGAGGTCGATGACGTCCCAGGAGGAGGGCACGTCGGCCATCCGCAGGTAGCCCGAGCCGTTGGCGAAGCTCGCGTGCAGGTAGCCGACCAGCGCGTGGGCCGGCAGCCCGGGGGTGCCGGGGTTCCCTGCTCCGGTGGTGCTCGCCGAGAGGACCGGGCCGCGCGG
Organism: Streptomyces sp. NPDC043876; assembly: GCF_056435825.1. NCBI lineage: Bacteria > Bacillati > Actinomycetota > Actinomycetes > Kitasatosporales > Streptomycetaceae > Streptomyces > Streptomyces sp. NPDC043876. The sequence goes on along the minus strand of NZ_JBWKDV010000009.1, from coordinate 375,280 downwards.
GGACTCGCCCGCGGCGTTGCGCGCGCTGACCTGGAAGGAGTACGCCGTGGACGCGGCCAGGCCGGTGACGGTCACCGAGGTCCCGGTGACCGCGAGCGGCGCCGCGCCGTCCCGGTAGAGGGTGTAGCCGGTGGCGCCGGTGACGGGCGACCAGGACAGGGTCAGCGCGTCGGCGGTGGCTCCGGAGGCGGTCAGGCCGGTGGGGACGGCCGGGGGCTGGGGCTGGCCGGGGCCGGTCCCGCCGGGGTCGGGGCCGACCAGGGCGATGTCGTCGGTCAGGACCGGGCCCTGGCCGTACCAGCCGTGGGTCCAGACGGTCACGGAGGTGGTGGCGGGGCCGGTGCGGAAGGAGGTGGTGAGCTGCTTCCAGGCGCCCGGGGACTGGGTCCAGGTGGACACGTCGGTGGTGCCGGTGCCGCTCGCGCCGAGGTAGGCGTACCCGCCCTGCACCCACGCGCTGAGCGTGTAGGCGGAGTCCGGCTTGACGGTGACGCTCTGGGCGCACTGGGCGGGGTCCTGGCCCGCCGGGGTGGCCTTGAGGGCGGAACTCCCGCCGTGGACGGGGGTGCTGACGACGGCTCCGCTGCCCGCGGAGCAGGCCCAGCCGTCGAGGCCGGACTCGAAGCCGCCGTTGCGGACGAGGTCGGTGTCGGCCGCCACGGCGGGCGGGCCCGCGGTCAGCAGACCGGCCACCGCCAGGGCGGCGGCCGTAAGTACGGACAGTCTTCTGCGCACAACTGCCTCCGGAGCATGGGGGGATGGAGGGGAGGAGTGGCGCTCAAGATGGTCCAGACCAATGCTCTTGTCAAGGCTTCCGGTCCTCCTTCGCCGCGGCGGACCCGGCCACCTGGGCCGCCGCCTCGTGCATCGCGAGCTCCAGTACGGCCGGATCCGTGAGCGTGCCGTGCCCGTCCGGCACCACCAGCCAGCGCACCCCGCCGGTGGCGCGGCCCGGGTACGGGACCACGATCCAGGTGCCGCGCCCGGCGCCGCGCACGCCCGTACCGAGCCAGCGCGAGGCGGTGCCCGCGGGAACGAAGAAGCCCAGCCGGGCGTCGCCGAAATCGGCGAGCACCGGGCCGGGCTTCTCGATGAGCAGGGTCAGGACGTCGAGGGTGGCCTGCCCCAGCTCCCCCGGCAGGATCAGCACGTCCCAGCGCCGTCCGGCGGGCAGCAGTGCCACCCCGAGGGGGTTGTGCTCCCATTCCCACCGGCAGGCATCGGGGTCGGGCGCCGCCGAAACCAGCCACTCCACTGCCGTCTTGGCCTCCGGGACTGTCATCGCCCGGCCTCCGCTCTCTCTCCGTGTCGAGGAAGGTCCTCACCCGGAGAGAGCGGAGTCGGGGGCGGTCATGACGCGGGTTCCGTCACTCCGTGGTGGTGAAGCGGGTCACACCGCGGTGACGGCCGTGCGCCCTGACGCCCCGGCGCGGGCCGTCAGCTGTCGAAGCCGAGCCCGAAGCGGTCCAGCGTCTTCAGCCAGAGGTTGCGGTGCCCGCCGCGGGCGTCGGAGCGCGCCAGCGACCACTTGGTGAGCGCGATCCCGGTCCAGGCGAACGGCTCGGGCGGGAAGGGCAGCGGCTTGCTGCGCACCATCTCCAGCCCCGTGCGCTCTCCGCGCACGCCGTCCAGCAGGTCCAGCATCACGTCCGCGCCGAAGCGGGTGGCGCCCACGCCGAGGCCGGTGAACCCGGCGGCGTAGGCCACCTTGCCCGCGTGCGCGGTGCCGAAGAACGCGGAGAAGCGCGAGCAGGTGTCGATCGCCCCTCCCCACGCGTGGCTGAAGCGCAGGCCCTCCAGCTGCGGGAAGCAGGTGAAGAACTGCTCCGCGAGCTTGAGATAGGTCTCGGGGCGGTGGTCGCGCTCCGCGTCGAGCCGGCCGCCGTAGGGGTAGATGGCGTCGTAGCCGCCCCACAGGATCCGGTGGTCGGCGGTGATGCGGAAGTAGTGGAACTGGTTGGCGCTGTCCCCGAGCCCCTGCCGGTTCTTCCAGCCGATGGCGGCGAGCTGCTCGGCGTTGAGCGGCTCGCTCATCAGCGCGTAGTCGTAGACCGGCACCGTGTACGGCCGGATCCGCTTGACCAGGCTGGGGAAGATGTTGGTGCCGAGCGCCACCCGCCGGGCGAAGATCCGGCCGTAGGGGGTGCGTACGGCCATTCCGGCGCCGGAGGCGGCCAGGTCCAGGCCGCGCGTGTTCTCGTAGATCCGCACGCCGAGGCCGATGCAGGCGCGCTTGAGGCCCCAGGCGAGCTTGGCCGGGTTCAGCATGGCCACGCCCTCGCGGTCCCAGACCCCGCCGAGGAAGGTCGGCGAGTCGACCTCGGCGCGCAGCGCGTCCCGGTCGAGCCACTCGGAGCCCCCCGCGAGGCCGAGGCGCTTCGCCTCCTCGTGGAGTTCGCGCAGCTCCTCGACCTGGTGGGGTTCGGTGGCCACGTCGATCTCGCCGGTGCGCTCGAAGTCGCAGTCGAGGGAGTATCGGGCGACGGCGGCCTCGATCTCGTCGAGGTTGCGGGCGCCCAACTCCTCCAGCTTCGCGAGCTCGCCCGGCCAGCGGGCCAGCCCGTTGGCGAAGCCGTGGGTGAGGGAGGCGGCGCAGAAGCCGCCGTTGCGGCCCGAGGCGGCCCAGCCCGCCTCGTGGCCCTCGATCAGGACGACGTCCCGGCCGGGATCGCGCTCCTTGGCGATGAGCGCGGTCCACAGTCCGCTGTAGCCGCCGCCGATGACGAGCAGGTCGCAGCGCTCGTCGCCGGTCAGGGCGGGCTCGGGGGCGGGCTTGCCGGGGTCGTCCAGCCAGTACGGGACCGGCAGTGCTTCGGAAAGGGATCGTGCAGCGGTGCGCATGGCAACTGGGGCCATGTCTTCCAACTCCCTACGGAATACGGTTACTTGGGTTGAGCCTTTTTGCGGCGGTTGCCGATCGTCATGCCGGCGAGGACCACCAGTACCGCGATGACGAACATCGCCGTACCGATGACGTTGATCTGCACGGGCGTACCGCGCTGGGCCGAACCCCACACGAACATGGGGAAGGTGACGGTGTTGCCCGAGTTGAAGTTGGTGATGATGAAGTCGTCGAAGGAGAGCGCGAAGGAGAGCAGCGCGCCCGCCGCGATGCCGGGTGCGGCGATCGGCAGGGTGACCCGCAGGAAGGTCTGCACGGGTCCCGCGTAGAGGTCGCGGGCGGCCTCCTCCAGCCGCGGGTCCATCGACAGGACGCGGGCCTTGACGGCGGCGACGACGAAGCTGAGGCAGAACATGACGTGGGCGATCAGGATCGTCCAGAAGCCCAGCTGGATGCCCATGTTGAGGAAGAGGGCCAGCAGCGAGGCGGCCATCACGATCTCGGGCATGGCCATCGGCAGGAAGATCAGCGAGTTGACCGCGCCGCGCGCCCGGAAGCGGTAGCGGACCAGCGCGAAGGCGATCGCCGTGCCGAGGACCGTCGCGCCGAGGGTGGCCCACACGGCGATCTGGAGGGAGAGCGAGAGGGAGCCGCACAGGTCGGCGACCCCGCAGGGGTCCTTCCAGGCGTCGAGCGAGAACTCCTGCCAGGCGTAGTTGAACCGCCCGGTGGGGTTGTTGAAGGAGAAGACCGTGACGACGAGGTTCGGCAGGATCATGTAGGCGAGCGTGCCGAGGCCCGCGATGACCACGAGGTCGCGCCGGAGCCGGGTGAGGAGAGTGCGCATCAGACCAGGTCCTCCGTTCCCGCTCGGCGGATGTAGACGGTGACCATCACCAGCACGATGGCCATGAGGATGAAGGAGAGCGCGGCCGCGGTCGGGTAGTCGAGGATCCGCAGGTACTGCGACTGGATGACGTTGCCGATCATGCGGGTGTCGGTGGAACCGAGCAGCTCCGCGTTCACGTAGTCGCCGCTCGCCGGGATGAAGGTGAGCAGGGTCCCCGAGACCACGCCGGGCATCGACAGCGGGAAGGTGACCTTGCGGAAGGTGGTGAAGGGGCGGGCGTACAGGTCCCCGGCCGCCTCGTGCAGGCGGGTGTCGATCCGCTCCAGCGAGGAGTAGAGCGGCAGGATCATGAAGGGGAGGAAGTTGTACGTCAGACCGCAGACCACGGCCAGCGGGGTGGCGAGCACCCGGTCGCCCTCGGTCATCCCGAGCCAGCTGGTGACGTCCAGGAAGCCGACCGCGTTCAGGGCCCCGACCACCGGACCGCCGTCGGCCAGGATCGTCTTCCAGGCCAGGGTGCGGATCAGGAAGCTGGTGAAGAAGGGCGCGATGACCAGGATCAGCAGGAGGTTGCGCCACCGCCCCGCCCGGAAGGCGATCAGGTAGGCCAGCGGGTAGCCGAGCAGCAGGCACAGCGCGGTCGCGGTGCCGGCGTAGACCAGCGAGCGCAGGAACTGCGGGTAGTACTCGGTGAAGGCGTCCCAGTAGGTCTGGAAGTGCCAGGTGACCTTGAAGCCCTCCTCCAGCGAACCGGTCTGCACCGAGGTGGAGGCCTGGTAGACCATCGGCAGGACGAAGAAGACGAGCAGCCACAGGATGCCGGGGAGCAGCAGCCAGTACGGGACGAGCCGCTTGCGCACCGAGGGCTTGTGGACCGGCGGCCCCTCGGCCCGGGGCGGGGCTTCGGTGACGGTCATGCCCCCTCCTCCACCGTCAGCGCGCCCGCGTCGATGTCCTGGTCGGCGTCGAGGCCGAAGGTGTGCGCGGGGTTCCAGTGCAGGATCACCTCGGCGCCGGGGGTCAGGCGCGCGTCCCGCTCGATGTTCTGGGCGTAGACCTCCAGTTCCGGGCAGACCGGGCTGTCGACGACGAACTGGGTGGAGACGCCGATGAAGGAGGAGTCGACGATCCGGCCGGGGACCTTGTTGCGGCCGGCCGCGATGGTGTGCTCCTCGTCCGCGTGGGCCAGGGAGATCTTCTCGGGACGCACGCCGACCAGCAGTTTCCCGCCGGCGCGGGGCGTGGTCGAACATCGCGGCGCGGGCAGCCGGAGCTTCGTGCCCGCGGAGCCGACGACGATCTCCTCGGCGCCGGCCTCCAGGACCTCGGCCTCGATGAGGTTGGAGGTGCCGAGGAAGTTGGCGACGAAGGTGGTGCGCGGGTTCTCGTACAGCTCGGCGGGGGCGCCCATCTGCTCGACCCGGCCGCCGTTCATCACGGCGACGGTGTCGGCCATGGTCATGGCCTCCTCCTGGTCGTGCGTGACGTGCACGAAGGTGATGCCGACCTCGGTCTGGATGCGCTTGAGCTCCAGCTGCATCTGGCGGCGCAGCTTGAGGTCGAGGGCGCCGAGGGGCTCGTCGAGGAGCAGCACCTGCGGGTGGTTGATCAGGGCGCGGGCGACGGCGACGCGCTGCTGCTGGCCGCCGGAGAGCTGGTGCGGCTTGCGGCGGGCGAACTGGCCGAGCTGGACCAGCTCCAGCATGTCGTCGACCTGCTTCTGCACGGACTTGACGCCGCGGCGGCGCAGTCCGAAGGCGATGTTCTCGGTGACGTCGAGGTGGGGGAAGAGGGCGTAGCTCTGGAAGACGGTGTTCACCGGGCGCTTGTAGGGCGGCAGGTGCGTGACGTCGCGGTCGCCGAGGTGGACCGTGCCGGTCGAGGGCTCTTCCAGTCCGGCGATCATGCGCAGGGTGGTGGTCTTCCCGCAGCCGGAGGCGCCGAGCAGGGCGAAGAAGGAGCCCTGGGGGATGGTGAGATCGAGCGGGTGCACGGCGGTGAAGGAGCCGTAGTGCTTGCTGATCCCGGTGAGGCGGACGTCGCCGCCCTCGGTCTTGTCAGTCATGGAGGGATCCCGGAGTTGGATGCGGTCAAGGGGGCCGGAACGGGGGCCGACGGGCAGGCCGGGTGGGCCGGCCGGGGTAGCCGGCCTAGGCACCGATGAGCTTGGTGAACTTCTCCTCGTACGCCGTCTCTTCCTCGCTGCTGAGGGACCGGAAGGCGTGGGACTTGGCGGTCATCGCCTTGTCCGGGACGATCAGGGTGTTGTCCGCGAGGGCGGGATCGATCTTGGCGAGATCGTCCTTGACCCCTTCGACGGGGCAGACGTAGCTGATGTACGCGGCCAGCTGGGCGGCGACCGGGAGCTCGTAGTAGTAGTCCATGAGCTTCTCGGCGTTCGCCTTGTGCCGGGCGTGGGCCGGGACCAGCATGTTGTCGCTGGAGGTGATGTAACCGGCCGCGGGGATCGCGTACTTGATGTCCGGGTTGCCCGCCTGGAGCTGGATGACGTCGCCCGCCCAGGCGAGGCAGGCGGCGAGGTCGCCCTTGTCGAGGTCGGCGGTGTAGTCGTTGCCGGTGAAGCGGCGGATCTGCTTGCTGTCCACGCCCTTCTGGAGCCGGCCGACGGCGCCGTCGAAGTCCGCGGTGGTGAAGTTCGCCGGGTCCTTGCCCTGGTCGAGGAGGGTCATGCCGACGCTGTCGCGCATCTCGGTGAGGAAGCCGACCCGCCCCTTGAGCGTCGGGTCGTCCAGCAGCTGGGTGACGGAGTCGACCTTCCTGCCGTCGGTCGCCTTGGCGTTGTAGGCGATCACGGTGGAGATGCCGGTCCACGGGTAGCTGTAGGCGCGGCCCGGGTCCCAGTCGGGGCTGCGGAACTGCGGGGACAGGTTCGCGAAGGCGTGCGGCAGCAGCGCGGGGTCGAGCTTCTGCGCCCAGCCGAGCCGGATGATGCGGGCGGCGAGCCAGTCGGTGACGACGATCAGGTCGCGGCCGGTGTCCTGGCCGGCCGCGAGCTGGGGGCGGATCTTGCCGAAGAACTCGACGTTGTCGTTGATGTCCTCGGTGTACTTGACCTTGATGCCGGTGCGCCGGGTGAACGCGTCCAGCGTGGGACGGGTCTTCTCGTCGTCGCTGGTGTCCATGTACTCGGTCCAGTTGGAGAAGGTGATCTCCTTCTCCCCGGCCGAGTGGTCGTCCGAGGCGGCCTGGGCGCCCGTACCGGTCCGCTGGGCGGGCGGGATGCCGCAGCCACTCAGCGCCGACAGGCCGCCGAGGGTGAGCGCTCCGACGCCGGAGGCACGCAGCAGCGAACGGCGGGTCAGGGCGCCGCGCCCGCTGGTGAGACTGCGCCGCATCGCGGCGAGCTGCGCCGCCGAGAGGCGGTCGGGCTCGAACTGCTCCATGAACTGTGCCCTTTCGGGAGGTGTGGGCCGCTGGTCAGGCAGCGTGGGTTATCTGTCCCCGAAGATCGTGCGGTGCCAGTCCTTCTCGGCGACTGCGGTGATGTCGTACATGACGTGCTTGATCTGCGTGTATTCCTCGAAGGAGTAAGCGCTCATGTCCTTGCCGAAACCACTCGCCTTGTAGCCTCCGTGCGGCATCTCGCTGATGATCGGAATGTGGTCGTTGACCCACACGCATCCGGCCTTCAGCTCGCGGGTGGCCCGGCCGGCCCGGTAGACGTCACGGCTCCAGGCAGAGGCCGCGAGGCCGTACGGGGTGTCGTTGGCCAGCGCGATGCCCTCGTCGTCGCCGTCGAAGGACAGGACGACGAGCACCGGACCGAAGATCTCGCTCTGCACGACCTCGCTGTCCTGCGCGGCCCCGGCGATCAGCGTGGGCCGGTAGTAGGCGCCCTGGGCGAGGTCCCCGCCGGGGATCTCGCCGCCGGTGACGATGGTGGCGTAGCCGCGGGCGCGCTCGACGAAACCGGCGACCCGGTCGCGCTGCGCGTGCGAGACCAGCGGGCCGAGGTCGGTGGAGGGGTCGAAGGGGTCGCCGAGCCGGACCGTCTCCATCAGTTCGGCCACCCGGGCGACGAAGGCGTCGTGCAGCGGGCGCTGGACGTAGGCGCGGGTGGCCGCGGTGCAGTCCTGGCCGCTGTTGATCAGCGAGGCGGCGACCGCGCCGTGGGCGGCGGCTTCCAGGTCGGCGTCGTCGAAGACCAGGAAGGGCGCCTTGCCGCCCAGCTCCAGGTGGAGCCGCTTGACGGTGGCGGTGGCGATCTCGGCCACCCGCTTGCCGACGCCGGTGGAGCCGGTGAAGGAGGTCATCACCACGTCGGGGTGGCCCACGAGGTGCTCCCCCGCGACCCGGCCCGCGCCGGTGACGATGTTGATCACGCCGTCGGGGATCCCGACCAGCTGGGCCGCCTGGGCGAACATCAGCGAGGTCAGCGGGGTCAGCTCGGCCGGCTTCAGCACGATCGTGTTGCCGGCAGCGATCGCCGGGAGGATCTTCCAGGCAGCCATCTGGAGCGGATAGTTCCAGGGGGCGATGGAGCCGACCACGCCGATCGCTTCACGGCGCACGGAGGAGGTGTGGTCCCCCGAGTACTCGGCGGCGGCCTGCCCCTGGAGGTGGCGGGCGGCGCCCGCGAAGAAGGCGGTGTTGTCGATGGTCCCCGGTACGTCGAACTCCGTGGACAGCTTGACCGGCTTGCCGCACTGGAGGGACTCGGCGTGGGCGAAGTCGTCGGCCTGCTCGGCCAGTACGGCGGCCAGCCGGTGCAGGGCGTCCGAGCGCTCGCCGGGGGTGGCCCCGGACCACCTGGGGAACGCCCGCTTGGCGGCGGCCACGGCCTCGTCGACATCGGCCGTGCCCGCCAGCTCGTAGGTGAGGACCTCGTCTCCGGTGGCCGGGTCGACGACGGTGTGTGACGCGCCCGAGGTACCGGCTCTCAGCCGGCCGTCGATGAATTGCGCGCCGTCTGTGAAGCGGTCTTTGACCTGGAAGCGGTTGCCCATCGCGCTCTCCGTAGCTACAGCTCGAATTGAGTGCCGATCCTGGCAGAGGGGATGCCCTCCGCCAAGTGATTCCGTTGTTGCCTTTTGATTACGCGACGGAATCGGTCGACCAAGTGTCGAGGAGGACCGCAAATCCCGTACGAAGTGTCCGTGGCGGCTGTCAGACTCGCGTGCATGGAGCGGATCGACGCATTGATCGAGCAGGTCAACCGGGGTGAACGAGTCAAGTATCTGCCGTTCTGGGGACACACGCCCCGGCATGACGGGGCCCTCGGACCGAGCTGTCTGAGCCAGTGGTGGCCCGCCCCCTTCACTGTGCGTGAGGTCCGCTACGCGACCGCCGAACACTGGATGATGGCCGAGAAGGCGCGTCTGTTCGGGGACGCGGACGCGGAGCGCGCCGCGCTGGACGCGACGAGCCCCGCCGCGGCGAAGAAGGCCGGGCGGCTGGTGCGCGACTTCGACGCGACGACGTGGGAACGGGAGCGCTTCGCCATCGTGGTGGCGGGCAGCGTGGCCAAGTTCGCCTCCACGCCGCGGCTGCGCGCCTACCTCCTCGGCACCGGTGACCGGGTGCTCGTGGAGGCCTCCCCGCTGGACCGCATCTGGGGCACCGGCCTGGCGGCCGACCACCCGGGCGCCCTGGACCCGACCCGCTGGCGCGGCCTGAACCTCCTGGGCTTCGCCCTGATGGAGGCGCGGCAGCAGCTGTCGGCCGGGGGCTGAGGGGGAGAAAAAAGCGTCGCTGAGCGCGGGGTTCGCCTCCTACAGTGAGCGTGTGCGCACGACGTACGCCGCGGCCCTTCCGGTCGTGGGAGGCGCGCGCGGAGGGTGCCCGGTGCGCAGGCGACGGTTCCTTCCGGATCATCGTGTCGCGGGTTCGACTCCCGCCCGGCTCCGGCCGGTAGCTCAGTCCGGTAGAGCAGGCGACTACACCGTCACCGACCTTGATCTCGGGCATCCCCCTCGCGCGCTTCCCCGCTCGTCCGTCCGGCACCCGCGGACCGCTCGCGCTCCGCGCGAGCGGTCCGCGGGTGCGCCCGTTCCACGCAGTGGGGGATCCACATGACGCGTTTCGACCCGCCCGCTCCCGCCGCGGCGCCCGCCGCACCGCGCTCACCGGTACGGTCCCTCCCGGGGGCCGCCACGACCGCGCAGGGCGGCCGGGGCCACTCGCGCGACGCCCGCTCGGAACTCTTCCTGCTCGCCGTCGGGCACTTCGTCACGCAGCGGACCTGCTACGAGGACGCCGTCCGGCGCGACGACCGCTTCACCGCGCTGGTGCGCGAGCTGGCCGTCGAGGACCCGCGCTGGACCGCGGGACTGCTCGGCTGGCTGCGCGGCGAGGGGAACCTGCGCACCGCGGCGCTCGTGGGAGCCGCCGAGTACGTCAGGGCCCGCCTCGACCCGCTGCCGCGCCGGACGCCGACGTGGACGGGCCCTCGAACCGGCAGGTCGTCGACTCGGTGCTGCAACGGGCCGACGAGCCCGGTGAACTGCTCGCGTACTGGACGGCGGCGCACGGCCGCGCCGTGCCCAAGCCCGTCAAGCGCGGCGTCGCCGACGCCGCGCGCCGCCTCTACTCCGCCCGCTCGCTGCTGAAGTACGACACCTCCCTCGACCGGCGGGCCCACCGCTTCGGCGACGTCCTCAACCTCGTGCACGCCGCACCCGACCCGGCCAAGCCGTGGCAGGGCGAGCTGTTCCGGTACGCCCTCGACCGGCGCCACCACCCGCAGTCCGCGGTCCCGCCCGAGGGCGCCCGTACCCTGACCGCCCACCGGGCACTCATGGCGCTGCCCGTCGGCGAGCGGCGGGCCGTGGTCACCGGGCCCGGCGGCGCGGAGCGGCTCGCGGCGGCCGGGATGACGTGGGAGGCGCTGGCCGGGTGGCTCCAGGGGCCGCTGGACGCGGCCGCCTGGGAAGCCGTCATCCCCTCCATGGGGACGATGGCGCTGCTGCGGAACCTGCGGAACTTCGACCGGGCGGGGATCTCGGACGAGGTGGCGGCGGCGGTCGCGGAGCGGATCAGCGATCCGGAGACGGTCGCCCGGTCCCGGCAGTTCCCCTTCCGCTACCTGGCCGCCCACCGGCACGCCCCCTCCCCGCGCTGGGCCGGGCCGCTGGAGAGGGCGCTCGGGCACTCGCTGGGAGCCGTGCCCGCGCTGCCGGGCCGGACGCTGGTCCTGGTCGACCGGTCCTGGTCGATGGATGCGCCGCTGTCCGACCGCTCGCAACTCAGCCGGGCGGACGCTGCGGCGGTCTTCGGATCGGCGCTGGCCCTGCGGGCGGTGGACGCCGACCTCGTCGCCTTCGGCACGGGCAGCGCGCCCGTGCCCTACGCGAAGGACGAGTCGCTGCTGAAGGTGCTGGAACGGTTCGGCCACCTCGGCGGCACCGACACCACGGAGGCGGTGCGCAGGCACTACGCCGGGCACGACCGGGTGCTGATCGTCACCGACGAGCAGGCCTCCTGCCACCGCGCCGGGGACCCGACCGCGCAGGTGCCGCCGGAGGTTCCCGTCTACACCTGGAACCTGGCCGGCTACCCGGTGGGCCACGGGCCCTCGGGCGGTGCGAACCGGCACGTCTTCGGAGGGCTCACCGACGCGGCGTTCCGCATGGTGCCCCTGCTGGAGGACGGCCGCGACGCACGGTGGCCCTGGGAGGCGCAGGACGCGCACGGCGGGCGCGGGCCGGGCAGGTGACCTGCCGGGCCCGGCGTCCGCCGCGGGCGTGGGCTCAGGTGCCGAAAGGTGTCTGCGAGACCGAGGCCGGGGAGTCGTAGTCCGTGCCGAAACGGTCCTCGCCGTTCTCGCCCATGAAGCCGCCGACCACGATCGCGGCGAGCATGAGGCCACCGAGCACGACCCCGACGATGCCGAGGATCAGCCCGGCCAGCGCCATCCCCGCGTTGTTGGCCTCGCCGCGCGCGGCCCGCTGGCGGCCCAGCACGCCGAAGACCACGGCCAGGATGCCCAGGACGATCGCGAACACGCTGGTGACGCAGCCGACCACGGCCAGGATGCCGAGGACCAGCGCGGTGATGCCGAAGCCGTTGCGCGGCGCCGCGTAACCGCCCGGGTAGGCGCCCGGATAGCCGCCCTGGCTCGGGTGGCCCGGGTAGCCGGGATAGCCGTAGCTGGCCGGATCCGGCTGGGCCGGATAGCCGTACGCACCGGCGCCGGCTGCGGGCGGGGCCGGCTGCGCCGGGTACCCGTAGGCGGGCGCCGACGGCGCGGCGCCGGGTATCGGGGCGCCCGGCGCCTGCGCGCCCGGTATCGGCGCGAAGCCCTGCGGGGGCGTCGTACCGGAGGAACGGCCCGTGCCCTCACCGCCCGGCATGCCGACGATGGTCGGCTGGTCGTGCACGCCCGAGGCCCCCGGTGTGCCCGGAGCGGCGGCGCCCCCCGGCGCGCCCTGCTGTTTGCCCAGGTCCACGGCCGGCCGCTCCGGCGGCGCCCACGGGTCCCTGGGTTCGGGGCTGTGTTCGGTCATGCGGCGCCCCCCTCTCTCGTACAGCCATGCTACGGGCTGCCACCGACAGGCCCCGGGCTGCCTACGATGAACCCCCAGACCTGCCCGCACGCGCGTCCCGACGGAGACTCCCCATGCCCGATCTGCACCCCTTCATCGCAGGGCTGCCCAAAGCCGAACTCCACGTCCACCACGTCGGTTCGGCCTCCCCGCGCATCGTGGCCGACCTGGCCGCCCGGCACCCCGACTCCAAGGTCCCGACCGACCCCGAGGCGCTCGCCGACTACTTCACCTTCACCGATTTCGCGCACTTCATCGAGGTGTACCTGTCCGTCGTCGACCTGATCCGCACCCCGGACGACGTCCGCCACCTGACGTACGAAGTCGCGCGCGACATGGCCCGGCAGAACATCCGCTACGCCGAACTGACCATCACCCCCTACTCCTCCACCCGCCGGGGCATCGAGGAGACGGCCTTCATGGCCGCCATCGAGGACGCCCGCAAGGCCGCCGAGGCCGAACTCGGCGTCATCCTGCGCTGGTGCTTCGACATCCCCGGCGAGGCCGGTCTGGAGGCCGCCGCCGAAACCACCCGGCTCGCCGTGGACCTGCGCCCGGAGGGCCTGGTCTCCTTCGGCCTCGGCGGCCCCGAAATCGGTGTCCCGCGCCCGCAGTTCAAGCCGTACTTCGACCGCGCCCGGGCGGCCGGCCTGCACAGCGTGCCGCACGCGGGCGAGACCACCGGGCCCGAGACCATCTGGGACGCCCTGCGCGACCTGGGCGCCGAGCGCATCGGGCACGGCACCAGCGCCACGCGCGACCCGGAACTCCTCGCCCACCTCGCCGAGCACCGGATCGCGCTGGAGGTCTGCCCGACCTCCAACATCGCCACGCGCGCGGTGACCGACCTGGACGCGCACCCGGTCAAGGAGATGGTCGCGGCGGGCGTGCTCGTCACCATCAACAGCGACGACCCGCCGATGTTCGGCTCCGACCTCAACAACGAGTACGCGGTCGCCGCGCGCCTGCTGGAGCTGGACGAGCGCGGTCTCGCGCAGCTCGCCAAGAACGCCGTCGAGGCGTCCTTCCTCGATCCGGCGGGCAAGGCGCGGCTGACGGCGGAGATCGACACGTACACCGAGGAGTGGCTCGCTCCCTGACAGGCCGTCGCCCGCCCGCGGAGAATGGGGATCATGCGCACTCTGACTGCCGTCGGCCACCGCGGTGATCCCTACCGCGTCCGTGAGAACACCCTGCCCTCGCTCCGCTCCGCCTTCGCACGCGGAGCGGACGCCGTCGAGATCGACGTCCGCCTGACCCGCGACGGGGTCCCGGTGCTGTTGCACGACGACACCCTCCAGCGGCTGTGGGGCCACGACGTCCGGCTCGACGCCCTGAGCGCCGCGCAGCTGCGGGAACTGACCGGCGCAGGGGTGCCGACCCTGCGGGAGGCGCTGATCGCCACGGGCGCGGGACGCGTGATGATCGACCTGCCGGGCGCGAGCGCGGAGGCGGTGCGGACGGTGGTGGGCCAGGTGCGCGAGTGCGGGGCGCGCGAGCGGGCCTACTACTGCGCGGGCGGGCGCACGATGCTGGCCGTCCGGGCCGCCGATCCGGGTGCGGAGATCGCCCTGACGTGGACCTCGCTGAGCCCGCCGCGCCGGGTGCTGCTGGACGCGGTGGCGCCCGCCTGGCTCAACTACCGCTTCGGGCTGGTGGACCGGCCGCTGGTGGACGCGCTGCACGCGGACGGGCTGCGGGTCTCGGTGTGGACCCCGGACACGAAGCGGTCGATGCGCAGGGTGCTGGCGGCCGGGGTGGACTCGGTCACGACGAACCGGATCGACGCGCTGACCGCCGTACGGGCCGGCTCCGGGCGGTGATACGGGGCCGGGGGGAGTTCGGGACATTCGGGGAGTTCACCCAGCGGATCCGGCGGGCCGATCCGCGCGCGCAGGACCGGTGGCTGGCGCTGTTGGTGCAGCTGGCCGTCACGATGCCGTTCGTGGTGCCGCGGTCGGCCGAGCTGCCGCCCGCGGACTGGACGGCGTACGCGATGACCACGCTCGGCGTGCTGCCGCTGGTCTGGCGGCGGCGGGCCCCGGTGACCGTCCTGGTGGCGATCCTGCTGCTCGGCGGGGTGTACAGGCTGGCGGTGGACGGGCCGGGGCAGCCGATTCCGTACGCGGGGCTGATCTCCTTCTACACGGTCGCCCTGCTCTGTCCGGCCCGGGTCCGGACGGCGGTGGGCGCGCTCACGGTCCTCGTGGTCGCCCTGTCCGTGGGCTGGAACACCGGTACGGCGCGCGAGCTGCTCTTCACCTTCATCGTCTCGGCCGCGGCGTACGCGCTGGGGCGGCTCCAGCACACCCGGCAGGCCTACACGGCCGCGGTCGAGGACCGTGCGGAGCAGCTGGAACGGGCGAACCGGATCGAGGCGGAACAGGCCGCCGCGCGGGAGCGGGCCCGGATCGCCCGGGAGATGCACGACGTCCTCTCGCACGCGGTCAGCATCATGATCGTGCAGGCGGAGGCCGGTCCGGTGGCGGTGCGCCGGGCCCCCGAGCGGGCGGAGGCGGCCTTCGACGCCATCGCGGAGACCGGGCGGGACGCGATGGCACAGCTGCGGACGATGCTGGGGGTGCTGCGGACCGACGACGCCTCCCCGCGGCGGCCGCAGCCGGGGATCGAGGAGCTGGCCGAGCTGCTGGACCGGGTCCGGGGCAGCGGGCTGGAGGTGTCGTACGAGCGCACCGGGGCGGTGCGCGCACTGCCCGCGGCGCTGGGGGCGACCGTGCACCGGGTCGTGCAGGAGGCCCTGACGAACGTGGTGAAGCACGCCGGCGCCGAGCGGGTCGCGGTCACCCTGGAGTACGGGGCGGGGACGCTCGCGGTGACGGTGACGGACGACGGGCGGGGGCCGCGCGGCGGCCCGGGAGCGGGGCCGGGCGGGGGCCACGGGCTGATCGGGATACGGGAGCGGGCGGCGGCCCACGGCGGAACGGCGCGGTCCGGTCCGGCGCCGGGCGGACGCGGCTTCGAGCTGCGCGTCAGCCTTGTAACCTCGCCGCAGGGGGTGGGGAATTGACGATCCGTGTGGTGGTCGCGGACGACCAGGAGCTGGTGCGCAGCGGTTTCGCGATGATCCTGGACGCCCAGGAGGACATCGAGGTCGTCGCGGAGGTGGGTGACGGCGCGGCGGCGGTCGCCGCGGTGCGCGGCCTCGCGCCGGACGTGGCGCTGCTGGACATCCGGATGCCGGTCATGGACGGGATCGAGGCGTGCCGGACGATCTCGGCGACGAGCTCCTGCCGGGCGGTGATGCTCACGACCTTCGACGCGGAAGAGTACCTGTACGAGGCCCTGCACGCGGGGGCGGCCGGGTTCCTGCTCAAGGACGTGCGGCGGGACGATCTGGTGCACGCGGTACGGGTGGTGGCGGCGGGCGAGTCGCTGCTGGCGCCTTCGGCGGCCCGGCGGCTGATCGAGGAGTACACGGCCGCGACGGCGGGGGGCCGGCCCGGGTCGGCGGACCCGGCCGCCGAGGCCGCCGCGGCGCGGCGGCTGGCGGGGCTGACGGCCCGGGAGCGGGAGACCCTGCTGCACCTGGGGCGGGGGCTGTCGAACGCGGAGATCGCGGCCGCGCTGGTGGTCAGCGAGCACACGGTCAAGTCGCACGTGGGCAACGTGCTGGCGAAGCTCGGGCTGCGGGACCGGATCCAGGCGGTGATCTGCGCGTACGAGACGGGCCTGATCGCGGCGGGGACGGCGGCCGGAGGTTCTCCCTCCGGGGTGTCTCCCTCTGGGGTATCTCCCTCTGCGGAGTGAGGAGTGGGCGTGTCG
Organism: Streptomyces sp. NPDC043876; assembly: GCF_056435825.1. Classification (NCBI taxonomy): domain Bacteria; kingdom Bacillati; phylum Actinomycetota; class Actinomycetes; order Kitasatosporales; family Streptomycetaceae; genus Streptomyces; species Streptomyces sp. NPDC043876. The sequence goes on along the minus strand of NZ_JBWKDV010000009.1, from coordinate 359,301 downwards.
GCTCCCTCGCGCCGGTGAGTTGTCATACCGCTGAAGACCCCTCTCAGCGGTGATCCGCAACCACCCCCGCGAGCAGCACCATGGAGTCATCGAGGGCCGGGGCCGCAAAGGGCCCGGAGCCCGCACCGCACTTCACGGGGGAACACCATGAACGCTCGTACGCGCACACTGATCGCCGTCACCGTGGCCCTGGGCATCGCGTCCGGTCCGCTCGTCGCCCAGGCGGGTGCCGCCCCGAGATCCGCCGTGACGTCCGCGGCGCCCGCTGCGCCCGTGGTGGCTTCGGCGCCCGACGCGGCGGCCCTGGCGGAGGCGATCGCGGGGCTCGGCGCCGGGAACAAGGACGCGACGGCCGCGCTGGTCCGCGTCGGGGGCACCAGCGGGAGCTGGCAGGGCGGTTCGGGCGTCTCGGACGTCCGCACCGGCCACCCGGCCATCACGGAGGCCCGGTTCCGGGTGGGGTCGGTGACCAAGACCTTCACCGCCGCGGTGGTGCTCCAGCTGGCGGCCGAGGGCAGGGTGGGCCTCGACCAGCCCGTTCAGCGGTACCTGCCGGGGCTGCTGCCCGGCACCTTCCGGCCCGTGACGGTGCGCCAGCTGCTCAATTACACGAGCGGCATCCGGCCGGCCGACGGTCCGGGGGACGCGTTCGCCGATGCCTACGCCCACCGGTTCGACATCGCCGACCCGCACGCCATGATCGCCGACGCGGTGGCGAAGGGGCCGGCCTTCGATCCGGGCACCAAGCAGGAGTACCTCAACATCGGCTACACGGTCCTGGGCGTGCTGATCGAGAAGCTGACGGGCACCCCGTACGCGAAGGCCGTCGAGGCCCGGATCATCAAGCCGCTGGGGCTGCGGGACACCTCCTTCCCGGGCCCCGTGCGGGTCCGCATCCCCGGGCCGCACCACCACGGCTACGAGGCCGTACCCGGGGCCGACGGGAGCACGGAGCTGGTCGATGTGAGCGACTGGAACTCCTCCCGCGAGTTCGCGGCGGGCGACCTCATCTCGACCACGGCGGACCTGGAACGCTTCACGGTGGCCCTCTTCAGCGGACGGATCGTGCCGAAGGCCCAGCTGGAGGAGATGTTCACCGTGCCGGCGGTGCAGGGCGTCGACGGGAAGGACGCGGACATGTCGGCCGGCCTGCGACGGTTCCTGCTGCCGGGCGGCGTGGTCGCCTGGGGCAAGACGGGTGGCCGGTACGGGTACAACACGGCGATCGGCGGCACCCGCGACCTGTCCCGCACCCTCGTCTACTCGGTCAACTCCACGGACGCCAAGGGCCTGGAGGCCAACCCCATAACCCAGAAGCTGGTGCTGGCCGCCTTCAAGAAGTGAGGGCCGCCGCCGCCGGTACGTCGGCCATCGCCTCCAGCCGCTTGATCATGCGGCGCAGCACCAGGAGCGGGATGACGCCGAACACCCCGAAGGCCATGTCGATGACGCTCCAGCCGAACGGGATGCCGCGGATCGGCCCGCAGATCAGGGCCAGCGGGATGATGCCGGCACAGGCGATCATGCCCGCCTCGACGATCCAGATGTTGCGGACCGGATCGCGGTGGACCCCGTAGAAGAACACCGCGATCACGAGGTGGGCGAAGGCGAGCCAGTCGGTTCCGTAGAGGAGGAAGGGGTAGTCCGCGTCGGCGCGGTCCAGCCCCTCACCGACCCGGCGCAGCCACTCGTGGGAAACCAGGGAGTTGGCCCACCGGAGCTCGCTGACGAGGGGAAAGGCCGTGAGACCGCTGAGGACGAGGCAGACGAGGAACACGGCCAGCCAGGCACGGATGCGGCGCAGGAGCACGCTTCTTTCGCTCATGATCGAAGGGTACGCCGATTTCTGAACACGTTCAGCAAAAATCCTGAACGCGTTCAGTTCCGTGGCCCGACCGTGACGGACCGCCCCGCGGCTCAGAGGCCGACGATGGCGTTCCAGCGCTTCGCGAAGGGCTGCCGCTGCGCGGCCGGGATGTCCCGGGCCACGGCCAGCCGCTTGCGCATGTCGCCGTCGGGGAAGATCAGCGGGTTCGCGGCCAGTTCGGCGGTCTCCTTGTCATCGGAGCCGGCCAGCACCTCACGGGCGGCGGGCACCGGGCAGACGTAATTGACGGCGGCGGCCAGTTCCGCGGCGACCTCCGGCTGGTAGTAGTGGTCGACGAGGGCTTCGGCGGCGGCCTTGTGGCGGGCGAGGTTGGGGATCAGCAGGCTCTCCGCCCAGAGTTCGGCGCCCTCCTCCGGCACCACGAACTCGATGTCGGGGTTGTCGGCCTGGAGCTGGATGGCGTCGCCGGAGTAGGCCTGGCAGGCGAGCACATCGCCCTTGCTGAGGTCGGAGGTGTAGTCGTTGCCGGTGAAGCGGCGGATGTGCTTCTTGCGGACCAGTTCCTCCACCTGGTCGCACACCCGGTGGAAGTCGGTCTCGGTCCACCGCGTGACGTCCACGCCGTTGCCCTGCATGAGCAGGGAGAACGACTCGTCGAGCCCGGAGAAGAGCGTCACCTTGCCCGCCAGGTCCGGGTGCCACAGGTCCTTGACGGACTTGATCTCCCGCCCCAGCGCCTTGCGGTTGTAGGCGATGCCGGTGATCCCGGACTGCCAGGGGACGGTGTGCAGGCGGCCCCGGTCGAAGGCCGGGGAGCGCAGCTGCGGGTCGAGGTGCGCGGTGACGTTCGGCTGCGCCGCCCGGTTCATCGTCTGGGCCCAGCCCAGCCGGACGAAGCGGGCCGCCATCCAGTCGCTGACCACGATCAGGTCGCGACCGGTCTCCTGGTGGTTCATCAGGGCCGGGCTGACCTTGCCGAAGAACTCGTCGTTGTCGTTGATCTCCTCGGTGTACTTCACCGCGGTCCCGGTGCGCTCCGAGAAGGCGTCCAGCGTCGGGCGCCGGGTTTCGTCCGCCTCGTCGGTGTCGATGTAGAGCGGCCAGTTCGCGAAGGCCAGGCTCCGGTCGTCGGCCGACCGGTCCGCCCCCTCCCGCCGGTCTTCCGGGACGTACGCGGCGGGCACACCACAGCCGACGAGGCCGGCCAGCAGGCCCGCGGCGCCGAGGCCGCGCAGTGCCGCGCGGCGGGAGAGAGCGAGTTCAGGCATGCGCCCAGACTGGGCGAATGCCGAAGGGGCGGGCAATAGACATGTTGTCTACCGCCCGCCCCTTCCGCGAACGCGGGTGGACGATGCGCCGGCGGGCCGGCGACCGGTCAGCCGTCGAGCGAGGTCATCACGTGCTTGATCCGGGTGTAGTCCTCGAAGCCGTAGGCCGAGAGGTCCTTGCCGTAGCCGGACTTCTTGAAGCCGCCGTGGGGCATCTCGGCGACCAGCGGGATGTGGGTGTTGATCCACACGCAGCCGAAGTCCAGGTTCTTGGACATGCGCATCGCGCGGCCGTGGTTCTTGGTCCACACCGAGGAGGCGAGGGCGAACTCGACGCCGTTCGCGTACTCCAGGGCCTGCGCCTCGTCCGTGAAGGACTGGACGGTGATGACCGGTCCGAAGACCTCGTTCTGGATGATCTCGTCATCCTGGCGGAGCCCGGAGACCACGGTCGGGGCGTAGAAGTAGCCCTTCTCGCCGACCTGGTGGCCGCCCGCCTCGACCTTGGCGTGCGCGGGGAGGCGCTCGATGAAACCGGAGACCTGCTTGAGCTGGTTCGGGTTGTTCAGCGGGCCGTAGAGCACGTCCTCGTCGTCCGGCTGCCCCGTCTTGGTGTCCGCCGCGTTCTTGGCGAGCGCCGCGACGAACTCGTCGTGGACCGACTCGTGGACGATGACGCGGGTGGCCGCGGTGCAGTCCTGGCCGGCGTTGAAGAAGCCGGCGACCGCGATGTCCTCGGCGGCCTTGGCGATGTCGGCGTCCTCGAAGACGACGACCGGGGCCTTGCCGCCCAGCTCCAGGTGGACGCGCTTGACGTCCTTCGCGGCGCTCTCGGCGACCTGCATGCCCGCGCGCACGGAACCGGTGATGGAGGCCATCGCCGGGGTGGCGTGCTCGACCATCGCCTTGCCGGTCTCCCGGTCGCCGCACACGACGTTGAAGACGCCCTTGGGCAGGATCGCGTCCATGATCTCGGCCATCAGGACCGTCGAGGCCGGGGTGGTGTCCGAGGGCTTGAGGACCACGGTGTTGCCCGCCGCGATGGCCGGGGCGAACTTCCACACGGCCATCATCATCGGGTAGTTCCACGGCGCGACCTGGGCGCAGACGCCGACCGGCTCGCGGCGCACGATGGAGGTCATGCCCTCCATGTACTCACCGGCCGAGCGGCCCTCCAGCAGGCGCGCGGCGCCCGCGAAGAAGCGGATCTGGTCCACCATCGGCGGCAGTTCCTCGCTCGCGGTCAGGGCGAGGGGCTTGCCGGTGTTCTCGGACTCGGCGGCCACCAGCTCCTCGGCGCGCGCCTCGAAGGCGTCCGCGATCTTGAGGAGGGCCTTCTGCCGCTCGGCGGGGGTGGTGTCGCGCCAGCCCGGGAAGGCGGCCGCGGCGGCGGCCATGGCGGCGTCGACGTCGTCCTGCCCGGACAGCGGGGCGGTCGCGTACACCTCGCCGGTGGCGGGGTTGACCACCTCGGTGACCCGCCCGTCGGCGGCGTCCTTGAACTCCCCGCCGATGTAGTTGCGCAGACGACGCAGTTCGCTGGTCACTACAGCCACTCTCCTGATCACATGTCCAACGGTTGAGACAAAACCCCAGCCTAGCCGCTGGGGAGACGCTTTCGACAGAGCCGGACGCCACGAACTGCGAAATCCGCGCTATCCGAGCCCTCGAACAACGAAATACATCGGTCATGGCTTGCGGAACAGACGACTCCTCGTGCACAGTGAGGGTGTGGTCAGTCGAAGCGCAGATTCCAGGAACAGACAACCGTCCCCTTCGGTCGATGCTGTGTCCCTGGCGATCATCGAGCAACTGCAGGAGGACGGTCGCCGTCCCTACGCAGCGATCGGCAAGGCCGTCGGCCTGTCCGAAGCCGCCGTGCGCCAGCGCGTGCAGAAGCTGCTCGACCAGGGCGTCATGCAGATCGTGGCCGTCACCGACCCCCTCACCGTGGGGCTGCGGCGTCAGGCGATGGTCGGCATCAATGTCGAGGGGGACCTCGATCCGGTGGCCGACGCGCTGACGGCGATGGCCGAGTGCGAGTACGTGGTGATGACCGCGGGCTCCTTCGATCTGATGGTGGAGATCGTCTGCGAGGACGACGACCACCTGCTCGACACGATCAACAAGAAGATCCGCGCGCTCCCCGGCGTGCGATCCACCGAAAGCTTCGTCTACCTGAAGCTGAAGAAGCAGACCTACATGTGGGGAACCCGATAACCGTGAGCCAGGACCTCTCCAAGACCGCGTACGACCACCTGTGGATGCACTTCACCCGCATGTCGTCCTACGAGAACGCGCCCGTCCCCACCATCGTCCGGGGCGAGGGCACCTACATCTGGGACGACAAGGGCAAGCGCTACCTGGACGGTCTGGCCGGACTGTTCGTGGTCAACGCCGGTCACGGCCGCAAGGAACTGGCCGAGGTCGCCTACAAGCAGGCGCAGGAACTCGCGTTCTTCCCCATCTGGTCGTACGCGCACCCCAAGGCCGTCGAGCTGGCCGAGCGCCTCGCCCACTACGCCCCCGGCGACCTGAACAAGGTCTTCTTCACCACCGGTGGCGGGGAGGCCGTCGAGACCGCCTGGAAGCTGGCCAAGCAGTACTTCAAGCTCCAGGGCAAGCACACCAAGTACAAGGTCATCTCCCGCGCGGTCGCCTACCACGGCACCCCGCAGGGCGCCCTGTCCATCACCGGCCTGCCGGCCCTCAAGGCCCCCTTCGAGCCGCTGGTCCCCGGCGCGCACAAGGTGGTCAACACCAACATCTACCGCGCCCCGATCCACGGCGACGACCCGGTGGCCTACGGCCGCTGGTGCGCCGACCAGATCGAGCAGGAGATCCTGTTCGAGGGCGCGGACACCGTCGCCGCCGTCTTCCTGGAGCCGGTGCAGAACGCCGGTGGCTGCTTCCCGCCGCCGCCCGGCTACTTCCAGCGCGTCCGCGAGATCTGCGACCAGTACGACGTGCTGCTCGTCTCCGACGAGACGATCTGCGCCTTCGGCCGCCTCGGCACGATGTTCGCCTGTGACAAGTTCGACTACGTCCCGGACATGATCACCTGCGCCAAGGGCATGACCTCGGGCTACTCCCCGATCGGTGCCTGCATCATCTCGGACAAGCTCGCCGAGCCGTTCTACAAGGGTGACAACACCTTCCTGCACGGCTACACCTTCGGTGGCCACCCGGTCTCCTCAGCCGTGGCCCTCGCCAACCTCGACATCTTCGACAAGGAAGGCCTCAACCAGCACGTGCTGGACCACGAGGACGCCTTCTTCTCGACGCTGAAGAAGCTGCACGACCTGCCGATCGTCGGTGACGTCCGCGGCAACGGCTTCTTCTACGGCATCGAGCTCGTCAAGGACAAGAACACCAAGGAGTCCTTCACGGACGAGGAGACGGAGCGCGTGCTCTACGGCTTCCTCTCCAAGGCGCTCTTCGAGAACGGCCTGTACTGCCGCGCCGACGACCGCGGCGACCCGGTCATCCAGCTGGCCCCGCCGCTGATCGCCGATCAGGGCACCTTCGACGAGATCGAGGGCATCCTGCGCTCGGTGCTCACCGAGGCGTGGACCAAGCTCTAGAGCAGCCCCGGCTCCGCCGGTCCCCACGGCCCGGATCCTCCGTTCGAGTGAGAACGAGGGGGTCCGGGCCGTGTGCTGTAGCCGACCGGGACGTTCATCTCCTTACATCTCATTGCGGCGCCAGTGACCAAGCCGGCTCCGCTTCGTTCCCCCGGACGGAGGTGTACGCCATGGTTGCTCCACCGGACAACGACGTGCTCTGGGCACGCTCCCTGCACTACTCCCACAGCGGTTCGCCCGGCCTCATCGGTGTCTCGGTCGGCGTCCGCCACGGTGAGGTCCTCGCCGTCACGGGCCCCCGCGGCAGCGGCAAGACCACGCTGCTGCGCTGCCTGTCCGGGCAGCTCGTGCCCGAACAGGGCGAGGTGTGGTTCAACAGCGTCCCCGTGCACACCATGGGCGCGGTGGCCCGGGAGCGGCTGCGCCGCGACCGGTTCGGCTGGATCGGCCCCGAGCCCGGACTGCTGCCCGAACTGAAGGTGTGGGAGAACGCGGCGCTGCCGCTGCTCCTCTCCGGCGCCTCGCACCGCGCCGCCAAGCGCGCCGCCTGCGAATGGCTGGACCGGCTCGACATCGGCGGCTTCGCCCGCAAGCGGCCCGGCGCCCTGACCCGCGCCGAGGCGCAGCGGGTCGCGCTGGCCCGGGCCCTGGTCGGCGAGCCCTCCGTGATCTTTGCGGACGAGCCGACGGCCCCCCTGCACCGCGCCGAGCAGGCCACGCTGCTGCGCACGCTCACCACCGCCGCCCGGTCGCACGAGATCACCGTGTTGCTGGCCACCCACGACGAGCGCACCGCGGAGGTCGCCGACCGCCGCGTGGCCCTCCTGGACGGCCGCCCGGCCACCTCGGCGGGCCGCGCCGCGGACTCCGCCCCGCCCAAGGGCGCAGGCGCGGACACCGACGCCGACGCCCAGCCCGGTACCGATACCGATACCGACGCCGCGGCCCTCGGGCTGCCGGACGAAGCGGAGGGCCAGGGCGCGTGCTCGCTCTCCGCCTGACCCGGGGCTCCCGGCCGCTCGTCCAGTTCCGCCGCCTCCTGGTCGCGGCCGCGTCGGCCGGGACCGGCTTCCTGCTGCTCTACGTGCTGGCCGGCGCGCTCGCCGGGCCGGCCGGATCGTTCCCCCGGCTGCTGTGGACCCTCGTGCCGCTCGCCGCGACCGTGCACTTCGCCGTCGCGGTGGCCCGTACCGATCCGGCCACCCGGCCCCCCGAGGGCATGGACGCGGCCGGGCTGGGGCCCGTACGCCTCGGTCTCGTCGCGGCGATCTCCACCGCCATCGCCTGCGCCCTGGGCAGCGCGCTCGCCCTGGCCGCCTTCCTGCACCTGCGCGGGGAGGTCTCCGGACTGCCCTTCGACGGGGCCGGGGCGAAGCTGCTGCACGCCGACCAGCCGCTGCCGCTCGCCGCCGCCCTCACCCTGCTCGCGCTCGTACCGCTCATCGCCTCGGTCACCGCCGCGCTCGCCCTGCGGCCGCGGGCCCGGGCGCGGCGCGCCCCGCAGGCCGAGCTGCCGTGGGGCATCTCACTCACCGCCTGCGGGCTCGCCGTCGAGGCGTACACGGGCCGGGGCGGGCCCGGGATGCTCGCGGGCTGGACGCTGATCGCCGTCGGGCTGTCCCTGGCGGGGCCGGGCCTGGCCTACGCCTGCGGGACGCTGGTCCAGGCGGTGCGTCCGGGCGCGCTGCGGCTGCTCGCCGGGCGGACCCTCCAGGAGGAGGCGCCCCGGGTCGGGCGCCCCCTCGGCGTCCTGTGCGCGGTGGCCGCGGGGGCGCTGACCGCCCTGGCGCTGCGCGAGCGCGGGGGGCTGGAGGTGCCGCTGGGCCCGCTGACCGGGCCCGCGGCCGCGCTCGTCGGCCTCTGCGCGGCCGCGACCCTGCTGATCACCGCCGTCGAGATCCGCCAGGTGCGCACCCCCGCCCGCGAGACCCTGCGGGGCCTCGGCGGCGCGGGCGGCGTCCTGCGCGGCGCGGTGCTCCTGCGGGCGGGCGCGCTGCTCGTCCTGTGCGCGCCGCTCAGCTGGGGTGTGGCGCAGCTGACGGTGCTGGCCCTGACCCGCTGACGCGTTCAGCCCCTAGTGTGGGCGGAATGGCTTACCCGGACATCGAGATCGAGACACTCGCCGAATTCGACCAGGTCGTCGCCCGCGGGGACCTGAGCGGCTACCGCATCCAGTCGGTCAACCTGCTGGAGCGGACCCTGCCCCTGCTGTCGTGCGACACCTCCGCCGCCGTCTTCCTGGGCTGCCCCATGGAGCCGGACGCCGCCGCGAAGGTGCGCGCGGACGGGGCCCTGGTCTTCCCTCCGGTGCCGGACCTTCCGTTCAACCCCTACCGGGGGCTGCTCTACACCCCGGAAGAGCTGTTCGCCTCGCTCCCCGCCGGCTACGAGGCGACCCCGGACGCCGAGGCGTACGCCTGGTTGCAGGAGACGAAGGCCGATGGCGACGTCTTCTCCTCCATGCTGCGCTCGCTGCACGACGACGCCATCTCGGACGCGCTCGACGAGCACCTCGGGGACGCGCCGGTGGTGGGCGTCATGGGCGGCCACGCCCTGGTCCGCGGCGGCGCGGCCTACGCGGGCGCGGCCCGGCTGGGCCGGAGCCTGGCCCGGGCCGGTCTGACCGTCGCCACCGGTGGCGGCCCCGGTGCGATGGAGGCGGCCAACCTCGGCGCGTACCTCGCCCCGGCGCCGGACGAGGCGCTGCCGGAAGCGCTGGAGATGCTGGCCAAGGCGCCGTCGTTCGCCCCGTCGGTCTCCGACTGGGCGCGGGCGGCCTTCGCCGTCCGGGAACGCTGGCCCGGCGGAGGCGACTCGGTGGGCATCCCCACCTGGTTCTACGGTCACGAGCCGCCGAACGCCTTCGCGGGCCACATCGCGAAGTACTTCGCGAACGCCGTCCGCGAGGACGGGCTCCTCGCCCGGTCCACCGCCGGCGTGGTGTTCCTGCCGGGCGCGGCGGGGACGGTCCAGGAGGTCTTCGACAACGCCACCCCGAACTACTACGGCTCCCGGGGCGAGCCGGCCCCGATGATCCTGGTCGACCGCGAGCACTGGACCGAGCGGCTGCCGGTGTGGCCGCTGCTCCGCTCCCTCGCGGCGGGCCGGCCGATGGAGTCCCGGATCGCCCTGGTCGACTCCGTCGAGGAGGTTCCGGCGGTGCTCGCGTCATTCGTTCAGGGGACGAGGCAACTCGGCGGGCCTCTGCGCCGTCTGGCATGAGTAAGAGTAATAGGAACGCAAAATCTGCCAGACGTGAACGGAGCCTTCTGTGCTCATAGGCCTGCTGACCGCTGTCGCGGCGTCCATCTGCTACGGCACGGGATCCGTCCTGCAAGCCGTCGGCTCCCGCAAGGCGGCCCGGAGCTCCGATGCCGGCGCGGGGGTCACCCAGCACGGTGGCCCGAACCTCGCCTCCACCGCCAAGGCCGCGATGACCTGGGAGTTCATCGTCGGCACGATCCTGGACTTCGTGGGGTTCGGGCTCGGCGCGCTGGCCGCGCGGCTGCTGCCGCTCTTCCTGTCCCAGACCGTGATCAGCGCCAACCTGGTGATCACCGCGGTGCTGAGCGTGAAGCTGCTCGGCATCCGGCTGACCCGCAAGGAGTGGACCTCCATCGGCGTCGTCTGCGGGGCGCTGGTGCTGCTGGCGACCGCCGCGGGCCACGAGGGCGGGCACCACGCCGCGGCCGCCACGCACTGGTGGCTGCTGGCGGTGACCGTGCTGATCATCGTCGGCGGGACGGTGGCCGTACGGTTCCTCGGCGGGCGGGCCGCGATCCTCGCGGGTCTGCTGTCGGGCCTGGCGTTCGGCGCGCTCGGGGTCGGCGTACGGATCCTCGACGGCGTCGAGCCCTTCGCGCTGGGGTCGCTGCTGGCCGACCCGGCCCTGTACGCGATCCTCATCGCCGGGACCGGCGGCATGTACCTGCACACCGTGGCCCTGCAGATCGGCTCGGTGAACGGCGCGACGGCGGCGCTGGTCGTCGGCGAGACGGTGCTGCCGGGGGCGATCGGTGTGCTGTGGCTCGGTGACGCGTCGCGTCCCGGGCTGGCGTGGCTGGCCGTACTCGGCTTCGTCCTGGCGGTGGCGGGTGCGGTGGCGGTGGCCTGGTTCGGCAACCACGAAGCCGCCGAGTCCCCCGCCCCGACCCCATCCCCCCTCCCGGTCCCCTGACCCCTGCCTCCCCCGGTCCCCCCGGGGCACGGCGGCCTCCTCCGAGGTGCCCTCAAACGCCGGGCGGGCTGACTTTTCCCGGGCATCCCAGCCCGGGTCGCCCCTGTGTGGCCTCCGGCGGGCCCTCAAACGCCGGGCAGGCTGAAAATGCTCCGGGCGTCCCGAGTCGCCCGGAGGCCTGAGCCTCACGGCTACGCGCACGCAAGCCCAGTCCCCGGCGGGCTCGCCAACGGCTCAGCGCACGCAACCCCAGCCCCGCCGGCGTTTGAGGCGCCTCCGGAGGACGGGTCGGGCGGCCTTCCGGTGGGATCCGGGCGAAGGCCCGCGGGTCGGCATCACCCCAGCACCGCGCCCAGGGGCGGGGCGGGCTGCGCACGCGTACGGCCGGGGCCGTTACCGGGGCGGGAGGACGACCACCTCGGACGGGGTGAAGCGGACCGCCACGCGGTTCCCCGGCTCCGGCGCCCCCGCCAGATCACACTCGGCCTCCAGCACCGGCCCCGCCCCCGCCCTCAGCAGCAGCGCCACGTGCGACCCCCGGAAGGTCCGCGCCTCCACCACGCACGGCAGGCCGCCGAGGCCCCCCACCACCACCCCCGCGGGCCGGACCAGCACCCGGCAGGGTCCCTCCGGGGATCCCGCCGGGACCGGGATCCGGCCCCACACCGTGTCCGCGACACCCCCCGACACCGTCGCCGTCACCACGTTCTCGAAGCCCAGGAACCGCGCCACGAACTCGGACGCCGGCCGCTGCCAGACCTCCAGCGGGGTCCCGGCCTGCGCGATCCGCCCCTCCCGCATGACCACCACCCGGTCGGCCAGCGCGAAGGCCTCGCCCTGGTCGTGCGTCACGGCCAGGACGGTCGTGCCCAGCCGGGAGAAGAGTCCCCGCAGCTCGACCACCAGCCGCTCCCGCAGCCCCCGGTCCAGCTGCCCCAGCGGTTCGTCGAGCATCAGCAGCCGCGGCGAGGGGGCCAACGCGCGGGCCAGCGCCACCCGCTGCTGCTCGCCCCCGGACAGGGAGGCCACGGCCCGGCGCTGCGCGCCCGGGAGCCCGACCATCTCCAGCAGTTCGGCCACCCGGGCCTCGTACGACGGCCGCGCCGCCCCCCGCATCCGCAGCCCGAAGGCCACGTTCCCGCCGACGTCCCGGTGCGGGAAGAGCTGGTGGTCCTGGAACATCAGGCCCACCCCGCGCCGGTGCACCGGCACTCCCCGCTGGTCGGCGCCCCCGAGCAGCACCCGCCCGGCGGCGGTCGCCTGGAGCCCGGCGACGACCCGCAGCAGCGTGGACTTCCCGCTGCCGCTGGGGCCCAGCACGCACACCGTCTCGTGTGCGGCGACCGCCAGGTCCACGGCGTCCACGACCGTGCGCTCGCCGAAGCGCACCGACACTCCGCTCAGTTCCAGCAGGGTCATCAGAACTCTCCGGAGGTCTTGTCGGGTCGCAGTCGCTCCAGCACCAGCAGGGACACCGCGCACACCAGCATCAGGATCGTGCTCAGGGCCATCGCCTGCCCGTAGTTCATCCCGCCCGCACGCCCCAGCAGCCGGGCCACGGCCACGGGCAGCGTCGGGTGGTCGGGCCGCGCGATGAAGACGGTCGCACCGAACTCGCCGAGCGAGACCGCGAAGGCGAACCCGGCCGCGATCAGCAGCGCCCGCCGCACCAGCGGCAGGTCCACCTCCCGCCAGACCCGCAGCGGCGAGGCCCCGAGCACCGCCGCGGCCTCGCGCAGCCGCCCGTCCACCGCGCGCAGGACGGGCAGCATGGTCCGTACGACGAAGGGGACGCCGACCAGCGCCTGGGCCAGCGGCACCAGGATCCACGACGTCCGCAGGTCCAGCGGCGGTTCGTCCAGGGTGATCAGGAAACCGAAGCCGACCGTCACGGCGGACACGCCCAGCGGGAGCATCAGCAGCGCGTCGAAGCCGCGTACGAAACGGCCCCCGCGCCGGGTGAGCGCCGCGGCCGCGAGCCCCCCGACGACCAGCGCGATGCCGGTGGCGGCCAGGGCGTACTGGAGCGAGTTCCAGATCGCCTCCAGCGGCGGCACCAGGAAGGTCCCGCCCCCGGCGCCCTGGTCCGCCAGCGCCCGGTAGTAGGTGAGCCCGTACCCGCCGGGGGCGTCGAAGGAGCGTTCCACCAGCACCCCGAGCGGCAGCACGACCAGCAGGGCCACCGTCGCGAGGACCCCGGCGAGCAGCAGCCACTGCCCGGTTCCGTGCGGCCGCCGCGCGGTGCGCGCCGGATCGACCAGGCGGAGCGCGGTCTCCCGCTTGCGCACGGTCCAGGCGTGGACGCCGAGGATGGCGCCGACGGCCGCGAACTGCACCATCGTCAGGACGGCGGCCGTCGGCAGGTCCAGCAGCTGCGCGGTCTGCCGGTAGACCTCCACCTCCAGGGTGGAGTACGCCGGTCCGCCGAGGATCTGCACGACGCCGAAGGAGGTGAAGGTGAACAGGAACACCATGAGGGCGGCCGCGGCGACGGCGGGGCCGAGCGCGGGCAGGGTCACGCGCCGCCAGGCCGCGAAGCGCCCCGCTCCGAGCACCCGGGCGGCCTCCTCCTGGCGCGGGTCGAGCTGCGCCCACAGGCCGCCGACCGTGCGGATGACGACGGCGTAGTTGAAGAAGACGTGGGCGAGCAGGATCGCCCAGACGGTGGTGTCCAGGCGGACGCCCCACAGCTCGTCGAGCATCCCGCCGCGTCCGACCAGGGCCAGGAAGGCGGTGCCGACCACCACGGTGGGCAGCACGAACGGAACGGTGACCACCGCGCGCAGGAGGTGCTTGCCGGGGAACTCGAAGCGGGCGAAGACGTAGGCACCGGGCAGCGCGATCAGCAGCGTCAGCGCGGTCGAGGCCAGCGCCTGCCAGGTGGTGAACCACAGCACGTCGCCGATGTCGGGCCGGGCGAGCACCTCGCCGATGCGGCCGAAGTGCCACGCTCCGTCGCTCTTCAGCCCGCGGCCGACGATCGCGGCGACCGGGTAGGCGAAGAAGAGGCCGAAGAAGGCGAGGGGCACGGCCATCAGGGCAAGTCGCACCGCGACGGCCCGGCGTCCTTCGGCGCCCGGCTGCGTCCCGGGGCCCGAACCGGAAGGGAGGCCGGGCCCGGGGCCCGCGAGGGGCCCCTCGCCCCGGACGGCGCCGGAGTCCGGCGCGGCGCCCCCCGGCGCCGCATCGGACTCCTTCGCGGCGTCTACTTCACGACGAGCGAAGACCATGCCTTGACCCACTGCTCGCGGTTCTTCGCGATGGCGTCGGGAGCGACCGTCTGCGGCTTGTCGATCACCACGCCGTGCTTCGTGAAGAGCTCCGGCAGCTTCGCGTCCTTGACCACCGGGTTCACGAACATCTGGAGGGGCATGTCCTCCTGGAACTTCTTGCTCACCAGGAAGTCGACCAGGGCCTTGCCGCCCTCCTCGTTCTTCGCGCCCTTGAGCAGGCCCGCGAACTCGATCTGGCGGAAGCAGGTGCCGGTGGCGACGCCCGTGGGCGCCTCGGCCGACTGCGGCTCGCCGTACAGGACCTCGACCGGCGGGCTGGAGGCGTAGGAGACGACCAGCGGGCGGTCGCCCTTGGCCTTCTTGCCGCCCGCGGAGCCGGAGAACCGCTCGTTGTACGCCTGCTCCCAGCCGTCGACGACCTCGACGCCGTTGGCCTTGAGCTTGGTCCAGTAGTCCTTCCAGCCGTCTTGGCCGTGCGCGCCGACGGAGGCGAGGAGGAAGCCGAGGCCGGGCGAGGAGGTCGCCGCGTTCTCGGTGACCAGCAGGTTCTTGTACTCCGGCTTGACCAGGTCGTCCAGCGTCTGCGGCGGGGCGATCTTCTTGTCGGCGAAGTACGCCTTGTCGTAGTTGACGCAGATGTCGCCGGAGTCGACCGGGGTGACCCGGTGCTCCTTGTCGAGCTGGTACTCGGCGCCGACGCCGGCGAGGCCCTTGGCCTCGTACGGGGTGAAGATGCCGTTGTCGAGCGCGCGCGAGAGCAGGGTGTTGTCGACGCCGAAGAAGACGTCGCCGCGCGGCGAGCCCTTGGTCAGGATCTCCTGGTTGAGGGCGGCGCCCGCGTCGCCGCTCTTGAGGACCTTGACGGTGTAGCCGCTCTGCTGCTCGAACTCCTTCAGGACGGCCGGGGTCACGTTGAAGGAATCGTGGCTGACGAGGGTGATCGTCTTGGGCTTGGCCGCGTCGCCCGCGCCCGCCGAGGTGTCCTTGGCGTCGCCGCACGCGGCGAGCGCGGCGATGCCGAGCGCGACGGCGAGCGCGCTGCCCGCGATCTTCTGGGTGGTGCTCATGAAATGCTTCCTCCTGGGATGACCAGGAGAAGACGCGGCCCCGCCCGGCGCCCCGCGCACGTGGACGCGGGAGCGGTCGCCGGGCAGGGCGCAACAGCTTGAGTGGTGACCGAACTTCCTACCCGGAATGACCCGGGCGAGGTTCAGAGGGTCTGCGGTGACGGTTACCGCACTCTCAGCGCTGTGGCGCTCCCCTGTCGGAATATGCAGTTGGTTTCGGCCACAGGGTACCCCGCGGCCGAACCACCGGGTCAGCTCGGCACCGGGCGGCCGACCACTCCGGCCGCTCCGGGCACTCCCCGTGCTCGCCGTCCTCCTAGCGCTCGGACGCGGCGAGCTGGCCGCAGGCGCCGTCGATCTCCTGGCCGCGGGTGTCCCGTACGGTCACCGGCACGCCGTGCCGCGCGATCGCCTCGACGAAGGCCTTCTCGTCCTCGGGGCGCGAGGCGGTCCACTTCGAGCCCGGGGTGGGATTCAGCGGGATCAGGTTCACGTGGACGCGCTTGCCCTTGAGCAGCCGCCCGAGACGGTCACCGCGCCAGGCCTGGTCGTTGATGTCGCGGATCAGCGCGTACTCGATGGAGATCCGGCGGCCGGACTTGTCGGCGTACTCCCAGGCCGCGTCCAGCACCTCGCGGACGTTCCAGCGGGTGTTCACCGGCACCAGGGTGTCGCGCAGCTCGTCGTCGGGGGCGTGCAGCGAGACGGCGAGGCGGCACTTGAAGCCCTCGTCGGCGAACCGGAGCATGGCCGGGACCAGGCCGACCGTGGAGACGGTGATGCCGCGCTGCGACAGGCCGAGGCCGTCGGGCTCCGGATCGGTGAGCCGGCGGATGGCGCCGACCACGCGGTTGTAGTTGGCCAGCGGCTCGCCCATGCCCATGAAGACGATGTTCGACAGGCGCGCCGGACCGCCGGGCACCTCGCCGTCGCGCAGGGCGCGCATGCCGTCGACGATCTGGTGCACGATCTCCGCGGTGGAGAGGTTGCGGTCCAGGCCCGCCTGGCCGGTGGCGCAGAACGGGCAGTTCATGCCGCAGCCGGCCTGCGAGGAGATGCACATGGTGACCCGCTCGGGGTAGCGCATCAGCACCGACTCGACGAGCGTGCCGTCGTGCAGCTTCCACAGGGTCTTGCGGGTCGTGTCGTCGTCGCACGAGATGTGGCGAATGACCGACATCAGGTCCGGGAGCAGCGTCTCGCGGAGCTTCTCGCGCGAGGCCGCGGGGATGTCCGTCCACTGCGCCGGGTCGTGGTTGTACCGGGCGAAGTAGTGCTGCGACAGCTGCTTGGCCCGGAAGGGCTTCTCACCGATCGCGGCCACCGCCTCGCGCCGCTCCTCAGGGGTGAGGTCGGCCAGGTGCCGCGGGGGCTTCTTGGCTCCGCGCGGGGCGACGAAAGTGAGCTCTCCCGGAACAGGGCGGGCCATGGCAGGTACTCCTCGGTAAAGACGAAAGGCGCACCGCAAGAAGCAGCGCGCCTTTCAAGGGTAACCGCCCGGGCGGTTGCGCCCCTCTCGGACGGATTCCCCCGGTCTCCCCGAGGGCTCAGCCGGTACCGACGAACGCCGCCAGCAGCAGCCACACCACGGGCGCGGTCGGCAGCAGCGAGTCCAGCCGGTCCATGATCCCGCCGTGCCCCGGCAGCAGCGTGCCCATGTCCTTGATGCCCAGGTCCCGCTTGATCATCGACTCGCCGAGGTCGCCCAGCGTGGCGCTGACCGCGACGGCCAGGCCCAGCAGCAGGCCCTGCCACCAGGCACCGCCGTCGATCAGGAACTCCATGCACAGCGCGCCGGCCGCCATCGCGAAGGCCACCGCACCGAAGAGCCCCTCGCGGGTCTTTCCGGGGCTGATGCGCGGGGCCAGCTTGTGCTTGCCGAAGCGCCAGCCCACCGCGTACGCCCCGGTGTCGCTGACGACCGTCAGGAGCAGGAAGGTGACCACGCGCTGCGGCCCGTCGTCGGCGGTGAGGAGCATCGCGACGAAGGTGGCCAGGAACGGCACGTAGAACGCGGCGAACACGCCCGCCGTGACGTCCTTGAGGTAGTCCTCCGGCGGTTCGGTCATCCGCCACACGAGCACGGCGAGCGCCGTCAGGGCCATCGCGATCCAGGCGCCCTCGGCACCCCGCACGTACCCGGCGATGACCATGGCCGCGCCGCCGACCGCGAGCGGTACCAGCGGGGCCCGGATGCCCTTCTTCTCCTGGAGGCGGGAGGTCAGCTCCCACAGCCCCACGACGACCGCGACGACGACGACGCCGACGAAGACGGCCTTGACGATGAACAGCGAGGCGAAGATCACCGCGCCGAGGCCGATGCCGACCCCTATGGCGGCACGCAGGTCACGGCCGGCCCGCTTCTTCTGCGGGGGCTGCGAGGCGCCCTGCGGGGCCTGCGAAGGTGGGGTGGACATGGGCTCCTGCGGCGGCGTCTCGGCGCGGAACAGGGGGCCGCCGGCGTCGGCGGCCCCCGGATCGCGTGCTTCCCGGTCGTCGAAGTCACGGCCGGCGGCATCGGGCACGATGGGCATGGGCCGAGTGTGCGGGCCCACCCGCGCATCGTATGCGGGACCCGCCGGAACCGGCTCCGCCCGCCAGGGAGAGTCGTTCATCAGACTTCGAGCAGCTCGGCTTCCTTGTGCTTCAGCAGCTCGTCGACCTGCGTGACGTACTTCGCGGTGGCGTCGTCGAGCTCCTTCTCCGCGCGGCGCACCTCGTCCTCGCCGGCCTCCTTGTCCTTCACCATCTTGTCGAGGGTGTCCTTCGCCTTGCGGCGGATGGAGCGGATGGAGATCTTGGAGTCCTCGGCCTTGGTCTTGGCGACCTTGATGTACTCCTTGCGGCGCTCGCCCGTCAGCTCGGGGAAGGTGACCCGGATGATGCGGCCGTCGTTGCTCGGGTTGACGCCGAGGTCGGAGTCGCGGATGGCCTGCTCGATGTTGCGCAGGGCGGAGGCGTCGAACGGCGTGACGATCGCCATGCGCGGCTCGGGCACCGCGAAGGACGCGAGCTGGTTGATCGGCGTGAGGGCGCCGTAGTAGTCGGCCACGATCTTGTTGAACATCGCCGGGTGCGCGCGGCCGGTGCGGATCGCCGCGAAGTCTTCCTTGGCGACGACGACGGCCTTCTCCATCTTCTCCTCGGCCTCGAGGAGGGTTTCTTCGATCACCACGTGCTCCTGCATGTCTTGAATGGATGGTTCAGGCTGGCGGGGCCGGCCGGCCCCGGGCGCCCGTGTCAGGCCCGGGTGCCCTGGTCGCTGACGAGCGTGCCGATCTTCTCACCCTTGACGGCGCGGGCGATATTGCCCTCGGCGAGCAGTTCGAAGACCAGGATCGGCAGCTTGTTGTCGCGGCACAGCGTGATGGCCGTGGCGTCGGCGACCTTGAGGTCGCGGGACAGCACCTCGCTGTACTCCAGCGCGTCGAACTTCACCGCGTCCGGGTTCTTCTTCGGGTCGGAGTCGTAGACCCCGTCCACGCCGTTCTTGCCCATCAGCAGGGCCTCGGCGTCGATCTCCAGGGCGCGCTGGGCGGCGGTGGTGTCGGTGGAGAAGTACGGCATGCCCATGCCCGCGCCGAAGATGACGACGCGCCCCTTCTCCAGGTGGCGCACGGCGCGCAGCGGGATGTACGGCTCCGCGACCTGCCCCATGGTGATGGCGGTCTGGACCCGGGAGTCGATGCCCTCCTTCTCCAGGAAGTCCTGGAGGGCGAGGCAGTTCATCACGGTGCCGAGCATGCCCATGTAGTCGGACCGGGCCCGGTCCATGCCGCGCTGCTGGAGCTCGGCGCCGCGGAAGAAGTTGCCGCCGCCGATCACGATCGCGATCTCGGCGCCGTCGCGGACCACGGCCGCGATCTCACGGGCGATGGCGTGCACGACGTCAGGGTCGACGCCCAGCCCGCCGCCGCCGGAGAAGGCTTCGCCGGACAGCTTGAGCATGAAGCGGCGACCCTTCTTCTCGTGGTCGCTCTTGTCGTCGGAAGCGGTGTGGGGGTCCACGCCCTGATTCATGGAGATCTCCTCGTGCACATACGAAGGAGGCCATTGCCGGTGGGTCCTCGCGGTTCCCTCTACGGCAATGGCCTCCTCGTCAGATCTGCGGTCGACCGGCGCGAACGCGGACGACTGCCTCAGACCCTACCGGGGTCCGGTGTCCGTCGCGTACGGACGGACTCAGATGCCGACCTTGATGCGCGCGAAGCGCACCAGGGCGACACCGGCCTCGTCCAGAACCTTCTGGACGGACTTCTTGGCGTCCAGGGCGTAGGCCTGGCCGAGCAGGGTGTTGTCGCGGACGAAGCCCTTGACGCGACCCTCGACGATCTTCGGCAGGGCAGCCTCGGGCTTGCCCTCGGCGCGGGTGACCTCTTCGGCGACGCGACGCTCGGACTCGAGGATCTCGGCCGGGATCTCGTCCTCGGAGAGCCACTTCGGGGAGAAAGCGGCGATGTGCTGCGCGATGCCGCGGGCGACCTCGGCGTTCTCCTTGTCCAGCTCGACCAGGACGCCGATCTGGAACGGCAGGTCGGGCATGGTGCGGTGCATGTACGAGGAGACGTAACCGCCGGTGAACTGCGCGAAGCGGTCCAGGACGATCTTCTCGCCGAGGTTGGCGTTGGCCTCGTCCACGAACGCCTGGACCGTCTTGCCGGGCTCGATCTCGGACGCGAGCAGCGCCTCGAGGTCGGCCGGGTTGGACGCGGCGATGTGGGCGGCCAGCTGGTTGGTGACGGCCTGGAACTTCTCGCCCTTGGCGACGAAGTCCGTCTCGCACTTCAGCTCGACGATGACACCGGAGGTGTGGTCGTCGGAGATGAGGGAGGCGACGGCGCCGTTCTCGGCAGAACGGCCTTCGCGCTTCGCGACACCCTTCTGGCCCTTGATGCGGAGCGCCTCGATGGCCTTGTCGACGTCGCCGTCGGACTCGACCAGAGCGTTCTTGCAGTCCATCATGCCGACGCCGGTCAGCTCGCGGAGCTTCTTGACGTCAGCGGCGGTGTAGTTCGCCATGAGTCTGTGATTCTCTCTCGAAGTCGTGGATCTACGGGTGAACGGCGGAGGAGACGCGCTCGTGGCGCGGCTCCCCCGCCGTCATCGTCCGTGCCCGGAGTGCCCGGCGGGTGTACGCCGGGCGCTCTCAGTGGGTCAGGCCTGCTCGGCGTCGGCGGCCGGAGCCTCGACGACGGGCTCGGCGGCGACCTCGGCCTCGGCGGCCGGGGCCTCGGCGGCCGGAGCCTCGACAGCGGCGTCGGCCTCGACGGCGGCGGCCTCGGCCGGAGCCTCGGCAGCGTCGTCAGCCTTCTTGTCGCCCTCGAGCAGGTCGCGCTCCCACTCGGCGAGCGGCTCGGCGGCGGCCTTCTCGCCCGGCTTCGAGTCACCGGTGGCGGCACCGGAACGGGCGATGAGGCCCTCGGCGACGGCGTCGGCGATCACGCGGGTGAGCAGGGTGACGGAGCGGATCGCGTCGTCGTTGCCCGGGATCTTGTAGTCGACCTCGTCGGGGTCGCAGTTGGTGTCGAGGATCGCGACGACCGGGATGTGGAGCTTGCGCGCCTCACCGACGGCGATGTGCTCCTTCTTGGTGTCGACGATCCAGACGGCGCTGGGAACCTTCGACATCTCGCGGATACCGCCGAGGGTCTTCTCCAGCTTGGCCTTCTCGCGCGAGAGCACGAGGAGCTCCTTCTTGGTGAGACCCGAGGCCGCGACGTCCTCGAAGTCGATCGCCTCAAGCTCCTTCAGACGCTGGAGGCGCTTGTAGACGGTGGAGAAGTTGGTGAGCATGCCACCGAGCCACCGCTGGTTGACGTACGGCATGCCCACGCGCGTCGCCTGCTCGGCGATGGCTTCCTGGGCCTGCTTCTTGGTACCGACGAACATGATGGAGCCGCCGTGGGCGACGGTCTCCTTGACGAACTCGTAGGCGCGGTCGATGTACGACAGCGACTGGAGCAGGTCGATGATGTAGATGCCGTTGCGCTCCGTGAAGATGAAGCGCTTCATCTTCGGGTTCCAACGACGGGTCTGGTGACCGAAGTGGACGCCGCTTTCCAGCAGCTCCCGCATCGTGACGACGGCCATGGCCATCTCCTTGTTTTCTCGGTTTGGTTCCTGACGCCCCACCGCGCCCTGCCCCCGACCAGGGGACCGAGAGACGCTGCGACGCGGCCTGACGGGCCGCTGCTGGGGCGTGCGAAGTCGACCCGGTGACCCGGATCGCCACAAGAAGTGTACGGGACCCGGCGGTGTGCGGGTGACGCCGATATCCACACGCCGCCCGCTGTCCACAGGCCCCGGCGGGGGCGCTCCGGGGTGCGGGACCGTGGTGGCATGAAGACCTTGATCCCGCTGCTGACGACCCTGCTGGCGTCGGTGTCCTTGACGGTGCCGACGCCCTTGCCAGGGCCTTTGCCGGAGCGCGTGTCCGGACCGGTGTCCGCCGCGGGCGGCGGGCGGCCGCTGCCCGCTCCGCTCCGGGTGGCGCGGTGGTGGGAGCCGCCGCCCACCCCGTACGCGGCGGGCCACCGGGGCGTGGACCTGACCGCCGCGGTGGGCACGGAGGTCCGCGCGGTGGGACCGGGCCGGGTGCACTTCGCCGGCCGGGTCGCGGGCCGCGGGGTCCTCTCGCTCACCCTGCCGGGCGGCCTGCGCACGACGTACGAGCCGGTACGGGCGCTGGTCGCCGAAGGGGACGAGGTGAGCGCGGGGCTCCCGGTCGCGGTGCTCGAAGCGGGCGGTCACTGCCCGACCCCGTGCCTGCACTGGGGCCTGCTGGCGGGCGAGAGCTACCTGAACCCCTTGACCCTGCTCCCGCGACCGGCACCCCGGCTGCTGCCGCGGGGTCCCTGACGGGGGGCGCTGGGTCCAGGGGTTCCGGTTCAGGGGTTCCGGTTCAGGGGTTCCGGTCCCGGGATTCCGGGGTTCAGCCGCGGACACCGCGCAGGGCCATGGACACGGCGGTCTCGGTGACCGCGGCCGGGTCCTCGCCGGCGCCCAGCTCGATCCGGCGCACGGCGGCGTCGACGACCCCCTGGAGCAGCATCGCGGCCAGCCGCGGGTGCTCGTGGCCCAGGGCGGCCAGCGCCTCGACGATCATCGCGATCAGAGCGCCGTGCGCGGCCCGGATCTTCTCTCGGGCGCCGGCGTCCAGCTCGCTGGCGGAGATCGCCACCACGGCCCGGTGCCGCTGGTCGCCCACCAGGCCCAGCTGGCTGCGGACGTACGCCTCGATCTTCGCCTCCGGGGTCGCGGCGCGCTCCATCGCGGCCTCGATCTCGGCGGCCCAGACGGGGAAGTCCACCGCGCACAGCTCTTCGACCACGGCGGCGCGGGAGCGGAAGTACTCGTAGACGGAGGACCGGGCGAGACCGGTCCGCTCGGCGAGGGCGGGGAAGCTCAGCGCTTCCGTCCCGCCTTCGGACAGCAGGGAGCGCGCGGCGTCCAGCAGGGCGCCTCGCTGCATCGTCCGGTGCTCGGCCACGGAGGCCGCTCGAATCCTGGGCACGCGACCACTGTACGGAGGTGGTGCGGGCTCAGCGCCCCACATCCGCGAGCTTGGCCCGCAGCTGGAGGACCGACTTGGTGTGGATCTGGCTGACCCGGCTCTCGGTGACCCCGAGGACGTGGCCGATCTCGGCCAGGGTGAGCCCCTCGTAGTAGTAGAGGGTCACCACCGTCTTCTCCCGGTCCGGGAGCGTGTTGATGGCCCGCGCGAGCAGCCTGCGCAGCTCGCGGTCCTCGGCCACCGCCACGGGGTTGTCGGCGGCGGTGTCCTCCAGCGTGTCCATCAGCGAGAGGCGGTCGCCCTCGCCGCCGACGTGCAGCAGCTCCTCCAGGGCGACCACGTTGGCGAGGGACAACTGGCTGAAGACCGCGTGCAGTTCCTCCAGCGCGACGCCCATCTCGTCGGCGACCTCGATCTCGGTCGGGGTGCGGCGCAGCTGGGCTTCGAGCGTGGCGTACGCCCGCTCGACGGCCCGCGCCTTCTGCCGGACCGAGCGCGGGATCCAGTCCAGGGCCCGCAGTTCGTCGATCATCGCGCCCCGGATCCGGGTGATCGCGTAGGTCTCGAACTTGATGGACCGCTCGATGTCGAACTTCTCGATGGCGTCGATGAGTCCGAAGACGCCCGAGGAGACGAAGTCGGCCTGCTCGACGTTGGGCGGCAGCCCCACGCTCACCCGGCCGGCGACGTACTTGACGAGCGGCGAGTAGTGCAGGATCAGCTGTTCCCGCAGGCGCTCGTCCCCCGATTCCTTGTACGAGCGCCAGAGCACGTCCAGGGACGAGGGCGCGGTGGTCCGCACGCTGCCACGGGCAGCGGGGGGCACCGCAGCGCGGTCAGACCCTGAGATGTGCTGGGGCATGCTTCGCCTTTGCCGGAGCCGGATTCCTTGGGAGCGTAGCGTGACGAGAGTGTCGCGGTGCGCGAAGAGTACGGGATCGCGCGGGGGCGCCGGGGCCCCCCGCCCCGCACGGGAGGCCCGGGACCGGCGCCGCGCGCACGGTCCCGGCGGCTGCCACCGGGAAGACCGCGTCTCTCATCGGCTTCACTCTTTCACCGGAACGCCCCAGGTCAATGACCGCCTCGCCGGGTGCCACCGGTTCGAGTGGCTCCTCAAGGTGTGTGCCTGATCAACCTCCAGTCGTCGCCCTGCCGTTCGACGAACCCCAGAGAGTGAAGTTCGTACAGTCTGCCGATGACTTCATCGGTGCCGGTGCCCGCGGCATGTGCGAGATCGGCCGGCCTGACGGCCCGTCCGGCCGGCAGGGCGTCGAGCACCCGGGCGGTCTCCGGCCGCAGCAGATCCCGGGCGAGCACCGGTCCGTGCCGCTCGGGGGCCAGTTCCCCCATCCCGCCGACCAGCTCGACCACCTCGTCGGCGTCCGTCACCAGCACCCCTTCACCGCGCAGCAGTTCGTGCACCCCGGCCGAGAGCCCGCTGGTGGCCGGCCCGGGGACGCCCATGACGAAACGGCCGAGCGCCCCCGCCCGCCGGGCGGTCACCAGGGATCCGCTGCGGTGGGCGGCTTCGATGACCACGGTCCCCCGGGTCAGGGCCGCGATGACCCGGTTGCGCAGGACGAACCGGCTCGGCGTGGGGTGGCTGCCCGGCGGGAGTTCGCCGATCAGCAGCCCCTGTTCGGCGATCCGGCCGAGCAGTCCGGCGTGTCCGCGCGGGTAGGAGACGTCCACGCCGCAGGCCAGCACCGCCGCCGTCGCCCCGCCCGCGGCGAGCGCCCCGCGGTGGGCCGCGCCGTCGACGCCGTACGCCGCCCCGGACACCACCACCCAGCCCCGCTCGGCGAGCCCGGCGGCCAGGGTCTGCGCCATGTGCGCGCCGTACGGGGTGCAGGCCCGCGCCCCCACCACGGCGACCGAGCGCAGGGCCCAGGTGCGCAGGTCGGGCAGGCCCCGCAGCCACAGGCCGACGGGGCGGGCGTCGCCGAGGTCATCCAGCTGGGTCGGCCAGTGGGGCGAGCCCGGGCAGACGAAGCGGGCGCCGACCGCCTCCGCGGCGGCCAGGTCCCGGTCGGGATCCGCGGCCGCAGCCCGCCTGCGGTAGCCGTCGAGCGCACGGGGCCCCGGCCCGGCCGGTCCCCGCGATCCGGGGCCGGGCGCGATCGGGCCGCCCGCTCCCCGGCCGGGCTGAGTCGGGCCCCGCGGTCCGGGGCCGGGCGCCGTCGGGCCTCGCGATCCCGGGTCTCCCGCTCCCGAGTCGGGCCCGTCATGGCCCCATGACCCGGGGTCGGGCGCCGTCAGGTCCCGTGGTCCCGGGCCGCCCCCGGCCGGCTCCCGTGGTCCGGGGCCGGGTGCGGTCAGCTCCCGTATCAGCGCGACCGCGCCCCGCTCCCGCAGCAGGCGCCCGGCCCGCTCGTCCCCGGGCTCCAGCACCCTGGTCAGCGCGGCGCGGGCCCGCCGCTCCTCCTCCGCCGCTGCCGCCGGGGTCATGACGCGCGTCCCTGCGGGAGGGCGACACCGCGGGCGATGCCGGTGCGCAGTTCGAGGGCCACCGCGACGTCCTGCGCGTCAGGGCGGTCCTTGGCGGCCAGGTCGGACACCGTCCAGGCGACGCGCAGCACCCGGTCCAGGCCGCGCGCGGTGAGCAGGCCCCGCTCCAGGTCCCGTTCGGCCTGGGCGAGGGCGCCCGGCGCGGGGAGCCAGCGGGTGCGCAGCTCGTGGCCCGGCACCTCGGCGTTGATCCGCCAGGGGGTCTGCGCGAGCCGCTCGGCCGCCCGCGCCCGCGCGCCGGCCACGCGCCGTGCCACCACCTCGCTGGTCTCGCCCCGATCGCCCCCGTCGCCCCGGCCCACGAGGTCGGACCGGCTGACCGGCTCCACCTCGACCCGCAGGTCCACCCGGTCCAGCAGCGGCCCGGAGAGCCTGCCCTGGTAGCGCCGGACCATCGAGGGCGAGCATTCGCAGCCCGCGCCGAGCAGGGTGTGGCGCCCACAGGGGCAGGGGTTGGCGGCGAGCACCATCAGGAACCGGGCCGGCAGCCGCATCACCCCGGCGGCCCGCGCGATCACCACCTGCCCCGATTCCAGCGGCTGCCGCAGCGCGTCCAGCACCCGCCCGCTGAACTCGGGCGCCTCGTCCAGGAACAGGACGCCTCGGTGGGCCAGCGACACGGCGCCGGGCCGCGGCATCCCGTTCCCCCCGCCCACCAGGGACTGCATGGTCGCGGAGTGGTGCGGAGCGCAGTACGGCGCCACGGTGACCAGGGGTTCCCCCGGCGGCAGGATGCCCGCGACCGAGTGGACGGCGGTGACCTCCAGGGAGTCCTGGCGGGTGAGCGGCGGCATGATCCCGGGCAGCCGCTCGGCCAGCATGGTCTTGCCCGCCCCCGGCGGCCCCGTGAGGAACAGGTGGTGCCCGCCCGCGGCGGCCACCTCCAGCGCCCGCCGGGCTCCGCGCTGCCCCGCCACGTCCGCGAGGTCGGGCGGCGCGCCGGCCCCGTACCCCCCGCTCGCCAGCCCCGCGCCCAGGCCGGCCCAGGGAACCACCAGCCCCGCCGTCATCGGATCGGGGCGCCCGAAGGCGTCCGGCGGCCCCTCGTCCGGCACCTCCCCGTCGGTCAGCACCGCGATCAGCTGGCGCAGGCTCCGCACCCCCAGCACCGACACCTCGGGCACCAGCGCGGCCTCCGCCGCGCACTGCTGCGGCACCACCACCTGCCGGTACCCCGCCTCGGCGGCGGCGAGCACGGCGGGCAGGATCCCGCGCACGGGCCGCACCCGCCCGTCGAGCCCGAGTTCGCCGATGAGCAGCAGGTCCGCGATCACCGCCGGGTCCAGGCGCTCCGCCGCGCCCAGGACGGCGGCGGCGACGGCGAGGTCGAACCCGGAGCCGGACTTGGGCACGGCGGCGGGGCTGAGTCCCACCGTGAGCTTCTTCTGGGGCCACTCGGCGCCGGAGTTCACCACGGCGGCCCGCACCCGGTCCCGGCTCTCCACCAGGGTCTTGTCGGGCAGCCCGACCAGGGTGAAGGCGGCCACCCCCGGTTCGAGGTCGGCCTGGACCTCGACCACCACGCCCTCGACGCCCACGAGCGCCACCGAGCAGGTCCGCGCGAAGCCCATCAGGCGGCCCCCCTGACGTGTTCCACCACGGGCGCCCCGCGCCGGGGCAGCACCACCCCGACCAGGTCGATGCGGACCCCGCCCGCGGGCGGTCCGCCGTGATCGGCGAGCCAGCGGCCGGCGAGCACCCGCAGCCGGTCGGTCTTGCCCGGGCGCAGCGCGGCCATGGGGTGCTCGAACATCGGGTGCCCGGAGCGCCCGGCCCGGCGGGTCTTCACCTCGCAGACGACGAGGGCGTCCCCGTCGCGGGCGATGATGTCGATCTCACCGCCCCGGCAGCGCCAGTTCCGGGCGATCACGGTCATCCCGGCACCGGTCAGCCGCCGGGCGGCCAGTTCCTCGCCGTACCGCCCGAGCGCCTGCCGGGCCGCCGCCGGGCCCGCGGGCGCCCGTACCGCAGGCCCCCGCACCGCAGGCGCCCGTACCGCCGGTGTCCCCGCCGCGGGCCCCGGCACCCCGGGCACCCGTACCTCCAGCCCCGAGACCCCGGGCGCCCCTACCGCCGGTCCCGTCACCCCGGGCCCCCGTACCGCCGGCGTCGGCCGAGCCGACGCCCCTCGCTGTGCCACGCCCTTCGCGTCCATCCGGCACCACCTCCGGCACCGACGATCCCGCGGTACCGGGCACACTGTGGATCTTGGTGGACAAGCCGGGTGTTGTGGACAACCGACTCACCCTCTCGGGTGAATCGGCTGTCTGCTCACGTCCCGGGCCGGCGCCCCGGGAGGCTCCCCCCTCAGCTGCCCGGCAGCTCCAAGTCGCTCTTGTTGAGCTCCTCGATGTTCACGTCCTTGAACGTCAGGACCCTGACCTGCTTGACGAACCGGGCCGGCCGGTACATGTCCCAGACCCAGGCATCCGCCATCGAGACCTCGAAGAAGACCTCACCCTGGACCGAATGCACCTGCATCTCGTAGTCGTTGGTCAGATAGAAACGACGTTCGGTCTCGATCACGTACTTGAACAGCCCGACGACGTCGCGGTACTCGCGATAGAGCTTCAGCTCCATCTCGGTCTCGTACTTCTCGAGGTCCTCGGCGCTCATGGCATGTTCCCCTTCAGCCGTGCGTCCACCTATTGTGCGCCAGGCCCGCGCGCCCCTAAACGATTTCCGGGGCCAGGATCACCGGCGCACCCGGCGGACCCTCCGCGAGCAGCGTGCGCAGCAGCTCGCCGAGTCTGGTCGGGTACACCGTCTCACGGGCCGCGAGAAGTTCCTCGGAGGTCCACCACCTGGCTCCGGTGACGCTGCGCCGCTCCAGTTCGGTGAACCCGTCCGTGACGACCTCCGTGCGCTGCGTCCGGGCCAGGAAGTACCACTCGTCCTGCTCCCAGCGGCGCCCGTCGAAGGGGAACGCGCAGTGGCGCTGCCAGAGCACCGGCCCCAGCTCCACCTCGGTGATCCCGGTCTCCTCCGCCAGCTCCCGCAGCGCGGCCTGCTCGCGGCTCTCGGCGCCCTCCAGCCCGCCGCCCGGGGTGAACCACCAGCTCTCGGCGGGATCGTCCGGTTCGAACCCGTGCAGCAGCAGGATCCGGTCCGCCGGGTCCAGCAGGATCACCCGGGACACCTGGCGGACCTCACCCCCGGACACCGGCGCGCTCCCGTCGCCGTCCCCTACGCCCGAGGACCCTCGCCAGCGGCCCGTAGGCGGCCCCGAGGACCACCAGCGCCGCCCCGGCCACCACCGCGGCCATCTGGAGCCGCAGCGGGCCCGGACGGGAGGTGCCGCCCGGTAGCGCGTCGTACGTCGTCGGCCGCGCCAGCATCGAGGGGTCCGGCCAGGCCCGCGCGTCCACCCGGGCGCTCACCGAGGTGAGCGGGACCATGCCCTGCCCGGCTTCCTGGAGGTGGGCCCGTGAGTCGAGGGAGATCGCGCGCCGGTCGCCCAGCAGGAAGAGCTTGCCCTGCGGCACGGTGACCTCGAAGGTGACGTCCGACGCCTTGCCCGAACCGGTGGCGAGCCCCGTGGACGCCGGGTCGGCGATGTAGGGCTCGATCAGCGGTTTCCCGTTCAGGGTCAGCCGGCCCGCCGCGTCACAGCAGCGCACGGTGTCGCCGCCGAGCCCGACGACGCGCTTGACCATCGGCGAGTCGCTCCACACCGCATCCGTGAAGATCACCACGTCCCCGTGGCGCACCGCGGAGCCGTCGATCCGCTGGGCCAGCACCCGGTCCCCGGCCTGCACCGTGGGCACCATCGACTCGGTCGGCACGGTGTACGGCTGGTACACCAGCGCGCCCCACACGAAACCGCCGAGGAAGAGGGCGAAACCAACGGCCACGGCGATCCCCGACAAGACATTGCCGAGGCCGCCGCGGCCGTCTCCACCACGTATCGCACCTTGTGTTCCGCCCATAACAGCGCCCCCAGCACCTCGGAGATCGTCGACCTGGGCGGCACCCTACCCGGCGGTAGGCGTCCCGGTCAGCTTCCGCCTGCGCCACAGCACGATCGGCAGTGCCGTCGCGAGGCCCAGTCCGGCGGGAGCGGCCGCACCGAGCGCCGTCGCCGCGGGGTGCTTGTCGATGCCCGGCTGGTCGAAGGTGTCCGGCACCGGCAGCGTGGACCAGCGGGTGACCGGCCAGGCGACGACCACGGCGCGACCGACGACCTCGTCGACCGGCACGAAGCCACCGGTCGAGTCCTCCTGGTGCCAGCGGGAGTCCTGCGAGTTCTGGCGGTGGTCGCCCATCACCCAGATCTTGCCCTTGGGGACCGTCAGCGGCCCGAACGGCTTGTCGTCGCAAGCGGTGTTGCCGGGGAAGATGTACGGCTCGTCGAGCTGCTTGCCGTTGACGACGACCGGGCCGCCCTTCTTGCACTCCACGGTGTCCCCGCCGACCGCGATGGTCCGCTTGATCAGGTCCTTCTCCTCGGCCGAGGGCATCAGACCGATGAAGCTGAGGACCTTCTGCGCGATGTTGGGGTCCGGAGTGGGCTCGCCGTCCAGCCAGTTCGCCGGATCGTGGAAGACCACGACCTCACCGCGCTCCGGCTCGGAACCGAACCACGGGGTGAGCTTGTCGACGAGGACCCGGTCACCCTTCTGCAGGGTGTTCTGCATGGACTCGGACGGAATCGAGAAGGCCTGGACCAGGAAGGTCTTGATCAGCAGGGCCAGCACCAGCGCGATGCCGATGAGGAGCGGCAGCTCCTTCCAGAAGGAGCGCTGCGCGCGCGGAGCGCCCTCGTCGTCGTGGGCCTCGCCCTCGACGGCCGCCTCCGGCCGCTCCTCGGGCTCGTCGCGTCCGGATCGTGCGCCTACCGCCACGTCCCCCACATCCACTCCTCACTCCGATGTGCCGCCCGCGCCGAACCGGCGGGGCCCTCCCCTCCCTTAACGAGCGGGAGTTCCCTAAGTAAGGCGCGGGAGACCTGGCACACACTATGCGAACGGAGCGGGCCCGCGACGCCCGCGGCGGCCGCGCCGCGGCTGGTCCGGCACCGACAGGAAGGTGGCGGGCTGGTCGAACTCCCGCCAGTGGCCGTAGGGCCACGCGATCACGATGGCCCGGCCCACCACACCGCTTTCGGCGATCGTGCCCTGAAAGGCCTCGTCGAGGTGGTAGCGCGAGTCGGAGGAGTTGGCCCGGTGGTCACCGAGGACGAAGAGCCGGCCCGCGGGGACCTTCACCTCGAACATGATCTCGGAGGGGGCGTTGCCGGGAGACACGTACGGCTCATCGAGCGGCGCTCCGTTGACGGTGACCCGGCCCTGGGCGTCGCAGCACTTGACGGTGTCGCCGCCCACGCCGACGACCCGCTTGATCAGGTCCTGCTCATCGGCGGAGGGCAGCAGTCCGATGAAGGTCAGACCCTGCTTGATCTGCTTGACGACCACCGGGTCGGGTGCGGGCCGGGCGGACTCGCCGCGCAGCCAGCCGCCCGGGTCCTTGAAGACGACGACGTCGCCCCGCCCGACCTTGGAGCCGAACCAGGGCGTCAGCTTGTCCACGAGGACGCGGTCGCCGATCCGGATGGTCTGCTCCATGGAGCCCGACGGGATGAAGAAGGCCTGGACGAGGAAGGTCTTGAGGACCAGGGCGATGCACAACGCCACCGCCACGAGCAGCGGCAGCTCGCCGACCCGCCGGGTGCGCCTGCGCCGTTTGACCTTGCGGGCCAGCCTGCGCCGCTCCGCCCGGCCGCCGAGCACGACCAGCTCGGGATCGGAGGCGTGCGCGTCCGCCGCGGGAGCGGTACGGGCGGGCTGCGGCTCCTCGCCGTGCCCCCGGCCCCGGCTACCCACGTCGGCCACCGGAAACCGCCGCGCCTGCCGGGCCTGCCGCGCCCAGGGTCCGCCAGCGGGACGCGGGCCAGCCGATCCAGTCGGCCCGCCCGATCACCTTGTCCACCGGCACCATCCCGCCGCCCGGCTCCCCGAGGTGGTCCCGGGAGTCGCGGGACTGGGAGCGGTGATCACCCATGACCCACAGGGTGCCAAGCGGTACGACGATCCGGAAGGGCACCGTCGAGGCCGTGTCCCCCGGATACAGGTAGGGCTCCTCGACCGGGACCCCGTTGACCTTCAGCCGCCCGCCCGCGTCGCAGCACACCACGTCGTCGCCGCCGACGCCGACGACCCGCTTCACGAAGTCGGTGTCGGACGGTTCGGCGAGCCCGAGGGCCGACGCGACGTCGTGCAGCGCGCCGCCCACCGGATTGCCGCCGCCCCCCGCGTGCTCCGGTACGAAGGACCCCGTCCCGTCGAAGACGACGACGTCCCCGCGCTTCGGCCCGTCCCCGGGTCCGTACGCCAGCTTGTTCACCAGCAGCCGGTCGCCGACCGCCAGCGTGGGCTCCATCGAGCGGCTCGGGATCAGGAAGGGCTGCACGGCGAAGTGGCTGAGGAGCAGCAGGAAGACGGTGCAGACGACCCCGAGCAGAGCGGCGCGACGCCAGGTGAACCAGCCGGGGCGCCGCAGCCGGGCCCCGGAAAACGCGAAACGCGACCGCGCCTCTCCCTCGACGGGGGAGGTACGGCCGCGCTGCGTGTGAGATGCCTCGGTGTCCATATCGGGGGCGAGCCTATCCGGCCGCCTCCGGACACCGGAGGGGACCTCAGCGGTCGCGCTTCTCCTTGATCTTCGCGGCCTTGCCGCGGAGCTCACGGAGGAAGTACAGCTTGGCGCGACGCACGTCACCGCGGGTGACGAGCTCGATCTTCTCGAAGATCGGCGAGTGCACCGGGAAGGTACGCTCCACGCCGACGCTGAAGGAGACCTTGCGGACCGTGAAGGTCTCGCTGACGCCGGAGCCCTGGCGACGGATGACGACGCCCTTGAACTGCTGGATACGGGAGCGGTTGCCCTCGATCACGCGGACGTGGACGTTGACGGTGTCACCCGGGCGGAAGGCCGGGAGGTCCGAACGCAGGGTGCCGGCGGTGACGGCATCGAGCACGTGAGACATGTTCTTCGTCTGCTTTCTTCGCACGACGCCACAGGCCGCCGAGCGGGTTTCCGGAGAGAATTCGGGTGCTGTCCCGACCGACGGGCGACGGTCCCCCTGTGGCAGGGGCGCGCGTGGGCGTACAGCAGCCGCCTATTCTTCCACGGCGGGGGGCCTGCGCCAAAATCGGCCGTCGGGCGTCGGGGTCCAGCCGAGGACGGAGAGGATCTCGCGGTCCTTCTTGTCGAAGCCGGACGCCTCGCACCGCTCGATCAGGTCGGGCCTGTTGCGGGCCGTGCGGCGGAACGCCTCGTCCCGGCGCCAGCGGGCGATCTTCCCGTGGTGCCCGCTGAGCAGGACCTCCGGGATGCCGCGCCCGCGCCACTCGGGCGGCTTGGTGTAGACGGGCCCCTCCAGCAGGTTGGCCATGTCGCCGGGGGCGAAGGAGTCGTCCTGGTGCGACGCGGCGTTGCCGAGGACCCCGGGCAGCAGCCGGGCCACGGCTTCGGTGATGACCAGGACGGCCGCCTCGCCGCCGGCCAGCACGTAGTCCCCGATGGAGACCTCGTGGACCGGCATGCGCGTGGCGTACTCGTCCATCACCCGGCGGTCGATGCCCTCGTACCGGGCGGGCGTGAAGATCAGCCAGGGCCGCTCCGCCAGCTCGACGGCCAGTTCCTGGGTGAACGGGCGCCCGCTGGGGGTGGGGACGACCATGACCGGGCCGTGGGCGCCGGATTCGTAGCCGTCGGCGAGGGCGCTGTCGAGCGCCTCGCCCCACGGGTCGGTCTTCATGACCATCCCGGGGCCGCCGCCGTAGGGGGTGTCGTCGACCGTGTTGTGCCGGTCATACGTCCATTCCCGCAGGTCGTGGACGTGCACGTCCAGCTGGCCGCGCGCCCGCGCCTTGCCGACGAGGGAGACGTCGAGGGGGTCGAGGTACTCCGGGAAGATCGTGACGACGTCCAGCCGCATCAGGCATCGCCCTCGGCGGGTTCGGTGGTGTCGGCATCGGCGTCGGTGGTGTCGGCTTCCGCGTCGGCGTCGCGCTCGGAAGCGATCACCGCCCGGTCGTCGATCAGTCCCGGCGGCGGGTCGATGACCGCGCGCTGCTCCGACAGGTCGATCTCCAGGACGATCTCCTCGACGAAGGGGATCATCACCTCGGTGCCGTCCGGCCGCTCGACGATGAAGAGGTCCTGCGAGGGCAGGTGCGAGATCTCGGTGATCCGGCCGACCGCGGTGCCGTCGGCGAGGACCACGTCCAGGTCGATCAGCTGGTGGTCGTAGAACTCCTCCGGGTCCTCCGGGACCTGCTCGGGGTCCACGTCGGCGATCAGCAGGACGTTGCGCAGCGCCTCGGCGGCGGTGCGGTCCTTGACCCCGGCGAAGCGGAGCAGGAGCCGGCCGCTGTGGACGCGTCCGGTCTCGATGGTCAGCGGACCCGCCGACAGCGGTTCGGTCTGGAGGACGGCCCCGACCCCGAGCCGCAGCTCCGGTTCGTCGGTGCGGACCTCGACGGTGACCTCACCCTTGATCCCATGGGCGCGGCCGATCCGCGCGACTACGAGCTGCACGCTTGTTTTCTCCTGTTCAGACGACGACGGGCCGGGAAGGGCACAGATGCCCTCCCCGGCCCGTGCCGGTGCTTCATTCCTGCGATGGACGCGTCCTCAGCGGACCTGGTCCACGTCGACGAGGTCGACGCGGATGCCACGGCCGCCGATGGCGCCCACGACGGTACGCAGGGCACGTGCGGTGCGACCGTTGCGGCCGATCACCTTTCCGAGGTCATCCGGGTGGACCCGGACCTCGAGCACTTGCCCGCGACGCAGGGTGCGCGAGGCGACCTGCACTTCGTCGGGGTTGTCCACAATGCCCTTCACGAGGTGCTCAAGAGCCTCCTCGAGCATGATCAGGCCTCGGTCGACTCGGCGGCGGCCTCAGCCTCGTCCGCCTTCTTGTCGGCCTTCTTGGCCTTCTGCGTGATGGCCTCGCCCTTGGTCTCGCCGATGCCCTCGAGGGCCTTGGCGAACTCGTCGAAGGTGCGACGCTTGCTTTCCTTGGTCTCCGGCTGCAGCAGCGGCGCGGGGGCCGGGAGGCCCTTGTGCGCCTGCCAGTCACCGGTGAGCTTCAGGATCGCCAGGACGGCCTCGGTCGGCTGGGCGCCGACGGAGAGCCAGTACTGCGCGCGCTCGGCGTCCACCTCGATGCGAGAGGGGTTGTACGTGGGGTGGTACAGACCGATTTCCTCGATCGCACGGCCATCGCGGCGGGTGCGCGAGTCGGCGACGACGATGCGGTAGTGCGGCTGGCGAATCTTGCCGAGGCGCTTGAGCTTGATCTTGACTGCCACTGGAGTGGTGTCTCCTGAACTTGACGTGGTTGGGCACATGAGATGCCACGTGGGGTTGCGGTACTCGGGTGCCCGATGGACGCGTCAGCCGTAGGAGAGAGGGGTCCTGTTCGACTGTCGAGTACAGCTAGCCATTGTGCCACATGCCCGCGGCGCTTCCTCCCGGGGCCGCCCCCGCCCGCGGCCGCCCGGCCCGCCGCCGGGCCGCGCTCAGGACGCCGCGGCGGCGAGGACCGCCTCGGGGATGCGGAAGGGCTTGCCGCAGCCGCCGCACACGATCGGCGCCTGGGCCAGCACCGAGGGCACGACGCGGACGTTGCGCCCGCAGTCGCAGACGGCCTTGACGCGCACGCCGCCGCCGGAGGAGCCGTGCCGGGCGGCCGGTCCGCGGAAGCTGCGCTTGGTGTCCGCGGCGGTGGCGGCGGTGTGGGCCTTCAAGGCGCGCTGGAGGCGCTCCATGGTCGGCCGGTACCGCTTCTTCGCCTCGGGGTTGAGGGCGACCAGCGAGAACCCGCTGCTGGCATGGGGCTCTTCGGAGTGGTCCAGCCCCATCTCCTCGGCGATCGCGAGGAATCTGCGGTTGTGGTAGCGGCCGGCACGCGACGTGTCACGGACACCGCGGGCTGCGGCGATGCCGTGGACTGCCTCGTGCAGCAGTCGCTCGAAGGAGAGTTCCGCGCCGCAGGCGGACGAGGACTCTCCGATCAGGGACTCGGGCGCGGCAAGGTCAGGCAGCTCGGGGTGGTACCGCTGAATATCGGCCCACGCCTGCGCCAGCTCTGCGGCGAGAACAGGTGGTGTCGTGCTCACGTCGTGACAACGAGCCGGGGTGCCCCGGTGTTCCGATTCCGGGCCATTCCAAATTTTTTGCACGTACCAGTCAGTTCAGTCTCATGCGTCCTGATGAGGCCGGGTGCGCAGATCTCCGGAGGAGTCGGTACGTATGGGGGTGCCCCCGGAGGTGGTCAGTCACCTTCCGGGGGCACCCCCTGCGTCACTTCCGGTCACCTCAGTAGGAACGCGCCACGATCGCGAGGGTCCCCGGGGCGTCGTCCGCCAGCGGCACGGAGCCGTCCTCGGCGATCAGGCAGCGCACGGAGACGGCCTGCTCGGCGAGCTTGGCCTCGCCCTCGGGACCGAGGTCGGCCCACGGGATGCGCGCCCAGCCGCCGGCGACGGCGGCCTCCGCGGCCTCCCCGATGGTCGCGACGTCGGAGGTACGGGCCTCACGGCGCTCGCGGGACTCGCGCAGCAGCTGCGCCTGGTCCTCCTCCAGCACCGCGGGCAGCAGCTCGGCCAGGGCCGTGATCTGCACCGGCTCCTTGCCGCCCGGGATGCGGCGGGCCAGCATCGCGGTACCGGCCTCCAGGTCGCGGGGGCCGATCTCGATGCGCACCGGTACGCCCTTGAGCTCCCAGTCCACGGCGCGGCGGCCGAAGGGGGTGTCGACGCGGTCGTCGACCTGCACGCGGATGCCGGCGGCCTTGAGCTGGTCGCCCAGCTCGCGCACCTTCGCGACGGCCTCGTCGCCCTTGATCGCCATGACCACGACCTGCACGGCCGCCAGCCGCGGCGGCACCCGCAGGCCGTTGTCGTCGCCGTGGGACATGATCAGGCCGCCGACCATGCGGGTCGAGACGCCCCACGAGGTCTGCCAGACCAGCTCCTGCTTGCCTTCCTTCGACAGGTACTGCGTGTTGAAGGCCTTGGCGAAGTTGGTGCCCAGCTCGTGGCTGGTGCCCAGCTGGAGCGCCTTGCCGTCGCCCATCATGCCCTCGAGGGTGAGGGTGTTGATGGCGCCCGCGAAGCGCTCCTTGGCGGTCTTGCGGCCGAGCACGACGTCGATGCCGAGCACGTTCGTCATGAAGTCGCCGTAGACGTCCCGGTGGATCCGGGCGGCGTACGCGCGGGCGTCCTCGTAGGTGGCGTGGGCCGTGTGGCCCTCCTGCCAGAGGAACTCGCTCGTACGGAGGAAGATGCGCGGACGCATTTCCCAGCGCACCACGTTCGCCCACTGGTTGATCAGCAGGGGCAGGTCGCGGTAGCTCTGGACCCACTTCGAGAAGTAGTCGTTGATGATCGTCTCGGAGGTGGGGCGGACCACGACGGGCTCGTCCAGCTCCTTGCCGCCGCCGTGCGTGACGACCGCCAGCTCGGGGGCGAAGCCCTCGACGTGCTCGGCTTCCTTCGTCAGGTACGACTGCGGGATGAACAGCGGGAAGTACGCGTTCTGGGCGCCCGCGTCCTTGATGCGCGCGTCCATCTCCTGCTGCATCCGCTCCCACAGGCCGTAGCCGTACGGCCGGATGACCATGGTGCCGCGCACCGGACCGTTGTCGGCCAGCTCGGCCTTGTTGATCAGATCCTGGTACCAGCGGGGGAAATCCTCCGCCTGGGGGGTGAGAACGGGTGCCTTTGCCATGGCGCGAATGGTACGGCGCCCGGCGCGCCGAGCGTGAATCGGGTCCGGCGCTCCTCTGGACGCGGGGGCGAATGGGGAGTTCCCTGGCAACGGGGGCCACGGGGCTACACGGAATCAGGAGCGCTCTCTCGATGACACCGACGCCGACGGCGACTCTCGTTGCCCGGGACTGGGCGGAGATCCAGGAACGGATGCTGGTACCGCTCTACGAAGCGGTTTACGACCGGCTGGAGGTCGGGCCGGGGGACCGGGTCCTCGGCCTGGACTGCGGGGCCGGGCTCGGCCTGCTGCTGGCCGCGGGCCGGGGTGCCCGGGCGACCGGGGTGGAGGAACGGCCCGCGCTGCGGGCCCTGGCCGGTGAGCGGGGACTGGAGGTGCTGGGCGCGCCGCCCGGACCCGGGCCGGGCCCGGGCGCGTACTCCGTGCTGACCTGTGTGGGACCGGATCCCCGGGCACTGCCCGCGGCCGTGGGCGCGCTGCGGCGGGGCGCCGCGGTGGTGCTGGCCGACTGGGGGCCGCCGGAGCGCTGCACGGTCCCGGCGCTGCCGGGCGGCGGGCCCGTACCGGTGGACCTGGACGCGCTGGTGGCGGCGGCCGGGCTGCGGCCGGACGGTTCGGGGCGGGTGTTCTGCCCCTTCGGCTACGCGGACATGGAGAGCGCGGCGCGGGGCCTGCTGTCCACGGGGCTCTACGACCGCTCGGACCCGGTGCAGGCGGAGAAGGAACTGGTGGAGGCGCTGCACCCGTTCGAGCGGCCCGACGGGTCCGTGTGGCTGCCGAACATCTTCCGGTACGTGATCGCCCGTACGGCCTGACGCGGCGCGGCGGCGCGGGGCGGCCGACCGCGCGCCCGCGCCCGCGGCTACTTCACCAGCCGGGTGATGCCCGCCGCCTCGTACGCCGCCGCCTCCTCCAGGGTCTCGTTCGCCAGGAGGGCCTCGGCGAGGGCGTCGAGCTTGTCGCGGTTCTCGACGAGGAGCCGGCGGGCCGTCTCGTAGCACTCGTCGACGATCCGCCGCATCTCGTGGGCCACCGCGTCGAGGGTGGCGGGGGCCGCGGCGAGGCCGTAGGGGCCCTGGCCGTCCGAGGGGATCGCGGTCAGCCTGCCGACGCGTTCGCTCATGCCCCAGCGGGCGACCATGCCGCGGGCCAGGTTCGTCACCTGTTCGAGGTCGTTCTCGGCGCCGGTGGTGATGACGTCGTAGACCACCTGTTCGGCGGCCATCCCGCCGAGCGCGCCGATGATGCGCCCGCGCAGGTACTCCTCGGTGTAGGCGTACCGGTCGGCGTCCGGGGTGGAGAGGGTGACGCCGAGGGCGCGGCCGCGCGGCACGATGGTGATCTTGCGGACGGGGTCGGCGCCCGGCTGGAGCATGCCGAGGAGCGCGTGGCCGCTCTCGTGGTACGCCGTCCGGCGGCGCTCGTCCTCCGGCATGACCAGCGGCCGCTCCGCGCCGAGCTGGACCTTCTCCAGGGCGTCGGACAGGTCGGTCTGGGTGACCTCCCGCTGCTCCCGCTTGACGGCGAGCAGGGCCGCCTCGTTGGCGAGGTTGGCCAGTTCGGCGCCGGTCATCCCGGGGGTGGTGCGGGCCACCTGGGCGAGGCTCACCCCGTCTGCCAGCGGGATGTCGCGGGTGTGGATGCGCAGGATCGCCTCGCGGCCGCCGCGGTCGGGCGGGGAGACGACGACGGTGCGGTCGAAGCGGCCGGGCCGGGTGAGGGCGGGGTCGAGGACGTCCGCCCGGTTGGTGGCGGCGATGACGACGACGCCCTCGGAGCCGGAGAAGCCGTCCATCTCGGTGAGGATCTGGTTCAGGGTCTGTTCGCGCTCGTCGTGGCCGCCCATGCCCGCGCCGCCGCCGCGGGCCCGGCCGATGGTGTCGATCTCGTCGATGAAGATGATCGCGGGGGCCACCTTGCGGGCCTCGGTGAACAGTTCGCGGACCCGGGAGGCGCCGACGCCGACGATCATCTCGATGAACTCGGAGGCGGAGGCGGAGAAGAAGGGCACCCCGGCCTCGCCCGCGACCGCGCGGGCCAGCAGGGTCTTGCCGGTGCCGGGCGGACCGGCGAGCAGCACGCCGCCGGGCATCCGGGCGCCCATCCGGTGGTAGCGCTCGGGGTTCTTGAGGAAGTCGACGACCTCGCTCAGTTCGCCCTCGACCTCGTCGATGCCGGCCACGTCCTCGAAGGTGGTGCGCTCGCTCCCCTCCAGTTCGACGGGTTTGGGGGGCTGTTTGCGGCCGAGTCCGCCGGGGCCGCCCATCCCGGCGCCGCTCATCCTGCGGGCGACGAGCACCCACAGGCCGACGAGCAGCAGCATCGGGGCGAGCGAGATCAGCAGGTTGGCGAGGAAGCTGCGGTGTTCGACGACCGGGGAGGCGGTGACGACGACGCCCTTGGCGGTCAGGCTGGACCAGAGCTGGTCGTCGGCGAAGGCGGGGCGCTGGGTGGTGAACTTGGTGTAGTCGCCGTCCCCGTCACCGGCGGGCCGGGGCTGCTTGTTCTTCAGCTCGCCCTGGATCGCGTCGCCCTTGGAGTAGATCTTCGAGACGTTGCCGCTGGTGACCTGTTTGCTGAACTCGGTGTACGGGATCGTCGGCTCGTCGCCCTCGTTGAAGAAGGAGAGCACGAGGTTGGTGAGC
The DNA here is from genome assembly GCF_056435825.1 of Streptomyces sp. NPDC043876. NCBI lineage: Bacteria > Bacillati > Actinomycetota > Actinomycetes > Kitasatosporales > Streptomycetaceae > Streptomyces > Streptomyces sp. NPDC043876. The sequence continues at coordinate 319,736 of NZ_JBWKDV010000009.1, read as the reverse complement.
AGGTAGACGACGAGCGCGGTCAGGATCAGTCCGCGCCAGCCGCCGGGCATCTTCTTCTTGGGCGGCGGGGCGGGCGGGGCGCCCTCGGAGCGCCAGGGCGTGTCGGCCCGGTCGCGCGGCGGTACGGGGGTGGGGCTGGGCACGAGGCCTCCTTCTGCCGTCCTCCCGGCCGACATTAAGCCACAAACTGGATCATCGCCCCACGAAGTACTTCCGGACGTGCGAAGGGCCCCGGCCCCTTGCCGCGACCGGGCCCCTCCGGGCGCGAGCGCCCCGTGACGTGCTACTTCATGAACTTCTTGAACTCGTCGGGGAGCTCGAAGTCCTGGCCGCCCGGGCCGGTGGGCAGGCCGAACGGGTTGCCCGCGTCACCGTCCGCCGGGGCGGCCTGCGGGCCCTGCTCCTTGCGCAGGGCGGCCGCGGCCTCCTCTTCCTTGCGCTTCATCGGGTTGCCGCTCTTGCGCTTGCCCTTGGCCTGCTTGACCTGCTTCTTCTGCCGGCCGGGGCCGCCGCCCATGCCCGGCATGCCCGGCATCCCGGGCATGCCGCCGCCCTGGGCCATGCGGGACATCATCTTGCGGGCCTCGAAGAACCGCTCGACGAGCGACTTCACGGCGCTGACCTCGACGCCGGCGCCCTTGGCGATACGGGCGCGGCGGGAGCCGTTGATGATCGTCGGGTCCTGGCGCTCGGCCGGGGTCATCGACTTGATGACGGCCGCGGTGCGGTCGACGTCGCGCTCGTCGATGTTGTTGATCTGGTCCTTGATCTGCCCCATGCCGGGCAGCATGCCGAGCAGCTTGGAGATGGAGCCCATCTTGCGGACCTGCTCCATCTGGGACAGGAAGTCGTCGAGCGTGAACTCCTTCGGCCCCTTCGCCAGCTTCGCCGCCATCTTCTCGGCTTCGGCCTGGCTGAAGGTCTTCTCGGCCTGCTCGATCAGGGTGAGCATGTCACCCATGTCGAGGATCCGGCCGGCCATGCGGTCCGGGTGGAAGGCGTCGAACTCGTCGAGCTTCTCGCCGTTCGAGGCGAACATGATCTGCTTGCCGGTGACGTGCGCGATGGAGAGCGCGGCGCCGCCGCGGGCGTCGCCGTCGAGCTTGGAGAGCACCACGCCGTCGAAGCCGACGCCGTCGCGGAAGGCCTCGGCGGTGTTGACCGCGTCCTGGCCGATCATCGCGTCGACGACGAAGAGGATCTCGTCCGGGCTGACGGCGTCGCGGATGTCCGCGGCCTGGCGCATCAGCTCGGCGTCGATGCCGAGGCGGCCCGCGGTGTCGACGATCACGACGTCGTACTGCTTGGTACGGGCGTACTCGATGGAGTCCTTGGCGACCTGGACCGGGTTGCCGACGCCGTTGCCGGGCTCGGGCGCGTAGACCGCGACGCCCGCGCGCTCGGCGACCACGCTGAGCTGGTTGACCGCGTTGGGGCGCTGGAGGTCGCACGCGACGAGCAGCGGGGCGTGTCCCTGGCCCTTGAGCCAGAAGCCGAGCTTTCCGGCGAGGGTGGTCTTACCGGCACCCTGGAGGCCCGCGAGCATGATCACGGTCGGGGCGGTCTTCGCGAACCGCAGGCGGCGGGTCTCGCCGCCGAGGATCCCGACGAGTTCCTCGTTGACGATCTTGAGGACCTGCTGGCCGGGGTTGAGGGCCTTGGAGACCTCCGCGCCGAGGGCGCGCTCCTTGACCTTCGCGATGAAGGACCGGACGACGGGGAGGGCGACGTCTGCCTCGAGGAGGGCGATACGGATTTCCCGGGCCGCCGCGTCGATGTCCTGCTCGGAGAGGCGACCTTTGCCCCGGAGGCTCTTGAAGGTCGCGCTGAGGCGGTCGGAAAGCGTATCGAACACGGTAGTCGCGATTCCTCGGGTCGGGGGCGTGTGGTCGCCCCCCAGGGTATCGGGCCGCGCCGCGTGCCGGACCCTGCGGGGCGGCACCCGTCCCCGGCCCCGCCCGAAAGCACCGCCCGCCCCCGCGCCTCGGCCGCGCCCGGCGCCTTCCCGGCGGCCGCCGCCGCGTGCCTCCGGCGGGCGCCTCAAACGCCGGCGGGCCGGGTGTGTGCGGCCTCATCCGCGGGCTGCGCGCGCCCTGGGCGGGGCCGCCGCATGTCCGGCGCCGCCGGGTGTGCCTCCGGCGGCGCCTCAAACGCCGGCGGGGCTGGGGTCGGGGGCGTGGCCTTCCGCCTGCGCGGACCGGGTGCCCACCAGGGCGGCAGACGAACGCCGGGTGAGCCCAAATCCAGCCCCGCCGGCGTTTGAGGCGCCGCCGGAGGCCGGCCGACGGCACCGTCAAGCCGCAGGGGGACGACGGCGCAGCCATGAACAGCCTCGCCGGCGTTTGAGGCGCTGCCGGAGGCAGGGGGGCGGCACCGTCGCCCGAGGGGATACGCCGGGCGGCCACCTTCAGCCCCGCCGGAGGCGGGGGGCGGTGGCGTCGGGTCGCCGGCGAGCGCCGCGGCGGGGCCGTGTCCCGGCTCGTCGGCGGTCGCGGCGGGGTGGGGGCTAGGTCAGGGCCGATTGCAGCGCCGCGGCCAGGGCGGCGGCGGCCGGCGCGGGCAGGGGTTTGCCGTCGGTGTCCGTCACGTACAGGGTGTCCACGGCGTTCGCCCCCAGCGTGGACACGTGCGCACTGCGCACCCGCACGCCCCCCGCGTCCAGCGCCCGCCCGATCCGGTGCAGCAGCCCCACCGCGTCCGGCGCCCGCACCTCCAGCACCGTCGCCAGCGAGGAGACCTCCGCGACGACGGTGACCCGCGGCGGCGGCGGGACGACCCCGCGCCGCCGGGGGTAGGCCGCCTCGCGGTCGGCCAGCTTGGCGGGGACGTCCAGGGAGCCGTCCAGGGCCCGGATCAGGTCCGTCCGCAGCCGCGCCCCCTGCGGCAGCGACCCGTACTCCGCGGCGACCCGCCACCGCAGCACCAGCACCTCCCCCAGCGCGTCCGGCAGCTCCAGGGTCCGCAGGTCGGCGGCCCGCACCGTCAGCCGGTGCAGGGCCAGCACCCCCGCCGCCGCGGGCAGCACCCCCGGCTGGTCGGGGACGGCCACGATCAGCTCGACGCCGACCGCGTCCTCCTCCTCCTGGCGGGCGTACAGCGCCAGCGCGGGCTCCCCCGTGCGCAGGGCCTCCACCGCGAGGCGCTCCGGTTCCGCCCCCGGCGGCCGCGGGGTCCCCGCCGCGTCGGGCACGGCGGCCTCCCCGGCGAGGACCGCGCCGACCCGGCCCACCAGGTCGGCGACGAGCGAGCCGCGCCAGGTGCTCCACGCGGCGGGCCCGGTGGCCAGGGCGTCGGCCTCGGTCAGGGCGTGCAGGAGTTCCAGGGTGCCCGCGGAGCCCACGGCGTCCGCGACGGCGCGCACGGTCGCGGGGTCGTCCAGGTCGCGCCGGGTGGCGGTGTCGATGAGCAGCAGGTGGTGCCGTACGAGGGTGGTCAGCACGGCGACGTCGTCCGCGTCGAAGCCGACCCGTACGGCGACGTCGCGGGCGATGGTCGCGCCCGCGACCGAGTGGTCCCCGGGCCAGCCCTTGCCGATGTCGTGCAGCAGGGCGGCCATGAGGAGCAGGTCTGGGCGGCCGACCCGGCGGGTGAGGGCGGAGGCCCGTACGGCGGTCTCGATGAGGTGCCGGTCGACGGTCCAGGTGTGGACGGGGTTGCGCTGGGGGCGGCAGCGCACCCGTTCCCAGTCCGGCAGCAGCCGGGTGATCAGGCCTTCCGCTTCGAGGGCCTCCCAGACGGCCACGGTGGGCTCCCCCGCGCCCAGCAGGGTGAGCAGCTGCTCGCGGGCGTCGGCCGGCCAGGGCACGGGCAGCGGTTTCCCCTGCGCGGCCAGCCGGCGGACGGCGTGCCGGGAGACCGGGAGGCCGGCCTGCGCGGCGGCGGCGCCGAGCCGCAGGGCGAGCACCGGGTCCCGTTCGGGGCGGGCCGCCAGCGCGAGGACGGCCTCTCCGTCCTGTTCCACGATCCCCTCTGCGAGCGGGGCCCGCTCCACGGCGGCCGTCCCCCGGGTGCCGAGCAGTCCGCGCAGCCGGGGCCGGGAGGCCCGCGCCCGCAGCACCCGGCCGACCTCGCGCCAGGTGACGTCCCCGGCGTACGAGACCACCCGCGCCGCCTCGTAGACCTCGCGCAGCAGCGCGTCCGCGTCCAGCAGGCCGAGCTGCGCGGCGACCGGGTCCTGTTCCTGGAGGGAGAGCCGGTCGGTGGCCCGCCCGGTCACCAGGTGGAGCGCGTCGCGGGCGTCCAGCAGCCGCCGCCGGGCCTCGGCCAGGCCCTCGCGCGGCGCGTCGGCCAGCCAGGAGGCCGCCACCGCCCGCAGCGCGGTGACGTCGCGCAGTCCCCCGCGGGCCTCCTTGAGGTCGGGTTCGAGCAGGAAGCGCAGTTCCCCGGACCGCTCGGCCCGCTCGCGGCACAGCGCGTGCAGTTCCGGGAGCCGCTTGACGGCCTGGTTGCGCCAGTCGGCGAGGACGGTGGTGCGCAGTCCGGCGAGGAGGCCGAGGTCTCCGGCGACGGGGCGCGCGTCCAGCAGGCCGAGGTGGACCTTGAGGTCGTCGGCGGCAGTCTTGCGGGCCTCGCCGGGGGTGCGCACCGAGTGGTCGAGGGCGACGCCCAGGTCCCACACGGGGTACCAGATCCGGTCGGCGAGGGCGCTCAGCGCCTTGGGGTCCGCCTTGCCGTCGTGCAGCAGGAGGAGGTCGAGGTCGCTGCGCGGGGAGAGTTCACCCCGGCCGTAGCCGCCGACGGCGACCAGGGCGGCGCCGCGGACACCGCTCTCCCGCACGGCGGTGGTGAACAGGGCGTTCAGCCAGTCGTCGGTCAGCCCGGAGAGGGCGGAACGCCGGGCGGGCCCGGACCGCGACTCCTCCTGGAGGAGTCGCAGCCGGGCCGCGGCGTACCCGCTGGGTCCCGAGCCTGGCGTTCCGGTCGTGTCGTCGACGCTCGTCACCGGGGGCTCCTGTCAGCTGGGGGCGTGGGGCAGGACGTGCGCGGTCCGCCTCAGAGGGCGTCGGCGCCGCGTTCACCGGTGCGGACCCGGACCACGGAGTCCACGGGGACGCTCCACACCTTGCCGTCACCGATCTTGCCGGTGCGGGCGGCCTCGACGACGACGTGCATGACGTCCTCGGCCGCGTCGTCCTCGACGACCACCTCGATGCGGATCTTGGGGACGAGGTCCACGGTGTACTCGGCGCCGCGGTAGACCTCGGTGTGCCCGCGCTGGCGGCCGTACCCGCTGGCCTCGGAGACGGTCAGGCCGTGGACTCCGAAGGTCTGGAGGGCCTCCTTGATCTCGTCGAGCCGGTGCGGCTTGACGATCGCGGTGATGAGCTTCATGCATCCACCTTCTTGCTGGCAGCGGCGACGGGGAGGGAGGGGGCGGGCCGCAGGGAGGCACCGCCGCCGGCTCCGCTGAAGTCGTAGGCGGTCTCGGCGTGCTCCGTCTGGTCGATGCCGGAGACCTCGTCGTCCTCGGTGACGCGCATGCCCATCGTCTTGTCGACGAGGAGGGCGAGGACCGCGGACGCGACGAGAGAGTACGCGAGGACCGCGAAGACGCCGACGGCCTGCTTGCCGAGCTGGGCGAGGCCGCCGCCGTAGAAGAGGCCGGCCGCGTCCGACTGCACTCCGCCGGTGGCGAAGAGGCCGACGAGGAGGGAGCCGAGGACGCCGCCGACCAGGTGGACGCCGACCACGTCGAGGGAGTCGTCGAAGTTGAAGCGGTACTTCAGGCCGACGGCCATGGCGCAGACGACACCGGCGATGACGCCGATGGCGATCGCACCGAGCGGGGAGCAGGAGCCGCCGGAGGGCGTGATGGCGACGAGTCCGGCGACCGCGCCGGAGGCGGCGCCGAGGGTGGTGAAGGAGCCGTGGCGCAGCTTCTCGTAGCCGAGCCAGGCGAGCATGGCGGCGGCGGTGGCGACCTGGGTGTTGACGAACATGACGGCGCCGACGCCGTCGTCGTTGCCGAGCCAGGATCCGGCGTTGAAGCCGAACCAGCCGAACCAGAGCAGGCCCGCGCCGAGCATCACGAGCGGCAGGCTGTGCGGGCGCATCGGGTCCTTCTTGAAGCCGACGCGCTTGCCGATGACGAGGATGACGCCGAGGGCCGCGGCGCCCGCGTTGATGTGGACGGCGGTGCCGCCCGCGAAGTCGATGACGCCGAGTTCGAAGAGCCAGCCACCGGCGCCCCAGACCCAGTGGGCGACGGGGAAGTAGACGATCGTGACCCACAGGGTGATGAACAGCGCCCAGGCGCTGAACTTGACCCGGTCGGCGAGCGCGCCGCTGATCAGGGCCGGGGTGATGATCGCGAACATCAGCTGGAAGACGGCGAAGACGTACACCGGGATGGTGTAGCCGTCCCACAGTTCGGTGATGCCGATGCCGCTGAGGCCGACGTAGTCGGAGGTCCAGCCGATCAGGGAGCCCTTGTCGGTGCCGAAGGCGACGCTGAAGCCGTAGAGGACCCAGAGGATCGTGACGATCCCGAGGCTGATGAAGCTCATCATCAGCATGTTGAGACTGCTCTTGACGCGGACCATGCCTCCGTAGAAGAAGGCGAGACCCGGGGTCATCAGCATGACCAGGGCGGAGCAGATGAGCATGAACCCGGTGTTCGCGGCAGACAGCGTCGGGGCGTCTGCCGCGAGGGTCGTGATGGCTGATGCCATCGGCGTCTCCTCGTCGTCGGTACGTTCGCGTGCGGGCGATCGTGAATACCTGGGCGGCGTCCATGGGGCCCGGCCTGGAGAGCGGGCCGGGCTGGCCGGTTATTGGCCCTGAGATTCGCGCAGGCCGGTTTCCGGCGGCGCCGCTGGGTGTTTCGCGCCGATGACGAAGAGGTCGTGCGTGTTACGCGTCCATGAACGAGTGGTTCTCCCGGACGCTCGGGAGGGCGGCCGCCAGGGCCTCAGACGGCCTCCGCGGACTCCGGGAGGCGGGCCGCGAGGTGGTCGGTGAGCCGGACGATGTCGGCGACGTGACCGTACTCACGGGCGGCGGTGTCGACGGTCTTGCGCAGCCGCGTGTTCACCCGTTCGGAGCGCACCTTTCGCGCCACGTCGAGGGCCTGGTCGACCAGGACGGCGGACTGCTCGGGCTCGCGCTGGAGCAGGTGGACCGTGGCCATGCCGATCAGGTTGAGGGCGTAGGAGCGCTGGTGTTCCTCGTCCTTGGAGAAGAGTTCGACGGCCCGCCGCATGACGGGTTCGGCGAGCGAGGCGTAGGTGGGGCTGCGGCCGGCGACGTAGGCGAGGTCGCGGAAGGAGTGGGCGTTCTCGCCGCTCAGCTCGGCCTCGGAAAAGAAGCGGATCCAGTCGGGCTCGCTCACGCCGTCGAGGGCGGCGTCGACGAAGGTGTCCTCGGCCATCCGCACGGCCCGCTTGCAGCGGCTGGGCTGGCCCATGTTGGCGTAGGCGCGGGCCTCCATCGCATACAGCATGGCCTGGGTGCGGGGACCCGCGCAGTCGCGGCTGCCGTACTGGGCGAGGTGGATGAGTTCCAGGGCGTCCTCGGGGCGGCCGAGGTGGATCATCTGGCGGCTCATGTTGGAGAGGATGTACGAGCCGAGCGGCTTGTCCCCGGCCTCCTTGGCGGCGTGCAGCGCCAGCACGAAGTACTTCTGGGCGGTGGGGTGGAGTCCGATGTCGTAACTCATCCAGCCCGCGAGTTCGGCGAGTTCCGCGGCGACCTTGAAGAGCCGGCGCATGACCGGGGCGGGGTGGCTCTCCTGGAGCAGGTCGGTGACCTCGTGGAGCTGGCCGACGACGGCCTTGCGGCGCAGGCCGCCGCCGCACTGGGCGTCCCACTGGCGGAACATGACGGTGGTCGCTTCGAGGAGGTCGAGCTCCGGTTCGGAGAGCCGGGGCGGCCGGTAGCCGCCGAGGGCACCGGGCCGGGAGCCCGCCCCTCCCGCCTCGCGCGATCCGGGGTCGGCGGCCGGGGCGGGGACGAGCCAGCGCTGCATGGGCTCGATGAGGGCGGGGCCGGCGGAGAGCGCGAGCGAGGTCCCGAGGAAGCCGCGGCGGGCGAGCATCAGGTCGCTGCGGGAGAACTCGCCGAGCAGCGTGACGGTCTGGTCGCCCGCCCAGGGCAGGTCCACGCCGGAGACGGAGGGGGTCTGGTGCGCGGCGCGCAGGCCGAGCTGCTCGATGGCGACGACGCTGCCGAAGCGTTCGGAGAACAGCTCGGAGAGGATGCGCGGGACGGGCTCGCGGGGCTGTTCGCCGTCGAGCCACCGGCGGACCCGGGAGGTGTCGGTGCTGATGTGGTGCGCGCCCATCTGGCGGGCCCGGCGGTTGACCTGCCGCGCGAGTTCGCCCTTCGACCAGCCGCTGCGGACGAACCACGAGGTCAGCTGCTCGTTGGGGCGGGGATCCTCGCCGCGGCCGCGGACGGCCGGTTCCGCGTCCGTTCCGCTTGCGTCACTGCCGCTCACTGGAACGCCCCCATCCGCTCAGCCTCTTCCTCCTGAAACCCTGGCGGGGCCCGGGTGGGCCACAAGGGACCTTCACAAGCCCTTCACACATTGCCTCCGGCATACCCACGGACGGGCGGCCATTGGGGTTTCGTGCACTGAAAGTAATCCTACGATCACCCCTGCCGCGAGGCGCTTTGCGCAATCGCCACCATTCGCCACCCCTTCGAATGAACTCGCCGTCGGCCGAGCGCGATTCACTTGACACGGAGCGACCCGGAGTCGGCGCAGCGGTGTGCGCCGGGGCGCGCGCGGCGAGGAGTGCGCCGGGCGCGGTCCGTGCCGCACGGTGGCGACCTGGTCGCCCCGACGTCGTAACCACCGGCGCGTCCGACCCGTTGGAGGGGGCATGGGCATGGGCATGGGCTTCACGATCGGCGGCAGCCGCGGCACCAGGGAGTTCCGGTCCGGCACCCGGCGCCGCGGGCGGACCTCCGAGTGCACGGCGGTGGCCGAGTACACCGGGCTGTGGGGCTGGGACGCGATCCCCGGCGCCCGCGCCGCCTCCCCCGGCGGGGACTGCTCCTGCGGCGACGCCCGGTGTACGGTCCCGGGCGCGCACCCGCTGGACTTCGGGGCGGCGGTCCCGGCGGGGGCCACGCTGGACGAGGTCACGCGGGCCTGGGGCCAGTTCCCGGGCGCCGCGGTGCTGCTGCCCGCGGGCCGGTCCTTCGACGTCATCGAGGTCTCCGCGCAGGCCGGCCGCCAGGCGCTGGTGCGCTTGGAGCGGATGGGGCTGCCGCTGGGTCCGGTGACCGCGACGCCCGACGGGCGGGCCCAGTTCTTCGTGGCCCCGGGGGCGGCGGCCGAGCTGCCGCAGCTGCTGTACCGGATGGGCTGGGACGACGCGGACCTCGATCTGCGGGCGCTGGGGCAGGGCGCCTTCGTCACGGCCCCGCCCTCCGACCGCGCCGGGCTCGGCCCGGTCGTGTGGCTGCGCCCGCCGACCCTGGACTCCGCGGGCCGCCCCCCGCAGGCCCGGCTGCTGCTGGGCACGCTGGCCTACATCTGCCACCGCTTCAGCCGCTGACGGCTCCGGTGCGGTCACCGACGGCTCGGGGCGCGCGCAAGGGCCCCCGCGCTGTCGCAGCGCGGGGGCCCTGGGGTGCGTACGGCCGGGCGGGAGGACCGGGGGTCAGTCGCCGATCAGGGCGTCGACGAAGGCCTCCGGCTCGAAGGGCGCCAGGTCGTCCGGGCCCTCCCCCAGGCCGATCAGCTTCACCGGGACGCCCAGCTCGCGCTGGACGGCGACCACGATGCCGCCCTTGGCGGTGCCGTCGAGCTTGGTCAGCACGATGCCGGTGATCTCCACGACCTCCGCGAAGACGCGGGCCTGGGTCAGGCCGTTCTGGCCGGTGGTGGCGTCCAGGACCAGCAGGACCTCGTCCAGCGGCCCGTGCTTCTCCACGACCCGCTTGACCTTGCCCAGCTCGTCCATCAGACCGGTCTTGGTGTGCAGCCGGCCGGCGGTGTCGATCAGGACGACGTCCGCGCCTTCGGCGATGCCCTCCTTGACCGCGTCGTAGGCGATCGACGCCGGGTCGCCGCCCTCGGGGCCGCGGACGGTCCGCGCCCCGACCCGCTCGCCCCAGGTCTGGAGCTGGTCGGCGGCGGCGGCGCGGAAGGTGTCGGCCGCGCCGAGCACCACGCTGCGGCCGTCGGCCACCAGGACGCGGGCCAGCTTGCCGGTGGTGGTGGTCTTCCCGGTGCCGTTGACGCCGACGACCATGACGACGGCCGGGGTGTCCAGGCCGCTCTCGGTCTTGACCGCGCGGTCGAAGTCGGTGCCGAGCAGGGTGAGCAGCTCCTCCTTCAGGAGGGCGCGCAGGTCGGCCGGGGTGCGGGTGCCGAGGACCTTGACCCGCTCGCGGAGCCGGTCCACCAGGTCCTGCGTGGAGGCGACACCGACGTCGGCGATGAGGAGGGTCTCCTCGATCTCCTCCCAGGTGTCCTCGTCGAGGTGTTCGCGGGAGAGGAGCGTCAGCAGCCCCTTGCCCAGCGAGTTCTGTGAGCGGGCGAGTCGGGCGCGCAGCCGGACGAGGCGTCCGGCGGTGGGCTCGGGGACGTCCAGCGCGGGCGCCTCGGGCGCCGCGACGACGGGGTCCTCGACGGCGACCGGCGAGTCGGTGGCGGCCTCCGCGTCGGGGAGCGCGACCTCCTCGATCGTGCGGCGCGGCTCGTCGACCGTGGGTGCGGCGTCGTCCCCGACCTGCGGCTCGGCGGGCGGGACGGTGATGGTCGGCGTGCTCGGCGGTGCCGTGGGGGGCAGCTGCTTCTTCTTGCGGCTGCTGACCACGAGCCCGCTGATCGCGCCGACCGCGACCAGGGCGATGACTACAGCAAGGATGAGGATGTCCATAACCCACCCAGTATCGGTCACGCGCGGCCCGGACCCCGGACCCCGGCGGCCGAGCCGGGGGCGCGAGCCGCCGTCCGGACCGTCCCGCGTGCTCCCGCGCACCGGATCCCTGTCCAACTGACGCCGCGTCAGCTAGCGTCCCCCTTCGCCCGGCCCGTCACCGCGAGCAGCAAGGCGAAGGGGGACCTCTTCATGCCCATCACCGTGGTCCGGTTCAACCTGATCGACCCGGACGGCACGCCCGAGACCCTCTCCGCCCGCTACCGGGCGGCGCTGGAGATGGCGCGGTACGCCGACGAGCACGGCGTGGACACGCTCCAGACCGAGGAGCACCACGGCACCGACAACAACTGGCTGCCCTCCCCCTTCGCCTTCGCGGGCGCGGTCTTCGGCGCCACCCGCCGGATCGCGGTCACCGTCTCCGCGATCATCGGGCCCCTGCACGATCCGCTGAAGGTCGCCGAGGACATCGCGGTCCTGGACCTGCTGAGCGGCGGCCGGCTGGTGACGGTCGCGGGCATCGGCTACCGGCCCGAGGAGTACGAGCAGCACGGCGTCGAGTGGGGCCGGCGCGGCCGGCTCCAGGACGAGCTGCTGGAGACCCTGCTCAAGGCGTGGACCGGCGAGCCCTTCACCTTCCGCGGCCGCACGGTGAAGGTCACCCCGCGCCCGTTCACCCGGCCGCACCCGCCGCTGCTGGTCGGCGGCAGCTCGCAGCCGGCGGCCCGCCGCGCGGCCCGGCTCGGCCTGCCGTTCTTCCCGAGCGCCCACCTGCCGGAGCTGGAGGCCTACTACCTCGCGCGGCTGGCGGAGTACGGCACGGAGGGGTTCTGCATGATGCCCGCGGCCGAGACCCCGCTGCTGAACATCGCCGAGGACCCGGACCGGGCGTGGGCGCTGTACGGGCACCACTTGCTGCACGAGGCGGGCATGTACGCCTCCTGGCAGTCCAAGGACATCCGCTCGGCGGTACGGTCCGGCGCGCGCACCGTCGAGGAGCTGCGCGCGGAGGGGGTGTACCGGATCCTGACCCCGGACGAGGCGGTGGCGTACGCCCGGGGCGCGGGCGGGGCGGGCAACCTCGTCCTGCACCCGCTCTGCGGCGGAATGCCGCCGCAGGAGGGGCGGCGCAGCCTGGAATTGCTCTGCGAACGGGTGCTGCCCCGGCTCAAGGACTGAGCCGGGGCAGCACCGCGGAGGAGAGGGGTGGTGGCGGGGGATGGTTACCCCATCTCCTCCAACGCCTTGCCCTTGGTCTCCGGCACCCATTTGAGGATGAAGGGGATCGAGAGCATGGCGAAGACCGCGTAGATCACGTACGCACCGGACAGGTTCCAGTCCGAGAGCGTCGGGAACGAGACCGTGATGACCCAGTTGGCGACCCACTGGGCGGCGGCGGCCACACCGAGGGCGGCCGCGCGGATCCGGCCCGGGAACATCTCGCCGAGCAGCACCCAGACCACCACGCCCCAGGAGAGGGCGAAGAAGAGGACGAAGAAGTTCGCGGCGATGAGGGCCACGAGCCCCTGGGCGTGCGGCAGGGCGATGTCGCCGCCGTCGGTGGACTTGTAGGAGAACGCCCACGCGGCGAGCGCGAGGGAGACCGTCATGCCGGCGGAGCCGATGAGGGCCAGCGGCTTGCGGCCGATCCGGTCCACGAACACCATCGCGATGACCGTACCGATGATGTTCACGACGGAGGTCTCGAAGGAGTACAGGAACGAGGAGCTGGGGTCGATGCCGACCGACTGCCACAGCGAGGAGCTGTAGTAGAAGATCACGTTGATGCCGACGAGCTGCTGGAAGACGGAGAGGCCGATGCCGATCCAGACGATCGGCAGGAAGCCGAAGCGTCCGCCGAGGAGGTCCCTGAAGGTGGACTTCTGCTCCGAATGGATGGCGTTGTCGATCTCGCGCACCCGGGCGTCGGCGTCGATGCCCTCGCCCTCGACCTCCCGCAGGACCGTCTTTGCCTTCTCCATGCGGCCGACCGAGACGAGGAAGCGGGGGGACTCCGGGATGGCGAAGGACAGCAGGCCGTAGAGCACGGCCGGGACCACCATCACGCCGAGCATCCACTGCCAGGCTTCCAGGCCGCCGATCTTGCCGCGCTGCTCTCCGTCGGCGAGGTTCAGGATGCCCCAGTTGACGAGCTGCGAGATGGCGATGCCGATCACGATCGCGGCCTGCTGGAAGGAGGCGAGCCTGCCGCGGTAGGCGGCCGGCGAGACCTCGGCGATGTAGGCCGGGCCGATGACCGAGGCCATGCCGATGCCGAAGCCGCCGATGACGCGCCACAGGGCGAGGTCCCAGAGGGCGAACGGGAGGGCGGAACCGATGGCGCTCGCGGTGAAGAGGACGGCGGCGATCTGCATGCAGCGGATGCGGCCGATCCGGTCGGCGATGCGGCCGGCGGTGGCCGCGCCGAAGGCGCAGCCGATGAGTGCGGCGGCGATCACCTGGGCGAGGGTTCCCGAACCGACGTCGAAGCGGTCGCGGATGGCCTCGACGGCGCCGTTGATGACGGAGCTGTCGTAGCCGAAGAGGAAGCCGCCCATCGCGGCGGCCGCGGTGATGAAGACGACGTGGCCGAGGTGGTCGGGCTGGGCCGCGCGTCCGCTGCCGGACGAGGCCGCCTGTGATGTGCTGCTGGTCAAGGTCTGCTCCTGCGTGCCCGGCTGCGGTGACGGGCTGATGTGGGGGTGATTCCTTCCAGTGGCGCACAGTTCAAGATCGGGCACCACCCGAAGGGAAGGGCAGCGGGAGCGAGCCTATGTGTTCATTTTGTGAAGTCAATAGTTTGTGATGACTTCACTCGATCGCACAGGTACGTCCATTCGACCCGAGCCGGGCAGCTGATGGGTTCACCTCTTGAACGAATGGGGTGGGTCGGGGCCTCAGCGGAGGCGCTGGCTGATGACCTTCGATACCCCGTCGCCCTGCATCGAAACGCCGTAGAGGGCGTCCGCGACCTCCATCGTCCGCTTCTGGTGCGTGATCACGATCAGCTGTGAACTCTCCTGCAGCTCCTCCATGATCCGGATCAGCCGCTGGAGGTTCGTGTCGTCCAGGGCCGCCTCGACCTCGTCCATCACGTAGAACGGGCTGGGCCGCGCCTTGAAGATGGAGACCAGCAGCGCCACGGCCGTCAGCGACCTCTCGCCGCCGGAGAGCAGCGATAGCCGCTTGACCTTCTTGCCCGGCGGGCGGGCCTCCACGTCCACGCCGGTGGTGAGCATGTTGTCGGGGTCGGTCAGGATCAGCCGGCCGTCGCCGCCGGGGAAGAGGCGGGCGAAGACCCCCTCGAACTCGCGGGCCGTGTCGTGGTAGGCCTCGGTGAAGACCTGCTCGACGCGCTGGTCCACCTCCTTCACGACCTGAAGGAGGTCCGCCCGGGTCTTGCGCAGGTCCTCCAGCTGCTCGCTCAGGAACGTGTGCCGCTCCTCCAGCGCCGCGAACTCCTCCAGCGCCAGCGGGTTGACCTTGCCGAGCTGCTGGTACGCGCGCTCGGCGGCCCGCAGCCGCTTCTCCTGCTCCGCCCGCACGAAGGGACCCGGCAGCGGGTCGCACTCCGCCTCCTGGCCGCTCCGGTCCGCTCCCTCGGCGGGCGGGCCCGGGGGAACCGGCTGGTCCGGGCCGTACTCGGCGACCAGCCCGGCCGCCGTCACCCCGAACTCCTCCAGCGCCTTGGTCTCCACCTGCTCGATGCGCAGCCGCTTCTCGGCGCCGAGCACCTCGCCGCGGTGGACGGAGTCGGTCAGCTTGTCCAGTTCGCCCTTGAGGTCGCGGCCGCGGGTACGGGCCTGCGCCAGCTCCCGCTCACGGACGCCCTTCGCGGACTCGGCGGCCGTGCGCTCGCGGTCCGCGCGGGACAGCGACACCTCGATGTGCGCCAGCAGCCGGCGGGCGCCGTCGCCCACCGCGGTGGCCACCCGGGCCTCGTGGCGCCGCCGGGCGGTGCGGCGCTCGCCCCTGGCCCGGGCCTCGCGCTCCGCCCTGGCCGCGCGGTCCAGGGCATCGGCCCGGCCGGCCAGGGCCTTGACCCGCTCCTCGTGGGTGCGCAGCTGGAGCCGGGCCTCCATTTCGGTCTGGCGGGCGTTCGCGCCGTCCGCCGCGAGCCGGTCGCGGGCCGAGGTGTCCGGCTCTTCCTCGCCGGGCATCTCCTCGACCACGGCGAGCCGCTCGGCGCACTCCTCCACGTCGGCCAGCGCCTGCTCCAGGGCGTCCTGGGCCTTGGCCGCGGCGGCGGCGCAGCGCTCGGCCTCGCCCGCCGCGCCCTTCGCCTGGCCGGACAGCCGGCCGAGCTGCTGGGCGACCCCAGCGCGCGCCCGTTCGCCCGCGCTGCGCCGCTCGGCCAGCTCCTCGACCAGGCGGGCGCACTCCCGGCGCCGGGCCTCGGCGGCCGCCCTGCCCGCGGCCAGCTCCCGGCAGCGGACCTCCAGGGCGGCCAGGTCGGCGTCCGCCTCGTCCACGGCGGCCCGCACCTCGATGAGGCTGGGCGCCCCGGCGGCCCCGCCCTGCGCGAGGTGCGCCCCGAGCACGTCACCGCCGACGGTCACCGCGACCAGCCCGGGCCACCGCGCCACCAACACCTCGGCCGCCCCCAGATCCGCCACGACCCGGTAGTCCCGCACGACCCACCCCACGGCCCGCACCACCCCGGCATCCCCCTCGACCACAGCCCCGACGGGCACGCCGTGCAGGTCGGGGTCGGGGTGGGCGTCGAGGTCGACGGCGTGGGCGACCGGGGCGGAACCCGCGTCCGGGGCGGGTCGGTCCGTGGCGGTGGACGCCTCCCGTGCGCCGGCGGCCCCCGGTTCGCCGGGGTACGCCCGCGCCGGGCCGGCCGGTGAGGGGACCTCGGCGGGCGGGATGGCGCCCTCCGGGCCGCTGGGGCCGGCCTCGGGACCCGGCGCAGCCACCGCCCCGGCATCGCCCTCGGCCCGTGGGGCCGGCGGCTGGGGCGGGAGGGAGCTCGGGGCGATGAGGAACGTGGCGCGGCCCGCGTCGGTGTCGCGCAGGTGGCGGATCGCGGCGGCGGCCGCCGCCGGGGTGGTCACGGCGAGGGCGTCGGCCGCCGCCCCCAGGGCCGCCGCCACCGCGACCTCGTACCCCGGAGCCACCGTCAGCCGCTGCGCCGCCGGACCGAGCAGCCCGGTCAGCCGGTCCCGCGCCGCCAGCAGCGCCGCGGTGCCGTCCTTGCGGCGCAGGCCCAGCGCCAGCGCCTCCCGCCGCGCCGACACCGCCGCGCGGGACCGTTCCGCCACCGCCAGCGCGTCCCGGGCCGCCGAGAGCGCCTCGTCCGCCGCCGTCAGTTCCGCCCGCGCGTGCTCGTGTTCCGCCGCTTCGGACTCTTCCGCATCCAGCGCCCCGACCTCCCGGACGAGGGCCTCGTACTCCTCCCGCGCGGTCACCGCACGGGATTCCGCTTCGTCCCGGGCGGCCACCAGCCGGTCGATCTCGGCCTGCGCCGCCCCGGCCCGGGAGCGGGCCGCGCCCAGGCGGCCCGTCAGCCGGGCGATGCCCTCGCGCCGGTCGGCGATGGCCCGCGCCGCGTCCCGCAGCCGCCGCTCCTCGCCCTCCAGCGCGCGTTCCAGTTCCGCCCGGTGGGCCGAGGTGTCCTCCAGCGCCCGGGTGGCCGCCTCCAGCGCGGCCTCCAGTTCCGCTTCCTGCTCGCGGATCCGGGCGGCCTCCTTCTCCAGGTCCTCGGGGTCCCGGCCGCGCCGCTCCTCCTCCACTGGCGCCGTCGCGCTGCGCACCCGCGCCTCGGCCAGCGAAGCCGTCCCGCGGACCCGTTCCGCCAGCTGCGACAGTTCGTACCAGGTCTGCTGCGCCCGCTGGAGCCGCGGCGCCAGCTCGCGCACGGACTCCTCCAGAGCGGCCTCCCGGCGCAGCGCGTCGGCCAGTTCCGCTTCGGCCGATTCCTTGCGCTCCTTGAGCGCCGACTCGTCCGCGATCTCCGCGTCGAGCGCCCCGCGCAGGGTGACGAGGTCGTCCGCGAGCAGCCGAAGCCGCGCGTCGCGCAGGTCGGCCTGGATGACGGCGGCCCGCCGGGCCACCGCGGCCTGCCGTCCCAGCGGTTTGAGCTGGCGCCGCAGCTCGTCGCCCAGATCCTGGACGCGGGCGAGGTTCGCCTGCATGGAGTCCAGCTTCCGCAGCGCCTTCTCCTTGCGCTTGCGGTGCTTCAGTACGCCCGCCGCTTCCTCGATGAAGGCGCGGCGGCCCATCGGATCGGCGTGCAGGACCGAGTCCAGCTGGCCCTGGCCGACGATGACGTGCATCTCGCGGCCGATCCCGGAGTCGGACAGCAGCTCCTGGATGTCCAGGAGGCGGCAGGTGTCCCCGTTGATCTGGTACTCGCTGCTGCCGCCCCGGAACATGATCCGGGTGATGGTGACCTCGGCGTAGTCGATGGGCAGCGCGCCGTCGGAGTTGTCGATGGTCAGGGAGACCTCGGCCCGGCCGAGCGGCGGACGGCCGGTGGTTCCCGCGAAGATGACGTCTTCCATCTTGCCGCCGCGCAGGGACTTGGCCCCCTGCTCCCCCATGACCCAGGAGAGCGCGTCCACCACATTGGACTTGCCGGAGCCGTTGGGCCCGACGACACAGGTGATGCCCGGCTCGAAGCGCAGGGTGGTGGCGGACGCGAACGATTTGAAACCGCGCAGGGTCAGGGCCTTGAGGTGCACGCCGCCGGACTCTACCTTTCACGTTCGGTTTCACCCATGAAGGTGCAGGGCACATCAGACGTTAAAGGAAACGGCCCCCCACCTGGCCCCATGGGAGAGCGGCGAACTCCGGGGCGCAGCGGCCTGGCGGAAAGAAAAGAAGGGACGCCGAAGCGTCCCTTGCAGATCAAGCGGTCCTGACAGCCGTATGGAGCGGGCTGTTCAGGTACAGCGACGAGATCGCGGAATCAGGTGAGCGCAGGCTCCGCCTGGGATACGTCGATGTCGATGCTGTCCAGCAGCGAGTCTCCGTGCTGAGCGGCGGCCGCGTTCAGAGCGTCATTCTCGGACTGGATTCGTCCGAGTTCGGACTCGAGGTCCTGGACGCGCTGCTGAAGCCGTCGCATCTCGGCGAGGAGTCGCGGGTCGGAACCGCCGACGTAACCGAGAAGCGCCTTTGCCATGATGGATGGTCCTCCACACTGAGTGACCGACCGAGAGCGGTGTGGGTCGTGAGGGAATCGCACCCGCGTTGTCCGGCAGTGGCTGTCAGTCACTGCGCTCAATACTGCCAACACTGCCAAACAGCTCAGGTGCGCGGGGCTTCCAGCGTCTCACCAAAAAGTTTGACGGTCAACACGATCACGCCCTGTATCGGCGGACAGCCCGGTCCCCGCACGGGGAGGAGAGATCGTCCTCTCCTCCGAGCGTTCCACGGATGACCACGCTCGGCAACGTATGCGCAGTTCCGGC
This sequence comes from Streptomyces sp. NPDC043876, assembly GCF_056435825.1. Taxonomy (NCBI): domain Bacteria; kingdom Bacillati; phylum Actinomycetota; class Actinomycetes; order Kitasatosporales; family Streptomycetaceae; genus Streptomyces; species Streptomyces sp. NPDC043876. Next base: position 301,480 of record NZ_JBWKDV010000009.1, on the reverse strand, counting down.
GGTATGTAGATGTGACCACCCCCGCGATCACCGGATGGCGAACCCGTCGTAGCCGCCGCGCGGAATTCCCCAGATCTCGGTCACCCCGTCGACCCGCCCGGGCGTGTCGGCGGACCGGAGCCAGTCGAGCAGCCGGTGGCAATTCTCACGTTGACCTTCGGCGACGACCTGTACTCGGCCGTCGTCCAGGTTCAGCGCGAAGCCCACGAGGCCGCCGATCTCCAGCGCATTGGCCCTGGTGAACCAGCGGAAGCCCACTCCCTGTACCCGGCCGCGTACCCAGGCGGTCACCCGGACGTGTTCGTTCATGCGTGAACGCTAACCGGGCAGGCGAATTCCGGTCACCTCGCCCCCCGGGCCGCATGGACTACAGTCGCGCCTCAATACCTCACCCATTTGGGTGAGTAACGGTTGATCTTGGAAGGCAGAGCCGATGGGACGCCACCGACTCCCCGCGCCGGAGCGCGACGGCCGCGGCAAGCGCGGCGGCACCGCCGTGCGCACCGGCCTGCTGGGCGCCTGCGTGGCCGTGGTCCTCGGGACCGCGGCCGTGACCACCGGCCTGGTGCCGGTCGGCGGCAGCTTCCCCTACGTCGGCCAGAGCGCGGACACCAAGGACGAGGCCGGGGCGGCACCGCGCGGCGAGGACCGCGGCGCGGATGAGGCGAACGAGCAGAGCGGCCTGGCGAACCTTTCCGGCCGCTCGCCCGACGCCCCCTCACCGGCCGGCAGCCCGTCGGCCTCGCCGTCGCCTTCGCCGTCACCGTCGTCACCGTCGGCGTCCGCTTCGGCCTCGCCGACGCCGACCCCGTCGGCTTCCGCCTCCGCTTCCGCGTCGGCCCGGCCCTCCGCGGCGCCGTCGACCAGGGCTCCGAAGGCCCCCGTACCGGCGCCCAAACCGCCGAAGCCGGCCGATCCGCCGCCGGCCAAGCCCTCCGCTCCGGCCTCCGGCGGGGATTCCGCGGAGGAGTCCGCCGTCCTGGCCCTGGTCAACCTGGAGCGCGCCAAGGCGGGCTGCGGTCCGGTCCGCGCGAACCCGCCGCTGGCCTCGCTCGCCGACGCGTTCAGCAAGGACATGGCCGTGCGCGGCTTCTTCGACCACACCGATCCCGACGGGAGGACCCCCTGGGACCGGGCGTCCAACGCCGGGATCACCAGCCTCGGCGGCGAGAACATCGCCCGCGGCCAGGGCGACGCCGACTCGGTCATGAAGGCGTGGATGGAGAGCCCGGGCCACCGGGCCAACATCCTCAACTGCGAGTTCCGCACCCTCGGCGTCGGCGCGTACTTCGCCTCCGGTGGCCCCTGGTGGACCCAGGACTTCGGCTTCTAGCCAGCGCCGACGGGCCCGCGGAAAGGGGCTCGGGTCAGGCGGCGACGGCGGCGCGGCCCGCGAGGAAGACGCGGGTCGTGGTGGCGACGCGGCGGCCGAGGTGCTCGGCGGTCAGCAGGTCCGCCTTGTGCACGCCCTCGACGCCCTGGTCCGCGTTGCTCTGCGCGGCGGCGCCGTTGGAGAAGCCGAGCCGGTTCAGGTCGTTCTCGGAAGCGGTGCTCGCGTTCCAGCCGGGCTTCAGGCCCAGGCTGATCCAGTTCATGCCGTGCTGCGAGGCCAGCGTCTGGAAGTAGCCGAGGGTGCCGGCCTTGTCGCCGCTCTTGGACGCGGAGTTGGTGAAGCCCGCGGCGAGCTTGTCCCGCCAGGCGTCCGCGAACCAGCGCTTCGAGGTGGCCTCGGCGAAGACGTGGAAGGCGCCGGAGGCGGCGCCCATGTAGGTCGGGGATCCGAAGACGATCGCGTCGGAGGCGTCCAGGAGCGCCCACTGGGCGTCGTCGATCTCGTCGACCTTGATCAGGTGCACGGTGGCGCCCGCGTCGGCGGCGCCCGCCCGGACGGCCTCCGCGAGGACCGCGGTGTGGCCGAATCCGGAGTGGTAGGCGATCGAGACGACGGGGGTGGGGAGCGGAGCGGACACGGTGGATCTCCTCGGGAGCGGGGTGGCGCCGAGTGGTGCGCCGAGAGAAGGTAAGCACTAACTTTTGGATAGCGCAAGCTACGAGTTAGCGCTGTGCGGGAGTAGCCTGTCCTCATGGAGACTTCCGCCTGTACCGAAAGCACCGGAGCGGCCGAACTGCCGTTCGATGTCTTCGCGCGCAACTGCCCGTCCCGCGAGACGCTGGAACACGTCACCGGGCGGTGGGGCAGTCTGACGGTCGGCGCCCTCTACGACGGGGCGCGCCGCTTCAACGAACTGCGCCGCCGGGTCGACGGGGTGAGCGAGAAGATGCTCTCCCAGACGCTGCACGCGCTGGAGCGCGACGGCATCGTGCACCGCGAGGCGCAGCCGACGAACCCTCCGCGCGTCGATTACGAGCTGACGCCGCTGGGCCGGGAGATCGCCGAGCGGCTGCTGACACTGATCCACTTCGTCGAGGGCAGCATGACGCCGGTCCTGGCCGCCCGGGAGTCCTACGACGAGACGCGCGGCGGGCGCTGACAGCGCGGGCAGAAGTAGCTGGACCGGTTCATCCACGGGCGGCGCCGCATGGGCGTGCCGCAGCGCCGGCAGGGCTCGTCCTCGCGGCCGTAGGCGTCGAGCGAGCGGTCGAAGTAGCCCGACTCGCCGTTCACGTTGACGTAGAGGCTGTCGAAGCTGGTGCCGCCGACCGCCAGGGCCGCGTTCATCACGTCGCGGACGTGGCCGAGGAGTTCCCGGCTCCGCGGACCCGCGAGGGTGGTGGTGGGACGCTCGTAGTGCAGCTTGGCGCGCCACAGCGCCTCGTCCGCGTAGATGTTCCCGATGCCGCTGATCAGGGACTGGTCCAGCAGCGCCCGCTTGAGCGTGGTCCGCTTGGCGCGCAGGGCGGCGTGGTAGAGCGTCTCGTCGAAGCCGGGATCCAGGGGGTCGCGGGCGATGTGCGCGATGACGTCCGGGAGCCCTTCGGCGCTGCCGGGGACGGTCGGGTGCAGGGACAGCCCGCCGAAGGTCCGCTGGTCCACGAAGCGCAGCTCGGTCCCCGCGGAGTCGGCGAAGCGGACCCGGATGCGCAGGTGCTTCTCGTCGGGGGCCCCGGCGGGCTGCACCAGGAGCTGGCCGCTCATGCCGAGGTGGGCCAGTACGGACAGGTCCCGGTCGTCCAGGGGCAGCCACAGGTACTTGCCGCGGCGCTGGGGCGCGCCGATGGTCCGCCCCGCGAGGCGGGCCGCGAAATCGGGACCGCCGCCGGTGTGCCGGCGTACCGCGCGGGGGTGCAGCACCTCGACCGCCGCGACGGTCCGCCCGGCCACCCATCGCGCCAACCCGCGCCGCACGACTTCGACTTCGGGCAGCTCGGGCACGGTGTCTCCTTGGAGGGGCGGTCTGTCTCGACTCCCCCGAGCCTACCGCCGGGCCCCGCGCCACCGCGGCGGAGCCCCGGGGCGGCAGGCCCCCGGAGCCGTCGCCCGGAAACGGGTCCGCCCGCCCCTGCCGGAGCAGGGGCGGGCGGGGAAACTCCCGAAGGAAGCTCAGACCGTCGGCGTCGGGCCGGCGGGCGTCGGCGCCCCGCCGTCCTCGGCCGGAGCCTCGGCGACAGCCGGTGCGGCGGCGGGAGCGGCTTCCGCCGCGATCCGCTCGTCCGCGGCGGCGCGAATGCCGCGCCACGCGGACTCCGCAGCCTGCTGTTCCGCTTCCTTCTTGCTGCGGCCGGTGCCGGTGCCGTACGAGACACCACCGACGCGAGCAGCAGCGGTGAAGGTCTTTTCGTGGTCCGGTCCCGTCTCGCTGACCAGGTACTCGGGTACGCCGAGCCCCTCGGCCGCGGTCAGTTCCTGGAGACTGGTCTTCCAGTCCAGGCCTGCGCCGAGGCTCGATGACTTCTCGATCAGCGGATCGAAGAGCCGGTGAACCAGCTCCGCGGCCGCGTCGAGACCCTGGTCGAGATAGACCGCGCCGATCACCGCTTCAAGGGTGTCGGCGAGGATGGAGGCCTTGTCCCGGCCGCCCGTGCCTTCTTCGCCCCGGCCGAGCCGGATGAAGAGGCCGAGTTCGAGCCCGCGCCCGACCTCCGCCAGCGCACGCGAATTGACCACAGCGGCCCGCAGTTTGGCCAGTTGGCCTTCCGGCAGGTCCGGGTGGGTCCGATAGAGCGTGTCCGTGACCACCAGGCCGAGCACGGAGTCCCCGAGGAACTCCAGCCGCTCGTTGGTGGGCAGACCGCCGTTCTCGTACGCGTACGAACGGTGGGTCAGTGCACGCACCAGAAGGGCGGACTCGAGGTGGTACCCGAGCCGCCCTTCCAGAAGCGTGTGGGACGAGGCCGCTTTGTTCGTGTCTGCCTGCGTTGAGCCGCCGGCAAGCTCAGACATTGCGCCTCTCACCAGCCGCTCAGACCTCGAGGACCTGGCGCTTGTTGTAGGTGCCGCAGCTCGGGCACGCAATGTGCTGGAGCTTCGGCTCCTGGCAACGCTCGCACGAAACCAGGGTGGGGACCGCAGCCTTCCACTGCGACCGGCGGTGGCGCGTGTTGCTGCGCGACATCTTCCGCTTCGGAACAGCCACGGCTACTTCTCCTGCTTCTCGGCGGCGCGCTGGACGTCAGATGCGGCGCCGCTCATGTTGTCCTTCTCGTCGTCCTGATCGGTCACGACGAGTCCCTGCAATGCCGCCCAACGGATGTCGGTGGCGTCATGGTGGTGGTCCGGGTCGTCGTTCAGACTGATCCCGCATTCGGGACACAGTCCGAGACAGTCCTCCCGGCACACCGGCTGCAGCGGCAGTGCGAGCACCACCGCGTCACGCAGCACTGGTTCGAGGTCGAACAAGCCGTCCTCGATGAAGAGCGTGTCCTCGTCATTCTCAACGTCGTCGCCCGGCTCCGCTTTCACACGGCCCCGGTCGTCGGCGTCAGGGTACGAGAACATCTCCTGGAAGTCCGCCTTGAGCTCGCGCTCGACGGCCTCCAGACACCTTACGCATTCCCCGGCGGCCAGTGCACGGGCGGTGCCTGTGACAAGCACCCCTTCCATGACCGACTCCAGCCGGAGCCTCAGCTTCACCGGAGCGCCTTCCGGCACTTCGATGACGTCCGCGAGACCGAAGTCCCCGGGCGCCGCGACCTCGCGGGTCAGCCGAAGCAACGCACCAGGACGCCGACCCAGCTCGTGCGTGTCGAACACGAGGGGGTTGCGGTGGTCGAGGTGGGTGTTCAGGGCTGGTCCAACTTTCAGAGATCGCTCAGCTGTATGCCGCTGCGGGCAGCAAGGATCGCGTCGCATACGCGCGACCGAAGAGCCAGGATACCCGCCGCTTCGCTCTGCGCCCAATCCGGGGCGGGGCGCTCCGCAGGAGCCGCTCAGCGGCCCTGTTCGTACTGGCGCAGCTGGTCCAGATTGATCATGCTCGTGTCGAAGAAACTGGTCTCGTCGAGGGCCTGCTGCCCGGGCTGCTGCTGCGTCTGCGGCTGCTGCTGCTGGTACGCCTGCTGCTGGTACGGCTGCCCGTCGCCGGCGTAGGGGTCCGGCTGCTGCTGCCCCTGGTACGCGGCGTACGGATCGGGCTGCTGCGGGGCCTGCTGGTAACCGTAGGGGTCCTGGTAGCCGTAGCCGTCCGGCTGCTGTGCCGCCTGCGCGGGCTGCTGGTAGGAGTAGGCCTCGTAGACGGGCTCCTGCGGCGCCTGGGACCGCTGCTGCGGAGCCATGGCCGCCACCGGTTCCGCGAGCCCCGCCAGGAAGTCGGCGTCGCTCGTCGTCCGGGACTGCTCGCCCGCCGCGTCCTGGGCCGCCATGTGCGCGCCCAGGTCGTCCGTCGGCGTGCGGCCGAGCAGCTTCTGGCGGCCGCGGCCCACCGCCTCCAGGGTCTTGGACAGCACCGCCTCGAAGGTGGCGAGCTTCGTGTCGACGTAGGCGTCGGCCTGGCGCCGCTGGGTCTCGGGGTCTTGGCTGCGCTCCGGGGCCTCCGGGTCCGTGAACCCGTGCTCGTCCAGTCCCGGCCCGCGCCCCAGCAGCTTCTCGCGGCCGCGGTCCACGGATCCGATGGTCTTGGAGAGGACCACCTCGAAGTTCGCGAGCTTGCTGTCGACGTAGTCGTCGGCCTCGGCGCGGATCTCCTCGGCCTCCCGGCGGGCCTCCGCCAGGATCCGGTCGGCCTCGCCCTGCGAGCGCCGCGCGATCTCGGTGTCGGAGACCAGCGAACCGCGCTGGGCGTGCGCGGACTCGATGATCCGGTCCGCCTCGCGGCGGGCCTCCTCGACCATCTGCTCGCGCCCGCCGATCAGCTCCCGCGCCTGCGCCAGGGAACCGGGCAGCGCCTGGCGCACCTCTTCGAGCTGGGCGAGCAGCTCGGCGCGGTTGATCACGCACGAGGCGGACATGGGCATGGACCGGGCTCCGCCGACCGACGCGACGATCTCGTCGAGCTTCTTCTGCACGTCCACGGTGGCTCGCACTCTCTCGGCCTCAGGCGGTTCCTGAGACGGACGGGACGACTGTACGGCCCCCGGGCGGCCCCCCGACAGCGCGTCGGGCGGCGTCAGTTGCCGCGCAGCCGTTCCATCAGCGCGGTGTGGACGAAGGGGGGCAGCAGGTGGGACACGTCGCCGCCCCAGGTCGCCACCTCCTTGACCAGGGAGGAGGAGAGGAAGCTGTAGGTCGGGTTCGTCGGGACGAAGAGCGTCTCGACCCCGGTCAGCCCGATGTTCATCTGGGCCATCTGCAACTCGTAGTCGAAGTCGCTGACCGCGCGCAGACCCTTGACGATGGCGGGGATGTCCCGCTGCTTGCAGAAGTCGACGAGCAGCCCGTGGAAGGACTCGACCACGACGTTCCCGTAGTCGGCGGTGGCCTCGCGGATCAGCTCGATCCGCTCCTCGACGGAGAACAGGCCCTTCTTCGACTGGTTGATCATCACGGCGACATGCACGACGTCGTAGAGCCGGGCGGCCCTGCCGATGATGTCGAGGTGTCCGTTGGTGATGGGGTCGAACGACCCCGGACAGACGGCGCGGCGCAACTGAAGTCCCTCGCTCTCCGGTGCGGGCATCATGACTCTTCGCTGGTGAAGGCGGCGCGACCGTACCAAAGGGTGCCTTCGCCGTACCGCCGGGAGCGGAGCGGCGCGAAACCGTCGGGCCAGGGGAACGCACCGCTTCTGGTGCTGCGCTCCACGGTGACGAGCGCATCGCCGGTGAGCCAGGCATTCGACCGGAGTGTGAGCAGGATCTCCGCAAGATCGTCGTGCGCGACGTCGTAGGGCGGGTCGAGGAAAACGATGTCGTACGGGTCCCCCGCCGCCCGGATCGCCACGATCTGTTCCGCTTTGCCCGCCCTGAATTCAGCGCCCGCGAGGCCCAGGGCGGCGATGTTGTCGCGGATCGCCTTCGCGGCCTTCGCGTCGGCCTCCACGAGCAGGGCGTGGGCGGCGCCGCGGGAGAGCGCCTCCAGGCCGACCGCGCCGGAGCCGCCGTACAGGTCCAGGACCCGGGCTCCTTCGACTCCGTGCAGCGACTCCCAGGTGGAGAAGAGGCCTTCGCGCATCCGGTCGGAGGTCGGCCGGGTGCCGGTGCCGGGCGGCACGACGAGGCGCCGCCCACCGGCACTGCCGGCGATCACGCGGGTCATGTGGAGGTCCTTCGCTCAGGGAATGCTCGCGGCTCCACGATAGGACCTCCTGGTCAGCCCTTCTCCAGGTACTGCTCGCGCTCGGTGTCGAGCAGCGCGTCGAGCGCGGTCAGCAGACCGGGCAGCCCGATCAGCTCGGGGTCCTCGGCGACGACCCGGGCGGCCTCCTCGCGGGCCTGCGCGATGACCTCCTCGTCCTCGATGACGGACAGCATCCGCAGCGAGGAGCGCACGCCCGACTGGGCCTGGCCGAGGACGTCGCCCTCGCGGCGCTGTTCGAGGTCGATCCGGGACAGCTCGAAGCCGTCGAGGGTGGCGGCGACGGCGGCCAGCCGGGCCCGGGCCGGGCTGGCCTCGTGCATCTCGCTGACCAGCAGGCACAGCCCGGGGGCGGTGCCGCGGCCCACGCGCCCGCGCAGCTGGTGGAGCTGGGACACCCCGAACCGGTCGGCGTCCATGATCACCATGACCGTGGAGTTGGGTACGTTGACCCCCACCTCGATGACCGTGGTGGCGACCAGCACCTTCACCTCGCCCGCCGCGAAGCGCCGCATCACGTCGTCCTTGTCGGCGGGGTCCATCCGGCCGTGCAGCACCTCGACGGACACCCCGGCGAGCGGGCCCGCGGCCAGTTGCGCGGCGATCTCCAGCACGGCCAGCGGCGGACGCCGCTCGCCGTCCTCCTCGGCCGCGGCCTTCTTCTTGGCGGCCTTCGGGTCGTCCTCGCCGTCGCCGATCCGCGGGCACACCACGTACGCCTGGTGGCCCTTGTCCACTTCCTCTCGGACCCGTTCCCAGGCCCGGGCCAGGAAGTGCGGCTTGTCCTTCGCGGGCACCACGTGGGTGGCGATCGGCGAGCGCCCGGCGGGGAGCTGGTCCAGGACGGAGGTCTCCAGGTCGCCGAAGACGGTCATCGCGACCGTGCGCGGGATGGGGGTCGCGGTCATCACGAGCAGGTGCGGGGGCTGCTTGCCCTTGGAGCGCAGGGCGTCGCGCTGCTCCACGCCGAAGCGGTGCTGTTCGTCGACCACGACCAGCCCGAGGTCGTGGAACTTGACCTTGTCCTCGATCAGGGCGTGGGTGCCGATGACGATCCCGGCCTCGCCGGTGACCAGGTCGAGGAGCGCCTGGCGGCGCGCGGCCGTCCCCATGGAGCCGGTGAGCAGCACCACCTTGGTCCCCCGGTCGGATCCGCCGAGCAGGCCGGCCTCGGCGAGGTCGCCCATCATCTCGGTGATCGAGCGGTGGTGCTGCTGGGCGAGCACCTCGGTGGGCGCGAGCATCGCGGCCTGACCGCCGCTGTCGACGACGGCGAGCATGGCCCGCAGCGCGACCATCGTCTTGCCGGATCCGACCTCGCCCTGGAGGAGGCGGTGCATGGGGTGGTCGGTGGCCAGGTCGTCGAAGATCTCGCGGGAGACCGCGACCTGGCCGTCGGTGAGGGTGAAGGGGAGCTTGGCGTCGAAGGCGTCCAGCAGGCCGTCGGGAGCGGGGCGGCGGGGGACGGCGGGGAGCAGGGTGTCCGCGTGCCGGCGGCGGGCCAGGGCGACCTGGAGGACGAAGGCCTCGTCCCACTTGAGCCGTCGGCGTGCGTCCTCGACGTCGGCCTTGGTGCGCGGCCGGTGGATCTTGAGGAGGGCTTCGGTGAGCGGGAGCATCCCGCGGCCGTCGCGGAGCGCGGGCGGCAGCGGGTCCACGGCCTCGCGGGCGCTGGGCAGGACCGCGTCGACGGCCTTGGTGATCTTCCAGGACTCCAGCTGCTTGCAGGCCGGGTAGATCGGGATCAGCTGCTGGGCGAAGGCGTCCACCGCCTCGGCAGTGGTGGCGTCGACGCCCAGGGGTTCGTAGGCGGGGTGGGCGAGCTGGAGCTTGCGGTTGAACATCGAGACCTTGCCCGCGAACATCGCGCGGCTGCCGGGGAGCAGGTCCTTGTGCGGTTTGTGGACGCCCGCGCCGAAGAAGACGAGCTGGAGCCGGCCGCTGCCGTCGGTGATGGTCACCTCCAGCCGCTTGCCGCGCCCGCCGTTGAAGGTGAGGACGCGGGCGTCGGCGACCTGGGCGACGACGGTGACGTGCTCGTCGATCTGGTCGGCGAGCTCCGCCAGCGAGGTCAGTTCGCCGCGCTCGGCGTACCGGCGCGGGTAGTGGTGCAGCAGGTCCAGGGCCGTGTGCAGGCCGAGCTGCTCGGCCAGCACCTTGGCGGTGGCGGGGCCGAGGGTCTTCTTGAGGTCTTCGTCGAGCGCGGGCACCCGTTCATTGCACACCATCCCTGTGACAACGGGGGCACGCGACCCCGGCGGGCCGCCGCCCGCCGCCCTGCCCGGCGGCCGGTCCGGCGCTCTGTCCGACGTCCTGCTCGGCGCTCTACTCGACGCCGATGAGCAGCGGCGCGGAGTACCGCCCGCCCCGGTAGGTGAGGGTGTCGACGGCCAGGTGCCCGTGCTGGACGTACGCCTCCAGCCGGGCGGCGAGCGCGTCCGGCACCTCCGGCCCGAGGACCAGGGTGACCAGTTCGCCGCCGGAGCCCAGCATCCGCTCCAGGACTGCCTCGGCGGTCTCCGCGAGCGCGGACCCGATGACCGCGACGTCCCCGTCGATGAGCCCGAGGACGTCCCCGGCCTGGCAGATGCCGGCCGAGGTGAAGGACTGCCGTTCGGCGATGGCGAGTTCGCCGTGGCGGGTGGCGCCGGCGGCGGCGGTCATGGCGACCACGTCCTCGTCGAAGCCGGTGTCCGGGTCGTGCACGGCCAGGGCGGCGAGGCCCTGGACGGCCGAGCGGGTGGGGATGACGGCGACCCGTACGCCGTCGGCGCGGGCCTGTTCGGCGGCGGTCGCGGCGGCCGCGCGCTGTTCGGCGCCGCCGGGCAGCAGGATCACCTCGCGGGCGTGCGCGCGCCGCACGGCGGCGGCGATCTCGGCGGCGGCGGGCGGCTCGCCCGGCAGGCGGCGGACGGTGGTCGCGCCCGCCTCCTCGCAGAGCACGGCCAGTCCCTCGCCCTGGACGACGGCGACCACCGCGCGCTGGGCGCGCGGGCCGCGGGCGCGGCGCCGTTCGTCGCCGAAGTGGGTGATGCGGATCCGGTGGGGCCGGCCGGCGACCACTCCGGCTTCCACGGCGGCGCCGGGGTCCTCGACGTGGACGTGGACGTTCCACAGGCCCCCGCCGCCGACGATCACCAGCGAGTCCCCGAGCCCGTCGAGCGTGGCGCGCAGGACGTCGACGGCCGCGTCGGGGGCGTCGAGCAGGTAGATCACCTCGTACCCGGGGCCGTCCGGTTCCTCGGCGCAGGGCTGCGCCGTCGCCACGGCCGGCCCGCGCGCCGGCTCCGGGTCCGCCTCCTGGCCCGACAGGGCCTGCCACAGCGCCCCGAGCACGGCGACCACGCCGCAGCCCCCCGCGTCCACGACCCCGGCCCGGCCCAGCGCGGCCAGCTGCCCGGGGGTCTCGGCGAGGGCCGCGCGGGCGCCGTCGTAGGCGGCCCGGGCGACGTCGCAGCTGCTCGCGGCGGCTTCGGCGGCGGCCTCGGCGGCCCGTGCCGCGGTCGCGGCGACGGTGAGCATGGTGCCCTCGACGGGGTGCGCGACGGCCCGGTACGCCGATTCCGCGGCCCGCGTGAGCGCCCCGGCCAGCAGCGCCCCGGAGGCACTCGCCCGCGGTTCCCCTCCGAGTACGTCGGCCACCCCGCGCAGCAGCTGCGCGAGGATCGTCCCGGAGTTGCCCCGGGCGCCTATGAGGGCTCCGTGGGCGTAGGCCCGTACGGCGACGGCCAGCGAGCCTGCGGGATCGTCGGCAGGGTCCCGGGAGCGGTCGGCGTCCGGAGCGGGGTCCTGCGCGCCGTCGGCTGTGCCCTCGCTCACATCCCCCGCGTTCCCGAAGGCCTCTTCGAGGGCCCGGGCGGCGGACTGCGCGGTCAGGTAGAGGTTGGTCCCGGTGTCGGCGTCGGCGACCGGGTAGACGTTGATCGCGTCGATGTCCTCGCGGGCCCGGCCCAGTGCGGTCAGGGCCAGGGAGCTCCAGGTGCGCACCGCGGCGGCGTCCAGGCTGTGCGGCTCGTGCGGCACCGGGTGTTCCTCCTTGGGCGGACGAGGGTTCACCGCAGGGTAACCAAGGACGGCCCCGGTCCGGGGTGCGCCCGGGATGCGGCCGGGGCGGTGCCCGCGGTCGCCATGGTAGTTTTCTTGGACCGACGCAGTCGTTGTATGCTGCTCCGGTTGCCCGATGAGAGTCGGGCCATTTCCCCCGGCAAACCACTTCGGACTCTCTGATTCCGGTGCGCCGGTTTCACTGTAAGTGCATCTGAAGTCTTTGGAGTGACCTGTGGCTGCCAACTGCGACGTTTGCGCCAAGGGGCCGAGCTTCGGCAACAGCATCTCCCACTCGCACCGCCGCACCTCGCGTCGCTGGAACCCGAACATCCAGCGCGTCCGTGCCGTGGTCAATGGGACGCCGAAGCGCCTCAACGCCTGCACCTCGTGCATCAAGGCCGGCAAGGTCTCGCGCTGACGCCTTCCGTCGTCGTAGCGCAGCCCTTTCCGGTTGCCAAAAAGGCCGGTCCACCTCGGTGGACCGGCCTTTTGCCTTGCCCTGACGCATCCACGGCCGCCCCGGAGTGATTCCGGGGCGGCCGTGCGCCGTCAGCGGGACCGCCACCGCCAGGCGTGGTCCACCGGGCCGATGCCGGCGCCGAGGGCGAAGCCGGCCGTGATCGCGCCCGTGACGTACTCCTTGGCCGCGGTGACGGCCGCCGGGACGTCGAGGCCGTGCGCGAGGCCGGCCGCGATGGCGCTCGCCAGGGTGCAGCCGGTGCCGTGCGTGTGCCGGTTGCCGTGGCGCGGGGCGCGCAGCCACAGCTCGGTGGAGCCGTCGCTCAGCAGGTCCACGGCCTCGTGGCCGGCCGGGAGGTGGCCGCCCTTGATCAGGGCCCAGCGCGGCCCGAGGCCGAGGACCTCGTCGGCGGCCCGGCGCATGCCGTCCTCGTCCTCCACCCGTACGCCGGTGAGCCGGGCCACCTCGTCGAGGTTCGGGGTGGCCACGGTGGCCCGGGGCAGCAGCTCGGTCCGTACGGCCGCCAGCGCGGACGCGGCGAGCAGCGCGTCCCCGTGCTTGGAGACCCCGACGGGATCGACCACGGCCGGGGCGGCGGTGTCCGCCAGCAGCGCGGCCACGGTCTCCACCAGGACGGCGGAGGAGAGCATGCCGGTCTTGACCGCGCCGACCCCGATGTCGTCCACGACGGCCCGGTACTGGGCGGTGACGGCCTCGGCGGGCAGCTCCCACACCCCGCGCACCCCGAGGGAGTTCTGGGCGGTCACGGCGGTGACCACGCTCATCCCGTGCACCCCCAGCGCCAGCATGGCCTTCAGGTCGGCCTGGATGCCCGCCCCGCCGCCGGAGTCCGATCCGGCGACGGTCAGGCACAGGGGCGGGGCGCCGCTCATCGCGGGGGTTCCTGCGCCGGGTCGGCGCCGAAGTGGTCCCAGCCGCCGGTGCTGGTCCAGGGCGCGCCGTCCACGGTCACCTGGGGCAGCGCGGACCGGTTGAGCACCTCCCCGATGACCTTCCAGCGGGCCGGGAGCTTCACGTCGGGCGGGAAGGTCGCCACGATGGCGTGGTCCTCTCCCCCGGTCAGCACCCACTGGAGCGGGTCCACGCCGACGGCCTGCCCGATGTCGTGCATCTGGGTCGGGATGTCGACGGCCGCCGAGCGCAGGTCGATGCGGACCTTGCTGGCCTCGGCGATGTGTCCGAGGTCGGCGACCAGGCCGTCGCTGACGTCGGTCATGGCGGTGGCGCCGAGGCCGGCGGCCGCGGGGCCCGCGTGGTAGGGCGGTTCGGGGCGCCGGTGGGCCTCGACGAAGGCCCGCGGGGAGCGGAACCCCCGGGAGAGCACCGCGAAACCGGCCGCGGACCAGCCGAGCCAGCCGGTGACGGCGACCACGTCGCCGGGCCGGGCGCCGGAGCGCAGCACGGGGTCGTGGTTGCGCAGGTCGCCGAGGGCGGTGATGGCCACCGTGATGGTGTCCCCGCGCACGACGTCCCCGCCGACCACGGCCGCGCCGGCGACCTGGCACTCGTCGCGCAGCCCGTCCATCAGCTCGGTGGGCCAGGTGACCGGCAGTTCGGCCGGGACGACGAGGCCGAGCAGCAGCGCGGTGGGCACCGCGCCCATGGCGGCGATGTCGGCCAGGTTCTGTGCCGCGGCCTTGCGTCCGACGTCGTAGGCGGTGGACCAGTCGCGCCGGAAGTGCCGTCCCTCCAGCAGGATGTCCGTGCTGGCCACGACCCGCCGGTCGGGCGCGGACACGACCGCCGCGTCGTCACCGGGCCCGAGCCGGACCGCCGGGGTGGTGGTCAGCCGTGAGGTCAGCTCCTTGATGAGCCCGAACTCCCCCAGCTCGCCGACAGTGCCCTTCATCGCTGTGCTCCTTCTGGCCCAGTCCGCTTGCGGTCGCGAGCCGTCTCAGCACTGGGTACCGTCAACAGATACGTCAACTTCTGCTCCCCGTACGCCCCGCTGCGCGTGGCACCGGGCCCGCGGGTCTCCCCGTGACGCTCGGCGACGCGGTACCGTGGCGTCCCTTTCTCCCCGGGACCGGGACTTCCCACCCGAAGATTAGGGGAAATGATCCTCGCGGCCGCTCTGGAGGTTCCGTGGTACAGGCGTACATCCTCATCCAGACCGAGGTGGGCAAGGCATCGGTGGTGGCCGAGTCGATCGGCCGGATCCAGGGGGTGATCCAGGCCGAGGACGTGACGGGCCCGTACGACGTGATCGTGCGCGCCCAGGCCGACACCGTGGACGAACTCGGCCGCATGGTGGTCGCCAAGGTCCAGCAGGTGGAGGGCATCACCCGCACCTTGACCTGCCCGGTCGTCCATCTGTAGCCCCCGTCTACTCTTGGCCGGTGATGTCCCTCCACCGCCGGCCCGTCCGTCTGCTGGCCCTGCCCGCCCCGATGGCCGTACTCGCCGTGGCAGTCCTCGCGGGCTGCTCCCCGGGTACCGCCGGGGCCCGGGTGGTCCCCCCGCCCGCGCCGCCCGCCGATGTCGCGGGGCTCTGTGCCACGCTGCACAAGGAGCTTCCGGACACGGTGGCCGGTCTTGAACGGTCCGCCACCGAACCGCCGTCCGACCTGACCGCCGCGTGGGGCGGCTCGGCGATCGTACTGCGGTGCGGTATCCCCAAGCCCCCCGCGATGTCGGATTCCCGGCAGGACGGCGTCGAGGTGAACGGTGTCCCGTGGCTCCTGGAGCCGCTGGAGGGCGGCGGCTTCCGCTTCACCACCGGGCTGCGGCTCGCGTACACCGAGGTCACGGTGGACAAGGCGCACGCCAAGGACACCGGTTTCCTGGTGCCGCTGTCGGCCGCCGTCAAGAAGTCGGTGCCCGAGGGCATCGCCTCCTACTGAGCCTTTTACTGAGCCTTCTACCGAGAACCGCCCGCCGGATCATGACCCGGCGGGCGGTCCCTCGTACGTGCGGTCCGGCTAGCGCAGCCCGGTGGAGCGGCGCAGGGCCGCCTGGATCAGGCGGTCCACCAGCTCCGGGTAGGCGACGCCGCTCTCCTGCCACATGCGCGGGTACATGGAGATGGGGGTGAACCCCGGCATCGTGTTGATCTCGTTGATGACGAAGGTGCCGTCCTCGGTGAGGAAGAAGTCGGCGCGCACCAGTCCCTCGCAGGACGCGGCCTCGAAGGCCTCGACCGCGAGCCGCTGGACCTCGGCGGTCTGCTCCGGGGTCAGCGGGGCGGGGACCAGACCGGAGGCGGAGTCGATGTACTTGGCCTCGAAGTCGTAGAAGTCGTGGCTGGAGACCGGCGGGATCTCGGCGGGCACGCTCGCGCGCGGCCCGTCCTCGAACTCCAGCACGCCGCACTCGATCTCGCGGCCGCGCAGCAGCGCCTCCACGATGACCTTCGGGTCGTGCCGCTGGGCTTCCTTGAGGGCTTCGTCGAGTCCGGAGGGGTCGTCGACCTTGGTGATCCCGATCGAGGAGCCGGCGCGGGCGGGCTTGACGAACAGCGGCCAGCCGTGCTCGGCGGCGAAGCCGAGGACCTTGGCGCGGGCGGCGCTCTCGTCGCGCTCCCACTCGCGGGGGCGGATGGTCAGGTACGGGCCGACCGGCAGCCCGAAGGAGGTGAACACCCGCTTCATGTAGTCCTTGTCCTGGCCGACGGCCGAGGCGAGGACGCCCGAGCCGACGTACGGGATGCCGGACAGTTCGAGGAGGCCCTGGAGGGTGCCGTCCTCGCCGTAGGGGCCGTGCAGGACGGGGAAGACGACGTCGACCTCGCCCAGCGCCTTGGGCACGGCGCCGGGTTCGGTGTAGACGACCTCGCGGCTGGCCGGGTCGACCGGGAGCACCACGGTGCCCTCGGCGGAGTCGGCCAGTTCCTCGACGCTGGGGAGCCTGCGGTCGGAGATGGCCATCCGCTCGGGTTCGTCGGCCGTCAGGGCCCACCGGCCGTCCGTGGTGATGCCGATGGGCAGCACCTCGTACTTGGACCGGTCGATGGAGCGCAGAACCGCGCCCGCAGTGACGACCGAGATGGCGTGTTCGGAGCTGCGGCCGCCGAACACGACGGCCACTCGCGGCTTGCGACCCTGCTGGTCAGGGCTCTGGGGGGAGTTCTGGCTGCTCATATCGGTCCGAGAGTACCCGGTCCGCGTACCGGAACGGAGTCAGCGCCGTTCCGGTTTGGCGCTGCGTCCCATGAGCTCCTTCAGCGCGACCAGCGGCGGCTTGCCGTGGTGGACGATGTCGACCACGGTGTCCGTGATGGGCATGTCCACTCCGTGGCGGCGGGCCAGATCGGCCACCGACTCGCAGGACTTGACGCCCTCCGCGGTCTGCTTGGTCACCGCGATGGTCTCCTCCAGCGTCATCCCGCGGCCGAGGTTGGTGCCGAAGGTGTGGTTGCGCGAGAGCGGCGAGGAGCAGGTGGCGACCAGGTCGCCGAGGCCCGCGAGGCCGGAGAAGGTGAGCGGGTCGGCGCCCATGGCCAGCCCCAGCCGGGTGGCTTCGGCCAGCCCGCGGGTGATCAGGGAGCCCTTGGTGTTGTCGCCGAGGCCCATGCCGTCGGCGATGCCCACGGCGAGCCCGATGACGTTCTTGACGGCGCCGCCCAGCTCGCAGCCGATGACGTCGGTGCTGGTGTACGGGCGGAAGTACGGGGTGTGGGAGGCGGCCTGGAGGCGCTGGGCCACGGCCTCGTCGACGCAGGCGACGACGGCGGCGGCGGGCTGCCGGGCAGCGATCTCCCGGGCGAGGTTGGGCCCGGTGACCACGGCGACGCGGGCGGAGGGGACCTTGGCCACCTCTTCGATGACCTCGCTCATCCGCTTGGCGCTGCCGAGTTCGATGCCCTTCATCAGGGAGACGAGCACGGAGTCGGCGGGCAGCAGCGGGGCCCACGCGGCGAGGTTGCCGCGCAGGGTCTGCGAAGGGACCGCGAGGACGACGAAGTCGGCGTCCCGGGCGGCCTCGGCGGCGTCGGTGGTGGCGCGCAGGTTGTCGGGCAGGGCGACGCCGGGGAGGTAGTCCGGGTTGGACCGGCCGGTGTTGATGGCGTCGACCGCCTCGGCGCGGCGGCCCCACAGGACCACCTCGCAGCCGGCGTCGGCGAGCACCATACCGAAGGCGGTGCCCCACGAGCCGGTTCCGAACACGGCCGCCTTGACGGTACGCGTCACTTCTCGCCCTCCCCCGCGGCCTTGCGCCGCTGTTCCACCCTGGCCTTGCGGTGGTCGTACGGCTGCGCGGGAGCGGTCTCTCCGCGCAGTTGCTCCAGCAGCTCCGTGATGGCCGCCATGATGACTTCGGTGACCGCCTTGAGGACCTCCGGCGTGGGTTCCCGGCCGTAGAACGCGGTGAGGTCCACGGGCGGTCCGGCCAGCACCTGGAGGGTCTTGCGCGGGAAGAGCCGGACCCTGTTCTTCTTGGCGTACGGCGGCACCGCGAGGTTCGCGCCCCACTGGGCCACCGGGATGACCGGGGCCTGCGTCAGCAGGGCCACCCGGGCGGCGCCGGTCTTGCCGGCCATCGGCCACTGGTCGGGATCGCGGGTGAGGGTGCCCTCCGGGTAAAAGGCCACGCATTCACCGCGCTCGATCGCGGCCACGGCGGCCCGGAATGCGTCCAGGGCGTTCGTGGTCTCCCGGTAGACCGGGATCTGTCCGGAGCCGCGCAGGATGGAACCGACAATCGGCACCTTGAAGAGGGCGGCCTTCGCGAGCAATCGCGGCACCCGGCCGGTGTTGTACTGGAAGTGCGCGTAGGAGAGCGGGTCCAGATACGAGTTGTGATTGACGGCGGTGATGAATCCGCCCTCGGCCGGAATGTGCTCCATTCCCTGCCAGTCCCGCTTGAACAGCACTACCAGCGGCGGTTTCGCGATGACCGCCGCCAGGCGGTACCAGAAGCCGATTCTGCGGCGGGACACTCGGACACCTTCCTCTAGGACCGGTGCGCGGCGTCGGCACCCGGCCGGGCCCGGACAAGTCTCTCCCCAGGTCCGGTCTCTGTCGAGAACACCGTACGCCCCGCTCGCGGCACCGGGCCGCCGGGCTGCCCGGGAGGGGGTGACAATGGGCCGACGTGTGTGCGAGAACGCGTCCATGACATGTCCACGGGGAAGGGGCCGGCCACGAACGCCGTCTGGAGCCTGGTGATCCCGCTCAAGCCGCTGTCCGTGGCCAAGAGCCGCCTGGCGGCGGCGGCCGGGGCCGGCCGGCCCGGGCTCGCGCTGGCGTTCGCGCAGGACACGGTGGCGGCGGCGCTGGCCTGCGCGGCGGTCCGGGATGTGGTGGTCGTCACGGACGACCCGCTGGCCGGGGCGGAACTGGCCGCGCTGGGCGCGCGGATCGTCCCGGACCGCCCGGCCGCCGGGCTCAACGCCGCGCTGGCCCACGGCGCGCGGGCGGTACGGGCCCGGCGGGCGGGGGCGGCGGTGGCCGCGATGAACGCGGACCTGCCCGCGCTGCGGCCGGCGGAATTGCTACGGGTGCTCGAAAACGCGGCGGTATTTCCCCGGGCATTCCTGGCGGATGCGGCAGGAATCGGGACGACGTTGCTTTCCGCCGCGCCGGACGCGGAATTGTCACCCGCGTTCGGGGGCCCGTCGCGGTCCCGGCATTCGGCTTCGGGGGCGGTGGAAATCGGGCTGCGCGGGGTCGACAGCGTGCGGCGGGACGTGGATACGGCGGCGGACCTGCGCGAGGCGCTGCTGCTGGGCGTGGGCCCGTACACGGCCCGCTGCGGCGCCCGGCTGCCGGCCGGGGCGCCGGCGGTGCGCCCCGACGTCCGGTGACCGCTCCGCGGCGAGCCTCTAAGCTGCGCTCATGCAGGCAACGGCGTTCACCTACGACTCCCAGACCCGCGGCGGAAGTGTGCTGCTGGACGACGGCACTCCGGTGCCCTTCGAGGCCGCGGCGTTCGACGCGGGCGGCCTGCGGCTGCTGCGCGCCGGGCAGCGGGTGCGGATCGAGACCGAGGGCGAGGGCGCGCGGCTGCGCATCACCCTGATCACCCTGCAGACCTTCGTATAGGGCCGTCCGGGTCCGGACAGCACCGCGGGCCGGACCCCCTCCGTGGGGGCCGGCCCGACGTGTGTGACGTCGCCCGCTTACTTGTTGCGGGCGGTGGTCTTCTTCGCGGTGGCCTTGCGCGTCGCCGTCTTCTTCGCCGGAGCCTTCGTCGCGGCGGTGGCCTTCTTGGCCGCGGGGGCGGTCTTCTTGGCCGTGGGGGCCGCCTTCTTGGCGGTCGCCGTGGCCTTCTTGGCCGCGCTGGCCTGCTTGGCGGCCGGGGTGGCCTTCTTCGCGACCGTGGACTTCGCGGCCGACTTCTTGACCACCGTGGGGGTGGTCTTCTTCGCCGTGGTCTTCTTGGCGGCCGTGGACTTCGCGGCCGCCTTCTTGGCGGTGGTGGCCTTCTTGGCCGCGGCCTTCTTGACCGTCGCGGAAGCGCCGCCGGTGAGGCTGCCCTTGGGCGCCTTCTTGACCGACACCTCGCCGCCCTTGGGCAGCTTCTTGGTGCCGCTGACCAGGTCCTTGAAGCCCTGGCCCGCGCGGAAGCGGGGAACCGAGGTCTTCTTGACCCGGACGCGTTCACCCGTCTGCGGGTTACGGGCGTAGCGGGCCGGGCGGTCGACCTTCTCGAACGAGCCGAAGCCCGTGACCGAGACCCGGTCGCCGGCGACCACCGCGCGGACGATCGCGTCGAGCACCGCGTCGACGGCGTCCGCGGCCTGCTGGCGGCCGCCCACCTTGTCGGCAATCGCTTCTACGAGCTGCGCCTTGTTCACGTCTTCCCCTTCGGAGACTTCGCCAGAACGAATGTGTTCAAGCTTATTTCGCACGTTAGGCGGATATATACCGCAAATCAAACACGAAACGGGCTAATCACCCTAGTGCCGCAACGATGTAGGCCGTTACGGAGTTCCTTCGCATCAGTCGCCTTCAGGGAATCGACCCTCGTCGAGGTCCTTCATCAACCTGTCCAGGCGCCTTGCCGCATCGGCGAGATCGTGCTTCGCCGCTGCCGTGGCGACCAACAGCTTCCGAGACAGCGCCATCCTTACGCCCTCTGGGACTTGCAGCGAGCGCACCCTTGTGTGCGCTTCTTTCAGCCGGTCCGCGACAAGTCCGTAGAGCTCGAGTTGACTGTCGCGGTCCATGCACAGATTGTGCCATCTGGGGCGAGTTGTCGCCTCATGGGGCCTCAACAAACGCGCGTGCCCCCCGCCGGAAGGCGGGGGGCACGGGAACCGGGGCGAGTTCACCCCGGCTGAATAAGCGCTGATCAGGCCTGAATCGTGCGCGGCTTGTGGTGGGGCCGGCCGCTTTCGTAGGTCGCGATGTCCCCTTCGTTCTGAAGGGTGAGGGAGATGTCGTCCAGACCCTCCAGAAGACGCCACCGGGCATTGTCGTCGAGTTCGAACTCGGCCACGACGCCCTCGGCTCGGACCTGTCGGGCGACCAGGTCCACCGTGATCTCGGCGGTGGGGTCGGCTTCGGTCAGCGCCCACAGACGGTCGACCGCCTCCTGCGGCAGCACCACCGTCAGCAGACCGTTCTTGAGGGAATTCCCGCGGAAGATGTCGGCGAAGCGCGAAGAGATCACGGTCTTGAAGCCGAAGTTCTGCAGGGCCCAGACGGCGTGCTCGCGGGAGGAACCGGTGCCGAAGTCGGGACCGGCGACCAGGACGCTGGCGCCCGCGCGCTCCGGCTGGTTCGTGATGAACGCCGGGTCCTTGCGCCAGGCCTCGAAGAGGCCGTCCTCGAACCCGTCACGGGTGATCTTCTTCAGCCAGTGGGCCGGGATGATCTGGTCGGTGTCCACGTTGCTGCGGCGCAGCGGCACGGCCCGGCCGGTGTGGGTGGTGAAGGCTTCCATGGTTATCGGGCTCCGGCGGTCGCGGTGGCGTCGGTCAGGTCGGCGGGGGAGGCCAGATGGCCCAGCACCGCGGTGGCCGCGGCCACCTGCGGGGAGACCAGGTGGGTGCGTCCGCCCTTGCCCTGCCGGCCTTCGAAGTTGCGGTTGGAGGTGGACGCGGAGCGCTCACCAGGGGCCAGTTGGTCGGGGTTCATGCCCAGGCACATCGAACAGCCCGCGTGCCGCCATTCGGCGCCGGCGTCCTTGAAGACCTTGTCCAGGCCCTCCGCCACGGCCTGGAGGGCGACCCGGACCGAACCCGGGACGACCAGCATCCGTACGCCCTCGGCGACTTTGCGGCCCTCGATGATGCCGGCCACGGCGCGCAAGTCCTCGATGCGGCCATTGGTGCAGGAACCTACGAAGACGGTGTCGACCCGGATGTCGCGCAGCGGCTGCCCGGCGGTCAACCCCATGTACTCCAGCGCCTTTTCGGCGGCGTTGCGCTCCGAAGCATCCTCGTACGAAGCCGGATCGGGGACGTTGGCCGACAGCGGCGCGCCCTGGCCCGGGTTGGTGCCCCAGGTCACGAAGGGGGCCAGCGTGGTGCCGTCGATGACGACCTCGGCGTCGAAGACCGCGTCGTCGTCCGAGCGCAGCGTCTCCCAGTACGCGACCGCCGCGTCCCAGTCCGCGCCGACCGGGGCGTGGTCGCGGCCCTTGAGGTACGCGAACGTGGTGGCGTCCGGGGCGATCATGCCCGCGCGGGCGCCGGCCTCGATCGACATGTTGCAGATCGTCATGCGGGCTTCCATCGACAGCTGCTCGATGGCGGCGCCGCGGTATTCCAGGATGTAGCCCTGTCCGCCGCCGGTGCCGATGCGGGCGATGATCGCCAGGATCAGGTCCTTGGCGGTGACGCCCTCGGCCAGGTCGCCCTCGACGGTGATCGCCATCGTCTTGGGGCGGGCCAGCGGCAGGGTCTGGGTGGCCAGGACGTGCTCGACCTGGCTGGTGCCGATGCCGAAGGCCAGCGCGCCGAAGGCGCCGTGGGTGGAGGTGTGCGAGTCGCCGCAGACCACGGTGGTGCCCGGCTGGGTCAGGCCCAGCTGCGGTCCCACCACGTGGACGACGCCCTGCTCCACGTCGCCCAGCGAGTGCAGCCGGACGCCGAACTCCGCGCAGTTCTTGCGCAGCGTCTCCAGCTGGGCCCGGGAGACCGGGTCGGCGATGGGCTTGTCGATGTCCAGGGTCGGGGTGTTGTGGTCCTCGGTGGCGATGGTGAGGTCGAGGCGCCGCACCGGGCGGCCCGCCTGCCGCAGACCCTCGAAGGCCTGGGGGCTGGTCACCTCGTGCAGCAGGTGCAGATCGATGTAGAGGAGGTCGGGCTCGCCCTCGGCGCGCCGGACGACATGGTCGTCCCAGACCTTCTCCGCGAGTGTCCTACCCATCGCTTTCCCTCCGGCTCACCGTCCCGGACCCCGTGGTTCGTGGACCCGTACATACAGACTCGCTGGTTCTTGGAAAAATTGAACTTGCGTTTCACAGTGTGAGACGCGAATATCGTTTCATGGACAACTCTAGCGGCGTCGGCGTTCTCGACAAGGCAGCTCTGGTACTGAGCGCACTGGAGTCCGGTCCGGCCACCCTCGCCGGGCTGGTCGCGGCGACAGGGCTCGCACGACCCACGGCACATCGCCTTGCCGTGGCACTGGAACACCACCGGATGGTGGCGAGGGACATGCAGGGCCGGTTCATCCTCGGACCGCGGCTGGCGGAACTCGCCGCCGCGGCCGGCGAGGACCGCCTGCTGGCCACGGCCGGACCGGTGCTCACGCACCTCCGTGACGTGACGGGTGAGAGCGCGCAGCTCTACCGGCGTCAAGGCGACATGCGCATCTGCGTGGCGGCGGCGGAACGGCTGTCGGGCCTGCGGGACACCGTCCCGGTCGGCTCCACGCTCCCGATGAAGGCCGGTTCGGCCGCGCAGATCCTGATGGCCTGGGAGGAGCCCGAGCGGCTCCACCGCGGTTTGCAGGGCGCGCGGTTCACGGCCACGGCCCTGTCCGGCGTACGGCGCCGGGGCTGGGCCCAGTCGATCGGCGAGCGGGAGCCCGGCGTGGCTTCCGTCTCGGCGCCGGTGCGCGGCCCCTCGAACCGGGTGGTGGCCTCCGTATCGGTCTCCGGCCCGATCGAACGGCTGACCCGGCACCCGGGGCGCATGCACGCGCAGGCCGTCATCGACGCGGCCGCGCGGCTGAGCGAGGCGCTGCGCCGCTCCGGCTGACCGGTCCCGCCACACCTCCGCCCCTCCACTCCCCCGGGCCCGGGGGCGCGTACGACGCCGCACACGTCCGAACGCGCGCCTCCGGGCCCCACGCATGCCCGGCCGGAGAGCTCCGGGAAAACGAACGACCCCGGGAAACAGCGAAGAGGCCCTCCGCGATGATCGCGGAGGGCCTCTTCTTCCTGTACCCCCGACCGGATTCGAACCGGCGCTACCGCCTTGAGAGGGCGGCGTGCTAGGCCGCTACACAACGGGGGCAAAGCACTGCGTTACTTCTGCACTGCGCTGGGCTACCAGGACTCGAACCTAGAATAAGGGAACCAGAAACCCTCGTGTTGCCAATTACACTATAGCCCATAGTGGTCTAGACCAGCTAGACAGTACCCCCGACCGGATTCGAACCGGCGCTACCGCCTTGAGAGGGCGGCGTGCTAGGCCGCTACACAACGGGGGCCCTAGCGATCCTGCGTCAAGAGTCCGGGTGCGACCCTGGAGATCTCGCGGGAAGGATCTGTACCCCCGACCGGATTCGAACCGGCGCTACCGCCTTGAGAGGGCGGCGTGCTAGGCCGCTACACAACGGGGGCAAAGCACTGCGTTACTTCTGCACTGCGCTGGGCTACCAGGACTCGAACCTAGAATAAGGGAACCAGAAACCCTCGTGTTGCCAATTACACTATAGCCCACCAAAACACAACCCCCTGAGGGGGTTTGTTTGGGTTGCGCTTCCGTTCCGGCCTTGCGGCCCGCACCGGCGGCGCAGAAAGAACATTACCGGATGCCTGACCGTGCTCCAAAACGGGTATCCCCGGCCAGCAGGGCCGGAAGCTGTGCGAGACCGGTGATCCGGTGCACCCCCTCCGGTCCCGGGCCACGCCCCCGACCTGGGCCTTCGTCCCGGTCGAGCCAGACCGCCGTCAGCCCCGCGTCGCGTGCCCCGCGCGCGTCGATCTCCGGCTGGTCGCCGACGTAGACAACCTCGCCGGGCTCCAGCCCCAGCGCCGCGCATGCCACCAGGAAGGCCGCCGCCTCGGGCTTGCTGACCCCCAGCTCGGCGGCGCACAGGAGCACCTCGAAGCGCTCGCGCAGACCCAGGTCGCGCAGCTTGGGGTCCTGGTTGGCGAAGGAGGAGTTGGAGAGCACCCCGTGCCGGTGCGTGCCGGCCAGCGCGTCCAGTACGGGCACCACGTCGGGGAAGACCACCCAGGCGGCCTTGTAGTGCTCGACGTACCGGCCGAACCACGCGTCGGCCTCCGCGCCGTCCAGGGCGGGCCGCCCGAGGAAGTCCCGCACCCGGTCGCGGCGCTGCTCCCGGAAGTCGCACTCCCCGGCGGCGAAGCGCGCCCAGTGCCGCTCGGTGCACTCCCGCCACAGCGCCAGCGCCTCGTGCGGGGCCCCGTACCGCCCGGCGATCCCCTCGCGCTCCAGGTGGACCCGGAGCCCGGCCGTGTCGGCCCCCGTGTAGTCGAAGAGCGTGTCGTCGATGTCCCACAGCACCGCGCGTATCCGCATGCTCCGACCCTACGCCGCAACGCCCCGGGGGCGGCGGCCTTTACGGCTGCCGCCCCCGGAGAGGTGAGAGGTGGGACCTACGCGGCGAGCTTCGCCAGGGCCGCGTCGATGCGGGCCAGCGACTTCTCCTTGCCCAGGATCTGCAGCGACTCGAAGAGGGGCAGACCGACCGTGCGGCCGGTGACCGCGACGCGGACCGGGGCCTGCGCCTTGCCGAGCTTGAGACCGTGGGCCTCGCCGGCGGTCAGGACGGCCTGCTTGAGGGACTCGGGGTCGCTCCAGTCGGCCGCTTCCAGGTTCGCGCGGGCGGTGGTCAGCAGGGCCGCGGGCTCGCCCTTCATCGCCTTGTCCCAGGACGCCTGGTCCTCGACCGGCTCCTTGCGGAACAGGAAGTCGACGTTGGCGGTGATGTCCGACAGGACGGTGACCCGGGTCTGGGCGTACGGCGCGATGGCCGCCCAGGCCTCGGCGTCGAAGTCCTCGGGCTCCCAGTTGGCGTGCGGGGCGCGCAGCCAGGGGGCGCAGGCGTCGGCGAAGGCCTTCGGGTCGAGCAGGCGGATGTGGTCGGCGTTGATCGCCTCGGCCTTCTTGAGGTCGAAGCGCGCCGGATTCGCGTTCACGTCCGGAATGTCGAACTTCGCCACCATCTCCTCGATCGAGAAGATGTCCTGGTCCTTGGAGAAGGACCAGCCGAGGAGCGAGAGGTAGTTCAGCAGGCCCTCGGGGAGGAAGCCGCGCTCGCGGTAGAGGTTGAGCGAGCTCTCCGGGTCGCGCTTGGAGAGCTTCTTGTTGCCCTCGCCCATGACGTACGGCAGGTGGCCGAAGGCCGGGACCGCCTTGGCGATGCCCAGCTCGATCAGTGCGCCGTAGAGCGCGATCTGACGCGGGGTGGAGGAGAGCAGGTCCTCGCCGCGGAGCACGTGCGTGATCTCCATCAGCGCGTCGTCGACCGGGTTGACCAGGGTGTACAGCGGAGCGCCGTTGGCCCGCAGGATGCCGAAGTCCGGCACGTTCTCCGGGGTGAAGGTCAGCTCGCCGCGGACCAGGTCGGTGAAGGTGATCGGCTCGTCGGGCATCCGGAAGCGGACGATCGAGGAGCGGCCCTCGGCCTGGTACGCCGCCACCCGCTCCGCGCTCAGCTCGCGGCAGGTGCCGTCGTAGCCGGAGGGCCTGCCGGCGGCGCGGGCTGCGTCGCGGCGTGCGTCCAGCTCCTGCGTGGTGCAGTAGCAGTCGTAGGCGTAGCCGCCGTCCTTGAGCTTCTTCGCGACGTCCGCGTAGATGTCCATGCGCTCGGACTGGCGGTACGGGGCGTGCGGGCCGCCCACCTCCGGGCCCTCGTCCCAGGTGAAGCCGAGCCAGCGCAGCGAGTCGAGCAGCTGCTGGTAGGACTCCTCGGAGTCGCGGGCCGCGTCGGTGTCCTCGATGCGGAAGACGAAGGCGCCGCCGTGGTGGCGGGCGAACGCCCAGTTGAAGAGGGCCGTCCGGACCAGGCCCACGTGCGGGTTGCCGGTCGGGGAGGGACAGAAACGTACGCGGACGGGTCCGTTAGTCACGCTTGATCACCTTGTTGGTGAGAGTGCCGATGCCTTCGATGGTGACGGCGACCTCGTCGCCGACGTTGAGGGGTCCGACTCCGGCCGGGGTCCCCGTGAGGATGACGTCGCCCGGGAGCAGCGTCATGGCCTCGGTGATGTGCACGATCAGGTCTTCGACGGAGCGGACCATCTCGCTGGTGCGGCCGAGCTGGCGCTGTTCGCCGTTCACGGTGCACTGGACGGCCAGGTCGCCCGGGTCCAGGTCGGTCTCGATCCAGGGGCCGAGGGGGCAGGCGCCGTCGAAGCCCTTGGCCCGGGCCCACTGCTTCTCGCGCTGCTGGACGTCGCGCGCGGTGAGGTCGTTGGCGCAGGTGTAGCCGAGGATGACGTCCTTGACGCGCTCGCGCGGGACGTCGCGGCACATGCGGCCGATCACCACGGCCAGCTCGGCCTCGTGGTGGACGTCCTGGGAGAAGGAGGGGTACGCGATCGGGTCGCCCGGGCCCACCACCGAGGTGGAGGGCTTGAAGAAGGTGATCGGGGCGTCGGGCACCTCGTTGCCCAGCTCCGCGGCGTGCGCCGCGTAGTTGCGGCCGATCGCCACGATCTTGCTGGGCAGCACGGGCGGGAGGAGCCGGACCCGGTCCCGGGAGGACGGGTCCAGCGGCACCTTCGTCCCCGACAGCTCGAAGTCCCCGTACGGGATGCCCTTGATGATGTCGAGGACGAGACCGCCCTCGGCGCCGGGGGCGGCGTCGCCCTCGACCGCGCCGAAGGCGACATTTCCGTCGATCGAGAACCTGGCGATGCGCACGTGTTGCGTCTGCCCCTCTGTCCGTCCGCTGGCTGGCCCGTGTGGGCCGTGGTCTGCGGACCCCAGGCTAACGCGGCGGACCGGGGCACTTCGCTCGGTCGGCGCGGGGCGCGGCCAGCGCGCCGTGCCGCGGACGGGTGCGCGGGGCGCGGTCCGCGGCGGCCGGTCTACTGCGCGGCGGGGGCCACCGGGGCGTCCATCAGGATGGTGCGGCGCGGGTTCGCGGTCTGGGTGGGCAGGTCGACCGAGTGTTCCGGCGTCAGAACCTCCTGCAGCTCCTCGGCGTCCTTCAGGTGCGCGAGGGTGGTGCGGCGCGGGTTGGCTATGTTGCGGAACATCATGGTCGTCTTCTGCGTACTCATCGGAGTATCGGAACCCTCGGTCGGTGTGGGCCGGACGCACCTCGTGGGCGCCGGTTGTCGGGCGTGCCATCCCTGTAAAGGGCCAGGCTAAACATCTGAATCCCCCGGAGAACGGAGAAGTAATGGCCACGGCTGTGTGAGTTTGCTCACCCGTGCCCGGGCATTACGGGCATTACGGTCAGTCAAACCACGGGCCCGAAACGGACATTGCGCCACTGAATGCGCCATTCCGCTCCCGATCATCGCGACTGGGACACCGGGTGGGTCATAGCGATTACACAGCCAAAGTCCGGTTCCTCCCGAAAGCGGCCCCACATCCGGTAGCACCTCTGTCACAAGCCGTCACCAATGCTCCGCAGGAACCCTCGCACCTTGTTGGAGATCCGGCACTGTGCTGGAATTCGCGGGACCGCCGCGGGAATCAGCCGGCGCGCAAGCGGCGCGACCCAGCGCCGAGCGCGGCGGCACGGAGAGGGAGACGCGCCGGTCACCGACGACCACCATGGGGCCGTCAGTGCCCCACGACTCGACACCGTCCCACCGGTCGCCCGGAGGGACGCCTGGTCCAGAGGTTGCGAGCTAGTGCAGGGACGTTTCAAGAGGGATGGCAGCGCTGCGGCGGAGCAGGAGCCGCGCAGCGGGACCGACCGTGGCTCCTCGCCCCAGCACGCCCAGAACCACGGGCCGGCTGCCGGCGGCACGGGCGGCCCCGCCGCGCCCCCCGCCGGTAAGGCGAAGGGCCGGGGCAAGAGCCCGAAGGCGGCGAAGGCGAAGGCCAAAGCCCAGGCGAGCGGCACCACCGCCCTGGAGGAGTCCGCCGAGCGGGACCAGGCGATACCGAAGGCCCCCAGTGGGCCCGGTTCCCGGCTCGCCCTGCAGAACTGGCGCATCAGCACGCGACTGGTGTCGCTGCTGACCCTGCCGGTCGTCGCCGCCACCACGCTCGGTGGCTTCCGCATCAACGACTCGATGAACGACATCGCGCAGCTGGACCACATGCAGCTGCTGACGACGATGACCCGCCAGGCCACCAACCTGGCCGCCGCGCTCCAGGAGGAGCGCGACAAGTCGGCGGGTCCGCTCTCGGTCGCCAAGGCAGCCCAGGCCGCGAACCAGGGCGGCGCCCCCGCCCCGGCGAACAGCCTGGTCGAGGGCGTGCGCGACCAGACGGACGCCGCGGCGACCGCCTTCGCCAGCGCGACCGACAAGATCGACAGCGCCGAGGACAAGGACGACACCCTCAAGTCGATCCGCAACAACGTCCTGCAGATCGGCCGCCAGCTCGCCGGCATCGAGGACATCCGCAAGAAGGCGTACCAGAACAGCGCCCAGCAGACCGTCTCCGAGTACAACGGTCTGATCGTCTCGCTGCTCTCGCTCTCCCAGGACATGGCCCAGGCCACCTCCAGCCCGGAGATGATCAAGCGCACGCGCGCCCTGGCGGCCTTCTCCTCCGCCAAGGAGTACGCCTCGATCCAGCGCGCGGTCATCGCCGCGGCGCTCCCCGAGACCGGTGACAAGCCCGGCAAGCTGAGCGAGAACGACCGCCTGTACGCCCTGGCCGCCCAGCGCGGCGAGAGCCAGGCGAAGAAGACGTTCGAACTCGTCTACCAGGGCAAGCCCGAGGAGCTCCTCCAGTCGCTCGGCGACGGCAACAGCGAGATCGGCACCGCCGACCACTACGCCCGCCGCGTGCTGACCACCGAGGGCCAGTTCTCCAAGGAGAAGAACCGCTCCTGGATGGACTGGTACGACAACGACGACACCAAGCTCGCCGCCATGAAGGTCATCGAGCTGACCCTGCTCGACGACATGGAGCAAAAGGCCCGCGAGCTCAAGACCGAGTCGCAGCAGGACGCCATCATCAACGGTGCGCTGATCCTCCTCGTCCTCGGCGTCTCGCTCGTCGGCGCCTTCGTCATGGCCCGCTCGATGATCCGCTCGCTGCGCCGCCTCCAGGACACCGCGACCCGGGTCGCCCAGGAACGTCTGCCCGAGCTGGTCAAGCAGCTCTCCGAGACCGACCCGCAGGACGTCGACACCTCCGTGGAATCGGTCGGCGTGCACTCGCGCGACGAGATCGGCCAGGTGGCCGCGGCCTTCGACGACGTGCACCGCGAGGCCGTCCGCCTCGCCGCCGAGCAGGCCCTCCTGCGGGGCAACGTCAACGCGATGTTCACCAACCTCTCGCGCCGCTCGCAGGGCCTCATCCAGCGCCAGCTCTCGCTCATCTCCGAGCTGGAGTCGCGCGAGGCCGACCCGGACCAGCTGTCCTCGCTCTTCAAGCTCGACCACCTCGCGACCCGCATGCGCCGTAACGGCGAGAACCTCCTCGTCCTCGCGGGCGAGGAGCCGGGCCGCCGGTGGACCCGCCCCGTCCCGCTCGTCGACGTGCTCCGCGCCGCGGCGTCCGAGGTGGAGCAGTACGAGCGCATCGAGCTCTCGTCGGTGCCCGGCACCGACGTCGCCGGCCGCGTGGTCAACGACCTCGTGCACCTGCTCGCCGAGCTGCTGGAGAACGCCACCTCGTTCTCCTCCCCGCAGACCAAGGTCAAGGTGACCGGTCACGCGCTGCCCGACGGCCGCGTGCTGGTCGAGATCCACGACACCGGCATCGGCCTGTCCCCCGAGGACCTGGCCGCGATCAACGAGCGGCTCGCGTCGCCGCCGACCGTGGACGTCTCGGTCTCGCGCCGCATGGGTCTGTTCGTGGTCGGCCGGCTGTCCCTGCGACACGGCATCCGCATCCAGCTGCGCCCCTCCGACTCCGGTGGTACGACGGCACTCGTCATGCTCCCGGTCGATGTGGCCCAGGGCGGCAAGAAGCCCGCTCCGATGGCGGGCCAGGGCGGCCAGGGCCTCCCGGGCGCGGCCGGCCAGCAGGGCGCGGGCGCGGGTCAGGGCGGACGTTCCCCGGTGGGCGCGGCCCCGCAGCGCGGCCAGGTCGCCGGCGGCGGTCAGCGCGCCGCGCTGCCCGGTCGCGAGAACTCCGGCCCGCAGCGTCCCCAGGGACAGCAGGGCCAGCAGGGCGGCCGGGGCCAGCAGCAGCCCGGCCGCGGTCAGGCCCCGCAGGGCCCGAACGCCTTCGGTGCCGGTGCCCCGGTGGCCGGACGCGGTGCGGCCGCAGGCCCCCAGGGCCGTCCGGGCGGCGCCCCGGCCGGTGCCACGCAGTCCGGTACCGCCGCCTTCCCGCAGAACGACCCCTTCGGCCCGGGCACCCCGCCCGGCGGCCCGCAGGGCAACGGCGGCTTCGAGCGCCCGCAGCCGCAGGCGCCGGGCCAGGCCGGTCCCGGCCAGAACGGTCCCGTGACCCCGCGGGTGCGGCCGCAGCTGCCGCCGCGCGGTGGCGCGCCGCGCCCGGAGCTTCCGGGCGCCGGCACCGCCGCGTCCGCGGGGCTCCCGCCGGCCACCAGCTGGGGCGCGGACCCGGGCCGCCGCGGCGGTCAGGACGTACCGCGCGGGCACGACGAGGTCCAGGGTCCCGGCTCGACGGCCGAGTTCGCCCGCCCGGACTTCAACGGCCCGATGCCGGGCTCCGACGGCGCCTCCACGACGGGCCAGTTCGCCCGCCCCGGCACCGGCGGCTACCCGGACCCCGCGTCCACCGGCCAGTTCGCCGTGCCGGACCTGCGCGGCGCCCAGGATCCCTCCGCCACCGGGCAGTTCGCCCGCCCCGGCTTCCCCGGCGCCCAGGACCCTTCCACCACGGGCCAGTTCGCCCGTCCGGAGTTCCCCGGCGGCCAGGACCCCGCGTCCACCGGCCAGTTCGCCCGCCCCGAGGTCCCGCAGTCCGGGACCGGCCAGTTCGAGCGGGCCGACATCCGCGGGTCGCAGGACCCCTCCGGCACCGGCCAGTTCGCGCGGCCCGACTTCGCGGCGCCGCGGACCGGCGGTCCCGGTGTCGGCGGGTACGGCGACCAGGCCGGCCGGCAGGACCCGCAGCAGTACCCGGTCCAGCAGCCGCAGCAGCCACTCGGGGAGCCCGCAGCGGGCGCCCGCGCCGAGGCCGCGCTGCCCCGCTCCCGTCGGCCGGAGGCGCTGCCCCCGGCCCAGCAGCTGGGTGACGGCCGGACCCCGCTCTTCGACAACCTGGAGTCGAACTGGTTCCGCCAGGAGGGCGAGCAGCCCCCCGGGCAGGCACCGGCCGTACCCCAGCAGCCGCAGCAGGGTCTGCCGACGACCGGCCCCACGCCGGTCCCGGCCGCCCCGCAGCAGCCGCTGCCGCAGCGCGGCCAGGAGCGTGCGGCCGAGCAGCCCGCGCAGACCCCCGCGCCCGGCTCGCCCACGGTGAGCTGGCGCTCGTCCCCCAACGACGAGCTGATGCGGCAGGCCGAGCGCGTGCGCCAGCCCGCCGCGGGCGGGATCACCACCTCGGGCCTGCCCCGCCGGGTGCCCCGCGCCAACCTGGTCGCGGGGACCGCCCAGCAGCAGGCCGAGACCCAGGCGGGACCGCAGGTCTCGCGCGCCCCGGACGACGTCCGCGGTCGGCTCACCAACCTCCGGCGCGGTATCCAGCAGGGCCGTCAGGCCGGCACCACCGGTCCGGCGACCGGCAGTTACCACATCGACCCCACTTACCAGCAGGAGCGATAGTTGAGTTCGATGAGCCAGGCGGCACAGAACCTGAACTGGTTGATCACGAACTTCGTGGACAACACCCCAGGGGTGTCCCACACCGTGGTGGTCTCCGCCGACGGCCTCCTTCTGGCCATGTCCGAGGGCTTCCCCCGCGACCGGGCCGACCAGCTCGCCGCGGTGGCCTCCGGGCTGACCTCGCTGACCGCCGGCGCCTCCCGCATCTTCGAGGGCGGCGCCGTCAACCAGACCGTGGTGGAGATGGACCGGGGGTTCCTCTTCCTCATGTCCGTGTCCGACGGATCCTCGCTGGCCGTGCTCGCACACCCCGAGTGCGACATCGGCCTCGTGGGCTACGAGATGGCCCTCCTCGTGGACCGCGCGGGCAGCGTCCTCACCCCGGACCTGCGCGCGGAGCTGCAGGGCAGCCTCCTGATCTGACGCCCACGTCTCCCGGCCGGCGGGTACTGCCGGCCGGGAAACCGGGGCCCCGCCCCGGAAACCAGTACCGCCGCTCGGCCGTCATCCCGTCCCCCCACCGGCCCCGTCGGACGGCACGTTGACCACTGCTGTCCAGCCCGGAGGATTCATGACCCCGCCCCCCGCCTATTCCGATGCGTACGGCGACCCGTCGTACTCGGAAGGCGACCAGCCGCTGGTCCGCCCCTACGCGATGACCGGTGGCCGGACCCGGCCCCGCTACCAGCTCGCCATAGAGGCACTGGTCAGCACCACCGCCGATCCGATGCACCTGTCGGGCCTGCTTCCCGAGCACCAGCGCATCTGCACACTGTGCCGCGAGGTCAAGTCGGTCGCGGAAGTGTCCGCGCTGCTGTCGATGCCGCTCGGTGTCGCCCGGATCCTCGTCGCCGACCTGGCGGAGGCCGGAATGGTGGCCATCCACCAGCCGGGCAATGGAGAGGCCGGCGGCACGCCGGATGTAACGCTGCTCGAAAGGGTGCTCAGTGGACTTCGCAAGCTCTAGCGGCGGTGGCGGGGCGACCCGCTCCACCACTTCCGCGAAGATCGTGGTGGCGGGTGGCTTCGGCGTGGGCAAGACCACGTTCGTGGGTGCCGTCTCCGAGATCAACCCGCTGCGCACCGAGGCCGTGATGACCAGCGCGAGCGCCGGCATCGACGACCTGACCCACACCGGGGACAAGACGACCACGACGGTCGCCATGGACTTCGGCCGCATCACCCTGGACCAGGACCTGATCCTGTACCTCTTCGGTACGCCGGGCCAGGACCGCTTCTGGTTCATGTGGGACGACCTCGTGCGCGGCGCCATCGGCGCGATCGTGCTGGTGGACACCCGCCGTCTCGCCGACTGCTTCCCCGCGGTCGACTACTTCGAGAACAGCGGCCTCCCCTTCGTCGTCGCGCTGAACGGCTTCGAGGGGCACCAGCCGTACACCCCCGAAGAGGTCCGCGAAGCGCTGCAGATCGGTCCCGACGCGCCGATCATCACGACCGACGCCCGCCACCGCGCGGACGCCAAGAGCGCGCTGATCACGCTGGTCGAGCACGCGCTGATGGCGCGCCTGAAGTAACACCCGTGCCGTCTTCGAGGTTTCAGGGCGGGCTGTGTCCTACGACACGGCCCGCCCTCTCTTTTCATAACGTTTCGACAGAGAATTGGCCTCCGCTGGACACAGCGTGCGTTCGGGCGGTACCACTGCGCTCACAACTCGCCCCGGTTATCCCGTCGGTTGCTCTTTATGTCCGGTTTATGCGGGGCATAAGGCCCTGGGTATGGCCGGATTCAACTGTTTGGAACACGGCCGTTAACCGTGCTGGAATCAATGAACTAGCTAGTAGCACCGCCGAGAGGTTGTTGGTCGAGTGAGGCGAAGCAATTCGAGCCCCGCGGAGGAACCCGCGCGTGGCAACTTCACCCCGCCGCCGCGCGCGGGGGCGTCCTTCGACGTTCCCGTCGACGCGCCCGTCGGCGGTGGCAGCACCAGCAGGTTCGCGCCCCGCAACTGGCGCGTGCCCACCAAGCTGAACGCCATCCTGCTCGTCCCCGTCCTCGTCGGACTGGTCATGGGCGGCTTCCAGGTGAAGGGCTCCATCGACACCTGGAACGAGGCGAAGGACGCCGAGAAGACGGCCCGCATCGTCCAGGCGGCGGCCGAATACGGCCAGGCGCTGCTGAACGAGCGCGACCTCACCGCCGGCCCCCTCCTCAAGGGCGAACGCAGCAGCGAGGTCGTCACCAAGGCCTACGCGGCGACCGACGCGGCCAGGGCGAAGTTCGCCGACGCCGTCAAGGACATGCCGCCCAAGAAGGGCCTGGAACGGCGCCTGCAGCTCTTCCAGGAGGAGGAGCCCAAGCTCGAGGTGATCCGCAAGACCGCCTACGCCGCTCCGGAGACCGCGAAGAAGGACCTCCCCAAGTCGGCCGGGCCCATCCCGACCGAAGAGGGCTACGTCCTGGTCCAGCACAACCTCATGTCGTTCTCCAACGAACTGGGTCTGGGCACCGGGAACATCACCAGCTACGGCCGCATGGTCTACGCGATCGAGCTGTCCAAGGCCGCGAACTCGCTCCAGCGCTCCGTGGGCACCCACCTGCTGGTCCGCCCGAACGAGAGCGAGGACGTCCGCAAGGCCCAGCTGGTGGCCTTCTCCTCCTACGCCTACCTCGAAGAGATCGCGATCGGCGAGTACGTCTCCGCCGGCACCGAGGAGGACACGGACAAGCTCAAGGAGGTCATGGGCAAGCGGTCCGCCCTCGGCGCCGCCAAGCTCGCGGAGGCCCAGACGCAGGCCCAGCAGGCCGGGACCCCCTTCAAGGCCCCGCCCGTGGTCAACGGCTCCGCCCTCACCGGCATGACCGAGGCGATAGCCAGCGGTGCGAAGAACACCAAGCTCGCCGCGGAGGGCACCACCCCGCAGGCCTGGCAGGCCGCCGCCACCGCGAAGTTCGACGGATACGCCGAGATCGAGAAGGACCTCCTCGACAAGGCCGTCCAGGACACCATCGTCATCTCCGACGACGCCCGCAACGCCGCGATCACCAACGGCGCCATCGTGGTCGTGGCCCTGCTCGCCGCCTTCATCCTGGCCGGCATGATGGCCCGCCAGATGGGCCGCTCGATGCGCCGCCTGCGCAGCGCGGCCTTCGACATCGCCGAGCAGCGCCTGCCGATGCTCGTCGACCAGCTCTCGCGGACCGACCCGGGCAAGGTCGACACCCGCGTGGTGCCGATCCCGATCGACTCCCAGGACGAGATCGGCGAGGTCGCCCGCGCCTTCGACCAGGTCCACCGGGAAGCCGTCCGGCTCGCCGCCGAGCAGGCGCTCCTGCGGGGCAACGTCAACGCGATCTTCACGAACCTCTCCATGCGCAACCAGTCGCTGATCGAGGGCCAGCTGACCCTCATCACCGACCTGGAGAACAACGAGGCCGACCCGGACCAGCTGGAGAACCTCTTCCGGCTGGACCACCTGGCCACCCGTATGCGCCGCAACGGCGAGAACCTCCTCATCCTCGCGGGTGAGGAACCGGGCCGCCGCTGGGACCAGCCGGTCCCGCTGGTCGACGTCCTGCGCGCCGCCTCCTCCGAGGTGGAGCAGTACGAGCGCATCGAGCTGTCGGGGGTCTCCGAGGCGGAGATCCACGGCCAGGCCGTGACCGACCTCGTGCACCTGCTCGCCGAGCTGCTGGAGAACGCCACCACCTTCTCCTCCCCGCAGACCAAGGTCCGCGTCAACGCGACCCGGCTGCCCGACGGCCGCGTCATGATCGAGATCCACGACAAGGGCATCGGCCTCACCGCCGAGGACTTCGCGGACATCAACCACAAGCTGGCCAACCCGCCGACCGTGGACGCCGCGATCTCGCAGCGCATGGGCCTCTTCGTGGTCGGGCGGCTGTCGGACCGGCACGGCATCCGGGTCCAGCTGCGCCCCTCGGGCGAGCAGGCCGGTACCACCTCGCTGGTCATGCTCCCGGAAGCGATCACCCACGGTGGTGGCGGCGAGGGCATACCCGACGACGACTTCACGGTCTCCCGGATCGTTCCGGAGCAGCACCAGCTCCAGCAGAGCGCTCCGCTGCGCACGGCCGCCGAACTCGGTTTCGACGACTCGCAGTACGACCGCCGCCCCGCCTCCCCGGACGAGGGCCAGGACGGCGCCCCGCGCGAGCTGGACCCGGTGGGCCGCTCACTGAGCCGCGAGGAACGCCGGGCCGCGCTGGAGGCGCAGGTCGGCTACCCGCAGCAGGCCCAGGAGCAGGCGCGGGCGCAGGAGTATGCGGAACCCCAGCCGGAACACGGCTACCAGCCGTACCAGGGGTACGAGCAGCAGCCCGAACAGAGCTACGACGCGGCTGCGTACGAGACCCCGGACGGCTACCCCCAGCAGAGCGGATACGAGGCGTACCCGCAGGATGGTTACGCCTATCCGGAAGCCGGGTACCAGGACCAGCAGCAGGGCGAGCAGTCCTACGCCACTGGCTACGATGCCCAGCCCCAGCAGGCGGAGTGGCCGGAACAGAACACGTATCCGGCTGCCTACCAGCAGGATTACGGGACCGAATCGGAATCACCCTCCGGTGCCGGACAGGCCCCGGAGCGCGTAGGCTTCGACCGTCCGGACACCGCTGCCGACAACGGTCACCAACTGACCGGAGCGGGCCTGCCGCGTCGTGGCAGCCAGCAGCAGTGGCAGCCGGCACAGCAGGAAACGGAGTCCACCGGATCCCTCTTCGAGCAGCGGCCGCAGCGACAGCAGCAGCCCGCCGCGACGGAGTCGGCGCCGGAGGAGGCGGAAGGTCCCGAGTCCTGGCGTTCGCGCAACGACGAGCGCTGGCAGCAGGCCGGAAAGCTCAAGGAGCCGAAGGCGGGCGGGGTCACCCCGTCCGGTCTCCCTCGGCGGGTACCCAAGGCCAACCTGGTCGAGGGTGCGGCGGAATCGACCCCGCAGGGCGGCCCACAGGTCTCCCGCGCCCCTGAGGACGTCCGCGGCAGGCTGAGCAATCTGCGCCGCGGTGTCGAGCAGGGACGCAGTGCGGGTTCGGAGCAGTCAAGTAACAGCTATGACCAGGAGCGTTAGTGTGAGCCCGATGAGCCAGGCGGCACAGAACCTGAACTGGTTGATCACGAACTTCGTGGACAACACCCCCGGGGTGTCCCACACGGTGGTGGTCTCCGCCGACGGCCTCCTTCTGGCCATGTCGGAAGGCTTCCCGCGGGACCGCGCCGACCAGCTGGCGGCCGTGGCCTCCGGACTGACCTCGCTGACCGCCGGCGCCTCCCGCATCTTCGAGGGCGGCGCCGTCAACCAGACGGTCGTGGAGATGGACCGCGGGTTCCTCTTCCTGATGTCGGTGTCCGACGGATCGTCCCTCGCGGTGCTCGCGCACCCCGAGTGCGACATCGGCCTGGTGGGCTACGAGATGGCCCTCCTCGTGGACCGGGCGGGCAGTGTCCTCACCCCGGACCTGCGCGCGGAGCTGCAGGGCAGTCTTCTCAACTAGCAAACAGGCAGTGCGTTTCGCGCCATCGCACCATAGGGTGCGGTGGCGCGGTTCCACAGGGAGTACTGCGTTCTTGGAGTCGGAGGAGGAAACGTGACAACACCCCACGGAGGACATCCTTATGGCGGCGCGCAGCAGCCGCAGGGTGGGCACGACCAGAACCGCTTCAACTTCCCTTCCTCCCCCAGCCGGCCCGCGCCGGAGCACCAGCCCTACCCGCAGCAGCCCTACGGCATGCCCTCGCAGGCTCCGCAGCGGCAGCAGCCGTACACGCCACCGCAGCAGCACCAGCAGCCGCAGCGGCCTTCGCAGCCGCCGGCCCCCAAGGCGCACAACCCGCTGGTGCGTCCGTACGCCATGACCGGCGGCCGGACCCGGCCCCGCTACCAGCTCGCCATCGAGGCACTGGTCAGCACCACGGCCGATCCCACGCGCCTGCAAGGGCAGTTGCCCGAGCACCAGCGCATCTGCCGGCTCTGCATCGAGATCAAGTCGGTCGCCGAGATCTCGGCTCTCCTCTCCATCCCCCTCGGCGTCGCCCGAATCCTCGTCGCCGACCTGGCGGAGGCGGGCCTTGTCGCCATCCATCAGCCCGGCGGGGACGAATCCGCCGGCGGTCAGCCAGACGTGACACTGCTCGAAAGGGTGCTCAGTGGACTTCGCAAGCTCTAGCGGCGGTGGCGGAGCGACACGCTCCACCACTTCCGCGAAGATCGTGGTGGCGGGTGGCTTCGGCGTGGGCAAGACCACGTTCGTGGGTGCCGTCTCCGAGATCAACCCGCTGCGCACCGAAGCCGTGATGACATCCGCTTCCGCGGGGATCGACGATCTCACCCACACCGGGGACAAGACGACCACCACGGTCGCCATGGACTTCGGCCGCATCACCCTGGACCAGGACCTGATCCTGTACCTCTTCGGTACGCCGGGCCAGGACCGCTTCTGGTTCATGTGGGACGACCTCGTGCGCGGCGCCATCGGCGCCGTCGTGCTCGTCGACACCCGCCGTCTCGCCGACTGCTTCCCCGCGGTCGACTACTTCGAGAACAGCGGCCTCCCCTTCGTCATCGCCCTGAACGGCTTCGACGGACACCAGCCCTACACCCCCGAAGAGGTCCGCGAGGCCCTGCAGATCGGGCCCGACGCGCCGATCATCACCACCGACGCCCGCCACCGCGCCGACGCCAAGAGTGCCCTGATCACTCTGGTCGAGCACGCGCTGATGGCCCGCCTGCGCTGAGCGGCCGGACCGCACGCGAAAGCCCCCCTCACTCGAAGGAGTGCGGGGGGCTTTTCACGTGGTCACGGCGCGCGGTGCGCGGACCGGCCGGGCGGCGGGGCTACGAAGCGGCCTAGCCCTGCCAGCTGTGCGGGGCGCGGAAGCCGGGGGTGCGCTCCAGGCGGCGCCAGCCGGCGGTGGAGCCGGTGCGGTGGGCCGGGCCTGCCTCGGGGGCGGCGGCGGCGCGGGCCAGCAGGATCGCGGTGATCGCGGCCAGCTCCTCGGGCTCGGCGTGGCCCTTTTCGACGCGCAGCACGGTGTCGGCGGTAACGCTCATGCAGGTCTCCTTCACTTCTTACTGCGGCGGGTTGCCGTGCTTGCGGGACGGCAGGTCGGCGTGCTTGTTGCGGAGCATGGCGAGGGCGCTGACGAGGACCTCGCGGGTCTCTGCGGGGTCGATGACGTCGTCGACGAGACCGCGTTCGGCCGCGTAGTACGGGTGCATCAGCTCGGACTTGTACTCCTTGACCATCCGGGCACGCATCGCCTCGGGGTCTTCGGCGTCCGCGATCTGCTTGCGGAAGATCACGTTGGCGGCGCCCTCGGCGCCCATGACCGCGATCTCGTTGGTCGGCCAGGCGTAGGTGAGGTCGGCGCCGATGGACTGGGAGTCCATCACGATGTACGCGCCGCCGTACGCCTTGCGCAGGATCAGCGAGATCCGCGGGACGGTCGCGTTGCAGTACGCGTACAGCAGCTTCGCGCCGTGGCGGATGATCCCGCCGTGCTCCTGGTCGACGCCCGGCAGAAAGCCGGGGACGTCCAGCAGCGTGATGATCGGAATGTTGAACGCGTCGCACAGCTGGACGAACCGGGCCGCCTTCTCGGAGGCGTGGATGTCCAGCACGCCCGCCAGGTGACCGGGCTGGTTGGCGACGATGCCGACGACCTGCCCGTCCATCCGGGCCAGCGCACAGATGATGTTGCGGGCCCAGCGCTCGTGGATCTCCAGGACGTCGCCCTCGTCGACGAGCTCCTCGATGACCTTGATCATGTCGTACGGGCGGTTGCCGTCCGCGGGCACCAGGTCCAGCAGGACGTCCGAGCGGCGGTCGGCCGGATCGGCGCTCTCATGGACCGGGGGGTTCTCCCGGTTGTTGGAGGGCAGCATCGAGATCAGGTAGCGGACCTCGGAGATGCAGGTCTCCTCGTCGTCGTACGCGAAGTGCGCGACGCCGGAGGTCTCGGCGTGCACGTCCGCGCCGCCGAGTCCGTTCTGGGTGATCTCCTCGCCGGTCACCGCGCGGACCACGTCGGGACCGGTGATGAACATCTGCGAGGTGTCGCGGACCATGAACACGAAGTCCGTCAGCGCCGGGGAGTAGGCGGCGCCGCCCGCGCACGGGCCGAGCATCACGGAGATCTGCGGGATGACGCCCGAGGCGCGGGTGTTGCGCTGGAAGATGCCGCCGTAGCCGGCGAGCGCCGAGACGCCCTCCTGGATACGGGCGCCCGCGCCGTCGTTCAGCGACACCAGCGGAGCGCCCGCGGCGATCGCCATGTCCATGATCTTGTGGATCTTCGTCGCGTGGGCCTCGCCCAGGGCGCCGCCGAAGATCCGGAAGTCGTGCGCGTAGACGAAGACCGTCCGGCCCTCGACCGTGCCCCAGCCCGTGATCACACCGTCGGTGTAGGGCTTCTTGGCCTCCAGGCCGAACCCGGTGGCCCGGTGCCGACGCAGCTGCTCGACCTCCTTGAAGGACCCTTCGTCGAGCAGGAGCGCGATCCGCTCCCGCGCCGTCAGCTTGCCCTTGGCGTGCTGCGCCTCGGTCGCACGGTCACTGGGGCCGCGCCGCGCCTGCTCGCGCAGGGCGTGCAACTCGGCCACACGGCCACGGGTGTCCGTCGGCTCGCTCGAAGTCTGGTCCACAACGGTCATGTACTGACCTTACGAAGCCGACCCCCCAAAACCCTCCGTTGGTTCCGCACAGTCTCCGGCCCGATCCGCTGTGCGGCCCGGACAGAAGGCGCCCGTCATGCGAGGACTCCACCAGCTGGGGCCGTCGTCCGTTGTGGAAATACGACAAAAGAGCGGTGACCGGTGGGCTAGATGTTGAAATTTGAACAGAACGGGTCTACTGTCAATCTCGTTGAAGGTTAAACAACTACTTCGACGCGAAGGGCTCCCGCCGGGGGCCGCGACCAAGGAGCGAGTCATGGGCATCTTCACCCGCCGCAGCGAGAACACCACCGCCACCACCGCCGTCGCCACCCTCGAGGTGGACCCCGCCCTCGCCGCGCTCACCGGTGACTACGTGATCGACCCCGCCCACAGCAGCATCGGCTTCACGGTCCGCCACGCCATGGTGACCAACGTCCGCGGCACCTTCGCCGAGCACGAGGGCGTGCTGCACCTGGACGGCGCGGACCCCAGCCGCTCCACCGCCTCCATCGACGTCACGATCGCCTCCGTCGACACCGGGATCGCCGACCGCGACGGCCACCTGCGCTCCGGCGACTTCTTCGACGCCGAGGCCTTCCCCCTGATGACCTTCCGCTCCACCGCAGCGGCGGCCCTCGGCGGCGACACCTACCGCATCACGGGCGACCTGACGATCAAGGACGTCACGCGGCCGCTCTCGATCGACCTGGAGTTCAACGGCTCCGCCACGGACGTCTACGGCAACGAGCGCGTCGGCTTCGAGGGCTCCGCCACGATCCTGCGCTCCGACTGGGGCCTGACCTGGAACGCCGCCCTGGAGGCCGGTGGCGTGATGGTCAGCGACAAGGTCAAGCTGACCTTCGACATCTCCGCGATCAAGCAGGCCTGATGCCGCGGGCGGCCGGAACCGGCGGCCGGGACTAGAAGTCCCCGCCGCCGAAGCCGCCGCCACCGTCGAACCCGCCACCACCGTCGAAGCCGCCGCCTCCCCCGAAGTCTCCCCCGCTGAAGTCGGACGGGTTGAAGTCGGCGCCGGAGACGTCCCCGCCGTCGAAACCGCCTCCCGTGTCGGAGGCGTAGGCGGGACCGGACATCATCATCGAACCGAGCATCGTGCCCATGAGCAGACCGGGCAGCATGCCGCCGCCGAAGTACCCGCCGGCCCAGGGGCCGTAGGCCGGGCCGGCGTCGTAGTACGGACGCGGGCCGTGCTCGGTGTCGACCGTACGGACCGCCGGGTCCCGCCCCTCGCGCAGCCGCACCGCGTCCGCCGCGCAGACCGGGACGGTGCGCGCGGCCCCGCCCGCCGGGGCCCACTGCGCGTCCTCGGTGCCCGGGCCGTGGCGCGGGTCGAAGAAGCACGGCGGACGGCGCTCGGGCACGGGCCTGCCCTGCCGGCGCGCGTCGAGCGAGGCCAGCGCGAAGCGGCCGTCCTCCAGCGCCTGGGTGACGCCCCGGACCTCTTCGGGATGCCGCACCGAGGCCATGATCTGCTTGGCCCGCTCGTACGAGTCGAGGGCCTGTGCGTAGTCCGTGCGCATGGCGTCGTCGGCGCCGGGCTCTCCGGGGTGGAAGTCGAGCCGGTCCAGCTCCTCGCCGAAGGCCGTGATGTCCTCGTCGACGACCACCGAGAGCCTGCGGATCGCCTCGCGCTCCTCCTCTTCCCGCTTCTTGCGGTTGCGGCGGACCAGGACGTACGCGCCGCCGCCGCCCACCAGCGCCACCGCGCCGAGGCCGATCAGCGCGCCGGACCCGCCCGTGTCACCGGATTCCGAGCCGCCCCAGGAGGCCGGGGCGCGGCCCTTGACCTGGGACAGGGCCTGGTCGACGAAGGTGTCGAGCTGGGTGGCCGCGTCGAGGGGACCGCCCGCCTTGACGGCGTCGGTGAGGTTGCGGACCGCGTTGACCGGCATGACCGTGCGGTCGGCCGCGGCGTTGAAGCCGTCCCCGAGGCGGATCGCGTACAGCCCGGTGATGCCGGTCTCTGTACGGACCGTGCGGAGCACGGTGGCGGCCGGGAACTCGGCGGTGGCGGGCAGCACCGCGACGAACACCGGCTTGCCCGCGTCCCTGATCTTCTTCGCCAGGGCGTCCGCCCGGCCCGGGGGCAGCTGCGCCTCGGCGCGGGGGTCGACGTAGACCGAGCCCTTCTTGAGGGCCTCCGCCACGGCGGCCGGACCGGTGGCCGCGGCGGCCTGGGGCGCGGCCACGAGGGCCGTCGCGGACAGGGCCAGCAGCAGACCGGAGAGCGCGGA
Source organism: Streptomyces sp. NPDC043876 (assembly GCF_056435825.1). Lineage (NCBI taxonomy): Bacteria > Bacillati > Actinomycetota > Actinomycetes > Kitasatosporales > Streptomycetaceae > Streptomyces > Streptomyces sp. NPDC043876. The sequence goes on along the minus strand of NZ_JBWKDV010000009.1, from coordinate 258,525 downwards.
TATCAGCCTGGTCCTCATGGTCCCGACGGTACCCGAACCGGTCGTTTCCCGTGTGAGCGGGACATAAGGGTCCGGGGGCCCGCTGCCGGGCCCCCGGACCGTCTGCCCCGGCGCCCCGGCCCTACTCCGCCGGTTCGACGCCCGCGCGCAGCAGGCCGTAGGTGTACGCGTCCTCCAGCGCCTGCCAGGACGCCGCGATCACGTTGGTGCCCACGCCGACCGTGGACCACTCGCGGTGTCCGTCGGTCGTGGCGATCAGCACCCGGGTCGTGGAGTCCGTGCCGTGCTTGCCCTCCAGGATGCGGACCTTGTAGTCGGTCAGCTCGAACTTGGCGAGCTGCGGGTAGAAGCGCTCCAGCGCCCCGCGCAGCGCCCGGTCGAGCGCGTTGACCGGGCCGTTGCCCTCGGCGGTGGAGACGATGCGCTCGCCCTTGGCCCACAGCTTCACCGTGGCCTCGTTGGCGTGCGTGCCGTCGGGGCGGTCCTCGACGATCGCGCGCCAGGACTCGGTACGGAAGTACTTGCGCGCCCGGCCCTCGACCTCGGCCCGCAGCAGCAGCTCGAAGGACGCGTCGGCGGCCTCGAAGGTGTAGCCCGCCAGCTCGCGCTCCTTGACCCGCTCGACCACCCGCGAGATCAGCGCCCGGTCCCCGCCGAGGTCGACCCCCAGCTCCTTGCCCTTCAGCTCGATCGAGGCGCGCCCGGCCATGTCGGAGACCAGCATCCGCATGGTGTTGCCGACGCGCTCGGGGTCGATGTGCTGATAGAGGTCCGGGTCCACCTTGATCGCCGAGGCGTGCAGGCCGGCCTTGTGCGCGAAGGCCGAGACGCCGACGTACGGCTGGTGCGTCGAGGGGGTGAGGTTCACGACCTCGGCGATGGCGTGGGAGATCCGGGTCATCTCGGCCAGCGCGCCGGCGGGCAGCACCGTGCGGCCGTACTTGATCTCCAGCGCGGCCACGACGGGGAAGAGGTTGGCGTTGCCGACGCGCTCGCCGTAGCCGTTGGCCGTGCACTGCACGTGGGTGGCGCCCGCGTCCACGGCGGCCAGGGTGTTGGCGACCGCGCAGCCCGTGTCGTCCTGCGCGTGGATCCCCAGGCGCGCGCCCGTGTCGGCGAGGACGGTGGCGACGACGGCGCTCACCTGGGCGGGCAGCATGCCGCCGTTGGTGTCGCAGAGGATGACCACGTCGGCCCCGGCCTCGTGGGCGGTGCGCACGACCGCCTTGGCGTAGGCGGGGTTGGCGCGGTAGCCGTCGAAGAAGTGCTCGCAGTCCACGAACACCCGCCGGCCCTGCTCGCGCAGGTGGGAGACGGTGTCGCGGACCATGGCGAGGTTCTCGTCCAGGGTGGTGCGCAGCGCCAGCTCGACGTGCCGGTCGTGGGACTTGGCCACCAGGGTGACGACCGGGGCGCCGGACTCCAGCAGGGCGCGGACCTGCGGGTCCGTCGCCGCCGAGCCGCCCGCGCGCCGGGTCGCGCCGAAGGCGACCAGCTGGGCGTTCCGGAAGTCGATCTCGGTGCGGGCGCGGGCGAAGAACTCGGTGTCGCGCGGGTTGGCGCCGGGCCAGCCGCCCTCGATGAAGCCCACGCCGAAGTCGTCCAGGTGCCGGGCGATCGTCAGCTTGTCCGCGACGGTGAGGTTGATGCCCTCGCGCTGCGCGCCGTCGCGCAGGGTGGTGTCGAAGACATGGAAGCCGTCGTCGAGGGGCGCGCTCGCCGCTGTCGCCTCTGTCGTCGTCATGCTGATCTGACTCCTGTCGGATGAGTGGCTCCGGATGTCCGGGATCCACTTGCCCCCATCATCGCGCGCGGTCCGCGCCCGGCGGGAATGGTGCCGGGAAACGAAAAAACCCCTCGCGGGTGCGAGAGGTCTGCGCGCGGGTCTGGGGCACGATGCCGCTGCCGCGAAGTTCTTCCACGGGGTCAGCGGTCACGGCGGACCGGCGCGCTGCTGCCGGTAATCATGGGCTGAGCAAGCACGCCCGCAGTCTGCCACACGTCCCGCCCCGCGAGCGGGCCGTCTCAGGATGCGGTCGGCGGCCGCGCCGGGGCCGGGGACAGGAGCGTCTCGGCGAGGACCTCTCCGACGTGCGCCAGGATGCCGGCCCGCTCGGTGCCGGGCAGGCCGACGGCCAGCTGAATGCTGAAACCGTCCAGCAGCGCCCGCAGCCGGGCCCCGAACCGGTCCGGGTCCACCGGCCGGAACTCCCCGCGCGAGATCCCCTCGGCGAGCAGGGCCACCAGGTCGCGGTGCCAGGCGCCCTCGATGGCCGCCTGGCGCTCGCGCTCCTCGGGGCCGGCGTTCTGCGAGCGGTTCCAGACCTCCATCCACAGGGTCCAGTGCGGGTCCCGGGCCCCGTCGGGCACGTACAGGTCGACGTACGCCTGGAGCCGGCCGCGGACCGGGCCGCGGCGCGAGAGCAGGGCGCGCCGCTCGTCACCGAGGGCGGCCTCGCTCCACTCCAGGGTCTGCAGGAGGAGTTCGTCCTTGCTGCGGAAGTAGTAGAGGAGGTGCCCGCTGCTCATGCCGACCTGGCGGCCCAGGCCCGCCATGGTCAGGCCCTCCAGACCGCGCTCGGCGATCGTGGCCATGGCGGCGACGAGTACGTCCTCGCGCGGCGGCGCGTTCTTCCGCGCGCGTACCCCACCGGCCGCCATGGCACTCCTTGTCGTCCGCCGCAGGTCACACCTTCGGCTGCTGCTGGGTGATGCAGTGGATTCCGCCGCCCCCGGCGAAAATCGTACGCGCGTCTACCAGCCGTACGGTCCGCTCGGGGAACAGTCCGCGGAAGATCTCGGCGGCCTCCTCGTCGCGCGGGTCGTCGAAGGAGCACAGCACCACGCCGCCGTTGCAGAGGTAGTGGTTGATGTAGGAGTAGTCGACCCACTCGCCGTCCTCCTCCAGGACGGTCGGCGCGGGGACCTCGACGACCTCCAGCCGGCGGCCCCGGGCGTCGGTCTGGGCGCGCAGCAGGGCCGCGATCAGCTTGCAGCGCTCGTGGTCGGGGTGCGCCGGGTCGGGCTGGGTGTGCACGAGCACCACGCCGGGGCGGGCGAAGGCCGCGACGATGTCCACGTGGCCCTGGGTGCCGTAGGTGCCGTAGTCCCCGGCCAGGCCGTAGGGCAGCCAGATCGCCTTGGTGGTGCCCAGGTGCGCGTGGACCTCCCGCTCGACCTGCTCCCGGGTCCAGCCGGGGTTGCGGCCCGCGCCGAGCTGCACGGTGTCGGTGAGCAGGACCGTACCCTCCCCGTCGACGTGGATCGCGCCGCCCTCGTTGACCAGGGGCGTGCTGTACGTCCGGGTGCCGGCCAGGTCGGAGACGTGGCGCGCGATCTTCGAGTCGTGCTCCCAGCGGGCCCATTCCTGGGCGCCCCAGCCGTTGAACGTCCAGTCCACGGCGGCCAGTTCGCCCGCCTCGCTGGTGACGAAGGTCGGGCCGATGTCCCGCATCCAGGCGTCGTCCAGCTCCCGCTCCACCAGCTCGATGTCGTCACCGACGACCGCGCGGGCGCTGTCGGCGTCACCGGGGGCGACGACCAGGGTCACCGGTTCGAAGCCGCGCACGGCGCGGGCGACGGCGCCCCAGGCCGCCCGGGCTTCGGTCAGCTCCTCCTCGGTGGTGAAGGTCGGGTTCGGGCTGGGCCAGGCCATCCAGGTGCGCTCGTGGGGAGCCCACTCGGGGGGCATGCGGAATCCGTCGGCGGCGGGGCTGGCGGGGGTGACGGTCATGGAGGGGTCCTTCCGGGCTGCGGGGCGGGGCGAACGTCGCGGGGCAGGGCAGGGCGGGGCGGGGCGGGGCGGCGGAGCGTGGGCGGATCAGAGGAAGTAGAGCCGGTTCAGCGCGACGGAGTCGGCCGCTTCGGAGCGCAGCGGGTCGCCGTCGAGGCTGACGAGCCCGCTGCGCGCGTCCACGTCGACCGCGCCCACCCGGGAGTTGAGGAGGAGGTCGCGGGGGCCGATGCCGCGGGTGCCGCGGACGGCGACCCGGCGCCTGCGGGTGGGCATCGCGTCACTGCCGAGGGCTGCGGCGGCGGCCGAGACGAAGGCCACGGAGATGTCGGCGGCGGTGGCTCCGTACGCACCGAACTGCGGTCCCAGCACCAGGGGTTCGCAGGTGTCGGTGGCCGCGTTGGGGTCTCCGGTGACCCCGTAGGCGGGGAAGCCGGACTTCAGGACGAGCTGCGGCTTCGCGCCGAAGAACTGCGGCCGCCACAGCACGATGTCGGCGAGCTTGCCGACCTCGATGGAGCCGATCTCGTGGGCCAGGCCGTGGGCGATGGCCGGGTTGATGGTGAGCTTGGCCATGTAGCGCAGGACGCGGGCGTTGTCGTCGCCCTCGCCGTCGCCTTCGAGCGGGCCCAGTTCGCCCTTCATCTTCGCGGCCATGGCGAAGGTGCGGCGGATGGTCTCGCCCGCGCGGCCCATGCCCTGGGCGTCGGAGGAGGTGATGCCGATGGCGCCCAGGTCGTGCAGGACGTCCTCGGCGCCCATGGTGCCCGCCCGGATGCGGTCGCGGGCCATGGCCGCGTCCCCGGGGAGGTCGGGCTTGAGGTCGTGGACGGAGACGATCATGCCGTAGTGCTCGGCGACCGCGTCCCGGCCGAAGGGCAGAGTCGGGTTGGTCGAGGAGCCGATGACGTTCGGGACGCCCGCCATCTTCAGCACGTTGGGAACGTGCCCGCCTCCGCAGCCCTCGATGTGGAAGGCGTGGATGGTGCGCCCGTCCAGGACCCGCAGGGTGTCCTCGACGGAGAGGCACTCGTTGAGGCCGTCGCTGTGCAGGGCGACCTGGACGTCGTGCTCCTCGGCGACCCGCAGGGCGGTGTCCAGGGCGCGGGTGTGCGCGCCCATGTCCTCGTGGACCTTGAAGCCGGACGCGCCGCCCTCGGCGAGGGCCTCGATCAGGGGGGCGTCGTCGGAGGAGGAGCCGCGGGCGAGGAAGCCGATGTTGACGGGCCAGGCGTCGAAGGCGTTGAAGGCGTGCTTCAGCGCCCACGGGGAGTTGACGCCGACGCCCCAGACCGGGCCGAACTCCTGGCCGATGATCGTGGTGACGCCCGCTGCGAGCGAAGCCTCCATGATCCGCGGGGAGAGCAGGTGGACGTGGGTGTCCACGGCTCCGGCGGTGGCGATCATGCCCTCGCCGGAGACGATCGAGGTGCCGGTGCCGACCACGACGTCCACGCCGTCGAGGGTGTCCGGGTTCCCGGCGCGGCCGATCGCGTGGATGCGGCCTTCGCGGATGCCGATGGAGACCTTGCGGATGCCGAGGACGGCGTCGATGGCCAGGACGTTGCTGATCACGACGTCGCAGGTCTCGCGGACCGCGGCCGCCTTCAGGTGCAGCCCGTCGCGGGCGGTCTTGCCGAAGCCGGCCAGGAACTCGTCGCCCGGCTTCTGGGAGTCGTGCTCGACCCGCACGGTGAGGCCGCTGTCGCCCAGGCGCACGCGGTCGCCGGCGCGGGGGCCGAAGACGGAGGCGTACTCGTGCGGGTCGATGTGGCGGCTGCCGGGGGCGCAGTGGTCGCTGTGCCGGGTCTGCTTGCTCACGCCTGCTCTCCGTCCGTGGGGTCGGTGGTCTCGCTGCCGAGGTAGCCGCAGGCGGCCGCGCGGCGCAGGGCCTCGGCCTTGGCGCCCGGGGCGTCGAGCGGGCCGTCGACCAGTCCGGCGAAGCCGATGGCGATCCGTGCGCCGCCGATCGGGACCAGGGCGACCTCGGCCTCGCCGCCGGGGTCGAAGCGGACCGAGGAGCCGGCCGGGACGCACAGCCGCATGCCGTAGGCGGCGGCGCGGTCGAAGTCCAGGCGCGGATTCGCCTCGAAGAAGTGGAAGTGGGAGGTGACGCTGACCGGCACGGTGGCGGTGTTGCGCACGTGCAGGTGCAGGGCGGGCTCCGGCTGGGGGGCGCCGGGTCCGGGGACGACCGCCCCCGGGGCGTGATCGCCCAGGCCGACGGCGCCGCGGATCGGGGACGCGACCACCGCGAGGCGGGAGCCGTCGTCGAAGACGGCCTCCACGTGCACCTCGGTGACCACGTCGCTGACGCCGGGCAGCACGTCGTCGGGGCCCAGCACGGAGGCGGCCTCCTCGATGGCCTCGGCCAGTCGCTTGCCGTCGCGCGCGGCCTCGCAGACCGTGTCCGCGATGAGCGCGGTGGCCTCCGGGACGTTGAGCCTGAGGCCGCGGGCCCGCCGGGCCCTGGCCAGTTCCGCGGCGCTGCGGAGCAGCAGCCGGTCGCGCTCCGTAGGGGTCAGCCGCACGCCGATCCACCACCTTTTGCGTCGATGAGTTAGAGCATCACTCTAACTCTTCATTTCGCCGCACTGAAGCATTGACCTGGGAGCAGGGCTTAGGTCACATTGAATGTCGCTCAAACAAACCGCATCGCCACCCCCCGCCCTGCCAAGGGAGCTCCCCCATGCCCATCGAACAGCGCGGAGTCGACACCATCCCGGAGGAGGAGCGAACGAGCGGTCCCCGTGACCTGATCTCGATCCTCCTCGGATCCAATCTCTGCCTCGGTGTGATCGTCTTCGGCTGGCTGCCCCCGTCCTTCGGACTGGGTCTGTGGCCGTCGCTCACCGCCATCGTGACCGGCACCGTCGTCGGAATCGCCGTCACCGCGCCGCTGGCCCTGGTCTCCCTGCGGACGGCGACCAACCTGTCCACCTCCAGCGGCGCCCAGTTCGGCGTCCGGGGCCGGCTCGTCGGCTCGGTGGTGGGCCTGCTGCTCTCGCTCGGCTACACCGCCCTGACGCTGTGGATCGGCGGTGACGTGATGGTGGGCGCCCTGTCCCGGCTCACCGGACTGCCCGACACCGGCGTCTCGCGGGCCGCGATGTACGGCGTGCTCGCCGCGTGTACCGTCGTCGGGGCCGTCTTCGGCTACCGGCTCCTGCTGCGCATGAGCAAGATCCTGTCCATCGGCATGGTGGTCCTGCTCGCGATCGGCCTCTTCGCGTACGCCCCCGACTTCACCACCTCCGCCGCGGAGACCTCGTACCTCCTCGGCGGCTTCTGGCCGACCTGGCTGCTGGCCGCCGTCGCCGCCGGGCTCAGCGGTCCCGTCGCCTTCATCACGCTCCTCGGCGACTACACCCGCTACATCTCGCCCCACAGGCACAGCTCCCCCAAGGTCCTCTGGGCCACCGGTTTCGGCCTGCTGATCGGCCTGCTGATCCCGCAGCTGTTCGGCACCTACACCGCGCTCGCCGCCAAGGCCGGGGCCGATGACTACGCCGGGCCGCTCGTCGCCGCGTCGCCCTTCTGGTACCTGGTCCCGCTGCTCGCCGCCGCCGCGGCCGGCTCGGTGGGCAACGCCGGGCTGATGCTGTACTCCATGGGCCTGGACCTCGACGCGATCGTCCCCCGGGCGACCCGCACCAAGGCCACCGTGATCGCCGCCGCCGTCGCCACCGTCTTCGTCTTCGTCGGCTCCTTCGAGTGGAACGTGCAGTCCGCGATGACCTCCTTCGTCCTCGTCCTGACCGCGCTCGGCACCCCGTGGGCCGTGATCACCCTCATCGGCTTCGTCCGCTGCCGCGGGCACTACGACGCCGACGCGCTCCAGGTCTTCAACCGCCGCGCGGTGGGCGGGATCTACTGGTACCGCGCCGGATGGAACCCGGCCGCGACCGCCTCCTGGGTGATCGGCGCGGGGGTCGGGCTGCTCGCCGTGAGCACGCCCTTCTACGAGGGCCCGCTGCTCGCGCTGACCGGCGGCGTCGACTGCTCCTTCATCTTCTCCGGCCTCGCCGGAGGCCTCGTCTACACGGCCCTGACCCTGCGCACGGGGCCCGCGCACGCCCCGGTCACCGCCCCGGCGTCCGCCTCCACCTCCGCCTCCGCCGAGGAGCCGGCCACCGTCTGAGCACCCCCGTACGTACGACGGCCCGCGACCTCCCCCTCGGGAGGCGCGGGCCGTCGTCGCGTACGGGAAGGGCTAGGGCGTGTTTTAAAAGTCCCGCCTGGCCTGCGACGCCTGGCACCGCACCTCGCCGCGTTGTCGGGGCGCCCAAGTACTCCAGTACACGGGCGCCCCTCCGCCTTGCGATGCACGGCACCAGACGCCGCAGGCGCGCCCTCCGGGCGCCCCGGCGCTACTTTTAAAACACGCCCTAGCCGAGCGGGTGCATCCAGCCGTGGGTGTCGGCGGCGCGGCCGGTCTGGAGGTCCAGGAGCGCCGAGCGGAGCTTCATGGTGACCTCGCCGGGCTCGCCGTTGCCCTGGGTCCAGTCGGCGCGCGCGGACTTGACCGAGCCGACGGGGGTGATGACGGCGGCGGTACCGCAGGCGAAGACCTCGGTGAGGGTGCCGTTCGCGTTGTCGCGCTGCCAGTCCTCGGTGGTGATGCGGCCCTCTTCGGCGGTGTAGCCGAGGTCGCGGGCGATGGTGAGGAGGGAGTCGCGGGTGATGCCCGGAAGGAGCGAACCGGTCAGCTCCGGGGTGACGATGCGCTGCGTTCCGTCCTCCTGCCCGTACACGAAGTACAGGTTCATGCCGCCCATTTCCTCGATCCAGCGGTGCTCGACCGCGTCGAGCCAGACCACCTGGTCGCAGCCGTGCGCGGCCGCCTGGGCCTGGGCGACGAGGGAGGCCGCGTAGTTGCCGCCGGTCTTGGCGTCGCCGGTGCCGCCCTTGACGGCGCGGACGTACTCCTCGGAGAGCCAGACGGAGACCGGCTTGACGCCGCCGGGGAAGTACGCGCCCGCCGGGGAGGCGATGACGATGAAGAGGAACTCGTTCGCCGGGCGGACGCCGAGGCCGACCTCGCTCGCGAACATGAACGGGCGCAGGTACAGGGAGGCTTCGCCGGAGTCCGGCACCCAGGCGCGGTCCTGCTTGATGAGCGCGTCGCACGCCTCGATGAACAGCTCGGTCGGCAGTTCCGGCATCGCCATGCGGCGGGCGGAGCGCTGGAAGCGCTCGGCGTTGGCCTGCGGGCGGAAGGTGGAGACGGTGCCGTCGGGCTGGCGGTAGGCCTTGAGGCCCTCGAAGATCGTCTGCGCGTAGTGCAGCGTCATGTTGGCCGGGTCCATCGACAGCGGGGCGTAGGGGACCAGCTCGGCGTCGTGCCAGCCGCGGCCCTCGGTCCACTTGATCGTCACCATGTGATCGGTGAAGTGGCGGCCGAAGCCGGGGCTGGCCAGGATCGCCTCGCGCTCCGCGTCGGACAGGGGGGTCGAGGAGGGCTTCAGCTCGATCGTGGGCGTCGTCATGAGTGCTTGTCCTTCACCGGTTCGTAGGGCGGACCGCGCTCACGGCGTACTAGGACGTCCGAGCTTCCCCGTATTCCGCGGCCTCGCGTTCGATTATCGCGCGCGGGCAGGCTTCGGTGAAACGGGGTGTTTGCGGCCCAGGGGAGATGGTGGCACCCGGGGCCGCACAGGAAAAGCCGCCGGGTGCGGTGTGCCACCCGGCGGCTTCCTGGAAGTGGAGCTGCCGGGTCAGCCGGCTACTCGTGCGGCGAGAGCGTCGCCGATCGCATCCGTGCTGCGGAACGTGCCGTCGCGCTCGGCCAGGTCGGCCGAGACCGCGTCCTCGATGCGGGCGGCCTGGGTCTCGTAGCCCAGGTGGCGCAGCAGGAGGGCGACGGAGAGGATCGTCGCGGTCGGGTCGGCCTTGCCGGTGCCCGCGATGTCCGGGGCCGAGCCGTGGACCGGCTCGAACATGGACGGGAAGGCGCCGGTCGGGTTGATGTTCCCGGAGGCGGCCAGGCCGATCCCGCCGGTGACGGCGGCGGCCAGGTCGGTGAGGATGTCACCGAAGAGGTTGTCCGTGACGATGACGTCGAAGCGCTCGGGCTGGGTGACGAAGAAGATCGTCGCGGCGTCGACGTGCAGGTAGTCGGTGGTGACCTCGGGGTACTCCTTGCCGACCGTGTCGAAGATGTTCTTCCACAGGTGGCCGGCGAAGACGAGGACGTTGTTCTTGTGGACCAGCGTCAGCTTCTTGCGGGGGCGGGCGTTGGCGCGCTCGTAGGCGTCGCGCACCACGCGCTCCACGCCGTACGCCGTGTTGACGCTGACCTCAGTGGCCACCTCGGCGGGCGTGCCGGTGCGCAGCGAACCGCCGTTGCCCGTGTAGGGGCCCTCGGTGCCCTCGCGGACGACGACGAAGTCGATGTCCGGACGGCCCGCCAGCGGGGTCGCGGTGTTGGGGAACAGCTTCGACGGCCGCAGGTTGATGAAGTGGTCGAAGGCGAAGCGGAGCTTCAGCAGCAGCCCGCGTTCCAGGACGCCCGACGGGACCGACGGGTCGCCGATGGCGCCGAGGAGGATCGCGTCGTGCTGCTTGAGGGCCGCGAGGTCCGCGTCCGGGAGGGTCTCCCCGGTGCGGTGCCAGCGCTGGGCGCCGAGGTCGTATTCCTTGGTCTCCAGCTTCACATCCTGGGGCAGGACCGCGGTAAGGACCTTGAGGCCCTGAGCCACGACTTCCTGGCCGATGCCATCACCGGGGATCACTGCGAGATTGATGCTGGTCGCCATGTCGGAACCGTACTCCCTGTCCCAGCCCTCGACATGTCCCGTCCAGCATGCGGACGGGACGTGTCGTGAGCAGCGGTCGGGCCCCGGGTCAGTGACCGGTCGAGCCGCCGTTGTCACGGCGGTCGAGGGCGCGCTGGAGCGCGGCGGCGGCGTTCTTGCGGTCGGCGTCGGCGGGGCGGGAGGCGTGGCGGACGCGGCGGACGGCAGAGGTCTGGGACATGGTGATCGACTCCTTGAGAAGAGAGGGGGTCTCCAAGGCGCCGGAAGGGGCGGGGAACGGTGCGCCACAGGGGTTGCCTGTCTGGGGGCGCACGCTCTCGACCGCATTCGCTGGATCAGCGAGACGTTCGGCTCCTACCAAGCTAGGCCAGCCCGCCCTGTATGTCTCGGCGATTACTCGGACTTCCTACTATCTGAGACGGCGGGGCCCGCCGTGGAGCACAACGGGACCGGCCCGGGCTCTCCCCCGCCCGTCCGCTTCAGCCCTTCTGCGCCCGGAGTTCCCTGATCAGGGCCCTGACGGCGAGGGTGGACGCCGCTTCCGGCGTGGTGACGTACCCCACGCGCCGCACCGGCCGCCGCGGGCCGAGAGCGGTGATCTCCACCGCGTCCGTGGCCTCCCGGAGCGACAGCTCGGGCAGGATCGCCATCCCCAGCCCGCGGCCGACCATGGTGAGCACCATCGCGTCGTCCTCGGCCTTGACCGTGGCGCCGGGGATCCAGTCCTGGGCGCGCCACCAGTCGCGGGTGTGGGAGCCGCAGTTCTCGTCCCAGTCCAGCAGCGGCAGTTCGCGCGGGTTCGGGTGCCCGGCCGGATGCACCAGGGCGTACGCCTCCTCCAGGAGCACCCCGGTCAGCAGGCCGTGCGGCCCGGCCGGCCCGGGCGGTACGTCGCCGGGCCCGCCCAGGGTCGCGATGCCCAGGTCCGCGCGGCCCGCGGCCACCTCGCCCGCGCTGCCGGCGCCCAGTTCGCGCACCACCCGTACCTCGGGCCGGATACCGGGGTGCAGCGCCGTCAGCCGCTCCAGGGCGGGCGGCAGCAGGTGGAGGGCGGCGCTGCGGAAGGCGGCGACGCGCAGCGGTCCGGCGACGGTGTCCCGGCCCGGGTCCCCCGTGGCGCCGCGCACCTCGGCGCCCATCACCTCGTACAGGCGCAGGATCCGGCGGGCGTGGGCGACGGCGCGTTCCCCGGCGGGGGTGGGCCGGGCGCCCGTACGGCCGCGCTCGAAGAGGACGACGCCGAGTTTGGCCTCGCTGCCGCGCACCGAGTGGGAGACGGCGGACTGGGTCAGCCCCAGGGTCTCGGCGGCGGCCGAGAAGCCGCCCGTCCCGGCGACCGCGACGAGCACCCGCAGTTCCCGCGGCAAGAGCTCCACAGGTCTCCCCCTCGTTCCATGAGCCCCGTTCATGGATGGCTCGCGTCCATGAACGCAACCCCCTGCCCGGCCCGGGGATTCCTTCCTAGCCTCCTGATCATGACCTCCCCGACCGCGTACGCCGTCCACCAGATCGCCCGCCCCACCGGCGTCCCGACCGCCGCCGACTTCACCATCGCCTCCTTCCCCGTCCCCTCCCCCGCCCCGGGCACCGCCCTGGTCGAGAACCTGCTGCTCTCCGTGGACCCCTACCACCGCGGGCTGATGGACGGCGGCGAGGACGGCTTCGTCCTGGGCACCCCGCTCGAAGGCCGCTCGGTGGGCCGGGTCGTCGCCTCCCGCGACCCGGGGCTGCGCGAGGGCGACCTGGTCTTCCACCGGGAGGGCTGGCGCACGCACGCGCTCGTCACCCGGGGGGTCGCCGGGACCCGCGTCCTGCCGGGCCACGAGGGCGTCCCGCTGGAGGCCTACCTGAGCATCCTGGGCGGCACCGGCCTGACCGCCTACGCGGCCATGACCCGCACGGCGCGGCTGCGCGCGGGCGAGGACCTCTTCGTCTCGGCCGCCGCGGGCGGGGTCGGCACCGCCACCGGCCACATCGCCCGGCTGCTCGGCGCGCGCCGCGTCATCGGCAGCGCGGGCTCGGCGGCCAAGGTGGCCCACCTGACCGGGACCCTGGGCTTCGACGCGGCCTTCGACCACCACGACGGACCGGTCGGCGAGCAGCTGGCCGCGGCCGCCCCGGACGGCATCGACGTGTACGTGGACAACGTCGGCGGCGACCACCTGGAGGGGGCGATCGAGGCGCTGCGGGAGCACGGCCGGATCGCCTGGGTGGGCGCGATCTCGATGTACAACGGGGACCGCTCGCCCGCCGCGCCGCGCAACCTCTTCGAGGTCGTGCACAAATCGCTGCGCCTGGAAGGGGTATTGGTTCGAAACCACACCAATTTGCAGGACGAGCTGGAGGACTTCCTCGTCCCGCACCTGCGCAGTGGCCGGATCGGTGCCGACACCACGGTTGTCCAGGGATTCGAGCACACCGTGGAGGCCTTCCTGGGCATGCTCCGAGGCGACAACCTGGGCAAGATGCTGGTCCGGGTCGCCGACTGAATCCCTGCCGCGCGAAGTTCACCGAACCCTTACCGCACGGCTGTAGACCTTTGGCGCACGCGCCGCCACTCTTGCGCCTGACGTGCCGACAGGGCACCCGAGTGGGGAGTGGTGGCCAGTGACTCCGATCAGCCGCAGAGGATTCGTGGGTATCGGCGCGGGGCTGGTGGCGGGGGCCGCCCTGCCCCCGCTCACGGCGACGGCGGCCGCGGCCGCCGCCACCGGCACGATCACCGATGTGAAGCACGTGGTGATCCTCATGCAGGAGAACCGCAGCTTCGACCACTACTTCGGCAGGCTGAAGGGGGTCCGGGGCTTCGGTGACCGCGCCGCGGGCAACATCCCGGGCGGCTGGGGCATGTTCAACCAGCCCAACTGGGGCGGCCGCCACTACCCCTGGAAGCTCAGCTCCACCCCGGCCGTCGGCGGGGTCGACGGCGAGACGCTCGCGCAGTGCAACGGCGACCTGCCGCACAGCTGGTCCTCGCAGCACGCGGCCTGGAACAAGGGCCGGATGGACAACTTCGTCACCGGCGTCGGCAACACCCGCACCCTCGGCTACCTCGACCGCGGCGACATCCCCTTCCACTACGCCCTCGCGGACCAGTACACCGTCTGCGACGCCTACTTCTGCTCCACCCTCAGCGCCACCGGCCCCAACCGCACCTTCCTGTGGAGCGGCAAGGTCGAGGCGGGCAGCAAGGACGGCGGCGACGAGTCCGGACTGACCTGGGAGACCTACGCGGAGGCCCTCCAGCGGGCCGGCCTGAGCTGGAAGGTCTACCAGAACGCCCAGGACAACTACGGCGACAACGGCCTGGCCTACTTCAAGAAGTTCACCGACGCCGCCCCCGGCAACCCGCTGTGGGACCGGGGCATGGGATCGGTGCCCAAGGTCACCGGCTCCACCCCCGACGACATCGCGGCCACCATCCGCGCGGACGTGGTCGCGGGCACCCTCCCCCAGGTCTCCTGGGTCGTGGCCAGCGAGGCCTTCTCCGAGCACCCCTACGCCCCGCCCGGCGACGGCGCGCACTTCGTGGACCTGGTCTACCGGGCCCTCGCGGCCGACCCCGAGGTGTTCGACTCCACCGTCCTCTTCCTCAACTACGACGAGAACGACGGCTTCTTCGACCACGTCCCCCCGCCGGTCGCCCCGCCCGGCACGCCCGGCGAGTACATCGACGGCACCCCGATCGGCCTCGGCTTCCGCGTCCCGATGATCGTCATGTCCCCCTGGACGCGCGGCGGCTGGGTCAGCTCCGAAGTCTTCGACCACACCTCGGTCCTCCGGTTCATGGAGACCTGGACCGCGGCCCTCGGCACCCCCGCCACCTGTCCGAACATCAGCGCCTGGCGCCGCAAGGTGACCGGCGACCTCACCGGCGTCTTCGACTTCGCCCACCCCGTGTACGGAGTCCCCGGCGGCCTCCCGTCCACCGCGAAGGTGATCGGGCAGTCGACCTGCGGCCCGCTCTCCAACCCGGTCCCCCAGGACAACGCCCTGCCGGTGCAGGAAGCCGGGACCCGCCCGGCGCGCGCCCTGCCGTACCAGGTGAACGGCAACCTGGACCGCTTCGAGTTCGGCGCCGCGGGCAAGATCCTCGCCTGGTTCTCGATGACCAACCAGGGCGCCCAGGCGAAGAGCGCGGCGCACTTCCAGATCCGCCCGCACCAGTACCGCGACACCGCGTCCTGGGAGTACACCGTCGACCCGGGCGGCTCAGCGAGCGACTACTTCAACATCGGCCTCGGCAGCGGCTCCGGCAAGTACGACCTCTCGATGGTCGGCCCCAACCGCTTCCTGCGCCGCTTCACCGGTGACACCACGAAGGCGGGCAGGTCGATCGAGGTCGCCGCCCGCTACGCGACCGAGCCGGGCACCGGCAAGACCGCCCTCTACTTCAAGCTGACCAACGCCTCCGCGTCGCCGGTCACCTTCACCATCCGCTCCAACGCCTACCGCACGGACGGTCCCTGGACCTACACGGTGGCCGCGAACTCCTCCCGCGAGGACTACTTCAACGTGGTGGCCTACGCCGACGGCTGGTACGACTTCACCGTCCTGGCGGACTCCGACGGCACCTGGTCGCGCCGCTACACGGGCCACATAGAGACGGGCGCCCCGAGCGTCAGCGGCTGAGCCGGCCTCATCCAACGGGCGGCTCAGAGCACGTCCCCGTCCCGCCAGTCGAAGTCGAGCCGCCCGGTGTGGTCCAGCAGGATCCCGCCGGGCGTGGTCCACACGTACGTCGACCCCTCCTCCCCGGCGAGCCGTTCGGGCCCGCCGGGGCCGAGGACGCCGAGCTCCCCGCCCCACACCCGCCAGCCCCGGCCCGCGTACAGCGCGGCCCCCTCCTCGGACGCCGAGAGCGCCCCGAGGACGTAGGCCCGCGCGATCACCCCCTCCAGCGCCGCCACGACCGCCGCGCCCAGCCCCCGGCGGCGGCGCTCCGGCCGGACGGCCACGGCCTCGACGTACCCCGTGCGCAGGGACCGGCCGCGGTACAGCGCCCGGCGCATGACGACGCTCCCGTGCGCGACGAGCCGCCCCTCCTCGCGGACCAGGGCGTGCATCCCGCCGAGGGCGTGCTCGAAGTCGAGGTCGTCGAAATCCCCGCGGAAGGCCTCGTCGAGCAGGCCCCGCACCGCGCCCAGTTCCCCCTCGTCCAGCTGCGCGGTGTGCCGCAGCGAGACGTGCCGTCCGGATGCCCCGTCCTCGTCAGCCATCCGGGGACCGTACCAAGCGGCCGGCCCCGCATCCCGCCCCGTATCCGCTATGCAGACACGCAATGTCACCCACCGGCCGGATTCGGCCGACACGGCCCTGGCGGTCTGGACCATTGGCTCGGCACACTCCCCCCATGTCTCCCGATACCCAGCAGTGGACCCCGATCCACGGCCAGCCGTACCGTCCCGCCCCCTACCGCCCCGAGCGGATGCCGGCCGGGGAATCCCTCGCGCGCGCCGCCGAGTTGCGCGGGCGGATGGACGAGCGCAGGACCGTACGCCACTTCTCCCCCGACCCGGTGCCCGAGCAGGTGGTCCGGGACGCCATCGCGTGCGCGGCGACGGCGCCCTCCGGGGCGCACCAGCAGCCGTGGACCTTCGTCCTGGTCAAGGACCCGGCCGTCCGGGAACAGATCCGCGCGGCCGCCGAGCAGGAGGAGGAACTGTCGTACGACGGCCGGCTCGGCGACGAGTGGCTCGCCGCCCTGCGCCCCATCGGCACGGACGCCGTCAAGACCCACCTGACCGACGCCCCGGCCCTGATCGTGGTCTTCCAGCAGCGCTACTGGCTCGGCGAGGACGGCACGAAGCACAAGCACTACTACGTCGACGAGTCGGTGGGCATCGCGGTCGGCATGCTCCTGTCCGCCCTCCACCTCTGCGGCCTGGCGGCCCTGATCCACACGCCGAGCCCGATGCGCTTCCTGGGCCAGGTCCTGAACCGCCCGGAGAACGAAAAGGCCTTCGCGGTCATCCCGGTCGGCTACCCCGCCGCCGACTGCAAGGTCCCGGACCTGACCCGCAAGTCCCTGGACCAGGTCCTGGTCGAGGTCTGAATGGGACCGCCCCCGCTCCGGACTTGGGGGTACCGGAGCGGGGGCGGGGTTCTGCGGGGCCGGTGCGGCCCGGGGGCGTCAGCCCATGTGCGGGTAGCCGTACTCGGTCGGCGGGACCAGGGTCTCCTTGATGGAGCGGGTCGAGGTCCAGCGCAGCAGGTTGGAGGCCGCGCCCGCCTTGTCGTTCGTACCGGACGCGCGGCCGCCGCCGAAGGGCTGCTGGCCGACGACGGCGCCGGTCGACTTGTCGTTGATGTAGAAGTTGCCCGCGGCGAAGCGAAGCTTGTCCATCGCGTCGGCCGCCGCGTAGCGGTCCTGGGCGATGACGGCGCCGGTCAGCGCGTACGCCGACACCGACTCCATCTGCTCCAGCATCGCGTCGAAGGCGTCGTCCTCGTAGACGTGGACGGCCAGGATCGGGCCGAAGTACTCGGTCGTGAAGACCTCGTTCGCCGGGTCGGTGCAGGCGATGACGGTCGGGCGGACGAAGTAGCCCGTCGTGTCGTCGTACGTGCCGCCCGCGATGATCTCGCAGGTCGGGTCGGCCTTCGCCCGGTCGATCGCGGCCTTGTTCTTCGCGAAGGAGCGCTCGTCGATGACCGCGCCGATGAAGTTCGACAGGTCGCGGACGTCACCCATGGTGATGCCGTCGACCTCCGCCGCGAACTCCTCCTTGAAGCCGTCGTTCCAGATCGAGGCCGGGACGTAGGCGCGGGAGGAGGCCGAGCACTTCTGGCCCTGGTACTCGAAGGAGCCGCGGGTCAGGGCGGTCTTCAGGATCGCGCGGTCCGCGGACGGGTGCGCGACGACGAAGTCCTTGCCGCCGGTCTCGCCGACCAGGCGCGGGTAGGACTTGAAGTTCTCGATGTTGTTGCCGACGGACTTCCACAGGTGCTGGAAGGTCTTGGTCGAGCCGGTGAAGTGGATGCCGGCCAGCTCGGGGTGGTTCAGCGCCACCTCGGAGACGGCGATGCCGTCGCCGGTGACCAGGTTGATGACGCCCTTGGGCAGACCGGCGGCCTCCAGCAGCTCCATGAGGAGGACCGCGGAGTGGGTCTGGGTCGGGGACGGCTTCCACAGGACCACGTTGCCCATCAGGGCGGGAGCGGTCGGCAGGTTGCCCGCGATGGCCGTGAAGTTGAACGGCGTGATCGCGTAGACGAAGCCTTCGAGCGGGCGGTGGTCGCTGCGGTTCCACACGCCGGCGGAGTTCGCGACCGGCTGCTCGGCCAGGATCTGGCGGGCGAAGTGGACGTTGAAGCGCCAGAAGTCGACGAGCTCGCAAGGGGTGTCGATCTCGGCCTGCTGGGCGGTCTTCGACTGGCCGAGCATGGTCGAGGCGGCCAGCTTCTCGCGCCAGGGGCCGGACAGCAGCTCGGCGGCGCGCAGGATGATCGCCGCGCGGTCGTCGAAGTCCATCGCGCGCCAGGCCGGGGCGGCGGCGAGGGCGGCGTCGATGGCCTCCTGCGCGTCGGCCTGCGTGGCGTTGGCGTAGGTACCGATGACGGAGGCGTGGTCGTGCGGCTGCACGACGTCGAAGCGGTCGCCGCCGCCCATCCGCTTCTCGCCGTTGATGGTCATCGGCAGGTCGATCGGGTTCTCGGCCAGCTGCTTGAGCTGGAATTCGAGGCGCGCGCGCTCCGGGGTGCCGGGGGCGTACGAGTGGACCGGCTCGTTGACCGGCGCGGGGACCTGGGTCACAGCATCCATGGGGCTGGTAACTCCTTGAGCTAGGTCTGACTAGTTCTTGGTGATCATCGAGCGGACGAAGAAGAGGAGGTTGGCGGGCTTCTCCGCGAGGCGGCGCATGAAGTAGCCGTACCAGTCCGTGCCGTACGCCGTGTAGACGCGCATCCGGTGGCCCTCCGCGGCGAGGCGCAGGTGCTCGTCGCTGCGGATGCCGTACAGCATCTGGAACTCGTACTCGTCGGGCTTGCGCCCGGCCTGGCGGGCCAGCTCCTGGGCGATGGCGATCAGGCGCGGGTCGTGGGACCCGATCATCGGGTAGCCCTCGCCCTCCATCAGCGTCTTCAGGATGCGGACGTACGCCTTGTCCGTCTCGGCCTTGTTCTGGTAGGCGACCTCGGCGGGCTCCTTGTAGGCGCCCTTCACGATCCGGACGCGGCTGCCGGCGGCGGCCAGGCGGCGGGCGTCGGCCTCGGTGCGGAAGAGGTACGCCTGGATCACGCAGCCGGTCTGCGGGAAGTCCCGGCGCAGCTCCTCGTGGATGGCGAACATCGAGTCGAGGGTGGTGTGGTCCTCGGCGTCGAGCGTGACGGTGGTGCCGATGGCGGCGGCGGCCTCGACGACCGGGCGGACGTTGGCGAGGGCCAGCTCGTGGCCCCCTTCCAGCGCCTGGCCGAACATGGAGAGCTTGACCGACATCTCGGCGCGCTCGCCGAGGCCCAGCTCGGCGAGGCGCTCGATGAGCCGGAGGTAGGCGTCGCGGGCGGCGTGCGACTGCTCGACGGTGGTGATGTCCTCACCGACGACGTCGAGGGTGACCTCCAGGCCCTTCTGCGTGAGCTCCACGACGATCGGGATGACCTGGTCGACCGTCTCGCCGGGGATGAACCGGTTCACCACGGGCTTGGTCACCGGAGCGGCGGAAACGATGCGGCGCATCTTGTCGCTGCGCGAAGCGGCAAGGATCGCGGGACCCAGCACGGGCACCTCCAACGGGTGGCAGACGTGAAAAGAATGGCAAGCAAGACCACCGTGAAACCTAGGGACCGCCTCGATCCTCTGCCATCGACAGCTGTCACGCATCCGTGGCCGCGATCTCATACAGATGTCTGAAGGGCGGCCGGGCGGGTGGGAGAATGGCCGCGTGAAAGGCGATTACCAGGACCTGGTGGACGAGATCTCGGCGCTGCTCGGCGCCCCGGCGACGCTGGAGAACCGGGACTTCCGCCTGATCGCCTTCGGTGCGCACGACAGCGAGGACGACCTCGCGATGGACCCGGTACGGACCCGCTCGATCCTGACGCGCCAGTCGACCGCGGCGGTACGGGCGTGGTTCGAGGGGTTCGGCATCACCCGGGCGACCGGACCGGTACGGATTCCCGCGGCGCCGGAGGCGGGGGTCCTGCGCGGGAGGATCTGCCTGCCGGTGCGCTACCGCGGGATCGCCCAGGGGTACGTGTGGCTCCTGGACGCCGATCCGGGGCCCGGGCCGGACCAGCTGGCCGCGGCCCTGGAGGTGGCCGAGCGGATCGGCGTCCTGATGGCCCAGGAGGCGAAGGCGGGCGCCGACCTGTCCCGGGAGTTCCGCGCGGTGCTCACCGCGGGGCGGGGCTGGCAGCGGGACATGGCGGTGGCCGCGCTCCGGGTGGCCCTGGGTCCGGACGCGGAGGGCCCGCACGCGGTGGTGTGCGTGACCCCCTGGAGCGGGCGGAACGGGCAGGCCCCGCCCTCGGTGCCGGGGGCCGCGGCCGTGTGCCTGGTCCCCCGGGCCCCGGGGGACGACGGCGCCGAGGGGCCCGCGGGCTTCGCGCTGGCGGTCCTGGTGCGGCTGCGGACGGCGGACCTGCTGACCCCGGCGCACACCACGGCGGCCCGGCTGCTCGCGGGGGACGCCGCGGCCGCGGCGGGCGGGTCCGCGACCGCCGGGATCGGGGTCCCCGGGGCCGGGCTGGCCGGGCTGCCCGGCGCCTGGGAGCAGGCGGTGGCGGCGGCCCGGGCGGCAGCCGCGCAGCCCCTGCTGGGGCCCGTCGCCGAGTGGTCGCAGATCGGCCCCTACCGGATGCTGGCGGCGCTGGCGGCGGCCCCCGGGCTGGCCCGGGACGACCCGGCGGCCCGCGCCCTGCTGGAGCCGGCCCACGCCGAGCTGGCCCGCACGGCGGAGGTGTACCTCGACTGCGCCGGCCAGGCGGGCCGCGCGGCGGCGGCCCTCGGCATCCACCGCCAGACCCTGTACTACCGGCTGGCCCGGGTGGAGAAGCTGACGGGCCTGGACCTGGACGCGGGCGAGGACCGGCTGCTGCTCCACATGGCCCTCAAGGCGTCCCGGCTGAGCGGCTGAACCGCGGGCGCCGACGCCCGTACGCCGAAGGGCCCGGGGTCTGCCCCGGGCCCTTCTTTCACACCTTCGTGTCGGGCGTCGGTCAGCCCAGGTTGACGGAGCGGGCGGAGACCGCGCCGATCTCCTCGGAGATGGCCGCGAGGACCTCGACCGGCACCTCGGCGTCCACGGTGAGCACGCCGAGCGCCTCGCCGCCCTCCTCGGCACGGGCGACCTGCATGCCCGCGATGTTCAGACCGGCCTCGCCCAGCAGGCGGCCGACCGCACCGACGACGCCGGGGCGGTCGGTGTAGCGCAGGACGACCATGTGGTCGGCGAGCGACAGGTCCACGTCGTACGCGCCGATGCCGACGATCTTCTGGAGGTGCTTGGGACCGGCGAGGGTGCCGGAGACCGAGATCTCCTGACCGTCCGACAGGGTGCCGCGGACGGTGACCACGTTGCGGTGGTCCGGGGACTCCGACGAGGTGGTCAGGCGCACTTCGACGCCGCGCTCCTGCGCGAACAGCGGCGCGTTCACGTAGGAGACCGTCTCGTCGACGACGTCCTCGAACACGCCCTTGAGCGCGGAGAGTTCGAGCACCTTCACGTCGTGCTGGGTGATCTCGCCGCAGACCTCGACGTCGAGGCGGACCGCGACCTCGCCCGCGAGGGCGGTGAAGATGCGGCCGAGCTTCTCGGCGAGCGGCAGGCCCGGACGCACGTCCTCGGCGATGACGCCGCCCTGCACGTTGACCGCGTCGGGGACGAGTTCACCGGCGAGCGCGAGGCGCACCGACTTGGCGACCGAGACGCCGGCCTTCTCCTGGGCCTCGTCCGTGGACGCGCCGAGGTGCGGGGTGCAGACGACCTGGTCCAGCTCGAACAACGGGGAATCCGTGCAGGGTTCCTTCGCGTACACGTCGAGGCCGGCGCCCGCGACGCGGCCCTCCTTGATGGCCGAGTACAGCGCGGCCTCGTCCACGATCCCGCCGCGGGCGGCGTTGACGATGCGCACGGACGGCTTCACCTTGTGCAGGGCCTCGTCACCGATGAGACCGAGGGTCTCCGGGGTCTTGGGCAGGTGCACGGTGATGAAGTCGGCGACCTCCAACAGCTCGTCCAGCGTCAGCATCTTGACGCCCATCTGGGCGGCGCGCGCGGGCTGTACGTAGGGGTCGTAGGCGACGATCTTCATGCCGAAGGCCGACATGCGCTGAGCGACCAGGACGCCGATGCGGCCGAGGCCGACGACACCGAGGGTCTTCTCGCTCAGCTCGACGCCGGTGTACTTGTTCCGCTTCCACTCGCCGTTCTTCAGGGCGGTGTTGGCCTGCGGGATGTTGCGCGCCGTGGCGACGAGCAGGCCGCAGGCCAGCTCGGCGGCGGTGACGATGTTGGAGGTCGGAGCGTTGACGACCATCACGCCGGCCTTGGTGGCGGACGAGACGTCGACGTTGTCCAGACCGACGCCCGCGCGGGCGACGACCCTCAGCTTCTTCGCGGCGGCGATGGCCTCGGCGTCCACCTTGGTCGCGGAGCGCACCAGGATCGCGTCGGCGTCGGCGATCGCGGGCAGCAGCTCCGCGCGGTCGGCGCCGTTGCAGTGCCGGATCTCGAAATCGGGGCCCAGGGCCTCGACCGTGGCGGGCGACAGCTCTTCGGCGATGAGTACGACAGGTTTCGAGCTCACGTGGGTCCTCACAAGTCCATTGCGGACGGCCGTCCCGACGGCCGCAGGCGTGGAGGGGGTAGCCGCGTGGAAGACGCACGACACTGTGGGCCTGACGCGTTGTCTGTGCAGTGTAATGGCGTTGCGGGACCGCTATTCCGCCTGTCCGGAAGGATCACCCGTCCGTGGTTGGCCGGGGTGGACAAGGCAGTGCACCGGGAAGACCTGGATCCGGCGGAGCCGGGTACGCGGCGGGTGCCGGGACGGCGCGTCCCGGCACCCGCCGCGCGGGGCTCAGCTCTCGTCGTTGTCGACCCAGCTCATCAGCTTGCGCAGCTTCTTGCCGGTGGTCTCGAGCAGGTGCTCCTCGTCGGCCTTCTTGTACTCGTTGTACTTCGGCAGACCGGCCTTGTACTCGGCCATCCAGTTGTTGGCGAAGGTGCCGTCCTGGATCTCGGCGAGGACCTTCTTCATCTCGGCCTTGGTGGCGTCGGTGATGACGCGCGGGCCGGTGATGTAGTCGCCCCACTCGGCGGTCTCGGAGACCGACCAGCGCATCTTCTCCAGGCCGCCCTCGTACATGAGGTCCACGATGAGCTTCAGCTCGTGGAGGCACTCGAAGTACGCGATCTCCGGCTGGTAGCCGGCCTCGGTCAGGGTTTCGAAACCGGCCTTGACCAGGGCGGAGGCGCCACCGCAGAGGACGGCCTGCTCACCGAACAGGTCGGTCTCGGTCTCCTCGGTGAAGGTGGTCTTGATGACGCCGGCGCGGGTGCCGCCGATGCCGGCCGCGTAGGACAGGGCCAGCTCGAAGGCCTTGCCGGTCGCGTCCTGCTCGACCGCCGCGATGCACGGAACGCCGCGGCCCTCTTCGTACTGGCGGCGCACCAGGTGGCCCGGGCCCTTGGGGGCGACCAGGGCGACGTCCACGTCCGCGGGCGGCTGGATGAAGCCGTAGCGGATGTTGAAGCCGTGACCGAAGAAGAGCGCGTCGCCGGCCTTGAGGTTGTCCTTGATGGACGCCTCGTAGACCTCGGCCTGGATCGGGTCCGGGGTCAGGATCATGATGACGTCGGCCCAGGCCGAGGCCTCGGCAACGGAGACGACCGTCAGGCCCTGCTCCTCGGCCTTGGCCTTGGACTTGGAGCCCTCCTGGAGGCCGACGCGGACGTCGACACCGGAGTCGCGCAGGGACAGCGCGTGGGCGTGGCCCTGGCTGCCGTAGCCAATGACCGCGACCTTGCGGCCCTGGATGATGGACAGGTCGGCGTCGTTCTCGTAGAACAGCTCGGCCACTGGGATATCTCCTTGGTGCGCTGGTGTTGCACCCACCGTACGGCGGGGAACGGAATCAGAGGTTTCAAGTCTCGCTATGCGAGCAGGTGGCGGGGCTGCCTGCTCGCTCAGCGGTGGATCAGGCGCTGCGGTCGAGCGCGCGCAGGCTGCGGTCCGTGATGGACCGGCCGCCACGCCCTATGGCGATCGTGCCGGACTGCACGAGTTCCTTGATGCCGAAGGGCTCCAGCATCTTCAGCATCGCGCCGAGCTTGTCGGTGCCGCCGGTCGCCTCGATGGTGACGGCCTCCGGGGACACGTCGACCGTCTTGGCGCGGAACAGCTGGACGATCTCGACGATCTGCGAGCGGGTCTCGTTGTCGGCGCGGACCTTCACCAGGACGAGCTCGCGCTCGATGGCGTTGTGCTGCTCCAGCTCGACGATCTTGAGCACGTTGACCAGCTTGTTGAGCTGCTTGGTCACCTGTTCGAGCGGGAGGTCCTCGACGTTGACGACGATGGTGATGCGGGAGATGTCGGGGTGCTCCGTGACACCGACCGCCAGCGAGTCGATGTTGAACCCGCGGCGGGAGAACAGCGCGGCGATCCGGGCGAGGATGCCGGGCGTGTTCTCGACCAGGACGGAGAGCGTGTGCTTGGACATGTCGGTCGTTCTCTCTTTCGCTCTTCGCTCAGTCGTCTTCGTTGTCGCCGAAGTCGGGACGGACGCCCCGCGCGGCCAGGACCTCGTCGTTCGAGGTGCCCGCGGCGACCATCGGCCACACCATGGCGTCCTCGTGGACGATGAAGTCGATGACCACCGGACGGTCGTTGATCGCGTTGGCCTCTGCGATGACCCGGTCCAGGTCGGCCGGGTCCTCGCAGCGCAGCGCCACGCAGCCCATGGCCTCGGACAGCTTGACGAAGTCGGGGACGCGGGTGCCCTTGCGGGGGGCGCTGGACTCGCCGAGCTGCGAGCCGACCGCCGTGCCCTGACCGGTTTCGTCGGCGTGCAGGACGGTGTTGGAGTACCGCTGGTTGTAGAACAGGGTCTGCCACTGGCGGACCATGCCCAGCGCGCCGTTGTTGATGATCGCGACCTTGATCGGGATGTTGTTCAGCGCGCAGGTGACCAGTTCCTGATTGGTCATCTGGAAGCAGCCGTCGCCGTCGATCGCCCAGACCGTGCGCTCCGGCATGCCGACCTTGGCGCCCATCGCGGCCGGGACCGCGTAGCCCATGGTTCCGGCGCCGCCGGAGTTCAGCCAGGTGCGGGGCTCCTCGTAGTTCACGAAGTGCGAGGCCCACATCTGGTGCTGGCCGACGCCCGCAGCGAAGATCGTGCTCTTCGGCGCGAGCGCACCGATCCGCTCGATGACCTGCTGCGGCGACAGCATGCCGTCCTCGGGCAGGTCGTAGCCCAGCGGGTAGGTCTCGCGCCAGCGGTTGAGGTCCTTCCACCAGGCGGTGTAGTCACCGGCGTGGCCCTCGGTGTGCTCGGCCTGGACGGCCTGGACCAGGTCGGCGATGACCTCGCGGGCGTCTCCGACGATCGGGACGTCGACGGCGCGGTTCTTGCCGATCTCGGCGGGGTCGATGTCCGCGTGGATGATCTTCGCGAAGGGGGCGAAGCTGTCCAGCTTGCCGGTGACGCGGTCGTCGAAGCGGGTGCCGAGGGCGATCAGCAGGTCGGCCTTCTGCAGGGCGGTGACCGCGGTGACGGCGCCGTGCATGCCGGGCATGCCCACGTGCAGCGGGTGGCTGTCGGGGAAGGAGCCGAGCGCCATCAGGGTGGTGGTGACCGGGACGCCGGTCAGCTCGGCGAGGACCTTCAGCTCGGCGGTCGCGCCGGACTTCATGATGCCGCCGCCGACGTACAGGACCGGGCGCTTGGCCTGGCAGATGAGCTTGGCCGCCTCGCGGATCTGCTTGGCGTGCGGCTTGGTGACCGGCCGGTAGCCCGGCAGGTCCTGGGTCGGCGGCCAGCTGAAGGTGGTCTTCGCCTGGAGCGCGTCCTTGGCGATGTCGACCAGGACCGGGCCGGGACGGCCGGTGGAGGCGATGTGGAACGCCTCGGCGATCGTCCGCGGGATGTCCTCGGCCCTGGTGACCAGGAAGTTGTGCTTGGTGATCGGCATGGTGATGCCGACGATGTCCGCCTCCTGGAAGGCGTCGGTGCCGATCGCCTTGGAGGAGACCTGACCGGTGATCGCGACGAGCGGCACGGAGTCCATGTGCGCGTCGGCGATCGGGGTGACGAGGTTGGTGGCGCCGGGCCCCGAGGTGGCCATGCAGACGCCGACCTTGCCGGTGGCCTGCGCGTAGCCGGTGGCGGCGTGACCGGCGCCCTGCTCGTGGCGGACCAGGATGTGACGGACCTTCCGGCTGTCCATCATCGGGTCGTACGCGGGGAGGATGGCGCCGCCCGGGATGCCGAAGACGGTGTCGCACCCCACCTCTTCGAGAGAGCGGATGAGGGACTGCGCACCCGTGACGTGCTCAACTGCGGCGGTGTGGGATCCGCCGTTACGGGCCCGCGGCTGCGGATGGTGGGCCCCGGTGGCCTGCTCGGTCATCGGCATTCTCTTCTCGAAGCTGAGGGTTTTTGCGAGGGTTCGGTGTGTGCCAGTGCAACAAAAAACCCCTCGTGCCGGGAGGCAAGCGAGGGGAGCGCGTCGGGTGCGTTGAGCGGGGGCATGAGTGACCCTGCTTCAGCCGACGCGCTTTCCAAGTACGAGAATTCGGGTGCGCATGGCACTGACCCTCCCTCCGGCGGGAGGTCGGTGTCAAGCGGGTGGGACGGGCGTCTCATTATGTGAGCCCCTATGGATGGCCATCGGTCCGCCGAGTGAGCCGCCGGCCAAGGCAGGCTGGGCCGCCCCGCCCGGTACAGGGAACGTACCGCGCACGAGGGCGCGGCGCAGCCGGTACTCGTCGAGAGGCCCGGAGAAGGCCATTCCCTGCCCGTGCGTGCAGCCCATCGCGCGCAGTGCGGCGAGCTGCTCGGGGAGGTCCACCCCGTCCGCCACCGACTGCATTCCCAGATCATTTGCGATCCGCAACAGACCTGCGGTGATCTTGTGCAGCCTGGCCGATTCGACCACCCCTTCGACCAGCCCGCGGTCCAGTTTGAGTACGTCGACCGGGAGCCGGCGGAGGGCGCTGATGGCCGCGTAACCGCTGCCGAAGCCGTCCAGGGCGATCCGGACGCCGAGCCGCCGCAAGGCCGTCAGGCGGCGCTCCAGCTCGTCGAAGGGCACACGGGGGTCACTGTCCGCGAGTTCGATCACCAGCGCGCCCGAGGGCAGACCGTGCCGGGCCAGCAGGGATTCGACCGAGCCGCCCGGCACCGACCGGTCCAGCAGCCGCTGGGCGGTCATCCGGACGGCGACCGGTACGTCGTGTCCGGACCGGTGGCGTTCGGCGGCCTGGTCCATCGCCTCCTCCAGCAGCCAGCGGCTCA
Organism: Streptomyces sp. NPDC043876; assembly: GCF_056435825.1. NCBI lineage: Bacteria > Bacillati > Actinomycetota > Actinomycetes > Kitasatosporales > Streptomycetaceae > Streptomyces > Streptomyces sp. NPDC043876. The sequence continues at coordinate 231,566 of NZ_JBWKDV010000009.1, read as the reverse complement.
GCTCGGCGGCCCGGGAAGCGTCCGGGACCGCGGTCGGCACCGGCCCGCAGGGCCCGCCGGGACCCGCCGCGCCCTCGCTGTATTCGGCCACCCGGAGGAACTCGGCGGGAGTGAAGAGGATCCCCTGGGCCGAGCGCCAGCGGGCCTGCGCGGCCACCGCCGTGACCTCACCGCTGGCCAGGCAGACGACGGGCTGGTGGAGCAGCGCGAACTCGCCCTCGTGGAGCGCGGTGCGCAGCCGCCCCGCCAGCTCCGCCTTGCGGACCACCTCCGCCTGCATCTGGGGCGCGTACAGCTCGACCCGGTTCTTGCCGCCGGCCTTGGCCCGGTACATGGCCAGGTCCGCGTTGCGCATCAGGTCCGAAGGGGTGATGCCGGGGTCGGCGAAGGCCACCCCGATGCTGGCGGCGACCCGGACGTCACTGCCCGCGATCCGGTAGGGCTGGGAGAGCGTGGTGCGCAGCCGGTCGGCGATCTCGTGGACCTGGTATTCGCGGGCGGAGCGGTCCCGGCTGCCGTCGCCGATGATCAGTGCGGCGAACTCGTCCCCGCCGAGCCGGGCGGCGGTGTCCCCGGCGCGGACGGAGTCCTGCAGGCGGCGGGCGGCCTCGATCAGGAGTTCGTCGCCGGCCTGGTGGCCGATGGTGTCGTTGACCGCCTTGAAGCCGTCGAGGTCGATGAAGAGCACGGCGGTGCTGTGGTCCCCGGCCCGGCGGCCGGTCAGGGCCTGGCGGACCCGGCGGGTGAAGAGGGCCCGGTTGGGCAGATCGGTCAGCGGGTCGTGTTCGGCGCTGTGCTGGAGCTGGGCCTGGAGCCGGACCCGTTCGGTGACGTCCCGGCTGTTGAGGATGAGCCCGCCCTGGTGCCGGTTGACGGTGGACTCCACGTTGAGCCATTCGCCCGCGCCGGACCTGAAGCGGCACTCGATGCGGGTGGTGGGCTCCTCGGCGGGCGGGGCGGCGAGGAAGCGGCGCACCTCGTGGACCACCCGGCCGAGGTCCTCGGGGTGGATCAGCGAGGAGAGCTCCCGGCCGACCAGGTCCTCGGCCTCCCGGCCGTAGACCCCGGCGGCGGCGGGGCTGACGTAGCGCAGTATCCCGGTGGGCGCGGCGATCATGATGACGTCGCTGGAGCCCTGGACCAGGGACCGGAAGTGGTTCTCCTTCTGGGCCAGTTCCTGGGTCAGGGCGATGTTGTCGAGGAGCATGATGCCCTGCCGGATGACCAGGGCCAGGACGACGGTGCAGCCGGTGAGGACGACCATGCGGTCGACCTTCCGGCCCTCGATCACGTTGTAGAGGATCCCCAGGGTGCACACGGCGGCGGCGAGGTACGGGGTGAGCGCGGGCAGCGAGCCGGTGATCGGGCGGCTGACCGGGCGCACCTCGCGCGCGTGCGCGAAGAGCAGCTCGCTGCCGCCGCGGGCCGCGCCGCGCCGGGCGGCGGCCGTGCGTCCCGCTCCGCCGCCGCGCGCGGGACGCGGGGCGCGCGGGACGGGCCTGCTCCGGGGTGCCTCGGGTACCGGGTGCGTCCGCGGGGCGCCCCAGGGCGCGTAGGCCAGCAGCAGGGAGCCGGCGAACCAGCCCGCGTCGAGCAGCTGCCCGGACTGGTAGTGGGCGCTCAGCAGCGGCGAGGTGAAGAGGGCGTCGCTGAGCACGGTGAGCGCGAGGGCCGCGATGGCGGTGTTGACGGCCGAGCGGTTGGTCGCGGACCGGCGGAAGTGCAGCACGAGCACCATCGAGACCAGCGCGATGTCCAGCAGCGGGTAGGCCAGGGACAGTGCGGCCCGCGGGACGCTGCCGAGGGCGCCCGACTGGGCGGTCCGGGCGGCGTGCGCGAGGGCCAGGCTCCAGGAGAGCGTCAGCAGGGATCCGGCGATGAGCCAGGAGTCGAGTGCGAGGCAGACCCAACCGGCCCGGTTGACGGGGCGCTTGGCGAGGACGAGGAGTCCGACGATGGCGGACGGTGCGAAGCAGAGGAAGGCGAAGTCTGCGACCGAGGGCTTCGGCACTTCCTGGCCGAGGACGACCTCGTACCAGCCCCAGACGAGGTTGCCGACGGCGGCCATGAGCGAGGAGAACGCGAACAGCAGCCAGGCGGGGCGTTCGCGGCGGCCGATGGTCCTCGCGTAGTGGTAGCAGGAGACCGCGGCCAGTAACCCGGCGGCGCTGAGGCCGAAGTCGCCCATGATCTCGGCGGCTTCCTTGGAACCCCAGCCGACGGCGGCCCCTACGGCGTATCCGGCGCTGATCACGGCGAGGAGGAGCTGCGCTGCCAGGCCCTTGCCGCCACTGGCGGCCGGCGGCCGGGTCAGGAGGGCCCCGGGGGCGCTCACCGGTCCGCCTCGGTGGCTGGTTTCGGTACGCGCTGTCGTCGCTTGCGGCGGCTGTGCCGCGCCGGATCCTTCGCCCATTGGCCGTACATCGCCCGTCGCCCCCCAAAGTGTCCGATCACTCCCCAGCGCCAGACGAACGCGCTGCATCCCCTTGCTCCGGACGATACACCACTTTCGTCACTCAGGGACATAGAGCTTCTACTCTCCGTCACCACCAAGGGAGTTGCACGCACGGCGCGCGTTCACCCGGCTACACAAGGTGTGCGAGTGGCCTCATTTGGTCGTCAGCACCGTGTTCGAGAGCGGCTCCCCGGCGGCCAGCGCGGAGAGCTGACGGGCCACCAGCCGCTTGGCCCGCGGCTCGAACGCCGAGCTGCTGCCGCCGACATGAGGGGTGATCAGGACATTTCGAGCATGCCAGAGCGGGTGCCCCGCTGGCAGCGGTTCGGGGTCGGTGACGTCCAGGGCCGCCCGCAGCCGTCCCGCGTCCAGCTCCGCCAGCAGCGCGTCCGTGTCGACGACCGGGCCGCGGGCGACGTTGACGAGCAGCGCCCCGTCCCGCATCCGGGCCAGGAACCCGGCGTCGGCCAGCCCCCGGGTCTCCTCGGTGAGCGGGGTGGAAAGGATCACGACGTCTGCGCCGGGCAGCAGTCCGGGCAGGTCGGCGAGGGCGTGCACCGGCCCGCGGGCGGCCGTGCGCGCCGAGCGGGCCACGCGGGTGATCCGGGCGCATTCGAAGGGCGCGAGCCGGTCCTCGATGGCGGCGCCGATGGACCCGTAGCCCACGATGAGGACGGACTTGTCGGCGAGGGCCTCGTAGAAGCCAAAGCGCCACTCCTCCCGGTCCTGGCCGCGGACCATGCCGGGGATTCCGCGCAGGGAGGCGAGGACCAGGGTGAGGGCGAGTTCGGCGGTGCTGGCCTCGTGCACGCCGCGGGCGTTGCACAGGTGCACGCCGGGCCGCAGGACGTCGAGGCCGCCCAGGACGTGATCGATGCCGGCGGTCAGGGTCTGGACGGCGCGCAGCTCGGGCATGTGCGCGAGCGGGCGCACGGTGACGGCCGGGGACTTCATGTAGGGGGTGACGTAGAAGACGCAAGCGGCCGGATCGGCCGGGAACTCCTCCTCGCCGTCCCAGTGCCGGTAGCGGTAGCGGTCGGGGAGACCCTCGATCTCTTCGGCGGGGAAGGGCAGCCAGACGTCCGCGGTCTTTGAAGTCATGATCACGAGGCTATGCGAAGCGGTGGTGATCAAGCCGTTAGTTTGGGTGGCGGAGCGGGAGGGGGACCGAGGAGTGGAGCGCAGGTCGATCGGGGCGTCGGCGCTGACGGTGGGCGCCATCGGGCTCGGCTGCATGCCGATGAGCTGGGGGTACGCCGCCTCGGGGCGCGAGGGCGCCGAATCGCTGCGGACGGTGCACACCGCGCTGGACCTGGGCGCGAACCTGCTGGACACGGCCGACATCTACGGGCCCTACACGAACGAGCTGCTGGTGGGCCGGGTGCTGCGGGAACGGCGCGCGGACGCGTTCGTATCGGCCAAGGTGGGCCTGCGGACGGGCGACCAGCACGTGGTGGCCGACGGTCGGCCGGGGTACGTGCGGCGGGCCTGCGACGCCTCGCTGCGGCGGCTGCGGACCGACGTCATAGACCTCTACCAGCTGCACCGGGTGGACCCGGACGTTCCGGTGGAGGAGACCTGGGGCGCCATGGCGGAGCTGGTGGGCGCGGGGAAGGTGCGCGCGCTGGGGTTCTGCGCGCTGGGGGCGGGCGCGGGGCCGGGGGCCGGGCGCCTCGGGGACCGCGCGTACACGGTGACACTGCGCCATCTGGAGCGGGCGCAGCAGGTGTTCCCGGTGAGCGCGGTGCAGGCGGAGCTGTCGGTGTGGTCGCCGCAGGCGGCCTGGCAGCTGCTGCCGTGGTGCCGCACGCGCGGCGTGGGGCTGCTGGCCGCGATGCCCATGGGAAGCGGCTTCCTGACCGGAACGCTGACGCCGGGGCAGGGCTTCGAGGAGACGGACGCGCGGGCCCGGCACCCCCGGTTCACGGCGGACGCGATGGCGGCCAACCAGGTTCTGGTGGCGGGGCTGCGGCGGATAGCTCAGCGGCACGAGGGGCCGGGCGGGCGGCCCGCGACGGTGGCCCAGGTGGCGCTGGCGTGGGTACTGGCCCAGGGGCCGCAGGTGGTGCCGGTGCCGGGGGCCGAGCGGGCCTGCTGGGCGGCGGAGAACGCGGGGGCGGCGGAGGTCCGGCTGACGGCGCGGGACCTGGAGGAGATCGCGGGGCTGCCGGCGGCGGTGGGAGCCTGGGATTAGGGGGTGTCCGGTGGGAGGATCTGCTCTCTTCCCCGTTCGGAGGCGTCCATCCCCACTCGATCGAGTGTACGAAGTGGCGGAACTTCGCCGACTCTGCGGGCTGTTGAGACAGGTGACCGGCAGGATCGTCGGGGTCGCCGGGATCCACGGTCGACGGGCGAGGGGCACGGAAGGAGCAGGGCGATGGGTACGGGAGCGATGCGGGGCCGCTCGGTACGGGGCGGGGTTCGGAGCAAGGCGGTGCGGGGCGCGGAGGGCGGGAGCGTGGGCGCCGGGCTCTTGGCCGCGGGAAGCGGGGCCTCCGGGAGCGCGGCCGGGCGGGGCGTGTGGGCGGCGGTGGCGCTGGCCGGGTGCGGGGCGCTGCTGGCGGCGGGATGCGGTCCGGCCGGGGGGCCCGGGTCCGGGGCGCCGGCGGGTTCGTCACCACCGGCGCGGGGTGCGGCGAGCCCGTCGGGGGGCGGTACGGCCTCCCCCACGCCCTCGGGGCCGCCCGCGAAGGGTTCGGTGACGGTGTCCGGCGAGGTCGCCAAGGGCCTGGAGTCGCCGTGGGGCGTGGCCGCGCTGCCGGACGGTGACCTGCTGGTGGCCTCGCGGGACAAGGGCACGATCTCCCGGGTCGGGACGAAGACGCGGAAGGTGACGGAGATCGGGAAGGTCTCCGGGGTGGCTCCGGGCGGCGAGGGCGGGCTGCTCGGACTGGCCGTGTCCCCGTCGTACGCCTCGGACCGGCTGGTGTACGTGTACTTCACTACGGAGTCCGACAACAGGATCGCCCGGCTCAGGTACGACGAGCAGAGACAGCCCGGCCAGCAACTGGGCGCGCCGGACACGGTGTTCCGGGGCATCCCGAAGGGGCTCGTGCACAACGGCGGCCGGATCGCCTTCGGCCCGGACAAGATGCTCTACGCGGGGACGGGCGAGACCGGGGAGACCGGGCTCGCACAGGACAAGAAGTCGCTGGGCGGGAAGATCCTGCGGATGACGCCGGACGGGCAGCCGGTGCACGGCAATCCGGAGGCCGACTCGGTCGTCTACTCCTCGGGGCACCGCAATGTGCAGGGGCTCGCGTGGGACAAGGACAAGCGGCTGTGGGCCTCGGAGTTCGGCCAGGACACCTGGGACGAGCTGAATCTGATCGAGCCGGGCGGCAACTACGGCTGGCCGGAGGCCGAGGGGAAGGCGGGCAAGCCGGGGTTCATCGATCCGGTGGCCCAGTGGAAGACCGACGACGCCTCGCCGAGCGGGATCGCCTACGCCCAGGGGTCGATCTGGATGGCCGGGCTGAAGGGTGCCCGGCTGTGGCGGATTCCGCTGGAGGGCACGAAGCCGCTGGCGGAGCCGGAGGCCTTCCTCCAGGGGACGTACGGGCGGCTGCGGACGGTGGTGGCGCTCGGCGGGGACAAGCTGCTGCTGGTGACCAGCGAGACGGACGGGCGCGGGACGCCGGAGCCGGGGGACGACCGGATCCTCAGTCTCACGGTGCGCTGACCGGCCACCGGCCGGCCCGGGCGCGGGCCGGACCGGCGCGGGCCGGATGAGCAAGGGGCGACCTAGGAGGGGGTGCGGGTGAAGAGGCGCAGGCGGTGGGCGAGGGCGGCCGCTTCGCCGCGGCCGGCGACGCCGAGCTTGGCCAGGATGTTCGAGACGTGGACGCTGGCCGTCTTCGGGGAGATGAAGAGTTCCCCGGCTATCTGACGGTTGCTGTGGCCCACCGCGACCAGGCGCAGGACCTCCCGCTCGCGGCTGGTCAGGCCGAGGCTCTCGGCCGGGTCGGGCGCGGACGCGGGGTGGGCCGGGGCGGCACGCTCGTCGGGGGCGGTGAGCTGGAGGCGGCCGCGCCGGGCGAGCAGGGCCAGGTCGTCGCGGAGCCGGAGCGAGCCCAGTTGCTCGGCGGTGGCGTGGGCCGCGCGGACCAGGCCGGCGGCGTGCTCCCGGTCGCCGCCCGCGGCCAGCAGTGATTCGGCGAACCGGTGGCGGGCCCGGGCCAGGAGGTACGGGCGGTCCAGCGGCCGGACCGCGGCCTCGACGGCGGTCCAGTCGTCGGGGGTGTCGCGGTCCTCGGCGCGGAGCAGTTCGGCGCTGACGAAGGCGGCGTGCGCGGCCCACAGCGGCACCGGGGCGGAAAGGGCGCGGGTGGCGCTGCGCAGGGTCTCCACCGCCTCGGCGTGACCCGCGGCGGCGGCCGGCAGGCCCCGGGCGTCGGCCTCGGCGGAGGCGGCCGCGAGCAGCAGGGGCCAGGCGTAGCGGTGGTGGCCGAGCGGGAAGCCGTGCCCGATCGCTTCCGCGACCTCGGTGCGGACGTCGGCGATCCGGCCCTCCAGGGCGGCCACGCCGACCGCCAGGCGGTACATAGGGATCCGGTGCTGGGGCTGGGTGTCGTGCGTGCCGAAGTGCTCGTGGGCGGCGGCCAGCCACTCGGCGGCCGCGGCCAGGTCACCGCGGGCCAGGGCGAGGTAGGACAGGCGTGCGCAGGCCATGCCGCGCGGGGCGGCGCTCTGGCTGACGCGCAGGGTGCGCTGGGCGGCTTCGGTGGCCTCGTCCCACCGGCCGAGGCTGTAGAGGCTCTCCGCCATGTTGCCGCGCACCCACGCCTCGGAGTCCAGGAGCCGGGAGGCTCCGACGAGCTGGACCCCTTCTTCCGCCAGTTGTACCGCTTCCCGTGAGCGGCCGTTGTTTTCGAGCTGAGAGGTGAGGTTGATATGGGCACGACCCGAGAGCATGACCAGGCCGAGTTCGGCGGCCCGTTCCTTGACCTCGTACATCAGGGCGAGGCCGCCCGCCACGTCGCCGGCGTCCGCGAGCAGGGAGCCGAGGGTGATCCGGGAGTGCAGTTCCACTTCCTGGGCGCCGACCCTGTGCGCGTATTCGACGGCGCGTTCGGCGGCCGCGATGTTGTCCAGGCCGGGGTTGTGCAGCATCCCCCAGCCCGCCGCGCGGGAGAGCACGTCGGCGTGCACGTGGGACGGGGGCAGCCCCTCGACGAGTGCCTGTGCGGTGCTCAGTTCGGCCCATCCGTCGCCGCGGCCCAGACTGGCGACCAGCTTGGAGCGTTCGGTCCAGAACCATGCGGAGCGCAGTGGGTCGTCCTCGTCCTCCAGCATCCGCAGGGCCATCTTGGTTATCTTCAGGGCGCGTTCGCGTTCGCCGCCGAAGCGGGCCGCGACGGTGGCCTCGGCCAGCAGGTCGAGGCGGCGCAGCGGGGTGGTCTGCGGGTCGCAGCCGCACGGCGGGTACACCTCCGTGTAGTCCGCGGGGCGGAGCTCCGCGCGGACCTCCGCCGGGGCGCTCTCCCACAGGTCGATGGCCCGGTCCAGCAGCCTGAGCTGCTCGGAGTAGGCGTGCCGGCGGCGGGCGGCGACGGAGGCGGCGAGCACGGCGGGCAGGGCCTTGGCCGCGTCGTTGGCGTAGTACCAGTAGCTCGCGAGCCGGATGGTCCGCTCCGAGGCGCAGACGAGGCTTTCGTCGGCCTCCATGGCCTGGGCGTAGCGGCGGTTGACGCGGGCGCGTTCGCCGGGCAGCAGGTCGTCGCTGACGGCTTCGCGGACGAGCGAGTGCCGGAAGCGGTAGCCGTCGTTGTCGGCACTGGCCAGCAGGATGTTGGCGCCCACGGCGGCGCGCAGCGCCTCGATCAGGGCGTCCTCGGTCAGCTGGGCGACGGCGAGCAGCAGGTCGTGTTCGACGGTGGAGCCGCCCTCGGCGACGATGCGGACCACGCGCTGGGCGGCGTCGGGCAGCACCTCGACGCGGACGAGCAGCAGGTCGCGCAGGGATTCGGTGAGGCCGGTGCGGCAGCCGCTCTCGCGGCAGGCGACGAGTTCCTCGACGAAGAAGGCGTTGCCGTCGGAGCGGTCGAAGACGGAGGCGACCAGGGCTTCTTCGGGCGGCGCGGCCAGGATGCCGGCGAGCTGGCGGCGTACTTCGGCCCGGTTGAAGCGGGGCAGTTCGATCCGCTGGACGGTGCGCAGCCGGTCGAGTTCGGCCAGCAGCGGGCGCAGCGGGTGGCGGCGGTGGATGTCGTCGGCGCGGTAGGTGGCGACGATGACGAGGCGGCCGCTGGAGAGGGTGCGCAGGAGGTAGGCGAGGAGGTGCCGGGTCGAGGTGTCCGACCAGTGCAGGTCTTCCAGGACGATGACGACGCTGCGGTCGGCGGCGAGCCGCTCCAGCAGGCGTACGGTCAGTTCGAAGAGCCGGGCGGTGCTCTCCTCGTCGTGCGGTCCCCGGGGGGTGTCGCCGAGTTCGGGGAGGATCCGGGCGAGTTCGTCCTCCTGGCCCGCGGCCGCGGCGGTCAGCGCCTCGGGGAGCTGACGGCGCAGGCTGCGCAGGGCAGCGGAAAAGGGGGCGAAGGGAAGGCCCTCCGCCCCTATCTCCACACAACCGCCGACGGCGACGACGGCGCCGCGCCGCTCGGCCTCGCAGAGGAACTCCTCGGTGAGGCGGGTCTTGCCGACCCCGGCCTCGCCCCCGATGAGGAGCGCTTGCGGTTCCGCGGCCGCGGCCCGGGTCAACGCGTCGGTGAGTACGGCCAGTTCGTCGGCGCGGCCGACGAACACCGGGCTGACAGATCTGGTCTCCACGCCGCCGAGCATCGCACAGCGGTCCGGGTGACCGGCACTGGTTATCCGTGCGCTCCTCATCACGTGTCGGACCACGTGGTGCGGGACGCGGGTTACGCGGCCGGGGTGAACCGGTTGCGGTGCTCCCTCACCGGCCTCTCCGAGGCCTTCTTGAGTGAGAAGCGGCGGCGCGCGCCCCGCTCCTGGGCCAGTCGCGTCTGGCGGTACTCGGCGGCCTCACGGATGAGGTCGTCGCGGTGGGCGGTGGCGATCTCGTACACGAACATCTCGTACTCCCTGGTTGCGTTTCTCGGGCACCTCGTCCGGTGTGATCCAAGATTCGCGTCCCAGGGGGTCCGGGTGCATCGGGCGCATGCCGCATCTCGCCGGGCCCGGGGGCCTTAGGCGGGGGGTCCCGTGGTCCCGGAGGGCCTAAGGAGGGGCGTTCCCCCGCCTAGGCAGGGGAACGTGCGCCGTTTTCGCCCGTGGTTCCTAGCCGGCGGCCGGGGCCTTGGGGAGTTCGAAGAGGACGTCGAAGTACATGAGGCCGAAGATCAGCACGCCGATCACACCGAGTGCGACGGCGACCCAGGAGGCGGCCTTGACCCACTGCGGGTTGACCCGGCCGGGAGCCCCGAAGGAGGGGCCGACCAGCACGAACATGCCGATGAGGAGGGCGATCGTGGAAAAGACACCGTTGACGAGGGCGGTCAGGTGCCAGCCGTCGCTGTACAGCGCGCTGATCTTCTGTTCCATCGAGGTGGCGTTGACCGACTCGATCTGGCCTATGAGGCCCTGGCGCTCGGAGATCACCCGCGAGACCCAGGTACCGCTGAGGGCGACGAGGGAGAGCCCGGCGCCCGCGATGGCCGCGGCGGCGGCGAAGACGCCGGTGGGGCGGTCCTCGGTGTCCTGGTCCAGGAGTTCGTCGGACTCGTCACCGTCGAGGTCCCCGTCCGGGTCGCCGGCCACGTCCGCGATATCGGTGACCTCGACATCGGCGGCGGTGGTTCCGGTGACGGTGGCCTCGGCCGACTCCTTGGAGTCGGACTCGGGCGCGTTCTGGGCGGGGGTCTTCGTGGTGTCCATGCGGGGCACGGTAGGCGGCCTATCTGAGAGGTTCCTGAGAGCCGCGTGTGCGCGTGTGGGGGCCGGTTCGCGGCTCGGTTCGCGGGTGTGCTCGTGGGCGGGTTCCCAGGTGGCCGGGCGGGTGGCCGGGCAGGTCGGGCTAGGCCGTCGGGGCGGCGGGCCATTCGTGGGCGAGGAGCGCCCAGATCTCGGTGTTCTGATGGACGCCCCGGTGGCGGTGGCTCTCGCGCAGGACGCCTTCGCGGGTCATGCCCAGGCGCTGGGCGACGGCGAGGCTCCTGGTGTTGAGCGAGGACGCGTGCCACTCGACGCGGTGCATGCCCCGTTCCCGGAAGGCGTGGTCGATCAGGATCCGGCAGGCGCGGGTGATCAGGCCGCGTCCGGCGGCGGCGGGCTCCAGCCAGCAACCGATCTCGCAGTTCCCCGCGGCCGCGTCGAAGGTCCGGAAGAGGACCCCGCCGACGAGGGTGCCGTCGACCCGGATGCCGAAGAGGCGGCCGGTGTCGGCGGCGGCCTTCTCGGCGTAGTTGGTCAGCAGGGTGCGCGCGGACTCGACGTCGGTGGCGGCGTCGGGGAAGCCGATGTGTTCCCCGATGTAGGCGCGGCCGCGCTCGATGTGCGCGAAGAATTCCTCGGCGTGCCGGGCTTCCAGGGGGAACAGCCGGGCATCGTCGGCGAGGTCTATGGAGAACATGCGGGATTCCTTCGGGTTCCTACGGCGCCGGTCCCGCCGGGTCAGCGGGGCGCGGCGGCGGGTTCGTCGGTTTCGCTGCGTTGCGCGGGCAGTGTCGCACGGAGGCGGCACTCGGGCGGCTCGATGCTGATCTTGGGCAGGCGGCGGTCGAGCCAGCCGGGGATCCACCAGTTCGCGCCGCCCAGCAGGTGCATGAGGGCGGGCACCAGCAGGGTCCGCAGGACGAACGCGTCGAGGGCGACGGCGGCGGCGAGCGCGATACCGAACATGGCGATCAGCCGGTCGCCGCTGAGCACGAAGGCGAGGAAGACGGAGATCATGATCACCGCCGCCGAGTTGATCACCCGGCTGGTCTCGGCCAGGCCGACCCGGACGGCCCGCCGGTTGTCGCCCGTGGCCAGCCACTCCTCGTACATCCAGCTGACCAGGAACACCTGGTAGTCCATGGAGAGGCCGAAGAGGACGGAGACCATGATCACCGGGAGGAAGGGTTCGATCGGCCCGGCGCTGCCGAGGCCCAGCAGTTCGCTGCCCCAGCCCCATTGGAAGACCGCGACGACGACACCGAAGGAGGAGGCCACGGCGGCGATGTTCATGGCGGCCGCCTTGAGCGGGATGCCGATGGACCGGAAGGCCAGCAGCAGCAGGACGCAGCCGAGCGCGATGACCACGCCGACGAAGAGCGGCAGCTTCCCGACGATGACGTCGGCGAAGTCGTCGTAGCCCGCGGTCACGCCGCCGACGTGGACGTCCATGCCGTGTCCGTGCCGGGCGCGCGGGATGACGTCCTGGCGCAGCCGGTCGACGAGTTCGCTGGTGGCCCGCGACTGCGGGGCGGAGGCGGGTACGACCGTCAGGACGGCGGTGTCCCCGCTCCGGTTGAAGACGGCCGGGCCGGCGGCGGCGACGCCGGGGGTGGTGCGCAGGGTCTCGCCGAGGGTGTCGAGGGCGGCGCGGTCCCCCGGGCCCGAGAGCCGGGCGACGAGCGTGAGCGGCCCGTTCACGCCGGGACCGAAGCCGTCCGCGAGCAGGTCGTAGGCCTGTCGGGTGGTGGAGGCGGCCGGGTTGTTGCCCTGGTCGGAGGTGCCGAGGTGGAGGGAGAAGGCGGGGACGGCCAAGGCCGCCATGAGCAGCGCGGCGAGGGCGCCGAGCAGTGTGGGGCGCCGTTCCACGAAGGCGGACCAGCGGACGGCGAACCCGACGGGCGGTCGCGGGCGCGGCCTGTCGGAGGCGAGCCTGCGGCGCTCGCGGCGGGACAGGGCGCGCATGCCGATGTACGAGAGGAGCGCGGGCAGCAGGGTGACGGACGCGGCGACGGTGAGGACGACGGTCAGCGAGGCGGCCAGGGCGACGCCGACCAGGAAGTCGAGCCGAAGGACCAGCATGCCGAGCAGGGCGATGCAGACGGTGGCGCCGGCGAAGACGACGGCGCGGCCGGTGGTGGCGGCGGCCGCGCGGGCGGCTTCGTCGACGCTCAGGCCGCGCAGCAGGCCCTTGCGGTGCCGGGTGACGATGAAGAGCGCGTAGTCGATGCCGACGCCGAGCCCGACGAGGGTGGCGAGCATCGGGGCGAAGTCGGCGACCGGCAGGGCGTGCCCGAGCAGGGTGATGCCGAAGTACGCGGTGCCGACGCTCACGAGCGCGGTCGCCAGGGGCAGCAGGCTGGCGGCGAGCGAGCCGAAGGCGAGGAAGAGGACGACCCCGGCGACGGCGACCCCCAGCACTTCGGCGAGGTGGGCCGTGGGCGCCTCCGTCAGGCCGATGGCGCGGCCGCCCAGGGCGACCTGGAGGCCGTCGCGTTCGGTCGCGGGGTTCTTCGCGGCGTCCAGGACGGCCCGGGCCTGCGCCGGGGGGACGGCGTCGGCCGGCCGGTCGAAGGTGACCACCGCGTAGGCGGTGCGCCCGTCGGAGCTGATCTGCGCCGCGCCCTCGGGTCCGTAGGGGCTGACGACGGAGCCGACGCCGGGCAGTGCGGCGATCGCGCCGAGGGCCCGGCTCATGCGCCGCTCGACCTCGGGCGTACGGGCGTTCTCGTGTGCGGGGGTGCGCCACACGACGGTGTCGGTGTCGCCGCCCTGGCCGTGGAAGCCCTCGCGCAGCAGGTCGTGCGCCCGGCCGGATTCGGTGCCGGGGACCTCGTAGTCGTGGGAGAACGCGCTTTTGGCACTCGCGGCGGCCGCGGCGCTCGCGCCGAGGGCCAGGAGCCAGAGCAGGACGGCGACGAGGCGGTGCCGCATGCACCACCGAGCGATGGCTGCCAACGAACGTGCTCCCTGGTGGTTCGGATCCTGTGCCGGGAACAGCCCGTCGGAAGGAACGCGTAGGTCCGAGACGGCCCACACCGCAACGATCCCAGCGATTCGTGATCGTTGGTCCTGTTCGTGTGCATCGTCACAGGATGGGCGGGTGGGTGAGGGTGTCCAGGACATCGCGCCCGGGTCCGACGGCCCGGGCGCGACGGCCGGCGGCCTACCGGCCGGGGCCCTCGTCCGCCCGGTAGCCCGGCAGGGAGGGCCAGCGCACGGTGAGGACGACGGTGTCCTCCTCGGCGTACCAGGAGTGGTTCACTCCGCGCCCCCACAGGACGTAGTCGCCCTGCTCGGCGAGGACCACGGTCCGCCCCGGGAACTCCAGCCGGAACCTCCCGCTGATGAGCACTTGCAGGGCCGTGCGCTCCTCACCGGTCACCCACTGCGCGCGCTCCTCCCCCTTCGGGTGCACGCCCCACTTGATCTCGACGTCCGCGCTGTGCCGGGGGTCGTCGGGGTCCTTGAAGTGCCCGAGGAGCCAGCCCCGGTCGGCGGCGGCCTCGGGTCCCGCCTTGCCGGTGTGCACGGTCCCGTCGGAGCCCGCGGGGGCGGGGGCGCGTCCGCTGGCGGGGGCGCTCGCGGCCCCGGAACGGCGGGTGTGGTCGGTCGCGTCGGGCATGGAGGGAGACTAATCCAGTTGCGGTGAGGGGTGATGGACTGCTGAGCTGCGCGGATGACGACGGATCTTGATGCAATAAGGGCCCTTTTCGACGCCGAGGCCCGCCGGGGAGCGCAGCCGGACGGGGACCATTCCCTGGTGGAGCGCGACGGGGACGTCGTACGGCGCGTCTCGCGCGGACCGGGCTGGAACGGGGTGCTCTGGTCGGACCTCGACGAGGACACGGCGGACGCGCGGATCGCGGCGCAGGTCGCCTACTTCGAGGGCCTCGGGGTGCCGGAGTTCGAGTGGAAGATGTACGACTACGACGCCCCCGCGGACCTGGGCGCGCGCCTGCTCGCCGCGGGCTTCGTGCCGGACCCGCCGGAGACGCTGATGGTGGCGCGGGTGGCGGACATCGCGCGGGAGGTGCCGGCACCCGAAGGGGTGACGCTGGTGAACGTGACGGACGTCGAGGGCGTCGACCTGATGATGGACGTCCACGCCCAGGCCTTCGGCGAGGACCGGCCGCGGATCCGGCACGCGCTGGTCACGCAGGTGACCCGGGCGCCGGAGACGATCCTGGCCGTGGTCGCGATGGCGGACGGCCAGCCGGTCAGCTCGGCGCGGATGGAGATCACCCCGGGCGCGTCGTTCGCGGGCCTGTGGGGCGGCGGCACCGTCCCCCAGTGGCGGGGCAAGGGCATCTACCGCGCCCTGGTGGCCCACCGCGCCCTCGCGGCGGCCGAGTTGGGGATCCCCTACCTCCAGGTGGACGCGTCGAGCGAGAGCCGCCCGATCCTGGAGCGCCTCGGGTTCGGAGTGCTGGGGGTCACGGTGCCGTACGTGTGGGTCGGCAAGTAGCGGCCCTTCCGCGCCGGCCGCCCGCGCGGCAAGATCGCTCCCATGGATCGCACAGCACCCCCCATGACCGGCGACGAGCGCGAAACCCTGCGCGCGTTCCTCGACTTCCACCGCGCCACCCTCGCCATGAAGTGTGAGGGCCTCACCGACGAGGAGCTGCGCCTGCGGGCGTCGCCGCCCTCGACCCTCACCCTGCTCGGCCTGGTGCGGCACATGGCCGAGGTGGAGCGCCACTGGTTCCGGCGCGTGCTGGCGGGCGAGGACGTGCCCCACGTCTGGTCCGACGAGCACGACTTCCAGGCCGCCTACGACGCCTCCGCCTCCACGCGCGCCGAGGCCTTCGCCGCGTGGGAGGCGGAAGTCGCCTTCGCCCGCCGTTTCGAGGCCGAGGCCGAGTCCCTCGACGTGACGGCCTACGTGGAGCGGTGGGAGGGGGACGCCTCGCTGCGCCTGCTGATGCTGCACATGATCCATGAGTACGCCCGCCACAACGGCCACGCCGACTTCCTCCGCGAGGCCATCGACGGCACCACCGGCGCCTGAGCGCCCCGGGCCTGACCCCGGCTCCCGCCCCTGACCCCGGCCCCGGCTCCCGCCCCGGCCCCTGCCCCGGCCGGTCGCTAGACCGGTCGCCAGTACCCCAGCGCGTTCACCCGCTGCTTGGGGAGCGCCAGTTCCTTGCGCAGGTACGCCGTCAGCGTCCGCGTGGTCGTCGTGTCGCACGCCAGCCACACGTAGGCCGTGGCCGGGTCGTCGACCAGCTCGGGCAGCCCGGCCTTCACCGCGTCCACGAGGGCGGTCCCGCCGCGCGCGACGCGCCGGACGTCGTGGTGCGCCGGGTCCACGCGGAGCGGAAGACCGGCGTCCGATTCGTGCTGCGTCTCGACCCAGAGGGTGGCCGGAGTTCGCGGGAAGGCCTCCAGCAGCGAATTGACGGCGGGCAGCGATGCCGCGTCCCCGATCACCAGCAGCCGCCGCGGCGCCGGGTCGGGCGCGGCGAAGCCGGTGCCCTGCACCGTGGCGTCGATGGTGTCGCCGGGCTGCGCGTCCCGCGCCCAGCGGCTGGCGACCCCGTCGTGCAGCGCGAATTCGAGCGTGAAGGTGCCGGCGGCCGGGTCGGGGTCCACCAGCGTGTAGGCGCGCTGGTGGGGCCTGCCCTCGCTCTCGAACCACACGCGCACCCACATCGTCGGATGCAGCGACTCCCCCACCGCCGCGAGCAGGCCGCCGTCCGACAGGTGGACCCGGCGGTAGTGCTCCGTGACCTGCTCCGCCCCCGTCACCGTGAACGTGAAGTCCTTGCCGCGCAGCAGCTTGAGGACCACGCCCTCCCAGCCCTTGGCAACGCCCATGACCGTCCTTCCCCCCGACTTCCCCTGGCACATCTTTTCGGCCTTATAGTAAGGCGAGCCTAACCTAATGCATCTGGGGAGCAGTGTGAGCAGCGTGACCGATTCGGCTCCCGGGGAAGCGGTCGGCCCGGAGCCGTACGCCTGCTACCGGGACGCCTGGGGCGTCCCCCACCTCCGGGCGGCCGACGCCCTGCGCCTGTCCTACGCCCAGGGCCGGACCACCGCCGGCGACCGCGCCTGGCAGCTGGAGGTGGAGCGGCGCCGTTCGCAGGGCTCCTCCGCGGCCTTCCTCGGCGCCGCCGAGGTCGCCTGGGACCGGTTCGCCCGCCAGTCCCGGCTCGACGACACCGCCCGCCGCTGCTTCGAGGCCCTCGACGCCGCGACCGCCGCATGGGTACGGGCCTACGTCGACGGCGTCAACGACGGCATGGCGGCGGGCGCGGCCCGCGACGAGCGGTTCGCGCGCACCGCGCTGGTCCCCGCCCCCTGGGAGCCCTGGGTCCCGCTCGGGATCTGGCTCTCCACCCACGTCCTGTTCACCGGGTTCCCCACCAAGCTCTGGCGCGAGCGGGTCGCCCGCGTCCTCGGCGACGAGGCCCTCACCCTGTTCGCCACCGACGGCCCCGGCACCGCGGGCAGCAATGGCTGGCTCGTACCGGGCGAGCACACCTCCACCGGGTCCGCGATCATCGCGGGCGATCCGCACCGCTTCATCGAGGACCCGGGCGTCTACCAGCAGATCCGGCTCGCCTGCCCCGAGTTCGACGTGGTCGGCCTCGCCGTCCCCGGGGTGCCCGGCCTGGCGCACTTCGGCCACACCGGCTCCGTCGCCTGGGCGATCACCAACGCCATGGCCGACTACCAGGACCTGTACGTCGAACGGCTCACCCGCACCGGTGGCCCGGGCGGCGAGCGCGTCGAGGCGCTCGGCCCGGACGGCGTCCCGGAGGCCGTGGCCCGGCACACCGAGGTCCTCACGGTCGCGGGCGCGGACGGCGCCGCTCCCACCGAGGTCGAGGTGGAGGTCCTGGAGACCGCGCGCGGCCCGGTCGTCGTCGACACCCCCGACCAGACCCTCAGCCTCCGCTACCCGGCCCGGGTCCGCGCCGACCTCGGCTTCGCCGCGCTCCCGGCCCTCCTGCGCGCCCGTACGGTCGCCGACGTCGACCGCGCCGTCGACGGCTGGGCCGAGCCCGTCAACGTCCTCCAGGCCGCCGATACCGAGGGCGGCCTGCTGCACCGGGTCGCGGGCGCCGTACCGCTGCGCCACCCGGACAACCGGCTGCGCCCGGTACCCGCCTGGGATCCGGCGTACGCGTGGCGGGGCTGGGCCGAGCCGCCCGCCGAACCGGTGCAGGGGGTCGCGGTCATGGCCAACGCCCGGGGGATCGCCTCCCCGCTGGGCGTGGAGTTCGCGCCCCCGCACCGGGCCCACCGGATCCGGGGACTGCTCGGCGGCTCGGCCGACTGGTCCGCCCCCGGGATGGCCGCCGTACACCGTGACACCTTCCTCGGATCCGCGGCGGCCGTGCTGGAGCGGCTGCCCGCGCCGGCGGACCTCTCCCCCGGGGCCGGGCGGCTGCGCGAGCGGCTGCTGCGCTGGGACCGGCACATGGCGGCCGACAGCGCCGACGCGACCCTGTTCGCGGCGCTGCGCACCGCCCTCGTCCGGCGGATCGCCGCCGACCCGGCGCTCGCGGGGCTGACCGGCCCGCCCACCGGCCCGGCCGTCTTCCACCCCTGGCTCCATCTGCTGCCGCGCGTCGGGTACGCCCTCGAAGGCCTGCTGACCACGGTGCTGCTGCCCGGCCTCGACCGCGCCGCGCACCTGCGCGCCGCCCTGGAGGAGACGGCCGCGGCGGCGGCTCCCGAGACGGCCTGGTCCGAGGTCCACCGGCTCGCGCCCTGGCAGGCGCTGCACGATCCCGCAGCCCGCTGGCCCGGCCTGGGCGGCGACCACGACTGCGTGAACGCCACCTCCAGCGTCCCCGGGGTCACCGACCTCAGCTCCCGCGCGTCGGCCGCCCGTTACGTCTGGGACCTGGCCCGGCGCGAGGACAGCCTGTGGGCCGTCCCGCTCGGCGCGGACGGCGTCACCGGCTCCGCGCACCACCTCGACCAGCTCCCGCTCTGGGTCCGGGGGGACCTCGTCCCCGTCGTCACCGACTGGACCCTGCTCACCAAGGAATCGATATGACCTCCCCCGCCGCCTCCTCCCGGCAGCCCGTCCACACCCACCACGTCGAGGGGTTCGGCACGGTCACCATCACGCCCGTCGACCCGGCGGCCGACGCCGCGCTGATCCACGCCTGGGTCAGCGAGGAGCGGGCGCGCTTCTGGGGCATGAACGGCGCGAGCCGCGAGCTGGTCCAGGAGATCTACGAGGACGTCGACCGCCGCGACACGCACCACGCGTTCCTCGTGCACCGCGAGGGAGCGCCGGTGGCGCTCTTCCAGACCTACGACTGCGCCGCCGACCGGGTCAGCGAGTGCTACGAGGTGCAGGCCGGGGACACCGGCGTGCACCTGCTGATCGGCCCCACCGACGGACCGGCCGAACGCGGCTTCAGCGCGGCCCTGATGACCGCCTTCATGGCGTACGTCTTCGCCGACGGCCGCACGGTCCGTGTCGTCGCGGAGCCGGACGCCCGCAACGAGAAGGCCATCGCGCGCCTGGAGCGGACCGGTTTCGTGCTGGGTCCCGAGGTGGAACTCCCCGAGATCGACCTGCCCGAGGTGTACCTCCCCGCGAAGCCGGCCCGGCTCGCGTTCCTCGCCGCGCCGCGGCCCCGGCCGGGGTCGGCCAACGCACGGGCACGCGCGACGAATTGACCGCTCGCGTCCCGGCGCGGGAAGCTGACCCCCACTCACACAGCTGGGGGGAAATTGACCAGCCGGAACTTGCACATCGGCCCCGACTCCACGCCCGACCGGTACCGGCTGCTCCGGTCCATCGGGCGCGGCGGTGAGGCCGTCCTGTACCTCGCGGAGATAGAGCTGGCGGGCGGGGCCGAACCCGTGGTCGTCAAGGTGCTCGACTCGAAGACGACCCTGACGCCGGACCTCTTCGAGCGGATCAGCCAGAAGTGGAACGAGCAGGCGGAGCTGCTGCGCTTCGTGCACCGGCCGGGGGTGGTCGGGGTCCGCGAGCACTTCCAGGGCCCGCCGATCCACCGGCCCGGGGAGTCGGGGACGCTCACCGGGCGCGCCCTGGTCCTCGTCATGAACCACGTCGACGGGCTGGACCTGCGGGACTGGCGGGCCGAGCGGGCCGTCACCACCCACGCCGAACGGCGCGAGGTGATGCGGACCCTGGAACAGCTCGCGGACGTCCTGGACTGGCTGCACTCGGGGCGGGCCACTCCGTCCGGGCGGACCGTCATCCACGGCGACCTCTCGCCCGGCAACGTGATGGTCGACGAGCACGGGCAGGCCACCCTGGTGGACTTCGGGCTCAGCAAGCTGACCGCCGACCACCAGACGGCCGAGGTCTGGTTCACCCCCGGGTACGCCGCCCCCGAGGTCTTCGACGGCAAGCGGACGCCGGGCACCGACCGGTACGCCTTCGGGGCGATCGCCTACTTCCTGCTCAGCGGGCAGTCCCCGCCCACGACCCCGGAGCAGCTGGCCCGGGCCATGGCGGCGCTGCCGCAGATCGCGGTGCTGGACGAGGAGGCGCGGGCCCGGATCGTCGCGCTGCACTCCGCCGACCCGGGTGAGCGGCCGGTCAGCCTGGCCGGGTGGATGAAGGATCTGCGGCACGCGGTGGTCTCCACGACCACCTCGGTCTCGCGGCCGGTCTCGGTCCAGGACGCGGTGCCGGTGCCGCGGGCTCCGTTCATCCCGCCGCGGCCCGCGACCCCGCCGCCGGTGGCGGCTTCGGTCGGTCCCGGTCCCGTCGAGCAGCCTCCGGTCGCTGCCACCCCGCCCCCGCCCGCGTACACGCCGATGCGGGCCCCGGATCCGCTGCCCGGGTACACCCCGACGCAGGCTCCGGACACCGCCGCCGGGTACACCCCGACGCAGGGCCCCGACACCGCGGCCGGGTACGCCCCGGCGCAGGCCCCGCCCGACGTGGTCACGCACGGCCTGGGCGCCGTCGCGCCCCCGGGCCCGGTGACGCCGGTGCCCGCACCCCCGCCACCCCGCAAGCGCAAGCGGACCGGACGGATCCTGGGGGCGGTGGGCGGGGTGCTCGTCATCGCCGTCCTCGCGGTGATCGGCGTACAACTGCTCGGTGACAAGGACAAGGGCAAGGGGACGGCCGGCCGGGACGGGGGCGCGGCCACGACCGGCGCGTCCGCCGCGGCCGACGGCTCCGCCGCGCAGCCGACGCCCTCGCCCACGCCGAGCGCGTCGCGGACGCCGGACGCCACGGCGCAGCCCACCGGTTCCGCCTCGCTGCCGCCCTCGGGGGTCGCTCCGGGGGTGAACGCGGCCGATCTGACCGTCATGACCCCGGTCGACGGGCTCGGTGGCTTCACCGTCTCGGCGGCGAAGATCAACACCAAGCAGTACGGGGCCGCGTTCGTCGCCGACACGGGGTGCAGCAACGACGTGACCACCGAGTTCGACCTCAACCGGGAGTGGAAGCAGCTGGAGTTCACGGCCGGCATCGACGACGGGTCCACCGTCGAGAAGGGGCGGGTCACCATCTCGCTCGACGGTCAGCCCGCGGCCTTCTCCGAACTGGTGGAACTGGGCAAGCCCGTCGCCCGCACCATCGACGTGACCGGCGCCCTGCGGCTGCGGCTCAAGGTGGACCGCATGTGCGGCGAGGACGTCGTCGTCATCGCCAGCCCGCTGCTCAAGCGGTAACGCGACGGAACACGCCGACGGCCCCGCACCGGAGATCCGGTGCGGGGCCGTCGCGCGCCGCGCGGGGCGCGAGCGCCCGCGGTGACTACTCCGAGACGCCCAGGCGTTCCAGGATCAGTTCCTTGACGCGTGCCGCGTCCGCCTGGCCGCGCGTGGTCTTCATGACCGCGCCGACCAGCGCGCCGACGGCGGCGACCTTGCCGCCGCGGATCTTGTCCGCGATGGCCGCGTTGCCCGCGATGGCCTCGTCGACGGCCGCGCCGAGCGCGCCGTCGTCCGAGACGACCTTGAGGCCGCGCTTCTCGACGACCTCGTCCGGGGTGCCCTCGCCCGCGAGGACGCCCTCGATGACCTGGCGGGCGAGCTTGTCGTTCAGCTCGCCGCCCGCGACGAGCGCCGCGACCCGGGCGACCTGCGCCGGGGTGATCGGCAGTTCGTCGACGACGACGCCCTGCTCGTTGGCGTTGCGGGCCAGCTCGCCCATCCACCACTTGCGCGCGGCGGCCGCGTCGGCGCCCGCCTCCGTGGTGGCGACGATGGCGTCCACCGCGCCGGCGTTGAGGATCGACTGCATGTCGTGCTCGGTGACCCCCCACTCCTCGCGCAGCCGGTTGCGACGCGCGCGGGGCATCTCGGGCAGGCCGGCGCGCAGTTCCTCGACCCAGGCGCGGGCCGGGGCTACGGGTACGAGGTCGGGCTCCGGGAAGTACCGGTAGTCCTCGGCGTTGTCCTTGATGCGGCCGGAGGTGGTGGAGCCGTCCTCCTCGTGGAAGTGACGCGTCTCCTGGAGGATCGAGCCGCCCGACGAGAGCACCGCCGCGTGGCGCTGGATCTCGAAGCGGGCCGCGCGCTCGACGCTGCGCAGCGAGTTGACGTTCTTCGTCTCGCTGCGCGTGCCGAACTCGGACTCGGGGGTGGGGCGCAGCGACAGGTTCACGTCGCAGCGCATCTGGCCCTTGTCCATGCGGGCCTCGGAGACGCCGAGCGCCTTGATGACCTCGCGCAGCTCGGCGACGTACGCCTTGGCGACCTCGGGGGCGCGGGCGCCCGCTCCCTCGATCGGCTTGGTGACGATCTCGATGAGCGGGATGCCGGCGCGGTTGTAGTCCAGCAGGGAGTGGGACGCGCCGTGGATGCGGCCGGTGGCGCCGCCGACGTGCAGCGACTTGCCGGTGTCCTCCTCCATGTGGGCGCGCTCGATCTCCACGCGGAAGATCTCGCCGTCCTCCAGCTGGACGTCGAGGAAGCCGTTGAAGGCGATCGGCTCGTCGTACTGGGAGGTCTGGAAGTTCTTCGGCATGTCCGGATAGAAGTAGTTCTTCCGGGCGAAGCGGCACCACTCGGCGATCTCGCAGTTCAGCGCGAGACCGATCTTGACGGCCGACTCGATGCCGATCGCGTTGACGACCGGGAGCGCGCCGGGCAGGCCGAGGCAGGTGGGGCAGGTCTGCGCGTTGGGCTCGGCGCCCAGCTCGGTGGAGCAGCCGCAGAACATCTTGGTGCGGGTGCCCAGTTCGACGTGGACCTCGAGGCCCATGACGGGGTCGTACGACGCGAGGGCGTCCTCGTACGACAGGAGTTCGGTGACGGTCACGGTGAAACTTTCCCTCTCAGCCGAGCAGGACGTCGTCGTCGCCCAGGCGCTTCAGCTCGCGGTACAGGATCGCGAGACCGGTGATGATGGCGGCGGCGGACACGACGGCGTCGACGAGCTTCAGCGTGTCGTTCTCGGCACGGGCCTTGCGGGCCTGCTTGACCACGCTCAGCGCGCCGAACGCGGTCGTACCGATCGACAGGTAGGTACCGGACTTGGACTTCTTGAAGCCCTTGGCCTTCGTCAGTGCACTCACAGGGACGGAGCCTCCTCAAGCAGCGGGTGACCCCAGCGCGCGACGAAGGCGGCCTCGACGGCCGCACCGACCGTGTAGAGGCGGTCGTCCTTCATGGCGGGGGCGATGATCTGCAGACCGACCGGGAGACCGTCCTCCGGTGCCAGGCCGCAGGGCAGCGACATGGCGGAGTTGCCGGCCAGGTTGGTCGGGATGGTGCACAGGTCCGCGAGGTACATCGCGAGCGGGTCGTCGGTGCGCTCGCCGATCGCGAAGGCGGTGGTGGGCGTGGTCGGGGAGACGATCACGTCCACCTGCTCGAAGGACTTCTCGAAGTCCTGGGTGATGAGCGTGCGGACCTTCTGGGCCGAGCCGTAGTACGCGTCGTAGTAGCCGGAGCTGAGCGCGTACGTACCGAGGATGATGCGGCGCTTGACCTCGTCGCCGAAGCCGGCTTCGCGGGTCAGGGCCGTGACGTCCTCGGCGGAGCGGGTGCCGTCGTCGCCGACGCGCAGGCCGTAGCGCATGGCGTCGAAGCGGGCCAGGTTCGAGGAGGCCTCGGACGGCGCGATCAGGTAGTACGCGGCCATCGCGAGGTCGAAGGACGGGCAGTCCAGCTCCACGATCTGCGCGCCCAGCTCCTTGAGGAGCTCGACGGACTCGTTGAAGCGCTGGACGACACCGGGCTGGTAGCCCTCGCCGGCGAACTGCTTGACCACGCCGACGCGCATGCCGGCGACGGAGCCGTTGCGGGCCGCCTCGACGACCGGCGGGACCGGGGCGTCGATGGAGGTGGAGTCCAGCGGGTCGTGCCCGGCGATGACCTCGTGCAGGAGGGCCGCGTCCAGGACGGTGCGGGCGCAGGGCCCGCCCTGGTCCAGGGACGAGGAGAAGGCCACCATGCCGTAGCGGGAGACCGCGCCGTAGGTGGGCTTGACGCCGACGGTGCCGGTGACGGCGGCGGGCTGGCGGATGGAGCCGCCGGTGTCCGTGCCGATGGCGAGCGGGGCCTCGAAGGCGGCCAGCGCGGCGGCGGAGCCGCCGCCGGAGCCGCCGGGGATGCGGGTGAGGTCCCACGGGTTGCCGGTCGGGCCGTAGGCGCTGTTCTCGGTGGAGGACCCCATGGCGAACTCGTCCATGTTGGTCTTGCCGAGGATGACGACGTCGGCTTCCTTCAGCTTGCGCGTCAGGGTGGCGTCGTAGGGCGGGATCCAGCCTTCGAGGATCTTCGAACCGACGGTGGTCGGGACCCCGACGGTCGTGAAGATGTCCTTGAGGGCGAGCGGTACGCCGGCCAGCGGGCCCAGCGTCTCGCCGCGCTCGCGCTTGGCGTCGACGGCACGGGCCTGGGCGAGGGCGCCCTCGCGGTCGACGTGCAGGAAGGCGTGGACCTTCTCGTCGACGGCGTCGATCCGGGCGAGGTGCGCCTCGGTGACCTGGACGGCCGTGAGCTCGCCGGAGGCGATCTTCTCGGCGGTCTCGGCGGCCGTGAGCCTGATGATGTTGATGTCCGACATGATGATTAGTCCTCCCCCAGGATCTGCGGCACCTTGAAACGCTGCTGCTCCTGAGCGGGGGCGCCGGAGAGCGCCTGCGCGGGGGTGAGCGACGGACGGACCTCGTCCGCGCGCATGACGTTCGTCAGCGGGAGCGGGTGGGAGGTCGGCGGGACGTCTTGGTCGGCGACCTCGGAAACGCGGGCGACCGCGCCGATGATGTCGTCGAGCTGTCCGGCGAAGTGGTCGAGCTCTTCGCTTTTCAGCTCCAGACGTGCCAGCCGAGCGAGGTGGGCGACCTCCTCGCGCGTGATGCCAGGCATGCAGCGATCCTCTGGGGTGGTGTATCGGTTCGGGTATCGCCCCCAATCCTATGGGGCGCGGCCCCGGACCCACGAAACGGTTCCGTCCCCGGGGGGCACATCCAACCCCCGGGGGGGCATACCCAGCCCTGGGGGCAAATCCAGCCCCGCCGGCGTTTGAGGCGCCGCCGGAGGCACCCGGGCGCCGCCCGGACCCGCGCCTCAAGCGCCGGCGGGGCTCAAAGACGCCCTCAAACGCCGGGCGGGCTGGATGTGGCCCCGCATGTCCGCGGCCGCGGGCCGGGGCCCGGGCTCGGGGCCAAGGCCCCGGGGCAGCGGGCCAAGCACGACCCGGGCCTACGGGGTCGGGGATTCCGGGGTGGTGGCTGCGGCGGCGGCCAGTTCCGCGGTGATGTCGGCGGGGCGCCGCCAGCCCCGTTCGCCGCGCGCCAGCAGCCAGGCCGTGGCCTCGGCGGGCGGCATGGCGGCCGCCACGAGCCACCCCTGCACCGCGTCGCAGCCCAGGTCCCGCAGCCGCTCCCACGTCTCGTCGTCCTCGACGCCCTCGGCGACCACCAGCAGGCCGAGCGAGTGCGCGAGGTCGACCGTGCAGCGGACGATCTCCGCGTCCTGCGCGTCGACCGCCAGCCGGGCCACGAAGGACCGGTCGATCTTCAGCTCGCTGACGGGCAGCCGCCGCAGGTGGACCAGGGACGAGTAGCCCGTCCCGAAGTCGTCGAGAGACATCTTCACGCCGTGCCCGGTCAGCCCGGCCATGGTGTCGGCGGCCCGCTGCGGGTCCTCCAGCAGGACGTGTTCCGTTATTTCGAGCTGCAGCCCGCTCGCCGGCACCCCGTGCCGGGCGAGCCGCGCGGCCACGGCCCCGGCGAACCCCGGGGTGTGCACGTCGCGCGGCGAGACGTTGACGGCGACCGGCACCTTCAGCCCCTGGGCCCGCCAGCGCGCCACCTGGGCCAGCGCCGTCTCCAGGACGTACTCCGTCAGGTGCGGCATCAGCCCGGAGGTCTCCGCGATGGCGATGAACTCGTCCGGTGAGACCCGCCCGCGCTCCGGGTGCACCCAGCGCACCAGCGCCTCCAGCCCGGCGACCTGCCCGTCGAAACGGACCTTGGGCTGGTAGTGCAGTTCCACCTCGCCCGCGTCGAGGGCCCGCCGCAGGTCGCCGAGGAGGCCGAGCCGGTCGGGGGTGTTGCTGTCCCGCTTGGACTCGTAGACCTCGACTCCGGTGCGGTCCCGCTTCGCCTGGTACATCGCCACGTCGGCCCGCCGCAGCAGCCCTTCGGCGTCGAGGGCGTGGTCGGGGAAGACGGCGAGGCCCGCGCTGGCCTCCAGGACGAGGGTGAGCCCGTCGAGGTCGAGGGGCGAGCTGAGTTCGGCGACGAGGTGGCGGGCGACCCGCTGGGCGCTGGTGGTGGAGTCGGCGACGGGCAGCAGGACGGCGAACTCGTCACCGCCGAGCCGGGCCGCCTCGGCGTCCCGGGGCAGGGCCTGGCGCAGCCGGTCGGCGATCTGGAGGAGCAGCCGGTCGCCGGCGAGGTGGCCCAGCGTGTCGTTGACGGCGCGGAAGCGGTCGAGGTCGATGAGGACCAGGGCGGAGCGGGTGCCGATACGTTCAGCCTCGTCCAGGGCCCGCCGGGCGCGCTCCAGCAGCCACTGCCGGTTGGGCAGTCCGGTGAGCGGATCGCGCAGCTGTTCCTCGGCGCGGGCCCGGGCGATCCACAGGGTGGAGTCGAGGGCGATCAGCGGCACGGCGAACAGGGGCAGCAGGACGGGCAGGGTGACGGCGACCACGCAGATCAGCGGGGCGATGCCGAGCAGGGCGGCGGCGACTAACGCCTGCCGGATGAGGGCGGCGCGGGCGACGGTGGGCAGCCCGGAGCCGGGCGGGGACAGGGCGAACCACAGCAGGACCCGGGTGACCAGGAGGTACGCGACGGCGACGAGGGTGATCACGGGGATCGCCCCGGGGCCCCAGCCGGTGGGCTGCCAGGGCACTTCGACGCTGGGCGCCTGCCCGAAGGCGGCGAGTACGAGCGCTCCCGCGCCGATGCCGAGGATGTCGGCGCAGCCGTGCAGCAGGCCCTGGCGCCAGCGGTGTCTGCGGGCGGCGCCGACCAGGGAGACCACGGCGAGCGAGACGAGTCCGGCCGGGACCCAGCCGTAGAGGATGAGCACGCCGAGGGTGAGGGCGGCGCCGGAACCGGTGCCGCCCCACCAGCGGTCGCGGCCGAGCGCGACGAGGTGGCCGACGATGATGCCGGTGAGCAGGGCGAGGCCCCAGCCCGCGGCGCCGCCCGGGAAGAGGGCGTGCCGCTCGCTCAGGGCGCGGGCGATCCCGGCGGTGAGGACGCCGAGGGAGAGGCCGACGAGGGCGAACGGCAGCGCCACGCGCCGGCCCCGGTCCCGCGCGCCCGCCACGCCGCCGGGGCCGGCCGCGGCCCCGGTGTCGAGGGGGCGGGCCGGCAGGGTGCGGGTGCTCCGTACGCCGTACCGGGCGGCCTGGACGGGGTGCTCGGGCGGGGCCGGCCACTCCGGGCGCACGGGGCGCTCGGGGCGGGGCGTGCGCTCCGTGCGGGAAGGGCGTCCGTCGCGGCGGGCGTGGCCCGCGCGGTTGCCCCGTGCGGCGGTGCGGGCCGCCCGGTCCGCACGCTCGCCGCGGTCACGCTCCTTGCGGTCCGCCCGCGCGCTGCGGTCCGTCCGGTCCGTCCGGTCGCTCCGGTCCGTCCGCAGCGACGGCAGCTCCCCGCCCGTCCCGCCGAAATCCGGTGGCGGGTCGGCGCTTTCGATGGGTTTCATGCCCGTCCCTCTCACAGCCGGCGATGCCGTTGCCTCGTGATGGCCCCGTTGTCATGCCATCACGGCTGGATTCGCGTCCCGCAACCGTGCACGACAGGCGCACCCCTCAACAGTAGGACGCGAGTGGCTCCGAAGGGCAGCGGTCGGCGGCGGTTGCCCGAATACGACCCAGCCATCCTCATCAGTACGGTATCCGCCGAACGGGTGAGACCGGACCATGACGGACGGGTCACCCTTGCGATGATCCGACAGGTCAACGCCCTGCCGCTAGGCGGGTACCGGCCGTTCGCGACCGTCTCGCGCGCCCGGCGTGCGCCCGCCCGTACGGCCGCACGCCACGCAACCGTTCGGCTTCGCCCCCGACCGCGCTCCCCTCCTCGAACGGCCCCCGCTCCTTCGTTACTCCGATCCGGCGTCGGCGTCCAGGGGGGCGGCGTCCGCGGCGGCGGGCTCCGCCGGCGGCAGGGCTGCCGCGCGGGCCGCCTCGGGCCCCTCGTCCAGCAGTACGGCGAAGCCCGCGTCGTCGAGGACCGGGAGCTTCAACTGGATGGCCTTGTCGTACTTGGAACCGGGGTTGTCGCCGACGACGACGAAGGAGGTCTTCTTCGAGACGGAGCCGGTCACCTTGGCGCCCCTGCTCTGCAGGGCGTCCTTGGCGCCGTCGCGCGTGTGGCTCGCCAGCGTGCCGGTGACGACGACGGTGAGGCCCTCCAGCGGGCGCGGGCCCTGTTCGTCGGCGGAGGCCTCCTCCTCCAGCCGCACCCCGGCGGCCCGCCACTTGCGCAGGATCTCCTGGTGCCAGTCGACGGCGAACCATTCCTTGAGGGCGGCGGCGATGATGGGGCCGACCCCTTCGGTGGCGGCCAGTTCCTCTTCCGTCGCCGCCTCGATGCGGTCGATGGAGCGGAACTCGCGGGCCAGCGTGGCCGCCGCGACGGGTCCCACGTGCCGGATGGAGAGGCCGTTGATGAAGCGGGCCAGCGGCCGGTTCTTGGCCGCCGCCACGTGCTCCAGCAGGGCCAGGGCGTTCTTCTTGGGCTCGCCCTTCTGGTTGGCGAAGACCGTGACGATCTTCTCCTCGCCGGTCTTGGGGTCGCGCTTGGGCAGCCCGCTGTCCGCGTCCAGGACGTACGCCTTGATGGGGAGCAGCTCTTCGATGGTGAGGTCGAAGAGGTCGCCCTCGTCGAGCAGCGGGGCGACGGCCGGTTCGAGCGGTCTGGTGAGCGCGGCGGCGGCGACCTTGCCGAAGTTCTCGATGTCCAGGCACTCCCGGCCCGCGAGGTAGAAGAGCCGCTCGCGCAACTGGGCGGGGCACGTCTGCGCGTTGGGACACCGGACGTCGATGTCGCCTTCCTTCATCGGGCGCAGCGGGGTCCCGCACTCGGGGCAGTCGGCGGGCATCACGAACTCGCGCTCGCTGCCGTCGCGCAGGTCCACCACCGGACCGAGGATCTCGGGGATGACGTCGCCCGCCTTGCGCAGGACCACGGTGTCCCCGATGAGGACGCCCTTGGCCTTGACCACCTGCTGGTTGTGCAGGGTGGCGAACTCGACCTCGGACCCGGCCACGGTGACCGGCTCGACCTGGGCGTAGGGGGTGACCCGGCCGGTCCGGCCGACGCCGACCTTGATGTCGATCAGCTTGCTGTTGACCTCTTCGGGGGCGTACTTCCAGGCGATCGCCCAGCGCGGGGCGCGCGCGGTGGAGCCGAGCCGGCCCTGGAGCGGGATCTCGTCGAGCTTGACGACGACCCCGTCGATCTCGTGGGCGACCGAGTGCCGGTTCGCGCCGAAGTGGGCGATGAACTCCCGCACTTCCGCCAGGGAGGTGACGACCTTGTTGTGCTCCGCGGTGGGCAGGCCCCACTCGCGGAGCAGTTCGTAGGCGTGCGAGAGCCGGTCGATGTCGAAGCCCTCGCGGGCGCCGATGCCGTGGACCACCATGTGGAGCGGGCGGGTCGCGGTGACCTTGGGGTCCTTCTGGCGCAGCGAACCGGCGGCCGCGTTGCGGGGGTTGGCGAAGGGCTTGTCGCCCGCCTCGACGAGGCGGGCGTTCAGCTCCTCGAACTTCTCCATCGGGAAGTAGACCTCGCCGCGGATCTCGACGAGCGACGGGATGCGCTCCCCGGCCAGCCGGTCGGGGATCTCGGCGATGGTGCGGACGTTGGGCGTGATGTCCTCGCCGGTGCGGCCGTCGCCGCGGGTGGCGGCGCGGGTCAGCCGGCCGTTCTCGTAGGTGAGGTTGACGGCGAGGCCGTCCACCTTGAGCTCGCACAGGTAGTGGTAGTCGGAGGTGTTGACGTCCCGGGCCACCCGCTCGGCCCAGGCCGCCAGTTCCTCGTCGTCGAAGGCGTTGTCGAGGGAGAGCAGCCGCTCGCGGTGCTGGACGGAGGCGAAGTCCGTGACGTAGGCCCCCGCCACCTTCTGGGTGGGCGAGTCGGGGGTGCGCAGCTGCGGGTACTGCTCCTCCAGGGCCTCCAGCGAGCGCAGCAGGCGGTCGAACTCGGCGTCGGTGACGACCGGCTGGTCGTTCACGTAGTACCGGAAGCGGTGCTCCTCGATCTGCTCGGCGAGCAGCTGGTGCTGCTCCAGGACCGCCGCCGGAGCGTCGGCCGCCGCCGCCGCGCCCGTGCCGGCCGCCGCCGTGCCGTCACCGTGCTTCTGTTCGGCTGCCATGCCGTGTCCTCCCGTGGGCCCGTCTCTACGTCACTCAGGGTTGTCGGCGAGCGACCTCGCCGCCTTGACGCAGTGCGCCATCGCCGCGCGGGCGTAGGCGGGCGAAGCACCCGCCAGACCGCACGACGGGGTGACCACGACGGACTCCGCGAGGGTCCCCGGAGTCAGCCCCAGCCTGCGCCAAAGCTTCCTGACACCCATGACGCTACCGCCCGGGTCCGACAACGGGCCGTCGGTGCCCGCCACCACTCCGGCGAAGAGTTTCATGCCGTCCTCGACGGCCTCGCCGATGGTGTCGTCCTCGCGCTCGGTGAGCAGAGAGAAATCGAACGACACGCCCGTCACGCCGGCCCGGCGCAGCAGCGCGAAGGGCACGTCGGGCGCGCAGGAGTGCACGATCGTGTCCCCGTCGTGGACGGCGAACAGGTCCCGCAGCGCCCCTTCGGCCACCTGCCGGTCGACGGCGCGGTAGGTGCGGTACTCGCTGGCCGTACGGACGTGCCCGCGCAGGACCGCGGTCAGCGAGGGCTCGTCGACCTGGAGCACGATGTCGGCGCCGGGGATCCGCTTGCGGACGTCCGCCAGGTGCTCGCGCAGCCCTTCGGCGAGCGAACCGGCCAGGTCGCGGCAGGCGCCCGGATCCCGCAGGACTGCCTCGCCGCCGTGCAGTTCCAGCGCCGCGGCGAGCGTCCACGGCCCGACCACCTGCACCTTGAGCTTGCCCTGGTACCCCTGGGTGAACTCCTCCAGTGCGTCGAGGTCCTCGCCGAGCCAGGAGCGGGCCCGCTTGGTGTCGCGGCCGGGCCGGTCGCTGAGCCGCCAGCCGCTGGGCTCGACGTGCGCGTACATGTCGACGAGCAGGCCCAGGGAGCGGCCGGTCATGTCGGCGCCGGGCCCGCGGGCGGGCAACTCGGCGAGGTAGGGGAAGTCCTCGAAGGAGCCGGTGACGGTCTTGGCGGCCTCGCGGGCGTCGCCGCCGGGCAGGGAGCCGACCCCCGTCGCCCCGGGCGCCGTCATCGTCCCGGCCGCACGGAGAGGTCGGTGACCTCGGCGTCGCGCGGGAGGTCTAGGGCCATCACGAGGGTGGTGGCCACCGACTCGGGGTCGATCCAGTCGGCCGCGTCGTAGCTCTCGCCCTCCTGGGAGCGGACCTTGGCCTGCATCGGGGTGGCGGTGCGTCCCGGGTACACGGAGGTGACGCGGACGCCGTTCGGCTTCTCCTCGGCGCGCAGTGCGTCGGCCAGCGCGCGCAGTCCGTGCTTGGAGGCGGCGTACGCGCCCCACTCGGCGTGCGCGGTGAGTCCGGCGCCGGAGTTCACGAAGAGGACGTGCCCGCGGGAGGCGCGCAGCGAGGGCAGCGTGAGGCGGGTCAGCTCGGCGGGGGCGATCAGGTTGAGGTTGAGCTGCTGGTGCCAGGTCTTGGGCCGCAGCTCGCCGACCGGGCCGAGGTCGACGACCCCGGCGATGTGCAGCAGGGAATCCAACCGGTCGGGCAGCGCCTGCTGGCCGAAGGCCCAGGAGATCCGGTCGGGGTCGGCGAGGTCGGCGACGAGCGCGCGGGAGCCGGGGAAGCGCGCGGTCAGCTCCTTGCCGCGGCCGGCGTCGCGGGCGATGAGGACGAGGTCGTCGCCGCGTGCGTGCAGGCGGCGCGCGACGGCGGCGCCGATGCCGGACCCGGCGCCGGTGATCAGGTGAGTAGCCATACCGCCCATGCTCGCACCCCGTGCGCCCCTCCCGGGCCGCCCGCCCCGGCCCGCCCGGGGATGCCCGGCGCGTCCGGTCCGGGCCGCCCGGCGGCGTCCCGTCAGAGGCCGGCGGCCTCGCGCAGCGCCGCGGCGGTCTTCGCGGCATCGTAGCCGGGCGCGACGCCGTCGAGCAGGACGACCTCGCCCGGCATGTGGCGGGTGCGCAGCGGGAGGATCTCCTGGTAGGCGGGCGAGGCGTACCAGGCCCGGGCGCGTTCGACGTCGGGGAAGCCGATGAGGACCACGGCGCCGGGGAAGGGGCCCTCCAAGACCTCCGGGGTGGTGCCGTGGACGAGGAACTCGCCACCGAAGGGGTCCATCGTGGCCTGGATCTCCTCGATGTACCGCAGGATCTCGTCGTTCATCGTCTCGGGGCGTATGTGGGCGATCGCGTAGGCGGTCATGGCGGCCTCTTTTTCCGTGGCGGGAGCGGCTGTCGGCTCCGATCCTGCCCGGCCGGACGCACGCCGTCGATGACCTACGGGGTCATGCCGCGGCGGCGGGCCGGAAGGTGCGCCGGTAGGCGATCGGGGAGACCCCGAGGGCCGTCCGCATGTGCTGGCGCAGGGAGTTGGCCGAGCCGAAGCCGGCCCGGTGGGCCACGAGGTCGACCGGGAGGTCGCTGGACTCCAGCAGCTGGCGGGCCAGTTCGAGGCACTGGGCGGTGAGCCACTGGACGGGCGTGACCCCCACCTCGTCGCGGAAGCGCCGGGTGAAGGTGCGCAGGCTCATGCGCGCGTGCGCGGCCAGTTCGGTCAGCGAGAGGGGGGTGTGGAGCCGTTCCAGCGCCCAGGCGCGGGTCGCTGTGGTGGTCGCGACGGTGGCCTCGGGGACGGGGCGGTCGATGTACTGGGCCTGTCCGCCGTCGCGCCAGGGCGGGACCACGCAGAGCCGGGCGGCCCGGTTGGCGACGGCGCTGCCGTGGTCGCGGCGCACGAGGTGCAGGCAGAGGTCCACCCCGGCGGCGACCCCGGCGGAGGTGAGGACGTCGCCGTCGTCGACGAAGAGCACGTCCTCGTCGAGGAGGATGCGGGGGAAGGCGCGCTGGAACGCGGGGGCGTGCGCCCAGTGGGTGGTGGCGGGCCGGCCGTCGAGCAGCCCGGCCGCGGCCAGGACGTAGGAGCCGGTGCAGATGGACACCAGCCGGGTGCCGGGCCGGATGCCGGCGATGGCCTCGGCGAGGGCGGGCGGCAGGGCCGCTCCCCGGGCCAGGTCGTCCATGGCGTGCGTGGGCGGGACGATCACGGTGTCGGCGGCGACCAGCGCCTCGGGGCCGGCGCCGACGCCGATCGTGAAGCCCGCGTCGCTGGTCACGGGGGCCCCATCGGCGGTGCAGACGGTGACCTCGTAGAGGGGGCGGCCATCGTCGTCGAACGCGTTCCCGAAGACGCGGGAGGGGATGCCCAGCTCGAAGGGGGGCACGCCTTCGAGGGCGAGTACGGCGATACGGTGCATGGCCGGATTCTGTCACATGGTGGCCGAACGGCCAGCACCGCGCGGGGCCCGCGGCCGTCAGGCTGGTGCTGTCAGCGGGTCCGGACACGCCGGGCCCGGCGGATGGAACAGAAGGAGCAGTCATGCGCGCGGTCGTCGTCAAGGAGTGGGGCGGACCCGAGGTCCTCGTCGAAACCGAGGTCGAGCGCCCGGAGCCCGGCCCGGCCGAGATCCTCGTCAAGGTGCACGCGGCCGGGGTGAACCCGGTCGACTGGAAGACCCGCGCCACCGGCGGCCTGATCGCCTGGGACGCGGTCCCGGCGGTCGGCTGGGACGTCTCCGGCACGGTCGCGGCCGTCGGGCCCGGCGTGACCCTCTTCCGCGTGGGCGACGAGGTCTTCGGCATGCCGCGCTTCCCGCGGCAGGCGAGCGCGTACGCCGAGTACGTCACGGCTCCGGCCCGGCACTTCGCCCGCAAGCCCGCGAACGTCGACCACGTGGGCGCGGCAGCGCTGCCGCTGGCGGCCCTGACGGCCTACCAGGCCCTGGTGGACACGGCCGGCGTCCGGGAGGGCCGGCGGGTGCTGATCCACGCCGCGGCGGGCGGCGTGGGCCACCTCGCGGTGCAGATCGCCAAGGCCTACGGGGCGTACGTCATCGGCACCGCCAGCGCGGGCAAGCACGAGCTGCTGCGCTCCCTGGGCGCGGACGAGGTGATCGACTACCACGCGGCCGACTTCGCGGAGGCGGCCGGGGACGTCGACATCGTCCTGGACAGCGTGGGCGGCGACTACGGGCAGCGCTCGCTGGCCGTCCTGAAGCCGGGCGGGCACCTGGTGACCCTGCCCGGCCCCGACGACGTACCGGCGGACGCGCCCGGCGTGCACACGGGCTGGCTGCTGGTCGAGCCGGACCACGCGGGGCTGGCCGCGATCGCCGCGCTGGTGGAGGCGGGCAGTCTGCGCGCGGAGATCGACACGGTGCTGCCGCTGGCCGAGGCCGCGCGCGCCCACGAGATCGGCGAGCGCGGCCGGACCACCGGCAAGATCGTCCTGACGGTGGTCTAGGAGGCGGGCGCGGGGCGGTGCGGCCGCGCGGCCGGGCCTCAGACGGCCGCGGCGGCCTTCTCGGTCGTGGCGATGGTGGCGGAGCCGACGACGCGGGTGCCGTCGTAGAGCACGATCGCCTGGCCCGGGGCCACGCCGCGGACCGGCTCCGCGAAGCGCACGCGCAGTTCGCCGTCCACCACCTCGGCGAAGACCTCGGTCTCGCCGCCGTGGGCGCGCAGCTGGGCGGTGTAGGTGCCCGGGGCGGCGGCCGTGGAGCCGCACCAGCGGGGGCGGATCGCGGTGAGGGCGCCGACGTCGAGGGCCTCGACGGGGCCGACGGTGACCGTGTTGTTCACCGGCGAGATGTCCAGGACGTAGCGCGGCTTGCCGTCGGCCGCCGGGTGGCCGATGCGCAGGCCCTTGCGCTGGCCGATGGTGAAGCCGAAGGCGCCCTCGTGGGTGCCGAGCTTCGCGCCGGACTCGTCCACGATGTCGCCCTCGGCCTTGCCGAGGCGGCCCGCCAGGAAGCCCTGGGTGTCGCCGTCGGCGATGAAGCAGATGTCGTGGCTGTCGGGCTTCTTCGCGACGGCGAGACCGCGCGCCTCGGCCTCGGCCCGGATCTCCTCCTTGGTGGTGAGGGTGTCACCGAGCGGGAAGAGGGCGTGGGCGAGCTGCTTCTCGTCGAGGACGCCGAGGACGTAGGACTGGTCCTTGGCCATGTCGGAGGCGCGGTGCAGCTCGCGGCTGCCGTCCTCGTTCAGCACGACGGTGGCGTAGTGGCCGGTGCAGACGGCGTCGAAGCCGAGGGCGAGGGCCTTGTCGAGCAGCGCCGCGAACTTGATCTTCTCGTTGCAGCGCAGGCACGGGTTGGGGGTGCGCCCGGCCTCGTACTCGGCGATGAAGTCCTCGACGACGTCCTCGCGGAAACGCTCCGCCAGGTCCCACACGTAGAAGGGGATGCCGATGACGTCCGCGGCGCGGCGGGCGTCGCGGGAGTCCTCGATCGTGCAGCAGCCGCGGGCGCCGGTGCGGAAGGACTGCGGGTTCGCGGAGAGCGCGAGGTGGACACCGGTCACCTCGTGCCCGGCTTCGGCCGCGCGGGCGGCGGCGACGGCGGAATCCACGCCGCCGGACATGGCGGCCAGGACGCGAAGGGGGCGGGTGCTCGGCAGGTTCTCAGTCATAGCACCGTCCAGGGTACGGGGAACCGGGCCGGGTGACCGCGCGTTATCGGTGCGGGGGGTGGTTCGGATGGGTTCCAGAGGGCGCCGGGCGGTACTGCTGGGAGGGCTCGGGCTGGTCGCGGCCGGTGCGGTGGCGGGCCGGGAGGAGATCGAGCGGGCCTGGTGGCTGCTCCCGGGTGTGAGCAAGCCGCGCGAGGAGGGTGCGCTGGATCACGCGGGCGCGAGCTGGTCCGCCGCGTCGCCGGCGAACTGGCGCCTCGCCGACCGCCCGGCCGACCACCGCATCGACCGGATCGTGGTCCATGTGACCCAGGGCGGTTTCGCCTCGTCGGTGGAGGCCTTCCAGAACCCGTGGCACAAGGCGTCCGCCCACTACATAGTCCGCCAGGACGGGCACGTGGAGCAGATGGTCCGCGAGCTGGACGTCGCCTTCCACGCGGGCAGCCGCTCCATGAACGAGCGCAGCGTCGGCATCGAGCACGAGGGCTTCGTCACGCGCCCGCAGGACTTCACGGACGCGATGTACGCCGCCTCGGCGCGGCTGGCCGCCGACGTCTGCCGCCGGTACGGGATACCCGCCGACCGCGAGCACGTCCTCGGCCACTCGGAGGTCCCGGGCGCCGACCACACGGACCCCGGGCCGCACTGGGACTGGACCCGCTACCTGCGCCTGGTCGGCGAACTGCTGCGCTGATCCGTCCTCCGCCGGGGCCGGAGCGTCCGCCGCGGGTGAAACCGTCCGGCGCGGCCCTAGCGTCCGGCTCAGCTGAGGCCGGCGGTGCGGGCGCGGTCGACCGCGGGGCCGATGGCGGCCGCGACGGCGGCGACGTCCTCCTTGGTGGAGGTGTGGCCGAGGGAGAAGCGCAGGGTGCCGCGGGCCAGGTCCGGGTCCGTGCCGGTGGCCAGCAGCACGTGGCTCGGCTGGGCCACGCCCGCGGTGCAGGCGGAACCGGTGGAGCACTCGATGCCCTGGGCGTCCAGGAGGAGGAGCAGGGAGTCGCCCTCGCAGCCGGGGAAGCTGAAGTGGGCGTTCGCCGGGAGGCGGTCGTCCGGGTCACCGCCCAGGACGGCGTCCGGTACGGCCGCGCGCACGGCCGCGATCAGCTCGTCGCGCAGGGCTCCGACCTCGCGGGCGAAGGTCTCCCGGCGCTCGGTGGCCAGTACGGCGGCCACCGCGAAGGCGGCGATGGCGGGCACGTCGAGGGTCCCGGAGCGGACGTGGCGCTCCTGGCCGCCGCCGTGCAGGACGGGGACGGGGCTCTGGTCGCGGCCGAGGAGCAGGGCGCCGATGCCGTAGGGGCCGCCGATCTTGTGGCCGCTCACCGCCATGGCGGCGAGGCCGCTGTCGGCGAACCCGACGTCGAGCTGGCCGATGGCCTGGACGGCGTCGGAGTGCAGCGGGACGCCGAACTCGCGCGCGATGGCGGCCAGTTCGGGGACCGGCATGACGGTGCCGATCTCGTTGTTGGCCCACATGACGGTGGCGAGGGCGACGTCGTCCGGGTTGCGGGCGAGGGCCTCGCGGAACGCCTCGGGGTGGACGCGGCCGTGGCCGTCGACCGGGAGGTACTCGACGCGGGCGCCCTCGTGTTCGCCCAGCCAGTGGACGGCGTCCAGGACGGCGTGGTGCTCCACGGGGCTGG
The DNA here is from genome assembly GCF_056435825.1 of Streptomyces sp. NPDC043876. Taxonomy (NCBI): domain Bacteria; kingdom Bacillati; phylum Actinomycetota; class Actinomycetes; order Kitasatosporales; family Streptomycetaceae; genus Streptomyces; species Streptomyces sp. NPDC043876. The sequence continues at coordinate 194,465 of NZ_JBWKDV010000009.1, read as the reverse complement.
CGAGGACGCGGGTGCGGGCGGGGTCGGCGTCGCGGCGGGCCCAGTACAGGCCCTTGACGGCGAGGTTGTCGGCCTCGGTGCCGCCGGCGGTGAAGACCACCTCGCTCGGGCGCGCGCCGAGTGCCTCGGCGAAGGCCTCGCGGGCCTCCTCGACGGTACGGCGGGCCCGGCGGCCGGCGGCGTGCAGGGAGGATGCGTTGCCCGTCGCGGCGAACTGCGCGGTCATCGCCGTGGCGGCCTCCGGCAGCATCGGCGTGGTGGCGGCGTGGTCGAGGTAGGCCATGATTCCCCGATTCTACGAGTCCCCTGGCGCGGTGCGGACCGGGTCGGCGGGCCCGGCCGTGGTCCTCGGTCGGCGGACCGGGCGAAACCGGGCCGACCCGCCCCTGTCGTGGGCCGGGGCCGGTCCTCAATCGCCGGACGGGCTGGATCCGGGCCGGGGGCCCCGCCCCTCGTTCCCCGCCGGCCGGCCGGCCGGGCCTCCGGCGGGTCCTCAAACGCCGGACGGGCTGGGGTGGGCCGCCCGGGCGGGATGGCCGGGCGGGCAGGAGGGGGCCGTCCCGGCGGGATGGGCGGGACGGCCGGGCGGGCAGGATGGCCGGGAGCCTGGGGCGGGCTCGGATGGGCCGGCAGGCCGGAAGGGGCGGCCGGGTGGGTCAGGAAGGGGAGACGCGGGGGGCTCGGGCCAGTTGGCGGGATTGGGCTACCAGGTGGTCCGCGGAGTCCCAGACCTCCGCGTCCTCTTCCAGCATGCCGCCGGCCAGGTTCCGCGTCGTGATCGCGACCCGCAGGGGGCCCGGCGCGGGCAGGCGGCGGACGTGCGTGGTGAGTTCCAGCGTCGGGGTCCAGCCGATGAGGCCGAGGTCGAAGGAGGTCGGCGGGAGCGCGTCCACGACCAGCAGCAGGGACAGCGGGTCGGCGTCCCGGCCGTCCGCCAGCTCGAACCAGGCCCGCATGTCCCCCTTGCCCGACGGCGCGCCGACCGCCCAGCCCGCGGTGGCCGGATCCAGCCGCAGCCGGAGGCGGTCGACGATGGCCGAGCTGCCGGGGATCGGGGCCGGACCGGCCTCCGCGCCCAGGCAGTCGGCGTACGCGGGCATCACCGGCGGCGTGGCCGTCGTACGGACGTCGTCCGGCAGGGCCGCGAGGTCGCCGTAGGAGGCGAGGACGCGGATGCGCTCGACCTCGGCGCCGTTCTCGTCGTACTGGAACAGCGAGGCCTGACCCGTGGAGAGCGTGCGCCCGGCGCGGACGACCTCGGTGCGGATCACGGCGGGGCCGGGGACCGAGGAGGTCAGGTAGTGGGCGGACACCGTGAAGGGGTCCGGGTGCGGCAGGGCGGCCGACAGTGCCCGTCCGACCAGGGCGAGCAGGTAGCCGCCGTTGACGGCGGTGATGATCGTCCAGCCGCCGGAGAGTTCCGCGTCGTACACGCCGGGCTCGCCCGCGCGCTCGGTGACGGCGGTGTCGCGGTCGAACTCGCTCTCGCCGATGGCGGCCAACGCTGATGCTTGAGACATGGAACGAGGGTAACCTCGGACCCTACTAAGCGGTAGCTTTTCTCTCTACGGCTCCTCCGGGACCGAGGAGCGCCGGTTCCACGCCAGCGGCGCCCGCCAGTGGTAGCGCATCGCCAGCAGCCGCAGGACGAAGGTGGTCACGATGGCGATGCCGCTGGTCACGGTGCTGAGCATGCCCAGCGAGATGAAGACGGCCACCATCGCGGCCCCGATGATGGCGGGCACGGCGTACATTTCGCGGTCCCGCAGCAGCGACGGCACCTCGTTGACCAGCACGTCGCGCAGCACGCCCCCGCCGACCGCCGTCGCCAGTCCGAGCGCGGCCGAGGCGGTCAGCCCGAGCCCGTACTCGTAGGCCTTCGTCGTGCCCGATACACAGAACAGACCGAGCCCCGCCGCGTCGAAGACGTTGATGGCCCGGTTGATCCGTTGCACCTCGGGGTGCAGGAAGAAGACCAGGGCGGCGGCGACCAGCGGCGTGACGAAGAAGCTCAGCTCGCCGAAGGCCGCCGGCGGGACGGCGCCGATGACGAGGTCGCGCAGCAGCCCGCCGCCGAGGGCGGTGACGAGGGCGAGGACGGCGATGCCGAAGACGTCGAAGTTCTTGCGTACGGCGAGCAGCGCGCCCGCGGTGGCGAAGACGAAGATGCCCGCGAGGTCCAGGGCATGCTGGACACCGGGCGCGAAGAGATCATGGGGCACGGGGTCATTGTGCCGGGCGCCTGGCGGCGGCCCGCGCCGTCGTGGGCGGGGTCACTGCCGGGGCTCCGCCCCGGACCCCGCTCCTCGAACGCCGGAGGGGCTTGCAATACCCCGGGCGGGGCCGGAGGACCGGCCCCGCCCTGCGGGTCAGACCGCGGCTTCCGCTGCCGCCGGGGTGTCGGCGTTCTCCGGGTGGTGGCAGGCCACCTGGTGGCCGGGCTTCAGGGCGACCAGGGGCGGTTCCTGCTTGCCGCAGATCTCCGTGGCCTTCCAGCACCGCGTGTGGAAGCGGCAGCCGCTGGGCGGGGAGATCGGCGAGGGGACGTCGCCCTTGAGCAGGATGCGGCCGCTCTTGGCGCCCCGGCGGCGCGGGTCCGGGACCGGGACGGCCGACAGGAGCGCCTTGGTGTACGGGTGCATCGGGCTCGCGTACAGGGAGTTGCGGTCGGTCAGCTCGACGATCTTGCCGAGGTACATCACCGCGATCCGGTCCGAGACGTGCCGGATGACCGACAGGTCGTGGGCGATGATCACGTAGGTGAGGCCCATCTCCTCCTGGAGGTCGTCCAGCAGGTTCACCACCTGGGCCTGGATCGAGACGTCCAGCGCCGAGACCGGCTCGTCCGCGACGACCAGCTTCGGCTTGAGCGCCAGGGCGCGCGCGATGCCGATGCGCTGGCGCTGACCGCCGGAGAACTCGTGCGGGTAGCGGTTGTAGTGCTCGGGGTTGAGGCCCACCAGCGACAGCAGCCGCTGGACCTCGGCCTTGAGCCCGCCCTGCGGCTGCACTCCCTGGAGCTTGAAGGGGGCGCCGATGATCGTGCCGACCGTGTGCCGCGGGTTCAGCGAGCCGTACGGGTCCTGGAAGATCATCTGGACGTCGCGGCGCAACGGCCGCATCGCCCCCACGCCCAGGTGGGTGATGTCCCGCCCCTCGAACTCCACCGTGCCGCCGGTGGGTTCGAGCAGCCGGGTGATCAGCCGGCCCATGGTCGACTTGCCGCAGCCGGACTCGCCGACGACGCCGAGGGTCTCACCGCGGCGGACGTCGAAGTCGATGCCGTCGACGGCCTTCACGGCCCCGGACTCGCGGCGCAGCAGCCCCTTGTGGATGGGGAAGTGCTTGACCAGGCCGGTGACCTTGAGCAGCGGCTCCTCGGCCTGCCCGGCGCCGTCCGCCGCCGCGTCCGCCGTCTTCTTCATGTCCGTCGTATCGGTCACAGCTTCGGCGCAATCTCTTCGGTCCAGATCCGGGTCCGGTCCTCCTGCGACATGTGGCAGGCGGACCAGTGTCCGGCACTGGTCAGGGCCAGTTCGGGCCGCTGGGTGCGGGTGATGCCACCCTTGGGTACGTCGGCGAACGGGCAGCGCGGGTGGAAGGCACAGCCGCTGGGGATGTTGATGAGGCTGGGCGGCGAGCCCTTGACCGGGATGAGCCGCTCGGTCTGGTCCCGGTCGATGCGCGGCATGGAACCGAGCAGGCCCCAGGTGTACGGGTGCCGGGGCTCGTAGAACAGCTGGTCCGCGGTGCCGCGCTCGACGCAGCGGCCGCCGTACATCACGAGGATCTCGTCCGCCATCTCGGCGACCACGCCCAGGTCGTGCGTGATCATGATGACGGCCGAGCCGAACTCCTTCTGCAGGTCACGGATCAGGTCGAGGATCTGCGCCTGGACCGTGACGTCGAGGGCGGTCGTCGGCTCGTCAGCGATGAGCAGTTCGGGGTTGTTGACCAGGGCCATCGCGATCATCGCGCGCTGGCGCATGCCGCCGGAGAACTCGTGCGGGTAGGAGTCCACCCGCTGGTCCGGCTCGGGGATGCCGACCCGGTCGAGCATCTCGACGGCGCGCTTGCGGGCCGTCTTCTTGTCGACGTCCTGGTGGGTCCGGTAGGCCTCGATGATCTGCTTGCCGACCGAGTAGTACGGGTGCATCGCGGACAGCGGGTCCTGGAAGACCATCGCCATCTTCTGGCCGCGGAGCTTGCGCACGTCGTCGGCGTCGGCCCGGACCAGGTCCTCGCCGTCCAGCAGCACCTCACCGGAGATGTGCGGGCGGCTGCGGGCGTTGCCGGTGCGGTGCAGGCCCATGATGGCCAGCGAGGTCACCGACTTGCCGGAGCCGGACTCGCCGACGATGCCGAGCGTCTTGCCGCGCTCCAGATCGAAGGAGAGCCCGTCGACGGACTTGACCAGGCCGTCGTCGGTCGGGAAGTGGACCTTGAGGTCGCGGACCGAGAGGAAGGAACGGGCGGGGTCCCGGGGACCGGCCTGTTCGGGTACGAGGGAAGGGGTCTCGGTCACGTCAGCCTCACGCGCGGGTCGATGACGGCGTACAGCATGTCCACGATCAGGTTGGCCATCACCACGAAGAGCGCGGCGAGCAGGGTGATCCCCATGATCACGGGGAGGTCGCCCTGGCCGATGGCGGCGACGGCCGCCGTCCCCAGACCCTGGAAGTTGAAGGTCGTCTCGGTCAGTACCGCGCCGCCGAGGAGTCCGCCGAGGTCGAGGCCGAACATCGTGACGATCGGGGTGAGCGTGGACCGCAGGGCGTGCTTGCGGATGACCACGCTCTCGGTGAGGCCCTTGGCGCGGGCGGTACGGATGTAGTCCTCGCCCATGACCTCCAGCATCGTCGCGCGGGTGATCCGGGCGTAGGTGGCGGCGAAGAGGAAGGCGAGGGTGATCCAGGGCAGGATCATGCTGTTGAGCCAGGCGGCCGGATCCTCGCTCAGCGGACGGTAGTTGGAGACGTCCAGCCAGCCGAGGCCGTAGACAAGGACGGCCGGGGCCACCATGCCGGTGAAGAAGATGGGCAGCGAGACACCGGCCAGCGCGCCGACCATGACCGTTCGGTCGATGGCCGTGCGGCGTTTGAGCGCCGAGACCACGCCGGTGGCCACGCCCGCGAGCACCCAGATGACGGCGGCTCCGGAGGCGAGCGAGAGGGTGACCGGCATGCGGCTGGTCATCAGCTGCCAGACCGGGGCCTCGCTCTTGAAGGAGTAGCCGAAGCAGGGGGCGGGGCAGTGCGTCTGCTCGACGCCGGAGTCGTAGTCGCGACCGGCCACGACTCCCTTGAGGAAGAGCAAGTACTGCTCGGAAATGGGCTTGTCGAAGCCCATCTTCACGCGGATGCCCGCCAAGGCGGTTTCGTTGGTCTCGCGGCCGGCGTACATGAGCGCCGGGTCGGACCCGGTGATCTTCGGCACCGCGAAGAAGATGCCGAAGGTGACCACGGAGACCACCAGCAGCGTGGCGACGACGTTGAAAAGCCGCCTGAGGAGGTAGACGAGCACTGCAGTCGGCCGCTCCGGCGGGTGGCTGCCGTCCCTCGTGGGGACGGCAGCCACCGCCTAACGGCCTTCACCTGCCCTTCGAGCTAGCGCATGTGCGGTGAAGGCACGTGCCGACTGTTACTTGACGACGCCGAGGGTGGCGAGGTCGATGCGGCCCATGGAGTCGTTGAAGTACACGTTCGTCAGGCGCGGGTTGTGGTAGATCAGCGCCTTGTCGAAGTTGATGGGAAGGTAGAGCGCCTTCTCCATGATCTTCTTGTTGATGTCCGTGTAGAACGGGGCGGCTTCCTCCGGCGTCGCGGCGGCCGCGGCCTTCTGGAACAGCCCGTTGACCTCGGGGTCGTTCAGCATCGTGTAGTTGTTGTTGCCGTTCGGCAGGATGAACTTGCCGTCCACCAGCGGCTGGAGGAAGCCCGAGCCGCTGTTGTAGTCGGCGCCCCAGCCCATGATGATGATGCCGTAGCCCTTCTTCTTCACGTTCTCGGGCGAACCGATCGTGGAGGAGGAGAGCTTGCCGTCGTACTGGTCGATGGAGGCTTCGATGTTCACGGCCTTCAGCGCGGCCTGGAGCGACTCGGCGGTCTTGACCTCCGGGGCGCGGTTGTTGCGCACCGCGATGGTGGTCTTGAAGCCCCCGGGCTGGCCACAGGCGGCGAGCGCGGCCTTGGCCTTGTCGATCTGCGGCTTGCCGGCGGTCAGGCCCCACGGGTCGTAGGACTTGTCGGCTCCGGGCACGCCCGGCGGCAGCATGTTCGCGCCGAGGTCACCGCTGGTCGGGCCACCGCGGGCGGTCTGCAGCGACTTCGGGTCGGCCGCGTAGATGACGGCCTTGCGGCACTCGATGTTGTCGAACGGCGCGACCGTCTGCGGGAAGGCCATGTAGCGGATGTAGCCCGTGAAGGGGTTGTCCGCGTTCTTCTTCAGGTCCGGGGACTGGAGGATCTTGTTCTTCGCGGCCTGCTGGACACCGGTGCCGTCGACCGCGAGGTCGATGTCACCCGAGAGCAGGCGCTGGTCCATGTCGTCCGGGTTGGTGGTCACCGTGAAGGAGACCTTGTCCGGCAGCGCGGAGCGGACCTTGTCGGTCTTCGGGTCCCAGTTCGTGTTGCGGACGAGGGTGGCGCCCTTGCCCGAGGTGAAGGACTCGATCTTGTACGGGCCCGTGGAGACGGGCTTGTTGGTGTACTTGGCGCCCTCGTCCTTGGCCACCGGGACCGGCGAGGAGGACGGCATGGCCAGCAGGTAGCTGAAGTCCGAGTTGGCGCTCGCCAGGTTGAAGACGATCGTCTTGTCGTCCGGCGTCTGGACGGACTTGAGACCCATCTTGTTGGGGTCGGTGTCCTTGTACGGGCCGGGGTACTTCTGGCCCTGGTCCAGCAGGTCGATCAGGTACGTCGGACCGCCCGAGAGGACGTCCTGCGCGAAGACGCGCTCGACGCCGTACTTGATGTCCTTCGAGGTGATCGGCGTGCCGTCCTCGAACTTCACGCCGTCCTTGAGCTTCAGCGTGTAGGTCTTGCCGTCGTTGCTCAGCACCGGCAGCGACTCGGCGAGGTCCGGGACCAGCTTGGTGCCGTCCTTGCCCGGCTTGCTGTCGTAGGCCAGCAGCTGGCGGATGTACAGGCGCTGGATGTTCCAGACGAAGCCGTAGTAGGCGCGCGCCGGGTCGAGGTAGTCGACGTCCTGGGGCGACCAGAGCTTCAGCTCGCCGCCCTTCTTGTCGGACGCGTTGACGACACCCTTGGTCGCGGCGTCGAAGGCCGCGCCGTTCGAGGCCTTGTCCTTCGAGCCTTCATCGCCCTTGCCCCCGCACGCGGCGGTCAGCGACAGGGCTGCGACCACGGCGGTGATCGCTATTGCCTGCTTTCTGCGGATCACGTTTGTCCAACCTCCATGAGTGGATGACATGAGTGGATGAGTCGAGGACTCGGATCAGTTGCCCTTGGGGTCGAGTGCGTCGCGCAGACCGTCCCCGAAGAGGTTGAACGCCAGGACGGTGATGAAGATCGTCACCCCGGGGACCACCATGTACATGGGGTCGAACTGGTAGATGGGGACGGCGTCGGAGAGCATCTTTCCCCAGGACGCGGTGGGCGGTTTGACGCCCGCGCCGAGGAAGCTCAGGGCCGCTTCCGTGAGGATGTTGGTCGGGATGATCAGCGTCGAGTAGACGAGGATCGGCGCGACCAGGTTCGGCAGCAGCTCCTTGAACAGGATGTACACCCGTCCGGCGCCGAGGCTGCGGGCTGCCTCCACGTATTCGCGCTCGCGCAGCGAGATCGTCTGACCTCGCACGATGCGGCCGATGTAGGGCCAGCCGAAGAACCCGATCACCATGACCAGCACGCCCATGCGGACGCCCGAACCCTCGAAGCCCCAGAGGGAGTTGGGCACCACGGACACGAGCGCGATGGTGAACAGCAGCTGCGGGAAGGCCAGCAGCAGGTCCATGACGCGGCTGATGACTCCGTCGATCCAGCCGCCGAGGAAGCCCGCCAGCGTGCCCAGCAGGCTGCCGAGGACCACGGAGACGATGGCCGCCAGGAAGGCGACGGTCAGGGAGATGCGGGCGCCGTAGACGATCCGGCTGAACACGTCGCGCCCGTTGGTGGGTTCGACGCCGAGCAGGAAGTCGGAGCTCATTCCGCCGTAGGAGCCGATCGGTGTGCCCAGGTTCGGGTCGATCAGGTCCTCGTGGAAGTCGTTGGGCGGGTGGCCCAGCAGGCTCACGATCTGCGGCGCGAACACCGCCACCAGGATCAGGAGGAGCACGACGATGCCGCCCGTGAGCGCGACTTTGTCGCGCTTGAGCCGCATCCAGGCGATGCGGCCGGGTGAGCGGCCTTCGATGGCCTTGGCTGGGACGTCGGCTACGGACACGGGAGCGGGTGTTTCCGCGCTCGTGTCATGCAGTGGTGCCGTCATCGTGGTGGGGACCCCTCTCGGCCGACGGGTGAGCCGGCCCATGCCCGCCGCTGTGGCGGCGTTGGTGCGGAGTGGCGCTCGGAGAGCGTGGGAGGTGCGGGAAGTGCGGGAGGTGCGTGGGACTGCGTTCGCTTCGGTGCGGTACTTCGGTGGCGCATGCTGCGTGGTGCGTTGAGGTGCAGGAACCGCAGGAAGTGCAAGGTGAAGTGCAGAGTGAAATGCAGATGCCGAGCCGGGTTCAGCAGGACTGACCGGCTCTTGGGTGGGGAGTCTTCATGGGGCCCTCGATCACCCGCCAGACCCGCAGATGAATGGATGCGCAACCGTGATGTGGCGAGCCGTGACCCGCTATCCGGACTGCACTGACTCCTCAGCGGAGCAAGACCGTACGTTCGGTGCGCAAACGGACATGCAGCCCAACTGCCGCTTCCGGTGCGCTATTCGGGCACTGGCGGCTGGACCGGCCGGGGCAGCGCGAAGGCCGCACGGAACGCGGTTCCGTGCGGCCCGGGGGGTGTCCGGTGCGTGTCAGTAGGCCGGGGCCTGGCCCTCGCGGTCGTAGAACGGGCGCGCCTGGGCGCGCAGCCACATCGCGACCGGGTCGTGCTCGTCCGCGAGCGCGACCGTGCACACCGGCACGCCCTCGGGCACGGCCCCCACGGACTGGCGCATCATCTCGCGCACCGACTCCAGCGCGGGCGCGGAGGCGTCGTAGAGGTCCAGGCCGACGGCGAGGTAGGGCGACCCGATCACCGGCTGGACCCAGGCGCGGCGCAGCGAGCGCACGGCGGGCGTGCGGTGGGCGTGCTGGGTGAGCAGTCCGTAGAACTGCGGGAGTTCGATCGAGGGCTCCGACAGCCGCAGCGGCCCCGCCGGCATCCGGTCGAGGCCGGTGGCGATCCGGCGCAGGTCGGCCCAGGGGATGCCGAGGCCGCCGCCCTGGGCGTGCGGGTTCAGCCACAGGCCCCAGCGGTCGGGGTAGAGGGCGCGGGCCACGTCGCGGCCGGTGACCACCTCGTAGCCGCGGTTCCAGCCGCTGGCGGCCAGCTCCTGCGGCGAGGTCACGCACGGCGCGTACCCGAGGCCCTCGACCTCCATGCCGCCGTACTGGGCGTCCGGCGATCCGGGCTGCCCGTGCCACAGCAGCATCCACAGCCTGCCCTCGGCCAGCCCCTGGAGGAGCTGCTCGTAGCTGTCGTAGCGCCCGGGTGTCACCTGGCGCAGCATGTGCTCGACCTGTCCGGCCGCGGCCGTGCCTGACGCACTCACCCGGTACCCCTCCTCGTCCGCCCGTCGTCCCCGCGCACCCCGCCGCGCGTGCGGCCGGGCCATGCGGACAGCTTAAGCGCGACTACGGCAGGTAGAACGGGCGCACGCGCTCACGGATCCAAACGGCCACCGGGTCCTCCACCGCGTCGAGCAGGATCAGCTGCACCGGCCAGGGCGGCCGGACCCGTCCCAGCGCCCGCCCCAGGGCGTCCATCGGGGCGTTGCGGTGCTCCGGTTCCCATCCCGTCAGGCGGACACCGACGTACAGCTGCGGTTCCCCGCCCTCGACGCTCGCCAGGCAGCGGTGGGCGGAGGCGACCACCCCGTCGGCCCGGAACTCCTCGGCCGCGGCGGCCAGGAAGTCCACCGGGTCCTGCTGCCAGTCGGGCTCGTACAGGCGGACCCGGCCGCCGGCGGCCGTGCCGTCCAGGGGGCTGCGCCCGGCGCGGCAGAGCAGGGCCACCGCGGGCGGCGGCAGCGGGACGCCGACGGCGCCCTCGGGGTTCACGGCGATGCCGAGCTGCGGGGGCAGGCCGCGGGCGAACGCGACGGCGGGGGCGACGGCGAAGTCCATGCCGGGGCCGACGCAGGCCCGGAACTGGGCCTCGGAGCTGTAGACGGGCACGTAGGCGGCGCCGCCGATGTCCATGGTGGGCAGGTCCAGGGCCGCCGAGCCGGGGCCGCCGCCCGCGGGGAGCGGTACCCAGACCTCGCTGCGGGCCAGGGTCTCCAGGATCCGCGGCCCGGCTCCCGGGTCGCCCATCGCCGTACCCAGGACCGCTTCCAGTTCGTTGGCCGGCCAGCCGCTGCCCTGCATGCCCGTGTCTCCCCGTGTCCGTGCCGGTCCCGTCACTGCGGGGGACCGGTCACCGCCGAGGCTAGTGCGTCGCGGGGCCCGCGCCGAAGCCGATCCGGGTCACCCGGGCCGCCGCCGCCCGGTCGAGCAGGACGGCGGAGGCGCAGCCCGCCGGGAGCCGGCCCGCTTCGGCCTCGCGCACCAGCCGGGCGACCGCGCCGCGGTGCCGGGCGAAGGCGTACGCCGACACGCCGCGCCCCCGGGCCGCCTGCCCGGCCAGGGCCTCCTCGGCGGTGGCGTCGAGCAGCACCAGGTGCAGGTCGCGGCCGCGGCGGCGGGCGGCCCCGGCGAGCAGCGCCCGGACCCAGGTCTGCGTGCCGCAGTCGTGGACGACGGCGGAGTCCCCCGAGCGCAGCACGCGCCACAGCCCCCAGTAGTGCGCGGCGCGCACCAGGGGCCGGTAGGCGGCGTAGGGCAGCGCGCGGGGCATCCGGTGCTCCCAGCGCTCGCGGGCGTCCTGGGAGTCGATGCCGCCGCCCGCGACGGCGCGCTTGATGAGGGTGCTCTTGCCGCCGCCGGGCAGGCCGGACACGACGACGATGTCGCCCTCGGCGAAGCGGAGGCGGGCCGGGCCGCCGCGGACCGGGCCCCGGCCGCGCAGGTCCCGTACGGCCGCGCGGGCCGCGGGTCCGGGGCCGGCGGTGTCCCGCGGTCGGCGCTCCGGCCGGCCCGCCGCGCCGCCCGCCGCCGCACGCGCTCCCGGCACCCGCGCCGCCACCGCTCCCGCCGCCGTCGTCCCCGCCGCCGCACCGAATCTGCGCACAGTGATCGCCTCCCCCGGATCGGGTCACCAGGACCCTTGCCCCCTGAGTGTAAAGAGACGGTAATGCGGTGGACATGGTTCCGGTCGGGTCGTCGGACCGGGTGCGGGTCCGGCGGCCCGATCCGGGGCCCGCACGCCCATGCGGGCCCCGGCCGTGCAATGATGTGCGCCATCTGGACCCAACTGCATAAAGGCCGCTTGAATCCGCGCGGGAGAGTCCCGGGAGTTGCTGCGCACCCCGGGCGCCGAAGGAGCAAGACCCTCCCTTGAATCTCTCAGGCCCCGTACCGCGTGGATGAGGCAGATCTGAAAAGCGAGTCCGTACCGCCCCCTGGGCGGTACGCGCTCCACCCAAGGTGCAAGTCGGGGAACTTCGGTGCGAATCGAGGAACTCCCGGCGAACCTCTCAGGTTCCGATGACAGATGGGGAGGATCCTCCTCGTCATGTCATGTCGATGCCCTGTCGATGCCCCGGGACCTTGGGAGCCACACCCATGAGCACTGCCCCCCGCCTGACCGCCCTCGATGCGCTGCACCGTTCGCTCGGTGCGACCATGACCGACTTCGCGGGCTGGGACATGCCGCTGCGCTACGGCAGCGAGCGCGACGAGCACAACGCCGTCCGCACCCGGGCCGGCCTGTTCGACCTGTCCCACATGGGCGAGATCACGCTGACCGGCCCCGAGGCCGTCAAGGTCCTGGACCACGCGCTGGTCGGGAACATCTCCACGGTGGGCGTCGGCCGGGCCCGGTACACGCACATCTGCCGCGAGGACGGCGGCATCCTCGACGACCTGATCGTCTACCGCCTCGGTGAGACCGAGTTCATGGTCGTCGCCAACGCCTCCAACGCCCAGGTCGTCCTCGACGCGATCACCGAGCGCGCCGCCGGCTTCGACGCCGAGGTCCGCGACGACCGCGACGCCTACGCGCTGCTCGCGGTCCAGGGACCGCAGTCCCCGGCCATCCTGAAGTCGCTCACCGACGCCGACCTGGACGGGCTGAAGTACTACGCCGGTCTGCCCGGCACGGTCGCCGGGGTGCCCGCGCTGATCGCGCGCACCGGTTACACCGGTGAGGACGGCTTCGAGCTGTTCGTCGCCCCCGAGCACGCCGTGGAGCTGTGGCAGGCGCTGACCAAGGCGGGCGAGGGCGCCGGCCTGATTCCGTGCGGTCTGTCCTGCCGCGACACGCTGCGCCTGGAGGCGGGCATGCCGCTGTACGGGCACGAGCTGACGACCGCGCTGACCCCGTTCGACGCGGGTCTGGGCCGGGTCGTGAAGTTCGAGAAGGAGGGCGACTTCGTCGGCCGCGCCGCCCTGGAGGCCGCCGCCGAGCGCGCCGCCTCCGCCGCCCCGCGCAAGCTGGTCGGCCTGATCGCCGAGGGCCGCCGCGTCCCGCGCGCCGGGTTCCCGGTCGTGGCCGACGGCCAGGTCATCGGCGAGGTCACCTCGGGCGCCCCGTCCCCGACGCTGGGCAAGCCCATCGCGATGGCGTACGTCGACGCGTCGCACGCCGCACCGGGCACCTCCGGCGTCGGAGTGGACATTCGCGGTACGCATGAGCCGTACGAGGTCGTGGCCCTGCCCTTCTACAAGCGTCAGAAGTGACGCTTCCCCCCACCGGGAAGCCCGCAGCGCAGCCCGCGGAACACACGTCGGCGCACGGGGCACCGCACGTCCCACCCCGTGAGACCCCTGTCCATCAGCACTCCCCCGCATCCAGGAGAATCAGGTCATGAGCAACCCCCAGCAGCTGCGTTACAGCAAGGAGCACGAGTGGCTGTCGGACGCCGTGGACGGCGTCGCGACGGTCGGCATCACGGAGTTCGCGGCCAACGCGCTCGGTGACGTCGTCTACGCCCAGCTGCCCGAGGCGGGCGCCCAGGTGACCGCGGGCGAGACCTGCGGCGAGCTGGAGTCGACCAAGTCGGTCAGCGACCTGTACTCCCCCGTCACGGGCGAGATCGTCGAGTTCAACCAGGACGTCGTGGACGACCCTGCGCTGGTCAACACCGCTCCCTTCGAGGGTGGCTGGCTGTTCAAGGTGCGCATCACGGACGAGCCGGCCGACCTGCTCTCCGCCGAGGAGTACGCCGCGCTCACCCACTCCGACAACTGACACCCCAGGGGATCCTGATGTCTGTTCTCAACACCCCGCTGCACGAGCTCGACCCCGACGTCGCCGCCGCCGTCGACGCCGAGCTCGTGCGCCAGCAGTCCACCCTGGAAATGATCGCGTCGGAGAACTTCGCTCCGGTCGCCGTCATGGAGGCCCAGGGCTCGGTCCTGACCAACAAGTACGCCGAGGGCTACCCCGGCCGCCGCTACTACGGCGGCTGCGAGCACGTCGACGTGGTCGAGCAGATCGCGATCGACCGGATCAAGGCGCTGTTCGGCGCCGAGGCCGCGAACGTGCAGCCGCACTCCGGTGCGCAGGCCAACGCGGCCGCGATGTTCGCGCTGCTGAAGCCGGGCGACACGATCATGGGCCTGAACCTGGCCCACGGCGGTCACCTGACCCACGGCATGAAGATCAACTTCTCCGGCAAGCTCTACAACGTGGTCCCGTACCACGTCGACGAGACCGGCCGCGTGGACATGGCCGAGGTCGAGCGCCTCGCCAAGGAGTCCAAGCCGCAGATGATCGTCGCGGGCTGGTCCGCCTACCCGCGCCAGCTGGACTTCGCCGCCTTCCGCCGCATCGCGGACGAGGTCGGCGCGTACCTGATGGTCGACATGGCGCACTTCGCCGGTCTGGTCGCCGCGGGCCTGCACCCCAACCCGGTGCCGCACGCCCACGTCGTCACCACCACCACGCACAAGACCCTCGGCGGTCCGCGCGGCGGCGTGATCCTGTCCACGCAGGAACTGGCCAAGAAGATCAACTCCGCGGTCTTCCCGGGTCAGCAGGGCGGCCCGCTGGAGCACGTGATCGCGGCCAAGGCGGTCTCCTTCAAGGTCGCGGCCTCGCCCGAGTTCAAGGAGCGCCAGGAGCGCACCCTGGAGGGCGCGAAGATCATCGCCGCGCGCCTGGTGCGCGAGGACGTCACCAAGGTCGGCGTCTCGGTGCTGTCCGGCGGTACGGACGTCCACCTGGTCCTGGTCGACCTGCGCGACTCCGAGCTGGACGGCCAGCAGGCCGAGGACCGGCTGCACGAGATCGGCATCACGGTCAACCGGAACGCCATCCCGAACGACCCGCGGCCTCCGATGGTCACCTCGGGCCTGCGGATCGGCACCCCGGCCCTGGCCACGCGCGGTTTCGGCGCCGAGGACTTCACCGAGGTGGCCGAGATCATCGCCGCCGCGCTGAAGCCGGAGTTCGACGCCGAGGACCTCAAGGCGCGCGTGTCCGCGCTCGCCGCGAAGTTCCCGCTGTACCCGTCGCTCTAGGGAGCGCCCACGGAGGGCCCGGGCCTGTTTTCCACAGGACCGGGCCCTCTTGTGCGAACGGGGGGACGGGCGGGCGGGGGCGTGAGCTGTCACACGTCCGCCCGCCCGACCCCCCGGTGACGCGTCCGGCCGCTGAGCCGTTCACCTCACCGCGTTAAGCTCGGCTGTCGGACAAAATCCGAACAATCCGCCTCTCCTGCCCCCTCCACCCCACGAGCAGACAAGGGAGTCCGCCACCGTGGCCATCTCCGTCTTCGACCTTTTCTCCATCGGCATCGGTCCTTCCTCCTCCCACACGGTGGGCCCGATGCGCGCCGCACGCATGTTCGTGAACCGGCTGAAGAAGGACGGTGTCCTCGCCCAGACCTCCTCCGTACGGGCCGAGCTGTTCGGCTCGCTCGGCGCCACCGGGCACGGTCACGGCACCCCCAAGGCGGTCCTGCTGGGCCTGGAGGGCCACTCCCCCCGCTCCGTGAACGTGGAGAGCGCCGACGACGAGGTCGAGCGCATCCGCCGGACCGGACGGCTGCGCCTGCTGGGCGCGGAGATAGGTGACGGCCACGAGATCGCCTTCGACGAGCCGAACCAGCTGATCCTGCACCGCCGCCGGTCGCTGCCGTACCACGCGAACGGCATGACCCTCTTCGCCTACGACGAGTCCGGCACCCCGCTGCTGGAGAAGACCTACTACTCGGTCGGCGGCGGCTTCGTCGTGGACGAGGACGCGGTCGGCGAGGACCGGATCAAGCTCGACGACACCGTGCTGAAGTACCCCTTCCGCTCCGGTGACGAGATGCTGCGCCTCGCCAAGGAGAGCGGCCTGTCGATCTCCTCGATGATGCTGGAGAACGAGAAGGCCTGGCGCACGGAGGAGGAGATCCGCGAGGGCCTCCTGGAGATCTGGCGCGTCATGCAGGCCTGCGTCGCGCGCGGCATGTCCCGCGAGGGCATCCTGCCGGGCGGCCTGCGGGTCAAGCGCCGCGCCGCGGGCACCGCGCGCCAGCTGCGCGCCGAGGGCGACCCGCAGGCGCACGCCATGGAGTGGGCGACGCTGTACGCGATGGCCGTCAACGAGGAGAACGCGGCGGGCGGCCGGGTCGTCACCGCGCCCACCAACGGCGCCGCGGGCATCATCCCGGCGGTCCTGCACTACTACATGAACTTCGTGCCGGGCGCGGACGAGGACGGCGTGGTCCGCTTCCTCCTGTCGGCCGGCGCGATCGGCATGCTGTTCAAGGAGAACGCCTCGATCTCCGGCGCCGAGGTCGGCTGCCAGGGCGAGGTCGGCTCGGCCTGCTCGATGGCGGCGGGCGCCCTCGCCGAGGTGCTGGGCGGCACCCCGGAGCAGGTGGAGAACGCGGCCGAGATCGGCATGGAGCACAACCTCGGGCTGACCTGCGACCCGGTCGGCGGCCTGGTGCAGATCCCCTGCATCGAGCGCAACGGCATGGCGGCCGTCAAGGCGGTCACCGCGGCGAAGATGGCGATGCGCGGCGACGGCACCCACAAGGTCTCCCTGGACAAGGTCATCAAGACCATGAAGGAGACCGGCGCCGACATGAAGGTGAAGTACAAGGAGACCGCGCGCGGCGGTCTCGCGGTCAACGTCATCGAGTGCTGACCGGTCCGGGGAGGGGCGCCGAGCCGGCGCCCCTCCCCGGACGCGCGGCGGATGCAACCGCGAGGCCGTATGGCGTGTCTTCACCAGTGACACTACTGTCCCCACATCCGAAGAATCGGGGGACGTCATGCGCCATCACCTCAACCGCATCCACCACCTCATACGCTCCGTCCGGGGCGGCGCCCGCCCCGGCTCCGCCCACCGGCGGCGGCTCTGCGCCGTCACCGCCGGGGTCCTGCTCACCGCCGGGTTCGGCCTGGCCGTCCCGGCCTCGGCATCCGCCGCGACGACGACGCTCGTGACCAACGCCCGCTGGGGCGGTCACTGCACCTACGACCGGATCGTCATCGACCTCCAGGGCTCCGTCCCCGGGGTCACCGTCACGCCCGTCTCCGAGCTGGTCTACGACGGCTCGGGCAAGCCGGTCCCGCTCGCCGGTTCGTACTTCCTGGCGATCCGGCTGCACCCGGCCGCCGCGCACGACGAGGCCGGGCAGTCCGTCTACACCGGCCCGAAGCTGCAGAAGATCTACCTCCCCAAGCTCAAGGGCCTGGCCTTCACCGGTGACTTCGAGGGGTACGTCTCCCTCGGCGCCGCCTTCGACACCGCGCCGCAGTTCACCACCTCCACGCTGCACTCCCCGGAGCGCTTCGTGGTCGACATCGCCCACCCGAACACCTGCTGAGGGGCGTTCACCTCGGGCGACCGGCAGCGACGTGCGAACCTAGGATGGCCGCATGTCGCTGCCGCATGCCATTCTCACCGCGCTGCTGGAGAAGCCCTCGTCGGGGCTGGAACTGACCCGGCGCTTCGACAAGTCGATCGGGTACTTCTGGTCGGCCACGCACCAGCAGATTTACCGGGAGCTGGGGCGGCTGGAGGAGACGGGGCTGATCCGGGCGCTGCCCGGCGAGCAGCCCGTACGCGGCCGGCGCAAGGAGTACGAGGTCATGGCCGCCGGGAGCGCCGAGCTGGCGCGCTGGGTCGGGGAGAGCCAGGATCCCAAGCCCATCCGGGATCCCCTGCTGCTGCGGGTCCGGGCGGCCGGGGTCGTCGGGGTGTGCGGGCTGGGGCCGGAGCTGCGGCGCCACCTGGAACTGCACCGGCGGCAGCTGGCGGAGTACGAGGCCATCGAGCAGCGGGACTTCCCGCCGGGCCGGGACGCCGACGAGGACCGGCTGCGGCGGCTGGTGCTGCACGGCGGGCTCGGCCTGGAGACGTTCTGGCTGCGCTGGCTGGAGGAGGCCGTGGCCGAGGTCGACCGGCTGGCCGACCCGCCGCGGGAGGCGCCGGACGGCGGCTGAGGGGTGCTGGGCCGCCGGGACGGGTCCCTGCCGCGGCTGACGCGCCTCCGCCCCGGCAGTGGGGCGGAGGCGGGTGCGGGACTACTTGTTCAGGGAGGCCCAGAACTCGTCGAAGCTCAGCAGGCCGTCCTTGTTGGCGTCCTTGCTCGCGACGATCGCGTCAGCGACCGCACCGGTGACGTACGCGTCACCCATCGCCTTCATGGCCGCGCTGTACTCGTCGGCCGTGACGAAGCCGTCGCCGTCCGCGTCGAAGCGGCCGAACGTCGCCCGCGCGCTCTCGATGTCCGCCATGGGTCCACCCCTTCTTGGTGCTTGTTGACCGGCTCAGGGTAGCGGCCCCGGGAGCGGTCTCCCGCCGGGGGGCCCGATCGAGCGGTCGATAGAAATGCGATTACCCCGGAGTACGGCGGAAGCAATAATTCCGGCCAAGAAATCAAGCCCCCACTTGTCACGCTCCGGGATCACGGCATAACGTACCGGCATTGCCGCCACACCAGGAGCGCAGGGCTCCCAGGGACAAGCGGCACAAGGGCGATCACACAGGTGACGATCACAGTTGACGCATCATTCGAAGTTCTGCCCTTCACCCGTACGTGCCGCCACATCTGGGAAGACGGCGACCATGTGCTGATCGGCGTGAGTCCTGGTAACAGCTACTTCACCGCCGAGCGCATCAGCAGCCTCTCCCGATGGGCCACGACCCGCTTCGCGCAGGTCGACTTCGTCTACGCGGACCTCCACGTGGACCGGATGTTCGCCGCCTTCGGCTACACCGCGGAGCACGCGGGCAAGCGTGCCGCCAAGGAGATCAAGGCGGTCCGGCGACGGATCCTGAAAGGCGTCGCGGAATCCGGCCCCCAGGACGCCGAGATCCGGGTGAGGGCACTCTCCGAATTCCAGGGCAACCCGGTATACGAGCTGCTGCACCGACGCGTGCTGCATTTTCTTGAAACGGATGATGAATTCCGCAAGGGGTGCGAGGAAATGGCACTCCACTTCGTCGGCTCGAAGCTCGCCGAGGGCGAATCCATCACCGATGAGCAGTTGCGGGTCTGTTTCGACTACATGGCCGCGGAACTGCCGTTCTTCCTCGACACCCCGAGCATTCTCGGAGTGCCGTCCTCCGTCGCGGCCTACCACGTCAAGATGCCGCTGACCGATGTCCTCTACGCACGCGGCGGGGGCCTGCGGGCGACCCGCAACCAGGCCTGCGCCGTCGTGCGGCCCGAGGCCGTCCCGAGCACCACGCACAGCGCACACACCGCACCGACCGAAGGGACCGTCGATGAGCGTCGAGCAGCTTGAGGGCACGCAGGACGCGGCGGTCCTCGACTTCCCCCTCTCCCGGCGCGGGGACGTGCTGCCCGAGGAGTGCGGATGGCTGCGCGAGAAGGCCCCGGTCGCCCGGGTCCGTACCCTCACGGGCGACCCGGCCTGGCTGGTGAGCAGCTACGCCCTGGCCAAGCAGGTCCTGGAGGACGAGCGCTTCAGCCTCAAGGACACCGCGAACGCCGGGGCGCCCCGCCAATACGCGTTGACGATCCCCCCCGAGGTCGTCGACAACATGGGCAACATCAACAGCGCAGGGCTGCGCAACGCCGTCATGAAGGCGCTCAACCCGCGCCAGAAGGGACTCCAGGACTGGCTGGCCGCCACCGCCGACGAGCTGATCGACCGGCTCGTCGCCGAAGGCGGTCCGGCCGACCTCCGGGCGGGGTTCGCCGACCCCTTCTCGGCGGCGCTGCACTGCCAGGTGCTGGGCGTGCCCTTTGCGGACCGGCGGCGGCTGATGTCGGGGCTGGACGTCGCGTTCATGACCGCGCGCGAACCCTTCGCCGACTCGGCCCTCAACTGGTACAAGGACGTCGGGTACTTCGCCGACGCACTGCGCGCGCAGCTCGCGCTGCCCGCCGAGGAGCGTACGGGGCTCCTCGGCCGGTTCGCGGAGCTGAGGGAGGCCGACCCGGAGTCGGCGCACCTGAGCGACGACATGTTCGCGACGGTGGCCGTCTCGCTCTTCGGCGCGGGCGCGGTCTCCACCTCGGCCTTCCTGGTGCTCGCGGTCCTCGCGCTGCTCCAGCGGCCCGAACTGATCGGCTATCTGCGCGCCCACCCGGAGCGCATGGGCAAGGCGGTGGACGAGCTGCTGCGCTGGAACCTGTCGGTCGGGGACGGTCTGCCGCGGATCGCCCTGGCGGACGTGCGGCTGGGGGACGTGCTGGTCAGGGAGGGCGAGCTGGTCCTCGTCCTGCTGGAGGGCGCGAACTTCGACCCGGAGGCCTTCGAGCGCCCCGAGGAGCTGGACCTGGAGCGGGACTCGCCCAACGCCCACCTGGCCTTCGGCGCGGGGCGGCACTTCTGCCCGGCCTCCGCGCTGGGCCGCGCCCATGCCGAGATCGCGCTGTCGGTGCTGGTCGACCGCCTGCCGACGCTGCGCCTCGCGGTGCCGGCCGAGAACCTGGTGTGGCGCACGGGCTTCATCAAGCGGCTTCCGGAGCGGCTGCCGGTCGCCTGGTAGCCGCTGCGGGACGTGACGGTGCCCCGGGGATCGGCGGATCCCCGGGGCACCGTCATGCCGCACCGCCGCCCCGCCCGGTCCTGCCGGGCGGCGCCGGATCAGCGGAAGATGCCGGTGTGCCCGAGCGAGTAGCGGCCGGGCTGCGGGTAGACGGCCAGGCCGTGCGGGCCGCTGCCGACCGGGATGCGGGCGAGCTGGTGGCCGTCGGCCGTGTCGATCGCGTAGACCTCGGAGTTGTAGCGGCCCGAGAGCCACAGCACCTTGCCGTCGGCGGAGACGCCGCCCATGTCGGGGCTGCCGCCGTCGGGTAGGTCCCACTTCTTGGTCAGCCGGTTCTGCTTGAAGTCGAAGACCGAGATGCTGCCCTCGCCGCGGTTGGAGATGTACATCTCCCTGGAGTCACGGCTCACGTACAGGCCGTGGCAGCCCTTTCCGGTGGGCAGCAGCTTGGGGGTGTCGAAGGCGTCGCCGCCGAGGACCCACACGCCGTGCGCCATCATGTCCGCGACGTAGAAGGTCTTTCCGTCCGGGGAGACCTTGACGTCCTGCGGCATCGCGCCCTCGAAAGGCAGTTTCTGCTGGCCGATGACCTCCATCTTCTCGGTGTCGACCTTGAGGAGTTCACCGGAGAACTCGCAGGAGACGATGAAGTACCGGCCGTCCGCCGAGAAGTCGGCGTGATTGACCCCGAAGCAGGTCACCGGGACGGTTTTGACGCGGTCCATGGTGTGCGGATCGCGGAAGACCAGCTCCTTGTCCATCGAGGCCATGACGATGGCGTACTTGCCGTTCGGCGTGAAGTAGAGGTTGTACGGGTCGTGCACCTCGACGGGCTTGCCCGCCTCCCCGGTGGCGGGGTCGATCGGGGTGAGCGTGTGGCCCCGGTTGTTGTTCACCCACAGGGTCTTCAGGTCCCAGGAGGGCACGACGTGCTGCGGCTGGGCGCCGACCGGGATGGTCTCGATCACCTTGTACGTCGCCGGGTCGATGACGGACACCGTGTTGGAGCTGGTGTTCGGCACGTAGACGCGGGAGGGGAAGTTCTTGACGACGGGCGAGAGCTGGTTCGGCCGATCGGCCGCGTAGACGTCGTCGGGCGCGAGGAGCGGCGGCATTCCGGCCAGTCCGGGCGGGGCGGCCGGAACGGCCTTCACGGGGCGGGCCGGCCCGCGGGAGCCGAGCGCCTCGGGCTCGCCCTTGTCGGCCGCTCCGCAGCCCGCCAGGGCGGTGAGGGCCAGTGCGGCGAGCAGCACGGTGGCTTTCCGGGGAAGGCGGTGGGTCGTCATGAGGTCAGCAGCTCCGTGGTGGTCACCGCGCGCAGTTTGCGGCGCGCGAGGTCTTCGAGGAGGGGTGGCAGCGCGTCGACCGTGTCCGCGTAGCCGAAGTGCAGGCTCACCACCGATCCGCCGAGGATCGGCCCGGTGACGTTGCGGATGACGGCCGCGGCGCCGGGTGAGGTGAAGTCGAGGGAGTCCACGTCGTAGGAGAGGACGTGCGGGTATCCCGCCCGCTGGGCCAGGGTGCGCACCAGGGGGCTGGCGTACTGGGTCTGGGAGGGGCGGAACCAGGTGCCGATGGACCCGGTGAGCCGCTTGAGCCGCTGCGCGCACCCGGTGATCTCGGCGTACGCCTCCGCCTCGGGCAGGGCGTTGATCGCGAGGTGGCGCTGGGTGTGGTTGCCGAGTTCGTGCCCTCCGTCCAGGATCCGGCGGGCCAGCTCCGGGTGGGCGTCGAGCCAGCTGCCGATGGCGAGTACGGTCACCCGCGCCCCGGCCTTCTCCGCCTCCGCGAGGACCGCGCGGGCGATGGCGGGCTCGCCGTTCCCGTGGAAGGTGAGCGCCACCGCCGGGCTGTCCCGGGCCCCGTGGACGATCTCGACGGGCTGCCCGGGGAACCGGCGGGGGGCGGGGGCCGGGGCGTGCGCGGCGGCCGGTCGGGTGGCGGGGGGCGGGGCCGCGGGCGGGGCGGCCGGGCGGCCCGTCCCGCAGGCGGCGGTGAGGGCCCCGGCGGCGACCGCCGCTCCGGCGCGCAGGGCCGTACGACGGTCTGGGTAACAGAGCACCTGCCCATTTAAGGGGTGATTGGCCGGATAGGTAATGATTGACCCAATTCGGGATGGTGACCGAAGCGGGCCCGACGGGGGACTGTCCGCTATGTGATCAACGATTCACGCGGAGCGGTCGATATTTATTCACTGATTACGAGGCGAGTGGCCCACCTCACCTAGGATTTAGATAGAAAGTCTTAGGATATACACACTTATGTCCGAGTTGGGGGTTTTGGCGTTCGGCCCCTCGTCTGCCATAGTCGGAACCACGGCTTCCCCATTGACCCGAGCGAAGTCGCAGCCGAGGATCACACCCCCTTCGATCCTCGGCTCACCCATGAAGCCCCCGAAGCGCCGCACTACGGCGACAGGGGGCTTCTGCGTTGCCGGGAGCGGTTCGCGGCCTCAGCGGTCGAGGACGCGCATCTCGAACCAGGTGGTCTTGCCCCGCGGTAAGAGGTCGGCGCCCCAGCGGTCCGAGAGCTTGTCGACCAGGAAGAGCCCGCGGCCCGTGGTGTCCAGCTCGTGCACGGGCATCAGGCAGGGCAGCCCGCGCGAGGGGTCGCGCACCTCGATCCGGATCCAGCCGCGGCGGCGCAGCATCCGCAGACCGAAGGAGCGGGCGCCGGTGTGCCGGACCGCGTTGCCCACGAGTTCGGAGACGAGCAGCACGGCGTGCTCGGCCGTCTGCGGGGACAGTGCCCAGAGCCGGGACGCCACATGCTGGGTGAGCCGGCGGGCGAGGGCCGCGGACTCCGGGAGCGAGGGCAGGGTCACCTCCCCGTCGGCCGGGCTGCCGTACAACTCCACTGCTTTCAGGCCCTGTTCGTCCTCCAGAGCCGCCGTCGGTCGTACGGCGGGAGCGCTGCTGCGCTGCCGCGGCTGTTCCACACCCTCCAGGCCCGCCATGCGTCCATCATGAAGGGCCGAGCCCTCCCCCGGTGGGGTTCCGCGCG
Organism: Streptomyces sp. NPDC043876; assembly: GCF_056435825.1. NCBI lineage: Bacteria > Bacillati > Actinomycetota > Actinomycetes > Kitasatosporales > Streptomycetaceae > Streptomyces > Streptomyces sp. NPDC043876. The sequence goes on along the minus strand of NZ_JBWKDV010000009.1, from coordinate 171,285 downwards.
AAAACGCCCCCTCGGAATGCTTCATTCCGGAGGGCGTCCCGTCATATGCCGACGGCAAGCGGAGCGTGGTTACACGCTCCCCACCTGCGATGACTTACCGCTGCGAGATCATCACCCAGAGTCGATCTCCACAGGTTCTTAAGGTTCCCTTAAGGCCTGGCTAATCCACCCGCAGGGAGGACGCCGTACCGGGCGCCCCCCACCGCGGCCCGCGTGCTCAGCGGAACGTGGCCTTGCCCGGGCCCTCCTCGACGAAGCTGCGCATGCCGCGCTCGCGGTCCTCGGTCGCGAACAGCCCCGCGAACCAGTTGCGTTCGATGGTCAGGCCGGTGTCGATGTCCGCCTCCAGGCCGGCGTCCACGCACTCCTTGGCGGCGCGCAGGGCGATCGCCGGACCCTGGGCGAGCTTGGCGGCCCAGGCGTGCGCCTGCTCGTACACCTCGGCGGCGGGCACCACGCGGTCCACCAGGCCCAGCACCAGGGCCTCTTCGGCCTTCACCATCCGCCCGGTGAAGATCAGGTCCTTGGCCTTGGAGGGGCCGATCAGCCGGGACAGCCGCTGGGTGCCGCCCGCGCCCGGGATCAGGCCGAGCAGGATCTCGGGCTGGCCGAGCTTGGCGTTGTCGGCGGCGATCCGGTAGTCCGCGCACAGCGCCAGCTCGCAGCCGCCGCCCAGGGCGTAGCCGGTGACGGCCGCGACGACGGGCTTGGGGATCCGCGCGACGGCGGTGAAGGAGTCCTGCAGGGCGCGGGACCGGGCGATCATCGCCGCGTGGTCCATCACCTGCATCTCCTTGATGTCGGCGCCCGCGGCGAACACCTTCTCGCCGCCGTAGAGGATCACCGCGCGCACGTCCGCGCGGTCCGTCGCCTCGGCCGCCAGCTCGCGCAGGCGGTCCTGGGTGGCGATGTCCAGGGCGTTCATGGGCGGACGGTCCAGGCGGATGGTGCCGACGCCTGCCGAGACTTCGAGAGTGAGGGTCATACGGCGAAGGTTAGCGGGGGTTAACGGGGAGTGGCCCGGTGCCGTGGATCACAGCACCGGGCCACTCCTCACTCCGTACGCGCTACTTGATCCACTCCGCCCAGTTCATGTTCCAGCCGTTGAGGCCGTTGTCCGGGGCGATCTGCTTGTCCTTGGAGTTCTTCACGATCACCACGTCGCCGATCAGCGACTCGTTGAAGAACCACGCGGCCGGCATGTCGTCGTCACCGGCACCGCGGGCGTCGCGCAGGCCCACGCAGCCGTGGCTCACGTTCTCCGAGCCGAAGGTGTCCGAGGAGGCCCAGTAGTTGCCGTGCACGAAGGTGCCGGAGTTCGACAGGCGCATCGCGTGCGGGACGTCGGAGATGTCGTACTCGCCGCCGAAGCCGACGGTGGCGCCGTTCATCCGCGTCACCTTGTACTTCTCGCTGATGACCATCTGCCCGTTGTACGTGGTCGTCGCCGGGGCGCCCGCGGTGATCGGGACGTCCTTGAGGACCACGTTGTCCCGCACGACCTGCATCTGGTGGGCGCTCGCGTCGACCGTGGTGACCTGGGAGCGGCCGACCTTGAAGGAGACGGTGCGGGTCTGCTTGCCGTAGACGCCGGGGCGGCCCTCGACGCCGTCCAGGGCGATCTTGACGGTGACCTTGGTGCCCGCCGCCCAGTACTTCTCGGGGCGGAAGTCGAGCCGGTCGTTGCCGAACCAGTGGCCCTCGACCGGCACCGGCGGCTCGGCGGTCACGGTGATGGCCTTCTCCACGGCGTCCGGATTGGTGATCCCGCGGCTGAAGTTGATCGAGACCGGCATGCCCACGCCGACGGTGTCGCCGTCCTCGGGCAGGTAGTGGCCGACGAAGGTGTTCGTCGGGGTGAGCGTCGTGAAGGCGATGTCCTTCGCGGACTCGCGCCCGGCGCCGTCCTTGGCGACCGCGTGCACCTTGTACTCGGTGGCCGAGCCGAGGTTGCGGGCGGGCTCCCAACTGGCGCCGTCCGGGGCCATCTTGCCCTCGACCGCGTTGCCCTTCGTATCGGCGACCGTCACCGTGGTGAGCTTGCCGCCGGTGCTGGTTATCTTCAGGACGCCGCTGGTCGCGACCTCCTTGGCACCGTCGTCCGGCTTTATGGTGACCGTCGCCTGCGAGGCCTCGGTACCCGTCCTGCCGTTCGCGCCGCCGCCCTTGCCGTTGTCCCCGCCGCCGCCTCCGGTGGTGTCGCCCGCGCCGCTGCACCCGGTGGTGAGCAGCAGGGCCGCCCCGAGCAGCAGGGCCGGCAGGCCGGTGCGGAAGCGGCCGCGAATCGGCTGCAGGTTCACTCTTGTTCTCCCCCATGTCCCCGACGCGCGGACAGTCGCGCGCTGGGCGAAATGGAATCACACGGCGGGACGGGATGAGGAAACGGATGTGTCACCGTTCCGTCCCAAACGCCTGTGAACAGGGAAAAGGAGCGGTCAGTCCTCGGTGCCGGGCTTGGTGCCCCAGACGTAGACGGCGTCGCCCTCGGTCAGCAGGTCCCACAGGCGGGCCGCGTCGGGGACGGTGAGGTTCACGCAGCCCGCCGAGCCGCTGTAGTTGTAGAGGTTCCCGCGGTGGCCGTGGATGGCCTGCCCCTCGTCGAAGAACTGGGCGTACGGCATGGGGGCGTTGTCGTACAGGGTGGAGTGGTGGTCCTCGCTGCGCCAGTACACCTCGTGCCAGCCGGGCCGCGTCTCCTCGCTGTCGCGGCCGGTGCGGATCGGGACGGGCGCGAAGACGACCTCGGTGTCGCGCTGCACCCACAGCAGCTGGCGGTCCATGTCCACGCAGGTGACGCGGTGCGGGCGGACCGGGCAGCGGCCCTGCGCGTTGGGGTCGGGCCGGGCCTGGACGGCGACCATCGTGCGGTAGGTCCCGAGGTCCGGGTAGCCGTCGGCGGGCCGCAGCCGCTGGGCCCGCTGGAAGGTGCGGATGGCGGCGCAGTCCGCCGGGCTCTGGACGCCGTCGACCGGCCGGTGCAGGTACGCCTCCAGCTCGCGCTGGTAGGGGCCGGTGCGGGCGGTGCAGGGAGCCTCGGGCGCGCCCTGCGCGACCGCGAAGGCGGCCGCCGCCTCCGGGGGGTGCTCCGTGACCGGGGGCCGGGCCGGGCCGGCCAGGGCCAGCACCGCGGCCAGTGCGGCCGCCCCGCGTATCGCGCCTGTCGCCATGCCGCCTCCTGACCCCGTCGGCCCGCGGGCCGGGCTCGCGGTGCCAGCCAACCCCGGCGGGCCCGTCCCGGCGCGCGCGGATGCGCCGATGCGGTGACGGGGTCACCCCACCGGCGCATCCGGGAGCCGTCCGGCCGCCCGCTCCGGTTCAGCCGCGCGGGCTCCGGCGGTCCGGGCCGCGGCCCTTGCCGCCGTCGCCCTTGCCGTGGTGGTCGCGCGCGTTGGTGAGCCGCTGGACGTACACGTGGTCCGGGGTCCGCCCGTCCAGGTGGAGCGGGCCGGTCACCCGGTTCCGGGGCACCTTGTACCCCTCGGGGACGTCCGTCTCCACGAGGTAGTAGTAGCCGTCGGAGAGCCGCGGGAAGGTGCAGATCCCGTCGCGGTCGGTGGCGCAGCCTTCGGTGACCCGCCGGTCGGCGTTGATGCCGCGGTGCTGGAGGCCCTTGGTGCCGTTGGTCTCCTTCCAGACCTCGAACACCGCGCCGCGCAGCGGCCGCCCGGTCTTCTCGTCCAGCTTCACGACCTTGATCGTGCCGGTGTGCGGATCGGGCACCCTGCGGTTCGGGACGTTGACGACGAGGCCGTCCTTGACGTCCCCCTCGTCCGGGGTGAAGGCGGTGACCGGCTCGGCGGGCCGCTCGTAGCCTTCGGGCGTCCCGGTCTCGCGCCAGTAGTAGGTGGCGCCGACGGGCAGCTCGACGGTGCAGCCGCCCTGGGCGTCGGTGACGCACTCACCCGGCAGCCTGGTGTCGGGGCCGGTGCCCTGGGCCGTGGTCTGGAGGTCCCGGCGTCCGTTGGTCTCCTTCCACAGCTCGAACCGCGCGCCGCGCAGGGGCGCGCCGCCGTCCTCGTCGGTCTTCCGCAGCACCACCTTGACGGTGGCGGGCGGTACCGCTTCCTTCTCGTTGACCGCGGTGACCCGGACGCCGTCCTGCGCGTTCTGCGGGGTCAGCCGGACCGTGTGGACCGAGTTCGCGGGCAGCAGGTAGCCGGCGGGCGCGGCCGTCTCGCGCCAGTAGTACGTGCCCAGCGGGCCGGTGTGCTCGCACAGCCCGGTGCTCGTGGTCACGCAGTCCTCGACCTTGGTGTCGGCGTCCGGGCCGGTGAACTGGGCGCCCGGGCGGCCGTTGGTCTCGTGCCACAGCTCGAACGCCGCGTCGGCCAGGGGCTTGCCGCCGGCGTCCTGCTTGAGGACGGAGGTCGCGCCGCGCACCACCGGGGGCGCGCAGTCGGGCAGGTCGCCGTCGAAGGGGTAGGCGTGGAACTCCTGACCGCCGCCCCCGCCCCGGATCCCGGTGTGCGTGAGGTCGCCGGTGGTGAAGAACCGGCCGTTCATGCCGGGCAGGGTGACCTCGGTGGCCGAGGCCTGCGCGCCGACCAGCACGCTGCCCTGGAACTGGCCGCTGCCGTTCAGGTGCACGGCGGTGGCGTCGGGGAAGTTCCACAGCAGCCGGGTGCGCAGCGCGTTCCACGCGTCGGCGCCCGGGCCGGTGTCGTTGATGCTGCCGCTGAAGGTGCTGATGGTCCGGGTCGTGCCGTACACGTTGACGAGCACGGTGGCGCCCGCCGGGATCCGCGCGAAGCGGACGCCGATCGCGCCGTTGTTGCGCCCGACCAGATCGGCGTCGACCTCGAAGACCTGGAGGGCCGAGGTGTCGTCGCCGGTGAAGACGAAGGTGCCGTCCTGGTTGCGGACGGTGCCGGTGGCGGGACGGCGCTGCCCGCCGGGGTGCGCGTAACAGGTGCTGGCGGCGGTGAGCCGGTCGCGCAGCGGGGCGTACGGGGTCGCGGCGGCCGGGTCCTGGACCGTCGGGCCGGTGATGGTGCCGGGGCCGGGCGCGGCGCCCGCGTGCCGCACCACGCCGCCGTCCGAGATCAGCCGCTCGCCCGCGGCGATGTGCACGTCCCGGCCGGTGGTGAGGAAGTCGGCGCCGACCGGCGGCGGGACGAGGGAACCGGCCCCGACGACGCCGATGTTGTAGGCGCTGCTCGCCCCGGCCGCCTTGTCCTGGTCGAAGGTGCCGAGGACGACGACCCGGCCCTCCGCCTCGGCGGCGCGCTCACGGACCAGGAAGTCGCCGCCGACGAAGATGTTGACGCCGTTGTCGCGGCCCTTGGGGACGCCGTCGACACCGATGGGCGGGTACGGGTCCGGACAGTCGCCCGGTACGCACGGACCCAGCCCGCCCGGCAGTGGTGCCCGCACGGCGGCCGCCGGGCGCTCGCCCGCGGCGCCGCCGGAGCCCCCGGAACCGCCGGGGCCGGCCGCCAGGGCCGTGGGCGCCCCGGCGGCCAGTACGGCCCCGATCGCGAGCCCGAGGGTCCACTTCCTTGCTGACATGACGCTCCGTCCGTTGCCTGCCGCTGTCGGCGCTGTGTGCGCTGACAGGCTGGACGCGGGGTCCGGCGAGCCGCGCGGACCGACACTCCCGGCCAGGGCCATCCCGGTCGGACAATCACTCGATCGGTCCGCGCTCAGCCGAGGGCGGAGCCCGCGACCCAGTGCGGCCAGGAGAGGTTCCAGCCGCTCAGGCCGTTGTCCGGAGCGACCGTCTTGTCCTGGGAGTTCACGATCTCGACGACGTCCCCGACCAGGGTCCGGTCGAAGAACCAGCCCGCCGGGGTGTCCGAGCCGCCGCCCTTGTCGTCCCGCAGGCCGATGCAGCCGTGGCTGGTGTTGCTGGCGCCGAAGGTGTCGGGGCTGGCCCAGTAGTTCCCGTGCAGGAAGGTGCCGGAGGCGGTGAGCCGCATGGCGTGCGGGACGTCGGGGATGTCGTACTCCCCGCCGAAACCGACGGTCTGGCCGTTCATCCGGGTCACGTCGAACATCTCGCTGACCACCATCTTGCCGTTGTAGGTGGTGTTCTTCGGCGCCCCGGCGCTGATCGGCAGGGTGGAGAGCAGCCGGCCGTCGCGGCGGACCTCCATGGTGTGGGCGGCCGCGTCGACGGTGGAGATCTGCCGGCGGCCGACGGTGAAGCTCACGCGCTTGCTCTGGACCCCGTACGAGCCGGGGGCGCCCTCGACGTCGCGGAGCTTCATGTCCACGGTGACCTCGGTGCCTGGCTTCCAGTACTCCTTGGGCCTGAAGTCGATCCGCTCGTCGCCGAACCAGTGGCCGGTGACCTCCACGGCGGGGTCGGCGGTGATGGTGATGGCCCGTTCGACCTCGGCGCGGTTCTTGATGGGCCGGTTGAAGGTGAAGGAGACGATCATGCCGGTGCCGACGGTGGAGCGGTTCTCGGGCTTGAAGTAGCCGATGAACCGCTCCTCGGGGACGTAGGTGGTGAAGCTGGTGTGCCGGGCCTGGCGGCGGTTGTGGCCGTCGACCGCGACGGCGTCCACCGTGTACTTGGCGGCGAGCGCGAGCCGTCCGGCGCCCGCGTCGGGGTGCCAGCCGAGGCCGTCGGGATCGATCGATCCGGGTACCTGTTCCTCCTGCGCGTCCTCCACCTTGGTGACCACGACCCGCTCCAGGCGCCCCTCGGGCACGTGCACCGTCAGCGGCCCTTCGGCGGGCACGCCCTTGGCGTTGTCCTCCGGGGTGACCCGGATGGCTTCCTGCGGCGATCTGGCCTTCCCCGGGAGCTGGATCTCCACCGGGGAGCCGCCCCCCTCGGTGCATCCGCCGACTCCGCCCATCAGGCCCGCCCATGCCGCCACGGCGGCCATCCCGGCCCGCGCCCGCCTCTTCACAAGTCTCACGGTGCGTCCAACGACCGTCCCGTCCAGGGGAAACGTGAGTGCCGCCCAGGTTCCGGGCAGAACAGTGGGGAGGACCGGACGGGGGTGGGCTGCGGCCGGGACGCCGCAGCCCCCTTCCCTCCCCCCGCAGGTACCGAGGAGCCGTGGAGGCGGGCAGTGACGAGCGCAGCCGAGGACGAGGCGGTGGAATCCGTTCCGCACGCCCCCGAAAGGACCGACGGGCACATGGACGGCCGGGGCGACGGATACGCCGACGGGCAGGTGTCCGTGCAGGTGGGCGCCCAGGTCGCCAAGGCGGTCGCGGGCCGGGTACGGGCCCGCCCGCTCCCCGGGCCGACCGTGTGGCCCGGCTCCTCGCACCCCCTGGGAGCCCGCTACCGGACCGGCCCCGACGGGGTCGCGGGCACCAACTTCGCGCTGTGGGCGCAGGGGGCGGAGTCCGTGGAGCTGTGCCTGTTCGACGAGGGCGGCGCCGAGACCCGGTGCGCGCTGGCGGAACTGACGCACGAGATCTGGCACGGTTTCGTGCCGGGCGTACGCCCGGGGCAGCGGTACGGCTTCCGGGTGCACGGCCGGTGGGATCCCTGGACGGGAGCCCGCTACAACCCGGCGAAGCTGCTGCTGGATCCGTACGCCCGCGCGGTGGACGGGGACTTCACGCTGCCCCCGGAGGTGTACGGGCACGTGCGGGACTGGCCGCAGCAGTACATCGCGGACACCGTGCGCGACGACCGGGACTCGGCGCCCTTCGTCCCGAAGGGGGTGGTCGTCCACGACGACGACGACTGGGCGGACGACGTGCGCCCCAAGACGCCGTGGGCGGACTCCGTCATCTACGAGCTGCACGTGCGCGGCTTCACCATGCGCCACCCGGGGATCCCGGAGGAGCTGCGCGGCACGTACGCCGGACTGGCCCATCCGGCGGCGCTCGCGCACCTGACCGAGCTGGGGGTGACGGCGGTGGAGCTGCTGCCGGTGCACCAGTTCGGTCACGAGGACCACCTGCTGCGCCGGGGGCTGCGCAACTACTGGGGCTACAACTCGGTCGGCTACTTCGCCCCGCACGCGGGCTACTGCGCCTCGGGCACCACCGGGCAGCAGGTCGGCGAGTTCAAGCGGATGGTGAAGGCGCTGCACGCGGCCGGGATCGAGGTGATCCTCGACGTGGTCTACAACCACACCGCGGAGGCGGGCGAGCTGGGCCCGACCCTGTCGCTGCGCGGGATCGACAACCGGGGCTACTACCGGCTGCAGAACGACCAGCGGCGCTATGCCGACTACACGGGCTGCGGCAACACCCTGCACGCCGGGCGCCCCCACGTGCTGCGGCTGATCACCGACTCGCTGCGGTACTGGGTGACGGAGATGGGGGTGGACGGCTTCCGCTTCGACCTGGCGGCCGCGCTGGCGCGCTCCATGCACGACGTGGACATGCTGTCGCCGTTCCTGGCGGTGATCGCGCAGGACCCGGTGCTGCGGCGGGTGAAGCTGATCGCGGAGCCGTGGGACGTGGGGTCGGGGGGTTACCAGGTGGGCGCCTTCCCCCCGCTGTGGACCGAGTGGAACGACCGGTACCGGGACGCGGTCCGCGACTTCTGGCGGGGCGCGCTGCCCGACGTGCGGGACCTGGGCTACCGGCTGTCGGGGTCCAGCGACCTGTACGCGTGGGGCGGCCGGCGCCCGTACGCCTCGGTGAACTTCGTGACCGCGCACGACGGTTTCACCCTGCGCGACCTGGTCTCCTACGAGCGCAAGCACAACGAGGCCAACGGCGAGGACGGCCGCGACGGGACCAACGACAACCGGTCCTGGAACGGCGGGGTCGAGGGGGAACCGCCCGAGGGCACCGACCCGCGGATCGCGGCGCTGCGCAGGCGCCAGCTGCGCAACCTGCTGACCACGCTGCTGCTGTCGACGGGGGTGCCGATGCTGGTGGCGGGCGACGAGTTCGGCCGGACCCAGGGCGGCAACAACAACGCGTACTGCCAGGACAACGAGACGGGGTGGGTGGACTGGTCCCTGCTGGAGGACCCGGCCTGGCGGGAGCTGTTCGCGCTGACCGCGCGGCTGGTGCGGCTGCGCCGGGAGCACCCGGTGCTGCGGCGGCGGGCGTTCTTCTCGGGGCGGCCCCAGGGCGCGGACGGGCTGCGGGACCTGGCGTGGTTCACCCCGGACGGCGCGGAGATGACCGAGCGGGACTGGTACGCGCCCGCGGCCGCGCTGGGCCTGTACCTGTCGGGGCGGGACATCCCCGGGCGGGACGAGCGGGGGCGCCCGGTGACGGACGACAGTTTCCTGGCCCTGCTGCACGCCGGGGACCGGCCGGTGGCGTGGACGCTGCCGGGGGCGCCGTGGGCGGCGGAGTACGAGGTGGTGCTGGACACCTCGCGGGAGGACCAGGAGGCGGCCCCGGGCGTGCGGTACCGGGGCGGGCGGACGATGACGGTTCCGGCGCGGTCGGTGGTGCTGCTGCGGGTGGTGTCCTGAGGGGGCGTCGGGTGGCGAGGGCGTGGCGGCGGGGCGGCGGCCCGGGAGCGGTCCGGTGGCGGCTTTCCGGCCGCGGCGGCGGCCGCCGCGGCGCGCCCTGCGATGATGTGCCGTCGTACACGCGTGCGCTTGCGCGCGTGGCAACGGGGTCGTCGAAGGGGCTGTGCGGATGGCCAGTGTCAAGGCCGCGCTCGGGGAGTTGCGCGGGGCGCAGAAGTCGGCGAAGGGGGTATCGCTGTACTCGCGCTTCGTGAACCGGCCCGCCGGGCGGTACCTGGCCGCCGGCTCGTACGCGCTGGGGCTCAGCCCGAACCAGGTGACGCTGGTCAGCGCCGCCTTCAGCTTCGCCGCCGTGGGCGCCGTGGCGCTGGCCGGGCCCTCGTGGGGGCTCGGATTCGCGGTGTGGGCGGCGCTCGCCGTCGGCTTCGCCTTCGACTCGGCGGACGGGCAGCTCGCCCGGCTGCGGGGCGGCGGCAGCGCGGCGGGCGAGTGGCTCGACCACGTCGTGGACTGCGCCAAGCTGACCGCGCTGCACACCTGCGTGCTGATCGCCTTCTACCGCTTCCCGGAGGCCTACGGGACCACCGGGGACGGCTGGCTGCTGGTGCCGCTGGGCTTCCAGTTCGCGGCGGTGGTGACCTTCTTCGGCGGACTGCTGACGGAGAAGCTCAAGCCGCGGCCCGCTCCGGGGAGCGCGGCCGCCGCGCCCTCCACCCTGCGCGCGGTGGCGCTGCTGCCCGTGGACTACGGGGTGTTCAGCCTGGTGTTCCTGCTGCTCGGCGGCGGGGAGCTGTTCCGCTGGGCCTATGCCGGGTTCGGCGCGGTGGCCGCGCTGTTCCTGCTGGCGTTCCTCGCCAAGTGGTTCCGCGAACTCAGCGCAGTTCGGCGCTGAGCGGGCCCGGCGCGGGAGCGGCGAGCGCGTCCAGGGCCCGGCGCAGCTGGGTGCTGGACGTGTGCACGGTATAGGGGAAGTAGACGACGTCGACGCCGACGGTGGCGAAGTCCTCTTCCAGCCGTTGGCCCTTGGGCGTGCCGCGCCAGTCGTCGCCCTTGAAGATCACGTCGAAACGGACCTGCTTCCAGGTCTCCAGTTTGTCGGGGACCGTCTCGACGAAAGCGGCGTCGACGTACTTTACGCTCCGGACGATTTCCAGCCGCTCGACGAGCGGAATCATCGGGCGGCGCCCCTTGGCGCGTTCCGCCATCTCGTCGGAGACCACCCCGGCCACCAGGTAGTCGCACCGACTCCGGGCGTGCCGGAGGATGTTGAGGTGCCCGATGTGGAAGAGGTCGTAGGCGCCCGGCGCGTAGCCGACCCGGTACGGCCTGCGTGCGGGCGCGCCCCCTGCGGACGTGTCCTGCTCGGTCATGTGTTACCCCCCAGAAGCCGCGCCCCCCGGCGCGGCGGATCAGCAGACAATAGCGTGCGCGTTCCACCTCGTGCGGGTGAACGATTAGGGTGTGCAGCGCATCGACCTGGGGGGAAGGGGACGTTCAGTGTCCATATCCGGTCACCGGCGCCTGCTGCTGGTATCCACCAATTACGCTCCCGAGCACGCGGGCATCGGCCCGTACGCCACACAAATCGCGGAGCACTGGGCGAATATCGGCCACGATACCCATGTCCTCGCGGGTATGCCCCACTATCCCTCCTGGTCGCTCGAACCGGAGTACAAGGGGGCGCTCCGGCGCACGGAGAAGCGCGCGGGGGTGACCGTGCACCGGCGTGCGCACACCGTCCCGGCGCGGCAGACCGCCGTCAAGCGGGCCCTTTTTGAAGGATCGATTCTGCTGCACGGCGCGGTGGCCCCGCCCCGGATGCCGAAGCCGGACGCGGTCCTCGCCCAGATGCCCAGCCTGGCGGGCGGCGTGCTCGCGGCGCGGCTCGCGGCCCGGTGGAAGGTCCCCTTCGTCCCGGTCGTCCAGGACCTGATGGGCGCCGCCGCCGCGCAGAGCGGGATCAGCGGCGGCGACCGGGCGGCCGTGATCGCCGCCCGCGCCGAGGCCTACGCCCTCAAGCGCGCCACCCTGGTCGGCGTCATCCACGAGACCTTCGTGGACCGGGTCGTGGGCATGGGCGTGGACCCGGAGCGGATCCGCCTGGTCCCCAACTGGTCGCACGTGCCCGCCCCCGCCAAGCCGCGCGACGAGACCCGCCGCCACCTGGGCTGGGCCCCCGGCCAGACGGTGGTCCTGCACTCCGGGAACATGGGCCTCAAGCAGGGCCTCGACGTCCTCGTCGACGCGGCCCGCCTCGACCCCGGCGTCCGCTTCGTCCTCATGGGCGACGGCAGCCAGCGCGGGGCCCTGGCCGACCTGTCGGCCGACGTGCCCAACCTGGACATCATCCCCCCTGCCGCCGACGGCGAGTTCCCCGATATCCTCGCGGCGGCGGACGTGCTCGCGGTCACCCAGCACGCGGGCGTGCTCGACATGAGCGTGCCGTCCAAGCTCACCTCCTACTTCGCGGCGGGCCGGCCGGTCGTCGCCTCGGTGGCGGCCGGGGGCGGTACCGCCCAGGAGGTGGAGCGTTCGGGAGCCGGTGTGCTCGTCACGCCGGAGGATCCGGGCGCGCTGCTGAAGGCCGTACGCGCGCTGGCCGACGATCCGTGGGAGGCCGACGCGCTCGGCGCGGCCGGTCCGCGCCACGTGGCGGCTCACCTGAGCCGTGCGGCGGGCCTCGCCCGCATCGACGCACTGATGGACGAAGCACTTGGGGGTCCCCGGCCGTGATCGAGACGAACCGCCCGGCAGCGGTCCCCGCCGAGGACGAACCCGATCTCCTCAGGGACCAGTTCCGCCAGCTGACGCGCTACCGCAGGCTCATCGGCGCGGGCATCGGGATCGGTCTGCTGGGCGGTGTGTACCTGGGCGTCTCGACCGCCGACACCTACGTCGCCACCGCCGACGTGGTCCTGCGCACGCCCACCGACGACCCCTTCAACCCGAGCATCGCGCCCGACAAGGCGATCAACATCGGCTCCGAGCGGCAGGTCGCGCTCAGCAGTTCCATCGCGGCCGAGGCCGCGAAGAAGCTCGGCGTCCCCGATACCGGTCTCGCCGCGCTGCGTTCGGGGCTCCAGGTCACCAACCCGCCGCAGACCATGGTGCTGCGGTTCACCTACACCTCCGCGTCCCCCGCGCAGGCCGCCAAGCGCGCCAACGCGATGACCGAGGCGTACCTGCTCAAGCGGCGCGACGCCCTCGACGTCACCCGGGACGCGATGGTCAAGAGCTACAAGGACCAGCGCGACCCGGTCGCCAAGCAGCTCGACGACCTGGTCAAGCAGATAGCCAACATGCCCGCGGGCAGCGCGCGCGACGCCGCCTACTCCTCCCGCACCGACCTGCAGAGCAAGGTCGGCCAGCTCAACGGCAACATCGCCAAGCTCGACGCGCTCGACATGACCCCCGGCCGGGTCACCAGCGCCGCCACCCCGCCCACCCGGCCCGACGGCCCGGGCATCGTCATGTCGCTCGCGCTCGGCGCGGCCGTCGGTCTGGCCCTCGGCCTGCTCGCCGCCTGGGTCCGGCTGGTCTTCGACCCGGCGCCGCGTTCCGACGGCGACGTCTCGCGGGCCCTGCGCGCCCCCGTGCTCGGGAACCTGCCCCGCGACAAGACCGGCGGCGGACCGCTGCTCGCCGCCGGCGAGGCCGATCCGCGGCTCGCGGAGGAGTACCGGTCCGTGGCCTTCCGGCTCGCCTACGACTCCCGGTTCGCCGACCGCCGGCGCCTGCTCGTGGTCGCCCCGCGCGGCAGCAGCGAGACCGCCGCCGCGGTGGCCGTGAACCTCGCCGCGTCCTTCGCCGAGACCGGCAAGGACGTCCTGCTCATCGAGGCGGACCTGCGGACGCCGCTGCTCGCCAGCCAGCTGCCCACCGACGCGGGCGGGCGGCCCCGCTGGAGCCAGCCGCCGGGCGGGACCGGCGGACCCGCCGAGCCGGAATGGCCCGACGGGCGCCAGCTCGTCGTGGACGCCGGCGAGTCCGGCGCCTTCGACCTGATCCCCGGCGAGCGGGTGCGCAACGTCGCCCGCGCGCTGACCACGCCGCGCGCGACCCGGCTGATCTCGGAAGCCGACTCCCCGAACTCCACCGTGGTCGTGCTCGCGCCGCCCGTCCTTTCCTACGCCGACGCGCTCGCGCTGGTCGACCGGGTCGACGGCGTCCTGGTGGTCTGCGACCCGCGCGCCGTGCACCGCACCGACCTGACCCGGATCCGCGAGCTGATCAGCGGCGCGGGCGGCACCGTGCTGGGCGCCGTCCTGCACGGGCCGCTGCCCGGCGAGAAGCGCGGCTGGTCCGGCCGCCGGTCCGCGTCCGCGTCCCGGACCGCGCCGGCGTCGGCGTCGGCGGTCCCGGCCGCCGCGGCCGCGCCCGCCGCCCCGGCCCGCGGCGAACTGCCCGAGCCGGACCAGCAGATCCCCGGTGACGGCAGCGACACGGTCGCCCTGCGCACGGTCCGCACGGGCCGCAGATGAGCCGGCGCGGTCTCGCCGCCCTCTCCTCGGTCCTGGACCAGGCGGCGTCCAGTGCCACGAACATCCTGGTGCTGGTGCTGGCCGCGCGCCTGTCCTCGGCCGCCGGTTTCGCCGCTTTCTCCATGGTCTACGTGACCTTCAGCGTGCTGCTCGGGCTGAACATGGCGTACGTCGGCCAGAGCGTGGTCCTGGAGCGCGGGGAGCGGCGGGCGGTGGTCTGCCGCTCCGCGGTGGCCTTCACCGGCTCTGCCTCGGTGCTCGTGGGCGGCGCGCTCGCCGTCGTTGGCCTCCTCCTGTCCGGTCCGGCGGCGGGGGCGTTCCTCGCGCTGGGCGCGGTGCTGCCGCTGGTCCTGGTCCAGGACGGGCTGCGGTACTGCTTCTCGGCGCTGCGCACGCCCGAACGGGCGCTGGCCGCCGACGCCTTGCGGCTGGTGTGTGTGGTGGGCGCCCTGCTGCTCCAGCCGTCGGGGGCCTCGCCGGGCCGGCTGGTGCTCGTGTGGGGGGTCTCGGCGCTCCCGGCGCTGGCGCTCGGGCTGTGGCTGCTGCGGCCGTACGTGCGCGGGGCGCGGGCCGACCTGCGGCCGTACCTGCGCCGGGGGCACCTCGGGCAGCGGTTCGTGGTCGAGTTCGCGGTGGGCAACGGCTCCAGCCAGCTCGCGGTGCTCGGGCTCGGTGTCTTCGCGACCCCGCTCGCCGTGGGCGCGCTGCGCGGTGCGAGCACCCTCTTCGGTCCGCTCAACGTCCTGTTCAACTCGGCCAACGCCTTCGGGCCGCCGATGCTGGGGCGGCGCGGGGGCAAGCGTGCGGTGGTCCGTACGACGGGGGCGCTCGGGCTGGTCCTGGCGACGCTGGGCGCGGCGTGGGCGGCGGTGCTGTACCTGCTTCCGGACCGGCTGGGGCGGCAGCTGCTCGGCGAGACCTGGTCCTCGGCGGCCGCCCTGCTCCCGGCGACCGGGGCGCAGTACGCGGCGATGGGGCTGGGCACCTGCGCCCTGCTGACCCTGCGGGTGCTGGCGCCGAAGGCGACGCTCTCCGTGCAGGTGGTCTTCTCGGTGCTGTCGGTGGTGCTGATGCTCGGCGGGTACGGGGTGGGGGGTGCGCAGGGCGCCGCGTGGGGCCTGGCGGCCGGCTCGGCCCTCAAAGCCCTGGCCGCCTGGACCCGCGCCACCCGCCTCCCGGCCCCGACCCCGGAGCCCGCCCCCCCGACCCTCGGGCCCGCCACACCCAGCCCGCCCGCCCAGACGCCTGGGCCCGCCACATCCAGCCCGCCCGCCCAGACGCCTGGGCCCGCCACATCCAGCCCGCCCGGCGATTGAGGGCCCGCCGGAGGCCCCACCGGCAGAGGCCGGGAAATCACCGGTCCGACGCCGGGCACATGCCGTGGACCCTCCGGGGGCGCCTCAAACGCCGGCGAGGCTGGGGTGGCACATCCAGCCCGCCCGGCGATTGAGGGCCCGCCGGAGGCCCCACCGGCGGAGGCCGGAGAACCAGCGGTCCGACGCCGGGCGCACGCCGTGGACCCTCCGGGGGCGCCTCAAACGCCGGCGAGGCTGGGGTGGCACATCCAGCCCGCCCGGCGATTGAGGGCCCGCCGGAGGCCCCACCGG
>NZ_JBWKDV010000009.1:32288-155740 GCF_056435825.1 Streptomyces sp. NPDC043876 | reverse complement strand
GGCGGAGGCCGGAGAACCAGCGGTCCGACGCCGGGCGCACGCCGTGGACCCTCCGGGGGCGCCTCAAACGCCGGCGGGGCTGGGGTGGCCCGCCCGGCGATCGAGCCACAGGGGGCGGGGGCTAGCGGAGGGTGACCCCGCGGTCCTGGCGGTGCGTTGCGATCAGGGCCAGGCACAGGCCCGCGATCGCCACGCGCCCGGAGGCCTGGAGGAGCGGCCCCCGCAGGAGGATGAAGGAGTAGCCCGCGACCAGCGGGACGACCACCGAGATCAGACTCCCCGGCGGCGTCCGCCTCGTGGCCCGCTTCGCGTACCGCCGGTCGACCCGGGCCGCGGCGTACCCCATGCCGAGCAGCCCGGCCCCCATCCCCAGCGACCCGAAGTCCAGCCACAGTTCGGCCCAGATCGGCGAGGACAGGTTCGTGTTGACCGTGCCCATCCACTGGCCCACCATCACCCCGGTGTCCCGCGGCTTGCCGGGCCACGCCGAGCGCGGCACCGCGAAGAAGATGGATCCGGCCAGCTGGCGCCCGTAGAAGTGGCCGGGCCCGGAGTTGGAGAAGGTGATCGTGTTGGCGAACATGCCGATCTGGTCGTAGTCCTTGAGCGCCATCGGCTCCAGGAACGACGTCGTCTCGACCGGCTTGTAGTTCTTCTCGTCGTACCGGAAGCGGTCCGCGAAGGGGAAGACGAGCAGCGCGACCACCACGGCCATGGACAGCGCCACCCGGTACATCGCCGCACTGACCGGGAAGACCGTGAAGAGCAGCGAGAACATCACCGTCAGGAACCAGTACCGCGGGTTCGAGATCGGGTTGTTGACGATGATGTTGAGGAACGCCAGCGCGGTCCAGATCGCGATCACCGACGGCCTGCGGCGGGCGTGCACCGACGTCACCAGCCAGCGGGTGTAGCAGAGCAGCGCGAGCAGCGCCGGGACCGTGCCGAAGCCGCGCAGGAAGGCCTGGCCCGCCTGCCCCTCCGTGGAGACGCCCGCCTCCTCGATGCCCGCGATGATCTCCTGGCGGCTGCTGAAGAACACGGCCGGTCCGCCGAGCTTCATGATGAGCGCCGCACTGCCCAGGAAGGCCAGCAGCGTGAGCAGTTGCAGTCGCCGGTGGTGCGCCATGACGGGACGCGGCTCGCGCTGCGAGCCGCCCGCGCGCCCCGTCGGCCGGTGGCGGGCGAGCAGCACCCCGACGTCGAAGGCGGTGCAGCCGAGCAGCACCAGGCCGATGGCGACGGTGAGGTCGGAGCGCGGCCCGACGACGGGTGTCGGGACCTGGCCGAGGACGGCCTGCGCGAGCGGGGCCACCCCCATCGCCATGTAGACGAAGAGCCAGAAGGATCCCTGGAGGAGCTTGCGGCGGCTGGTGAGGACCATCGCGGACAGCCGGGCGCCCGCGTACATGGTGAGGGCCAACTGGAGCCAGAACGCGGCGTCGCGGACGCCCGCACCGGACTGCGAGGCCACGAACAGCGGCAGGAAGACGGTGAATCCGAGGGCGAGCGGGACCGACAGCGCGCGGGAGAGCAGCGTGCGCGGGGTGGTGACCTTGCCCCAGAGGCGCTCCGCGCCCGGTGCGTCGAGCGGGTACGGAGCGGGGGCGGCGGGCGGGGGGCCCGATGTCGTCGCGCGTACGTCGCTCGCCATTGTGCCCCCGCCCCCTGTGCCTGGTCCGCGCGCAGTCTAGTCTGACCCGACGGGGATGGAGTGGGGGGTACTTCGGTGCGCAATCTCCCGGCCTTCACGCTGGCCGGATACGACAAGGGGCGCGGTCTGCTGACGCAGGCGCTCTGGTTCGCCGTGATGAACACGCTGTTCATGTCCTGGTTCTGCCCGGCCCGGCTGCGGGTCGCGCTGCTGCGCGCCTTCGGCGCACGGATCGGCGAGGGCGTGCTGATCCGGCACAAGGTGCGGGTGCTGTGGCCGTGGAAGCTCAGCATCGGCGACCACACGTGGATCGGCGAGGGCGCGTGGCTGCTGAACCTGGAGCCGGTCACGATCGGCTCGCACGTGTGCGTCTCGCAGGAGGCCATGCTGTGCACCGGTTCGCACGACCACCGGGCCGCCGACTTCCGCTACCGCAACGCCCCCGTCACCGTCGAGGACGGCGCGTGGGTGGCGGTACGGGCGACCGTGCTGGCCGGGGTGACCGTGGGCCGCTGCGCGGTGGCGGGCGCGGGGGCCGTCGTCCACAAGGACCTGCCCGAACTGACCCTGCAGACCGCCGACGGCACGCGCCGCCCGGTCGCGGAACCGAAGTAGCCACGAGCCGAAGTGAGATCCCGCCGGTGAGAGTTCTGCACGCCGTCACCCTGCACTCCCCCACGCACGCCTTCGGAGGGCCGGTCCGGGTCGCGCTCAATCTCGCCAAGGGGTTGCGGGCGCGCGGGCACGAGGCCTCGCTGCTGGCCCTCGGCGAAGGGTTCGGGGACCCCTGGCCCACCGACGTGGAGGGCGTGCCGGCGCGGCTGTACCCGGCGAAGCGGCTGCTGCCGCTCGGCTTCAGCGGGATCACCTCGCCCGCGCTGCTGGCCGCGGCCGGGCGCCTGGTCCGGGACGCGGACGTGGTCCACGTGCACCTCGCGCGCGACCTCGTGACCCTGCCGGTCGCGCTGGCCGCGCTGTGGGCCGGGAAGCCGCTGGTGCTCCAGACGCACGGGATGGTCGACCCGAGCGGGAAGCTGCTCGCGAAGGTCCTGGACGCGGTGGCGGTACGGCGGCTGCTGCGCGGGGCGGACGCGGTGCTCTACCTGACCCCGCACGAGCGGGAGGCGCTGGACGCGGTGGTCGGCGGCGCGGGGCTGGACAACGCGGTGCGGCTGGTGAACGGCGTACCGGCGCAGGAGGCCCGGCCCGCGCTGTCGGGGCCGCCGCGGATCCTCTATTCGGCGCGGCTGCACGAGCGCAAGCGGCCGGTGGACTTCGTGAACGCGATGTCGCTCGTCGCGCGGGAGGTGCCGGAGGCGCGGTACGTGGTGGCGGGGCCGGACGAGGGCGAGTACGGGGCCGTGTGCCACCGGATGACGGATCTGCGGCTGGACGACCGGATGACGGTGCCGGGGGCGCTGAGCGGCGAGCAGGTGCTGGAGGAGTTGCGGCGGGCGCACGTGTACGTGCTGCCGTCGGTGGAGGAGCCGTTTCCGATGTCGGTGCTGGAGGCGTTGGCCGTGGGCGTACCGGTGGTGGTGACCCACTCGAACGGGCTCGCCCGGGACGTGGCCCGGGCGGGGGCGGGGCGGGCCGTGGATCCCGGCCCCGAGGGGGTGGCGGAGGCCGTCCTCGCCCTCCTGGACCCGGTGGCCAACGAAGCGGCGTCGCTGGCCGCGCGCAAGCTGGCCGTCGAGTCCTTCTCGATGGACGGCGTCCTCGACACCCTCCTGTCGACCTACACCCGCGCCAAGGCCTCCAAGGCCTGACCGGCCCCCCGCCCCCTCCGCCTCCGGCGGCGCCTCAAACGCCGGCGGGGCTGGATGGTGCCGTGCGGCTCGACTCGCCTCCGGCGGGCCCTCAAACGCCGGGCAGGCTGAATTGCCGGAGGCAACTTCAGCCTCGTCGGCGTTTGAGGCGCCCCCGGAGGGCACGACCGGGCGCGGACGAGGGCGGGGCCCCGCGCCCCCCAGCCCCACCCGCGCGCTGCCCCGCTGCCGCGGGCAATCCAGCCCCGCCGGCGTTTGAGGCGCCCCCGGAGGGGAGGGCCGGGGCGCGGACGGGAACGGCGGAGGGTTAGGCCGGGAGCCAGGCGTAGCAGCCCGTCGAGGTGAATTCCTTCGTGCCCTGGGGGATTTCCGCGACGATCTTCGGGGACGACGGCTGGGGGCCCGGGCCGGAGGCCAGGACGGCGCCGTCCTGGCCCTTCGCCTGCCAACTGCACGCCGTGCCCTGCGTCAGCGCCCGGTACGACCCGGCGGCGGGAGCCGTCCGCGTACCGTCCGGGAACCCCTTCTGCGCGGCCGCCAGCACCGGCTGCTGCTCGGGGCACAGCGCCGGGATCGCGTCCTTCGCCGCCGGGATCTCGCCCGCGATGAGGGAGCCGACCGCCGCGTCCTTGTCGTGCTTCGCGGTGCGTGCCACCCGCTGGCACGCCTCCTGCCCGCTCTGGAGCACGGCCGCCGGGTCCGTCTTCACCGGCACGCGCCCGCTCAGGTACTGCTTCTCCTTGTCCGTGAAGCTGCCCGTCGCCGGGGTCAGCTTCGCGTCCGGCAGCACCGGCCCCGTCGGCTTCGCCCCCGGCGCGGGCGCGCTCGCGGAGGCGTTGGCGGACGGCGCGTCCGCCGGGTCGGGGACCCCCGAGGAGGCCGGGGGCTTCGGCTTCGCCGCACCCGCGGCGTCGGGCTTCGCGTCCGAACCGCAGGCGGTCAGGGTCAGGGCGGCGGCCAGCAGGACCGCGGCCGCTGCGGAGCGTCGGTACATCAGGGGCTCCCGTGGTACTGGGGTGGTGCGGGCTGTGGATCGGGGGCGCGGGCCGGATACGGGTACGGGGCCCGGCGGTGTGCCGGGCCCCGTACCCCTCGTCATCCGGCCGCGGTCACTTCGGGCCGAAGGTGAGCACGAGCTGCGGAACGGCGTCCGCGGCACTCGACTCGCTGGACCAGATCCAGAGCGGGTCGGTGCCCGTGCTGGTCAGGGCCATGCTGTAGCTGCCGCCCAGCACCGCGGAGACCGCGGTGGTGTCCAGCTCGACGTTCTGGATGGCGGAGCCGTCCGGGACGCCGGCGAGGGAGCCGAGCGGGCTGGTGCCCAGGGTGGGCTTGGTGTTGAACGTGGTGGCCGCACCGCTCCAGGCACCGGTGACCGGCACCACGTTGATGGTGTCGACCGTGCCCGCGCTCGCCTGGGTGCTGGTCTTGACCTGGAGGGACGCGGCCTTCAGGACCTGCCCGGCCGGGGCGGCCGGGAGGTTGAAGCGCAGGTACGTCTCGTAGGCCGAGGTGCCGCGCACCGCGAGCGAGGTGGACGTGCCGTAGGCGGTGCTGGGCGCGCCCTGGTTGATGTAGGTGTCCTCGTTCGCCGACACCTTGGAGACCGTGTCGGTCGGCGCCTTCGCCAGGTCGTAGTGGTTCTTGACCTGGGCCTGGGTGAGGGCCTTGGGGTAGACGGCCGTCTCGTCGATCTGGCCGGCGAAGAAGCTGCTGATCGGGCGGGTCGGCCAGTTGGCCAGGCTGTCGCCGCCGACGTGCCAGTAACCCGTGTAGGGGGTGAAGTTGGTGACGTTCAGCGTGCCCTTGCTCTGACCGTCGACGTAGAGCGCCATGCCGCCGGGACCCTGGGTCCCGACCACGTGGTGCCACTTGTTGTCGTTGTAGGTGTCGAAGAGCCCGGTGGAGATGGTGCGGGTCGAGCCGTTGTACGCGCCGAAGACCAGCCGGCCGGTGTTGGTCATGTAGATCTGCTTGTCGGCCGAGCTGCTGGCGCTGCTCGTGTTGTTGCCGAAGCCGATCAGCTTGCCGCCGCGGGTGGTGCCGGTCTTGAACCAGGTCTCGATCGTGTAGGCGCTGCCCACCGACTGGCGGTGGTCGCTGTACACCTGCTGGCTGGTGCCGTTGAAGCCGATCGCGGTGCTGGTGCCGGACACGGCGCCGGGGCTCTGGCGCAGGGCCGGGGCGTTCAGCTGGATGCCGCTGGTGTTGCCACCGTCCGAGGAGTCGGCGACGTACGGGCTGACCGTGTCGTCGAAGCGCCAGTAGAGGTTGGCGCCGTCCGCGCGGACCTGGTTCGGGTAGGTCTGGACCGAGGTCGGGACCGTGACCGAGGTGTTCGCGGACAGGGCGCTGGTGTTGCCCGCCGCGTCGGTCGCGGTCACCCGGTAGGTGTAGGACTGGCCGGGCTTGACGGTGGTGTCGACCCAGGCGGCCTGCGGCCGCTCCCACTCGACGGAGTCGGCGACCACCGTGGCGATCGGCGTGGCCGAGCCGTTGCGGTAGATCCGGTACGTCAGCTTGCTGTCGTCCTGGTCGTAGCTGGTGCGCCAGCGGACCTGGGCCTCGCCGGGCTTGACGCTCGCGGCGCTGGCCACCGGGGTGGTCGGGGCGCCGACGTCGCCGGTGGAGGCGAAGCGGGTCAGGCCCTGCTGCGGGTTGCCGTTGATGAGGGTGAACTCACCGCCGACCCACAGGTACTTGACGTCGCCCTTCGCCGCGACGGCCATGACGCGCGGGCCGATGCCCTCGCCGATTCCGTCGTTCGCGGTGGGGTGCCAGCCGAGCTTGCGCGGGCTGTGCACGAAGCCGTCCACGGGCGCGGGGGCCGGTCCGGTGTGGTTGGTCGGCTGCGCCAGCAGGAAGTTGCGCTTGCCGTCCGGCCACTCGTTCTCCAGCGAGCAGTCGTGCGCGTGCGAGGAGCTGTAGAGGACTCCGTCGTACGGCAGGACGAACTGGGTGGCGCCGAGGCAGCGGTCGCGCCACTTCTCGCTGAAGTCGCTGAGGTTCAGGCCGATCCGGCCGTCGAAGACGCCGCCGCCGGAGCCCTCGTTGCCCGTGTAGAAACCGCCGTTGTCGTCGGTGGCGATCGACTTGACCACCGAGTTGCTCGGGATGTTGCCGTACGTCTTGACGAGCGCGCCGGTGGTCGCGTCCACGACGGCCAGCGCGTGCGTGCCGGTGCGGTTGATCTCGAAGAAGTCACCGCCGAGGATCACGTTCTTGCCGTCGGGGGTGACCTCGATGGCGCGGCCCGGCTCGTCGGCGTCGGCCGTGAAGGGCTTGAGGGCACCGGAGGTCGCGTCGACCGCGGCGAAGCGCTCGCGGGTCTGGCCTTCGACGGTGCTGAAGTCGCCGGCCGCGTAGAGGGTGTCGTCGGTGACGGCGAAGCCGCGCACGGTGGCGGGGAAGGCCGGGTGGAACGATGCCTTGGGCGCGCAGGTCGCGATGTCGATCGCGGCGACGCTGGAGACCTGGGTTCCGTTGACGGCCCCGAAGTAGCCGCCGGCGTAGAGGGTCTTGCCGTCCTTGGAGACGACGAGCGCGCGCACGGTGGCGGTGCCGTCGCCGACGGTGAAGCTGAGCTTGCAGTCGGTCGGGGCGCCCGTCGCGGCGTCCAGCGCGACGAAGTTGACCGCTTCCTGCTCGGTGCCGCTGCCGGCGCCGTCGGGCGGGCGGACGGTCGAGAAGGTGCCACCGGCGAAGACGGTGCCGTTCGTCTGCGCCATGGCGAAGACGATGCCGTTCGGCTGCCAGGTGGGCAGGTCGTCGGCGGTGAAGGCCACGGGCTGGGTGATGGCGGAGGCCTGGGGCATGAGCACCAGACCTATTCCGGCGCCGGCACCGACCAGTGACAGGGCGAGGGCAGCAGTCAGCCCTCTGGATCTACGCATGAGCCCCCCAGGGCAATAGCCCGGTTTCAATTGGCTGGAACTATCCGAACAGCCATATGTACTGGCGCAGACTAGGGCTCGCGTCAGGGCCCGGTCACCTCCCTTGACCCATTGCATACCAACTTGGAATCAACGGTGTTCAAGGCGGCGGGTGCGGTGCGGACATACGGCGGATCGGCCCGGTCACGCCCTGGTGGGCAGGACCGGGGACACGGCAAACTCTAACGGCGTCGCGCGGCCTCAGCGGTCGATGCGGACCGTGGCCCCCGCCAACTGGTCCTCGACCTGGCGCACATCGGCGTCGACCATGATCCGGGCCAGTTCCTGGACCAGGACCGTCGGCTTCCAGCCGAGCAGGTCGTGGGCTTTGCTCGCGTCGCCGATGAGCGCGTCGACCTCGCTGGGGCGCTCGTACTTGGGGTCGTAGCGCACGTGCGCGTTCCAGTCGAGCCCCGCGTGCGTGAAGGAGGCCTCGACGAACTCGCGGACGGTCGCGGCGACGCCGGTGGCCACGACGTAGTCGGTCGCCTCGTCCTGCTGGAGCATCCGCCACATCGCCTCCACGTACTCGGGCGCGTAGCCCCAGTCGCGTACGGCGTCCAGGTTGCCCAGGTACAGGTGCTCCTGGAGGCCCGCCTTGATCCGGGCCACCGCGCGGGTGATCTTGCGGGTCACGAAGGTCTCGCCGCGGCGCGGGGACTCGTGGTTGAACAGGATGCCGTTGACCGCGAACATGCCGTAGGCCTCGCGGTAGTTCACCGTGGTCCAGTACGCGAAGACCTTGGCGGCGCCGTACGGGCTGCGCGGGTGGAACGGGGTCGCCTCGTTCTGCGGCGGCGGGGTCGCGCCGAACATCTCCGAGGAGGAGGCCTGGTAGATCCGGGTGTCGACGCCGCTGGCCCGGATGGCCTCCAGCAGGCGCAGCGCGCCGAGGCCGGTCACGTCGCCGGTGTAGAGCGGGGCGTCGAAGGAGACCCGGACGTGGGACTGGGCGCCGAGGTTGTAGACCTCGTCGGGCCGTATGTCGCGCAGCAGGTTCACGAGGGCGACGCCGTCCGAGAGGTCGGCGTGGTGCAGGACGAAGGACCGGTTGGCGGTCTGCGGGTCCTGGTAGACGTGGTCGATGCGCTCGGTGTTGAAGCTGGACGACCGCCGCACGAGGCCGTGCACCGTGTAGCCCTTGGAGAGCAGAAGTTCGGCGAGGTACGAGCCGTCCTGTCCGGTGACTCCGGTGATCAGTGCGGTCTTGCCCATGGGGGTCCCCTGGTTGTCGTTGCGGTCTGTTACGGGTGGGCGGGGCGCGCGCCCCGCCCGGCCGGGGCGGTGCCCCGGTGGTCGGTCCGGGCCCGGCGGGGGCCCGCCCGGGGACCGGATGCGTACCGTACACGGCGCCTCCGGAACACCTGGGCCGCGTCCCTGGGCCGCGGGCTGGCATCATCGCCGGTATGACAAGTTCGCTGCCGCTCCTGCCCCCGCACGCCCGCGTCTTCGTCGCCGGCCACCGCGGCCTCGTCGGGTCCGCGGTCGTCCGGCGGCTCACCGCCGACGGCCACGACGTGCTCACCCGGGGCCGCGCGGACCTCGACCTGCGCGACGCCGCCGCGACCGCCGCGTACCTGACGGACGTCCGCCCGGACGCCGTCGTCCTGGCGGCCGCCAAGGTCGGCGGGATCATGGCCAACAGCACCTATCCGGTGCAGTTCCTGGAGGACAACCTCAAGATCCAGCTGAGCGTGATCGCCGGTGCGCACGGCGCCGGGGTAGGCCGGCTGCTCTTCCTCGGCTCGTCCTGCATCTACCCGAAGCTGGCGCCGCAGCCGATCAGCGAGGACGCGCTGCTGACCGGCCCGCTGGAGCCGACCAACGAGGCGTACGCGCTGGCCAAGATCGCGGGCATCGTCCAGGTGCAGTCGTACCGCAAGCAGTACGGGGCCTCGTACATCTCGGCGATGCCGACGAACCTCTACGGTCCGGGCGACAACTTCGACCTGGAGTCCTCGCACGTCCTGCCCGCGCTGATCCGGCGCTTCCACGAGGCGGCGGCCGCGGGCAAGGACGAGGTCGCGCTGTGGGGTTCGGGCACGCCGCGCCGGGAGTTCCTGCACGTGGACGACCTCGCGGCGGCCTGCGCCGTGCTGCTGGAGTCCTACGACGGCGACGAGCCGGTCAACATCGGCTGCGGCGAGGACCTCACCATCAAGGCCCTCGCCGAGACGGTCGCCGAGGTGACCGGCTTCCGGGGACGCCTCGCCTGGGACACCTCCAAGCCCGACGGGACCCCCCGCAAGCTGCTGGACGTGACCCGGCTGACGTCGCTGGGCTGGAAGCCGGGCATCGGGCTGCGCGAGGGCATCGCGTCCACCTACCGCTGGTGGCTGGAGTCCGGGGCGGGCAACTGATCGCATCCGGCCCTCAGTACGCTCCGCGACCGTCGACGACGGCGCGGAACGTACGGGCCACCACGTCGACGTCGCTGGTGAAGGACCAGTTGTCGACGTACTGCAGGTCGAGCTGAATCGTTTCGTCCCAGGACAGGTCGGAGCGCCCGCTGATCTGCCACAGTCCGGTCATCCCGGGGCGCACGGTGAGCCGGCGCAGTTCGACCTCGTCGTACCGGGCCACCTCCTCCGGCAGCGGCGGGCGCGGGCCGACCAGTGACATGTCCCCGATCAGCACGTTGAACAGCTGCGGGAGTTCGTCGAGCGAGGTCCGGCGCAGCAGCCGGCCGACGCGGGTCACCCGGGGATCGCGGCGCATCTTGAACATGAGGCCGTCGTTCTCGTTGGCCCCGGCGAGTTCGGCCTTCCGCGCATCGGCGTCGACCACCATCGTGCGGAACTTCCACATCACGAAGGGGACGCCGTCGCGGCCGATCCGGCGCTGGCTGTAGAAGGCCGGGCCCGGGGAGCCGAGACGGATCGCCAGGATCAGAGCGAGGAACAGCGGGGACAGCAGCAGCAGTCCGATCCCCGCCCCGGCCCGGTCGAGGACCGACTTCAGTACGGGCTGGACGCCGCGGCTGACCGGAGGCGCGATCCGCAGCACGGCCAGTCCGCCCGCGCTCAGGGTTTCCAGCCGCTTGACGGATATCTCGAAGAGTCCCGGGCAGACGGCCAGTTCGAGGCCCGCGTCGTGCAGGGTCCAGGCGATCCGGCGCAGCCGCTCCCCCGCGATCCGGGCGCCGGGCGCGACGAGCACCAGGTCGGCGTGGTGGCTGCGGACCGCGCCGAGCACGGCCCCGGCGTCGCCACCGGGCACGGCCGGGAGCTCCGCCTCCAGCCGGGCGGCGACCGGGGCGCCGCCGGCGAGCGCGCCGGGACCGACGGGCACGACGCCGACCACGACGTACGGGTGATCGGTCCGCGCGGCGAGGTGGGCGGTGACCTCATCGGCCGTGCCGGGCTCGCCGATGACCAGTACGCGGCTGACGGCCTGGGCCTCCCGCCGGGCGCCGGAGAGGTGCCGGTAGGTGAGCTTGTGGCAGGCGACGGTGATGAGGAGGGCCGGCAGCAGCGCGCCGAGCGCGGCCATCCGGGGGGTGCTCTCACCCGTCACCACACGGGCCACGGCGAGGACACCGATCAGAATCAGCCAGTCGTGAACCACAGGCAGGACGCCGCGCGATTCTCCGAGCAGCCGGGGCGCATAACGGCGGCGCAGCGCTTGCACGGCGACCCAGGCGACGGCCGCGGCGAGCGCGCAGTAGACGGGACGTGCCTGCTCAGCGGCGTCGAAGACCAGGCCGACGGGCACGGCCGCGCCGACGAGGTCCGCGGTCAGCGCGGCGGGCAGGTACCAGCGGGCTTTGTCACCGAGCCGTCGCTCGGGCGCAGCTGTCCCCTGAGCCGTTCTGGCCACTCTTTGCGCAGGAAAATAGACATGCCTCATGGGCCCCCCTGGCACGTGGACTATGACGGTGGCGCATGTCCGTGGCTTCCCCTGGCAACGGACATCGGTCGCACCGGGAAACAGTACGACAAACGCCCGCACGGTAGATGCCGTTCACATGAACGATGCGTCTCGTTGCCCGTTCGTTAGCAGGGGGTACATCCGGTTCCGGATCGACGGCCCCCGCCCTCGCACGCTTTGGTGAACAGTTCGCATTGCGGACGCGTCTCTTCGGACAACGGACCGTTTCTGGCCAACCTTTTGACGCGCCCCTGACATCCCACTCGGTAGATGGCACTCTTCGATCCGTTCTGCGCACCAGCTGTTCTGCCCGGAGGCCCACCCAGCCGTCCGGAACCCCCTTGCAGAAGGAGTCTGCGTTGAGTCCCACCCCCCACCGGCGTGCCACCGCGGCCGGCGCTCTTGTCGCGGCAGCCGCTCTGCTGGCCGTCGGCATCCAGACCGGTTCCGCCTCCGCCGACGCCACCGCGTCGCAGGCCCGCACCGCCGCTCAGCCCAACCCGGGCGCGGCCGCTTACAACCTGTCGGCTTCGGAGCGTGCGACGCTCCTCTCAGAGGCCAACTCGACCACCGCGCAGGCTGCCAAGGCCCTCGGCCTCGGCGACCAGGAGAAGCTGATCGTCCGTGACGTCGTCAAGGACGTCGACGGCACCACCCACACGACCTACGAGCGCACCTACGGCGGCCTGCCGGTGCTCGGCGGTGACCTGACCGTCCACGCCAAGGGCGGCGTCACCAAGAGCGTCACCAAGGCCACCAACGCCGAGATCAAGGTCGACACGACCGCGGCGGTCACTCCGGATGCGGCCGACAAGACGGCCTTCTCCGCCGCCTCTTCGGCGGGCGGCAAGGACGTCAAGGCCGCCAAGGGCGCCAAGAAGGTGGTCTGGGCCGCCGAAGGCGCCCCGGTCCTCGCCTACGAGACCGTCGTCGGCGGTGTCCAGCGCGACGGCACCCCGAGCGAGCTGCACGTGATCACCAACGCCAAGACCGGCGCCAAGATCACCGAGTGGCAGAAGATCGAGTCCGGCGTCGGCAACACCATGTACAGCGGCCAGGTCACCCTGGGCACCTCGCAGTCGGGCAGCAACTACACGCTGACCGACGCGGGCCGCGGCGGCCACAAGACGTACGACCTCAACGGCGGGTCGTCCGGCACCGGCACGCTCTTCACCAACACCACGGACACCTGGGGCAACGGCGCCGCCTCCAACCGCGCGACCGCCGGTGCGGACGCGGCCTACGGCGCCCAGCTGACGTGGGACTACTACAAGAACGTGCACGGCCGCAACGGCCTGCGCAACGACGGCGTGGCCCCCTACAGCCGGGTCCACTACGGCAACGCGTACGTCAACGCGTTCTGGGACGACTCCTGCTTCTGCATGACGTACGGCGACGGAACCAGCAACACGCACCCGCTGACCTCCATCGACGTCGCGGCGCACGAGATGACCCACGGTCTCACCTCGGTCACCGGCAACATGACCTACAGCGGTGAGCCCGGCGGTCTGAACGAGGCGACCTCCGACATCATGGCGGCGGCCGTCGAGTTCAACGCCAACAACGCCAACGACGTCGGCGACTACCTCGTCGGCGAGAAGATCGACATCAACGGCGACGGCACCCCGCTGCGCTACATGGACAAGCCGAGCAAGGACGGCGGGTCCAAGGACTCGTGGTACTCCGGCCTCGGCGGCCTCGACGTGCACTACTCGTCGGGCCCGGCCAACCACGTCTTCTACCTGATGTCCGAGGGCTCCGGCGCCAAGGTCATCAACGGGGTCAGCTACAACTCCCCGACCGCCGACAACCTCCCGGTCACCGCGATAGGCCGCGACGCCGCCGCGAAGATCTGGTTCCGCGCCCTGACGGTCGGCTACTTCAAGTCGAACACCAACTACGCGGCCGCCCGTACGGCGACCCTGCAGGCGGCGGCCGACCTCTACGGCTCCGGCTCGGCCACCTACAACAACGTGGCCCACGCCTGGGCGGGCATCGCCGTCGGATCGCGCCCCGCACCCAGCGGCGTCTCGGTCACCGCGATCCCCAACCAGAACACCCAGATCAACACCGCGGTGAACCTGCAGGTCCAGGCCACCAGCACCAACCCGGGCGCGCTGAGCTACGCGGCGACCGGCCTCCCGGCCGGCCTGTCGATCAACGCCTCCACCGGTCTCATCTCGGGTACGGCGACCACGGCGGGCACGTCCAACGTGACCGTCACGGTGACCGACTCCGCCGCGAAGACGGGTACGACGTCCTTCACCTGGACCGTCGGCACCTCGCAGCAGAACGTCTTCGAGAACACGGCCGACTACACGATCAACGACAACTCGACGGTCGAGTCGCCGATCACCGTGTCCCGGTCGGGCAACGCCCCGAGCACCCTCAAGGTCGACGTGAACATCGTCCACACCTACGTCGGTGACCTCAAGGTCGACCTGGTCGCCCCCGACGGCAGCGTGTACAACCTGCGCAACCGCACCGGCGGCAGCGCGGACAACATCGTCCAGTCCTTCACCGTGAACGCCTCCTCCGAGGTCGCCAACGGTGTCTGGAAGCTCCGCGTCGCCGACCTGGCGAGCGCCGACACCGGTTACATCAACAGCTGGAAGCTCACCTTCTGACCCCAGCCAGGGGCCGATGAGCACCATCTGACATGACGCGGGGCCGCCCGGGAGGAAAACCTCCCGGGCGGCCCTGTCCCATGTCCGGGCCCTTGCCCGCGGGGGCGGATCAGCCCAGGTGGTCCAGGAAGCCGTGCTCGAAGAAGCCCAGGCCGTCGTCGTGGATGATCGAGTCGTCGTCCGTGCGGCTCTGCTCGTCGCGGCCGCCCTGCTCGCGGCGGCCGTCCGCGTCGCCGTCGCGGCGCGCCCGGTGGCTGCGGTCGCCGTCGTCGTCGTAGCGGCCGTGGTGACCGTGGTGGCGGTCGTCGTCCTCGGAGGGCTTGAACAGGACCGAACGGACCCGCACGCCGTTCACCGTGTCCCCCGGGTCCAGGCTCCGCTCCGCCCGGCCGCCGCAGTCGCGGTCCTCGAACAGCAGCGCCAGCGAGCGCGTGTCGTTCTCGACGCGGGTGGCGGCCTGGTCCCAGTCGGTGCCGGTCAGCCGGTAGCAGGTGTCGTTCTCCGGCGGATGGATCTCCTCCCACCCGTCGCCGTCGATCCGGTAGCGCAGTTCACCGAGCGAGTGGTGGTACCCGTCGTCGTCGTTGGCGAACGACTGGCCCGCGGCCGGAAGGACGAGGGCGAGCGCGCCGACGAACGCGGCTGCGGCAGTGGTGCGAAGACGCATGGAGAGTCCGTTTCTCGGGGTTCCGCGGAGACCGGGTGCCGGTGGGCATCCGCGGGCAGCGTAGGAGCGGACGGGACTGCTGAAACGGTTCGCCATGCGCAGTGCGTTCGAAGGTTCACCCGACAGGACCGGCCCGTTGACCCGGACGCGCTCCGGAGCGGACCCGCGCAGGTGCGGGTCCGCTCCGGTCCGGACCCGTTCAGGGTCGTACGGGCGTACGGTCCCCCGCGGCCTGGGCCCCCACCGTCGCGGCGGGCGCCGCCGGGCCCCCGGCCTCGGCCGCGGTCCGCGCGGTGCCCCGCACCAGGACGAACACCAGCGCCGCTCCCGCCAGGCCCATCGCACCCGACACCAGGAAGGTCTCCCGCAGCCCGCTCGCGAAGGCCGCGTCCACCAGCTGCGCCAGCGCCTCGCGCGGGGCGCCCGCCGGAGCCGCGCCGAGCAGCTGCCCGGCCCCGCCCGAGGCCAGCGCGTCGGCCGTCCCGCGCGCCCCCTCGGCGCCGTCGAGGCCGGAGACCAGACCGGCGTGGAAGACCGCGCCGAGGATCGCGATGCCCAGGGCCGTGCCCAGCTGGCGCGCAGTGTTCAGCGCGCCGCCCGCCATGCCCGCCCGGGCCGGGGCCACCGCGCCCATCGCGGCCGCGGCCAGCGCCGGGGTCGCCGTGCCCACGCCGACACCGGTCACCGCGAGCCCGGGGACCAGCGCCGTCCAGCCGTCACCCGCGTCCAGCATCACGGCCTGGAGCAGCGCCCCCGCCCCGATCAGCAGCAGCCCGCCGCCGATGGTGAGCCGGGGGGACATGCCGTGCAGCAGCCGCCCGGCCACCGCAGCGACCAGGAAGGCGGCCAGGCTGAGCGGCACGAGCACCAGCCCGGCACCGACGGGGCTCATCCCCTCGGCGGACTGGAGCCACAGGGAGGTGTACATCAGGTAGGAGAAGGCCGCGCCCGACAGGAGCAGTCCGGCGGCCATGACCGCGACGAAGGCGGGGCTGCGGAAGAGCGAGAGGTCGAGCATGGGGTGGGCGGTGCGCAGTTCCACCGCGACGAAGGCCGCGAAGGAGAGGACGGCGAGGGCGAAGAGGCCGAGGGTGGTGGCCGAGGTCCAGCCGTTCTCGCCGACCCGGATCAGGGCGTAGGTCACGGTGGCGGCGCCGAGGGTGAAGGTGAGCATGCCGGGCAGGTCCATGCCCTTGGCGTGCGGGTTGCGGGACTCCTCGACGGCCTTGAGCGTGACGAGGACGGCGAGGGCGCAGACCGGCAGGTTGATGTAGAAGATCCACTGCCAGCCGAAGTGCTCGGTGAGCAGGCCGCCGATGATCGGTCCGGCCGCGGCGGCCGCGCCGTTGACCGCGCCCCACACGCCGAAGGCGACGCCGCGGTCGCGGCCCTGGTAGGCGGCGCTGAGCAGGGCCATGGTGGTGGCGAACATGGCGGCGCCGCCGATGCCCTGGACGGCCCGGAAGGCGATCAGGGTGCCGGGGCCGTCGGCGAGGCCGCAGGCGAGGGAGGCCGCGGCGAAGACGGCCAGTCCGCCGAGGTAGACCCGGCGGCGGCCGATCCGGTCGGCGAGCGAGCCGGCGCCGAGGAGCAGGGCGGCGAGGGCGAGGGCGTAGATGTCCATCACCCACTGGAGCCCGGCGAAGCCGGTGTGCATGTCGGTGGCCATGTCGGGGAGGGCGACGGTCACGATCGTGACGTCGACCAGCAGCATGAACGCGCCGAGGCAGACCGCGGTCAACGGCAGCCACTTACGCATGGGGACACTCCTTGGGGCGGTTCTGGGGTTCCGGAGGCTCCGGGTCCGGTGGGACCGGGGCCGGCTCTCCGGCGGCCGGGACTCGGGCGCCCGGTGCCCTCACGCTCCCAGCCCCTCCCCGGATCCCCCACCCAGTACGGCCCGCCTGCCGGATATCCGTCATCTGCGGCCCTGCGATGATGGAAAGCATGAAGCCCGCGGAGCTGGACCGCCTCGACCACTCACTGATCCAGGCGCTGATGATCGACGGGCGGGCCCCCTTCAGCCGGCTCGCCGAGGTGCTGGACGTCTCGGACCAGACGGTGGTGCGCCGCTACCGCCGGATGCGCACCACCGGGCTGGTCCGCGTGGTCGGGCTGCCGCTGGGCAGCCGGGTCGGGCTGCTGGAGTCCTGGCTGCGCGTGCAGTGCGCGCCGGACGCGGCGCTCGCGGTGGCGGGGGCGCTGGCGCGGCGGCCGGACATCGCGTGGGTCCAGCTCGCCTCGGGCGGCACCGAGATCCACTGCATGACCAAGGCCAGGAGCCGCCGGGAGCGGGACGGGCTGCTGCTGGACAAGCTGCCGAGCACCCGGCGGGTGACCGGGATCAGCGCCCACACGATCCTGCGGACCTTCATGGGCGGCCCGGAGGCCTGGTTCGGCCTGGACGTGCTGGGCCCGGAGCAGGTGGCCGCGCTCGCCCGGCCCGCCGGGGGGTCGGCGGCGCGGGAGCGGTACACGCTGGACGAGGCGGAGCTGGCCCTGCTGGGGGTGCTGGGCCACGACGGCCGGGCCGGTTATCCGGAGCTGGCGCGGGCCTCGGGGCTCTCGGAGTCCACCGCCCGCCGCCGCCTGGACCGGCTGCGCGAGCTGGACGCGGTCTACTTCGACGTGGAGACCGTGCCGGGCGTGCTCGGGTACGAGGCGGAGGCCACCTTGATGATCACGGTGGCGCCCGCGCGGCTGGCGGAGGCGGGCGCGGCCCTGGCCACGCATCCCGAGGTGCCGTTCGCGGCCGCGGTCACGGGGGCGGCGAACCTGCTGGCGGTGGTGGTGTGCCGGGACACGGAGGCGCTGTACGCGTATCTGACCGAGCGGATCGGAGCGGTGGCGGGCGTGCAGCAGGTGGAGGTGATCCCGACCCTGCGGAACATCAAGCGGGCCGGGATGCTGGTGGAGGGCGGGCGGCTGGTCGATCCGCCGCCCGCCCCCTGAGCCCCGAACCCGGCTCCCCCGAGCCCGGGGACCCGTGTCACCGGCCGCCGCGCGGACCGGTCGCCCGGTCCGCGCCGCCGCTCAGCGCAGCACCACTCCGCCGCCCGGGGCGGCCGCCGGGTCCACCGGTGCGGCGACCAGCCCGAGTTCCGCGGGGGTGGCCAGCAGCGGGTGGGCGGGCAGGATCCGCACGGTGTAGCCGAAGGGTCCCGTCCGGTCCAGGGCGAGCGGGCCCTCGTACAGCCAGCGGCCCTCCAGGTCCGGTCCGGAGGCGGGCTTCAGCGGGAAGACCCGCGCCCCGCCGATGACGTCCTGCGCGTCCACGCGGCCGGCGACCGCCTGCACCTCGACCTCGTCGGGGCCGAGCACGTCGAGCGCCACCTGGACCCGCAGGGTGAGGGTGGCCCCCAGTTCGGCGGCGGCGCCCACCGGACCGGCGGGCCCGTCGGCCAGGGCCTCCACGTGCAGAGCGGCGACCCGCGGCCAGGCGGCCCGTACCCGGCCCTTCCAGGCGGCGAGTTCCCGCGCCGCGTCGGGGGTGAGGGTGCGGTGGGCGAGCGCGGCCGGCGCGTACAGCCGCTCCACGTACTCGCGCACCATGCGCCCCGCGAGCACCTTGGGCCCCAGGGAGACCAGGGTGCGCCGGACCATCTCGATCCACCGCACGGGCAGCGCACCGCGTCCGGCGCGGTCGTAGAAGCGGGGCGCGACCCGGTTCTCGATCAGGTCGTAGAGGGCGTTCGCCTCGACGTCGTCGCGCCGGTCCTCGTCGGTGCCGTAGCCGTCGGCCGTCGGGATGGCCCAGCCGAAGTCCGGCTCGAACCACTCGTCCCACCAGCCGTCCAGGACCGAGAGGTTGAGGCAGCCGTTCAGGGCGGCCTTCATCCCGCTGGTGCCGCAGGCCTCCAGCGGGCGCAGCGGATTGTTCAGCCACACGTCGCAGCCGGGGTAGAGCTTCTGCGCCATGGCCATGCCGTAGTCGGGCAGGAAGACGATGCGGTGGCGCACGCGCGGGTCGTCGGCGAAGCGCACCAGTTCCTGCACGAGCCGCTTGCCGCCGTCGTCGGCCGGGTGCGCCTTGCCCGCGACGACGATCTGCACGGGCCGGTCGGGGTCCAGCAGCAGCCGCCGCAGCCGCTCCGGGTCGCGCAGCATCAGCGTGAGCCGCTTGTAGGAGGGCACCCGGCGCGCGAAGCCGATGGTGAGCACGTCGGGGTCCAGGACGGAGTCCACCCAGCCCAGTTCGGCGTCCCCGGCCCCGCGCTGGCGCCAGGAGGCGCGCAGCCGGTCGCGGACCTCCTGGACGAGCTGCTCGCGCAGCACCCGGCGCAGGTCCCAGACGTCCTGGTCGGCGATGTCGGCGACCGCGTCCCAGCGCTGCGAGCCGCCCACCGACAGGGCGTCCTCGGTGCGCCCGGCGCCGATCTGGCGGGCGCCGAGCCTGACGACCTCGGGGGCCACCCAGGTCGGCGCGTGCACGCCGTTGGTGATGGAGGCGATGGGGACGTCGGCGGGGTCGAATCCCGGCCAGAGTCCGGCGAACATGCCGCGGCTGACGGCGCCGTGCAGGGTGGAGACGCCGTTGGCGCGCTGGGCGAGGCGCAGACCCATGACGGCCATGTTGAAGACCCCGGGGTCGCCGCCCGGGTAGCTCTCGGCGCCCAGTTCGAGGATCCGGTCCACGGGTACGCCGGTCAGTTCGCCGCCGTCGGCGAAGTGGCGGGCGACCAGGCCCCGCTCGAAGCGGTCGATGCCCGCGGGGACCGGGGTGTGGGTGGTGAACACGGTGCCCGCCCGGACCGCCTCGACGGCCGCGTCGAAGGCCAGGCCCTCCCCCTCCAGTTCCCTTATGCGTTCGAGCCCGAGGAAGCCGGCGTGCCCCTCGTTGGTGTGGAACACCTCGGGGTCCGGATGGCCGGTGAGCGCGCAGTACGTCCGTACGGCGCGGACGCCGCCGATGCCGAGCAGCATCTCCTGGAGCAGCCGGTGCTCGCTGCCGCCGCCGTAG
The DNA here is from genome assembly GCF_056435825.1 of Streptomyces sp. NPDC043876. Lineage (NCBI taxonomy): Bacteria > Bacillati > Actinomycetota > Actinomycetes > Kitasatosporales > Streptomycetaceae > Streptomyces > Streptomyces sp. NPDC043876. Next base: position 136,261 of record NZ_JBWKDV010000009.1, on the reverse strand, counting down.
AGGCGGTCGGTCACCTCGCGCGCGGCGGTGTCGTTGTCCTCGACGTCGGAGTCGAGGAGCAGCAGCGGCACCCGGCCGACCCGGACCTGCCAGATGTGTGCGTGCAGGGAGCGGCCGCCCGGCAGGGTGAGGCTGACGCGGGCGGGGGCGTCGTCGGGGCCGCGCAGCAGGGAGACGGGCAGTTCGTTGGGGTCCAGGACCGGGTAGTGCTCCTGCTGCCAGCCGTCGCGGGAGAGGGACTGGCGGAAGTAGCCGTGGCGGTAGAGGAGACCGACGCCGATCAGCGGGACGCCGAGGTCGCTCGCGGCCTTGAGGTGGTCCCCGGCGAGGATGCCGAGGCCGCCGGAGTACTGCGGCAGCGCCGCGGTGATCCCGAACTCCGGGGAGAAGTAGGCGATGGCGGCGGGCAGCTCGGCGATGTTCTCGCGGCCCTGGTACCACCGGTCGCCGCGGACGTAGTCATCGAGGTCGGCGCAGACGGCGTGGAGCCGCCGCAGGAACCGGCGGTCCCGCGCCAGTTCCTCCAGCCGGGCGGCCGGGACGTCCCCCAGCAGCCGGACGGGATCACCCCCGGCGGCGAGCCAGCCCTCGGGGTCGACGGATTGGAAGAGTTCCCGGGTCTCCCCGTGCCACGACCAGCGCAGGTTGCGCGCGAGATCGGCGAGCGGCAGGAGGGGTTCCGGCAGGACAGGGCGCACGGTGAATCGACGGATAGCCTTCACGAGTCCACCTTCGCAGGGGCATACGCACCGGAGCGGCCGCACCACGCTGTGCATCCGCGTATCACCCCCGGAAGGCTAGCGCCGCGCCCGCCGCGGGGCCATGGCGCCTCGGTCCGGCCGGGCAAGTCCGGGCCAGGCGGGCGGCCTGACGGAGGATCGGCCGGATCCGGCCGTCCGACGGCCGCGCTCGCGCCTACGTACGAGTAGTTAACCCGGCGTGCTGCATGGGTGGGCGTTGAGTGGGCAGGGCTCCCGAGGTACGGCGTCGCGCACAACGCTCGTACAGCGCACGGCACACCCCCCGCCCCACCCTCCCGCCACCCGAGTGAACGCGGACAGGAGCGGCCATGCCCGCAGCCCAGCCGTCCACTGAGCGGCTAGAAACAGAGCGAACAGAGCGTGCACAACCAGCCGGGAGGTCATCGGCTGGCCCGTTGTCACCGAGCCCCGCGAACTGCCCCCAGGTGATCCCATCATGATCGGTCGCATTCCCGTGCTGGACGTCCGCCCCGCCGTCGACTGCGGCGCCAGACCCGCCAAGGCGGTCGTGGACGAGGTTTTCGAAGTGTCCGCCACCGTGTTCCGCGAGGGGCACGACGCGCTCGCGGCCCACGTGGTGCTGCGAGATCCGAGCGGCCGTCCGCGGCCGCCCGTGCCCCTGCGCGAACTGGCGCCCGGTACCGACCGGTGGGGCGCCCGGGTGTCCGCCGACACCGAAGGGCGGTGGACGTACGTCGTCGAGGCCTGGAGCGATCCGGTCGCGACCTGGCGCGCGCACGCCCGGATCAAGGTGCCGGCCGGGATCGACGCCGAGCTGATGCTGCTGGAGGGCGCCGAGCTGTACGAGCGGGTCGCCGCCAGGATTCCGAAGCGGGACGGGCGCGAGGCGGTGCTGGCCGCCGCCGACGCGCTGCGCGACGAGGACCGCCCGGCGCAGGCGCGGCTGGCCGTGGCCCTGGCCCCGGAGGTCGACGCGGCGCTGGCCCGCAAGCCCTTCCGGGAGCTGGTGAGCGCCTCGAAGCCGATGGCCGTGCGCGTCGAGCGCAAGCGGGCCCTCTTCGGCTCCTGGTACGAGCTGTTCCCGCGCTCGGAGGGCGCGGTGCTGGAGCCGGGCCGGGCCCCGGTCAGCGGCACCTTCGCGACCGCCGCCGAGCGGCTGCCGGCGGTCGCCGCCATGGGCTTCGACGTGGTGTACCTGCCGCCGATCCACCCGATCGGGAGCACCTACCGCAAGGGCCCCAACAACACCCTGTCCGCCGGGAGTTGGGACCCGGGCGTGCCGTGGGCCATCGGTTCGACCGAGGGCGGGCACGACGCGGTCCACCCCGAGCTCGGCGCGATCGAGGACTTCGACCGCTTCGTCGCCCGGGCCCGCGAGCTGCGCCTGGAGGTCGCCCTCGACTTCGCCCTCCAGTGCTCGCCGGACCACCCGTGGGTGGAGAAGCACCCGGAGTGGTTCCGCCACCGCGCGGACGGGACGGTGGCCTACGCCGAGAACCCGCCCAAGAAGTACCAGGACATCTACCCGATCCACTTCGACACCGACATGGGCGGGATCGTCGAGGAGACCCTGCGCATCCTGCGGTACTGGATGGACCACGGGGTGCGCATCTTCCGGGTCGACAATCCGCACACCAAACCGGTGGTCTTCTGGGAGAAGGTGATCGGCGCGGTCAACAAGAGCGACCCGGACGTGATCTTCCTGGCCGAGGCGTTCACCCGGCCCGCCATGATGCGCGCGCTCGCGTCGATCGGTTTCCAGCAGTCGTACACCTATTTCACCTGGCGCAACACGAAGCGGGAACTCACCGAATACGTCACCGAGCTCGCGGGCGATTCGGCCGCCTGCATGCGGCCCAATTTCTTCGTGAACACGCCGGACATCCTGCACGCGTACCTCCAGACCGGCGGCCGCGCCGCCTTCGAGGTCAGGGCCGTGCTGGCCGCGACCCTCTCGCCCACCTGGGGGGTCTACGCCGGATACGAGCTGTGCGAGAACACCCCCGTGAAGGAGGGCAGCGAGGAGTACCTCGATTCCGAGAAGTACGAGCTGCGTCCGCGCGACTGGGCGGCCGCCGAGCGCGAGGGCCGCAGCATCGCGCCGCTGATCACCACGCTGAACCGGATCCGCCGCCGCAATCCCGCGCTCCAGCAGTTGCGCGACATCCATTTCCACGAGACCGACAACGAACAGGTGATCGCCTACTCGAAGCACAGCGGAACCCATTCCGTACTGGTGGTCGTCAACCTCGATCCGCACCACACCCAGGAGGCGACGGTCTCGTTGGACATGCCGGTACTCGGCCTCGACTGGCACGGGTCCCTCGCGGTGCGCGACGAGCTCACCGGCGATACCTATCACTGGGGCAGGGCGAACTACGTGCGTCTGGAACCGGGCCGTACGCCCGCGCACGTGCTCACCGCTCTGCGACCGTCCCCGCTCACCGGAGGGTCACCCACCTCATGATGATCAACGACCCCGTCCACGACCTCTTCGAGGACACCCCCGCCAAGGACCGCGATCCCGACTGGTTCAAGCGCGCGGTGTTCTACGAGGTCCTCGTCCGCTCCTTCCACGACAGCAACGGCGACGGCGTGGGGGACCTCAAGGGCCTCACCGCGAAGCTGGACTACCTCCAGTGGCTCGGCGTCGACTGCCTGTGGCTGCCCCCCTTCTTCGCCTCCCCGCTGCGCGACGGCGGCTACGACGTCTCGGACTACACCTCGGTGCTGCCCGAGTTCGGCGACCTCGCCGACTTCGTGGAGTTCGTCGACGCCGCCCACCAGCGCGGCATGCGCGTGATCATCGACTTCGTGATGAACCACACGAGCGACCAGCACGAGTGGTTCCAGCAGTCACGCAAGGACCCCGACGGCCCGTACGGCGACTACTACATGTGGGCCGACAACGACAAGCAGTACCAGGACGCCCGCATCATCTTCGTCGACACCGAGTCCTCGAACTGGACCTACGACCCGGTCCGCAAGCAGTACTTCTGGCACCGCTTCTTCTCCCACCAGCCGGACCTCAACTACGAGAACCCGGCCGTCGTGGAGGAGATCGTCTCGGCCCTGCGGTTCTGGCTGGACCTCGGCATCGACGGGTTCCGGCTCGACGCGGTCCCCTACCTCTACGCCGAGGAGGGCACCAACTGCGAGAACCTCCCGCGCACCCACGCCCTGCTCAAGCGGGTCCGGGCGGAGATCGACGCGCACTACCCGGACACCGTGCTGCTCGCCGAGGCCAACCAGTGGCCGGAGGACGTCGTCGACTACTTCGGCGACTACGCCAAGGGCGGGGACGAATGCCACATGGCCTTCCACTTCCCCGTGATGCCGCGCATCTTCATGGCGGTCCGCCGGGAGTCCCGCTACCCGGTCTCCGAAATCCTCGCCAAGACCCCCGAGATCCCGGCGAGCTGCCAGTGGGGCATCTTCCTGCGCAACCACGACGAGCTGACGCTCGAAATGGTCACGGACGAAGAGCGCGACTACATGTACGCCGAGTACGCCAAGGACCCGCGGATGCGGGCCAACATCGGCATCCGGCGCCGGCTCGCGCCGCTGCTCGACAACGACCGGCACCAGATCGAGCTGTTCACGGCCCTGCTGCTGTCCCTGCCCGGCTCGCCGATCCTCTACTACGGCGACGAGATCGGCATGGGCGACAACATCTGGCTCGGTGACCGCGACGGCGTCCGCACGCCCATGCAGTGGACCCCGGACCGCAACGCCGGTTTCTCCTCGTGCGATCCGGGCAGGCTCAACCTGCCGGTCATCATGGACCCGGTCTACGGGTACCAGGTCACCAACGTCGAGGCCGCGATGTCCTCGCCCTCCTCGCTGCTGCACTGGACCCGGCGGCTGATCGAGATCCGCAAGGCGAACCCCGCCTTCGGCCTCGGCTCGTACACCGAACTCCCGTCGTCCAACCCCGCGGTGCTGGCGTTCCTCCGCGAGGCGCCCTCCACCGAGGGCGAGGCGGACGACCTGGTGCTGTGCGTGCACAACTTCTCGCGGTTCGCGCAGCCGACGGAGCTGGACCTGCGGTCCTTCAACGGACGGGTGCCGGTGGAACTCACCGGTGACGTCCGGTTCCCGCCGATCGGTGAGTGGCCGTACCTGCTGACGCTGGCGGGACACGGTTTCTACTGGTTCCGGCTGCGGGGCGAGCAGTAGCGCCGAGGCTTCGCCCCGCGCCCACCCGGGGCGGCGAATGGGTCAATCGCCGCCCTGTACGGACCATCCGACCCGACACTCACACACACCGCCGGACAGCAACTGCCGCCATCCGGGACACTCTGCGCAACTGTGACGGCCCGGGGAAAGGACGCGACGCCATGTCGGAGGCTGCATCCACCCGGAGTCAGGTCAGCCGGTCGGGCCGCACGGCGGCCGACCTCAGAGGGGCGCCGGACCGGCTCGGTCCGCTCGAACCGATGCTGCGGGCCTGGCTGCCACGGCAGCGCTGGTTCGCGGGCAAGGGGCGCGCGATCAGCGTCCTGCGACCGGTCTCGGCGGCCGAGCTGCTCCCCCCGGGCTCCTCGCCCGGGCTGCTGCACCTGCTGCTCGACGTGGACGGCGACTGCTACCAGCTGCTGCTCGGGATCCGTCCCGAGCTGCCGCCCGCACTCGCCCCCGCGCTGATCGGCCGCCCCGAGGAGGGGCCGTACGCCGGCCAGGCCGTCTACGAGGGCCTCGGCGACCCGCGGCTCGCGGCCCTGCTGCTGGAACGATTGCGCGCCCCCGGCCTGCTGGGACCGCTCCGCTTCGACCGGGATCCGGGGGTCGTCGTCCCGGCGGGGCTGACGGCCCGGCCGCTGTCCGGGGAGCAGACCAACTCCTCGCTGATCTACGGGGACGCCTACATCCTCAAGGTGTTCCGGCGGGTCGGCCCCGGGGTCAATCCCGACCTGGAGCTGCCCAGAGCCCTGGCCGCCGCCGGCTGCGCCCGGGTCCCGGCGCCGGTCGCCTGGTACGAGGCGGTCCTGCCCGGCTCCGAGCCGCTGACCCTGGGCGTCCTGCAGCCCTACCTGCGGGGCTCCGACGACGGCTGGCAGCTCGCGCTGCGCCGGCTCGGCGCGGGCGCCGACTTCACCGCCGAGGCGCACGCCCTGGGCCGGGCCACCGCCGAGGTGCACAGCGCGCTCGCCGAGGCGCTGCCGACCGTCGCGCTGGGCCCCGAGCAGACGGCCCGGCTCGCCGCCGGGATGACCGCGCGGCTGGCCGCCACCGCGCGCGAGGTGACGGCACTGCGCCCGTACGAGGCGGGGCTGCGCGGTGCCTTCGACGCGCTGGCCGCCTCGCGCGGCGCCGGAGTGTCCGCCCAGCGCATCCACGGCGACCTCCACCTGGGGCAGACCCTGCGCACCCTGGACGGCAGCTGGTCCCTGATCGACTTCGAGGGGGAACCGGCCCGGCCGCTGGCCGACCGGCGCCGCCCCGAACCGGCCGTCCGCGACATCGCCGGGATACTGCGCTCCTTCGACTACGCGGCCCGCTCCCACCGGCCGTTCGCCCCCGCCTGGGCGGACGCCTGCCGGGCCGCCTTCTGCGAGGGGTACGCCCGCACCACCGGCCGCGACCCGCGCGAGGACCCCGTCCTGCTGCGCGCCTACGAGACCGACAAGGCGGTGTACGAGGCCCGCTACGAGTTCCGGCACCGCCCCGACTGGCTGCACGTCCCGATGGCCGCCGTCCGGCGGCTGTCCGGACGCGAGCGCCCGGCCCACCGGCTGCCGCTCCCGCCGCCGGTCACCGACACCCTCCCGCTCTCCCCACCCCACCCCCGCGAGCAGCCCCCTAGGAGGCCGCACACGTGAGCGCCGCCCGACAGCCGTCGCCGACGTCCCGCCCGACCACCGCCCCCGCCGCGCCCGTGGAGGCGGCGGAGAAACCGCGCCCGCCCCGCGCCCGGCGGACCGAGCCGCCCCACGGGGTCCGGCCCGCCCCGGCACTGGGTGCGGACGACCGGTCCCGGCTGCTGGAGGGCCGCCACCACGATCCGCACGCGCTGCTGGGCGCCCGTACCCAGCAGGGCGGGGTCGCCTTCCGCGCGCTGCGCCCGTACGCCAGGGCGGTCACCGTCATCGCCAAGGGGCTGCGGGCCGAACTCCGCGACGAGGGCGACGGGTTGTTCTCCGGCCTGCTGCCGCTGACCACGGTGCCCGACTACCGGCTGCTCGTCCGCTACGACAGCGACGAGGTGGAGGTGGACGACCCCTACCGCTTCCTGCCCACGCTCGGCGAACTGGACCTGCACCTGATCGGCGAGGGCCGGCACGAGGAGCTGTGGACGGCGCTCGGCGCGGAGCCGATGGAGCACCAGGGGGTGGCGGGGACCCGGTTCACGGTGTGGGCGCCGAACGCCCAGGGCGTGCGGCTCACCGGTGACTTCTCGTACTGGGACTCGGCGGCGTACCCGATGCGCTCGCTGGGCTCGACCGGGGTGTGGGAGCTGTTCCTGCCCGGCGTGGGCGAGGGCGCGCTGTACAAGTTCGACATCACGCGCCCGGACGGCAGCCACACCGTGCGCGCCGACCCGATGGCGCGCCGGGCCGAGGTGCCGCCCGCGACCGCGTCGATCGTGACCGCCTCGCACTACGCCTGGCAGGACACGGAGTGGATGGCGACCCGCGGCCTGCGGCCCGTCCACCAGGCGCCCTTCTCGGTGTACGAGGTGCACCTGGCCTCCTGGCGGCCGGGCCTCGGCTACGCGCAGCTGGCGGAGCAGCTCCCGGCGTACGTGAAGGAGCTGGGCTTCACCCACGTCGAGCTGATGCCGGTCGCCGAGCACCCCTTCGGCGGTTCCTGGGGCTACCAGGTCACCGGCTACTACGCGCCGACGTCGCGGATGGGCACGCCCGACGAGTTCCGCGCCCTGGTCGACGCCCTGCACCGGGCCGGGATCGGGGTGATCGTCGACTGGGTGCCCGCGCACTTCCCGCGCGACGAGTGGGCCCTCGCCGAGTTCGACGGCCGGCCGCTGTACGAGCACCACGACCCGCGGCGGGCCGCGCACCCGGACTGGGGGACGCTGGAGTTCGACTACGGGCGCAAGGAGGTCCGCAACTTCCTCGTGGCGAACGCCGTCTACTGGTGCCAGGAGTTCCACATCGACGGGCTGCGCGTGGACGCGGTGGCCTCGATGCTCTACCTGGACTACTCGCGCGGCGAGGGCGAGTGGACGCCGAACGAGCACGGCGGGCGCGAGAACCACGACGCGGTCGCGCTGCTCCAGGAGATGAACGCGACGGTCTACCGGCGCTGCCCCGGCGTGGTCACGATCGCCGAGGAGTCCACCGCCTGGGAGGGCGTGACGCGGCCGACGGACGCGGGCGGGCTCGGCTTCGGGCTGAAGTGGAACATGGGCTGGATGCACGACACCCTGCGCTACATCGCGAAGGAGCCGGTGCACCGCAAGTACCACCACAACGACATGACCTTCGGGATGATCTACGCGTACAGCGAGAACTACGTGCTGCCGATCTCGCACGACGAGGTGGTGCACGGCAAGGGCTCGCTGGTGGGCAAGATGCCCGGCGACTGGTGGCAGCAGCGCGCCTGCCACCGGGCCTACCTGGGCTTCATGTGGGCCCACCCCGGCAAGCAGCTGCTCTTCATGGGGCAGGAGTTCGCGCAGGGCGCGGAGTGGTCGGAGGCGCACGGCCCGGACTGGTGGCTGCTGGACCCCTCCTACTCCGCGGCCGGCGACCACCAGGGGGTGCGCGCGCTGGTGGGCGAGCTGAACCGGACCTACGCGGCGGCGCCCGCGCTGTGGGAGCGGGACACGGTGCCGGAGGGGTTCGCCTGGGTGGAGGCGGACGCGGCGGAGGACAACGTCATCGCGTTCCTGCGCTTCGCGCTGGACGGCTCGCCGCTGCTGTGCGTCTCGAACTTCTCGCCGGTGGTCCGGCACGACTACCGGATCGGCGTGCCGGAGGAGGTGGCCGAGTGGCACGAGGTGCTGAACACGGACGCGGAGCGGTTCGGCGGCAGCGGGGTGCGCCACCCGCGGCCGCTGCGGCCGGAGCCGGTGCCCGCGCAGGGGCGGGCGGCGAGCCTGCGGATGACGCTGCCGCCGCTGTCGACGGTGTGGTTCAGGCCGGCGCCGCCGTCCGGGTCGTGAGGTTCGGGCGGTGAGGCTCGGGCGGTGAGGCTCAGGCGGTGACCGGTCGGGGCGCCGGGTCGAGGACGTCCTCCAGGTCCTGGAGCAGGCGTCGCTTGGCCCGGGCCCCGACCAGCGTCTTGACCGGTTCGCCGTCGCGCAGGACGAGCAGGGTGGGCATGGACAGCACGCCGTAGCGGACCATCGTCTCCGGGTTGGCGTCCGCGTCGATCTGCACCACCTTCAGGCGGTGCGCCTCCTCGGCGGCGACGGCGGACAGCACGGGCGCCAGCTGGCGGCACGGTCCGCACCAGTCGGCGGTGAACTCGACCAGGACGGGGCGCCCGCGCTCGGCGAGCACCTCCGCCCCGAAGGTCGCGTCGGTGACCTCGTCCACTCCGTGGGCACGGTGCATCTTCTTCTCCCCTGTGGGTTGTATCTCTGGTCTCTGGTCTCTGGGCTCAGTCGCGGACGGTGGTCTCGCAGCGCGGGGTGGCCGCCTCGCCGGCGGCCTCCTCGGCGCTCGCGAGCTGCCGCGCGACCTGGTCGCGCACGTCGGCGAGCTTGCCGATCAGGCCGTCCAGCTCGGCGAGCTTGCGGCGGTAGACGGCGAGGGAGGCGGGACAGGCGTCCCCGGCCGGGTGGCCCGCCCGCAGGCAGTCCACGAAGGGCCGGGTCTCCTCCAGCTCGAAGCCGAAGTCCTGGAGCACCCGGATCTCGCGGAGCAGCCGCAGGTCGTCCTCGTCGTACGAGCGGTATCCGTTGCCGCTCCGCCGGGCGGGCAGCAGCCCCCGGTCCTCGTAGTAGCGCAGGGCCCGGGTGGTGGTCCCCGCCCGCTCCGCCAGTTCGCCGATTCGCATGGCCCGACCGTAATCCTTGACGCCGACGTCAAGGCAAGGACTGGGCGCGCGGAGGGCGCCGGCCGGCTACCGGCCGTGCTCGTCGACGGCGTCCAGGGCCGCAGCCCACGGGTACGGGCGCTTCTCGCCCGGAGCGTTCGGCTCGAATCCGCCCGGCCCGAACAGCACCCGCACCCCGGCCTCGCGCAGCGTCTCCAGGGAGAGCGGGAACTGCGGGTGCCGGGCGTACGCCGAGTTCACGCACGGCATCGCCGTCAGCGGGATGCCCTTGCCGATGGCCTCGGCGACGAACCCGACGAGCCACGTTCCGGTGATGCCGAGCGCCCACGCATTGATGGTGTTCATCGTCGCCGGGGCCACCAGCACGGCGTCCGCCGGCGGCCACACGTCCGGCTGCCCGGGCCGCTTGTACCGCGAACGCACCGGATGCCCGGTCAGCGCGGCGAGTCCGGGCAGGCTGTCCTCCAGCCACTCGGCGGCCGTCGGCGTCAGCCCGAGGCACACGTCCCAGCCGCGCGCCTGCGCTTCCTCGACCACACCGGCGATGTCGAAAACGGGCGGGGCGGCCGAACAGAGCAGGTACAGAGTCCTCGTTGTCATGGCCCCCGAGCCTATGTAATCGCCCCCTGTCCGCGAGGAGTGGTCGGGCCGATCGGCGATCCTGCGTGTGGTGCGCGGGTACGGTCCTTGATGACGAGTCCTGGACGGAGACGTGTATGCCTCTACCCGACGATGAGCACACCGGTTCCCGGATCCGGGAGCAGCGGCGCCTCGCTCGCCTCACGCAGCGCGAGTTGGCCGATCGGATCCCGTACAGCCTCAGCCTGCTGAATCAGGTCGAGTGCGGGGCTCGCCCCGCGACGTCCGGGTTCGTGGCGGCCGTGGCCCACGCCCTTCGGGTGGACCCGTCCAAGCTGACAGGACCTCCCGCGGTGACCGCACTTCCCGCCGACCGGCTGCTCGCGTTGGTCGCCCCGATCAGGGAAGCCCTCGACCGCTTCGACCTCGGGCGCAACCCGGACCTCACCGTGATCCGGCCGGAGCCGGTGCTGGTCACCGAAGCCGACGCGCTGTGCCGGCAGGTTCGGGCGACGCATCTGCGCGCGGCGGCGAAGGCGTTGCCCGCGCTGATCGTGGAGCTGACGCACCTCGCGTGGACAGCCCCGTCCACGGGTGGGTGGAGGGCGCTCTCCTCCGCCTACCGGACTGCCCACGACGTGGCCCTCAAGCTCGACCATCCCGACCTCGCGCGCGTGGCTCTCGACCGCATGGGCTGGGCTGCCGGGCGAGCGTCGGACCCGTGCATCGAGGCGGTGCAGCGGTACAAACGGGCCACGCTGTGGCGGTGCGCCACGTCCGCGCCGCTCATCACCTCGGGCCAGGCCCTGCTGGACGGTCAGACGAGCCGCGAGGCGCTCGCCGTGACGGGTCAGCTCCACCTCGGGCTGGCCACCGTGGCGGCGAAGGCCGAGGACGCCACCGCAGTGGAGGGCCATCTCGCTGCGGCCCGGGAGCTGGCGGACCGTGTGGGCGACGAGGCCGCCGACGTGCACTGGCTGTCGTTCGGGCGGGTCAACGTACAGCTGCACGAGCTGGGCACGGCCATCGTGCTCAACGACTTCGACCGGGCACTCGGCCTGGCCCGTTCCCTCACGCTGCCCGCGTCGACGCTGACGTCCCGCCGGGCCCGCTACCTGGTCGACAGGGCGCTCGTGGAGATGGAGGCGGGGTCGGCGAAGACGTCGCTGCGGTACCTCGCGGAGGCACGGAAGGCGGCGCCGGAGCAGACGCGGCACCTGCCGGGGACGCGGGCGACGATCCGGGGCCTGGTGCACATGTCCCGCCGGGCCCCGGAGTCCCTCGGTGGAATGGCCCTCTGGGTGGGCCTGTAGCACTCACAGATCTGTGAGCGTTCGTGTGCTCCCGAACGGTCAGGGTGGTCTCACCACCCGCTGATGACCGTAGGGAGACCCGGAATGGAAGTACGCGAGAGCAAGCCGGACGAGGCGTACGGGCACCTCGACCACCCGCTCCTCCGCCAGCGGGTCCGCGACCCGCGGACCGGTCGCGAGGGCGAGTTGATGGCCGTCGTCGAGGAGTGCGTCGGCACCGTCGCAGGGGTCCCGCAGCGCGCCCGGACCGCGTACGTCCGGGGCGCCGACGGCCGGGAGTTCACCGCGGCCCCCGCCCTGCTGGAGCGGCTGTGACCGCCGCGGGCCGGATCTGCGCCGTCTGCGACCGGCCGATCCGGGCCGGCGGGACGGAGTTCATCCGGCACTCCGCGTCGGGGGCCCGTCCGTCCGACTGGGCGCACGACATCCGGGACCCGGCGTGCAAGCCGGTCCGCCCGGGCGCGCGGTGAGGCGGACCGGATCCGTCGGCACTGGAGGTGGGAGGGCCCTCGCCACCCCCGTGCACGAGGGCCCCCGAATGGTTCACGCCCCGACGGCCGGAGTGGTTCAGGTGGCGGCGGAGGGTGTGATCGGGTTCACTCGCACGGCGGGTGCGCGCTTGGCTTGAACCGGACCTCGGGAAATGGATCTTCGCATGATCCGTTTACCGGACGGTCGCACAATAACCGGACTTAATACCCGAACACCGTAGGAGGTTCCTACGAGTTGTGGGCTTGTTTGAACGGTCTGTAGTCGCCAACCCGTTTTCGCTCCTACGGTGTGGCTCGTGCACTCCAGCCCCCCTTTCAATGCCCCCGCCGCCCGCCGCCTGCGGGCGGCCCTGGGCATGGCACCCGGCCACGTCGCCTACGGCCTGCGCGCCCAGTACGGGCTCCTCGTCACCCCCGAGACCGTCATGGCCTGGGAGCGTGGCGAGATACCGCCGTCCTCGGCCGAACTGACGGCCCTCGCGGGGGTGCTCTGGTGCTCCCCCGGCGAGCTGCTGGCCGAGCCGGTCACCCTGCGGGAGCACCGGATCGCGCGCGGCGTGGCCCCGGAGGAGCTGGCCCGGCGGATCGGGCTGGAACCGTCCGCCTACCAGAAGATGGAGGACACCGGCCGCTGGAAGGGCAACGAGCGCCAGTCCGCCACGCTCACCTCGCTGCTGGGGCTGACGCCGGCCCAGTTCGTGACCGCCACCGGCAAGCACGACGAGCTGGCGGAGCTGCTGCGCAACGCCGTGACCACCCGCTGGCAGGCCTACGTCAAACCGCTGGCCAAGCTGCTCCCGGTGGCCAAGCCCGAGCTGGAGCGGGTGCTGGAGCTGCTGCACGGGGACTACCAGTCCCGGATGCTGGCCACCCTGAGCTGGGGCGGGGCGGGCGGCCGGGCGGACAGCGGGGACGCGGGGCGCGAGTTCCTCGCGGGGATCGTGGACCGGTTCTGGGAGCTGGCACGGGTGCGGTGACCGCCGGGCGGCTCCCGGGGGCACCACCCGGCCACGGCGCCCTAGAAGACCGACTCGGCCTCGTACATGCGGGCGTCCGGGACGGTCTTCAGCTCGGTGACCGCCTCGGCCAGCGGGGCCATCACGATGTCGGTGCCGCGCAGCGCGGTCATGTTGCCGAAGTCGCCGCGGTGGACGCCCTCGACGGCGTGCCAGCCGAAGCGGGTGGCGAGCACCCGGTCGTAGGCGGTCGGGGTGCCACCGCGCTGGACGTGGCCGAGGATGACCGGACGGGCCTCCTTGCCCAGGCGCCGCTCCAGTTCCACCGCGAGCCGGTTGCCGATGCCGGCGAACCGCTCGTGACCGTACGCGTCGATCGCGCCCTTCTCGTAGGGCATGGAACCCTCGGCCGGGTGCGCGCCCTCGGCGACGCACACGACCGCGAACTTCTTGCCGCGGGCGAAGCGCTCCTCCACCATCTTCACCAGGGCGTCCACTTCGAACGGCCGCTCCGGCAGGCAGATGCCGTGCGCGCCGCCCGCCATGCCGGACTCCAGGGCGATCCAGCCCGCGTGGCGTCCCATGACCTCGACGACCATGACGCGCTGGTGCGATTCGGCGGTGGTCTTCAGCCGGTCGATCGCCTCGGTGGCCACCATGACGGCGGTGTCGAAGCCGAAGGTGCGGTCGGTGGAGGAGATGTCGTTGTCGATGGTCTTGGGTACGCCGACCACCGGCATCCCCGCGTCCGAGAGCATCCGGGCCGCCGTCAGGGTGCCTTCGCCGCCGATCGGGATGAGGGCGTCGAGCGCGTACCGCTCGGCCAGCTCACCGGCGTGCTCGGCGGCTTCGTGCAGCCGGGCGCGCTCCATCCGGGCCGAGCCGAGGATCGTGCCGCCGCGCGCCAGGATGCCGCTGACCGCATTGATGTCGAGGGGGCGGTAGTGACCGTCGAGGAGGCCCTTGAAACCGTCCTCGAAGCCGATGACTTCGTCACCGTGTCCGACCACGGCGCGGTGCACGACCGACCGGATGACAGCGTTCAGGCCCGGGCAGTCGCCGCCTGCGGTGAGAACTCCGATACGCATCGTGCTGTGTCTCCTGCTCCTGGTCGTACCGAGCGGTCCGCGTGCGGGCGGGCCGCCGTACACATGAAGGTCTTGCCGGTGAGGCCTGTCCGATTGTTCCACGGGCCCCGGGGAAGCCGCGCTCCGAGCGACTGCCCCCGCAGGGCCTTCCGACCCCCCTGGACAGGCCTTTTTCCCGGCGGGCGCCTTAACCATCGGCAGAGGTATTGTCAAGAGGGCAAGCTCATACTAATTGGGTAAAACGACTCGTAAGATCCACAGGGACGGAGAGCACGCGTGACGCGCAGCGTGTACGTGACCGGCATCGACCGGGGGGACGGCCGGCAGGTCGTCGAGCTCGGACTCATGGAGCTGCTGACCCGCCAGACGGGCCGGGTGGGCGTCTACCGCCCGCTGCTGCACGACGGACCCGACCGGCTCTTCGACCTCCTGAAGGCCCGCTACCGGCTCGACCAGGACGCGTTCACCGCCTACGGCATGGAGTACCACGAGGCCTCCGTGCTGCTCGCCGAGAAGGGCGCCGACGAACTGGTCTCCCGGCTGGTCGACGGCTTCCACCGGGCCGCCCGCGACCACGAGGTCGTCCTCGTCCTCGGCACGGACTACGCCGGCACCAGCCTGCCCGACGAACTGGCGCTCAACGCCCGGCTGGCCAACGAACTGGGCGCGGTCGTCATCCCCGTGGTCGGCGGCACCAAGCAGACCGCCGAGTCGGTGCGCGCGGAGACCCGCAACGCCTACCGGGCCTACGAGAGCCTCGGCTGCGAGGTCGTGGCCGTGATCGTCAACCGGGTGGCCGCGGAGGACCGCGAGGCGCTCGCCGAACGGCTGACCGCGCGGCTCCCCGTGCCCTGCTACGTGCTCCCGGACGACAAGACGCTCTCCGCGCCCACGGTCGCCCAGATCACCCGGGCGCTGGGCGGCGAGGTGTTGCTCGGCGACGAGGCCGGGCTGGCCCGCGACGCCGTGGACTTCGTCTTCGGCGGCGCCATGCTGCCGAACTTCCTGAACGCGCTGACCCCCGGCTGCCTGGTCGTCACCCCCGGCGACCGCTCCGACCTGGTCATCGGCGCGCTGGCCGCGCACACCTCCGGCACCCCGCCGATCGCGGGCATCCTGCTGACGCTGAACGAGCGCCCCGGCAAGGACATCCTGACGCTGGCCTCGAAGCTGGCGCCGGGCACGCCGGTGGTCTCGGTCCCAGGGAACAGCTTCCCGACCGCCGCCGAACTCTTCGCGCTCCAGAGCCGGCTGAACTCCGCCACCCCGCGCAAGCTGGAGACCGCCCTCGGCCTCTTCGAGCGGCACGTGGACACGGCCGCGCTGCGGGACCGGATCTCGGTGACCCGCTCCACCCGGGTCACCCCGATGATGTTCGAGCACGAGCTGCTGGAGCGGGCCCGCGCCGAGCGGCGCCGCGTGGTGCTGCCCGAGGGCACCGAGGAGCGGGTGCTGCGCGCCGCGGACGTGGTGCTGCGCCGGGGCGTGTGCGACCTGACCCTGCTGGGCGGGGAGCAGGCGATCCTGAAGAAGGCGGCCGACCTCGGCATCGACATCAGCGCGGCGCAGCTGATCGACCCGATGACCTCGCCGCTGCGGGAACGGTTCGCCGAGTACTACGCGAAGGCCCGCGCCCACAAGGGCATGACGGTCGAGCTGGCCAACGACGTGGTCACCGACGTCAATTACTTCGGCACCCTGATGGTCCAGGTCGGCCTGGCCGACGGCATGGTGTCCGGCGCGGTGCACTCCACCGCCGCCACCATCCGGCCCGCCTTCGAGATCATCAAGACCCGGCCCGACGCGTCCATCGTCTCCTCGGTCTTCTTCATGTGCCTGGCGGACAAGGTCCTCGCCTACGGCGACTGCGCCGTGAACCCGGATCCGGACGCGGAGCAGCTCGCCGACATCGCGGTGCAGTCGGCCGCCACCGCCGCCGCGTTCGGGCTGGAGCCGCGGATCGCGATGCTCTCGTACTCGACCGGCACCTCCGGTTCGGGGGCCGACGTGGACAAGGTCCGCAAGGCCACCGAGCTGGTCCGGGCGCAGCGTCCGGACCTGCTGATCGAGGGTCCGATCCAGTACGACGCCGCGGTCGAGCCGTCCGTGGCGGCGACCAAGCTGCCGGAGTCCGAGGTGGCCGGGCGGGCGACCGTGCTGATCTTCCCGGACCTCAACACGGGCAACAACACCTACAAGGCCGTCCAGCGCTCCGCGGGCGCCGTGGCGGTCGGCCCGGTCCTGCAGGGCCTGCGCAAGCCCGTCAACGACCTCTCGCGCGGCGCACTGGTCCAGGACATCGTCACCACCGTGGCGATCACCGCGATCCAGGCCCAGTCCGGGCCCGCCCCGGTCTGATCCCCGTACGACCACCCGAGCACCCCCACACGAGAAGGTTCCGCATCCGTGACCGCATCGCGCGTACTCGTCCTCAACTCCGGCTCCTCGTCGCTCAAGTACCAGCTGCTCGACATGGCGGACCGGTCCCGCCTGGCCGTCGGGCTGGTGGAGCGCATCGGCGAGGAGAACTCCCGGCTGGTGCACGAGCGGCTCGTGGACGGGCCCCCGCCCGCGGCGGGCGACGCGAAGCGGGAGACGCTCGGGCCGATCGCGGACCACCGGGCCGCCCTGGAGGCCGTCGCCGCCGAGCTGGCCGCCGACGGCACCGGCCTGGACTCCCCCGAACTGGCGGCCATCGGGCACCGGGTGGTGCACGGCGGCACGAAGTTCACCCGGCCCACCGTGATCGACGACGAGGTGCTGGCGGAGATCCGCGCCCTGATCCCGCTCGCGCCGCTGCACAACCCGGCGAACGTGACGGGGATCGAGGTGGCCCGCGCCCTGCGCGCGGACCTCCCCCAGGTGGCGGTCTTCGACACGGCGTTCCACTCGACGATGCCGGAGCACGCGGCCCGGTACGCGATCGACGCCGCGACCGCCGAGAAGTACTCCGTCCGGCGGTACGGGTTCCACGGCACCTCGCACGCCTACGTGTCCCGGGCGGCCGCGGCCCTGCTGGGCCGGGCGCCCGAGGACGTGAACGTCATCGTGCTGCACCTGGGCAACGGCGCCTCGGCCTCCGCCGTGCGGGGCGGAGTGTGCGTAGAGACCTCGATGGGGCTGACCCCGCTGGAGGGTCTGGTCATGGGGACGCGCTCCGGGGACCTCGATCCGGCGGTCGTCTTCCACCTCGCGCGGGTGGGCGGCCTCTCGGTGGATGAGATCGATTCGCTCCTGAACAAGAAGAGCGGTCTGCTGGGCATGTGCGGGGACAACGACATGCGCGAGGTGATGCGGCGCGCGGGCGAGGGCGACGAGGCGGCGGCCGTCGCCTTCGCCGCGTACGTCCACCGCCTGAAGAAGTACATCGGCGCCTATACGGCGGTGCTCGGCCGGGTGGACGCGGTGGTGTTCACCGCCGGGGTCGGCGAGAACGCCCACCAGGTGCGGGAAGCTGCCGTCGAGGGTCTGGCCGGGCTGGGGCTCGTACTGGACCCGCAGGCCAACGCGGTGCGCTCCGCGCGGCCGCGGCTGATCTCCGCCGAGGGCGCGCGGGTGGCCGTCGCGGTGGTCCCCACCGATGAGGAACTGGAGATCGCCGCCCAGGCGTACGAGCTGGTTACCCGTTAGTCACTTTGGACTTTCCACCAGACGGAATATTCCGCTACGAAACAAACCGATAGGATCCGCTCCATGCGCCGTTCCAAAATCGTCTGCACGCTGGGCCCCGCCGTCGACTCGTATGAGCAGCTGAAAGCGCTCATCGAGGCAGGCATGAACGTGGCCCGATTCAACTTCAGCCACGGATCCCAGGCAGAACACCAGGAGCGGTACGACCGCGTCCGGAAGGTCTCCGAGGACACCGGGCGTGCCGTCGGCGTCCTCGCCGACCTCCAGGGTCCCAAGATCCGTCTGGAAACCTTCGCCGAGGGTCCCGTCGAGCTGGTGCGCGGTGACGAGTTCACCATCACCACCGAGGACGTCCCGGGCGACAAGTCCATCTGCGGCACCACCTACAAGGGTCTGCCCGGTGACGTCTCCAAGGGCGACCAGATCCTGATCAACGACGGCAACGTCGAGCTTCGGGTGACCTCGGTCGAGGGCCCGCAGGTCAAGACCATCGTCATCGAGGGCGGTGTCATCTCGGACCACAAGGGCATCAACCTGCCGGGTGCGGCCGTCAACGTCCCGGCCCTGTCCGAGAAGGACGTCGACGACCTGCGCTTCGCCCTGCGGATGGGCTGCGACATGGTCGCGCTGTCCTTCGTGCGCGACGCCGACGACGTCAAGGACGTCCACAAGGTCATGGACGAGGAGGGCCGCCGGGTCCCCGTCATCGCCAAGGTCGAGAAGCCGCAGGCCGTCGAGAACATGGCGGCCGTGGTCGACGCCTTCGACGCGGTCATGGTGGCCCGTGGCGACCTGGCCGTCGAGTACCCGCTCGAAAAGGTCCCGATGGTCCAGAAGCGGCTCATCGAGATGTGCCGCCGCAACGCCAAGCCGGTGATCGTCGCGACCCAGATGATGGAGTCGATGATCACCAACTCGCGGCCGACCCGCGCCGAGGCCTCCGACGTCGCGAACGCCATCCTCGACGGCGCCGACGCGGTCATGCTGTCGGCCGAGTCCTCGGTCGGCGCCTACCCGATCGAGACCGTCAAGACGATGTCGAAGATCGTCGTCGCGGCCGAGGAGGAGCTGCTCTCCAAGGGCCTCCAGCCCCTGGTCCCGGGCAAGAAGCCGCGCACCCAGGGCGGCTCCGTCGCCCGCGCCGCCTGCGAGATCGCCGACTTCCTCGACGGCAAGGCCCTGGTCGCCTTCACTCACTCCGGCGACACCGCCCGCCGCCTGTCGCGCTACCGCACGGTCCAGCCGATCCTCGCCTTCACGACCAGCGAGAGCACCCGCAACCAGCTGGCGCTGAGCTGGGGCGTCGAGTCGTACGTCGTGCGCCACGTGGACAACACCGACGCGATGGTCGACCTCGTGGACGACGAGCTGCTCAAGCTCGGCCGCTACAACCAGGGCGACACCATGATCATCACCGCCGGTTCGCCCCCCGGCGTCCCCGGCACGACCAACATGGTCCGCGTCCACCACCTCAACGGCGGCGCCCGCGGCTGAAGCCGCTGCCGCGGCGCACCGGCCGCGGCACCACCCGCTGACCGTCTGCCGCACAGACGCGAGGGCGGCACCCCGATCGATCGGGGTGCCGCCCTCGGTGCGTTGCGGGAGCGCCTACTCCGGCGGGCCGACGTAGTTGTGCAGGCCCGGAACGGTGAGCGTGCCGCCGAACTGGCCGGCCTGGACGACCTTGACGTTCGTGAAGAACGCGAAGGGGACGTTCAGCGGCGGCGGGGTGTTCGGGGTGAACTCGATCGGGATCAGCCCGAACAGGTTCCCCTTCAGGCTCTCGGTGTACATCGTCACCGTGCCGCCGCGGATCGTGGACGTGGAGCCCGGGCGGGACTTGAGGTGCGCGACGTTCCCGCTCTTGCCGACCGTCTGGTAGAGGTCCTTGATGTCGAGCGAGTCCGCCGTGAACTTCAGGACCTTCTTCGTGCTGCCGTTCGCGGTCTTCACCTCGACGATGCCCGCGTAGTCCAGCCCGTAGAGGGTCAGCAGGGAGCTGTCGAGGTACCACGGCTCGTCCGGCAGGACCGGGGCGCCGGGGTCCAGCTTGGCGTTGGCGAGGGCCTGGGCGTCCAGCGTGGGACAGGGGAAGGGCGTCTTGCCGTCCGCCGTCTTGCCGTCCGCGGCCTTGTCCGCGTCCTTCGCCGCGTCGTCGGCCTTCGCGTCCTCGTCGGCCTTCTTCTCCGCGTCGGACGCGCCGGTCTCGTCCTTGGCCTTCTTCGCGGTGTCCTTGACCTCCTGCGACAGCTCCGAGACGGAGACGCCGGCCTGGTCCGCCGCCTTGCGGATCGGGTCCGCGGCGGGGTCGGGGGTCTGCTTCGCGCCGGGGGCGGCGCTGGTGGCGGGCGCCGGGGCGGCCGTGCCCTTGGCGCCCTTGAGGGGCTTGCCCAGCTCGTCGAAGAAGTCCTTGACCGCGTCGCCCAGACCCAGCGGGTCCAGCGGGTTCGGCGTCCTGGCCGCGGGCGCCGAGGCGCTCGGGGACGGCGAGGCGGCGGCCGGGGCCCCCGGCTTCGCCGGCTGGGACGCCGGCGGGGAGGCGTTCCCCTGCTTGGCCGCGGGCTTGGAGGCCGACGGGGAGGCAGCGGGAGACGGCCCCACCGGAACGCCCGCCGAGGGGGTCGCGGTGGGCGACGCACTCGGGGACGGGCTCTTGGAGGCCGAGGCCGACGGGGAGGGCGATTGCGTGGGCTCGTCGGACCGCGTGACACACGGCCCGGGCGCGAACGGGATCTCCTTGTCGTCGGCCAGTGCCATCTTCGGCGCCATGCCCATCCCGACGAAGACCGCGGTCGGCATCGCCGCCAGCGCCATCGTCTTGCCGACGGGTATCTGGAGCTTGGTCAGCAGCGACTTCCTGGGCGCCGCGTGGCGCGGGCCCCTTCTCTCACGGGACTCTCCGCCCGGGGCCTGGGCCCGTTGCGTCTCGTCACCCCGCACTGTTCCTCCCGCCATCGGCGTGGGCAGTCGTCTCGGAAGCGTGGTCCGTTTCCGCCTCGCGGGGAGCGGGCAGCCCGACCGCGGGGTCGAGGGGCCTGCCGGGCGCCCACGCCAGCGCGAGACACCCGCCGATCAGCGCGCACAGGAAGCCCAGCAGGAAGCCGCCGATGTTCGACACCGGCAGGGACACGAGCCCCAGCAGGAGCGTGGCGACGCCGGCGAAGATCCTGATGCCCTGCTGGAACCAGAGGGCGAGCCCGAGCGTGACCAGCAGGACACCGATGATCAGTGACCCCGCGCCCGCCGTCGTCGCCATGGCGATCGTGATGTTGCCCAACCGGACGTCCGCGTACGGGAAGTACGCGATCGGGATACCGCCGAGCAGCGTGAACAGTCCCGCCCAGAACGGCCGGGCACCGCGCCAGGCGCGGAACCGGTACCAGAGCACCGTGAGCCA
This sequence comes from Streptomyces sp. NPDC043876, assembly GCF_056435825.1. Classification (NCBI taxonomy): domain Bacteria; kingdom Bacillati; phylum Actinomycetota; class Actinomycetes; order Kitasatosporales; family Streptomycetaceae; genus Streptomyces; species Streptomyces sp. NPDC043876. The sequence goes on along the minus strand of NZ_JBWKDV010000009.1, from coordinate 115,118 downwards.
GTGGTCGTCTGCCGGGGATACGGGGGCCTCGGGGTACATGGACAACAGCTCCCTGAAAACGGTCGTACGGAGAACTAGGTGGAGCGCCCGGCCGGGCGGACGGGGCGGCGCAGGCGCCACCGCGCCCGCCCGGCCGGTTCAAGCGACCGGACGGACTACTTGATGTCCTGGTAGCAGGGCTGGTCCCCGCTGAGGAGGCGCAGCTTGAGGTCCGGCAGCGTGAAGGTGCCCGCCGTCGTCGCCCATGCCTTCTGCCGCACGTTGGTCAGCGTGGCCTTCTTCGCGCGCTGCGAGAAGAGACCGCCATCGGACACCGTGCCGGCCTGCGGCCCGGTCGGGTGGTCCTTGTCCGCCGCGTTGCCGACCGCGACACCGATGTCGAGCTGCTCGAACTTGGCGTCCGCGTCCAGCTCGGCGACATCGAGGTAGATGTTCTCCGCGACGGCGGGACGGCCCTTGTTGCCCGTCCGCAGCTGCAGGGTGATGTTGCCGAGACCGGGCACCGGGGTGACCAGGGACTGGCACATGTTGGTGATCTCGGCGTGGCTGAACCCGGAGATGGTGACCGGGTGGTACGCGTCCTTCTTGTCGTCGCCGAGGGTCTTGCCCTTGGCCACGCTGCCGTACTGGATCAGGTTGTCACCGACGAGCTCGTCGGCCGACACCTTGAAGTCCTGGCCCGAGACGCTGAAGGACGCCGCGAGAGCGCCCTGCGCCAGACCCACGCCCACCGCGGCGGTGGCCGCGATGCTCGGCACCATGACGAGAGCGAAGCGCTTCCATCTGGTCCCACCACGAACCTGGGAAATCATGTTGGTCCTCCTCATCGGACGTACATCTCCGGTCCGGGCCGTGCCCGTCCTGGGATGGGAGAAGTGCTACGTCCTCGGGAAGGAGCGCAGGCGACCGGGTCGCGGCTGTACCGCGTCAGGAACACCGGCGATCACCCCCGAGCGACAACCACTGGGCCACGCGTTCGCGCAACCTGATGAGGACAGGAACCGCCCGGGTGCGGCGGCTACCCCCCTGTCCCGCGTCCGGCACCCCTGGCGCCGGCCGGCTCGGTGGGGACCCCTCCGCGCGGTGCCGGGTGACCGGCGCTGCGGGATGGACCGAGCGTGGCCGATCGTTGTCCATTCCCGGCCGGGGCACAAGGGGGTTCGTTACTGGCGGGTAACGGCTGGATAACCTGAGTGCGACACGTCGCCGTCGGGCAGCAACACAGGGTGTCACCCATGGCCACGACAGATACGACGAAGAGCGAACCAACCGGACAGTTCACGGGGTTCGGCTTACTGGGAGTAACAGCGACCGCGATTACCAAGTTTTGGCAAAGTGCGGCCGCTGTTTATCTCCGTGTCAACAAATCACCGGCGGTCCACCGGCATGCGAGCGGGCCTGGGCGCGAACCGCCGCGCCGGCCGTGGGCGCGCCCTAGAAGAGCACCCGCGCGAGGGCGGTGCGGGCGGCCGAGACCCGGGGATCGTCCGCCCCGATGACCTCGAACAGCTCCAGCAGCCGCAGCCGTACCGCGTTGCGGTCGTCACCCGCCGTGACGCGGACGGCGTCCACCAGGCGCCCGAAGGCGTCCTGCACGTGACCGCCCGCCATGTCCAGGTCGGCCGCCGCGATCTGCGCCGCCGGATCGGCCGGCTGCGCGGCCGCCGCGGCGCGCACCGCCTGCGGGTCCATGTGCTGCACCCGCGCGAGGAGCTCCGCCTGGGCCAGGCCCAGCTTGGCCTCGCTGTTGGCCGGGTCCCCGGCCAGTACGTTCTTGTACGCCTGGACGGCTCCGCCCAGGTCGCCCGCGTCCAGCGCGACGACGGCCGCTTCGAGCAGCGCGTCGTAGGGGCCCTCCGGCTCCTCGTCCACGCCGCCCGCGGGCCCGCCGTACGCGCCCTGGGCGGCCGGGTCGACCGCGATGCCGGTGAGGCCGTAGCGCTCCTCGGCGACCTGGATGAGCTGGCCGAGCGTCTCGCGGATCTGCTGCTCGGGCACCGCGCCCTGGAACAGCGGCAGCGCCTGACCGGCGACGACCGCGAACACGGCGGGGATGCCCTGGACGCCGAACTGCTGCATCAGCAGCTGGTTGGCGTCGACATCGATCTTGGCCAGAACCAGTCGGCCGTTCGCTCCGGTGACCAGGCGCTCCAGCACCGGGCTGAGCTGCTTGCACGGCTCGCACCACTCGGCCCAGAAGTCGATGACGACCGGGACCTGGTGCGAGAGTTCGAGCACGTCGAGTTCAAAACCGGCCTCGTCGACATCGATGACGAGCGCCGACGGCGCCACGGCGCCGGGGACGGCGCCGTCGGCGCCGCCCTGCCGGGCCGCGGCCGCGCGCGCCTGCTCCGCCTTCGCCTTGGCCTCGCCGGCCGCCTTCACCGCGGCGAGGTCGACGACACCGCTCATGGACATGTTTCTGGGCTGCATGCGTACATCCTCCCCCGTGTGCGCGCGCCGACGAAAAGACCTCGTGAAAGACGTCGTAAAACAGCACTACGACCATCACCACGGCCGGCGCCGCGAACAGCACCGCCGAACCGCTTGCCGCACCACGGCCGGGCGTCGTCCGCACGGCCGTGCACCTGAACTGCGTGGCGCCGGGTCCCCACCTGGCGCCGTAGCTCGCGTGGTTGTCGCTCTTACGCTACGAGTCGTAGCGTAACTCCCCGCGGGACCTCGCGGTCCGTGATCTGAACCACACCGTGCGGGGTCCTGGCGGTTCCGCTACTGGCGGGTATGGTCACCGTCCATGCGCAACCCCGTCTCCGGTTCCGGCCGCACCGGCCGCCCCCGCAGCGCCACGGCGGACGCCGCGATCCTCGCCGCCACCAGGGACGCGCTGGTCGAGCTGGGCTGGTCGAAGCTGACCATGGGCGACGTCTCGGCCCGCGCGGGGGTCGCCAAGACCACCCTCTACCGCCGCTGGGCGGGCAAGAGCGAGCTGGTCGTGGACGCGGTCGCGGAACTCTTCGACTCCCTCGAACTCCCCGACCGGGGCTCGCTCCAGGCCGACATCGAGTACGTCGTCCTGCGGTTCGCGGAGCTGCTGCGGCGCCCGGAGGCCCGTACGGCGCTCATGGCGGTGGTCGCCGAATCCACCCGCGACGAGGCGCTGCGCGGGCGGATCCGGTCGGCGATCGTGGACCGGCAGAAACGTCTCGTCGTCCTGGGCCGCGAGCGCGCGCAGGCCCGCGGCGAACTTCCCTACGAAGCGGACGAGGACCTCGCCGGGCGCACCACGGACCTGATCTTCGACGTCATCGCGGGCACCGTGGTGCACCGCGCCCTGGTGAGCGCCGAACCGGTGGACGAGCTGTGGGTCGCCGCCTTCACCACCCTGCTGATGCACGGGCTGCTGGGCGCGGACGGGGCGGCCCCAGCCTGACGATTGGCACCCGGCGCACGCGGGGCCGGCCGCGGCACGCTCCGCGCGCGCCACGACCGGCCCTCCGCTCGCCGGATACCGTCCGGCCGGCGCCGGACGCGGGATCAGAAGCCGGGCGGCTCCGTGTAGGTGCCCCACTCGTCCCGCAGCACGCCGCAGATCTCGCCGAGCGTCGCCTCGGCCCGTACGGCGTCCAGCATGGCCGGGATCATGTTCGACCCGTCCCGCGCCGCCGCCAGCATCGCGTCCAGACCCGCGCGGACCTTCGCGTCGTCGCGGCGGGCCTTGCGCTCCTTGAGCTCGCGGACCTGGACCACCTCGACCTCGTGGCTGACGCGGAGGATCTCCAGGTCACCGGTGACGGAGCCGTGGTGCACGTTGACGCCGACGACCCGCTTGTCGCCCTTCTCCAGCGAACGCTGGTACTGGAAAGCCGACTCGGCGATCTCCCCGGTGAACCAGCCGTCCTCGATGCCGCGCAGGATGCCCGAGGTGATGGGACCGATGGGGTGCCGGCCGTCGGGGTGGGCGCGCAGCCCGCGCTCCCGGATCTGGTCGAAGATCTTCTCGGCGTCGGCCTCGATCCGGTCGGTGAGCTGCTCGACGTACCAGGAACCGCCCAGCGGGTCGGCCACGTTGGCCACGCCCGTCTCCTCCATCAGCACCTGCTGCGTGCGCAGGGCGATCTCGGCGGCCTGCTCGCTCGGCAGCGCGAGGGTCTCGTCGAGGGCGTTGGTGTGCAGGGAGTTGGTGCCGCCGAGGACCGCCGCGAGGGCTTCCACGGCCGTGCGCACGACGTTGTTGTACGGCTGCTGGGCGGTCAGCGAGACGCCGGCCGTCTGGGTGTGGAAGCGCAGCCACATGGACTTGTCGGACTGCGCTCCGTAGACCTCCTTCATCCAGCGCGCCCAGATCCGGCGGGCGGCGCGGAACTTGGCGATCTCCTCGAAGAAGTCGAGGTGCGCGTCGAAGAAGAAGGACAGCCCGGGCGCGAAGTGGTCCACGTCCATGCCGCGCGAGAGCCCGAGCTCGACGTAGCCGAAGCCGTCGGCGAGGGTGTAGGCCAGCTCCTGCGCGGCCGTCGCCCCGGCTTCGCGGATGTGGTAGCCGGAGACGGAGAGCGGCTTGTAGGCGGGGATGCCCTCGGCGCAGTACTCCATCAGGTCGCCGATGAGGCGCAGGTGCGGCTCGGGTTCGAAGAGCCACTCCTTCTGGGCGATGTACTCCTTGAAGATGTCGGTCTGCAGCGTGCCGTTGAGCAGGGCCGGATCGACGCCCTGGCGCTCGGCGGCGACGAGGTACATGCAGAAGACGGGCACGGCGGGCCCGCTGATGGTCATCGACGTGGTGACGTCGCCGAGCGGGATGTCCCGGAACAGGACCTCCATGTCGGAGGCGGAGTCGATGGCGACCCCGCAGTGGCCGACCTCGCCCAGCGCGCGCGGGTCGTCGGAGTCACGGCCCATCAGGGTGGGCATGTCGAAGGCGACCGAGAGGCCGCCGCCGCCCGCCGCGAGGATCATCTTGTAGCGCTCGTTGGTCTGCTCGGCGTTGCCGAACCCGGCGAACTGCCGGATGGTCCAGGTCCGCCCGCGGTAACCGGTGGCGTGCAGGCCGCGGGTGTACGGGTACTCGCCCGGCCAGCCGATGCGCTCGAAGCCCTCGTAGGTGTCCCCGGGGCGGGGGCCGTACACCGGCTCGACCTCGTCGCCGGAGAGCGTGGTGAAGTCGGCCTCGCGGGTGCGGGCCCTGTCGTAACGGGCCTGCCAGCGAAGGCGGCCTTGCTCGATGGCGTCAGCGTCCATGCTTCGAATTTACTAGGACGTCCTAGTAAATGTCGATGGCCCACCCCGGGAAGTCGTCCCGGGGTGGTGTGAGATCGAGCGCGCCTCCAGTGCGGAGGGCGGCGTCAGGCCTGCGCGGCCGCGGCCTGCGGGGCGCCGTTCACCAGGGGCTCGATCTCGGCGCGGACCTTGCGCTCGACGAAGAACGCCGCGAGCGGGATCGTGCCGGAGAGCATGACCCACAGCATCTTGCCGAAGGGCCACTTCGCCTTGGAGCCGAGGTCGAAGGCGAAGACGAGGTAGATCATGAAGAGCACGCCGTGGGCCTGGGAGACCACGAAGGTCAGGTCCGCGCCCTTGTCGAAGCCGTACTTGAAAATCATGCAGGTGCACAGCACCAGCAGCATCACTGCGGTGGCATAGGCCATCACCCGGTAGCGGGTCAGCACGCTCTTCTTCATGCCACTGAGCCTAACCGTCCGTTTTGCGCGATCTTGACCGGGGCCCGCTTCCCGGCCGGCGGGCTACTTCGCGTCGAAGTCGTCCGCGGCCACCCGCAGCGGCCTGAGCAGCGCGAAGATCTCCCCGCACTCCTCCGCGTCGTAGGCGCCCAGCCCGAAGTCCATCGCCATCAGGTCCCGGGTCGCCGCCTCGACGACCTCGCGGCCCTTGTCGGTGATCGAGGCGAGCGTGCCGCGGCCGTCGTTCGGGTTGGGGCGCTTGGCGACCAGGCCGGAGCGGACCAGGCGGTCGACGGTGTTCGTCACCGACGTCGGGTGCACCATGAGGCGCTCGCCGATCTTCGACATGGGCAGCTCGCCGGCCTTGGAGAAGGTCAGCAGGACGAGTGCCTCGTACCGCGCGAAGGTCAGTCCGTACGGCTTCACCACCGCGTCGACCTCGCCGAGCAGGATCTGGTGCGCGCGCATGATCGAGGTGATCGCTGCCATCGAGGGCACCGGTCCCCAGCGCTGCTGCCACAGTTCGTCGGCGCGGGCGATGGGGTCGAAGGGGAGACTGAGCGGCTTGGGCACGGACCAGACCCTACCCGCCGGTCATTTGCGGGCGGAGGCCGTCTCACTCTTCGGCCCGTGGGGTTTCCGGGGCCCGTGCGGCCCGTGCGGCGTCGGCGCGGCCGTCGCGCGGAGCTCCGCGAGCAGGAACAGCACGACCGCGGTGCCGAGCACCCCGGACCCCGCGACCACCAGGTGGACTGGCGCGAACTCCGCCGCGATCCCGGCCAGCGCCATGCCGACGCCCTGGAGGGTCATCAGCCCCGTGCTCAGCAGGGTCATGGCCCGGCCGCGCAGCTCGTCGGGGACCGCGTCGACGTACCACTGGTCCAGGCCCAGCGTGTAGGCGTGGGCCAGTCCCGCCGCAAGCAGGAGCACCAGCAGGACCGCCACGCCCGGCCGGACGGCGTACCCGAGGAGCGGCAGCGCGCCGACGGCCGCCAGCGGCGCCACGATGCGCGAGCGGGCGGCGGCGCCGAGCGCGGAGCCCGCCCACAGCTCGCCGGCGATGGTGCCGACGGGCATCGCGCACATCAGCAGGCCCAGTACGGCCGTACCCGCGCCGATGCCGTCCGCGTACGGCGCCATCAGCGCCTCCGGTACGACGACGAACAGCGGCGGCAGCCAGAACATCAGCGTGATCGCCCGCAGCCTGCGGTCGCCGAAGACCGCGCCCACGGCGGCGAACGGCGAGGTGCGCCCCGCCCCGGCGGCCCGCGCCGGACGGGCGCGGGTCCCCCAGCGCAGCAGCAGCGCGGAGCAGACGAAGGTGGCGGCGGTGATCGCGATCGCCCCGCGCGGCGAGAGCGCGGTGAGCAGGATCCCGCCGACGCCGAAGCCGATGAGCTGGGCGCTCTGGGCCACCATCCGCAGGAGCGAGCGCCCGAGGACGTAGGCGTCCCCGTCGCCGAGGATGTCGGCCAGCGAGGCGTTGCGGGTGCCCTGGAAGAGCGGCGCGACGAAGGCCATGGCGCACCGCAGCACGAACAGCAGCGCGACGGGCGTCCCCGGCAGCACCATCGCGGCGGCGCAGGCGGCACAGACCAGGTCGCAGACGACGAGCACCCGGCGGGCGGGATACCGGTCGGCGACCCCCGCGAGGAGGGTGCCGCCGAGGGCGTAGGGCAGGAACCCGAGGGCGAAGGTGAGGGCGCTGAGGAGGGGGGAGCCGGTGACCCGGAAGACGAGGACGGTGAGCGAGATCTCCGCGACGACGAGCCCGAGGACGGACATGAGGTGCGCGGCGAAGACGGGCCGGAACTCGCGGACCCGGAAGGCCGCGCGGTAGCCGGGAGGTGCGGTTGCCATGCCCGCAGCCTGCCGGGGCCCCCGGGGGCGCCCCAGTGATTCGGCCCTGCCCGAATGACCCCGGCGGGCTGGCCGGGCAGGCGCCCTTGTCGGCCGTCAGGGCGTGAGCCGCGCCAGTTCCCGCCCGATCGCCGCGCGCAGCGCGTCGTGCTGCGGGCCGAGCGCGTACCGCCCGTCGCGCCACCGCTCCGGCGGGTACAGCCACACGGGTTTGCCCACCAGCTCCCCCGGTTCCCAGTCGAACCGTGGCCAGACGTGCGCGTGCAGGAAGGGGTCGGTGTTCCCGAGGATCTCCAGGTTGACCCGCCGGAAGGCGGGGTCCAGTGCCGAGCAGGCGCGCTCGACGGCTTCGCCGAGCGCGTCCATGCCGGCCAGGAACGCCAGCCGCCCGGCGCGCGGGAGGTCCGAGAGCCGCTGCACGGCCGGATCGTCCGCCAGCAGTACCGAGTACCCGGGGAGGAACTGGACGTCGCCGATCACCGCGAAGCCACCCTCCAGCCGCCGGAGCACCGTGGGGTTCTCGCCCCGCAGCGCGCTGCCGATCCGGTCCTGCCGCCAGTCGTCATTGGTGATCATGGCGGGCGAGCCTACCGGGCCCCCGGCCGCCACCGGCCGGTTCGCGTCACCCGGACGGGCCAAGGCGGGCCGGTGGGGGCCGGATCGCCCGGTCGGGGGAATCCGGGTCGCCGCGTTGCCGGGCGTGGCCTTGAGTGGGGGTATCGACTCTGGACCGAGCACTGGAGGGACCGTGCGGCCGGAAGGCTTCGACTACGAGACCCACAGCCGTCTCGCCGGTCCGTTCGCGGAGCCGGAGCCCGGTCCCGACGGTGTCTACCGGGTGGCGTACCGGTCCCTGCTGGCGCGGGAGCCGCACCGAATACGGGCCGTCGCGCTCATGACGCTGGCTCCGGCGCTGTCCGCCGTGCTCTTCCTCTACCTCGTCTGGCCGACCCACTGGACCGTCCGCGAGGGGGCCGCCCGGTGGCTGGTCCACTGCGACACCGTGATGCTCGTGTCCATCGCGTCGATCATGCTCTTCATGTTCGTCAACGTGGTGTCCATCGCCCACGCGACGATGATGGCCCGCGATCCGGTCCCGGTGCCGCCCGAACCCGGCGTCCGGGTCGCGTTCCTGACGACGTACGTGCCCGGCAAGGAGCCGCTCGCCATGCTGCGGGCCACCCTCCAGGGGGCCGTACGGGTCCGCCACCCCGGCCCGCTCGACGTCTGGCTCCTCGACGAGGGGGACGACCCGGACGCCCGGAAGCTGTGCGCGGAACTCGGCGTACGGCACTTCACCCGCAAGGGCGTGCCCGAGTGGAACACCCGCAAGGGCGCCCACCGGGCCAGGACCAAGCACGGCAACTACAACTCCTGGCTGGTCCGGCACGGCGACGACTACGACGTCTTCGCCTCCGTCGACACCGACCACGTCCCGGCGACCAACTTCCTGGAGCGGATGCTCGGCTACTTCCGGGACCCCGACACCGCCTTCGTCGTCGGCCCGCAGGTGTACGGGAACTACACGACGGCCGTCACCAAGGCCGCCGAGTCCCAGCAGTACCTCTTCCACGCGCTGATCCAGCGCGCGGGCAACCGCTACGGCGCCCCCATGTTCGTCGGCACCAACAACGCCGTCCGGATCAGCGCGCTGCGCCAGGTCGGCGGGCTGTACGACTCGATCACCGAGGACATGGCCACCGGCTTCGAGCTGCACCGCCGCCGCAACCCCGCCACCGGGCGGCACTGGCGTTCCGTGTACACCCCGGACGTGCTCGCCGTCGGCGAGGGCCCGGCCTCCTGGACGGACTTCTTCACCCAGCAGCTGCGCTGGTCGCGCGGCACCTACGAGACCCTCTTGCGGCAGTACTGCAAGGGGTTCTTCCGCACGCCCGCCGGGCGCCGGCTCAACTACACGCTGATGCTCGTCTACTACCCCATGACCGCCGTGAACTGGTTCCTCGGCGTCCTCAGCTGCGTCCTGTTCCTCTGCCTCGGCGCCTCCGGCACCGAGGTCTCCTCCGAGGTCTGGCTGATGCTCTACACGGACGCCGCGGCCCTCCAGGTGGGCCTCTACCTGTGGAACCGCCGCCACAACGTCTCCCCGCACGAGCCCGAGGGCTCCGGCGGGCTGGCCGGCATGGCGATGTCCGCGATCTGCGCGCCGGTGTACCTGGTGTCGCTGGGCTCGGCGGTGCTGCGCACCCGGGGCCGGTTCGTCGTCACCCCCAAGGGCGGCGACGCCAGCCCGGACCGGCTGTCGACCTTCCGGATCCACCTCTGCTGGGCGTTCGTGCTGCTCGTTTCGCTGGCCGCCTCGGTCCGCTACGGCCACACGCACGCGGCCATGCGGATCTGGGCGGTCCTCGCGCTGTGCGTCACCCTGGCCCCGCTGGCCGTCTGGGGCGTGACCGGCCTGCGCGGCCGCCGCGCCGGGGTCCGCGGACCCCGCGCGGCGCGCCCGCAGGCGCCCGGCACGCACCGTACGGAGAGCGGCACCGGGACCGGGAGCGAGCCCGCAGACGGATCCGGGAGCGGGCCCGGCGAGGACCCGCGGCCCGCCCTCGCCACCACGGGAGGGAACTGAGCCATGGCCCACCGCCCCTCGAAGCGGTTCAAGAAGACGGTCCTGGGCACCGGCGCGGCCCTCGTCCTGCTCGCGCTCAACGCCCCCGCCACGCTCTCCTTCGCCGGGGACGCCTTCCACGCGTACAAGATCGGGCAGCGCAGCTACAAGGTCCAGTACGGATCGTGGGACCTGGTCGACCTGCCCGCCGAGTACCGGATCAACGCCATGCACGCCGCGCTCCTGCACACCGGCAAGGTGCTGCTCATCGCGGGCTCCGGCAACAACCAGCGCAACTTCGACCGGGGCACCTTCGAGACCGTCCTGTGGAACCCGGCCGACGACACCTTCAAGAAGATCCCGACCCCCGAGGACTTCTTCTGCTCCGGGCACGCCCAGCTCCCCGACGGGCGGCTGCTGGTGGCCGGCGGGACCGCCCGCTACGAGGTCCTCGACGGCAAGGTCACCCGGGCCGGCGGCGGCATGCGGGTCAAGAACGAGAACCCCGACAAGGCCGTCACGCTGAAGAAGGGCACCCGCTTCCGCTCCCCGTCCGGGGTGGAGTACGTGTCCCGGTTCGACGTCACCGTGCCGCCGGCCACGCGCGGGTTCGAGGCCGCCCCGGGCGACGGCGGCGCAGCGACGCCCTGGCGGGCCCGGGTGACGGCGGCCGAGGCGCGGGTCTTCGTCGAGGCGGTGCGGGAGGGCCGCGAGGGCCTGACCACGCAGGCGGCCCAGTACCGGGTCCTCGGCCTGGCGGGCAGGGACGCCGAGGACGTCTACGGGCTGGCCGAGCGGCTCAGCACCGCCAAGCAGGACTTCCAGGGCATCAAATCGGCGTACGAGTTCGACCCGCGGGCGGAGAAGTACGTCCCCGTCGACCCCATGCGGGACGCCCGCTGGTACCCGACCCTCGTCGGCCTCCAGGACGGCCGGGTGCTCGCGGTCTCCGGCCTCAACGACGTCGGCGACGTGGTCCCCGGCGACAACGAGATCTACGACCCGCGGACCCGGACGTGGAGCAAGGGGCCCTTCCACTACTTCCCCACCTACCCGGCGCTCTTCCTCACCCGGGGCGGCAGCCTCCTGTTCACCGGCTCCAACGCGGGGTACGGCCCCAAGGACAAGGGCCGCGCGCCCGGCATCTGGGACCCGGCGGCGAACCGGTTCACGCCGGTCGGCGGGCTCGCCGACGCCGACCAGCTGGAGACCTCCTCCTCCGTCCTGCTGCCGCCCGCCCAGGACCAGAAGGTGATGGTGCTCGGCGGCGGCGGGGTCGGCGAGTCCCGGCTCTCCACCCGGCGCACCGCCGTGATCGACCTGAAGGCGCCGCACCCCGCCTTCCGCTCCACCGCTCCGCTGCCCCAGGGCACCCGCTACCTCAGCAGCGTGCTGCTGCCCGACGACTCCGTCTTCACCACCGGGGGCTCCTCCGACTACCGCGGCCGGGGCGCCTCCGACATCCGCAAGGCGCAGTTCTACTACCCGCGCCGCGACACCTTCGTGGCCGCGGCCGACCCCGCCGTGGGGCGCGACTACCACTCCGAGGCGCTGCTGCTGCCCGACGGGCGGGTGGCCACCTTCGGCTCGGACCCGCTCTTCGCGGACAAGGACAACACCAAGCTGGGGAAGTTCGAGCACCGCCTGGAGGTGTACACCCCGCCGTACCTCTACCGGGACCCGGCGCTGCGGCCCGTCCTGGGCGCGGGTCCGTCCGAGGTCGCGCCGGGCGGCCGGGCCGCCTTCGCGTCCCCGCACCCGGAGCGGATCGCCCGGGCCCGGCTGATGCGGCCGAGCGCGGTCACGCACTCCACGGACGTGGAGCAGCGCTCCGTCGAGCTGGGGGTGACCCGCACGGGCGGCTCGGTCACGGTGGAGGTCCCGGGCGACCCGACGCTCGTACCGCCCGGCTGGTACATGCTGTTCGCGGCCGACGCGGACGGGACGCCGTCGGTGGCGCGGTGGATCCGGGTCACGGAGCCGGTGACCGCGACGCCCACGTCCGACGTGGGGTGGATGCCGGCGGAGTGACGCCGGGGGGCGGCCTGCCGGGGGCGGCCTGCCGGGTCGCGGCGGGGTCGGCTCCCCCGGTCGCGCCGGGGCTCAGTCCTTGGCGCGGCGGGCGAGGCCCAGCGCGTAGTCCGGCCACCAGCGCCCGGCCTCCGGGCCGCCCCGGCAGGGGCCGTCCGATTCCCCGGGCCGCTTGACCCACAGGTACGCGTCGACCAGCGGGTCGCCCGTCCGGTCGGTGGGGCGCACGCCGAGCGCCCGGCCCGGCGGATTGCACCAGGCCTGCGGGCCGCTGCCCGGCAGCGGGCCCGCGCCGTTGCGGCTGGTGTCGATGACGAAGTGCTTGCCCCCGGTGCCGCGGGAGAGCGCGGCGCCGTACGCCCGGCCGGCCTCGTCCGGCTGGAAGTTGGACACGTTCAGCGAGAATCCGTCGGCCCGCTCGATGCCCGCCTTGTACAGCGGCTCGACCAGCTTCTGCGGGTCCGGGATCCACGCGGGGTTGCCCGCGTCGAGGTAGACCTTGGTGTTCTTGTTCCGCTTCAGCCGGTCGATGGCGTCCGAGAGCAGCTGGTAGCGCTCCTCGTGGTGCTCGGCCTGGGTGCAGCCGTCCACGACGTGCGGGACGGCGTCCGGTTCCAGGACCACGAGCGCCTGCGCGTCGCCGATGTTGTCGGCGAAGGCGCCGATCCAGCTGCGGTAGGCGGTGGCGTTCCAGGCGCCGCCGGCCGAGTGCTGGCCGCAGTCGCGGTAGGGGATGTTGTACGCCGTGAGCACCACCGTCCGGTGCGCCGCGCGGGCCCCTTCGACGGCCCGGCGGATCTCCGGACCCGGATCGTCCCCCGCCCCCCACAGCGCCATCGGCTGGTCCGCGATCCGGCGCAGCACCTGGGCGTCACCGTTGCGTCCCTGCGCCTCCCAGGCCTCGACCTGGCGGGCGGCGTCGCTCTGCGGGTCCACCCAGTACGGCGAACCGGCGCCCTGCGGGTCGGCCGGCGCGGCCGCCGGGGTCCCGACGGGGGCGGCCCCCGGCCCGGAGGAGGTACAGGCGGTGGCGGCCGCCAGCGCGAGGAGGACGAGGCTGGTCAGGGTGGTGGTGCGGCGGCGGCCTGGCATCCGGCTTCCTCGGTGCGGGCGGGGCGGGCAGCGGACCGGGACATCGTGACATGACGGACACGTGACGCGGCCGCGACGCCCCGCGCGGTGCCCCGCCGGGCCGGGTCGGGACGCGGCCGGGTCAGGACGCGGCCGGGTCCGCCCCGGTGGCCAGCGCGATCCCGAGCGGCGTGCGCTCGTAGAACACCTGGTGGCGGTGGCGGCGCGGCTCCAGCAGGCCCGCCCCGCGCAGCGCGTGCAGGTGCGCGGAGACGGAGGACGGCGCGAGGCCCAGCCGGTGGGCGAGCGCGGTCGTGGAGGCCGGTTCGCGCAGCGCGCACAGGACGTCGGCCCGCGCGCGGCCCAGCAGCCGGGCCAGGGCCGCCGGGGTCTCCTCGGCGGCCTGCGACCACAGGGCGCCGATCCCGCGGGCCGGATAGACGACGGTCGGCTGCCAGGGCGGGTCGTACCCGCCGACCACGTCGGGCCAGACGAAGGCGCTCGGCATCAGCAGCACGCCCTGGCCGTCGAGACAGCGGTCGTGGTGGGTGCGGCGGTGCAGGGTGAGCGTGCCGTCGGACCAGGTGAGGTCGGGGTGCAGCCCCTCGAACAGCCCGGCCAGCCCGGAGGCGGCGAGGCGGCGCGAGTGGAAGAGGATGTCGGCCTCCAGGATGGCTCGCAGCCGGGGCCAGTGCGGGGCGATCAGCGCGTGCCAGGCCCGCTCGGTGAGGTCGGCCAGGGTGCGCACGGCGCGCTCGGGGTCGGCGAGCAGCTCGCGCCCGGTCTCGCTCTCCAGCGCGCCGGGGGTGCAGGAGAGGGAGAGCCGGATCTCCTCGTGCGCGGCGACCGGGTCCACGCCGCGGACCCGGGCCAGCTCCTCCTCGAAGGTGACGTCGGGGCCGAGCGGGGGCGGGCAGAGGAAGTCCGGATTGTGCCCGCGCACCGGCATGAGCAGCCACAGCGGCCGCAGGTCGAGCCCGGCCGCGGCGTCCCGGATGCCGTGCAGCCAGGGCAGGTGGTACCCCTGCCGCTCGGGCCGCTTCAGCGTCCGCACGGCCTCGGCGGTCTCCCAGCGCGGCGAGATCGCGAACCGGCACCGCAGCAGATCGGCCGCCCCGAACCGGTAGTGCACGGCCATGTCGCTCCCCTTCCCCGTCCTCCTCTGCCCCTGCCGTGGCCCACCGGCCGCGGGCCGACGTGGGCGGGACTACCCCAGGTAGGGCGTGGAACGGCGCTCACAGAAGTGTTCCAGGCGCAACCGCTGCGTGGGGTGCATGGGCAGGGAGGCCAGTTCGCCCGGCTCGACGAACCTCAGTTCCGTGCTCTCGTCGGAGATGGCGAGCGTGCCGCCGACGACGCGCGCCGTGAAGCAGACGTTGAACTGTCGCCGCACTTCCCCGTCGCTGTACTCGATGATGTGACGGGGGTCGGTGTACGTGCCGACGAGTCCGGTGATCTCCACGTCCAGGCCGGTCTCCTCCTTCACCTCCCGGACAGCGGTGCCGGGCAGCGAGTCGCCCAAGTCCATGCCGCCGCCGGGCAGCGCCCACAAGGCGTTGTCCCGTCGCCGTTGCAGCAGGATGCACCCCTGGTCGTCGGTGACCACCGCCGAGGCGGCGACGACCATGCTGTTCGGCTCGGGCGCCTGCGGATCGTCGTAGTACTCGGTCCGTGTCACGCGTCAGTCCTCCACGGGTCGGGCTGTCTCCCACACAGCGGTGAAGCTGTCCGCGTAGGTGTCGAACATGCCTCCGTCGCCGTGGCGACGGAGGTGCCACACGGGCGCGCCGTACGCGTTGACACCCCACACGTGGGCGTTGACGAGTGCTTGGTCATCGGCTCGGTACACGCTGTTGTAGAGGGTCGTCCCGTGCGTGCGCAGTTCGATGCCCGGCACCCCGGCCAACGGGCGGTAGTGCATGAGGGCGAGGCGGCAGCGCGAATCGATGCCGTGCCCGAACTTCTCTTCCCGCCCGCGCCGGCGGACGTTGTCACTGTCCGCGTCCCCGACGGCGATCCGGACTCCGCAGCCATCGGCGGCCCGCTCCCGCAGGAGATCGTTCAGCCGGGGGTACGCCTCGTGCAGGAACACGGCCGCGTACACCAGCAGGTCGATGCGCTCCTGCGCGGACGCGAGGAGATCGACGAAGACGGACACCGGAAGGTCCGCCCGCTGGCCGTACAGGGCGACGAGTTCCGGGCTCACGGCCCGCGCGGCACGTGCCTGCCGGAGCGCCGGCCAGAGGGCGTGGACGTCCTCGCCCAAGGCGAAGGCGGCCTTGAGCGCCGTTCCCCGCCGGGGAACGCGCCCGAGGTTCACCCACCGCTCGACGCTCTTCGGGTCCACTCCCGTGGCCGTCGCCAACGCGGCATGCGTCCAGCCGCCCGCTGCCATCACGGCTCGCAACCGCTCATTGCCCATAGGGACGTTCTACAGGGCATGGGACGTCCCGAAGTGGCAGACGTACGAGGTTCCTCCGTCCCGGTGACGGGCTGCACGATCAAGGGGACAGCAGCGCGACGAAGGGATGCGGGATGAGTGACACGGTGACGGACGCGACCACGGACGCACGGGCGTGGGAGTACGTGACCTACGCGCCGGCGGGAGCGCGTTGTTCCGCGTGCGAGCGGGTGATCAAGCCCCTTGAACCCGTCCGCCGGGGCCGGCAGGACCGTCCGTCCGGGCCTCCCGCGGTGGTCTACCGGCACACCGGTCGATGCCCCGGCCGGGGCGTGGCCGCGTGAGGGACATGCAGCAGTGGCGGGACGCTCACACCCGGGCCGATGACGCCGCCAGCTCCCTGCACGCGGCCTTCGCTGCCCTCGGGGTCCCCACCGGCACCCTCAGAGGCATGCGGCCGACCGTGACCTGCGACGGGCGCCCCGGCGTGCACCTGGGGACGCTCCCGGCCGAAGTGGTCGAGCGGATGGCGGAGGCCATGCGTGTCGGCGAGATCTCCGCCGCACCGTAGGGCCGGGCGGCAGCGTTGCCGCCGAGGCGGCCCGCGCCCCCTCAGCCCTCCGCGAGGTGCCGTTCCACCGTTGCGATCTTCGAGGTCATGCCGTCGCTGACGCCGGGGCGGATGTCGGCCTTGAGGATGAAGGAGACCCGGGGCGCCCGTGCCTCCACGGCGGCCACCGCGCGCCTGACCACGTCCATCACCTCGTCCCACTCGCCCTCGATGGTGGTGAACATCGCGTCGGTGCGGTTCGGGAGGCCCGACTCGCGCACGACGCGGACCGCGTCGGCGACGTACGCGCCGACCTCTTCGCCGACCCCCAGCGGGGTCACGGAGAACGCGACGATCATGCCCGCGCCGCCTCGCGCGCCCGCGCGGCCAGCACGCTGCTCGCCTCGTCGCGCTTGAGGATCCGGTCGCCGAAGAGGCCGCCGAAGGGCAGCAGCGCGAACAGGAAGAACAGGGCGACCTTCTTGAGCGGCCACTTCGCCTTGAGCCACACGTCCAGCAGGAAGACCGCGTAGATCACGAAGAGGATGCCGTGCAGGATGCCCAGCGGCATCATCAGGTAGTCGATGTCGGAGATCCGGCTCAGCAGCGAGCCGAAGATCAGCAGGGCCGGGAACGACAGCGCCTCGGGTACGGAAATGAGGCGCAGCCGGTGCAGGGCGGAGGCGGTCTTGATGTCCACAGGGAACCTTCGGGGTGGAGGCCGGGGGTCGTTCCCAGTGTCTCAGCAGGCCCGGCGGCCCTTCCGGCGGGTCCGGCTATGACGGATATCGGCCATGGGGCTCTGTTCGCACCGGCCCGCTGCCGTTAACGTCGTCCCGTGGCTCAGTTCCGACTCCAAGGCAGCAAGGTGCTCGCCGTCGACCTGACCGGCGACGCCGTGAAAGCGAAGAACGGCTCGATGGTCGCGTACGACGGTCAGATGGCCTTCAAGAAGATGACCGGCGGGGGCGAGGGCCTCCGCGGGATGGTCACGCGCCGTCTCACCGGCGAGCAGATGACGATGATGGAGGTACAGGGACACGGCACCTGCTTCTTCGCCGACCGCGCGAGCGAGATCAACCTGGTCTCCCTGCGGGGCGAGAAGCTGTACGTCGAGTCCAGCAACCTCCTGTGCACCGACGCCGGTCTGCGCACCGGCACCACCTTCACCGGGCTTCGCGGCGGGGCGACGGGCAACGGCCTGTTCACCACGACCGTCGAGGGCTCGGGGCAGGCGGCGATCATGTCCGACGGCCCGGCCGTCGTGCTGCGGGTCAGCGGCCAGTACCCGCTCTCCGTGGACCCGGGCGCGTACATCGCGCACACCGGCAACCTCCAGCAGCACTTCCAGTCCGGGGTGAACTTCCGCACCCTGATCGGCGAGGGCTCGGGCGAGTCCTTCCAGATCCGCTTCGAGGGCGAGGGCCTGGTCTACGTGCAGCCCAGCGAGCGCAACACCATCGGGGGCGACCTCTGATGCCGTTCCGCGAGATCAACTCGAAGATGATCGAGGCCCAGGTGGCTCCCGGGCAGAAGCTCTACAGCCAGCGCGGGGCGATGCTCGCCTACCGCGGCGAGGTCTCCTTCACCCCCGACCTGACCGGCGGGCAGGGCGGCGTCATGGGCATGATCGGGCGCCGGGTGGCGAACGAGCAGACCCCGCTGATGACGGTCGAAGGCAACGGCACCGTGATGTTCGGCCACGGCGGCCACCACATCCAGGTCATCAACCTCTCCGGCGAGACCCTCTACGTCGAGGCGGACCGGCTGCTCGCCTTCGACGGCACCCTCCAGCAGGGCACGATGTTCATGGGCTCGCAGGGTGGGGTCATGGGCATGGTGCGCGGCCAGGTCACCGGCCAGGGCCTGTTCACCACGACCCTCAAGGGCCACGGCGCGGTCGCGGTGATGGCGCACGGCGGGGTCATCGAGCTGCCGATCACCCCGCAGCGCCCGGTGCACGTGGACCCCCAGGCCTACGTCGCCCACCACGGCGAGGTGCGCAACAAGCTCTCGACCGCGCTGGGCTGGCGGGACATGGTAGGCCGCGGTTCGGGCGAGGCGTTCCAGCTGGAGCTGTCCGGCCAGGGCGCGGTGTACGTACAGGCGTCGGAGGAGAAGCTGTGAACTACGGACCGGTGCCGGGCGGACCCGGCGGGCCGACGGTCTTCGACCCGCACACGCTGCCGTCCGACGACAACGTCAACGCCTACACCTTCTGCGTGGAACTCAAAGGGAGCCAGTGGTTCCTGCAGAAGGGCAAGATGATCGCCTATTACGGGCGGATCGAGTTCAACGGGATCGGGAACGGCCGGTTCGACCGGCTGCTGCGGACGAGCTTCCACTCGCCGCTGCACGCGAGCGACTGGGTGGTGGCCGAGGGGCAGGGCAAGATGCTCCTCGCCGACCGGGCCTTCGACGTGAACTCCTACGACCTGGAGAACGGGAACCTGACGATCCGGTCGGGGAACCTGCTGGCCTACCAGCCCACCCTCGCCCTGAAGCAGTCGATCGTCCCGGGGTTCCTGACACTGATCGGAACCGGGAAGTTCGTGGCCGCGTCCAACGGTCCGGTGGTGTTCATGGAGCCGCCGCTGCGGGTCGACCCGCAGGCGCTGGTGGGCTGGGCCGACTGCCCCTCGCCGTGTCACCACTACGACCACGGGTACATGTCCGGGGTGCTGGGCGGGCTGCGCTCGCTGACCGGGATCGGCGGCACCTCGGGCGAGGAGCACCAGTTCGAGTTCGTCGGGGCGGGCACGGTGCTGCTCCAGTCGACGGAGCTGCTGATGGCGGAGCAGGCGGTCGGGGCGGTGGGGGCCGGCGCGGCCGCGGGCAACGCGCAGGGCGTTCCGGGCGCCGGTCAGGGGCCGCTGGGCCAGCTGGGCGTGCCGCGGATGCCGGGGCAGCTGGGTGATCTCCAGCGGCGGTTCGGGCTGTGACCGCCCGGCGCGTGCCCTGGGGCCCGGCGTGCGGTGTGACATGCGGTGTGACATGCAATTTTTGTACGTAATTCAACTTCTTAGGTAGAGTTCATTCATGGAGACCATGGAGACCGAGACGGCCACTCGTTGGCTCACCGACGCCGAGCAGTGCGCCTGGCGCACCCACCTGGACGTCAGCAGACTGCTGATGCACCAGCTGGAAAAGGATCTCCAGCCCTTCGGGCTCACCAACAACGACTACGAGATCCTGGTCAACCTCTCGGAGTCCGAGGGCCTGCGGATGCGGATGAGCGACCTCGCCACCTCGACGCTGCAGTCCAAGAGCCGGCTCTCGCACCAGATCACCCGCATGGAGAGCGCGGGGCTGGTCATCCGGGTCAACTGCGAGTCCGACCGCCGGGGGCTGTACGCCGTGCTGACCGAGGCGGGCATGGAGCTGATGCGCAAGGTCGCCCCGCACCACGTGGCGTCCGTCCGCAAGCACTTCATCGACCTGCTGAGCCCGCAGGGCCTCGTAAACCTGCAGGCCTCGCTGGGGCCGGTGGCCGAGCACCTGCGGGACCGGCGCGGCAAGGCCTGAGCGGGCGGCGGCGGCCCGTCCCGACGGCCCGCCGCGCCGTCCGCGCCGGAATCCCCCAGCATGGTGAGGGGGCTTTTTTTCCGGCAAGGAGGTCAGCCATGCAGCGCCATCTGCTCGTCCCGTCCGCCGTGGCCGTGGTCCTGATGGCCGGCGGCCCGGTCGCGGCCGCCGCCGCCCCGAGCGCCGCCGACGCGGCCAGAGCGGGGGCCGCGGTCACCGCCGTACCGGCCGACGCATCGGCCGAGACGGCCGCCACCACGGCCCTCAAGCGCGTCCCGGGCGTCATAGAGTCCGTCGACAAGGACGGCTCCGTCTGGCACGTCGACGTGATCGGCAAGAACGGCAGGCACACCGAGCTGGAGGTCGACGCCCGCAGCGGCCGGATCACCCAGCAGAACGCCGACGACGACAGCGACGACCACGGCAACGACGGCGACCGCAAGGCGCTGATCGCCGCCAAGGTCACCGCCGTCAAGGCCATGAAGGCCGCCGTCGCCGCCCGTCCCGGCCAGGTCTGGTCCGTCAGCTGGGACGACGACAACGACAACGGCGGCCACGCCCGCTACTGGGACGTCGAGGTCAAGACCTCCGGCGGGAAGACGCAGAACGTCCACGTCGACCCCACCAGCGGCAAGATCCTCTCGTCGCACTCCGACAGCGGAGACCGCGACAACAACGACAACGACAGCGACGGGAACGACGACGGCAACTGACCGGCGCCGGCCCCGCCCGCCCCATCAGCCCTGGGTCAGGCTCTCCAGCAGCTGGTCGGAGGCCGCGTAGGGGTCCAGCGTCCCCTCCACCACCCGCTCGGCCAGGGCGTCGAGCCGCCGGTCCCCGTGCAGGTCGCCGATCCGCGAGCGCAGCGCGGTGACCGTGATGGTCTCCACCTCACGGGCCGCGCGCGCCGTGCGGCGCTCACCGAGCACCCCGTGCTCCTCCATCCAGGCCCGGTGCTTCTCCAGGGCCTCCACGACCTCGTCGATGCCCTCCCCGCGGGCCGCCACCGTCTTGATGATGGGCGGCCGCCAGCTGCCCGGCCCCCGGGATTCCCCGAGGCCCAGCATGTGGTTCAGCTCGCGGGCCGTGGCGTCGGCGCCGTCCCGGTCCGCCTTGTTCACGACGTACACGTCGCCGATCTCCAGGATCCCCGCCTTGGCGGCCTGGATCCCGTCGCCCATGCCCGGGGCCAGCAGCACCACGGAGGTGTCCGCCTGCGAGGCGATCTCCACCTCCGACTGCCCGACGCCCACCGTCTCCACGAGGACCACGTCGCAGCCCGCCGCGTCCAGCACCCGGATCGCCTGCGGGGCGGACCACGCGAGGCCGCCCAGGTGCCCGCGGGTGGCCATGGAGCGGATGTAGACCCCCGGGTCCGAGGCGTGGTCCGACATCCGCACCCGGTCGCCGAGCAGCGCCCCGCCGGAGAACGGCGAGGAGGGGTCCACGGCCAGCACCCCCACGCGCTTGCCCGCGCGCCGGTACGCCGACACGAGCGCCGAGGTCGACGTGGACTTGCCCACGCCGGGCGAGCCCGTGAGCCCCACCACGTACGCCCCGCCGGTCAGCGGGGCCAGGGCCGCCATCACCTCGCGCAGCTGCGGGGACGCCCCCTCGACCAGCGAGATCAGCCGGGCCACGGCCCGCGGCCTGCCCTCCCGGGCCTGGGCCACGAGCGAGGGAACGTCCACCGTCGTCATGCGATCAGCACCTACGCCTTCGAGCCGGAACCGGGAGCGGGCACGCGCACGATCAGCGCGTCACCCTGACCGCCGCCGCCGCACAGGGCGGCCGCGCCGACACCGCCGCCGCGCCGGCGCAGCTCCAGCGCCAGGTGCAGCACCACGCGGGCGCCGGACATGCCGATGGGGTGGCCCAGGGCGATCGCGCCGCCGTTGACGTTCACCCGTTCCGGGTCCACGCCGAGGTCCTTCATTGACTGCACCGCGACGGCCGCGAAGGCCTCGTTGATCTCGATCAGGTCCAGGTCCGCGACCTCCAGGCCCTCCTTCTTCAGGGCGTGCAGGATCGCGTTCGAGGGCTGCGACTGGAGCGAGTTGTCGGGTCCCGCCACATTGCCGTGGGCGCCGATCTCGGCGATCCACTCCAGGCCCAGCTCCTCGGCCTTGGCCCGGCTCATCACGACCACGGCGGCGGCGCCGTCGCTGATCTGGGAGGAGGTGCCGGCGGTGATGGTGCCGTCCTTGGCGAACGCGGGGCGCAGCTTGCCGAGGGACTCGGCGGTGGTCTCCGCGCGGATGCCCTCGTCCTGCGAGAACACGACCGGCTCGCCCTTGCGCTGCGGGATCTCGACCGGGGTGATCTCGGCCTCGAAGACGCCGTTCTTCTGCGCGGCGGCGGCGCGCTGGTGGGAGGTGGCCGCGAAGGCGTCCTGCGGGGCGCGCTCGATGCCCAGGCGGGTGTTGTGCTTCTCCGTGGACTCGCCCATCGCGATGTTCTCGAAGGCGTCCGTGAGGCCGTCGTAGGCCATCGCGTCGAGCATCTCGATGGCGCCGTACTTGTAGCCCTCGCGCGACTTGGGCAGCAGGTGCGGGGCGTTGGTCATCGACTCCTGGCCGCCCGCGACCACGATGTCGAACTCCCCGGCCCGGATGAGCTGGTCCGCCAGGGCGATGGCGTCCAGGCCCGAGAGGCACACCTTGTTGATGGTGAGGGCGGGGACGTTCATGGGGATGCCGCCCTTGACCGCCGCCTGGCGGGCGGGGATCTGGCCGGCGCCGGCCTGGAGCACCTGGCCCATGATCACGTACTGCACCTGGTCGCCGGAGATCCCGGCCCGGTCCAGCGCGGACTTGATGGCGAAACCGCCGAGGTCGGCGCCAGAGAAGGACTTCAGCGAGCCGAGCAGGCGCCCCATGGGCGTGCGGGCCCCGGCGACGATCACTGACGTGGTGTTGTTCGTTCCGGACATGAGGCACAGCCCCTTGGATGAGAGGAGTGAACGAGGGTTTACCCGAATGTACTGAGCGGTACCCCCGCCGTCACCGGGCTGTGGGTGTGATCGCTGGCACGTTGCGTGACCGCCCTCCTCCAGAGTGCACTGGTCCCATGCTGACAAGAATCGACCACATCGGGATCGCCTGCTTCGACCTGGACAAGACCGTCGAGTTCTACCGTGCCACGTACGGCTTCGAGGTGTTCCACTCCGAGGTCAACGAGGAGCAGGGCGTCCGCGAGGCCATGCTGAAGATCAACGGGACCTCCGACGGCGGCGCCTCCTACATCCAGCTCCTGGAACCCACCCGCGAGGACTCCGCGGTCGGCAAGTGGCTGGCCAAGAACGGCGAGGGCGTGCACCACATCGCCTTCGGCACCGAGGACGTCGACGGGGACTCCGAAGCCATCCGCGGCAAGGGCGTCCGCGTGCTCTACGACGAGCCGCGCAGGGGCTCCATGGACTCCCGGATCACCTTCCTGCACCCCAAGGACTGCCACGGCGTCCTGACCGAACTCGTCACCGCCAACCCCGAGCACTGACCGCCCGATTCCCCGGCCGGTAGAGTGAGCGGTGGCTCGGCCGGGGTTCGGTGCGTTGGGGGTCGGGGCCTGCGGGTTCCGGCCCGCCATCTGACACCATTCCCCCGGGGGCGTCGTTCAGCGGGCGGACGATGCTCATTTGGGAGTGAGCTTGCGACCAGGGGACGGATGGGACCGCGCTGTGCGGGGCTACGAAAGCCAGGAGAGCCATCAGGCCGAGGCCGACCATCTCTCGCGGTTCGAGGCCGAGATGGAGCGGCTGAAGAAGGAACGCGGGAAGGCCGTCCAGCACGCCGAGGACCTGGGGTACCAGGTCGAGGTGCTGCGCGCCAAGCTCCATGAGGTACGCCGCAGTCTCGCGTCCCGCCCCGCCTACGACGGCGCGGACATGGGCTACCAGGCGGAGCAGCTGCTCCGCAATGCCCAGATCCAGGCCGATCAGATGCGCTCCGACGCCGAGCGCGAGCTGCGCGACGCCCGGGCCCAGACCCAGCGCATCCTCCAGGAGCACGCCGAGCACCAGGCGCGCCTGCAGGCCGAGCTCCACAGCGAGGCCGTCAACCGGCGCCAGCGCCTGGACCAGGAACTCAACGAGCGCCGCCAGACCGTCGAGGCCCACGTCAACGAGAACGTGGCCTGGGCCGAGCAGCTGCGCGCCCGCACCGAGGCCCAGGCCCGCCGGCTCATGGAAGAGTCCCGCGCCGAGGCCGAGCAGTCCCTGAACGCGGCCCGCACCGAGGCCGCCCGGCTGGCCGAGGAGGCCCGCCGCCGGCTGACCGCCGACGCGGAGTCCGCCCGTGCGGAGGCCGAAGCCACCCTGCTGCGGGCCCGCAAGGAGGCCGAGCGGCTGCTGACCGCCGCCTCCGCGCAGGCCCAGGAGGCCACCGAGCACGCCGAGCGGCTGCGCAGCAGCACCTCCGCCGAGGCCGAGCAGACCCGGCAGCAGACCCTGGACCTCGGCCGCGTCGCCGAGCAGCGGGTGCAGGAGGCCGACGGCGCGCTGCGCGAGGCCCGCTCCGAGGCGGAGCGGCTGCTGAGCGAGGCCAAGGAGAGCGCGTCCCGCCAGCTCGCGTCGGTGGAGTCCGTCAACGAGCAGCGCACCCGCACCGCCAAGGAGCAGGTCGCCCGCCTCGTCGGCGAGGCCACCAAGGAGGCCGAGGCCCTCAAGGCCGAGGCCGAGCAGCTGCTCGCGGACGCCCGCGGCGAGGTCGAGCGGGTGACCGCGGAGGCCGGCGACAAGGCCCGTGCCGCCGCCGCCGAGGACACCGCCGCCCAGCTCGCGAAGGCGGCGCGCGCTGCCGAGGACGTCCTGACCAAGGCGTCCGAGGACGCCCGCGCGACCACCCGGGCCGCCTCCGAGGAGGCGGACCGGATCCGCGGCGAGGCCGAGGCCGAGGCCGAGCGGCTGCGCGCCCAGGCGGCGGCCACCGCCGACGAGCTCAAGGGCGCCGCGAAGGACGACACCGAGGAGTACCGCGCCCGCACGGTCGAACTTCAGGCGGAGGCCCGCCGGCTGCGCGGCGAGGCCGAACAGCTGCGCGCCGAGGCCGTCGCCGAGGGCGAGCGGATCCGCGGCGAGGCGCGCCGCGAGGCCGTCCAGCAGATCGAGGAGGCGGCCCGGACCGCCGAGGAGCTGCTCGGCAAGTCCAAGGCGGACGCGGACGAGCTGCGCAGCGGTGCCACCGCGGAGAGCGAGCGGGTGCGCGGCGAGGCCGTCGAGCGCGCCACCACCCTGCGCCGCCAGGCCGAGGAGACGCTGGAGCGCACCCGCGCCGAGGCGGAGCGGCTGCGCACCGAGGCCGAGGAGCGGGCCGAGGCGCTGCGCGCCGAGGCAGAGGCGGCCGTGGCCGCGCGCCGCGAGGAGACCGAGCGGGCCCTGGCGGCGAAGCGCGCCGAGGCCGACGCCGAGCTGGTCCGGCTGCACGAGGACGCCGAGGCACGCCTCGCGGGCGCCGAGCAGGCGCTGCGCGACGCCCGTACGGCGGCGGAGAACATCCGCCGGGAGACCAGCGAGGAGAACGACCGGCTGCGCGCCGAGGCGGCGGAACGCATCCGCACCCTCCAGGCGCAGGCCGAGGCGGAGGCCGAGCGGCTGCGCACGGAAGCCGCGGAGGAGGCCGGCCAGGCCCGCGCCGAGGCCGAGCAGGCCGGGGTGCGGCTGCGCACCGAGGCGCAGACCGAGGCCGAGCGGCTGCGCACCGAGGCGCAGGAGACCGCGAACCGGCTGCGCGCCGAGGCGAAGGCGGCGGCCGAGCGGGTCGCCGAGGAGGCCGCGGAGGCGCTGGCCGCCGCGCAGGAGGAGGCCGCCCGGCGTCGCCGGGAGGCCGAGGAGACCCTCGCGTCGGCGCGGACGGACGCGGACAGCGAGCGGGCGCAGGCTCGCGAGCAGAGCGAGGAACTCCTCGCGCAGGCCCGCAAGCGCTCCGAGGAGGCCACGGCCGAGGCGGTCTGGCTGACCGAGGAGGCCGAGCGGCGCGCGTCCGAGGTGGTCGCGGCCGCCGAGGCGACCGCGCAGCAGGTGCGCGACGCGGTGGCCGGGCTGCACGAGCAGGCCGAGGAAGAGGTCGCCGGGCTGCGCAGCGCGGCGGACCACGCCGCGGAGCGCACGCGGACCGAGGCGCAGGAGGAGGCGGACCGGGTCCGCTCCGACGCCTACGCCGAGCGGGAGCGGGCCACCGAGGACGCGAACCGGATCCGCCAGGAGGCGCGGGTCGAGACGGACGCGGCGAAGGCGCTGGCCGAGCGGACCGTCGGGGACGCGATCGCCGAGGCCGAGCAGCTGCGCACGGACACGGCCGAGTACGCGCAGCGGGTGCGCACCGAGGCCACGGACGCGCTGGCCGCGGCCGAGCGGGACGCCTCGCGGACCCGCGCCGACGCCCGGGACGACGCCAACCGGATCCGCGGGGAGGCCGCGGAGTCCCTGGAGGCCTCGCGCGCCGAGGGCCTGCGCATCGTCGCCGAGGCGACGGAGCGGGCCGAGGCGCACACCGAGCAGACCCTCGCCGCGAACGCGCTGACGGTCGGCGAGGCGGCGGCCGAGGCCGAGCGGCTCACCACCGAGGCGGTGGCCGCGGCGGACGCGACCCGCGCCGAAGCGGCGGCCACCCTCGACGAGGCCCGCACCGAAGCCGGACGACTGCGCACCGAAGCGGCCGAACAGGCCGACCAGCTCATCACCGGAGCCACCGCGGAGGCGGAGCGGCTCACGCAGGAGACCCGCGCGGCCAACGACCGTACGGTCGGCGAGGCGGCGGCCGAGGCCGAGCGGCTCACCACCGAGGCGGCGGCCGCGGCGGACGCCACCCGCGCCGAAGCGGCGGCCACCCTCGACGAGGCCCGCACCGAAGCCGGACGACTGCGCACCGAAGCCGCCGAACAGGCCGACCACCTCGTCGGCGAGGCCACCGCGGAAGCGGAACGGCTGCGCACCGAGGCGGCCGGCGTCCTGGAGGAGTCCCGCGCGGAGGGCGGCCGGATCATCGGCGAGGCCACCGCGGAGGCCGAGCGGGTCACGCTCGCCGCGGCCGAGACCCTGGCCTCGGCGGAGCGCGAGTCCGAGCAGACCCTGGACGAGGCGCGCGCCGAGGCGGGCCGGCTGCGGTCCGAGGCGGCCGAGCAGGCGGACCGGCTCATCGGCGAGGCGTCCGCGGAGGCGGCCCGCCTCACGGAGCTGACCCGCAAGGACAACGAACGTACGGTCGGCGAGGCGGCGGCGGAGGCCGAGCGGCTGCGCGCGGAGGCGTCCGAGGCGCTGGCGTCGGCGCAGGAGCACGCGACCCGGACCCGGGACGGTGCGGAGCGGCTCAAGGCGGAGGCGGCCACGGAGGCGGAGCGGGTGCGCGCGCAGGCCCGTACCGAGTCGGAGCGGCTGCTCGACGAGGCCCGGCAGGCGGCCAACAAGCGCCGCAGCGAGGCCGCGGAGCAGGTGGACCGGCTCATCACGGAGGCGTCCGCCGAGGCGGACAAGCTCACCGCGGACGCGCGGGCGGCGGCCCTGGCGGCCACCACCAAGGCCGAGGAGCAGGCCGACGCGATGGTCGACGCGGCCCGCAAGGAGGCCGCGCGGATCACCTCGGAGGCGACCGTCGAGGGCAACTCCACGGTGGAGAAGGCCCGTACGGACGCGGACGAGCTGCTCGTGGGCGCGCGCACGGACGCGTCGGCCATAAGGGAGCGGGCGGAGGAGCTGCGCGCCCGGGTCGAGGCCGAGGTCGAGGAGCTGCACGAGCGGGCCCGCCGGGAGTCGTCCGAGCAGATGCGGTCGGCCGGCGAGCGCGTGGACAAGCTGGTGAAGGCGGCGACCGAGCAGAGCCAGGAGGCCGAGGCGAAGGCCAAGGCGCTGGTGTCGGACGCGAGCAGCGAAGCCGGCAAGGTCCGGATCGCGGCGGTCCGCAAGGCCGAGCAGTTGCTCAAGGAGGCCGAGCAGAAGAAGGCCGAACTGGTCCGCGAGGCCGAGGGGATCCGGGCGGCGGCGCAGGCCGAGGCGACGCAACTGGTCGACGAGGGGCGGCGCGAGCTGGAGGTCCTGGTGCGCAGGCGCGAGGACATTCAGGCGGAGATCTCCCGTGTCCAGGACGTACTTGAGGCGTTGGAATCATTCGAGGCGCCTTCGGGTGGCACAAAGCCCGGGGCCGGTCCGGCGGCGGGCGCGGTGAAGGCGGGAGCGTCGGCCGGTTCCACTCGTTCCGGTGGTAAGACGTCGGAGGGCTAGCAGGGGTACGAGATGTGTGCTCCTGATGGAGGTTCAGGCCAACGAGTGACAAGCATTCTGTCGCCTTGCCACTCAAAAGGGGTGTCATTGTGCAGATCAAACGTGGATTGACTCGATGACACGCCGCTCCGGCGCCTAGGATTCCCCTTAACACCTCACGTAGCACCTCATCGGTCTCATTCGACAGGAACCCCATGAGCGACACTTCCTCACCCTTCGGCTTCGAGCTCGTGCGGCGTGGTTACGACCGCGGTCAGGTGGACGACCGCATTACCAAGATCGTCGCCGACCGTGACAGCGCCCTGTCCCGCATCAACTCTCTGGAGAAGCGGATCGAGGAGCTCCACCTCGAGACGCAGAACGCCCAGGCCCAGGTCAACGACGCCGAGCCGTCGTACGCCGGCCTCGGTGCCCGGGTCGAGAAGATCCTGCGGCTCGCCGAGGAGGAGGCGAAGGACCTGCGCGAGGAGGCCCGCCGCGCGGCCGAGCAGCACCGCGAGCTCGCCGAGTCGGCGGCCCAGCAGGTGCGCAACGACGCCGAGTCGTTCGCGGCCGACCGCAAGTCGAAGGCGGAGGACGAGGGCGTCCGCATCGTCGAGAAGGCCAAGGGCGAGTCCGCCACCCTGCGCTCCGAGGCCCAGAAGGACGCCGCCTCCAAGCGCGAGGAGGCCGACGCGCTCTTCGAGGAGACCCGCGCCAAGGCCGCCCAGGCCGCCGCCGACTTCGAGACCAACCTGGCCAAGCGCCGCGAGCAGTCCGAGCGCGACCTGGCGGGCCGCCAGGCCAAGGCCGAGAAGCGCCTCGCGGAGATCGAGCACCGCGCGGAGCAGCTGCGCCTGGAGGCCGAGAAGCTCCGTACGGACGCCGAGCGCCGCGCCCGTCAGACGGTCGAGACCGCGCAGCGCCAGGCCGAGGACATCGTCGCCGACGCCAACGCCAAGGCGGACCGCATCCGCAGCGAGTCCGAGCGCGAGCTGGCGGCGCTCACCAACCGCCGCGACTCCATCAACGCCCAGCTGACCAACGTCCGCGAGATGCTGGCGACGCTGACCGGTGCGGCGGTGGCCGCGGCCGGTTCCCCGATCGACGACGAGCCGGTCACCCGCGGCGTTCCGGCGCAGCAGAGCCGCTGACGCGCCGCCGCGGCGCCGACGGCGTCGGGTGAGGCCGACCGGCTGAACCCGGCACAAGCTACCCGCCGGTAGCGGAACCTCGCATTCCAGGGCCTTGTGACACCTTTTTGAGGTGGCGCAAGGCCCTGAGGCGTTCTAGCGTGGCCCGCATGATCGAGCTTGAGGGCCTTACCAAACGATTCGGCGCGAAGACCGCCGTGGACAACCTCAGCTTCCAGGTCAGACCGGGGGTGGTGACCGGCTTCCTCGGCCCCAACGGGGCGGGCAAGTCCACGACCATGCGCATGATGCTCGACCTCGACAACCCGACCAGCGGTTCGGTCAGGATCGACGGCAAGCACTACCGGGACCTGCCGGAACCGCTGAAGTACATCGGCGCGCTGCTGGACGCGAAGGCGATGAACGGCGGACGCAGCGCCTACAACAACCTCTTGTGCCTGGCCCAGTCGAACCGGATCCCGACGAGCCGGGTCTCCGAAGTGCTCGACCTGGTCGGCCTGTCGAGCGTCGCCAAGAAGAAGTCCAAAGGATTTTCACTGGGCATGGGGCAGCGGCTGGGAATCGCCTCCGCGCTGCTCGGTGATCCGGAAATCCTGATGTTCGACGAACCCGTCAATGGTCTGGACCCCGAGGGAATTCTCTGGATCCGCAATCTCATGAAGAGCCTGGCCTCGGAGGGAAGGACGATCTTCGTTTCCTCCCACCTGATGAGTGAAATGGCCGTGACCGCGGACCATTTGATCGTGATCGGGCAGGGCCGGCTGCTCGCCGACACCTCGATGGCCGATTTCATCCACCAGAACTCGCGCAGTTACGTGCGCCTGCGCTCCCCGCAGCAGGAGCGGCTCAAGGACGTCCTGCACGAGGCGGGCATCGCGGCGATCGACGTGCCGGGCACCGGCTCCCTGGAGATCGACGACGCGAGCGCCGAACAGCTCGGCGAACTGGCGGCCCAGCACCGGATCGTGCTGCACGAACTCAGCCCGCAGCGGGCCTCCCTGGAAGAAGCGTTCATGCGCATGACGGCCGACTCGGTCGAGTACCACGCCCACGCGTCCGGTGCGCCCGGACACCCCATCGGACCCGGACACCCCATCGGACCCGGACACCCCGCGAGCGGCCCGCCCGGTGGTCCCGGCCTGCCCGGTGACAACCCGGCCCGGCCCGCCGACGTCCCCGCCTGGGGCGCCGGTTTCGACGCGCAGCGCAAGGGCGGCGAGTGACCATGGCTTCCTTCCCCGCCGTTCTCCAGTCCGAGTGGACCAAGATCCGTACGGTCTCCTCCACGATCTGGACCCTGATCTCCGCGCTGGTCGTCACGGTCGGCGTCAGCGCCGGCCTGTGCGCGGTCTTCAACGCCACGTTCAAGGACATGGACCAGGCCCAGCAGCTCACCTTCGACCCGACGCTGGCCAGCTTCGCCGGGATGACCCTCGGCCAGCTCGCCATGATCGTCTTCGGGGTCCTGGTGGTCGGCAGCGAATACAGCACGGGCATGATCCGCACCTCACTGGCCGCCGTGCCGGGCCGGGCGAACTTCCTGGCCGCCAAGCTCACCGCGGCCACCGGGCTGGCGCTGATCGTCGGCCTGCTGACCAGCTTCCTGTCCTTCTTCCTCGGCCAGGCCATCCTGGGCAGCCACAGCATCGGCATCGGCGAGACGGGCGTCCTGCGCGCGGTCATCGGCGCCGGGCTCTACATGGCCCTGACCGCCCTGTTCTCGATGGCCGTGGCGACCATCCTGCGCAGCTCGATGCTCTCGCTCGGCATCCTCATGCCGTTCTTCTTCCTGGTCTCGCCGATCCTGGGCGCGGTCAGCGCCACCCGCAAGGTCGCGCAGTACTTCCCCGACCAGGCCGGCTCCAAGATCATGCAGGTGGTGCCGGGCGCGATGGACAGCGCGGCGGCGCCGTACGGGCCGTGGGGCGGCCTCGGCATCATGGGCCTGTGGGTCCTGGCCGCGCTCGTCGGCGGCTACCTCGTCCTGAAGAACCGCGACGCCTGATCCGTACGGCCTGACCGTACGACCGGTCCCCGCGACCGGTCCGTACGACCTGATCCGTACGCCGCGTCCACCTCGCGGCCGACCCGGGGCCGTCCCTTCTCAGGGGCGGCCCCGGGTCGCATCTCAGGGGTAGCTCAGGGATCGGCAGCGGGTGGAACCGTACGAGGCTCGATATCCTCTTAAGCCTTACGCGGGCGAATCTCGCCAGCCTGGCAAGGGACAAGGAATGATCGAGGCAGTCGGCCTGACCAAGCGCTTCGGCGCCAAGACCGCCGTCGACCAGCTCTCCTTCCAGGTCAGGCCGGGTCACGTGACCGGGTTCCTGGGACCCAACGGGTCGGGCAAGTCGACCACCATGCGCATGATCCTCGGCCTCGACCGGCCCACCGCCGGACACGTCACGATCAACGGCGCCCCCTTCCGCGAGCTGCCGAACGCGCAGCGCAACGTCGGCGCCCTGCTCGACGCCAAGGCCGTCCACGGCGGCCGCCGGGCCCGCACCCACCTGCTCGCCCTCGCCCAGCTGTCCGGGATCCCGGAGAAGCGCGTGGACGAGGTGCTGCACGTGGTCGGCCTCCAGGACGTGGCCCGCCGGCGCACCAAGGG
This sequence comes from Streptomyces sp. NPDC043876, assembly GCF_056435825.1. Classification (NCBI taxonomy): domain Bacteria; kingdom Bacillati; phylum Actinomycetota; class Actinomycetes; order Kitasatosporales; family Streptomycetaceae; genus Streptomyces; species Streptomyces sp. NPDC043876. Next base: position 83,522 of record NZ_JBWKDV010000009.1, on the reverse strand, counting down.
CTTCTCCCTCGGCATGGGCCAGCGGCTCGGGATCGCGGCGGCCCTGCTCGGGGATCCGCAGGTGCTGCTCTTCGACGAGCCGGTCAACGGGCTCGACCCCGAGGGCATCCTCTGGGTCCGCACCCTCATGAAGCAGCTGGCCGCGGAGGGCCGCACCGTCTTCGTCTCCTCGCACCTGATGAGCGAGATGGCGGTGACCGCCGACCACCTGATCGTCATCGGGCGCGGGCGGCTGCTGGCCGACATGGGCGTGCAGGAGTTCATCGCGCACAATTCGGCCGGATTCGCTCGGGTCCGCACCTCCGCCGACGCCCCCGGGGACGCCGCGGCCCTCTCCCGGCTCCTCGCCGAGGCGGGCGCGCGCGTCCTCACCGAGCCGGACGGCGCCCTGCGGGTGACCGGGCTGGAGCTGCCGCGCATCTCCGATCTCGCGCACGGCGCCGGCGTACGGCTGTGGGAGCTGTCCCCGCACCGGGCCTCGCTCGAAGAGGCCTACATGCGCATGACCCACGGCTCGGTCGAGTACACCTCCACCGACGACCCGCGGGCCGAGCTGTTCGAGCCGCCGCCGCTGACCGTGCCGGCCTGGGAGGACGACCCCGCCCCGCCGGCCGTGCCCCACGAGGGCTGGTACGTGCCCGCCCCCCCGGCGGCCGACGGCGCGCCCGCGCCCACCGGGACCGCGGGCTCCCCCGGGTCCGCTTCCGCGTCCCCGGGCGCCGCGCCCGCTCCGGGGCCCGAGGCCGCCGGACGCGCTCCCGCCTTCCTGATGCCGAGCAGCCCCGGCGACCTGGCCCGGACCGTCAAGAACGACCCCGAGGACTCCCGATGACCCCGCCGACCAGCACGCAGCAGCGGCCGCCGCGGCCGGGCGCGGCGGGCAACAGCGCCCCGCTGCCCACGCCGCGCCCGCACCTGGGCCACGCCCTGGCCTCGGAGTGGACCAAGATGATCTCGGTCCGCTCCACCCTGTGGACGATCGGCTCCCTGGTGGTGACGGTGGTCGGGATCGGGCTGGTCTTCGTCTCGCAGACCCAGGACGTGAACTACCGGAACATGCCGTACACCGCGCCCGCGCTGTTCGGCCTGCTCGTCGGCCAGCTCTCGGTGATGGTCCTCGGGGTGCTGACGATCACCTCCGAGTACGGGACCGGCCTGGTCCGGACGACCTTCGCCGCCGCGCCCGACCGGCACCGCGTGCTGAGCGCGAAGTACCTCGTCTTCGGCGCGGTCGCCTTCCTCACGGTGGCCGGGTCCATCTTCCTGGTGGGGATCGCGGCGGCGATCGCGCACGGCGGTCCCGATGCCGGTCCGCACGACGACGGCGCCTGGGTCTCGGCCCTGGCGGTCAGCGTGTACGTGACCCTGCTCGGCCTGCTCGCGCTCGCGGTGGGCGCCCTCGTGCGGCACTCGGCCGGGGCGATCGCCGTGATGCTCGGCGTGGTGACCCTGCCGCCGGTGATAGGGGGGATGCTCAGCGCCTGGGAGGCCTCGCAGCCGCTCGGCACGCTGGTCCTCAACTACAACGCGCCGGTGGCGCTGATGCAGCTCTTCGGCATGCCGGAGGTGGGCACCGCCGGCCTGCCGAGCAAGGTGGTCCAGCTGGCGCTGCTCCTCGTGGTGACCGGCGCCGCGGTGGCCGCCTCGTACGTGGTGGTCCGGCGCCGCGACGTGTGAGGGCCGCCGCCGGGCGCGGAGGTCAGTACCGGGGAGCGTTGCGCGACCGCTGCACCCGCGAGGTGCGGCGGTCCTTCGCGTTCCAGCAGGCCTTGTGCCAGTGCCTGCGGTCGTCCACGCCGCCGTACTCGGGCCAGGCCACCAGGTGCGGCATCCCGGAGGGGATCTCCTGGTCGCAGCCGGGGCAGCGGTAGCGCTTGCCCGCGGCGCTCGCGCCCGCGACGTGCCGGACCTTCCACTCCTCGCCCTGGTACTCCTCCGTGCGCTCCAGTCCGTACCGCTCCAGCCCCGGGCCGCGGCCCGAGTCCGTGCCGGATCGGTCGGCTGGGCTCTCGCCGCCCCGGGGGCGGTTGTGGCGCGGTGACACGTATACCTCACGGGTCGGGGGACGGACAGGACTTTTCTCCAGACTACGCGCAGCGAGCCCGGGTACCCGCAGGGTGGCCGAAGACGATTCCCCGACAATCCCAATAACTTTCCTGTGAGGCCGTGCCTTTGGCACGTGTCAGACGTTGTTGCCACCAGACGGTGTCTCATGAGAGCCGGTCCGCCTGGGGAGGCCGCGTCAGCCGCGAGGAGGAGAAGGCGATGCGCGTAGGAGCGTTCGTGCTGGGGGCCCAGTTCCCCGGCCAGGGGTCGGGCGAGGCCCTGCACCGGGCGGTACGGACCGCCGAAGTGGCCGAGGAGGCCGGGCTGGACTCGGTCTGGCTGGCCGAGCACCACTTCGTCCCGTACGGGGTGTGCCCCTCGGCGGTGACCCTGGCCGCCCTGCTGCTGGGCCGGACCCGGCGGCTGCGGGTGGGGACGGCGGTCAGCGTCCTGCCGAACGTGCATCCGGTGGCGCTCGGCGAGCAGGCCGCGTTGCTGCACCTCACCTCGGGCGGCAGGTTCACCCTCGGGGTGGGCCGGGGCGGGCCCTGGGTGGACCTGGAGGTGTTCGGCGGCGGCCTGGAAGCGTACGAGCACGGGTTCCCGGCGGCCCTGGACCTGCTGCGGCGGTGGCTGACCGAGCCGAGCGTGGCGGCCGTGCCGGCTCCCGGGCAGCGGTACGGCTTCCGCGAGGTGGCCGTCGTACCGCGCCCGTCGGAGTCCCTGGACGCCCTGGACGAGGACGCGGACGGCGGTGGCCCGGAGGTGATCGTCGCCTGCACCTCCCCCGCCTCCGTCCGGCTCGCCGCAGAGCGGCTGCTGCCGATGCTGCTCGGCATGCACTGCGGGGACGAGGACAAGGCGGCGATGGTCGCGCTGTGGCGGGAGGCGGCGCTGGCCGCCGGGCACCCGCGGGACCGGGTCCTGGCCGCCGGGCACGTGTCCGCCGGGGTCTGCCAGCTCGCGGACCGCACGGCGGACGCCCGCGAGGCCCTGCTGAAGGCGATGCCCGGGTGGCTCAAGCAGGGGCTCGACGCGCACGTGACGGTGGACGGGCGGGCGCGCGCGATGCGGGATCCCGTCGCCTACACGGAGCTGCTGTGCGAGCTGCACCCCGTGGGCACGCCCGAGCTGGCGGCGGACCGGCTGGCGGCCACCTCCGAACGCACCGGCATCACCCGCTTCGCCCTCCTGACCGAGGGCTGCGGCGACCTCGCGGGCACCGAGGAGAACGTCCGGCGCCTGGGCGTCGAGGTCCTGCCGCTGCTGGGCTGAGCCGGGCCCGCCACCGCCCCGTACCGCGCACCGCGCCGCGCCGGACCGCCGGGCCTTGGCTGCCGCTCCGGTACCAGTCGCACCTCCCGCGGTACGGAGCGGCAGCGAAGGCTCACGTCACTAGCAGTCCCGGAGTTCCGGAGACTGGTTGAGCAGCTGGCCCCTGATGGACGTGAACTTGGCCAGCCGGTCGTCCACCGCGGGATCCAGCGGGAACACCGCCACACGGTGACAGTTCTGGAATGCCAGACGCACCCCGAAGTGCCGCTGCAGCGCACCGCGTATCGCGTCACTCGCGAGTGCGCGCAGCAGCTGGCCGCGCGCCTGCTCGTTGGGCGGCGGCGTCTGGTTGTCGGCGAACTCGCCACCGTCGACCTTCAGTTGGGCCACCAACGAGCTGATCATCTCCCAGGCGAAAGGCAGGGAGGTCCGGACGCAGTCGACGAAGGCGGCTTCGTCGACCTCGCCTCGCTCGGCCTGTTCAAGTAGGGCCGGTGAGACGTCGAGCGACATGGGTTCTCCTCTCGCGACCCCGGCCGTTTGGTGACCGGAGCCTTACGGGCAGGGAAGGGAAACCGCGACGCAGCGTGCACGTACGGCGACCTCCCGCTCACCACGGTAGGCGCCCGGTGGGTACCGCACCAGGAGAATGCGCATACAACGCGCCATCCGCGAACGGGGCTTTCGGGGGCGAATCGCGTGCAGGCCTTCTCGTCGAGTAGCGTTGCCGACCATGCGTCTCGTCATTGCCCGCTGCTCCGTCGATTACGCGGGCCGGCTCACCGCCCATCTGCCCTCGGCACCCCGTCTGATCCTCGTGAAGGCCGACGGCAGTGTCTCGATCCACGCGGACGACCGGGCGTACAAACCGCTCAACTGGATGTCCCCGCCCTGCACCCTCAAGGAGGGGAGCGGGGAGGAGGCCGGTGTCTGGACCGTCGTCAACAAGGCGGGCGAGAAGCTCATCATCACGATGGAGGAAGTCATCCACGACTCCTCCCACGAGCTGGGCGTCGACCCGGGCCTGATCAAGGACGGCGTGGAGGCCCACCTCCAGGAACTGCTGGCCGACCGGATCGAGACCCTCGGCGAGGGCTTCACGCTGATCCGCCGCGAATACATGACGGCGATCGGGCCGGTCGACATCCTGTGCCGGGACGCCAAGGGCGCGACGGTGGCCGTGGAGATCAAGCGGCGCGGCGAGATCGACGGCGTGGAGCAGCTGACCCGCTACCTGGAACTGCTGAACCGCGACCCGCACCTCGCGCCGGTCCGCGGCGTCTACGCGGCCCAGGAGATCAAGCCGCAGGCGCGCGTGCTGGCGACGGACCGCGGCATGGAGTGCGTGGTGCTCGACTACAACGCGATGCGCGGCATCGAGGACGACAAGCTGCGCCTCTTCTGATCTTGACCTGATCCGTCCCCGGCCCGGGCCCCGCCGCGGCCCCGCTCCCCCTCGCGCGCCCCCTTCCGTCATCGACGGGAGGGGGCGTGCGCGTTCCGGCGCGGGGTCAAGGCGTGGCGGCGGGCGGGGAGAGCTGGGTCGTGGCGGGGGGCGACGTGGAGGCGGACGGGGTGGGCGACGTCGAGGCCGGTGGCGTAGGAGACCCGGAGTTCGACGCGGTGGCGGACGGGGTCGGCCTACTCGAAGCCGGTGCCGACGGGGGCTTCGACACCGGGCGGCGCGAGGCCCCGTTCCCGGGGGCGGGGGCCGACGGCGAGCCGGAGGCTCCCTGCGGCGAACCGCCGGGGGCGGGCGGCGCGTCGGCCGAACCGGAGGTGGACGGGGAAGCCGCGGGATCGGCGGGAGCGGGAGCCGGTGCAGGATCGTTCCCGCTGGTGTCCGGCGCGGAGGACGAGGGGGTCGCGGAACCGGGGTGCCGGGGAGCCGGCGCCTCCCCCGAGGAGATCGCGAAGCTCACCACCGTGCCCAGCGCCAGCACCGCGAGGACGCCGCCCGCCGCCAGGGCCGCCGGACGGCGGTGCCACTGCGGGGTCGCGGGCCGCACGGGCCGGGTCAGCGGCACGCGTACGGTCACGGGTGCGGGCACCGGCTTCGCGTCCAGCGGGAAGGTCTCCGCGAAGGCCGCCGCCGGGGGCACCGCGGGCACCGGTGCGACGCGCACCAGCGGGAACGCCTCGGTCTGCGCCTCGGCCCCCGCGGGAGCGGGCGGTTCCAGGCGCAGCGGGGGCGAGAGCCGCGGGCCCGCCGCCTCCCGGTCCGTGACCAGGGCGAGGGCCCTGCGGCCCGCCACCGTGCCGCGCTTGTCGGCGAGCGCGCCGCGCAGGCCGTTGGAGGTCTCCAGTTCGGCGCGGGCCCGGTCCAGCCGGTCGCCGCACAGGGCCAGGACGCCGAGTTCGTGGTGGAAGTACGCCTGTTCCGCGACCTCCCCCGCCGTGCGGGCGGCCTCGGCCCCGGCCCGTAGCACGCGCTCCCAGGCTCCCCAGTGCAGTGAGGCGGCGAAGGCGGGTGCGGCCGTACGGGCCAGCAGGACCGCCGCCACCACGTCGGCGCCCGCCAGGGCCGCGAGCACCGCGTCCCCCTCGGCGGCCACCCGCTCCGGCGTGACCGACGTGTGCCCGGTCCACCAGGCGTAGTGCCGGGCCGCCGTCAGCGCCTCGCCGGAGGGGACGAACCCGGATGCGGCGAGCTGGCGGGCGACCCCGGGGGCCAGCCGGTAGCGGCTCCCCGAAGCGGTCAGCAGCCCGCAGGCCAGCAGCTCCGCGACCGCCGCGTCCGCGTGGGTGTCCCCCACCAGCGCGGGCAGGTGCGCGGGGTGCGGCATCTCCTCGTCCAGGGCGCAGGCGAAGCGCAGCGCGGCCCGCGCCGACTCGCTGACCCGCGAGGCCAGCAGTTCCGCCGGGGCGGCGCCCTCGGCGAGGGTCGGCAGCGGGACCGGTGCGGCCTTGCGCGGGGGGCCCTCGAAGACGCCGGGCTCGTCCCCGTCGGCGTCCTCGGCGCTCCGGTTCAGTTCATCGCGCTGCCGCAGCAGCCCGCCGGCCTGGACGAAGCGCAGCGCGAGCCCCTCGGAGGCGAAGCGCAGGTCCCCCGCCCAGGCGCTCTCCAGCTCGGTCAGCGGCCGGCCGACGGCGCGTTCGAGCAGTTCCACGCACGCGGCCCGGCCGAGCCCGCCGAGGAAGACCTCTTCCAGGTGGGAGCGGTCGGAGGGGGCCGGGGTGTCCGGGGTCGCGGCCAGCAGCCAGGCGCATTCGGGCGTGGCGCGCAGCAGCTCTTCCAGCGCGGCGCCGCCGAAGTCGAGGTCGTCGAGGAGGACTACGGCGCCGATCTGTCCGACCCACCGCAGGAGTTCGGGGCGCGCGGGCCGTTCGGGGAAGCCGTCCGAGGGGGCGTACACCACGGAGTACAGCGCGTACAGCAGCTCGGTGGGGGTCTGCCGGTGTCCGCAGAGCCGCACGACCCCGTCGGGCGCGAGGTCCGCGCAGTCTCCGGCGACGGCGTCGAGGAGGGTGGTGCGACCGGATCCGGCGGGGCCGGTGAGCCGGACGGAACGCCCTCGTCCGAGGAGCCGGACGAGCCGCTCGCGCTCCTCGTCGCGCTCCAGCGGGGCCGGGGCGGTCTTGGGGGCGCCGGGAGGGGCGGGAGGCCGTCCGGCGGCGTCCAGGGCGGCGCGGGAGGCCGCGTCGCGGCGGGCCGGAGCTTCGCCCTCCGGTTCGTCGCCCCGCCGGGTCTCGATCTCGCTCCCGTCGACGGGATTGACCGTCAGCACGTAGTCGCCGACCGCGAGCCGGACCACCCGCGCGGGCCCGGTGGCGGAGGAGGAGGCGGCCGCATCCAGGAGGCCGGAGCCCTCGTCCACAGTGTCCATGACCATGTCTCCCGATCGCGTCGTGCGCCGTCGTCCCGCCCGGCCTTCGCACACGCCGCTGCCGCTACTGGTCCGGTTTCGCCCGAACCCTAGACGTTCTCGGCCCGTCCCGGAACCTCAGGGGTGCCCGGGCGCCCGGAGCGTCACGATTCGTCCGCCGACGTCCCTGCCGTACGGCGCCGCGGGGGCCCGGAAAGCGTCGCCTTTCGGCCACCCCCGGACGTCACACCCGAGGAAGCGATTCCGCTTCCAGTCCGCCCTCGATCGCGAGGATCCGGTGCAGCCGCGTGGCCACGAGCAACCGCTGCATCTGCGGCGGAACCCCGCGCAGTACGAGACGGCGCCCCGTCCGCCCGGCCCGCCGGTGCGCGCCCATGATGACGCCCAGTCCGGTCGCGTCCCAGGAGTCGAGCCCCGTCAGGTCGAGCACGAGGTCTCCGACGCCGTCGTCGAGCGCGGTGTGGAAGGCCGTACGGGCGTCCGCCGCGCTGCGCACGTCGAGGCGGCCCCCGACTGCGAGTTCGGCGTGGTCGCCCCTGATGTGCATGTGTGCTCCCGGCAGTGCGGCGTGTGCGTGGTCCGATGGCCGTGTCCGAGGAGCCGTGCCCGACGGGCCGTCTCCGATGGGGGCCGTGGTCGGCAACTCTCACTGCAACTGACTGCCCGGGGGGCAGGGAAGTTGCCGACCGTGAGCGAACCGATACCTAATTCACCCTGTCGGGTGAGGGCATTCGAACGGTGTCGCCCCTGCTCGTGCTCAGTGCTTGTAGAAGCCCTGCCCGCTCTTGCGGCCGATGTCACCGGCGTCCACCATCCGGCGCATCAGCTCCGGCGGCGCGAACTTCTCGTCCTGGGACTCCGTGTAGATGTTGCTGGTGGCGTGGAGCAGGATGTCCACACCCGTCAGGTCGGCCGTGGCCAGCGGGCCCATGGCGTGCCCGAAGCCCAGCTTGCAGGCGATGTCGATGTCCTCGGCGGAGGCGACGCCCGATTCGTACAGCTTCGCGGCCTCGACGACGAGCGCCGAGATCAGACGGGTCGTCACGAACCCGGCGACGTCGCGGTTGACGACGATGCAGGTCTTGCCGACGGACTCGGCGAAGGCGCGGGTGGTGGCGAGGGTCTCGTCGCTCGTCTTGTAGCCGCGCACCAGCTCGCACAGCTGCATCATCGGGACGGGCGAGAAGAAGTGCGCGCCGACGACCCGCTCCGGACGCTCCGTCACGGCCGCGATCTTGGTGATCGGGATGGCGGAGGTGTTGGAGGCGAGGATGGCGTCCTCGCGCACGAGCTTGTCGAGGGCGCGGAAGATCTCGTGCTTGACCTCGAGCTTCTCGAAGACGGCCTCGACGACGATGTCGGCGTCGGCGACCGCGTCGAGGTCGGTGCTCGTGGTGATGCGCGCCAGCGCGGCCTCGGCGTCCTCGGCGCTCAGCTTGCCCTTGGCGACGAACCGGTCGTACGAGGCCTTGATGCCGTCGGTGCCGCGGGTCAGCGCGGCGTCCGTGACGTCGCGCAGGACGACGTCCCAGCCCGCCTGTGCGGAGACCTGCGCGATCCCCGAACCCATGAGTCCGGCACCGATGACGGCGAGCTTCCCAGCCACTTCACACCCCACGTTCTTCCAGACGGCCCGGTCTCGGCCCGGTCTCTAGTCCTCTCCGGCGGAGAGTAGCGTCCGGGACGGGTCCGATGACCGGGAAGTAACACGCGTCACGTCTCAGATGACGGACATCACACCGGTACGGCCCAGCACTGCGGCGAGGGGCCGCAGTTGACGCGAACTAGGCTGACCGCATGGTGAACCTCACGCGCATCTACACCCGTACCGGCGACCAGGGCACGACCGCCCTCGGCGACATGAGCCGTACGGCCAAGACCGACCTGCGGATCTCCGCGTACGCCGACGCCAACGAGGCCAACGCGGCCATCGGGGCGGCGATCGCGCTCGGCGCGCTCGCCGAGGACGTCGTCAAGGTACTGGTCCGGGTGCAGAACGACCTGTTCGACGTGGGCGCCGACCTGTGCACCCCGGTGGTGGAGGACCCCCAGTACCCGCCGCTGCGCGTGGAGCAGTTCTACATCGACAAGCTGGAGGCGGACTGCGACGCCTTCAACGAGCGGCTGGAGAAGCTGCGCAGCTTCATCCTGCCCGGCGGGGCCCCCGGGGCGGCCCTGCTGCACCAGGCGTGCACGGTGGTCCGGCGCGCCGAGCGCTCCACCTGGGCGGCGCTGGAGGTGCACGGCGAGTCGATGAACCCGCTCACCGCCACCTACCTCAACCGGCTCTCGGACCTCCTGTTCATCCTGGCGCGCACGGCCAACAAGGAGGTCGGGGACGTGCTGTGGGTGCCGGGCGGCGAGCGCTGACCTCCCGTCGGCCGGCCGCCCCTCCGGAGGACGCCGTCCCTCCGGAGGACGCCGTGACCCCGCGGATCCCGCGCCCGCACCGCGACGACGTCCTGCTCGGCGTGGTCAGCGTCCTCGTGGGCGTCCTGCTGTGGGCCCTCGGCGTGCACAGCAACGCGACCCGGCACGTGCTGCCCCCGTGGGCCGCGCTGGTCCCGCTGGTGTGCCTCGGCGCGATGGAACCGCTGCGCCGCTCCGCGCCGCGGGTGACCCTCGCGGTGGGCACGGTCGGGATCGTCGCCGACCAGTTCACGGTGGGCTCCCTGGTCACCGTGCTGATCTTCACGGACCTGATGTACGCCGCCGTGGTCTACGGCAAGCCCGCCATGGCCCGGTGGCTTCCGGTCACGACCGGCCTGGTCACCGTGGTCGTCACGATCACCGCCGTGGCCTGGCTGCGCACCCCGCAGGGCCTGCTCGTCGGCGCGCTCACCGGCATCGTCTGCTTCGCGCCGGCCCTGACCGGGGCCACCCTGCGCAATCACCGCGAGGCCGCGGTGGCGGCGCGGCTGCGCGCCGAGCAGACGGCGCTGCTGGCCGAGATGGACCGGAGCCAGGCGGTGGCCGCCGAGCGCGCGCGGATGGCCCGCGAGCTGCACGACATGGTCGCCAATCACCTGTCGGCGATCGCCATCCACTCCACCGCCGCGCTCTCCATCGACTCCCCCGCGACCAGCCGCGAGGCGCTCGGGGTGATCCGGGAGAACAGCGTCCAGGGGCTGGCCGAAATGCGCCGGCTGATCGGCCTGCTGCGGGACGCGGGCGCGGCGGGGGAGGTGGCGGCGGTGCCGTCGCTGGACGCGCTGGGGACCTTGGTGGAGCAGGCCTGTACGAACGGCGCGGCGAGCGGGCTCGCCTTCGTGCTGCACGACGACCGGGCGCCCCGCGGGGAACCGGCCCCGGCGCTGCCCGCTCCGGTGGAGCTGGCGGCGTACCGGATCGTCCAGGAGTCCCTGACGAACGCGGTCAAGCACGCCTCCCCCGGCACGGTCACGGTCCGGGTCGCCCGCTCGGGCGGACTGCTGCGCGTGGACGTGGACTCCCCGTACGGCGGCCGGGCCGCCGGGCCGCGCGCGCCGGGGTCGGGCGCCGGGCTGGTGGGGATGCGCGAGCGGGCGGAGCTGCTGGGCGGCAGCTTCTCGGCCGGGGCGGCCGGGGCGGGGGCTGCGGGAGCGGGCCGGCCGGGCGCCGCGACATGGCGGGTGCGGGCGGTCCTGCCCGCCGAGGAGAGGGTGGCCGAATGACGACGAGCGGAACGACGACGGGCCCCGGGGCGCGCCCCGTACGGGTCCTGGTGGCCGAGGACCAGGCCGCGGTGCGCGCCGGGCTGGTGCTGATCCTGCGCAGCGCGGACGGCATCGAGGTGGCGGGCGAGGCCGGTGACGGGCTGGAGGCGGTGCGCCTGGCCCGGGAGCTGCGGCCGGACGTGGTGCTGATGGACGTGCAGATGCCGCGCCTGGACGGGGTCTCGGCGACCCGGCAGGTGGTCGCCGAGGGGCTGGCGGACGTCCTCGTCCTGACCACCTTCGACCTGGACGAGTACGTCTTCGGGGCGCTGCGCGCGGGCGCGGCGGGGTTCCTGCTGAAGGACACGGAGGCCCGGGAACTCGTCGAGGCGGTCCGGACGGTCGCGCGCGGCGAGGGGCTGATCGCCCCCGCCGTGACCCGGCGGCTGATCGCGGAGTTCGCCGCTCCGGCGGACCGGCGCCCGCCGGTCCCGCCGGAGACGGCCGCGGCGCTGGAGTCGCTGACCCGGCGGGAGCGGGAGGTGCTCGGCTGCCTGGGCGGCGGGCTCTCGAACGCGGAGATCGCGGTCCGGCTGGAGATGGCGGAGGCCACGGTGAAGACCCACGTCAGCAGGCTGCTGGGCAAGCTGGAACTGCGCAGCCGGGTCCAAGCAGCAGTGCTGGCACAGGAGTTGGGCCTGGTGCACTGAATTCTTGTGCGGAGCCGGAGCGGAGGTCTGGACCTCTTGACGGTTGGTCCAGACCTTTCTAATCTCACCGCAACTGTGGTGAGCGTGCATGACAACGCGTGCTCACGGGCGGCGCAGGTCCCACCCCCATGCCGGGAGTCGACGCCAGCGACTCCGGCGGACCTTCGGAGGAGCACCCTTGAGCACAGCACATGCGTCACGACCGGCACCCCCACCCCGCCACCGGCTGCTGCGCAGGTTCGCCGCGACCGTGGCCGCCTTCGCCCTGCCCCTCGCCGGGCTGGTCGGACTCGCGGGCACGGCCCAGGCGGCGACCTCCGCGACGGCGTCCTACACCAAGGTCTCCGACTGGGGCGGCGGCTTCGAGGGCAAGTGGACGGTGAAGAACACCGGCACCACCACCCTCAGCAGCTGGACCGTCGAGTGGGACTACCCCGCCGGCACCACGGTCACCTCGGCCTGGGACGCCACCGTCACCAGCTCGGGCACCCACTGGACCGGCAAGAACGTCGGCTGGAACGGCACCCTCGCCCCGGGCGCCAGCGTCAGCTTCGGCTTCAACGGCTCGGGCGCCGGCGCACCCAGCGGCTGCAAGATCAACGGTGGCTCCTGTGACGGCGGCACCACGCCCCCGGCCGACGCTCCCCCCACCGCTCCCGGCACCCCCACGGCCGGCGCGGTGGGCGACACCTCGGTCAGCCTGAGCTGGACCCCGGCCACCGACGACAAGGGCGTCAAGAACTACGACGTCTACCGCGGCTCCGCCAAGATCGCGACCGTGACCGGCACCAGCTACACCGACACGGGCCTGACCAAGGGCACCACGTACGGGTACAGCGTCACGGCCCGCGACACGGCCGACCAGAGCGGCCCCTCCTCGGGCACGGTCACGGTCACCACCACCGGCGGCGACCCGGGGCCCGGCCCCGGTCCCGGCCCGGGCTCCAAGGTGCAGCTCGGCTACTTCACGAACTGGGGCGTCTACCAGCGCAACTACCACGTGAAGAACATCGTCACCTCGGGTTCGGCGAGCAAGCTGACCCACATCAACTACGCCTTCGGCAACGTCACCGGCGGCAAGTGCCAGATCGGTGACGCCTACGCCGACTACCAGAAGACCTACGACGCCGCGAGCAGCGTCTCCGGCGTCGCCGACACCTGGGACCAGCCCGTCGCGGGCAACTTCAACCAGCTGCGCGAGCTGAAGAAGAAGTACCCGAACATCAAGGTCCTCTGGTCCTTCGGCGGCTGGACCTGGTCCGGCGGCTTCGGCCAGGCCGCCGCCAACCCGACCGCCTTCGCCGACTCCTGCTACAGCCTGGTCGAGGACCCGCGCTGGGCCGACGTCTTCGACGGCATCGACATCGACTGGGAGTACCCGAACGCCTGCGGCCTGTCCTGCGACACCAGCGGGGCCGCCTCGCTGAAGAACCTGCTGTCCGCGCTGCGCGCCAAGTTCGGCGCGAACAACCTGGTCACCGCCGCCGTCAGCGCCGACGGCTCGGCCGGCGGCAAGGTCGACCTCGCCGACTACGGCGCGGCCGCCCCGTACGTCGACTGGTACAACGTCATGACCTACGACTTCTTCGGCGGCTGGGACGCCAAGGGCCCGACCGCCCCGCACTCCCCGCTGACCTCGTACAACGGCATCCCGATCGCCGGCTTCAACAGCGACGCCGCGATCCAGAAGTACAAGTCCAAGGGCATCGCGGCCAACAAGCTCAACCTCGGCATCGGCTTCTACGGCCGCGGCTGGACCGGCGTCACCCAGGACGCCCCCGGCGGCGCCGCCACCGGTCCGGCGCCCGGCGCCTACGAGCAGGGCATCGAGGACTACAAGATCCTCAAGAACAGCTGCCCCACCACCGGCACCGTCGCCGGCACCGCCTACGCCAAGTGCGGCAGCAACTGGTGGAGCTACGACACCCCGGCCACCATCGCCGGGAAGATGGGCTACGTGAAGAACCAGGGCCTGCGCGGCGCCTTCTTCTGGGAGTTCAGCGGCGACACCAGCAACGGTGAACTGCTCACCGCGATCGACAGCGGCCTGAGGTAACGGCCCGCAAGTGACCGGGCCCGCAGCAGCGGGCCCGCACCAGAACCGGCGAAGCCGGGTGCCGGGGTCCGCCCCCCGTCACCCGGCTTCGCCTTGCGCAGGGGCTCCCCTACGCGACGTTCACCCGCTGGCCGGGAGGCGCCGCCTCCAGCCAGGCCAGGAAACCGGTGAGGGCGTCCTCGCTCATCGCCAGCTCCAGCCGGTCCCCGCGGTGGCGGGTGCCGAGCACGATCGCGTCGGAGAGCAGGGCCAGCTCCTCCTCGCCCTCCGGGGCGCGGCGGGACAGCACCTCGATCGCGGAACGCTCCAGCACCCGGCGCGGCCGGGGGGAGTACGAGAACACGCGGAACCACTCGATCCGGTCACCGCCGTAGCGCGCGACCCCGTACACCCAGCCTTTGCCGGAGACGTCGGGGGCGTCGGACACGCCCCAGCGCACGCTGCAGTCGAACGTACCGCCGGACCGCTGGATGAGCCGCCGGCGGAGCCCGAAGACAAAGAGCCCGATCACCACCAGGGCTACGACCAGGCCGCTCACAAGCAGAGCGAGGAGCATCTTCACCGACCTCCTCGCTCATCGAATTCGGAAAACCAAAAACGGACCCGCATCGCCTCAGCCGCGACCCGGTCCCGGAAATTCCGGAACGGGCCGCGGCTGAGGGCACACACTCTTGCGATACCGGGGTCAGTGCCCCGTCACCGCGCGCAGCCGGACATCGGCGCGACGCTCGGAGGCGTTGTCGGCCTCCGACTTCGCGCGCTCCAGTGCCCGCTCCGCACGCTCGACGTCGATCTCGTCGGCCAGCTCGGCGATCTCGGCCAGCAGGGACAGCTTGTTGTCCGCGAACGAGATGAAACCGCCGTGCACAGCGGCGACGACGGTGTTGCCGTCGCTGGTGCGGATGGTCACCGGGCCCGATTCCAGCACACCGAGAAGCGGCTGGTGACCGGGCATGACGCCGATGTCGCCGGACGTGGTGCGGGCAACGACCAGGGTGGCCTCGCCGGACCAGACACTACGGTCCGCCGCGACCAGCTCGACGTGCAGCTCAGCAGCCAAGGTGGCTCCTCGGGTCACCACCCGGCGGGAAAGCCGGGTGTTGGGTCAAATTCTAATGGGCGTGAGGAGAGGGACGGGACACACCCGCCCCTCTCCGTCGATCAGCTGTGCTCCGAGGAGCCCGGCCTCAGGAGACGCCCAGCTCCTTGGCGTTGGCCTTCAGGTCCTCGATGCCACCGCACAGGAAGAACGCCTGCTCGGGGAAGTGGTCGTAGTCGCCGTCGCAGATCGCGTTGAAGGCGACGATCGACTCGTCGAGCGGAACGTCCGAACCGTCCACGCCGGTGAACTGCTTGGCGACGTGGGTGTTCTGCGACAGGAAGCGCTCGACGCGACGGGCACGGTGGACAACGAGCTTGTCCTCCTCGCCCAGCTCGTCGATACCGAGGATCGCGATGATGTCCTGGAGGTCCTTGTACTTCTGCAGGATCCCCTTGACGCGCATCGCCGTGGCGTAGTGGTCCGCCGCGATGTACCGCGGGTCGAGGATGCGGGACGTCGAGTCCAGCGGGTCCACGGCCGGGTAGATGCCCTTCTCGGAGATCGGACGGGAAAGCACCGTCGTCGCGTCGAGGTGGGCGAAGGTGGTGGCCGGAGCCGGGTCGGTCAGGTCGTCCGCGGGGACGTAGATCGCCTGCATCGAGGTGATCGAGTGACCGCGGGTCGAGGTGATGCGCTCCTGCAGCAGACCCATCTCGTCAGCCAGGTTCGGCTGGTAACCCACGGCGGACGGCATGCGACCGAGAAGGGTCGACACCTCCGAACCGGCCTGGGTGTAACGGAAGATGTTGTCGATGAAGAAGAGCACGTCCTGCTTCTGCACATCGCGGAAGTACTCCGCCATGGTCAGACCGGCCAGGGCGACGCGCAGACGGGTGCCCGGGGGCTCGTCCATCTGGCCGAAGACGAGCGCCGTCTTGTCGATGACGCCGGAGTCGGCCATTTCCTCGATGAGGTCGTTGCCCTCACGGGTACGCTCACCGACGCCCGCGAAGACCGACACACCGTCGTGGTTGTTGGCGACGCGGTAGATCATTTCCTGGATCAGAACGGTCTTGCCGACACCGGCACCACCGAACAGACCGATCTTTCCACCCTTGACGTACGGGGTGAGGAGGTCGATGACCTTGACGCCGGTCTCGAACATCTCCGTCTTCGACTCGAGCTCGTCGAAGCGGGGCGCCTTGCGGTGGATCGGCCAGCGCTCGGTGACGTTGGCGTTCTCCTCCGGGTAGTTCAGCACCTCACCGAGGGTGTTGAACACCTTGCCCTTGGTGAAGTCACCGACGGGGACGGTGATGCCCTCGCCCGTGTCGGTCACCGGCGCCCGGCGGACCAGGCCGTCGGTGGGCTGCATGGAGATGGTGCGGACCACGCCGTCGCCCAGGTGCTGGGCGACTTCCAGGGTCAGCGTCTTGAGCTTGCCGTCCTCGGCCGGGTCGGCGACCTGGACCTTGAGGGCGTTGTAGATCTCGGGCATGGCGTCGACGGGGAACTCCACGTCGACGACCGGGCCGATGACCCGGGCGACGCGGCCCGTGGCGGCGGCCGTCTCAACAGTGGTCGTCATTACTTGTCACTCCCCGCGGTCGCGTCAGCCATGGCGCTCGCGCCACCGACGATCTCGCTGATTTCCTGGGTGATTTCGGCCTGGCGGGCCGCGTTGGCAAGCCGGGAGAGGCTCTTGATGAGGTCTCCGGCGTTGTCGGTCGCCGACTTCATCGCGCGGCGGCGGGCGGCGTGCTCGGAAGCGGCCGACTGCAGCAGTGCGTTGTAGATGCGGCTCTCGACGTAGCGCGGCAGCAGGGCGTCGAGGACGTCCTCCGCCGACGGCTCGAAGTCGAACAGCGGAAGGATCTCGCCCTTCGCACCGTCCTCGTCCGGAGCCTTGTCGAGGCTGAGCGGCAGCATCCGGCCGTCCACCGCGTTCTGCGTCATCATCGACACGAATTCCGTGTAGACGATGTGCAGCTCGTCGACGCCGCCCTCGGCCGTGTCCGTCTGGATGGCCTCGATCAGCGGCGCCGCGACGCGCTTGGCGTCGGCGTAGGCCGGGCTGTCGGTGAAGCCGGTCCACGACTCCGCGACCTTGCGCTCGCGGAAGCCGAAGTAGGCGACACCCTTACGGCCGACGATGTACGTGTCGACCTCCTTGCCCTCGCCGCGGAGCCGCTCGGTGAGCCGCTCCGCCTGCTTGAGCGCGTTGGAGGAGTAGCCGCCGGCCAGACCGCGGTCGCTCGTGATGAGCACGATCGCGGCGCGGGTCGGCGCCTCGACCTCGGTCGTCAGGGCGTGCTTGGTGTTCGAGCCGGTCGCCACCGCGGTCACCGCACGGGTGAGCTCGGTCGCGTACGGCATCGACGCCGCCACCTTGCGCTGCGCCTTGACGATGCGCGAGGCGGCGATCATCTCCATCGCCTTGGTGATCTTCTTGGTCGCCGTGACGGCACGGATGCGACGCTTGTAGACCCGGAGCTGCGCTCCCATGAGTCAGGTCCCTTCCGTCGTCACTTGGAGACGTTGACGGCCGGTGCGTCCTCGCCCAGCAGCTTGCCGTCCGAGGTCTCGAACTGCCGCTTGAAGTTGGCGATGGCGTCACCAATCGAGGTGATGGTGTCGTCCGACATCTTGGCGCCCTCGGCGATGGAGGTGAGGAGGTCCTTGCGCTCGCGGCGCAGGTGCTCCAGCAGCTCCGACTCGAAGCGACGGATGTCGTTGACCGGGACGTCGTCCATCTTGCCGGTGGTGCCGGCCCAGACGGAGACGACCTGCTCCTCGACGGGCATCGGCTGGTACTGGCCCTGCTTCAGCAGCTCGACCAGACGCTTGCCGCGCTCCAGCGAGGCCTTCGACGCGGCGTCCAGGTCGGAACCGAAGGCGGCGAACGCCTCCAGCTCGCGGTACTGGGCCAGGTCCAGGCGCAGTCGGCCGGACACCTGGCGCATGGCCTTGTGCTGGGCCGAGCCACCGACGCGGGAGACCGAGATACCGACGTTCAGCGCCGGGCGCTGGCCCGCGTTGAACAGGTCGGACTCCAGGAAGCACTGGCCGTCGGTGATGGAGATGACGTTGGTCGGGATGAACGCCGACACGTCGTTCGCCTTGGTCTCGACGATCGGCAGGCCGGTCATCGAACCGGCGCCCATGTCGTCGGAGAGCTTCGCGCAGCGCTCCAGCAGACGCGAGTGCAAGTAGAAGACGTCACCCGGGTAGGCCTCGCGGCCCGGCGGGCGGCGCAGCAGCAGCGACACGGCGCGGTAGGCGTCGGCCTGCTTCGACAGGTCGTCGAAGATGATCAGGACGTGCTTGCCGGCGTACATCCAGTGCTGGCCGATGGCGGAACCGGTGTACGGCGCCAGGTACTTGAAGCCGGCCGGGTCGGACGCCGGGGCGGCGACGATCGTCGTGTACTCGAGCGCGCCGGCCTCTTCCAGGGCGCCGCGAACGGACGCGATGGTCGAGCCCTTCTGGCCGATGGCGACGTAGATGCAGCGGACCTGCTTGTTCACGTCGCCCGAGCGCCAGTTGTCGCGCTGGTTGATGATCGTGTCGACGGCCAGAGCGGTCTTACCCGTCTGACGGTCGCCGATGACCAGCTGACGCTGGCCGCGGCCGATCGGCACCATCGCGTCGATGGCCTTGTAGCCGGTCTGCATCGGCTCGTGGACCGACTTGCGGACCATGACGCCGGGGGCCTGCAGCTCGAGGGCGCGGCGGCCCTCGGTGGCGATCTCGCCGAGACCGTCGATCGGGTTGCCGAGCGGGTCGACAACGCGGCCGAGGTAACCCTCGCCGACGCCGACGGAGAGCACCTCGCCGGTGCGCTGCACCGACTGGCCCTCCTCGATACCGCTGAACTCACCGAGGACGACCGCACCGATCTCGCGCTCGTCGAGGTTGAGGGCGAGACCGAGGGTTCCGTCCTCGAACTTCAGCAGTTCGTTCGCCATGGCGGAGGGCAGGCCCTCCACCTTCGCGATGCCGTCGCCGGCAACGCTGACCGTTCCGACCTCCTCGCGCGAGGCCGCGTCCGGCTGGTACGACTGGACGAAGTTCTCCAGTGCGTCCCGGATCTCCTCCGGCCGGATCGTGAGCTCCGCCATCTGGGTTCCCTGCTCTCCTTGTTGGGCCTGAAGCTTCTTAGGGGTCTGGGGGCGACCCCCAGGAATCTTCTGCAAGTTCTGCACGGCCCAACCGGGCCGCTGGAAATGCGTCGTGTGTGTAAGTGGCCGGTCAGCCGGCCATGCGGCGGGACGCCTCGCTGAGGCGTTCCGCGATGGTGCCGTCGATGACCTCGTCGCCGACCCGCACCACGATCCCGCCGAGGACCGTGGGGTCCACGTCGAGGTTCAGGTGCATCTGGCGGCCGTACAGCGTGGCCAGGACAGCGCCGAGACGCTGCTTCTGCGCGTCGCTGAGCGGAACCGCGGTGGTCACCGTGGCGACCATGCGGTTGCGGCGCTCCGCCGCGAGCTTGGAGAGGGACTCCAGTCCCGCTTCCAGGCTGCGGCCACGCGGGTGCGTGACGAGGCGCGCGACGAGACGCTCGCTGACCGGGTGGGCCTTGCCGCCGAGCAGGCTGCTGAGCAGCGCGCCCTTGGCGGACCCGGAGGCCGCGCGGTCGGTCAGCGCGGCGCGCAGTTCGGTGCTCGAACCGACGATCCGGCCGAAGCGGAACAGCTCGTCCTCGACATCGTCGAGCGCGCCGGCCTGCTGCGCACCGGTGAGGTCGGCGGTGTCCGCCAGCTCTTCCAGTGCGTCCACCAGGTCGCGCGACCGCGACCAGCGCGACCGGACCATGCCGGACACCAGGTCGAGGGCTTCCCCACCGACCTGGCCGTTCAGCAGACGGCCGGCCAGCTCGGCCTTGGCCTCGCCGGACTGCGCCGGGTCCGTGACGACCCGACGCAGCGAGACCTCACGGTCGAGCAGCGCGGTGACGGCAGCCAGCTCACCGGCGAGCTTCGCCGCGTCGACGGACGTGTTGTCCGTCAGCGCGTCGAGACGCTCGCGTGCGGCGGCCAGTGCCTCGCGGCTCGCTCCGTTCATCGGGCGGCCCCAGTCGAAGCAGCCTTCTCCTCGAGCTCGCCGAGGAAACGGTCGATGGTGCGGCTCTGCCGGGCGTGGTCCTCAAGGGACTCGCCGACGAGCTTGCCGGCCAGGTCGGTGGCGAGCTTGCCCACGTCCTGGCGCAGCGCGTGAGACGCGGCCTTGCGGTCGGCCTCGATCTGGGCGTGACCGGCAGCGATGATCTCCTCACGCTGCCGCTGGCCCTCGGCACGGAGCTCTTCCTTGAGCGCAGTGCCCTGCTCCAGCGCGTCCTGGCGCAGACGCGCGGCCTCGTGCCGGGCTTCGGCGAGCTGGGCCTTGTACTGCTCCAGCACGCTCTGGGCCTCGGTCTGAGCAGCCTCAGCCTTCTCGATACCGCCCTCGATCGCCTCGCGGCGCTCTTCCAGAACCTTGTTGATGCTCGGGAGGAGCTTCTTCAAGAAGAAGAAGAAGACGATGGCGAAGGCGAGGGCGCCGATCAGCAGCTCGGGGCCCGCGGGAACGAGCGGGTTCTGCTCTTCCTCGGCCGCCAGCTGAACCAGGTTGGCGATCACATCAGTGCCTTTCGTCGACAGTGGTCAGTAAGAAGTGATTACTTACCGAACACGAACGGCATAACGATGCCGATGAGGGCGAGCGCCTCACAGAAGGCGAAGCCGAGGATCTGGTTGGCGCGGATCAGGCCGGCAGCCTCGGGCTGACGGGCGAGAGCCTGCGTGCCGTTACCGAAGATGATGCCGACGCCGACGCCGGGGCCGATGGCCGCCAGGCCGTAGCCGATGGAGCCGACGGAGCCGTGGACACCAGCTTCAGCAGCAAGGTTCTGGAGAGCGGACATGCCGGTTCTTCCTTCTCTTTCACGGACCGATGGGGGTTGGCCATCGGGCGACTTTGGGTGATGCGGGGGCGGGATTGCCTCAGTGGTGCTCGGCGAGAGCACCCTGAATGTACGAGCAGGCCAGCAGTACGAAGACGTACGCCTGGACGGCCTGCACGAAAAGCTCAAAGAGGATCATGACGATGGTCATGACGAAGGAGACTCCGGCAGCCGGAATCATGAAGCTGCCCATCAGGTACCAGGAGGCGACCGTGAACATGACCAGCATCAGGTGGCCCGCGAACATGTTCGCGAACAGTCGGACGGCGTGGGTGAACGGCCGCACCAGGAGGTTCGAGAAGAACTCGATGACCATCACGAGGGGCAGGACCGCGCCGAGCGACTTGTCGTAGCCGGTGACGTTCTTCCAGAAGCCGACGAAGCCGTGCTTCTTGAAGGTCAGCGAGACCCAGACGACGTACACGATGGCCGCGAGGACCATCGGGAAGGCGATGACCGACGACACCGGGAACTGTGCGAGCGGAATCACGGACCAGATGTTCATGATCCAGATGAAGAAGAACAGCGAGACCATGAGGGGGACGTACTTCTCGCCCTCACGCTTGCCGAGCGTCTCGTAGACGATGCCGCGGCGAACGAAGTCGTAACCCGCCTCACCGATCATCTGAAGCTTCCCGGGCACGACCTTCGCCTTGCCGAACGCCGCCCAGAAGAAGGCGACGACGACCAGGGAGGTGATCAGCGAAAGCAGCATCACCTTGTTGAACTCATACCCGCCGACCGTGAAGAGCGGCTTGAAGAGGAAGGAGTTCAGGCCCGGAGCGGGAAAGCCACAGCCGTTGTCAGACAGGATGCGGCAGCTCCAGTCAAAGGCGAGCTGGTTCTGTTCAGCACTCACCGCGGGCTCCTTCAGCGTGGCGCATAGGTACGGCAACCTCGTTGTGTCGGCGCGGCGCACAGCCGCGGTTCGGCACGGGACTGGTCATACGGATGTGGGGGCGGCAGCTTGCAGGCATTGAGCCTCGCGATTGAGCAGGCGTCAGCTCAGATGTCTGCGCCCGCGATGCCGCAGTTGGCACCGGACGATAGCAGGATCTCGAACGAGCACTTATTCCGCCCCTACCGTTCACGACGAGGACCCCGTGTTTTCGGGCTTCTCACCCTTGTCACCCTTGGGGGCTTCGGGCTCGACGTAGAGGATCTTGGCCTTCATGTGTGCGCGGGCCTGCGCACCGATCCAAGCGAGGGTCGCCGCGACGATGGTTGCCGCGAATGCCTTGGGATGGAACAGCGTCGTGTCCTTGAACACGGCGACGAAGACGAAGAGCAACAGGATCTGGGTCGTGAAGAGCATCAGACCCATTGCCTGGAACAGATAGGGAAACGATCGCGCCGTGCGTTGCAGCACGAGCACGCCGATGCCCATGAAGACGATCACCACCAGCGTGGCGACGACAGCACCGAGCGCACCCTTGCCGCCCGCGACGACACCGCTGATGACAGCGGCGATCGCGCCGACGGCAGCAGTGGGTACGGCGGTATGCAGAAGGGATCGGGCGTCATCAGACCGCATGGCGCATGGCTCCGCGTGGTGGTGGGGGTTTTCGGGACTCGTACGGGACGAGCGTAAGCCCGGTCCGAGAGAGAGCCTCGGGCCAATGGACCGTCGCACTACGGTCCTTCGGCTCTGTCGCCGGGTTTAGTGAACGGTATCACAAACTATTTGATGAGAGCTTTACCTGTGTGGTGTGCTCACTGTCACACATGAGAGCTAACCCGCCCGTGTGTGCACGCGCGCCAACGGTTCTGTCTGGTATAGGACGTTCGGTCCGGTTACCGGAACCGCGAACGAGGGCCTACGGCGGTCGCGCCGTTGACGCCCGAGACCCCGACGACCGTCTTCGCCGCCGCTTCCCGGGCCGGCTCCGGCTCTTCGCCGGAGGTGTCCAGGGCCGCCGCCTCCGCCGCGGCCTCGGCCGCGCGCTCGGAATGCCGGTAGCGGGGCGGCACCAGGCCCTCCGCCCACCGCGGGGCGCGCGGCGTGAACCGCGGCAGCAGGAGCAGGACGAGCCCCACCGCGCTCAGCGCGACGATCATCAGCACGATCCACATCGAAGCGGAGTTCACCGAGTACGCCACCGCGCCGAAGGCGATCAGCGCCGACCAGAAGTACATGATCAGAACGGCCCGGCTGTGCGAGTGGCCGACTTCCAGCAGCCGGTGGTGCAGGTGCCCGCGGTCGGCCGCGAAGGGGGACTGGCCGTTCCAGGTGCGCCGCACGATGGCGAGCACCAGGTCCGCCACCGGGATCGCGATGATCGTCAGCGGCAGCAGCAGCGGGATGAAGACCGGGAGCATCGCGTGCACCGCGTTGCGCTCACCGCCGGCGAACAGCTTCATCGCGTCCGGGTCCACCTGACCGGTGATGGAGATGGCGGACGCGGCCAGCACGAGGCCGATCAGCATCGACCCGGAGTCGCCCATGAAGATCCGCGCCGGGTGCATGTTGTGCGGCAGGAAGCCGAGGCACATCCCCATCAGGATCGCGGCGAACAGGGTGGCGGGGGCGGCCGCCTCGATCGCGTACCCGAACCAGATCCGGTAGGCGTAGAGGAAGAACGCCGCGGCGGCGATGCACACCAGGCCGGCGGCGAGGCCGTCGAGGCCGTCCACGAAGTTCACCGCGTTGATGGTGATGACGACGAGCGCCACGGTCAGCAGGTTGCCCTGCCACTGGGTCAGCGACACCGTGCCGACGCCGGGGACCGGGATCCACAGGATCGTCAGGCCCTGCATGACCATCACGCCCGCGGAGATCATCTGCGCGCCGAGCTTGATCAGGGCGTCGATCTCGAACTTGTCGTCGAGGACGCCGATCAGCCAGATCAGCGCCGCTCCGGAGAGCAGCGCCCGGGGTTCGTTGGAGCGCTCGAAGACGCCGTTGAGGTTCGGCAGGTGGTCGGCGACGAGCAGGCCCGCGCACAGTCCGCCGAACATCGCGATGCCGCCGAGCCGCGGAGTGGGCTCGCGGTGCACGTCGCGCGCGCGGATCTGCGGCATCGCTCCGGCCGCGATCGCGAACTTCCGTACCGGCCCGGTGAGCAGGTACGTCACCGCCACCGTGACGCAGAGCGTCAGCAGATATTCACGCACGGGCTGCCCCAGATGTATTGCCGGCCATCTCAGCCCCACACATTAGCCGCGATGTCCCCCTGGAAGAGGACGCGAGGGCACTGTGAACCGGTTCCCCTACCCGCCGCTTGCCCCGGTTACGCCCCGTACGGGGGAAAGTCGAGGGCCAGTTCGGCGACCTCCGCCCGCAGGCGGCCGGGGTCCGCGCCGGTCAGGGCCGCCGCGAACAGATCGGCGAGACGGACCATCTCCGCCTCCCCCATGCCCTGGGTGGTCACCGCCGCGGTGCCCAAGCGCAGGCCGCGCTGGTCCCCGTACGGCAGGGCGCAGGTGTCGAGCACCATGCCTGCGGCGGCGAGGCGGCCGCGGGCGGTGGGGCCGTCGACGCCGAGGGGGTCCGGGTCCGCGGTGATCATGTGGGTGTCGGTGCCGCCGGTGGTGATCGCGAGGCCGCGCACGCGCAGGGCCTCGGCCAGGGTCCGCGCGTTGGCGACGACCCGGTGGGCGTAGGTGGTGAAGGCCGGGGTCGCGGCCTCCCCGAAAGCCACCGCCTTGGCGGCGATGGTGTGCATCTGGGCGCCGCCCTGGGTGAAGGGGAAGACCGCGCGGTCGATCCGCTCCGCGAACTCGGCGCCGCACAGGATCATCCCGCCGCGGGGGCCGCGCAGCACCTTGTGGGTGGTGGCGCAGACGATGTCGGCGTACGGGACCGGGCTCGGGGCGGCGCCGCCCGCGACCAGGCCGATGGGGTGTGCGGCGTCCGCGATGAGGAAGGCACCGACCTCGTCGGCGATCTCCCGGAAGGCGGAGTACTCGGGGTGGCGGGGGTACGAGATCGAGCCACACACGATCGCCTTGGGGCGGTGGGCGTGCGCCAGCTCCTGCACCTGGAGGTAGTCGATCAGGCCGGTCTCGGCGTCGACGCCGTACCCGACGAAGTCGAACCAGCGGCCCGAGAAGTTCGCGGGCGAACCGTGGGTGAGGTGACCGCCGTACGGGAGCCCCATGGCCAGCACGGTGTCGCCGGGGCGCAGCAGCGCGGCGTAGGCGGCGAGGACGGCGGCGGAGCCGGAGTGCGGCTGGACGTTCGCGTGCTCGGCCCCGAACAGGGCGCGGGCCCGCTCGGTCGCCACCCGTTCGGCCTGGTCGGCGTACTCGCAGCCGCCGTGGTGGCGGGCGCCGGGGTAGCCCTCGGCGTACTTGTTCGCCAGGGCGGAGCCGAGGGCGGCGAGGACGGCGGTGGAGGTGAAGTTCTCGGCCGCGATGAGCTGGAGGCTCCGGGCCTGGCGGTGCGCCTCTCCGGCGAGGACGTCGGCCATCTGCGGATCCTGGCGGCGCAGGGTGTCCGTCGGCTGGGTGATGACGCTCATGGCGCGGCTCCGACGCGGTGGATGGACCGGGTACCGCCACTGTAGGCCCGCCCCCGCCACCCCGCCTTTCCTACCGCCCCGGGGCCCCCTTCCGGCCACCGGCCCCTGCCCTGCGGCGAGGCCGGACGCGCCCACCGTGCCCGCGAGCGCGGCGTACGAGTCGCCCCCGCCCTTGCCTCCGGCGGCGCCTCAAACGCCGGCGAGGCTGAAGTTGCCCGGCACGATCCGTCCCTCGGGGGACTTCCAGCCCGCCCGGCGTTTGAGGGCCCGCCGGAGGCAGCACCGGCCGCACCCGGCCACCCACCTCGGCGAGCTCACGGCTTCAAGCCTGCGCAGCGATGGCGAGCGCAAAACCAAGCCCGCCCGGCGTTTGAGGGCCCGCCGGAGGCAGCACCAGCCCGCCCGGCGATTGAGGGCGCCCGCGGGCACGGGGGCACGCCAAGCGAAGAGGGGTTCGGGGAGGGGAGACGCGGGGCGGAGCACCGCGGGGGACGGGGGCCGCGTAAGGGGGCGGCGGCGCCGTCAGCGGCGGTCGTTCACGCCCGTCAGCGCGGTGACGACCGGGTCCAGCGCCTGCTGGATCTCGTCGCCGATCGAGCGGAAGAACGTGATCGGCGCACCGTACGGGTCGTACACCTCGTCCGCGTCGGGAGACGGCGCCAGCAGCCACCCCCGCAGCGCGGCGGCCGCCCGCACCAGCGCACGGGCCCGCTCCGCCATCCCGTCGTCCAGCGGCGGCAGCGTCGCCGGGTCTATCGCCCGGACCAGCCGGGTGAACTCCTTGAGCGTGAAGGTGCGCAGCCCGGCCGAGTGCCCCATCGAGATGACCTGCGCCCGGTGGTCGCGCGTGGCGGTCAGCACCAGATCGGCGCGTATGACGTGCTCGTCGAGCAGCTCCCGCCCGATGAACCCGCTCGCGTCGGCCCCGAAGTCCGCGAGGACCGCCGCGGCGTTCGCCTCCATCGGCGCGCCCTCGTGCCCCCACGTACCGGCGCTCTCGACGATCAGCCCGCCCGCCGGCGCCCCGCCGAGGCGGTGGCTCAGGGCATGCCGCGTCAGCCGCTCGGTGATCGGCGAGCGGCAGACGTTGCCGGTGCTGACGTGGAGTATGCGGAAGGCGTCCCCTCCGGCCCTTGCTATGCCACGCCCCTCAGGGCTCACGGAGCCACCTCGAGGTCGGGTACGACCTCGCGCAGCTGGTCCGCGGTGAGTGCCCCCTCGCGCAGGAGGACGGGAACCTTGCCGGTGACGTCGACGATCGACGACGGCTGGATGCCAGGGGTGGGCCCGCCGTCCAGGTACACGGAGACGGAGTCGCCGAGCATCTCGCGGGCGGCGTCGCAGTCCTCCGGCGCCGGGTGGCCGGTGAGGTTGGCCGAGGACACGGCCATCGGCCCGACCTCGGTCAGCAGCTCGATCGCGACGGGGTGCAGCGGCATCCGCACGGCCACCGTGCCACGCGTCTCGCCGAGGTCCCAGGCCAGCGACGGCTGGTGCTTGGCGACGAGGGTCAGCGCACCGGGCCAGAAGGCGTCGACCAGCTCCCACGCCTGCTCGGTGAAGTCCGTGACCAGGCCGTGCAGGGTGTTCGGCGAGCCGATCAGCACCGGCGTGGGCATGTTGCGGCCCCGGCCCTTGGCGGCCAGCAGGTCCCCGACGGCCTCCGCGCTGAAGGCGTCCGCACCGATCCCGTAGAGCGTGTCCGTGGGCAGCACGACGAGCTCGCCGCGGCGCACGGCGGATGCGGCTTCACGCAGGCCCGTCTTACGGTCCGTCGCATCGTTGCAGTCGTATCGCCGGGCCATCAGCGGGTCTCCTCGTGCGGGGTGATCGTGGTGGGGGTGTGCACAGGGCGG
This sequence comes from Streptomyces sp. NPDC043876, assembly GCF_056435825.1. Lineage (NCBI taxonomy): Bacteria > Bacillati > Actinomycetota > Actinomycetes > Kitasatosporales > Streptomycetaceae > Streptomyces > Streptomyces sp. NPDC043876. The sequence continues at coordinate 56,668 of NZ_JBWKDV010000009.1, read as the reverse complement.
GACGCGCTCGTCACGGCATGGCCTTGCGGGCGGTGGCGAAGCGCGGCCGGTTGTTCAGGTCGGGGTGGTCGGCGGCGTCGGCCCAGCCCCGCTCCTCGGCGAAGATCCACGGGACCTGGCCGCCCTGGGTGTCGGCGTGCTCGACCACGACGATCCCGCCGGGCCGCAGCAGCCGGTGGGCGGTGCGTTCGATGCCGCGGATGGTGTCGAGGCCGTCCTCGCCGGAGAACAGCGCCATCTCCGGGTCGTGGTCGCGGGCCTCGGGGGCGACGTACTCCCACTCGGTGAGCGGGATGTACGGCGGGTTGGAGATCACCAGGTCGACCTGGCCGTCCAGCTCCGGGAGCGCGCTGAGCGCGTTGCCCTGGTGGACGGTGACCCGGGAGCCCTCGGCGTTCTTGCGGGTCCACCGCAGGGCGTCCTCGGACAGCTCCACGGCGTGCACGCGCGAGCGCGGCACCTCCTGCGCCATGGCGAGGGCGATGGCGCCCGAGCCGGTGCAGAGGTCCACGATCAGCGGTTCGACGACGTCCATCGCGCGGACGGCCTGTATGGCCCAGTCCACGACGGATTCGGTCTCCGGGCGCGGGACGAAGACGCCCGGGCCGACCTGGAGCTCCAGGTAGCGGAAGAAGGCGCGCCCGGTGATGTGCTGGAGCGGCTCGCGCGCCTCGCGGCGGGCGACGGTCTCCCAGTAGCGGGCGTCGAAGTCGACGTCCTTGACCGTGTGCAGTTCCCCCCGCTTGACGCCGTGGACGTAGGCCGCGAGCTCCTCCGCGTCGAAGCGCGGCGAGGGTACGCCTGCGGCGGCCAGCCGCTGCGTGGCCTGGGCCACCTCGGCAAGCAGCAGACTGCGGGGGCCCGGGGGTCGCCCCCCAGATTGTGGCTGCACGCTGGTCCTCCGGACTGCTGTCGTACGGGCGGGACGGACGGAAGGGGTACCGCGCCGCCGCTACTGCGCGGCGGCGAGCTTGGCGGCGGAGTCGGTGTCGACGCAGGCCTGGATCACGGAGTCGAGGTCGCCGTCGAGCACCTGGTCCAAGTTGTACGCCTTGAACCCGGTCCGGTGGTCCGAAATGCGGTTTTCCGGGAAGTTGTAGGTGCGGATCTTCTCGGAGCGGTCCACGGTGCGCACCTGGCTGCGGCGCACGTCGGAGGCTTCCTGCTCGGCGGCTTCCTGGGCGGCGGCCAGGAGGCGCGAGCGCAGGATGCGCATGGCCTGCTCCTTGTTCTGGAGCTGGCTCTTCTCGTTCTGGCAGGACGCCACGACACCGGTCGGCACGTGCGTGATGCGCACGGCGGAGTCGGTGGTGTTGACGGACTGGCCGCCGGGGCCGGAGGAGCGGTACACGTCGATCCGGAGGTCGTTCATGTTGATCTCGACCTCGACCTCCTCGGCCTCCGGGGTGACGAGCACGCCGGCGGCGGAGGTGTGGATGCGGCCCTGCGACTCGGTGGCCGGCACGCGCTGGACGCGGTGCACGCCGCCCTCGTACTTCAGGCGGGCCCAGACGCCCTGGCCGGGCTCGGTCGCGCCGTTGCCGCCCTTGGTGCGCACGGAGACCTGGACGTCCTTGTAGCCGCCCAGCTCGGACTCGGTGGCGTCGATGATCTCGGTCTTCCAGCCGACGCGCTCGGCGTAGCGCAGGTACATGCGCAGCAGGTCGCCGGCGAAGAGGGCCGACTCGTCGCCGCCCGCTCCCGCCTTGACCTCCAGGAGCACGTCCTTGTCGTCGCTGGGGTCGCGCGGGACGAGCAGGAGGCGGAGCTTTTCGGTCAGCTCGACGCGCTCGGCGCTCAGTTCCTTGACCTCGGCCGCGAAGTCGGGATCGTCGGCCGCGTACTCCTTGGCCGTCTCGATGTCCTCCGCCGTCTGCTTCCACGCCCGGTAGGTCGCGACGATCGGGGTCAGCTCCGCGTAGCGCTTGTTGAGCTTGCGCGCGTTGGCCTGATCGGAGTGGACCGACGGGTCGGCGAGCTTCTTCTCAAGATCGGCGTGCTCGCCGATCAGGTCCTCGACCGCCTCGAACATCGGGGGCTCCTGGGGTGAAAAGTACGAACGGGCTGCGGAAGGGCTGGGCACCGCGGACGGGCCAGGACGACAAAGGCGCCGGTCCGGCCGCCCCCGAGTGGACCGGGGGTGGCCGTGGACCGGCGCCGTGGGCTCGCTACTTCGAGCCGGCAGCCTTGCCGAAGCGGGCCTCGAAGCGGGCCACGCGGCCACCGGTGTCGAGGATCTTCTGCTTGCCCGTGTAGAACGGGTGGCACTCGGAGCAGACCTCGGCGCGGATGGAGCCTTCGGCCAGGGTGCTACGGGTGGTGAACGACGCGCCACAGGTGCAGCTGACCTGGGTCTCGACGTACTGGGGGTGGATGTCGCTCTTCAAGGTGTCTCCTAGATCGGGAGGGCGCCGGGTCGCAGGGGCCGAATTGCGCGCTGCGTGAACCGGGGCCGACGGACCAGTCTGCCAGGACCGGGCCGCCTGTCAAAATTCAGGACGTGAGCCATAACGGACGGGGGGCGCCGGGTATTCCTACTGGACGATCGAGCCCGCGCCGCTGCGGTCATTGGCCGAGTTCTGGGTGGCTTCGGCGGGTATCGGCTGGTCGCCGCGCAGGGCGTCCCAGACCATCTTGGACTCCGCCTCCAGCGGGACGACGCGGTCCTTGTCCTTGGGGTAGTCCATCACCGGCAGCGTGACCATGTGCATGTTCTCGGCGCCGAGGCCCTGGAGCCCGGCCGCGAAGCCCATGAGGGACTTCACGTCGCCGAGGCCCTTGTCGGTGGTGATCGCCTTGGTGGCGGTGTCCGCGACGGACAGCAGCCGCTTGGGGTTGTCGAACACCCCGATGCTCTTGACCTGCTTGATCAGCGCCTTGATGAAGGCCTGCTGGAGCTGTATTCGGCCGAGGTCGCTGCCGACGCCGACGCTCTTGCGGGTGCGGACCAGACCGAGGGACTGCTCGCCGTTGAGCTTGTGCGTGCCGGCCGGGAGGTCGAGGTGGCTGCCCTTGTCGTCCTTGATCGGCTTGGTGGTGGTCAGCGGGACGCCGCCCAGGCTGTCGACGATCCTCTTGAAGCCGGTGAAGTCGACCTCGATGTAGTGGTCCATGCGGATCCCCGAGATCTTCTCGACGGTCTTGACCGCGCAGGTGGCCCCGCCGACCGTGTAGGCCTCGTTGAACTGCTCGAAGGCGGCCTTGGCGGTCTTGCCGCCGCTCGTGGTGCAGGCCGGCCGGTTGATCATCGTGTCGCGCGGGATCGAGACGATACTGGCCTGCTTGTGGCCTTCGTAGAGGTGGACGACCATCGCGGTGTCGGAGCGCGCGGAACCGCCGTCGTCCGCGCCGTACTGGGCGTTGTCGCCGCCGCGCGAGTCGGAGCCGAGGACGAGGATGTCCATCGAGCCGTTGTCCACGTTCTGCGGGCGGTCCTTGCCGAGCGCCGCGTCGATGTCCACGCTCTTCAGGTTGCTGTTGTACTTCACGTAGAAGTACCCGAAGCCGGCCCCACCCAGCAGGACCACCCCCGCCGCGGTCCAGGCGGTGAGGGTCAGGGCCTTGCGGCGCTTCGTCGTCGGCTTGCGGCGGCTGCGCTTGGCGGCGGCACGGCGGCCGCGGCCCCTGCTGTCCTGGCTCATGCTCTCCTCAGTCCTGGTGTACCGGCGACCCGGTCCGGACGCCTCCCCCGACGCCTGTTGTCCTCTGGTTCAGACGGTGGAGCGGATCCCAGGGTTCCATGCCGAATGTGACCGTTCGGTGATCAAAGGCCGCCCGGTGTCCTCGTCCGGCGCCGCCGGGGGCCCGTCCCACCTGGGATTTCACCGGCGCGCGCGGGGCGTCCGCAGCGCGAGCGGTGTGGTGAAGGACACCGGGGAACGAGAACCGCCCCCGCCGGTGAACCGGCGGGGGCGGCTTCGTCACGGCCCGTGACGGCGCGGAGATCAGTCGTCGTTCTTGCCCGACGGCGTGGTCTTCGCGATCTGCATCAGGAACTCGGCGTTCGACTTGGTCTGCTTCATCTTGTCGAGCAGCAGCTCGATCGCCTGCTGCGAGTCGAGCGCGTGCAGCACCCGGCGCAGCTTCCAGACGATCGCGAGTTCCTCGCTGTTGAGGAGGATCTCCTCCTTGCGGGTGCCCGAGGGGTCGACGTCGACGGCCGGGAAGATCCGCTTGTCCGCGAGCTTGCGGTCGAGCTTGAGCTCCATGTTGCCGGTGCCCTTGAACTCCTCGAAGATCACCTCGTCCATGCGCGAGCCGGTGTCGACCAGCGCGGTGGCCAGGATGGTCAGCGAGCCGCCGTCCTCGATGTTGCGCGCGGCACCGAAGAAGCGCTTCGGCGGGTACAGCGCGGTCGAGTCGACACCACCGGACAGGATGCGGCCGGAGGCCGGGGCCGCGAGGTTGTACGCGCGTCCCAGACGGGTGATCGAGTCCAGCAGGACGACCACGTCGTGACCCAGCTCGACGAGGCGCTTGGCGCGCTCGATGGCCAGCTCGGCGACGGTGGTGTGGTCCTCGGCCGGGCGGTCGAAGGTCGAGGAGATGACCTCGCCCTTGACCGACCGCTGCATGTCGGTGACCTCTTCCGGACGCTCGTCGACCAGGACGACCATCAGGTGGCACTCGGGGTTGTTCGTGGTGATCGCGTTGGCGATCGCCTGCATGATCATGGTCTTGCCGGTCTTCGGCGGGGCCACGATCAGGCCTCGCTGGCCCTTGCCGATCGGCGACACGAGGTCGATGATGCGGGTCGTCAGCACGCCCGGGTCGGTCTCCAGACGGAGCCGGTCCTGGGGGTACAGCGGGGTCAGCTTCTGGAACTCGGGGCGGCCGCGGCCCGATTCGGGCGCCATGCCGTTGCACGAGTCGAGGCGCACGAGCGCGTTGAACTTCTCGCGGCGCTCGCCGTCCTTGGGCTGGCGCACGGCGCCGGTGACGTGGTCGCCCTTGCGCAGGCCGCTCTTGCGGACCTGGGCGAGGGAGACGTAGACGTCGTTCGGGCCGGGCAGGTAGCCCGAGGTCCTGATGAACGCGTAGTTGTCGAGGATGTCGAGGATGCCCGCGACGGGGATCAGCACGTCGTCGTCGGCGACCTGCGGCTCGTTCGGGGTGAACTCGTCGCGCCCGCGACGGCCACGGCGGTCGCGGTAGCGGCCGCGGCGGCCGCGGCGGCCGTCCTCGTCGAAGTCGTCCTGCGGACCGTTGTCCTGCTGGCGGTCCTGACGGCCCTGGCCCTGGCCGCCCTGCTGCTGGCCCTGGCCCTGGCCGCGGCCCTGGCGGCCGCCCTGACGGTCCTGGCGGTCGGCGCGGTCGGCGCGGTCGGCGCCGCCCTGCTGCTGGCCCTGGCCGCCACCCTGCTGCTGACCCTGGCCCTGGCCCTGCTGCCCCTGGCCCTGGTCGTCGGCCTTGCCGCGGTCGCGGCGGCCCTGGCGCTCCGTACGGTCGCCCCGCTCGGCGCGGTCGCCGCGGTCGCGGCGGTCCCGGCGGGTACGGCCCTCGGCGGCGTCCTGGCCGGCGACGGCGGTGGCCGCCTCGGCCTTGGCCTCGGGCTGCGCGGTGACGGCGGCGGCCGCGGTCTCCGGCTTGGTCTCGACCTGCACGGCGGCGGGGGCCGAGGACTCCGGGCTGCCGGAGGGGGCCGTGGCACGGCGGCGGCGGCGCTCGCCGACCGGCTGGTCGTCGGCCTCGCTCGCGCGGGAGGGGCCCCCCGCCGGCTGGCCGGGAATGTCGATCTGGGCCTGCACGGCCGGCTTCTCGGCGGGCGCCGCGGCGGCGGTCTCGCCGGTGCGGGCCTTGCTGGTGGCACGGCGCTTCGGCTTGGCCTCGGCGGCGTCGGCGGGGGCGGAAGCCGCGGCCTTGGCGGTGGAGGCACCACCGGCCTGCGTCTCCTTGATGACCTCGATCAGCTGGCTCTTGCGCATCCGCGCGGTGCCCCTGATGCCGAGGCCCGACGCGACCTGCTGCAGCTCGGCCAGAACCATGCCCTCGAGGCCGGTGCCGGAGCGGCGACGCTTGGGTGCGGCGCCCGCGGCGGTGGCACTGGTGTCGACACTGGTGTCGGCAGCGCCCATCAGATCGGTGGTGTCGCTCACGAAGGGTCCTTCCCTGGAGCGGACGTCGGCCTGTCTGGCTCGGCGACCGGTTGTGCTGTCCGACCGCGGTCCTAGGTGTGGACCGTGCCGGGGCGGTGGTCCGCCGGCAGAGATACCGCGGCGGAGGGAAACGTGCATGGGTTCCGGCGAGAGCCCCCGAGCTGGAAGCGTGGGAAAATCACGCCGATTCCGGAGCGTGCTCGAAACTGCTTGGCAGTGATCAAAGCAGTTGGGGAGGCTCCCGGAAGAAAGGTGGTCCCTGATGGGGACACTGAGCACCGAGCCATGGCGGCTTCGGATGCGCACTTGAGACTAACACTACCGGATCCAACAGACATTCCCCCTCTCAGTAACCGGCCTCGCGCCCGTCCGGGGGCGGCCTGCCCGGCCGCCCCGTCCCCCTGGCGGCCGTGTGCTAGCCGCCCTGGCTGCCCAGCGGAAGGACGCTCGCGCCCCCGGCGTCGAGCGCCAGCCGGTTGGCCGCCCACCCTTCGCCCGCGAGCTGCGCGACCTTGTCGGCCGCGTCGTTGTCGGCCAGCGCGAGGACCGTGGGTCCGGCGCCGGAGATGACCGCGGGGATCCCGTCCGCCCGCAGTCTGTTGACGAGGGCCACGCTCTCGGGCATCGCCGGGGAGCGGTACTCCTGGTGGAGCCGGTCCTCGGTGGCGGGGAGCAGCAACTCGGGACGCCTGGTCAGGGCTTCGACGAGCAGGGCCGCGCGGCCGGCGTTGGCGGCGGCGTCCACGTGCGGGACCGAGCGCGGCAGCAGGCCGCGGGCGGTTTCGGTCAGGACCGGCTTGGAGGGGACGAAGACCACCGGAACGATGGAATCGGCGGGCTCCATACGGATGGCCTTGGCGCTGCCGCCGTCCATCCAGGCCAGGGTGAAGCCGCCGAGCAGGCAGGCGGCGACGTTGTCGGGGTGGCCCTCGATCTCGGTGGCCAGTTCCAGCAGGGCGGTGTCGTCGAGGCGCGCCTCGCCGCCTATGGTCACGGCGCGCGCGGCGACGATCCCGGCGCAGATGGCGGCGGAGGAGGAGCCGAGGCCGCGGCCGTGCGGGATGCGGTTGGCGCACACGACCTCCAGGCCGCGCGGCTGCCCGCCGAGCAGGTCGAAGGCGGTGCGCATGGACCGTACGAGCAGGTGGCTCTCGTCGCGGGGCAGGTTGTCGGCGCCCTCGCCGGCGATGTCGACGTTCAGGCCGGAGTCGGCGACGCGGACGACCACGTCGTCATAGAGCCCCAGGGACAGCCCGAAGGCGTCGAAGCCCGGGCCGAGGTTGGCGCTGCTGGCGGGAACGCGCACCCGTACGGCGGCGGCGCGGAATGCTGGACCGGCCACGCTCGATGACACTCCTTGTGACTGTGCGAGATCTTTGCCGTGGATCTTCAGCTGTGAATCTTCGCTGTGAATGTACTGGAGAACGTACGACACCCGAAGGCCCCCGGGGCAGCACCGCGTCATATGCGCGGTGGCGGATGTCAGTACAGCGTATCGAAGGAAGGTTCTTCTCCGACATAGGGCGCACGGGAGGCGCACGATGCGTGTCGCGGTGTTCCCTCGCGCTTTTGTGGCCGTACGGGCCGAGTTGCCGGATTCCGGAAGGCTCCGAGGAGCCCTTCCGGAATCCGGCGGCGGGCCGGCGGGTGCCGGGCGGCCGCGGCGCACCGGCCGGATCGCGCCGGTGTCCGTCAGGTCGGACGGCCGGGCGCGAGCGCCGGGCGCGCGGTCAGACCAGGCCGAGGCGTGCGGCGGCGGCCTCGGCGTCCACCGGGACCGTGACGGGCTGCGGGGCGCCCGCGACCGCCCAGTCGGGGTCCTTGAGGCCGTTGCCGGTGACCGTGCACACGATCTTCTGGCCCGGGTCGACCAGCCCCAGCTCGGCGGCCTTGAGCAGACCGGCGACGGACGCGGCCGAGGCGGGCTCGACGAACACGCCCTCTTGCGCGGCCAACAGCCGGTACGCGGCGAGGATCTGGCGGTCCGTCACCTCGTCGATGAAGCCGCCCGACTCCTCGCGGGCCGCCAGGGCGTACTCCCAGGAGGCCGGGTTGCCGATGCGGATCGCGGTGGCGATCGTGTGCGGCTCCTTGACGACCTCGCCGCGCACGATGGGCGCGGAGCCGGAGGCCTGGAAGCCCCAGACGCGGGGGGTGCGGGAGGCGAGGCCGTCGGCCTTGTACTCCTTGAACCCCTTCCAGTACGCGGTGATGTTGCCCGCGTTGCCGACCGGGAGGACGTGGATGTCGGGCGCGTCGCCGAGCGCGTCGACGATCTCGAACGCGGCCGTCTTCTGGCCCTCGATGCGGACCGGGTTGACGGAATTGACCAGCGCGACCGGGTAGTTGTCGGCCAGCGCGCGGGCCAGGTCCAGGCAGTCGTCGAAGTTGCCGTCGACCTGGAGGATCTTGGCGCCGTGGATGAGCGCCTGGCCCATCTTGCCGAGCGCGATCTTGCCCTGCGGCACGAGGACGGCGCACACCATGCCCGCGCGCACCGCGTAGGCGGCAGCGGAGGCGGAGGTGTTGCCGGTGGAGGCGCAGATGACCGCCTTCGCGCCCTCCTCCTTGGCCCGGGTGATCGCCATGGTCATGCCGCGGTCCTTGAAGGACCCGGTGGGGTTCGCACCCTCGACCTTGAGGTGGACTTCACAGCCGGTGCGCTCGGAGAGCACCTGCGCGGGGACGAGGGGCGTACCGCCTTCGCGGAGCGTGACCACCGGGGTGTTCGCCGTCACCGGAAGCCGGTGCCGGTACTCCTCGATGATGCCGCGCCACTGGTGGGTGCCGTTGTCGGTCATGGGTCCCTTACTCCCCTTCAACACGCATGATGCTGGCGACACCGCGGACGGTGTCCAGCTTCCGCAGTGCCTCGACGGTCCCGGAGAGGGCGGCGTCGGGCGCGCGGTGGGTGACGACGACGAGGGAGGCTTCATTGCCGACCCCGTCGGGGCGTCCTTGCTGCCTAACGGTATCGATGGAGACACCGTGTTCCGCGAACGTGGTCGCCACCTGGGCGAGCACGCCCGGCTTGTCGGCCACGTCCAGGCTGATGTGGTAGCGGGTGACGACGTCGCCCATGGGGCTGACCGGCAGCCGCGTGTACGCCGACTCGCCCGGCCCCGTCACCTCGGCGAGCTTGTTGCGGCAGACGGCCACCAGGTCGCCGAGGACCGCCGAGGCGGTCGGCGCGCCGCCCGCGCCGGGACCGTAGAACATCAGCCGGCCGGCGGCCTCGGCCTCGACGAAGACGGCGTTGTACGCCTCCCGGACCGAGGCGAGGGGGTGGCTGAGCGGGATCATCGCCGGGTGGACGCGGGCGGTGACCGAGCGGCCGTCGGCGGCGCGCTCCAGGATGGCCAGCAGCTTGATGGTGCAGCCCATCCGCTTGGCGGAGGCGAAGTCCGCGGAGCTGACCTCGGTCATGCCCTCGCGGTAGACGTCGTCGAGGTGCACCCGGGTGTGGAAGGCGATGCCGGCCAGGATCGCGGCCTTGGCGGCGGCGTCGTAGCCCTCGACGTCGGCGGTCGGGTCGGCTTCGGCGTACCCGAGGGCGGTGGCCTCGTCGAGCGCCTCCTGGTAGCCGGCGCCGGTGGAGTCCATCTTGTCGAGGATGAAGTTCGTGGTGCCGTTGACGATGCCCATGACGCGGTTGATCTTGTCGCCGGCGAGGGACTCGCGCATCGGGCGGACCAGCGGGATGGCGCCGGCGACGGCGGCCTCGTAGTAGAGGTCACGGCCGTGCTGCTCGGCGGCCGCGTGCAGGGCGGCGCCGTCCTGGGCGAGCAGGGCCTTGTTCGCCGACACCACGGAGATGCCGTTCTCGAAGGCGGTGGTGATCAGGGTCCGGGCGGGCTCGATGCCCCCGATGACCTCGATGGCGACGTCGATGTCACCCCGTTTGAGCAGGGCGGTGGCGTCGGTGGTGATGAGCGCGGGGTCGATGCCCTCGCGGACCTTGGAGGGCCGCCGCACGGCGACGCCGGCCAGCTCGACGGGCGCGCCGATCCTCGCCGCCAGGTCGTCGGCGTGCGTCGTCATGATGCGCGCCACCTCTGAGCCGACCACTCCACAGCCCAGCAGCGCCACCTTCAGCGGACGCGTACGCATCATGTAGACCCAAACCTTTCGATCCACGGATCGATCAGGCTTCGATCCGTCCATCAGCCCCCGCTGCGCGGTCTTGCGCACCAGGTGGGAACAAGTCTCACTCAATGGACAGAACTTTCCATCCTTCGTCCATTGAGTGAGACGGTAATTTCATTATCCGACGTCGATGCGCAGGAGATCTTCCTCCGTGTCGCGCCGGACGATCACACGGGCCGCTCCGTCGCGCACGGCGACCACCGGCGGACGCAGCGCGTGGTTGTAGTTGCTCGACATCGAGCGGCAGTACGCGCCGGTGGCGGGCACCGCGATCAGGTCGCCCGGCGCCAGGTCGGCGGGCAGGAAGGCGTCGCGCACCACGATGTCACCGCTCTCGCAGTGCTTGCCCACGACGCGGCAGAGCATCGGCTCGGCGTCCGAGGCGCGCGAGACCAGCGCCACGCTGTATTCGGCGTCGTAGAGGGAGGTGCGGATGTTGTCCGACATCCCGCCGTCGACGCTGACGTACGTCCGCAGCCCTTCCAGCGGCTTGATCGTGCCGACCTCGTAGAGCGTGAAGGCGGTCGGCCCGACGATCGCGCGGCCCGGCTCGACGGAGATCCGCGGCGCCCGCAGCCCGGCGCCCTCGCATTCGCGCGCGACGATCTCGGTGAGCGACTTGGCGATCTCGTGCGGCTCGCGCGGGTCGTCGGTGTCGGTGTAGGCGATGCCGAGGCCGCCGCCGAGGTCGATCTCGGGCAGCTCGACGCCGTGCTCGTCGCGCACGTCCGCCAGCAGCCGCACCACGCGCTTGGCGGACACCTCGAAGCCGGCCATGTCGAAGATCTGCGAGCCGATGTGGGAGTGGATCCCGATCAGTTCGAGGCTGTCGTGGCCGAGCACGCGGCGCACGGCCTCGGCGGCCAGCCCGTCGGCGACCGCGATGCCGAACTTCTGGTCCTCGTGGGCGGTGGCGATGAACTCGTGCGTGTGCGCCTCGACGCCGACGGTCACGCGGATCTGCACGCGCTGGCGGACCCCCAGCCCGGCGGCGACGTGCGCCACCCGGGCGATCTCCTGGAAGGAGTCGAGGACGATCCGCCCGACGCCCGCGGCGACGGCCCGCCGGATCTCGGAGACGGACTTGTTGTTGCCGTGGTAGGCGATGCGCTCGGCGGGCATCTCGGCGGCGAGGGCGGTGGCCAGCTCGCCCCCGGAGCACACGTCGAGGTTGAGCCCCTCTTCCCTCAGCCAGCGCACGACGGCCTTGGAGAGGAAGGCCTTGCCCGCGTAGAACACGTCGGCGTCCGGCCCGAAGGCGTGCGCCCAGGCGCGGCAGCGGGCCCGGAAGTCCTCCTCGTCGAGGAAGTAGGCGGGGGTCCCGAACTCCTCTGCGAGCCGGGTCACCTCGATCCCGCCGACGCTGACCACTCCGTCACCGGCGCGGGTGACGGTCCGGGACCACACCTTCTCGGGGAGCAGGTTGAGGTCGGCGGCCGGCGGGGCGTAGTGGCCTTCCGGCAGGACGTCGGCGTGACGGGGACCGGCGGGGTGTGCGGAGCGGCTCATGACGCTTCTCTTTCTCCTCTAAACCACTTCAGGAATGTCGACACCGAGCAGGGTCAGGCCACCGGCCAGCACCGTCCCGGCGGCATCGGCGAGCGCCAGCCGGGAGCGATGGGCGGCCGAGGGTTTCTCGTCCCCTCGGGGCAGTACGTCGTACTGGAAGTCGAGCAGGGCGTCGGCGAGCGCGACGAGGTGCCGGGCGAGCCTCTCGGGCGCCCGGTGGTGCGCGGCGGCTTCGAGCACGAGGGGGTACTCGCGGAGCGCGTCGAGCAGGGGCTTGGTGGTGGGGGTGCGGGCGCGGGCGGGGGTGGCGCCAGCCGGGGTCGGGTCGTCCGTCGCCGGGGCGTCCGTCATCGGGGCGAACCCGAGCCGGGCGGCGTTGCGTACGAGCGCCCGTGCGCGCGCGACGGCGTACCGCACCCGGAAGAACTCGCTGGCCTCGCCCTGGACGAGCAGGACCGGGCCGAAGTGCGGCGGCTGCGCGGGATCGGTGGCGAGCATGCCCCAGCGCGCGGCGTCGGCGCCGTAGCGCCGTACGACGTCCCCGTCGGCCCGCGCCACGGGCGCGACGCGCAGCAACCGGGCATCGTCCGGCACGCCCTGGCTCCGCAGCAGCCGCCCGACGGCCTCGCGCACGGCGCGGGTACGGAGGTCCTGGTCGGCGGGGGCGTCCGTACCGGGGCGATCGGCCGGGTCGGGGAGGTCGGCGAAGTCGGCGAAGCCGTACGCGGCCCCCCGGGCCCGCACCAGCCGCACGACCTCACGAGCACCGGCACCGGCAGCGCCGTCGCCATCGCCGTCTCCATCATCACTGAGACTGAAATTGAGGAAGCCGGGGCCGGTGATCTCCACGTGCCGGATTCCGGCCACCCGGCCGAGCCGCCGGGCCAGCAGATCGGCCACCTCGGCGGGACGGCGTCCGCTCGCCTTGGCCAGCTGGAGGGCGACGGGGGTGGCGTACTCCCCCACTCCCCCGGGCCGGGTCCGCTCGACGACGACCCGCTCGGGCACGACGGCCCCTGCGCCCAGCTCCCCGCCCTCGACGGCGCAGCGCACGGCGCGCACGACGGTACGGGAGAGGTCAGCGGGGGTCACGGGACCCACACTAGGGGAGAAGGTCCCCCCTGACGCGAACCGGTTTCGCCATGTGAACTCCCCGCCCGCCGGTCCCCCCGCGCTTGCGCTCGATCAGCCGCCGCACGACCCGCACCAGCTCGGTCGGCTCGAAGGGCTTGGCGAGGAACGCGTCCACCTGGGCGAGGGTCCCGGACTCCACCTCGTACTGCGTACAGGCACTGACGATCACGACGGGCACCAGCCGCGTCCGCGGATCGGCGCGCAACCGCGCGACGGTCCCGAACCCGTCGAGCCGCGGCATGACGACGTCCAGGGTGATCACGTCGGGACAGACCCGGTGCACGACGTCCAGGCACTCGGCACCATCGTTCGCGGTCACGACCTCGAAGCCCTCCAGCTCGAGATTGACCTTGATCAGCTGCCGGATGACCTTGTTGTCGTCGACAACAAGCACCCGGCCCGAGGCGCCTGACACAACTCGAGAGTAGGTCGCCCTAAGCCCCCGCGTCCGGGTTTTTGCCACTTCCACCCCCTCCGGGCGACCCACCCCTCCGGACCCCGCAAACGCGTTCCTGATCACCCCGCGGAAGCTGGTAGTGTTCAACCCGTCGCCGCACAGCGGATGACACGCCCCCGTAGCTCAGGGGATAGAGCAACGGCCTCCGGAGCCGTGTGCGCAGGTTCGAATCCTGCCGGGGGCACTCCAGCTGGTGGTGTGCAAGTGTCGCTGACCAGCTGAAGTGCCGAGCATGAAGGCCCGAACTCAGTCCAACTGAGTCCGGGCCTTTGTCGTTGTTACGCCCCCCTCCGCGTGAGGGGCGCTTGGCCGCACAGACCCGTCAGGCGGGCAGCGGCTCGTGGGCCGTGCCTGCCCAACTGCCCCCGTGGAATGGCGTCCGGTTCCGGTCGAAGCTCTCCCGAAGGGGCAGAAGGAGTGGTGAGGCAGGCATGCACACGATTCGATGTGAGATCGACGCCGAGTACCGCGGTGCCGAGGCGATGGCCGATCTCGCCTGGCGTTGGCTCACGGAGTGCCCGGATCGCTTGGAGCACGAGACCTTCCAGGCACTCCTCGACTCCACCGAGCAGGTGGAGGAGTCGATCAAGAAGTCGGTGCAGTGCGGCCCACCCGGGTCGCTCTGGGGCTTCCTCCAGGCGAACATCGTCAACGGCACCACCGGGCGGGTCACCAACCGGTCCCGGGTGCTGACCCGCAAGAACCTGCCGATGCTGCGCAAGTGGCTGGCCCTGGACGTGCAGTTGGCCGAAACCGCGGTCTACCGGCTGGACGATCACGGTATGCCCGGTGAGCAACTGCTAAGGGTGGGCGTCGCGCGTGACGAAAACTCCAGGGACTGGGTCAGGCTCAGCGCGCACGCGCCCGAGGACCGCTTCGGGCCGGCCGCCCAGGCACGTATGACGGAGGTGCTTCGGGACTTCTCCCAGGAGGTCGATCCGTGCTACGCCCAGGTCGGGTACTTCCTGTCACTGGGCCGTACCGAGCACGAGGAGCGGGTCGGTCCACCGCTGCCCTCGACGACGCTGCCGGAGTCACGGCGGCGGCTGCGCGGGTACGAGTGGCTGATGGTGATCCCGCGCGAGATCGCCCAGCAGCTGGGCGGCGCCGACGGCATTGCCGCGGCCGGTGACTTCCACCGCGTCGAGACCCTGCGCGACGGCGCCGTGCTGCTCCAGGTCACCGCGGAGTTCCAGGACTTCACGGGCGAGGCGATCGAACGGACGTGGCGGCTGCTGCGACCCGCGCTGAGGCCGGGGCTGCCCAAGCGCTTCGACTCCGACGCGGGACGGCCGCCGAGCCGCATCTGGTACGCCGACATCGCCTGAGCCCAGGGCGCAGTGGTGATCGGTTTCCGGCGGGTCGTACGAGGGGGTGGGGTGGGGATCGGCGGATTTGCGGCTTGGGGGGTGGGGGTGGGGTGTCTAGGATTTTGGGGGAGGCTGCATTGTGCTGCTGACCTGGCACTTTGTGGATCGGGAGTCTTACGGCGATCGGGGTGGCACGGATGCGTGAGCTGGCTGAGTCGGCGCGGCAGTGGGTCTCGGAGGGGCGGGCCGGGTTTCTGGCGCGGCCCATCACCGAGCAGGGGTTCGGGCCCCGGGACGCCGGTGGGGCGGTGCTCGTCGATCCGCGCGGGGAGTGCGTGGGGGCCCTGTACCGGGGGGTGTTCGACGCCGAACTCGTCGCGGAGGCGGGGGCCTTGGCGGCCGGGGAGAGCGCCCGGGTGTGTGAGGTGTCCGTACGCGGGCCCGAGGCCGTGGAGGCGCGGCTGACCTGTGGCGGGCAGGCGGAGATCCTGCTCCAGCCGCTGTCCGCCGTACCGGCCGCGTGGTGGGACCTGCTGGCCGAGGGAGCCGGGGTCGCGCTGGTGACGCGGCTCAACGAGGCCGCCGACCGGGCGGAGAGCGAGATCGTACGGGCGCTCGACGCCGAGCCCGCCACGGATGCGGAGCGCAGGGCGGCCGAGTTGCTGGGTACGCACCGGGCCGGCCGGGACGCGCTGTACGAGCGGTCGGGGCTGGTGCTGGTGGAGGCGTACCCGGCGGCTCCCTGCCTGGTGATCGGGGGCGGCGGCGAGCTGGCGCGGGTGATCGAGCGGCAGGCGCGGCTGCTGGGCTGGGACGCCGTGCTGGTCGAGGACGCCGCCGGGGCGGCGCAGGCGCTGCGGGCCCGACGGGACGGGGCCTGCCTGGTGATGCTGAGCCACGATCCCGACTTCGACGTGCCGACGCTGCGGGGCGCGCTCGCGGCCGGGGTCCCGTACGTCGGCGCGCTCGGCTCCCGCAAGACCCAGGCGCGGCGGCGCGAGGGGCTGCTGGCGGACGGGGTCGCCGAGGCGCAGCTGGCGCGGGTGCACGGACCGATCGGGCTGGACCTGGGGGCGCGTACGCCCGCCGAGACGGCCCTCGCCATCTGTGCGGAGATCCTGGGCGTGCTGGGCTCGCGGGGCGGTGGGGCGCGGGGGACGGGCGCCTTGCGGGACGCGGAGGGGCCCATAAACGTTTAGGGGTGTGTGGTGAGCAGGTGCGCTCCGCGCGGGCACCGGGGTCCGCGCGGGGCTCGCGGATCGGCGGCAGCAGCCCCGGACCCTCGGGCGAGGGCCAAGCGGCCAGACGGCCGGGTGGCGAGGGGGCCGAGGGGTCAGGCGGCCCGCAGATCCGGGCTTGAGCGCTTGCTCAGCCCATGTCAGTCGCAGTTGCTCGTCGGTCACCCGGTCTGTCCAGAGTCCGAGTCTGTGATCCAGCGCCCTTCGACGGGGTCGTGCACGTACGCCGGCCTCCCCATGGTCCCGCTCGTGCGGAACGGCTTCCCGTCGTCCGTGATCCGCACCGTCCCCGTACGGCCCCCGGCGCTCCACTCCAGCTCCAGGTACCAGCGGCAGTCGCAGCCCGCCGTCCGCGCGGAAACCAGCAGCTCCTCGGGGTCGGAGGAGGTGACCTTGTACGGGAAGGAGACGGCGGGGATCTTCCGGGCCTCGGCGCCGGAGGCGTCAAGGCCGTCGACGGGCCTCGCGAGCGGGCGCGGCTGGTCGAGGTCCACGGCGAAGTGGCGCGGGGTGACGGCGCCGCCACAGCCGTTGTCCATCCGGTACGCGTTCCACGGCAGCGGCGCGGCGCGGTCGACCACGCGCACGTGCAGGGCATGGAGGACGACGGCGTCGGACGGCGACCGGCCCTGGACCGTGATCCGCACCAGCGCCTCCCCGCCGTGCACGGCACCGTGCGTCCCGGCCCACGCCCCGGAGTCGGCCGCGACCGGTGGCGGGGCGACCGCGCGGGGGGCCCGGTCCACGAGGTAGGTGTGCCCGCAGCCGCCCTCCCAGAGCTGGGAACCGATGCTCCAGGTGAAGGGGAGGGGGGCCGCGGTCGGCCCCGGAGCGGTGGAAGCGGGAGCGGGGGCGGAAGCCGTACGGGTGGGGCGGCCGAGCAGGGCGGCGGCGAGGGCGAGCACGACGAGGGCGACGGCGGCGGCTACGAGGAGGAGGGGAGCGGGGGCGCCACGACGGGGGCGGGCCCGGGGCGCCTCCGGCGCGGACGGGTCCGCGGCGGACGGGCCCGGCGCGGACGGGCCCGGCGCGGTCGGGTCCGGCGCGGGGCCGGGGCCCGGTTCCGGCGCGAATGGTTCCGGGTTCGATTCCGGCGCGGCCGACACGGCCGGCACGGGCGTGGGCGCGGGCGAGGCCGCTCGGCGGCGGGCGCGGTCCGCCTCCGTCCAGGCCGCCTCCAGGGCCCGCCGTTCCTCCTCGTCCGCCCCGCACAGCAGGGCGAGGCGGTCGACCACGGCGAACTCCTCCGGGACGGTCGCGCCCGAGCAGTAGCGGTGGAGGGTGGACGCGCTGACGCTCAGCCGCCGGCCCAGCGCCTCGTAACTCCTCCCGTCCCGCGCCTTCAGCGCGCGCACGAGCCCCGCGAACTCCTCGACGGCGGCGTCCTTCGGCATTCCATCCCCCTCGACCCTGCATCCCATCCTTCACGTCCTTGCACGTCAGCGGGGGTGGAATGGTTCCGGGACGGCTGGTGGGCGCGTGATCGTTGCAGTCGGCGGGCGCCGGCCCCACGCTGGTTGAGCACTGACCGAACGAACGACCCGACGGGGGATCCACCACCATGAACAAGCTCCGCACCGCACTCGCCACCGCAGCCGCTGCCGCACTGGGCCTCGCGGCCCTCGCCACGGCCCCGGCGCAGGCCGCTGCCCAGCCCGCCTTCCTCGCCGCCTCCCAGATGCCGCCGTCGTCGACGCCGTGGACCGCCACCCAGGTCTTCACCGGCGTCCCGGAGAACGGCGGCGTCCTGTGCGCCCCGTACAAGATCCCGGCGCAGAACACCCGCTACCGCGAGTTCAGCACCGAGCTCGACACCAACGGCGTCCAGGTCACCACCGTCGCCCGTACCGAGGCCGACGCCGTGAAGCTGGTCGACACCCTCCGCGCGGCCCTCGCCGGCTGCGGTCCCCTGCTGGAGCAGCAGAACCCGGGCCTGCAGGCCGTCAGCGCCTCCCACGGCAAGCTCGCCGTCGAGGAGGGCGCCTGGGTCTACAGCCTGGACACCGCCGACCCGCAGATCGGCATCTCCGACATCCACCTGTTCTCCGTCGGCCGCGACGGCCGCACCGTCACCCTCGTCCGCTGGGGCCAGATGGGCGACCTCAAGGACGCCCCGCTGACCGCCTTCCGCACCACGACGAAGACCGCCGTCAACAAGCTCCACTGACCCGGGGGCCCCCGAGGGCTGACCACAGCACGACAGCGGCGCGGCCGGAAACCCGGGCGCGCCGCTGTCGTGCCCACCTGCTCCGCCGGCGGCGACCACTTCCTGGCCCTCACCAGCATCGCCTGCACCCTCATCCGTTACCGCAGCCTCGCCCCATGAGATGGTCTCTTGGCCGCCAGCGGCCCAGCCGCCCCGCGGCTCGGCTGCCCGCGGCCTGGCGCCCCGGTGCCCCGGTGCCCCATACCGGCAGATTTATGGTCATTACGGGCGCATACGCCGTGCCTCGCCGGGTAAAGGTCCACCATGGAAACGACCCTGAGCGACATCGCGTGGTTCCTGGTCGTCGGGATCGCCGTCACCGGTTTCCTGATCGCCGCCTTCTGGCTGGGCAAACGGGTCCGGGCCCAGGAGCCCGCGCCCCCCACCGCCGAGAGCCAGCCGCACCTGCCGGACGGCGGCGCGGTGCACGAGCTGCTCGAAGAGCGGGAGCCGGTGGAGATTCCCGAGGGCGGCCTCCGGCCGCACGAGATGCAGGGCTACGGGAACTTCGGCTCGACCACCTCCAGCCATCCTGAGGAGGTCCGGGCGGAGCGTGACGCCGGATACACCTCCTGGCACCACCGGCCGCCGACCCGGCCGGTCGACCCGCCGAACGGTCAGCCGCCGGTCCGAGGCGGCGGGGTGGGCCCCACCTGAGGGGACGGACGATTGCGTGGTGATGGGCGGCCCGGAAGGGCCGCCCATCACCATGTCCGGGACCTCTCACCCGCCCGTCCCGCTAGAACGCCTGCAAGTAGACCCGGGCCCCGCCCCCGCCGAGGTCCTGCGTGAAGATCGTGACGGACTGGACGCCGGGCCTCCGCTCATCCTTGACGCACGGCGGGCAGACCGTCCCCGTACGCACACCGGGAGCCGCGCCTGCGGTCACGCAGACGAGCGCTTCTGCGGGGTGCTCGTGGCCTTCTTCGAGGTCGTCGCCTTCTTCGTCGATGACGCCGTGGTCTTCTTCGCCGCGGTCGACTTCGTCGTCGTCGTCTTGGCCGCCGCGGACTTGGCGGTCTTCGCGGTCTTCGCGGTCTTGGCCGTCGTCTTCGCGGCGGAGCCGGTGGGGGTGGTCTTCTTCGTCGTCGACGTGGACTTCTTGCCGGTGGCGGCCTTGGGGGCCGCCGCTGATTTGGGCGCGGTCTTGCGGGCCGGCCGGCGCCGGATCGGGGTCACCTCGGCCACGTCCGCCGCCGCCTCCCCCGCCTCCCCCGCCTCGCCGGACTCCTGCGGCTCCGCTTCGCCGCGGGACGCCTTGGCCGCCCGTACGCTCTTCTCCAGGGCCGCCATCAGGTCGATCACCTGCGCGTTCCCGGTCGGCGCCGGGGTCTGCTCCGGGGTCAGGCCCGCTCCCGACTCCGACTTCGCGGCCAGCATGGCCTCCACCGCCTCGCGGTAGTCGTCGTGCAGGGAGTCGACGTCCACCTCGCCCAGAGTGGCCATCAGGGCGTCCGCCAGGTCCAGTTCCGCGTCGCGGATCGTGACGTCGGTCTCCGGGGCCACGCCTTCCGGGGCCCGGATCTCGTCCGGCCACAGGAGGCCGTGCATGGCGATGACGTCGTCGACCACCCGCAGCATCCCGAGCCGCTCGCGCCCGCGCAGGGCGAACTTGGCGATCGCGACCCGGTCGCTGCGCTTGAGCGCCTCCCGGAGCAGGGTGTAGGGCTTGGCGGCCGGGATGCCGTTCGCCGCGAGGTAGTACGCGGCGTCCATCTGGAGCGGATCGATCTGCGAGGCAGGGACGAAGGTCACGATCTCGATCGTCTTCGCCGTGGGCAGCGGCAGCGCCGACAGGTCCTCGTCGGTGATCGGGATGACCGAGCCGTCCGCCTCCTCGTACCCCTTGCCGATCTCGGCCGAGGTGACCTCCTCGCCGTCCAGTTCGCACACCTTGCGGTACCGGATGCGGCCGCCGTCGGCGGTGTGGATCTGGCGGAAGGAGATCGAGTGGTTCTCGGTGGCGTTCACCAGTTTGATCGGGATGCTGACCAGGCCGAAGGAGATGGCCCCGTTCCAAATGGATCGCACGGTTCCTCCTGATTCGTGGCAATCTCATCGTATGACGCCGATCACAACGGTGGAGGGGCGTCGCCTCGCGCTCAGCAATCTGGACAAGGTCATCTATCCGGAGAACGGTTTCACCAAGGGCGAGGTGCTGCACTACTACGCCACCGTCTCCGGGGCCCTGCTGCCTCACGTCCACGACCGGCCGGTCTCGTTCCTGCGCTATCCGGACGGGCCGGACGGGCAGCGGTTCTTCACGAAGAACCCGCCGCCCGGCACGCCCGAATGGGTGGAGACCGCGCGGGTGCCCCGCTCCGAGGACCAGCGCGCCGAGCAGGTCGTCGTGGCCGACCTCGCGACGCTCATGTGGGCCGCGAACCTGGTCGTGGAGTTCCACACCCCGCAGTGGACCACCGCCCGGCCGGCGGTGGCCGACCGGCTGGTCTTCGACCTCGATCCGGGCGCCCCGGCGGGCGTGGTGGAGTGCTGCGCGGTCGCCCTGTGGCTGCGGGAGCGGCTGGCGGCGGACGGGCTGGAGGCCTTCGCGAAGACCTCGGGTTCGAAGGGGATGCACCTCTGCGTGCCGGTGGAGCCGACGCCGTCCGCGCGGGTGTCGGCGTACGCGAAGGCGCTCGCGCAGGAAGCGGAGCGCGAGCTTCCGGAGCTGGTGGTTCACCGGATGACGAAGGCGCTGCGGCCCGGGAAGGTGTTCGTGGACCACAGCCAGAACGCGGCCGCCAAGACCACCGCCGCGCCGTACACGCTGCGGGCGCGGGCGCTGCCGACGGTGTCCGCGCCGGTGACCTGGGCGGAGGTGGCGCAGTGCGGGGACCGCGGCGACCCCGCCGCCCTGGTGTTCGTCGCCGACGAGGTGGTGGCGCGGCTCGCCCGGGACGGGGACCTCTTCGCGCCACTGACCGACCCGGCCCGGGCGGGGGCGCTGCCGGGCGGTGGCGCCCGTACGGCGGGTGCGCCGTGATCCGGGTCGCGCTGGCCGCCGCCGTGCGGGAGCTGCCGCGGGGGGCGGGGCTGGCGTACGAGCCGAAGTTCGACGGGCACCGGCTGGTGATCCGGCGGACCACCGAGGACGTGGTGCTCCAGGCGCGGTCGGGGCGGGTGGTGACGAGCGCGTTCCCGGACCTGGCCGCCGCGGCCCTGCTGCTGCCCGCCGGCACCACGCTCGACGGCGAAGTGGTGGTCTGGCACGCGGGCCGTACGGACTTCGCGCTGGTGCAGCGGCGGGCCGCGGCGACGGCCGCCCGCGCCGCCGTGCTCGCGCGCACGCTCCCGGCCTCCTACGCGGCCTTCGACGTGCTGGAACTGGCCGGGCTGGACCTGCGCGCGCGGCCGTACGAACGGCGCCGCGCGCTGCTGGTCGACCTGCTGCTGCCGCTGGGCCCGCCGCTCCAGCCGGTGCCGATGACGACGGAACCGGAGCTGGCGGCGACCTGGTACGAGACCCTGCCGGCCAGCGGGATCGAGGGGCTGGTGATCAAGCGTCTGGACCAGGCGTACCCGACGGGCCGCCGGGGCTGGCAGAAGCTGCGGCACACGGACACCCGGGACGCGGCGGTGATCGGGTACACGGGGACCGCGGCGCGGCCCCTCGCCCTGGTGCTGGTCCTGCCGGGGGACGGGGATGCGGGCGCGGAGGCGGGTCCGGGGGCGGGTCCCGGGGTCGATGCGGGGGCGGGTCCCGGGGTCGATGCGGGTACGGACGGCGCACCGCTGCCCGGGGACCCGGCCGAGGACGCCGACCCGGACCCCGACGCGCCGATCGTGTCGAGCCCGCTGGGCCCCGCGCTACGGGCCCAGGTGGCGGCGGCACTGGCCGCGGCCGGTGCGGGTTCCGGGACCGCGGCGGCGGGTCGGACCGCCGCCACGAAGCCGGGTACCCGGACCGTCACGGCGATCGGGCTCGGCGAGATCGCCTACCACCCGGTCGATCCGCCGCTGACGGCCGAGGTCCGCAGCGCGTCCGGCCGCCACCCCCCGCCGGAGGTACTGCGCCTGCGCCCGTCGTGGTGAGAGCGGCCCGGCCCGGTCAGACCCGGGCCCAGGTGTTCCGGTCGCGGGCGGCTGCGAAGAGGGCTTCGACGTCCGATGGTTTGAGGGCGGCGGGGGCGCGGGTCAGGCGGGCGGCCGCCGTGCCCGCTTCCAGGACCACGACGTCGCGCAGGGACGGCGCCACCTCCAGGCGGGCCGGCTCCACCACCGCCAGGGCTGGGGTAACCGCGGTGACCAGCGCGTGCGCGGCGCGCTCCGCGGCCCGCCGGGCCCAGCGGACGTCCGGCCGGGGCTCGGCGCGGCCGACCGCTACGAGCAGGTCACCGACCTGGACGCGCTGGCGCCGGCCCGGGACGGTGCGCACGCACCAGACCCCGCCGGGCCCGATCAGCAGGTGGTCGATCCGCCCCGCCCCGGGCAGCGGTACGGCGTGCAGCGCCCGCCAGCCCGCGCCCTCCAGGGCGTCCAGCTCGGCGCCCACGCGCTCCTGGGCGAGCAGGTCCGGCCGCATGCGGTGGCGGGTACGGGCGCCCGCCGCGCCGTGTTCCAGTTCGCCCAGCAGCGCTTCGCCGGGGCGGTTCGGGGCCAGGTCGTCGTCCGGGTGGAGGGACAGCCGGGCGAGGTCCGCGGCGCTGGGCACGGGGGGCGGGCCGACGGTCCAGCTTCCGGTGAGGTACGGACGTAACACCGCGAGCGCGGCCTCCCGGTACCGCTCCGAGATCACGCTGACCCGGCCGGCCGTCCTGTCGTACCAGGCCACACCGCGTCCGTCGGGCAGATTGACCCACAGGCGGCCACGGTCGGGCAGCACCTTGAGTCCGAGCCCGAGGCCGTGTTCCCGTTCACGATCACGCATCTCCCTCACCCCCGCCGTCCATGGGAGCAGGCGCGGCCGTGCGCGGCAATCCCCCGGTCGGACCGCACGCCGGGCCGCGCGTCGAACCCCTCGGCGGTCCGGCGGTTGTGTAACGACTCCGCCGGGACGTTGCGGCCCCGCTGTTACACAGCCACCGTCGAACCGCAACGGCAGCCGCCTACGTTGGTGCCACCTGGGCACCCCAGGCTCCGACCGGCACCGAAGGACCTCCCGTGAGCACCGTCCGCCGCACCCTCGTTCGCGCCGCCGCCGTGACCGCCTGCGCCGGAAGCCTGCTGGCGCTGCCCGCCGTCACCGCCCTCGCCGACGGGCTGCCCGCGGCGGCCGCCGCGCAGACCTCGGCGCCCGCGCGCGCGGCGTCCGCGCCCCGGACCCTCGTCAAGAGCCTGACGCTCGCGGACGGCGTCTCCACCGCGCGCGTCTACCGGGTCGCCGCGGGGTCCTACCAGGCCGACGTCCTGCGCGACGGGGTCACGGTGGCCAGCCTGACCAGTCGGGACGGCGTCCCGGGCTACGGCCGCACGGACGCGCTGCATCTGGCGCTCCAGCCGGACGGGCGCCTCTCCTCCTGGTCGGCCGACACGTCGGCGAGCGGATCGGGGAACGGATCGCCGAACGGGTCCGCGGACGGCGAGGCCCTCGTACCGGCCGCGCTGGCCGCCGGCGCCGACGGCCACAAGACGGCCCGGCGGACCGGCTTCGCCGACGCGGCGCTCACCGTCCCGGGCGCGGGCGGCGGCACCATCGCGCCCTCGACCATGGACCCGGCCGCCGACCGGACCGTGGCGCTGCGGCTCGGCACGCTCGCCGACGGCCCCGACGACGGTGTGCTGATGATCGCCGCGGGCGGCGGCATGGCCGCGGTCGGCGCGGCCGGCCTCGGCTTCGCGATGCTGCGGCGCGGACGCACCGAGGCCTGACCGGACCGCCCGCGCCGGCGGCCCCCCGGGCCCCTCACCGGCGGCGCTCCCCCGGCCCCCATTGCAGCCCGCCCGGCGTTTGAGGCCCGCCGGAGGCGAGTCCGGCGGATGGCGGGCAACGGCCAGTGGTGCCGTGCGGCGCTCATGCCCTCCGGGGGCGCCTCAAACGCCGGCGAGGCTGGAGTTGACCAGGCGGGGTGGCGCCGCCCTGGCACGACGCCAGCGGGGCTGGAGTTGGCCAGGCGGAGTGGCGCCGCCCCGGTACAACGCTGGCGGGCCTGGAGTTGGCCCGGCAGAGTGGCGCCGCCCTGGCACATGCAGCCTGCCCGGCGTTTGAGGCCCGCCGGAGGCGAGTCCGGCCGGTGGCGGGACACGGACAGTGGTGCCGTGCGGCGCTCATGCCCTCCGGGGGCGCCTCAAACGCCGGCGAGGCTGGAGTTGACCAGGCGGGGTGGCGCCGCCCTGGCACGACGC
>NZ_JBWKDV010000009.1:0-32195 GCF_056435825.1 Streptomyces sp. NPDC043876 | reverse complement strand
CGGACGCCAGCGGGGCTGGAGTTGGCCAGGCGGAGTGGCGCCGCCCCGGTACAACGCTGGCGGGGCTGGAGTTGGCCCGGCAGAGTGGCGCCGCCCTGGCACATGCAGCCTGCCCGGCGTTTGAGGGCCCGCCGGAGGCAGGGGGCCGGGGCCCCGCCCCCTCTGCACCGCTGGTCCGCGGGGCGGACGGCCGCGCAAAAAGGGCTTACCTCTGCATAAGGTTGACGGGACCGGTTCGGGCGACAATCGGCGGGTGGCGCACCCGCCGCACCGCGCAGGGGACAGGAGGACGCAGGGGCCCGTGAAGACGCTCCCTCCGCGCGCCCGCCGCCGTCCCCGCGCCACGGCCCTCCTTCCGCCGCCTGCCCTGCGCGCCGCCGCGCTGCTGGCGGCCGTCCTGGCGGTAGCGGGCTGCTCCCACACCGGTGGTCTGGCCGGCGCCGGGGCGACCCCGACCGCGAAGGGGCCCGTACACCTGTGGCCCGAGCGCAAGGGCGCCACCGTGCCGCCCGCCGATCCGGGCGGGGCGCCGCCCGAGTACGTCAAGGGCATTCCGCCGGTCAAGGACGGGAACGTGCACGACGTGGACCCGGTCGCCCTCGTGCAGGCCGAGGTCCGCAACCACCAGGGCGCCGACGTCGGTCCCGACGGGATGCCGCGCGAGACCGCGGCGGCGATCCTCGCGTGCCCGACCGGGGAGCGGCCCGCCGACCCGGGGACCGCGAAGCCGGGGCGGTGCCCGGTGCTCACGCCGTACTACCGGGACCTGACCGGCAACGACCAGGACGAGCTGATCATCGGGTTCGAGCTGCCGGACCACCAGATGTCGGTACGGGTCTACACGGCCGACCCGGACGGACGCCTGAACCGGATCATGGCCACCACCGACTCCGTGATCAGCGTCGAGCTGGCGGGGCGCGACGTCGTCCTGCACGTGCCGAGCGCGAACCCGGGCTACGAGCTGAACACCGCCTGGTCCTGGGACGAGAAGCAGCGGACCATGCTGCCGACCCGGGAGCAGATCATCCGGGTGCCGCAGCGGCCCGGCGCCGCGCAGAGCCCGCGTCCGCTGCGGCCCCGGCGGGCCGCGGACGGCGGCGGCCCGTCGTGACCGCGCCCCGTACGACCGGCCCGCGGCGCCCGGCGCGGCTGCCCCGGTGGGTCCGGTGGGCCCGGATGCCCGCCTGGACGGCCACGCTGACCTGGAAATCGGCCTGCTTCATCGTGGTGATGTGCTGCACGCTGGCGGCCGTCCTGGGCGCGCTGGTGCACGTCGCGGTCACCCGGCAGACGGTCGCGACCGCCCGCGAGAAGGCGCTCGGGAAGCTGCACGACGCCGCCCGCTCCTACGAGGCGGGCGAGAACCTGCCGCCGGATTCCGGCATCGACCCGGCGGGCCTGCCGGCCTCGCTGCGCGCGCTGGCGGTCTCGGGCAACCGGGGCACGATCGTCAGCGACTACCGGGGCCGCCCGGTCATGTGGGCGGCGGCGCCCGCCGACGGCCGCGCCCTGGCGACCGCCGTCGACTACGGCCAGAGCGCGCGCACGATCAACGGGCTGGACCGGGCCATCATCGGCTCGTCGGGGCTGGCCATCGGGGGGACGCTGCTGGTCGGGGCCTTCGCCGTCACCCGCGTGACGCGCAGGCTGCACCAGACCGCGACCGTCGCCCGCCGGATCACCCAGGGGGACCTGGACGCCCGGGTCGGGGACGCCCGTACGAAGGATCCGGCGCGCCGCCAGGACGAGGTGGCGACCGTGGCCGCGGCGCTGGACACGATGGCCGGGAGCCTCCAGTCGAAGCTGCTGAGCGAGCAGCGGTTCACGGCGGACGTGGCCCATGAGCTGCGCACTCCGCTGACCGGTCTGCAGGCCGCCTCGGAGCTGCTGCCGGAGGGCCGTGCGACGCAGATGGTGCAGGAGCGGGTCCGCACGATGCGCCAGCTCACCGAGGACCTGCTGGAGATCTCGCGGCTGGATTCGGGCAGCGAGCGGGTGGAGACGGACCTGCACCGGCTCGCGCAGGTGGCGGAGCGCGCGGTACGGGCCTCGGGCACGGCGACGGAGGTCGTGGTCGCGCGCGATCTGTACGTCGAGACGGACCGGCGACGCCTGGAGCGGGTCCTCGGGAACCTGATCGCGAACGCGCACAAGCACGGACGGGCCCCGGTGGTGCTGACGGTCGACGGACCGGTGGTGACGGTACGGGACCACGGGGACGGTTATCCGGAGTACCTGGTGGCGCACGGCCCGCAGCGGTTCCGTTCCGGGGCCCGCGGGGGCTGCCCCCAGGGGCACGGGCTGGGGCTGACGATCGCCGTCGGGCAGGCGGCGGTGCTGGGCGCGGAGCTGGTGTTCCGCAACGCGGGACCCGAGGAGGGCTCGGGCGCGGTGGCGGTGCTGACGCTGCCGGTGCCGGTGCCTTCGGCAGGGGCCGGGCCCCGGCCCTGATCCGGGTCCCGGCCCCGGAACCCGCGCCTCGAACGCCGGCCGGGCCGGACATGCCCCCGGCTGCGGCTCAGCCGTCGGCGGGGCCGGGGGTGCGCGGCGGTTTCGTCCAGGGCCAGCGGATGGCGGGCTTGCGCCCCGTCGGCTCGTAGGCGTACTTCCAGCCCTTCTGCAGGTGCAGGCGCTTGGTGTAGCCGGCCGGGACCCGCTGGTAGAGCAGGACGGTGGGAGGGCCGCCCGCCGCGTCCGGGACGGGGATCTCGTACCACTTCGGCGGGTGGCCGGTCGGGCCGAGCAGGACCGGCAGGACCCGGCCGTCCATCGGGCCGCCCTCGAAGGGGGTCGGTTCGCTTCTCACCCCACCAGTGTCACAGCAGGTGGGCGGCCTCGGAGACCACGGGGATCACCCGGCGGGCCAGGACCCCCACCGGGCCGTCCGCGGTTTCCGTGGCCAGGGCGGCCCGCGCGGCGGCGGCCGTCTGCGGGTCGGTGGCGGCGGTGGCGGTCAGCAGGGCGATGAACTGGTCCACCAGCCAGTCGCGCAGCTCCGCGACCGGCGGCTCCTTGCCCTCGTCCAGCCAGGTCAGCGAGGCCGCCTCGACGGCCGTGATCCAGGTACGGACCATCATCCGCAGCCGGGGGCCGGGTTCGGGGACGTTCAGGTGGAAGAGGATCTGGCCCGCGGCGGTGCGCCGGATGCCGTCGACGGTGGCGGTCGTGCGGGAGGTCTCCACCACGCTGCCGCCCTGGAGGAGGGCGCTGAAGCCCGCGTCGTGTTCGTCGACGAAGGCGAGGTAGCGGTCCAGGGCGCGGGAGAGCCGCCGGGTCAGCGGTCCGGCCTGCGCTTCGGCGAAGCAGAGGCCGAGGACGTCGGCCGCGGAACGCAGGGCGGCCTCGTACAGCTGCTGCTTGCCGCCGGGGAAGTAGCGGTAGACCAGCGGGCGCGAGACCCCGGCGGCCTCGGCGACGTCGTCGAGGGAGATGTCCTCCGGGGCCCGGTGCGCGAACAGCGACAGGGCCGCGTCGATGATCTGCGCCCGCCGCTCCTCGACGCTCAGGCGGCGGTAGGCACGCGGGGCCGGGGCCGCCGGCGGGGTCCGGGTCATGTCCGCAGGGTAACCGGCGCACCGGCCCGCCGGCCCGGCGCGGTACACGCCGCCGGGAAGGGCGTGTGAACGGCGCCGGGCGGGCCGGCGGGCGGGAGTCGGCCGGGCCGTCAGGCGAGCAGCCCGCTGCTCTGCCACAGCTTGCGGCCGACGCCGCGCAGCACGCCGATGTCGTCGAGGAAGTCGGTGAGCCGCTTGGCGCCGGCCTGCATGACCTCGCGGCGGTGGCCGCTCGCCCTCACCTGGGCCGTCGCCTCGGCCCGGTCCAGGCCGATGTTCTCGTAGACCTGGCCGTTGACGAAGGCGAGGGAGAAGACCCGGGCGGCCTCGCCGCAGCTGATGCGGGTGAGCTCGCGCTCCCAGCGCGGGGCGGTGATCATCTGGCGGCGCAGCTCCTCGCGGGCGTACCGGACGTGCCGGGCCTCCTCGATCACGTGGATCCGGGTGACGCCGCGCACGAGCGGCTGGATGCGCTCGTCCGGGAAGGTCAGGCGCTGCATCCAGTCGAGGATCTCCTCGCCGAGGAGCGTGCAGGCGAAGGAGCCGGGGGTGGTGGAGACGGTCTTCAGGACGCGCGCCAGGTTGTGGTTGAAGCGGGAGACCGGGTACTCGGGGGCGCCGCCCTTCTGGATCATGCGGGCGAACATCATCGAGTGGCGGCACTCGTCGGCGATCTCGGTGAGGGCGTAGCGGACGTGACTGCTGGTCAGCGCCTTGTCGTAGATGTGCCGGGTGAGCAGCTGCATGAGGATGATCTCGAACCAGATCCCCAGCGAGGCGAGCGCGGCGGCCTCGTGGCGGGAGAGTTCGATGCGCTGCTCCTCGCCCATCTTCTTCCAGAGGGGGGTGTCGTAGAGGGAGAGCAGCTCGGGCGGCCAGTAGTACTTGCCCTCGACCATCGGGGCGTCCCAGTCCAGTTCCCGGTCCGGGTCGAAGGAGTGCTTGGCCGAGGATTCGAGCAGCCGCTCGGCGACGTGTTCCCGGTCCTTGAGGAGGCCGAGGGCGTCGCGCAGCTCCGCCCTTTCGGTCACGGTCGTCATGGCTCTGACACCTCTCGCAGGGGGGTCGGCGGTGGGGTTACCAGCGGTCACCTCTTATGAGACTGCTTGTCAGCAAGCTCGTCAATCCCCTGCGCCCGACTTGTTGACCGGCTGTCTACCAACGTGTGACGCTGCCAACTGTCCAGTCCCGCACGGAAGTCCACACACGCGCACCCAGGGGGCGTTCATGTCGACACACCCGCTCTACACCACGGACCCGGGCGACCCCGTATGGCAGGTTCCGGCTTCCGGCGCGGCCCGCTTCAGCTGGGAGTACGACGGCGGGCGCGAGCGGCTCCTCGCCCTCTATCAGAAGGGCAAGGACAAGCAGTGGGACGGGGCGACCCGGATCGACTGGCACCTCGACGTAGACCCCTACGACCCGCTGGGCACGCCCGACGACGTCCTGACCCTGTACGGCACGCGGCACTGGGCGAAGATGACCGAACGGGACAAGGGCGACCTGCGGCGGCACTACACCTCCTGGCAGTTCAGCCAGTTCCTGCACGGCGAGCAGGGCGCGATGGTCTGCGCGGCGCGCATCGTGGAGTCCGTCCCGGACCTGGACGCGAAGTTCTACTCCGCCACCCAGACCATGGACGAGGCCCGGCACGCCGAGATCTACGGCCGCTTCCTGCACGAGAAGATCGGCATGCTCTACCCGGTCAACGACCACCTCCAGGGCCTGCTCGGCGACACCCTGCGCGACTCCCGCTGGGACATGCCCTACCTCGGCATGCAGGTCCTCATCGAGGGCCTCGCACTGGCCGCCTTCGGGATGATCCGCGACACCACGGACAAGCCGCTGCCCAAGCAGATACTCGCGTACGTCATGCAGGACGAGGCGCGGCACGTGGCCTTCGGCCGGATGGCGCTGCGCGACTACTACAAGCAGCTGACGGACGCCGAACTGCGCGAGCGCGAGGAGTTCGTGATCGAGGGCTGCTACCTGATGCGGGACCGGCTGCGCGGGGTGGAGGTACTGGAGAACTTCGGCATCCCGAAGCGGGAGGCGGCCGAGCTGAGCGAGCAGTCGGAGTTCCTGCACCTCTTCCGCAAGCTGCTGTTCAGCCGGATCGTGCCCTGCGTGAAGGACATCGGGCTGTGGGGGCCGCGGCTCCAGAAGGCCTACCTCGACATGGGCGTGTTCGACATGGGCGATGCCAACCTGGACCTGCTGATGGCCGAGGACGAGGAGATCGCCGAGACCCTGGACCGCGAGCGGTTCGCGCGGGAGGAGCGGCTGCGGGTGGCCGAGGTGGAAGCGGCGATCGCGGACGGCTCCTGACCGGCTCGGGCTGCGGCTCCGGGTCCCGGTTCTGGCCCCGACCCGCTCCGGCTCAGGGAGCCAGGGCCGCCCGCATCACCTCGCGCGCGATCGGCGCGGCCGCGCTGTTGCCGCTGATGTCCCCGCGGTCGGCCGCCGCGTCCTCCACGACCACCGCGACCGCCACCGCGGGCCGCCCGCCTGCCGCGCCCTCGGCCCACGCGATGAACCAGGCGTACGGGGTGCCCGCGTTGCCCACGCCGTGCTGCGCCGTGCCCGTCTTGCCCCCGACCCGGGCGCCGGGGATCGCCGCGTTGCGGCCCGTCCCCTCCTCGACCACCCTGACCATCAGCTGCTGGAGCCGCAGCGCCGTCTCCGGGCTCATGGCGCGGCCCATGCCGTGCTGGTCGGCGCGGCGGACCGGATCGCCGTCGCTCTGGGTGGTCCGGTCGATGAGGTAGGGGCGGCGCAGCTCGCCGCCGTTGGCGACCGCGCCCGCGACCATGGCCATCTGGAGCGGGGTGGCCGTGGTGTTGAACTGGCCGATGGCGGACAGGGCCAGCTGGTCCTGGCTCATGTCGGTGTCGAAGTTGGAGCGCGAGACCCATGCCGGGACCCGCAGCCCCTCGTCGTTGAAGCCGAACCGGCGGGCCGCCTCGGCCATCCCGCGCAGCCCCACCTGGACGCCGATCTTCGCCATGACCGTGTTGCAGGAGAACTGCACGGCCTCGGCCATGCTGGCGTCCCGGCAGCCCTCGGAGGCGTTGGGCAGCAGGGTCGTGGTGCCGGGCAGCGGGTAGGGGTCGGGGGTCTGCGTCGGCGCGTCCACATCGGTCACCACGCCCGCGTCCAGCGCGGCCGCCGCCGTCACGATCTTGAAGGTGGAACCGGGCGGATACGTCTCGCGCAGCGCCCGGTTGAGCATCGGCTTGGCCGGATCGGCGTTCAGCCGGTCCCAGGCACTTTTGACCCCGGCGCCCGTACCGGAGAGCAGGCCCGGATCGTACGAGGGGCTGCTGACCAGGGCGAGGATCTTCCCGGTGGCGGGCTCGACGGCGGCCACCGCGCCGCGCTTGCCCGCGAGGCCGGTGTAGGCGGCGCGCTGCACGGCCGCCTTGAGCGTGAGCACCGCGTTGCCGCCGTCCGGGCGGCTGCGGGCCAGCTCGTGCCAGAAGGGGAACGCGGTCAGCCCGGGGTCGGTCCCGGCGAGCACCGCGTCCTCGGAGCGCTCGACGAAGCTGGTGCCGTAGGTCTGCGAGGCGTAGCCGGTGACGGGGGCGTAGAGCGGGCCATTGGCGTACGTCCTTTCGTAGCGCAGCAGTTGGCGGCTGTCCCGGGAGCCGGTGATGGGACGCCCGTCGACCAGGATGTTGCCGCGCGGCTGTGCGTACCGCTCGATCACCGGCCGCTTGTTGGCCGGGTTGTCCGCCAGGGAGCGGGACTCCCAGACCTGGACCCGGGCCACGCCCGCGAACAGGGCGAGGAAGAGCGCCGCGCAGAAGTAGCCGCACCAGCGGATGTAGCGGATCACGGGGTCCCTCCCCCGCCCGCGGCCCCGGCTTCGCCCGGCGCGCCGTCGCCCCCGGGGCGCGGGCGGCGGGCGCTGTCGCTGAGCCGCACCAGCAGGGCCACGATGACCCAGTTGGTCACCACCGAGGAGCCGCCCTGGGCCAGGAAGGGCATGGCCATGCCGGTGAGCGGGATCAGTCCGGTGACCCCGCCCGCGATGACGAAGACCTGGAGGGCCACGATCGAGACGAGCCCGGTGGCCAGTAGCCGCCCGAAGGGGTCGCGCAGCGCGAGCCCGGCGTGGAAGCCGCGGGAGACCAGCAGGCCGTAGAGGACGAGGATCGCGCAGAGCCCGGCCAGGCCCAGTTCCTCGCCCGCGGTGGCCAGGATGAAGTCCGATTTGGCGGCGAAGCCGATCAGGAAGGACTGGCCGTGGCCGAGCCCGGCCCCGAGCACGCCGCCCGCCCCGAAGGCGAAGAGCGACTGGGCCAGCTGGCCCGGGCCGCGCCCCTGCTCGATGGAGGCGAAAGGATTCAGCCAGTCCTCGACCCTGCCGTGGACGTGCGGTTCAAAGGTCCCGACGGCGTACGCGCCCAGCCCCGCGAGCAGCAGCCCGACGGCGATCCAGCCGATCCGGCCGGTGGCGGTGAACAGCATGATGACGAACAGCCCGAAGAACAGCAGCGAGGTCCCGAGGTCCCGCTCCAGCACGAGGACGCCGACGCTCAGCAGCCAGATCGCGAGGATCGGCCCGAGCACCCGGCCGGGCAGCATCCGCAGCTTCCAGATCCGGCGGCCGGTCAGCGCGAGGGCGGTGCGGTTCGCGGCCAGGTAGGCGGCGAAGAAGACGGCGAGCAGGATCTTGGCGAACTCCCCCGGCTGGAAGGACAGTCCGGCGAAGCGGACCCAGATGTGGGCGCCGTTGACCGCCGGGAAGAAGACCGGGACCAGCATCAGCGTCAGCGCCGCGGCCACCGCGAGGTAGGCGTACCGCTGGAGCGAGCGGTGGTCGCGCAGCGCGGCGACCGCGACCACGAAGAGCGCCACCCCTAGCCCGGACCACAGCAGCTGGTCCCCCGCGGTGAGGTGGGCGGGGGTGGTGAGGTCGAGCCGCTGGATGAGGACCAGGCCGAGCCCGTTGAGGAGGAAGGCGATGGGCAGCAGGAGCGGGTCGGCGTAGGGGGCCCGCAGGCGCACGGCCAGGTGCGCGAGGAGCGCGGCGGCGGCGAGCCCGGCGGCATGCCGGGAGGACTGCGGCGGGAGGTGGCCGACGGTCGCGAGGCCGACGTAGAGGTGGCCGAGGACGGAGATGCAGACGGCGCCGGCGAGGAGGGTCAGCTCGACGCCCCGCCGCCGGGCGTGCGGGACGCCGGGGGGCGGAGCGGGCTCCGTCACCTGTGCCGTCAGTGCGGTCATGGGGGCAACGTAGCAAGCGGGGGTAGGGTATGTCCGTTTATGTCATAGTGAGCCGAAGAGTCGTCGCAGAGTGACCGAAGAGCCGTCAGAAGTGATCGGACGCGCACGCGTCAGTCGAGGAGTCGGGGTCATGGGGCCTGTGGAGTTCATCGTCCTCGCCTTCCCGGAGGAGCAGCTGCGGGTCTCCGCGGTCGCGGCCGTGATGGGCCTGCGCAAAAGCGGGAACGTCCGGCTGATCGACGCTCTCGTGGCGACGAAGACGGCGGCGGGCGAGGTGCTGGCCGCGGAGTTCGACGAGTTCAGGGAGCTGAGCGGGCTGCTGAGCGGCCGGGAGGCGGCCCGGCTCATCGGGCCCGAGGACGTCCGCGAGGCCGCCGACCTGCTGGACCGGGGCAGCTGCGCGCTGCTGGTGCTGGTCGAGCACGTGTGGGCCGAGGACGCGGCGATCGCCGTACGGGCCGCGGGCGGGCGGATCGCCGGCTCGGTCCGGATCCCCGCCGACCGGCTGCCCGCGGACGCCTCGGGGGTGGCGTGATGTTCATCCGACCGGTGCACGCGGCGGCCCGTCCCGCCGAACGCCCGCCGGGCCGCCCGCTGCTGCGGGGGCTGCTGGCACGCGGGGCCTACGTCTGGGAGGGTGGCGAACCCGCCCGCGGAGCGGCGGCCACCGCTCCCCTGTCCCCGCGGGCGGCGGCCCTGGCGGGGCGGCTGGAACGGCTCGCGGCGCTGGCCCGGGAGGGGCTGCTGACCCCGGAGGAGTTCGCGGCGGCGAAGGCCCGGCTGCTGGAGGGGTAGGGGTGCCCGATGGATCTCCGCGGCGTCGCGACGCCGCCTGGTCCGGACGGGTGAGAGGGGTGACCCGGCCGACTCGGGTGGGCGATTTGTCATACCGGCCGTGCCACGATCGCGCCCTCGGTTACCCGGAGGTGATCCCGTGTCACGTCGGCTGCTGCGTGCCGTCTGCATCGCCGCGACCCTGGTCGCGGCCGTTCCGCTGTCCGCCGCCGCCGCACCGCCGGTGGGGCCGCCGACCGGGCCGCCCGTCGGTCCCGCCGCCCTGCGCGACGCCCCGGAGGCGGCCTCGAACGCTCCGGAGACGCGGGAGGCGCAGGGGGTCCAGGAGGCTCTGGAGGCGCAGGACGCGCCGGGGGCGACCGGGGCCGCGGCCGTGGGCGGGCTGCTCACCCGGATGCGGGGGCTGTACCAGAAGGCCGAGGAGGCCGCCGAGGCCTACAACGCCACCGAGGCCGCCCTCACCGCCCGCCGCGCCGAGGAGCGGCGGCTCAGCGCCGACCTCGGCAGGGCGCGCACGGAGGCCGGCGCCCAGCGGGCCCTGGCCGGGCGGCTGGCCCGGGAGCAGTACCGGGGGGCGCGGGGCTTCTCCCCGTACGCCCGGATGCTGATGTCCGGGGATCCGAACGCCGCGCTCGACGAGCGCCGGCTGGCCGCGCGCGAGGGCGCCCGCCGGGCGGACGTACTGGCCCGGCTCGCGCAGGGCGAGCAGCGGGCCGGGGCGCTGGCGGCGGCCGCCCGCACGGCGCTGGACACGCAGCAGGCCCTCGCCGCCGAGCACAAGCGGCGCAAGGACGAGGCGGCGGCGCGGCTCAAGGAGGTCGAGCGGCAGCTGGCCTCGCTGACCGCCGACCAGCTGGCCGGACTCGCCGAACGGGAGCGCGGGGAGACGGCCGACGCGCAGCGGGAGCTGGTGGATTCGGGCCGCCTGGGCAGTCCCGGCGCGGCCGCGGCCCGTACGCCCAGCGCCGCGGGCGGGGCCGCGCTGACCTATGCGAGCGAGCAGATCGGCAAACCCTACGTGTGGGGCGCCCAGGGGCCCGGGTCCTTCGACTGCTCGGGGCTCACCTCTCAGGCGTGGGCGCACGCGGGGCGCTCGATCCCGCGCACCAGCCAGGAGCAGTGGGAGCGGCTGCCGAAGGTGCCGCTGGACCAGCTGCGCCCCGGTGACCTGGTGGTCTACTTCCCGAAGGCGACCCACGTGGCCCTCTACGTCGGCAACGGCAAGGTGATCCAGGCACCCCGGCCCGGCGCGCGGGTGAAGGTGTCGCCGATCGCCGCCAACCCGCTGCTGGGGGCCGTACGGCCGGATCCCGACGGGGTCGCGCTGGCGTCGTACAGCCCGCCGCCCCTGCCCGAGGGCGCGGGGACCGGCGCCGGGGCCGGTACCGGGGCGGCGGGCGACGACAGCGGTTACTCGGCCGAGGAAGCGCCCGGGGCGGCCGAGGCGGCCGACGTGTCCTCGGCGGCCGCCGCCGAGGTCACTTCCGCGAGGTAGCCCGCGGTGTCCTCGGGGTCGTAGAAGTAGGAGTCGAAGTCCGCGGGGTTGTCGAAGCCGTTGGCGAAGCGGTCGGCCACCGGCCGGAGCTGCCCCGCCGCGCCGATCAGGCCCAGCACGTGCTCCGGCGGTACGCCCAGCATCGCGTTGGTCCACTGCGTCACCGGCTTGCCCGTGGTGAACCAGTAGGTGGCGAAGGTGGCCTTCATCCACGCCTCGTCGAACGGCTTGTCCCCGTGCATCAGGATCGACGAGAGGTAGGAGGCCGCGCACTTGGCGGCCGAGTTGGAACCCTGCCCCGTGATCGGGTCGTTGGCGACGACCACGTCCGCGACGCCGAGCACCACGCCGCCGCCCGGCAGCCGGCCGACGGGGTGGCGGACGACCGGCGCGTACCGGCCCGCCAGGGTGGCGCCCGCGTCCGTCAGTTCCACGCCCCGCGTCCGCGCGTGCTCCCAGGGGGTGAACCGCTCCATCAGGTCCAGGGTGAGCGCGAGGTGCTCCGCCGGGTCCCTGACGCCGGCGAACACGTCGAGCGGGCCGCCCGGGACGCCCTCCCAGAACAGGATGTCGGCGCGCCCGGAGGTGGTCAGGGTGGGCATGACGAACAGCTCGCCGACGCCCGGGACCAGGTTGCAGCGGACCGCTTCGGTGTCCGGGTGCTCGGGCCGGGGGCCCAGCCCGTGCACGTAGGAGACGGCCAGCGCGCGCTGCGGGGCGTCGTACGGGGAGCGCGACGCGTCCCGTTCGAACATCGAGACCAGCTCGCCCTTGCCCGCCGCGACGAGCACGAGGTCGTACGTGCGGGAGAAGAAGTCGAGGTCCGCGATCGAGGCGCCGTGGATGACCAGCTGGCCGCCGCGCTGGGTGAAGGCGTCGAGCCAGCCGGCCATCTTCACGCGCTGGTCGACCGACTGCGCGAACCCCTTGAGGCGGCCGAGCCAGTCGATCGGGCGGGAGCCGTCGGGGGCCGCGACCGAGACGCCGACGCCCTCGATCTTCGGCGCCTGCCCCTCCCAGAAGTTCAGCCCGAGGTCGCGTTCGTGCCGGAGCGCCGTGTCGAACATGACCTGCGTGGACATGACCCGGCCGCCGCGGATCTCGTCCGGCGTGCGGTTGGACATGAGGGTGACCTCGTACCCCTTGGACTGGAGGCCGAGGGCGAGCTGGAGGCCGGACTGCCCGGCTCCGACGACGAGTATCTTGCGCATGACGGTCTCTCTCCGGGCTGCGGTACTAGGCGGGGGTGGCGTCCAGGGCGTGGCCCACGAGCGTCATCAGGGACTCGACGACCGTGGCGCGGTCGCGCGCGTCCATGATCACGACGGGGACGGCGTCGGAGATGGTCAGCGCCTCCCGCACGTCCTCGGGCTCGTAGGAGGCGGAGCCCTCGAAGTGGTTGACGGCCACGGCGTACGGCAGACCGCAGCTCTCGAAGTAGTCGAGGGCCGGGAAGCAGTCGCGCAGCCGACGGGTGTCGGCGAGCACGATGCCGCCGATGGCGCCGCGCACGAGGTCGTCCCACATGAACCAGAAGCGCTTCTGGCCGGGCGTTCCGTAGACGTACAGGACCAGGTCGTCGTCCAGCGTGACCCGGCCGAAGTCCATGGCCACGGTGGTCGTGTGCTTGTCCGGCGTGCCGGTCAGGTCGTCCGTCGGCGCGCTCGCCTCGGTCATCACCGCCTCGGTACGCAGCGGGGTGATCTCCGAGACCGAGCCGACGAAGGTGGTCTTGCCCACGCCGAAGCCGCCCGCCACCAGCACCTTGACGGCGACGGGGGCGCGCGAGCGGTCGTACTGCCACGGCTGGACGGGGTCGTCCGCGAGGTCCGCGGGCGCGGTCGGGTCAAAGACGGCTGAGCCCACTGAGCACCCTTTCCAGCAGCGCGCGTTCGGGGCGGCCGGTGCCGTGCCCGGTCCCGTAGACGCGGATCCTTCCCTGGTCGGCGAGGTCGCTGACGAGCACGCGGACGACGCCGAGCGGCAGCTTCAGCAGCGCGGCGATCTCGGCGACCGTGCGCATGCGGCGGCACAGCTCGACGATCGCCCGCATCTCGGGCGTCCGGTCGGGCCGGGCCGCCGGGGCCCTGACCCCGGGGTCGAGGGTGGCGACGAAGCTCTCGACGGGCAGGACGTGCGCGAAGCGGGTCCGTCCGCCCGTGAGCGAGTACGGGCGGACGCGGGCGGGGCGCCGGTCGGCGCCGCGTATCGGCAGCCGGTCGGAAGCCGGACTCCTCACGGGGTGTTCTCCATCGACTGGCGCAGCTCGCTGCGGACTTCGGGGGTCAGGACGTGGCCGGCGCGGCCGACGAAGAGCGCCATGTGGAAGGCGACGACGCTCATGTCGCAGTCCGGCGTGGCGTGCACGCCGAGCAGGGAGCCGTCGCTGATGGCGGTGACGAAGACGCAGCCGCGCTCCATCGCCACCATGGTCTGCTTGACGCCCCCGCCGTCCATGAGCTGGGCGGCGCCGGTGGTGAGGCTGCCGAGGCCGGAGACGATGGTGGCGAGGTCGGCCGAGGCGCCGCGGGGGCCGCGCGGGCGGCCCTCGGGCTGCGGGCCGCCGCCCACATCGCCCACCTCCGGGGCCTGGCCCGGCTCGGAGGACAGCAGCAGCAGGCCGTCGGAGGAGACGACGGCGACCGACACGATGCCGGGCACCTCCTCGACCAGGTCGGTCAGCAGCCACTGCAGATTGCGGGCCTGGGTGCTCAGTCCGTACGTACTGGGCGCGGTCATGTGCGTGCCTCCTGTGCGGTGTCCCCCGGATCGGTCTGGCCCTCGGCGTCGGCGAGTTCGGCCTCGACGACGCGTCGCCCGTCCCTGGCCCCCTGGTAGAAACCGCCGAGGCGGCGGCGGAGTTCCTCCGCGTCCACCCGCTTGGGCTCCGCCCCGGTCGCGGGGGCGGCCGCGGCCTGCGGGCCGGGGGCCGCGACGGCGCGCGGGGTGCGCTTGGGGAGGCCCTTGTCGGTGACGGCCTCGTCGGGATGGCTTCCCTGGCGCGGGACCCAGTCGCCGGGGCCGTCGGGGGCCTGGGCGTGGGCGTCGCCCGCGGGGGCGGTGCGCCGCTCCCGCTTCGGCAGCCCGGCGCCGGGGCCCTTGCGTACGGGCAGGCCGCCGTTCCGCTCGCCCGCGGCGCCTTTCACGCCGACGGGCGTGCCGGGCCGCGGGTCAGCGGCGGGGACGGTGAAGACCTGGTCCGGGGACGGCAGCAGGTCCGCGGGGTCGGCGGCGGGCACCACGCGGGCCAGCAGCTCCTCGGCGGGCTCCTGCCCCTGCTCCGCCACGGGCGGCACCGTCGGCGGCGCCGGCAGCCGGACCTCCAGCGTCCGCTCGGACTCGGGTACGTCGGGGGTCGCCGGGGGCGCCGGATCCGCCGGGGGCACCGGGGCCTCCGCGGAGGCCGGGGCCTCCGGGGACGCCAGAGCCTCCGGGGCGTCCGGGGCGTCCGGGGCCGGCGGCTCCGTGGGCGGCGCGGGTGCGGGGACCGTGAA
This sequence comes from Streptomyces sp. NPDC043876, assembly GCF_056435825.1. Classification (NCBI taxonomy): domain Bacteria; kingdom Bacillati; phylum Actinomycetota; class Actinomycetes; order Kitasatosporales; family Streptomycetaceae; genus Streptomyces; species Streptomyces sp. NPDC043876. The sequence goes on along the minus strand of NZ_JBWKDV010000009.1, from coordinate 17,625 downwards.
CACCTGGTCCGCCGGTACGGCGTCAGGGGCCGGCTCCGGGGCCTTCTCGCTCAGCGGCACGACCGGGATCCACTCCCGCTCGCCCGCCTCGTCCGCGTCCGCGGGCCCCTCCGGCCCCGCATCGGCGGTCGGCTCCTCGGCCGGGTCCGCCTCCGGAGCCGCGTCGGTCACGGCGACCGGAGCCTCCGCCGGCGCCTCCTCGGACGCGGGGGCCGGGGCCGGGGCCGGAGCGGGGGCCGGGGTGTCCTCGCCGCGCAGGCGGGGCGAGAGGACGTTGCCGTTGGCCTCGGCCACCACGCCGGGGAGGTCCGGGAAGGGGGCGGCGCCGGGGGCCGTCAGGTGGTGGACCGGGGTGCCCGGTGCGGCGATCGGGAGCAGGGTGACCGGGATGACCACGAGGGCCTCGGTACCGCCGCCGCGGGCGGCGCGGAGTTCGGCCGTGACCCCGTGGCGCGCGGCCAGCCGTCCCGCCACGTACAGCCCCAGGCCCAGGCCGTGCTCGGCCTCGGGCTCCTCGTCGTACGCCTCCGGCTCGGCCAGCCGGGCGTTGAGCGCGGCCAGCCGGTCCCCGCTGACGCCGATGCCCTCGTCGATGACGGACAGCACGGCGTCGCCGGAGTCCAGCAGCCACCCGGAGACCTTGACCTTGGCCTCCGGCGGCGAGAAGGTCGTGGCGTTCTCCAGGAGTTCCGCCAGCACGTGCGAGATGTCGTCGGCGGCGTGTCCCGCCACCTGCGTGGCGCCCGGCAGCGCGGCCAGGTCGACCCGCTCGTAGCGCTCGATCTCGCTCACCGCGGCCCGCATGACGTCCACCAGCGGGACCGGCGTGGCGTGCCCCGGGCCGTGGTCCTGGCCCGCGAGGACCAGCAGGTTCTCGTTGTGGCGGCGCATCACCGTCGCCAGGTGGTCCAGCTTGAAGAGGGTGGCGAGCTGGTCGGGGTCCTGTTCCTTGGACTCCAGCTCCTCGATGACGGTGAGCTGGCGCTCGACCAGGCCGAGGGTGCGCAGGGAGAGCGAGACGGAGGTGGTCGACATGATGCGCCGGTGCTCCTCCAGCCCGGCCCGCAGGCGCGCGAGCTCCTCCTCCAGGGCGCCGCGGCCGCTGCTCAGCGCCTCGTTGCGGCCGACGAGGCGGCGGCGGTCGGCGTCGAGGCCCGCGATCCGGGTGTGCAGGGACACGGTCTGGTCGCGCACCGCGTTGAGGTGGCGGACCACCTCGGCGAACTCGTCGTTGCGCCCGGTGAAGCGGACCGGTTCCACCGACCCCTCGGGGGTCGCCAGCCGGGCGGCGCCGCGCCGCAGGACGGACAGGGGCCGGGTGAGGGAGCGCGCGACGGCGGTCGCGAAGACGACGGCGAAGAGGAACAGGGCGCCGAGGACCGCGATCGTCCGTTCGAGGGCCGTCACGTCGTCGTCGCGCAGCGCGGCCAGCGCGCTGGAGCGGTCGACCGCGAGGTTCGATTCGACGGACCGCATCCGGTCTATGCGCGCGGACAGCGCGGCGCCCACGCTCTCGCCGTCGAGCTTGCGGTCGGCGGCGGTGAGGGCGGGCCGGTCGGTCAGCCGCTTGAGGTAGTCGTCGGCGCTCTTCACCTCGGGGCCGGTGACGGTCACCGCGAGGGTCTGGCGCACGTCGGGCCGCGCGGCCCGTGCGAAGTCGTCGAGGGCCGCCAGTTCCCGTACGCGCGAGCGCTGGGCGGCGGTGGCGAGTTCGTCGGACGCGGCGGTGTTCTGGGACTGCTCGCCGCGGGGGACGGCCAGCGCGGCGAGCAGCAGTCCGCGGGTGGCCGAGGCCTGGTCCACGGCCTGCCCGAGGGGCGCCAGCGGGCGGGTCGTCGCGAGGGCGCCGGTGGCGCGCGGCGGGGTCAGCTCGATCAGCCGGTCGCCGGGAGCGGTCAGTTCGCCGAGGAGGGCGGAGTAGGCCTGCTGGGCGGCGAGGGCGCCGCCCTTGCCGCCGACGGCCTCGGAGCGTACGGCCCGTACGCGGTCCAGCGCCCGGGCGAGCGGCTCGTCGGCCTCGGGGCGCAGTTCCGCGAGCTGCCGGTCGGTGCCGGCGGCGCGGTCGTCGACCACGGACTTCCCCGCGGCGGGGCGGCCCTTGGCGACGTACTCGGTGACGGCGTCGCGCTCGTCGGCGAGCAGATGGGTGAGGGTGAGGGCCTGCTGCGTCCGGTCGGCGAGGGTGACCAGCTGCTGGGAGTCGTTCAGCTCGGAGGCGGCGGTGACCACCGCGGGGGCGCCGGCCGCGAGGACGGTGAGCCCGGTGACGGCAACGCCGATGACCAGCCTGCGGCGCACCCGTACGGTGCGTCCCGCGCGGCCCGCCGTGGCGTGGCCGTCGGCAGGGGTGGCGGCGGTGCCGTTCTTCCGAGACGGCTTCTTCTGCACCGGTGCTCGCAATCCTGTACGTGTGCTCGTGCTCGTCTACTCGTGTGGCCGAGGTACCGGCCGGTCAACAAGTAAACGCCCCCTGCCCCCTCGTACCGCTCAGACCTTCGCAGTGTGCTGGGGAGAGAGCCGCACATCGCTCACCCGGCCACTTGAACGAGTGAACAACACGGATGAGTTGACGAACAACTCCGGCGGTCCCCCGTCAGGCCTGGGGCATGGACAGGCGGTTGAAAGATCCATGGGCGCTTGACAGGATGCCCGCCCACAGCCGCCCGGACACTTCGATTCCACCGGTTTCCGCCCGTTCGGGCGGGTCCGTGACGGTGGGACGCGCGGCGCGGGGCCGCGCCGGTGCGCACCCGCCCCGCCCCCGCCCGTTCACCGGCCCGCGTCCCGGCCGCCGCCCGGCGGACCGGACATCCCGGGCAGACTGTCCCCATGCGCATCGACCTCTCCTCCGCCCCCGGCGACCCGGAACGCCCCAACGAGGACTGGCTGTCGGCCTCGGTCCCGGCGCCGGGCGGCGGCGGTGTGCTGGTCGCGCTGGACGGGGTCACGCCGCCGGGCGGGGACGTCGGCTGCGCGCACGGCGTGCCGTGGTTCGCGGCCCGCCTGGGCGGGCGGCTGACCGAACTGTCCGGATCGCGGCGGGACATGCCCCTCGACGGGGTCCTCGCCGAAGCGATCCGCGTGACCGCCGACGCGCACCGCGAAACCTGTGACCTTTCTCACGTGCGCACCCCGCAGGCGACGGTGGTCGTGGTCCGCTGGGACGCGGAGTACGTGGAGCACCTCGTGCTGTCCGACTCCGTCCTCCTGCTGCGCGCCCCGGACGGAGGGGTGACGGCGGTGCTGGACGACCGGCTCGACCGGGTGCCCGCGGAGGTCCTGCGCTCGGTGGCCGCCACCGACGCGCTGCGCAACTCCGGCGCGCAGGGCTCCTTCTACACGGCGGCCGCCGATCCCGCGGTGGCCGCCCGGGCGGTCACCGGCCGCACCCCGCGGGCCCGGGTGGCGGCGCTGGCCGCGCTGACGGACGGCGCGAGCCGCTGGACGGACACCTTCGGGGCGGGCGACTGGGCCGCCTGCATGGCCGTGCTGCGCGAGGAGGGCGCGGGAGCGCTGATCGACCGGGTCCGCGCGCTGGAACGGGCCGCGGCCCGCGCGGGCGACGGCCGGGTCCGCTCGAAGCGCCACGACGACGCGTCGGCGGCGTACGCGGAGCTCTGAGGGGGGCGGCGGCCGAAGCCACCGCGCCGGTGGGGGCGCCGGGCCCTATTCGGCGCCCTGGTTCAGCTGGTTGAGCAGCCGGGCCAGTTCCGCGACCTCGCCGCGGTCCCAGTCCGCGAGCTTGCGCATGTACTGCTCGCGGCGGGCGTAGCGCACCCGCAGGAAGCGTTCGCGGCCCTCTTCGGTCAGGCCCACCAGGAAGGCCCGGCCGTCGGCCGGGTCCGGTTCGCGGGCGACCAGGCCGAGGTTCTCCAGGGCGCGCAGCTGGCGGCTCATGGTCGCCTTGCCGACGCCGAAGTAGGCGGCGAGCTCGGTGGCGCGCTGGCGGCCGGCCGCTTCGAGGCGGACGAGCAGGCCGTACGCCGCCGGCTCCAGCTCGGGGTGCAGTGCGCGGGCCATCTCGCCGGAGGAGGCGCGGGCCCTCCGGAGGAAGACGGACAGCTCCCGCTCCAGGGCGAGGAACTCCTGGTCTTCACTCCCGTGCACGGACCGCTCCCATCGATGGTGTGGAGGACCAGTATCGAGGAGCGGACCGCAGGGCGGCCCGGGGCCCCGCCGCAGCGGGGTCACGGGCCGTCGGGTGGCCGCGGTGCGTGCGGATCAGGCGGCCGCGACCACCGGTTCCACGACGGCCGAGAGGGCCAGCTCCAGCACCTGGCGCACGTCCGTCACCGGGTGCACCTCCAGCCGCTCCAGCACCTCGGCCGGTACGTCGTCCAGGTCCGCCTCGTTCCGCTTCGGGATGATCACCGTGGTGATCCCGGCCCGGTGCGCGGCCAGCAGCTTCTGCTTGACCCCGCCGATCGGCAGCACCCGCCCGGTCAGCGACACCTCGCCGGTCATGGCCACGTCCGTGCGCACCTGGCGGCCGGAGAGCAGCGAGGCCAGCGCAGTGGTCATGGTGATGCCCGCGCTCGGGCCGTCCTTGGGGACCGCGCCCGCCGGGAAGTGGATGTGCACGCCCCGGTCCTTGAGGTCGGCGACCGGGAGCTCCAGCTCCGCGCCGTGCGAGCGCAGGAAGCTGAGCGCGATCTGCGCCGACTCCTTCATGACGTCTCCGAGCTGGCCGGTCAGGGTGAGCCCGGCGGCCCCGGTCTCCGGGTCCGCCAGCGAGGCCTCCACGAAGAGGACGTCGCCGCCCGCGCCGGTCACGGCGAGGCCGGTGGCCACGCCGGGGACGGCGGTGCGCCGCTCGGCCGGGTCCTGGCCCGCCTCGGGCACGTGGTGCGGGCGCCCGATCAGGCCCCGCAGGTCCTCGGCGCCGATCCGCAGCGGCAGTTCCCGCTGCCCCAGCTCGTGCTGGGAGGCCACCTTGCGCAGCAGTCGCGCCAGCGACCGCTCCAGGGTGCGCACGCCCGCCTCGCGGGTGTACTCGCCCGCCAGCTTGCGCAGCGCGTCCTCGCCGAGGGAGACCTCCTCGGCCGCCAGGCCGGCCCGCTCCAGCTGGCGGGGCAGCAGGTGGTCCCGGGCGATGACGACCTTCTCGTCCTCGGTGTAGCCGTCGAGCCGGACGATCTCCATCCGGTCGGCGAGCGCCTCGGGGATCGACTCCAGCACGTTGGCGGTGGCGAGGAAGACCACGTCGCTGAGGTCGAGTTCGACCTCCAGGTAGTGGTCCCGGAAGGTGTGGTTCTGCGCCGGGTCCAGGACCTCCAGGAGCGCGGCGGCCGGGTCGCCCCGGTAGTCGGAGCCGACCTTGTCGATCTCGTCGAGGAGCACGACCGGGTTCATGGACCCGGCCTCCTTGATCGCGCGGACGATGCGGCCGGGCAGTGCGCCGACGTACGTCCGCCGGTGGCCGCGGACCTCGGCCTCGTCCCGTACGCCGCCCAGCGCGACCCGGACGAAGGTGCGGCCCATGGCGTGCGCCACGGACTCGCCGAGCGAGGTCTTGCCGACGCCGGGCGGCCCGACGAGGGCCAGCACGGCTCCGCCGCGGCGGCCGCCGATGACGCCGAGCCCGCGCTCGGAGCGGCGCTTGCGGACGGCCAGGTACTCGGTGATCCGGTCCTTCACGTCGCTCAGCCCGGCGTGTTCGGCGTCCAGGACCTCGCGGGCGCCGCGGATGTCGTACGCGTCCTCGGTCCGCTCGTTCCAGGGCAGTTCCAGCACGGTGTCCAGCCAGGTGCGGATCCAGGATCCCTCCGGCGACTGGTCGCTGGCGCGCTCCAGCTTCTCGACCTCCTTGAGCGCGGCCTCGCGGACCTTCTCGGGCAGGTCGGCGGCCTCGACGCGGGCGCGGTAGTCGTCGGACTCCTCGCCCTCCTTCTCGCCATTGAGTTCGCGCAGTTCCTTGCGCACGGCGTCCAGCTGGCGGCGCAGCAGGAACTCGCGCTGCTGCTTGTCGACGCCGTCCTGCACGTCCTTGGCGATGGACTCGGCCACGTCCTGCTCGGCGAGGTGGTCGCTGAGCATCTTCACGGCGAGCCGCAGGCGGGCGACGGGGTCGGTCGTCTCCAGCAGCTGGAGCTTCTGCTCCAGGGTCAGGAACGGCGAGTAGCCGGAGTTGTCGGCGAGGGCCGAGACGCCCTCGATCTGCTGCACCCGGTCCACGACCTGCCAGGCGCCGCGCTTCTTGAGCCAGCTGGTGGCGAGGGCCTTGTACTCCTTGACCAGCTCGGCGGCGACGCCGGGCAGCGGCTCGGGGACCTGCTCGTCCACGGTCTCGCCCTCGACCCAGAGCGCCGCCCCGGGCCCGGTGGTCCCGGCCCCGATCCGGACCCGCCCGCGGCCGCGGATCAGGGCCCCGGGATCACCGTCGGACAGCCGCCCGACCTGTTCGACCGTGCCCAGGACGCCGGTGGCGGCGTAGGTGCCGTCGACCCGCGGCACGAGCAGCACCCGCGGCTTCCCCGTCCCCGCGGCGGCCTGCGCGGCCTCCACCGCGGCCCGCACCTCCGCGTCGGACAGGTCCAGCGGGACGACCATCCCGGGCAGGACGACCTCGCCGTCTAGCGGCAGCACGGGCAGGGTGAGCGATTCGGACGACGAAGCCATGATTTTCCCTCCGGCAGCGAAGTTGAGCTATGCCGACTCAATGCTTGTGCGCCGCCCAATGTTCCCCAACCCCCGTTCGCCCGGGGCGAACGCGCCGGAGAGCGATGCCGACGGGTGCTGCCGAGGTGCCCGCGCCGGGGTCAGGACGCCGTGATTCGTACGTCCCCCGAGCTGGTCCGCACGGTCAGGCGCGCGGCGGCGGCCGGGTCCGTGGGGACCGCCACGTCGCGGTTGCCGGAGCTGGTGGTCAGGTCGACCCGGTAGGGGCCGCCGGGGACCCGCAGGGTGACGTCCCCCGAGCTCGCCTCGGCCGTCACGGAGGCGGGCGCCCGGGTGAAGTCGAGACGGGCGTCGCCCGAGCTGGAGTGGACCGCGGCGCTCGGGCCGCCCAGGGCCACGCCCGTGATCTCCCCCGAGGAGGTGGAGACGCGCAGCGCCCCGGAGATCCGCTCGGCCCGTACGGACCCGGAACTGGCGGCCAGCTCGGCCTCCGCCACGCCCGTCACCGTGATGGAGCCGCTGCTGCTGCCCAGCTTGACCCGGGCGACGGCGGGGACCTCCAGCCGGTAGTCGACGTAGCAGGACGTGCCGTCGCCGCAGTCGTCGGTGAAGGTCAGGGCGCCGCCGGAGATCCGCTGGCCGGGGCGCGGCAGGGTGTCGCCGCCGTAGTGGACGGTGCGGTGCACCGCGACGCCGGGGCCGGTGCCGGGGACCACCTCGATCGAGCCCCGGCGGGAGTTCCTGATCTCGACCGACGTGACGGCCTCGGTGACCGTGGCATCGGCGGTCGCGGTCCGCGTCGTCTTCTGGTCCCCGCCGCCGAGGAGGTCGGGGGTGCAGGCGGAGAGGAGCAGCGCGGCGGCGAGCGCGGCGAGGGCCGTGACCGGCGGGGCGGGGGCGCGGCGTGAAGTCATGCGCCGAGTCTCGCGGCGCGGCCGCGCCCGGTCGATGGCGCTGCTACCCCTGCCGGGGGTGGTGCCAGCCCTACCCCCGGCCCCCCTCGCGGTCAGTCGCCGGTGGCCACGGGGAGCTCGCCCGGCCTGCCCCACTCGCTCCACGAGCCGTCGTACACGGCCGGGTCCGGGTAGCCGGCCAGGACGGCCCCCAGCGCGAGCACGCAGGCGGTGACGCCCGAACCGCAGCTGACGTACAGCTGCCGGTCCCCGGCCAGTTCGCGCAGCACGGCGCGCAGTTCGGCCTCGGGGAGCATCGCGCCGCCGCGCTGGAGTTCGCCGAAGGGGAGGCTGAGCGCGCCGGGCATGTGGCCGCCGCGCAGGCCGGGGCGTGGTTCGGGGGCGGTGCCCGCGAAGCGTGCGCGGGTCCGCGCGTCGAGGACGACGGCGCGCGCCGGGTCGGCGAGGGCCCCGCCGACGGCGGCGCTGTCCACGATCAGCCCGGGGCGGGGGCGGGCGGTGAAGGTGCCGGGCGGGCCGTCGTAGCCGGCCGGCGCGCCCTCGACGGGCAGCCCGGCCGCCTCCCACGCGGGCAGTCCGCCGTCGAGCACGGCGGCCCGGTCGAAGCCCATGGCCCGCAGCATCCACCAGGCGCGGGCGCTGGAGTGGATGCCCGCCCCGTCATAGACGACGACGGTGCTGGTGTCGTCGATCCCGAGGGCGCGGACGGCCGCGGCGAAGGCCCCGGGCGAGGGCATGGTGTGCGGCGCGGGCGCGGTGTGGTCGGAGAACGCCCCGTCGAGGTCGAAGGCGCGGGCCCCCGGGATCCGCCGGGGCGCTCCCCGGTGCGGCCCCACGGAGGCGTCGGCCACGACGACCCCGTCCGCCCCGGAGCCGAGCCGCTCCGCGAGCCATTGCACCCCGACCAGCGGCCGGAGGTCTGTGTGCCGAACCGTCACTGCTGCCTCCCGGGCGCTTGGGCCCCCATCCTGCCGGACCCCCGGAGCCGGGGGCCGAGCGGGGCGGGGCGGGGCGGGGCGGGGCGGGGCGGGGCGGCGGAGACTACGGGCAGGTCCCGGGCGCGGCGAAGACGGCCAGCCGGGCGCCGTGCAGGGAGGTCACGCGGCACAGGTCGAAGTGCGCGGCCAGGGCCTGCCGTTTGACCGCCTCCCGGGGGTAGGGGTCCACCGGCTCGCCCGCCGGGTCCAGGACGGCCAGTACCCGCGGGGCGGCGAGCAGGTGGGCGCGAAGCTCGGCGTCGGGCAGTTCCGTGCCCCAGAGCGTGTCCGAAGCGGCGGGAGGCGCGGCCAGGGCCACGTCGCGCAGGCCCGCGTAGAGCCCGGGCGAGGACAGCAGCCACTCGCGCCGGCGCGCCGGCAGGAACAGCACCGCGTCCCCCGGCCGCGCCTCGGCCCGCACGGCCGCCGCGACCGCGAGGACGTCGTCCTTGCGGCTCTCGGGCGTCCGCAGCCACCCGGCCCAGAAGCCGAACGGCACCAGCAGCGCCCCCGCCACCACCCACGCGACCCAGCCGCCGGCCGCCAGCCGCGCCCCCACGAGCAGGGCGAGCCCGGCGAGGGCGTAGAGCACGTACCGGTCGACGTACAGGGGGTGCACCAGCGAGACGGCCAGCAGCACTCCGGGCGGCGCCAGCGCCAGCGGCACGGCGACCCGGACGAGGGCCCGGTCGGGGATCCCCCGCGCGAGCAGCAGCGCCGCTCCCGCGATCACGGCGTACGCCGCCCAGTCGCCCGCCTTCGGGCGGCCGAGCCAGCCGAGCTGCTGCTGCGCCTGCCCCGCGCTGAGCAGCACCAGCGGGGCCAGCGCCACCCCCACGGCCACCACGCACCACCGCCAGGCGCGCGAGCGCCACGCGACGACGCCGTGCGCGAGCAGGACCAGTACGGCGAACTCGTGCAGCCAGCAGCCGAGCGCGAGCACCACGGCGTACGCCGCCCAGCACTCGCTCACCAGCAGGTACGTCGCCCAGATCACGGCGGCCGCGACCAGCGCGTACGAGCGCCCCTCCTGCGCGTACATCTGCACGGGCGGCAGCACGGCGTACGCCGACCCGGCGAGCAGGGCCGCCCGCTCCCCCGCCCCCAGCCGGCGGGCGAGCGCCGCCACCCCGGCGGCGGCCAGGGCGGTGGCCAGCACGGAGGGCAGCCGCAGCGCCCAGAGCCCGCCGTCCCACACGGCGAAGACGCCGTGCATCAGCAGGTAGTACAGGCCGTGCACGGCGTCGACCTGCCCCAGCAGCCCGACGAGGTCCCCGGAGGTCCGGTGGGCCACCTGGTGGGTGACCGACTCGTCGCGCCACATGGAGCCGCCGCGCGGCAGCCCCCACAGGCCGAGGGCGAGCGCGAGCAGCGGGGGCAGCCCGCGCCGCGCCCGGGCGGTGTTGCGGCCGATGGGGTGCCTCCGGGTATCCGTACGGGCGTGGGGCCTCCATACTCGGGGGCGACCCGAGTCCTCGCGGAGGTGGGGTGTGCGAACGTACCGAACGACGGCCGCGGTGGCCGTGGGAGCGCTGGTCCTGGTGCTCGGCGGCTGTACGCCGGCCGGTCCGGGCACGCCCGGGCCCGGCGCCGGATCCCCGTCCGCCGCCCCCTCCGCTTCCGCCCCGCCCCCCGCCTCCGCCTCCCCTCCGGGCACCACCCCCTCCGGGAGCGCTCCGCCGGCCGCCACGCCGACCGCCGCGCGGCAGCAGCTGCTCCTGGTCACCCGCAGCGGGGGGTACGCCGGACGGCGGAGCACGCTGGACATCGGGGAGGACGGGGCGTGGACCCTGCGCGACGCCTCCGACCGGCCGGTGCGCACGGGGAGGCTGACGGGGGCCGGACTCGACGCACTGCGCGGCGCCCTGCGGCAGGCGGATTTCGCGCACCTTCCCCCGGTGGCCACCGACCAGGGAAAGGTGTTCGACGGCTTCACCTACTCCTTCGTCCATGACGGCCACCAGGTGGTCGCGACCGACGGCTCCGTCCCGCCGGCCCTGCGGAAGGTTTTGGACGCGCTGCCCTCCTTCGAGACGCCCTGACCCCGCGCCGCGGCGCACCCTCACCCGAACGAAGCCCCGCCGGTGGAACCCCCACCGGCGGGGCTTCGTTGTGGGGTCGAGTGACCGTCCGGTCACGGAGAGGATCCGCCCATGTCAGCCCACGTCACCGGGGTCGGCGCCGCCGCCGCGCCCGCCGCCGCGCCCGTCACCGTCGACCGCCGCCAGGGCCCGTACGGCGAGGTCGCCCTGCGCCGCCGCGGCGGAACGTACGAGATCATCGCCAACGGCTGCTTCCTCATGGACACCTCCGACGGCCGCTCCGAGCGCCTGCTGGTGGACGCCGCGCGCCGCGCCCTGCCCGCCGGCCGGACGCGCCCGTCCCTGCTCATCGGCGGCCTCGGCGTGGGCTTCTCCCTCGCCCACGCGGCCGCCGGGGACCACTGGGGGCGGATCAGCGTGGTCGAGCGCGAGGAGGCGGTCGTCGACTGGCACCGCTCCGGGCCGCTCGACACGATCTCGGGCCCCGCCCTGGCGGACGAGCGGGTCGCGATCGTCCGCGCGGACCTGGTCGCCCACCTGGCCGACCCGGCGACCGGGCCGTACGACGCCCTCTGCCTGGACATCGACAACGGCCCCGACTGGACCGTCACCGAGGACAACCGCGGCCTGTACTCCCCCGCCGGGCTGGCCGCCTGCCGGGCCAGGCTCACTCCGGGCGGCGTACTGGCCGTGTGGTCCGCACAACCGTCCGCCCCGTTCGAGGACGCTTTGCGGAATGCCGGATTCAGTTCGGTACGGACGGAAGAGGTGCCCGTTGCCCGAGGTGTCCCGGACGTCGTCCACCTCGCGCTGAACCCCTCATAGCCGCGGCCCGGAGGCTCCTCTACGCTGCACCCCATCACGCGGGATCTTCACGGGTCCCCCGTCGGACTACCGGGGCGGGACATGGATCAGACACACACCACCCACAACGGGGCCGGGGCCTCGCCTGCGACCCCCGGCGCGCAGCGGCGGGTGCTGGTCGTCGAGGACGACCGCACCATCGCCGAGGCGATCGCCGCCCGGCTGCGCGCCGAGGGGTTCCAGGTGCAGACCGCGGCGGACGGGCCCGCCGCCGTCGCGGCCGCCGAGACCTGGCTGCCGGAGCTGCTCGTCCTCGACGTGATGCTGCCCGGCTTCGACGGCCTGGAGGTCTGCCGCCGCGTCCAGGCCCAGCGGCCGGTGCCGGTCCTGATGCTCACCGCGCGCGACGACGAGACGGACCTGCTGGTAGGCCTCGGGGTCGGCGCCGACGACTACATGACCAAGCCGTTCTCCATGCGCGAGCTGGCCGCCCGGGCCCACGTCCTGCTGCGCCGCGTGGAGCGGGCGGCGATCGCCGCCCACGCCCCGCGCGGCTCCACGCTGCGCCTGGGCGACCTGGAGATCGACCACGCGCAGCGCCGCGTCCGGGTGCAGTCGGAGGACGTCCACCTGACGCCCACCGAGTTCGACCTGCTGGTCTGCCTCGCGGGCACCCCGCGCGCGGTGCTCTCGCGCGAGCAGCTGCTGGCCGAGGTCTGGGACTGGGCCGACGCCTCCGGGACCCGGACGGTCGACAGCCACATCAAGGCCCTGCGCCGCAAGATCGGCGCCGAGCGGATCCGTACGGTCCACGGCGTCGGGTACGCCCTGGAGACTCCGGCGCAGCCGTGAGCGGGCGGCTGCCGGGGCCGGGGCTGCGGCCGTTCTCGCCCTTCTCGATCAAGACCAAGCTGGGCACCCTCGTGGTGGTCTCGGTCTTCATCACCACGGGCCTGCTGATGGTGGCCATGCGCACGGCGACCGAGGTGCGCTTCATCACGGTGTTCTCGGTGATCGCCTCGATGCTGATCACCCAGTTCGTGGCGCACAGCCTGACGGCGCCGCTGGACGAGATGACGACCGTGGCCAAGGCGATCTCCCACGGCGACTTCACCCGCCGGGTGCGCGGCTCGGGCCGCCGCGACGAGCTGGGCGACCTCGCGGAGACGATCAATCTGATGGCCGACGACCTGGAGGCGGTGGACCGCCACCGCAAGGAACTCGTCGCGAACGTCTCCCACGAGCTGCGGACCCCGATCGCGGCGCTGCGCGCGGTGCTGGAGAACGTGGTGGACGGCGTCTCCGCCGCCGACCCCGAGACGATGCGGACGGCGCTCAAGCAGACCGAGCGGCTGGGGCGGCTGGTGGAGACCCTGCTGGACCTGTCCCGGGTGGACAACGGGGTGGTCCCGCTGAAGGCGCGCCGCTTCGAGGTGTGGCCGTACCTGTCGGGCGTCCTGAAGGAATCGGGCCTCGCGGCGGCCGGGCGCCCCGGCCTGACCTCGGGATCCGGCGGCCACACCCGCAACGACGTCCATCTGCACCTGGACGTCTTCCCGCCCGACCTGTCGGCCCACGCGGACGCGGAGCGGTTGCACCAGGTGGTGGCGAACCTCATCGACAACGCCGTCAAGCACAGTCCGCCGCACGGCCGGGTGACGGTACGGGCGCGGGGCGCCGACGCGCCCGGGAGCCTGACCCTGGAGGTGATGGACGAGGGCCCGGGCATTCCGGAATCGGAGCGGCTGCGGGTCTTCGAACGGTTCAACCGGGGCAGCGCGCGGGGCGGTGACGGCGGCACCGGGCTGGGCCTCGCGATCGCCCGCTGGGCCGTCGGACTGCACGGCGGTCACATCGGCGTGGCCGAATCCCCTCGCGGCTGCCGGATCCGGGTCACCCTTCCGGGCAGCTCGTAGGGGGCGTGTTGACGTAGGGTTCGAGTGGGAAGGACATGATCTCGGCCACACCGGCCCGGGGTCCGTCAGGGGTGCGACGCCAGGGGGCCGCAACCACGGTGAGCCCTACCCGAACCACGCTTGTTTCCCGCCATTCCACACGGTGAAACCCGCCGTTCGGTGTGACCTGCGCGACGGATGTCCCGCCCGGTCTGCATCCGACCGCCGGGGAGGCGTAGCCTTTATTCCCGCTGTCCATACCTTGTGAAGCGGAAGAGGGCGGTTGCCGCCGTGTCGCCACAGTCCCCCAGTAATTCGAGCACCACGACCGAATCAGCAGAGAGCGGGAAGACCCCTGCCTCAGGCTTCGGCGCGAACGAGTGGCTCGTCGACGAGATCTATCAGCAGTACCTCCAGGACCCGAATTCGGTCGACCGGGCCTGGTGGGACTTCTTCGCCGACTACAAGCCGGGCGGCGTGAGCGCCCCGGCGAAGGCGGAAGAGCCCACGCAGACCCCGACGACGGACGGCGCCTCCGCACAGGCCGCCCCCGCCGCCGCAGCCCCGCAGGCCGCCGACGCCGCCACGGGGGCGGCGCCCGCCGCGCCCACGGCCGCCGCTCCGACCGCCGCCACGCCTGTGTCAGCTCCTGCCCCTGCTCCTGCCACCCCCTCTGGTGCCCCTGCTGTGACTGTCACCTCCCAGGCCCCGGCCTCGGCTCCGGCCGCCGCCCCCTCCGCTCCCGCCGCCGCTCCGAAGGCCGCGCCCGCCACCGAGGCCCCCGCGGGCCCCGAGCTGGTGACGCTCCGCGGCCCCGCCGCGGCAGTGGTCAAGAACATGAACGCCTCCCTGGAGGTGCCGACGGCCACGTCCGTCCGCGCCGTCCCGGTGAAGCTGCTGTTCGACAACCGCATCGTGATCAACAACCACCTGAAGCGCGCCCGGGGCGGGAAGATCTCCTTCACCCACCTCATCGGGTACGCGATGGTGCAGGCCATCAAGGCCATGCCGTCGATGAACTACTCCTTCGCGGAGAAGGACGGCAAGCCCACCCTGGTCAAGCCGGAGCACATCAACTTCGGCCTGGCGATCGACCTCGTGAAGCCGAACGGCGACCGCCAGCTCGTCGTCGCCGGCATCAAGAAGGCCGAGACCCTCAACTTCTTCGAGTTCTGGCAGGCGTACGAGGACATCGTCCGCCGCGCCCGCGTCGGCAAGCTGACGATGGACGACTTCACCGGCGTCACCGTCTCGCTGACCAACCCCGGCGGCCTGGGCACCGTCCACTCCGTGCCCCGCCTGATGCCCGGACAGTCGGTCATCATGGGCGTCGGCTCGATGGACTACCCCGCCGAGTTCCAGGGCACCTCGCAGGACACCCTGAACAAGCTGGGCATCTCCAAGGTCATGACCCTGACCTCGACCTACGACCACCGGGTCATCCAGGGCGCGGCCTCCGGCGAGTTCCTGCGCGTCGTCGCGAACATGCTGCTCGGCGAGAACGGCTTCTACGACGACGTCTTCGAGGCGCTGCGCATCCCGTACGAGCCGGTCCGCTGGCTCCGGGACATCGACGCCTCGCACGACGACGACGTCACGAAGGCCGCCCGCGTCTTCGAGCTGATCCACTCCTACCGGGTCCGCGGCCACGTCATGGCCGACACCGACCCGCTGGAGTACAAGCAGCGCAAGCACCCCGACCTCGACATCACCGAGCACGGCCTCACCCTGTGGGACCTGGAGCGCGAGTTCGCGGTCGGCGGCTTCTCCGGCAAGTCGATGATGAAGCTCCGCGACATCCTCGGCGTGCTGCGCGACTCGTACTGCCGCACCACCGGCGTCGAGTTCATGCACATCCAGGACCCGAAGCAGCGCCGCTGGATCCAGGACCGCATCGAGCGCCCGCACACCAAGCCGGAGCGCGAGGAGCAACTGCGCATCCTGCGCCGGCTGAACGCCGCGGAGGCGTTCGAGACCTTCCTGCAGACGAAGTACGTCGGCCAGAAGCGCTTCTCCCTGGAGGGCGGCGAGTCGGTCATCCCGCTGCTCGACGCCGTCATCGACTCGGCCGCCGAGGCCCGCCTCGAAGAGGTCGCGATCGGCATGGCCCACCGCGGCCGCCTGAACGTCCTCGCCAACATCGTCGGCAAGTCGTACGCGCAGATCTTCCGCGAGTTCGAGGGCAACCTCGACCCGAAGTCGATGCACGGCTCCGGCGACGTCAAGTACCACCTGGGCGCCAACGGCACCTTCACCGGCCTGGACGGCGAGCAGATCAAGGTCTCGCTGGTCGCCAACCCCTCGCACCTGGAGGCGGTGGACCCGGTCCTGGAGGGCGTCGTCCGCGCCAAGCAGGACATCATCAACAAGGGCGGCACGGACTTCACCGTCCTGCCCGTCGCCCTGCACGGCGACGCGGCCTTCGCGGGCCAGGGCGTCGTCGCCGAGACGCTGAACATGTCGCAGCTGCGCGGCTACCGCACCGGCGGCACCGTCCACGTCGTGATCAACAACCAGGTCGGCTTCACCGCCGCCCCGGAGTCCTCGCGGTCGTCGATGTACGCGACCGACGTGGCCCGCATGATCGAGGCGCCGATCTTCCACGTGAACGGCGACGACCCGGAGGCCGTGGTCCGCATCGGCCGCCTGGCCTTCGAGTTCCGCCAGGCGTTCAACAAGGACGTGGTCATCGACCTCATCTGCTACCGCCGCCGCGGCCACAACGAGTCCGACAACCCGGCCTTCACGCAGCCGCTGATGTACGACCTGATCGACAAGAAGCGCTCGGTGCGCAAGCTGTACACCGAGTCCCTCATCGGTCGCGGCGACATCACCCTGGAAGAGGCCGAGCAGGCGCTCCAGGACTTCCAGGGCCAGCTGGAGAAGGTCTTCGCGGAGGTCCGCGAGGCCGCCACGCAGCCCGCGCTGGCCGCCCCGGCCCCGGCCCCGCAGGCCGACTTCCCGGTGACCGTCGACACGGCGATCTCGCAGGACGTCGTCAAGCGGATCGCCGAGTCGCAGGTCACCATCCCCGAGGGCGTGACCGTCCACCCCCGTCTGCTGCCGCAGCTCCAGCGCCGCGCCGCGATGATCGACGAGGGCACCATCGACTGGGGCATGGGCGAGACCCTGGCCTTCGGTTCGCTGCTGATGGAGGGCACCCCGGTCCGGCTGTCCGGCCAGGACTCGCGCCGCGGCACCTTCGGCCAGCGCCACGCGGTCCTCATCGACCGGGAGACGGGCGAGGACTACACCCCCCTCCTGTACCTCTCGGACGACCAGGCCCGCTACAACGTCTACGACTCGCTGCTCTCCGAGTACGCGGCCATGGGCTTCGAGTACGGCTACTCGCTGGCCCGTCCGGACGCGCTGGTCCTCTGGGAGGCCCAGTTCGGTGACTTCGTCAACGGCGCGCAGACCGTCGTCGACGAGTTCATCTCCTCCGCGGAACAGAAGTGGGGCCAGACCAGCGGCGTCACGCTCCTGCTCCCGCACGGCTACGAGGGCCAGGGCCCGGACCACTCGTCCGCGCGTCCCGAGCGCTTCCTCCAGATGTGCGCGCAGGACAACATGACGGTGGCCATGCCCACGCTCCCGTCGAACTACTTCCACCTGCTGCGCTGGCAGGTCCACAACCCGCACCACAAGCCGCTCATCGTCTTCACGCCCAAGTCGATGCTGCGTCTGAAGGCGGCGGCGTCGAAGGCGGAGGAGTTCACCACCGGCGGCTTCCGTCCGGTCATCGGCGACTCGACGGTGGACCCGAACGCGGTCCGCAAGGTGGTCTTCTGCGCGGGCAAGGTCTACTACGACCTGGAGGCCGAGCGGGAGAAGCGCGGCGTCACGGACACCGCGATCATCCGCATCGAGCGGCTGTACCCGCTGCCGGGTGCGGAGCTCCAGGCCGAGATCGCCAAGTTCCCGAACGCGGCGAAGTACATCTGGGCGCAGGAGGAGCCGGCGAACCAGGGTGCGTGGCCGTTCATCGCGCTCAACCTGATCGACCACCTGGACCTGGCCGTCGGGGCCGAGGTCCCGGCCGGCGAGCGGCTGCGGCGCGTGTCGCGTCCGCACGGGTCGTCTCCCGCCGTGGGTTCCGCGAAGCGGCACCAGGCGGAGCAGCAGCTGCTGATGAACGAGGTCTTCGAGGCCTAGTCGCCTCGCTGCCCCACCCGAAGGCCCGGCCCCCCAAGGGGACCGGGCCTTCCCCGTTCCGGGCCTCCCCGCCCTCCGGGCGCACTCCAGCCCCGCCGGGGCACGTTCCAGCCCCGCTGGGCAAATCCAGCCTCGCCGGCGTTTGAGGCGCGGGTCCGGGCGGAGCCCGGGGCGGCCCGCCAGGGCCGTTGTCCCCTGCGGGGCTCGGGGGGGGGGGGGG
>NZ_JBWKDV010000008.1:0-443627 GCF_056435825.1 Streptomyces sp. NPDC043876 | reverse complement strand
CTGCAGGGGGGACCCTGTGGGAGAGTAGGACGCCGCCGAACAATTATTGTGGGAAAGCCCCGCACCTTATGGTGCGGGGCTTTTCTGCGTTCCGGGTCCGGATGGCCCGGTTGTTCTCCTGTAGGGTCAGGAGGCATCGTTCGTACGTTTCACAGTGGAGGCCCCCGGGTGGAGGTCCAGGAGACTCGGGTTCAGACGGACCGAATCCTCACCATCCCGAACATTCTGAGCATGGCTCGCCTCGTCGGCGTACCCGTGTTCCTCTGGCTCATCCTGATGCCGGTGTTCGGTGGCCCCAAGGCCGACGGGTGGGCGCTGCTGGTGCTCATGTTCAGCGGCGTCAGCGACTATCTCGACGGGAAGCTCGCGCGGCGCTGGAACCAGATCAGCAGCCTGGGTCGGCTTCTGGATCCCGCCGCGGACCGGCTGTACATCCTGTCCACGCTCGTCGGGCTCACCTGGCGCGAAATCCTGCCGTGGTGGGTCTCCGGAGCGCTCCTGGCCCGGGAACTGATGCTGCTGGTCATGGTGTGGATCCTGCGCCGCCACGGCTATCCGCCGCCGCAGGTGAACTTCCTCGGCAAGGCCGCCACCTTCAACCTGATGTACGCCTTCCCCTTGCTGCTGCTCAGCGACGGGACCGGTTGGCTCGCCTGGTTGGGTTCAGTTTTCGGATGGGCGTTCGCAGTTTGGGGTACAACCCTCTATTGGTGGGCAGGAGTGTTGTACGTGGTGCAGGTCCGCCGTCTCGTCAAGGCGGACGCCACGGCCGATTGAGTTCGGCTCGCCGGAAGAGTCACGCGGAAGAGTTGCGTAGCCACCGTCCGAGACGGGCGAGGTCGGCGCAGAACGCCGTCTCTCTAGGAGGACTCTTCCGACATGAAGGCCGTCGTGATGGCTGGTGGTGAGGGCACACGCCTTCGCCCCATGACCTCGAGCATGCCCAAGCCGCTCCTGCCGGTGGCAAACCGGCCGATCATGGAGCACGTGCTGAGGCTGCTCAAGCGGCATGGTCTCAGCGAAACCGTGGTCACCGTGCAGTTCCTGGCGTCACTCGTCAAGAACTATTTCGGTGACGGCGAAGAACTCGGCATGGAGCTGACCTATGCCAATGAGGAGAAGCCGCTCGGGACCGCCGGCAGCGTGAAGAACGCCGAGGAGGCCCTGAAGGACGATGCCTTCGTGGTGATCTCCGGTGACGCGCTCACCGACTTCGACCTCACCGACCTCATCAACTTCCACAAGGAGAAGGGCGCCCTCGTCACGGTGTGCCTGACCCGGGTCCCGAACCCGCTGGAATTCGGCATCACCATCGTGGACGAGGAGGGGAAGGTCGAACGCTTCCTCGAGAAGCCGACGTGGGGGCAGGTGTTCTCGGACACCGTCAACACCGGCATCTACGTGATGGAGCCCGAAGTCTTCAACTACGTGGAGCCGGATGTTCCGGTCGACTGGTCCGGTGATGTCTTCCCGCAGCTGATGAAGGAAGGCCGGCCGATCTACGGCTACATCGCCGAGGGCTACTGGGAGGACGTCGGCACCCACGAGAGCTACGTCAAGGCCCAGGCCGACGTCCTGGAGGGCAAGGTCCAGGTCGACATGGACGGCTTCGAGATCTCCCCCGGGGTGTGGATCGCCGAAGGCGCCGAGGTGCACCCCGACGCGGTGCTGCGCGGGCCGCTGTACATCGGCGACTACGCCAAGGTCGAGGCCGGGGTCGAGATCCGGGAGCACTCGGTCATCGGCTCGAACGTGGTCGTCAAGACCGGGGCGTTCCTGCACAAGGCCGTGATCCACGACAACGTGTACATCGGGCCGCACAGCAACCTGCGCGGCTGTGTCATCGGCAAGAACACCGACATCATGCGGGCCGCCCGGATCGAGGACGGCGCCGTCATTGGTGACGAGTGCCTGATCGGTGAAGAATCGATCGTCCAGGGCAACGTGCGCGTCTACCCCTTCAAGACGATCGAGGCGGGCGCCTTCGTCAACACCTCGGTCATCTGGGAGTCGCGGGGCCAGGCGCACCTCTTCGGTGCGCGCGGGGTCTCCGGGATCCTGAACGTGGAGATCACCCCCGAGCTGTGCGTCCGGCTCGCCGGTGCCTACGCGACCACGCTGAAGAAGGGGGCGATGGTCACCACCGCCCGAGACCACTCCCGCGGCGCGCGTGCGCTGAAACGCGCGATGATCTCGGCGCTGCAGGCCAGTGCCATCGACGTGCGGGACCTGGAGAACGTCCCCCTGCCGGTCGCGCGGCAGCAGACCGCGCGCGGCGGCGCGGGCGGGATCATGCTGCGCACCTCGCCCGGCGTGCCCGACTCGGTGGACATCATCTTCCTCGACGAGCGCGGGGCGGACCTCTCGCAGGGGCAGCAGCGCAAGCTCGACCGGGTGTACGCGCGCCAGGAGTACCGGCGTGCCTTCCCCGGCGAGATCGGCGACCTGCAGTTCCCGTCGAGCGTCTTCGACTCCTACACCGGCTCGCTGCTGCGGCACGTCGACACCTCCGGAGTCGCCGATTCCGGGCTCAAGGTGGTCGTGGATGCGGCCAACGGCAGCGCCGGACTCGTGCTGCCCAGCCTGCTGGGCCGGCTCGGGGTGGACGCGCTCACGGTCAATCCCGGTCTCGACGAGTCCCGGCCGACCGAGACCGCGGAGTCCCGGCGGGCCGGACTGGTGCGGCTGGGGGAGATCGTGGCCTCCTCGCGCGCGGCCTTCGGCGTGCGGTTCGACCCGGTCGGCGAGCGGATCTCGCTCGTCGACGAGCGGGGCCGGATCATCGAGGACGACCGGGCGCTGCTGGTGCTGCTGGACCTGGTCGCCGCGGAGCGGCGCAGTGGCCGGGTGGCGCTGCCGGTGACCACGACCCGCATCGCGGAGCAGGTGGCGGCGTACCACGGCACCCAGGTGGAGTGGACGACGACCTCGCCGGACGACCTGACCCGGGTGGGCCGGGCGGAGACCACGATCTTCGGCGGAGACGGCCGGGGCGGATACATCGTTCCGGAGTTCAGCAGCGTCTTCGACGGGTCGGCGGCCTTCGTCCAGCTGATCGGGCTGGTGGCGCGGACGCAGCTCACGCTGAGCCAGATCGACGCGCGGATCCCGCGGGCGCACGTCCTCAAGCGGGACGTGCCGACTCCGTGGGCGGTCAAGGGCCTGGTCATGCGGCGGGTCGTGGAGGCCGCCGGGGACCGGCAGGTGGACACGACCGACGGCGTCCGCGTGGTCGAGGCGGACGGGCGCTGGGCGCTCGTCCTGCCGGACCCGGCGGAGGCGGTGACGCACCTGTGGGCCGAAGGGCCCGATGACGCGTCGGCGCAGGCCCTGCTCGACGAGTGGGCGGCCGTCCTCGACGGCGCGGGTAACTAGCCCGATCCGCCGGGCCGGGGCCACGTGGCGTGGTTCCCGGCCCGGCGGACGGCAGCATTCGGTGTCGGCCGGTGTGACATGCGACGATGTGCGGCATGTCGCAGCCGCCCACCAACCGGAGTTCGGCGAAACCGCCCGCGCGCCCGGACGCCTCCATGTCGCTGCTGACGCACGTGATGGACCACGGTCTCGACGAGGGCTACGCGGAAGCCGCGGCCCGCCGCGAGGCGGACGGCACGGCGGGTCTGCCGCGCAACCTCAAGGCCAAACTGGCGCTGGCCGCCGGTCTCGTGCTCGCCGCCATGGTCGTGACCCTGGGCGCCGCGCAGGCGCGGATAGCCGCTCCGGTCCTGGCGAAGGAGCGGGAAGAGCTGATCGCCCGCGTCGAGCGGGCCGACGATCACGCGGACAGCCTGGAGAAGGACATCGAGCGGCTCCGCGGCGACGTCGCGGGCCGCCAGCGCGCGGCCCTCAAGCAGCACGGCGGTGAGCA
Source organism: Streptomyces sp. NPDC043876 (assembly GCF_056435825.1). Lineage (NCBI taxonomy): Bacteria > Bacillati > Actinomycetota > Actinomycetes > Kitasatosporales > Streptomycetaceae > Streptomyces > Streptomyces sp. NPDC043876. Next base: position 439,759 of record NZ_JBWKDV010000008.1, on the reverse strand, counting down.
GGGCGAGCTGCTGGCGCTGCTGTCCGGAGCGACCGAGGTCCGCGGCCCCGGCGTCAAGCTGACGGTGGACGACGCCAAGGGCGCCTCCTCGGGCGGCGGCGGGCCGCGGGAGAGCGCGGGCTTCTCGGACACGGGCCGGCTGCGCGACCGGGACATGCAGCGGATCGTCAACGGCCTGTGGCAGGCCGGGGCCGAGGCCGTGGCGATCAACGGGCAGCGGCTGACGGCGCTGTCGGCGATCCGGGCCGCGGGTGACGCGATACTGGTCGACAACAGGCCGCTGGTGCCGCCGTACGAGATCCTCGTGATCGGCGACAAGAAGCGGCTGGACACGGACTTCCAGGACAGCGTGGACGGCCAGTACCTGCACGTGCTGCAGGAGAGCTACGGGATCCGGTACACCCTGTCCCCGCAGAACGAGGTACGGCTGCCGGCCGCGTCGAGCCTGACCGTACGGACAGCCACAGCACAAGAGCAGAAGAAGGGTGCATCGTGATCGCGGTCCTGGGCCTGGTGGCCGGAGTGGTGGCCGGACTTCTGGTCCGGCCCGAGGTGCCGGCCGTCGTCGAGCCGTATCTGCCGATCGCCGTCGTGGCGGCGCTCGACGCGGTGTTCGGCGGTCTGCGCGCGATGCTGGACGGCATCTTCGTGGACAAGGTCTTCGTGGTGTCGTTCCTCTCCAACGTGGTGGTCGCCGCGCTGATCGTCTTCCTCGGCGACAAGCTGGGCGTCGGCGCGCAGCTGTCCACCGGTGTCGTCGTGGTCCTGGGCATCCGGATCTTCTCCAACGCCGCGGCCATCCGCCGGCACGTCTTCCGGGCGTGAGGCGATGAGTACGGACGAGAACACGCCGCCCGAGCCCGACCGGCCGGCCGCCCCCGCCCCCACCCCGTCGGCAGAGCCCGGCCGCCCCGTGGAACCGGCGGCCGCCGCACCGGCGTCTGCCGAACAGACGGGACGCCAGCGGCTCGCCGCGGGGCTGTGGCCGCCACGGGTGAGCCGCGCCCAACTGATCGTCGCGCTGCTGCTGTTCGTGCTCGGGCTGGGGCTCGCCATCCAGGTGCGCCACAACAGTGACTCCAGCGCCCTGCGCGGGGCCCGCCAGGAGGACCTGGTGCGCATCCTCGACGAGCTGGACGGGCGCACCAAGCGCCTGGAGGACGAGAAGCAGAAGCTGGTGGACCAGCGCAAGGAGCTGGAGTCCAGTTCCAACCAGGCCGACGAGGCGCGCAAGCAGACGGTGGAGAAGGAACGGCAACTGGGCATCCTCGCGGGTACCGTGGCGGCTCAGGGACCGGGCATCACGCTCAAGGTCACCGACGCCAAGGGCCAGGTGCAGTCGGACAAGCTGCTGGACACCATCCAGGAGCTGCGGGCGGCCGGGGCCGAGGCGATCCAGATCAACGGCGTGCGCGTCGTGGCGGGCTCCTACTTCTCGGACGAGGGCGGCGGGGTCGCGATCGACGGCAAGAAGATCACACAACCCTATGAATTCCGGGTGATCGGCAAGCCGCAGGACCTGGAGCCGGCCCTCAACATCCCCGGCGGCGTCATCCAGACGCTGGAGAAGGAACAGGCCACCGCTACGGTCGTCCGATCGACCAAGATCGTTGTGGACGCCTTGCGGGCAGCGAAGCAGCCTGACTACGCTCGGTCGTCATCGTCATGAGACCGGGCGGGATGTGGAGCGGCTCACGTGGGGGAATGCCTGCGGGGGGTCGGCGCACCGAAGAAGCGGTGCGTGGTGGAAACTGTCTGGTGGTGACGGACGTTGTGAGAATGTCCGGGTCGGCAGGTGTGAGTATTCGGAGTTCGTCCTGCCCCACGGGCGGGTCTGTTTCGGTCAAGGGGAATCGCCCGTGAAGTTGTTTGAGAAGTTGTTCGGCAAGAAGAACCGCGAAGCAGGCGGTGCGCCCAAGCACCGCGCCGGGCACGGTGACGTGGAGGAGCAGGGCGACCGGCCGCTCTTCCGCGACGAGGTGGCGGGAGCGGGTGACCAAACGGGTGCGTACGGCGCGTCGGCTGTTGACCCTGCCGGTTCCGGACGCATAGGTTTCGGTGAACCATCAACCTCAAGTACGGGTGGAGGGTTTGACCCCGACCCGTATGCCACCAATGCCTCCGCGGGGCACCCGCGGCGCGAGGAGCCGTCCATGTCGGCCGAGCAGGTTTGCAGCAGGTGTGGTCACCGCAGCGATGCGGCCAGCCGCTTCTGTTCCAACTGCGGCGCGCCGCTGCGGCCGGGTCTGACGCCGGAGCGTGCTTCGGAGACCACGTCCACCATCTCGATCTCGGGCCTGGAGGCCTACGAGGCCGAGGTGTCCGGACAGCACGTGTCCTCGCTGTCCCCCGAGGCCCAGGCCGCGGTGGAAGCGCTGCCTCCGGGCTCCGCACTGCTCATCGTGCGGCGCGGCCCGAACTCCGGCAGCCGCTTCCTGCTGGACGGCGAGCTGACCACGGCGGGCCGCCACCCGCAGAGCGACATCTTCCTGGACGACGTCACCGTCTCCCGGCGGCATGTCGACTTCCGCAGGGGGCAGGACGGTCTCTTCACCGTCTCCGACGTGGGCAGCCTCAACGGCACGTACGTGAACCGCGAGCCCATCGACTCGGTCGCCCTGCACAACGGCGACGAGGTCCAGATCGGCAAGTACCGGTTGGTCTTCTACGCGAGCCAGCGGGGCATCTGACCGTCTCCCCGGGCATCGCTCCGGGGAGACCACAGGGAAGGTCCATGCTGCGTACCTCGACGGGCGGTGCCGGTCACGGCACCGCCGGCTCGGGCGGGCGGCTGGTGAGCATCGGCACGGTGCTGACCATGCTGCGCGACGAGTTTCCCGAAGTCACGATTTCCAAGATCCGGTTCCTGGAGGCCGAGGGGCTGGTCGAGCCCCGGCGCACACCGTCCGGATACCGCAAGTTCAGCGCCGACGACGTCGAGCGCCTCGCCCGCGTCCTGCGGCTGCAGCGTGATCACTACCTGCCGCTGAAGGTCATCAAGGACCAGCTCGACGCCCTGGAGCGGGGCGAGCAGATCCGCATCCCCGCGCCCGCCGCGCCCGGGGACGGGGATCCCGCCGGAGCGGCGGTCGTCGCCGCGGTCCTGGGCGAGATCGGCCGCGCCCGGGCCGCCGCGGCCCGGATCGGCCGCTCGGATCTGCTGGCCGCCGCCGAGGTGGACGAGGCGCAGCTGGCCGAGTGGGAGTCCTACGGGCTCCTCGCCGAGGCCCCGGACGGCGGATTCGACGCCGAGGCGGTCACCGTGGCCAGGCTGGTGGCGGAACTGGGCCGGTTCGGCCTGGAGCCCCGGCACCTGCGGGCCATGAAGGCCGCGGCCGACCGGGAGGCCGGGCTGGTCGAGCAGGTGGTCGCACCGCTGCGACGGCACCGCAACCCCCAGACGAGGGCCCACGCCGAGGCCACCCTGAAAGAGCTGGCGGGCCTTTCCGTACGGCTCCACGAAGCGCTCGTGCAGACCGCGCTCGGCGTCCGTCTGCACTGACGAAGGGGGCCCCGACTACCCAAACCGGCCGGGCAGGTCCTAGGGTTGCTGTGTGAACGAGCTCGACGTTGTGGGTGTCCGGGTTGAAATGCCCTCCAACCAACCGATCGTGCTCCTGCGTGAAGTGGGAGGCGACCGGTACCTCCCCATCTGGATCGGTCCCGGGGAGGCTACTGCCATTGCCTTCGCCCAGCAGGGGATGGCCCCTGCCCGGCCGCTGACGCACGACCTGTTCAAGGACGTGCTGGAAGCGATCGGTGAGGAACTCACCGAGGTCCGGATCACGGATCTGCGGGAGGGCGTCTTCTACGCGGAGCTCGTCTTCGCCAGCGGGGTCGAGGTGAGCGCGCGGCCGTCCGACGCCATAGCGCTGGCCCTGCGCACCGGGACGCCGATCTACGGAAGCGACGGGGTGCTGGACGATGCCGGAATCGCGATTCCGGACGAGCAGGAGGACGAGGTGGAGAAGTTCCGCGAGTTCCTCGACCAGATCTCGCCGGAGGACTTCGGCAGCAGCAATCAGTGAGGTCTCGGCCGAGTCGTCCCCAGGGGATTGTCAGCCCATTCGAGTAGCCTTTCCCCGCAAAGGGATACGGGAAACCACTCTCAGGGTGATTATCACTCGGCGTGCCGAGTGTGGCGATCGTTGACGCACCCCTGGTGACTGCCTACCTTCGAGGTGGCAGGTCAAGGACGGAGGGTCGGCGTGAGGATCACGGGCGACGGTACGACCGGGGGCATCCCCGCACGGAGTGAGGGCGGACCGTACGCGCTGCACGGCGGTGCGGTGGGGCCCGCGCGCCGTCAGCCGGGATCCGTGCCGCCCGGTCCGGAGAGCGGCGAGCCGGAGACCGGAGAGATCGGCTACCGGGGGCCCACCGCGTGCGCCGCCGCGGGCATCACCTACCGGCAGCTCGACTACTGGGCGCGGACCGGGCTCGTCGAGCCCAGTGTGCGCGCGGCGGGCGGATCCGGCACGCAGCGGCTGTACAGCTTCCGGGACGTGGTCGTCCTGAAGATCGTCAAGCGCTTCCTGGACACCGGGGTGGCGCTGCAGAACATCCGCACCACCGTCCAGCACCTGCGCGACCGCGGCTTCCGGGACCTGGAGCGGATGACGCTCATGAGCGACGGCGCGACGGTGTACGAGTGCACCTCCCCGGACGAGGTCGTCAGCCTGCTCCAGGGCGGTCAGGGCGTCTTCGGGATCGCCGTGGGCGTGGTGTGGGGGGACGTGGACAAGGCGCTGTCCCAGCTGCACGGCGAGCGGGTCGAGACCGGCGAGACGCTGATCGGGCACAACCCGGCCGACGAGCTGGCCGCGCGCCGCAACCGGGCGGGCTGAGCCGCCGCACGCCGTGGTGCCGTGACCGCAGGCATCACGGCCGCCCACCGCCGTGGACCGCCCTCCGGGCGCCGTGGCCGCCCCGAGGGGGCGCGCCGGACGCGCCCGGGGGGCGTTGTCAGTGGCATAGGGCAGCATCGGAGGCGTGAGAGCCGCCCCGACCATCCTGCACCTGGACATGGACGCCTTCTACGCCTCCGTGGAGCAGGCGGCGAAGCCGAGCCTGCGCGGGAAGGCGGTCATCGTCGGCGGGCTCGGGCCCCGCGGGGTGGTCGCCACCGCCTCCTACGAGGCGCGGCGCTTCGGGGTGCACTCGGCGATGCCCACCGCCCAGGCCCGGCGGCTGTGCCCGAACGGGGCGTACCTGGTGCCGCGATTCACCCTGTACCGGGCGGTCAGCGACCTGGTGATGGCGCGGCTGCGGGCGATGTCGCCGCTGGTGGAGCCGCTCAGCCTGGACGAGGCCTTCGTGGACCTGGAGGCCGGTGGGGCCGCCTTCGACGCCGCGGGGGCCCGGGCGGCGGGGGAGCGGCTGCGGGAGGACATCCGGGCGGCGACGGGGCTCAGCGCCTCGGTGGGGCTGGCCGGGTCGAAGATGCTGGCCAAGGTGGCCTCCGAGGGCGCCAAGCCGGACGGGCTGCTGCTGATCGAGCCGGGGACCGAGCGGGAGCTGCTGGCGCCCATGTCGGTACGGACCCTGCCCGGGGTGGGGCCGGCCACGGGGGAGCACCTGCGCCGGGCCGGGATCACCACGGTGGGGGAGCTGGCCGAGGCGGGGGAGGACGAGCTGGTCCGGATGACGGGGCGGGCGCACGGGGTGGCCCTGTACCGGATGGCGCTGGGGCTGGACGACCGGCCGGTGGTCGCGGAGCGGGACGCGAAGTCCGTGTCCGTCGAGGACACCTTCGACGTGGACCTGCACGACCGGGTGCGGATCCGGGGCGAGGTCCAGCGGCTCGCGGAGCGGTGCGTGGTCCGGCTGAGGGCCTCGGGGCACTCCGGCCGCACGATCGTGCTCAAGGTGCGCCGGTACGACTTCTCCACGCTGACCCGGTCGGAGACCCTGCGGGGGCCGACGGACGACCCCGCGGTGGTCCGGGAGGCGGCGGCGCGGCTGCTGGAGGGGGTCGACACCACGGGCGGGGTGCGGCTGCTGGGCGTCGGAGTGTCCGGGCTGGCCGACTTCACCCAGGAGGACCTGTTCGCCCAGGCCGAAGCACAGGCGGAGGCGGAGGCGCGGGCGGAAGCGGAGGCTCAGGCGGAAGCGGAGGCGCGCGCCCAGGCGGACGCCCGGGCAGATGCCCCGGCGGATCCCGGCGGGGGCCCGGCGCGGGTGGGAGTGGATGCGCAGGGGCCGGCTGCGGGTGCGCCGGGGCCGGGTGGGGGCGCCGACGCGGGGGCCTCCGTAGGCGCCGTCACCCAGGACGCCCCCGCTCCGGAGCGGAGCTGGTCGGCGGGGATCGACGTACGGCACGCGGTGTACGGGCCCGGCTGGGTGCAGGGCAGCGGGGTGGGGAGGGTGACCGTCCGCTTCGAGCAGCCGGGATCGGCCCCGGGCCGGGTGCGGACCTTCCGGGTGGACGATCCCGAACTGGAGCCGTCCGATCCGCTGCCGCTGGCCGGGGAACATGCCAAAGAAGACGAAGAAACGGAGTGATCAGCTTTCGTCGCCCGCCAGGCGGCCGAAGTCGCGCTCGCGGTCGCCGTGGTGGAAGTCACTCGGCAAGGTCACGTCCAGGCCGTAGTGGTGGTAGAGCTGGAGTTCCTGCTCCGGCGAGAGGTGGCGGCCGACCCCGAAGTCCGGGGCTTCTTTGATCAGGGAGCGTTCGAAGGGAACCCGCAGGGTGTCGCCCACCACCTCGCTCGGTTCCAGGGGGACGAAGGCGTCCCGGCTGAAGAGGCCGGTCCGTACGGCGGCCCATTCGGGGACGCCCGTGGCATCGTCGAGGTAGACCTCGTCCACGGTGCCGATCTTGGTGCCATTGCGGTCGAACGCCTTGCGGCCGATCAGGCTGCGCGGATCGATGTCGGTCTGCACGGTCGCCTCCTTTTGGTCGCAACTCATCCGTAATGACTACAAAAGTGCATTTCCGCAGTGGGGGCCACTCGAGGAAGGGCCCAGATCCTCGCTGGTAGGCTGGGGAACGGCTGCTGACCCTGTGCGGGAGAGTCCTCCGATCGAGTTCGCCGGAGGCGCCGAAGGAGCAACTCCTCCCCGGAATCTCTCAGGCAGACGTACCGCACGGACGAGGCCACTCTGGAAAGCAGGGCGGGTGACGGACAGCAGTTCCGCCACCCCTCCTCACCGACGGTGAAAGCCGGACCCGCGGGCGATCCCCGCAGGCCCGGTGAAGCTCTCAGGTTGACATGACAGAGGGGGAGGCCGTCCGGGTGCCCGCGCCGTGGTGCCCCTCGCAGGTCGTACGACCAGGAGGCCTCCGTACATGACCGCCAACCGCATTCCGCTCTCCCAGCTGGAGCGAGGCATCCCCTTCGAGCAGCGCCACATCGGCCCGGATGCCGAGGCGCAGGCGAAGATGCTGGCCCAGGTGGGCTACGGCTCCCTGGACGAGCTGACCGCCGCCGCGGTGCCGGACGTCATCAAGAGCGCCGAGGCGCTGGACCTCCCCGAGGCCCGCACCGAGGCCGAGGTGCTCGCCGAGCTGCGTCTCCTCGCCGACCGCAACCAGGTCCTGAGGCCGATGATCGGCCTCGGGTACTACGGCACCTTCACGCCGCCGGTCATCCTGCGCAACGTCATGGAGAACCCGGCCTGGTACACGGCGTACACGCCCTACCAGCCCGAGATCTCGCAGGGGCGCCTCGAAGCCCTGCTGAACTTCCAGACCGTCGTGGCCGACCTGACCGGTCTGCCGACCTCCGGCGCCTCCCTGCTCGACGAGGGCACCGCGGCCGCCGAGGCCATGCAGCTCGCCCGCCGCGTGGGCAAGGTCAAGGACGGCGTCTTCCTCATCGACGCCGACACGCTGCCGCAGACGATCGCGGTCATCCAGACGCGCGCCGAGCCCACCGGGGTCGAGGTCGTCGTCGCCGACCTGTCCGGGGGCATCCCGGCCGAGGTCGCCGAGCGCGGCGTCTTCGGCGTGCTGCTCCAGTACCCGGGCGCCTCCGGCGCGGTCCGCGACATCAAGCCGGTCATCGACCAGGCGCACGAGCTGGGCGCGATCGTCACCGTCGCCGCCGACCTGCTCGCGCTGACCCTGCTCACCTCCCCGGGCGCGCTCGGCGCGGACATCGCCATCGGCACCACCCAGCGCTTCGGCGTCCCGATGGGCTTCGGCGGTCCGCACGCCGGTTACATGGCCGTCCAGGACAAGCACGCCCGCTCGCTGCCCGGCCGCCTGGTCGGCGTCTCGGTGGACGCCGACGGGAACAAGGCCTACCGCCTGGCCCTGCAGACCCGCGAGCAGCACATCCGCCGCGAGAAGGCCACCAGCAACATCTGTACCGCGCAGGTGCTGCTCGCCGTCATGGCCGCCATGTACGCCGTCTACCACGGCCCCGACGGCCTGCGGACGATCGCCCGCCGCACCCACCGCTACGCCGCCCTGCTCGCCGGGGGCCTGACGGCCGGCGGGGTCGAGCTGGTCCACGGCTCGTACTTCGACACCGTCACCGCGCGGGTGCCCGGCACGGCCGCCGACGTCGTGGCCGCGGCCCGCGCGGCCGGGGTCAACCTGCACCTGGTCGACGGCGACCACGTCTCCGTCTCCTGCGACGAGACGACCCTGCGCGCCGACATCGACGCCGTGTGGGCCGCCTTCGGCGTCACCGCGGACATCGAGGCCCTGGACGAGACCACCGCGGACGCGCTGCCCGAGGGGCTGCTGCGCTCCGACGCGTACCTGAGCCACCCGGTCTTCCACCAGCACCGCTCCGAGACCGCGATGCTGCGCTACCTGCGCAAGCTCTCGGACAAGGACTACGCGCTGGACCGCGGCATGATCCCGCTGGGCTCCTGCACCATGAAGCTCAACGCGACCACCGAGATGGAGTCGGTCACCTGGCCCGAGTTCGGCCAGCTGCACCCCTTCGCCCCGGTCGAGCAGGCCGAGGGCTACCTCACGCTCATCACCGAGCTGGAGGAACGTCTCTGCGAGGTCACCGGCTACGACAAGGTCTCCCTCCAGCCCAACGCCGGATCCCAGGGCGAGCTGGCCGGTCTCCTCGCCGTCCGGGCGTACCACCGGGCCAACGGCGACGAGCAGCGCACCGTCTGCCTGATCCCCTCCTCCGCGCACGGCACCAACGCCGCCAGCGCCGTGATGGCGGGCATGAAGGTCGTCGTCGTCAAGACGGCGGACGACGGCGAGGTCGACGCCGCCGACCTGCGGGCCAAGATCGAGCAGTACCGCGACGAGCTCGCCGTGCTGATGATCACCTACCCGTCCACCCACGGCGTCTTCGAGGAGCACGTCGCCGACATCTGCGCCCAGGTGCACGACGCGGGCGGCCAGGTCTACGTGGACGGCGCCAACCTCAACGCCCTGGTCGGCCTCGCCAAGCCGGGTCACTTCGGCGGCGACGTCTCGCACCTGAACCTGCACAAGACCTTCTGCATCCCGCACGGCGGCGGCGGCCCGGGCGTCGGCCCGGTCGGTGTCCGGGCGCACCTGGCCCCGTACCTGCCGAACCACCCGCTCCAGCCCACCGCGGGTCCGGAGACGGGCGTCGGCCCGATCTCGGCCGCTCCGTGGGGTTCGGCGGGCATCCTGCCGATCTCGTGGTCGTACGTGCGCCTGATGGGCGGCGAGGGCCTCAAGCGCGCCACCCAGGTGGCGGTGCTCGGTGCGAACTACATCGCCAAGCGCCTGGAGCCGCACTACCCCGTGCTGTACACCGGTCCGGGCAACCTGGTCGCGCACGAGTGCATCATCGACCTGCGCCCGCTGTCGAAGTCCACCGGCGTGAGCGTCGACGACATCGCCAAGCGCCTGATCGACTACGGCTTCCACGCGCCGACGATGTCCTTCCCCGTGGCCGGCACGCTGATGATCGAGCCGACCGAGTCCGAGGACCTCGCCGAGATCGACCGGTTCTGCGACGCGATGATCGCCATCCGCGGTGAGATCGAGCGGGTCGCGGCGGGCGAGTGGCCGTCGGCGGACAACCCGCTGGCCAACGCCCCGCACACGGCGGCGGCGCTGGGCGGCGAGTGGAACCACCCCTACAGCCGTGACGAGGCCGTCTTCCCGGGCGGGCTGAGCCCCGCCGAGAAGTACTGGCCGCCGGTCCGCCGCATCGACGGCGCGTTCGGCGACCGCAACCTCGTCTGCTCGTGCCCTCCGCTGGACGAGTACGACAACTGAGGGTCGTTGATCACCCCAGCTGACATGTGAGAGGGGCCGGTCCGGGAGTGCGTCTCCCGGACCGGCCCCTCTCGTGATCCCGTGGCGCTTTCCCTAGGCGGCCTTCACCCCGTGCGCCGCCGCGAGGGGGCGGTGCGGATCGATGATCCGGCCGTCCGGCAGCAGCTCACCGGTGTCCTCGAAGAGCAGGACGCCGTTGCACAGCAGGCTCCAGCCCTGTTCCGGGTGGTGGGCCACCGGGTGCGCGGCCTCCCGGTCGGCGGAGTCGGCTGACGGGCACGGTGGCTGATGCTGGCACATGGATACGTTCTTTCGCTGCGGTGTGGTCTGTGTGCTGCGGCTCGATGCGTCGTTCATGGCCGCCCCCCGTATCAATCGGTGTGGTCAGGGTCCAGTGTTGCCCTACGGAGTGACGTCCGCAGGGATTTCCGGCAGCTGTCCTCATAGATTGATGACGCATCACCCGTGCGGGCGGTTCAGCTCAACTCCCCTGTCATTTCGGGTGGTTCACAGGGGGCCCCAGCGGGCTAGGCCGAATGGGCAAACCCGGCCGGGGCGCGGGCGTCAGGCCGCGGGCGCCGCCATCGTCGGCGGCACCGGCGGGCTCTCGGGGCGCGGCGCGTTCTGCCGGGTGAGCCGGTGGGTCAGCACGGGCAGCAGTTCCGAGACCGGGTGCGGGCGGTAGGGGGCGATGCCGGGCGGGGCGGGTGCCAGCGGCACGAGCAGGTCCGCGGCGGCGGGCAGTCCGGCGGCGGGGTCGGCCCCGACCCCCTCGTGCAGCCACAGCGTCAGCATGTACAGCTCCGGTACGGACAGCAGCCGGGGCTGGTAGTTCTTGCCGAGGGATTCCGCCTGACGCAGGGCGCGTTCGGTGGCGGCGACGTAAGGTCCCTCGAAGAAGTGGGAGAAGACCCAGCCGTCCGCCGTCAGCCGGGTGTCCGCGGCCGCCACGAAGCGGTCGCCGCCGCGGATCAGGAACCGCCAGCCGGTGAGCCGGGTGCGGGGCGGCCGGCCCGCCGCCGAGGGCAGGAACTGGAGCCGGTCCAGGACGTGCACCGGGAGGGGGAGTTCGGGCGTCAGCGGTCCCGGGAGGGCCCGCAGCGCCGGAGTGAGTGCCTCGTGGACGGCGGTGGGGGAACCGAGTGCCGCGAGGACGCTGCGCACGGCGGGCGCGGGGGCCGGAGGGACATGCAGCGGCATGGTGGGTCGCCTCTCACTTGGGAGACCTGGGGAACGGGGGAGGTGCGGACGGCGCTGTCGCATTCTGGGGCCAGAGAGGGGCTGAGGGGCAATGGCCGCGCGCCAACTCTCTGCCTCGTTTGCGGAGTTTATACGACCTGTGTTCACGCAATGTTTCGGCTAGCTGTCCCGGCCATTGCGGACAAGGCGCATACCGGTCTGGCTGCGGAGGATTCGGAGCTGCGCGCACGCGTACACCTCGCGCTGACCTCGGAGGTTACCCGACGGGTGCTCGGCTGGAAAGTGCCGGTATTGCGACGGCCGAAAATGCGAAGGGGACTTCGCAGGATGCCCCTTGCCAGATGAATGTGCCATAGCGCCCGTCGGCCAAACCGGCGCGCGCTGTCCGCCAGTCGTGACCCCGCCGCGTTATCGATCACCGGGCCGGGGCATCATCGACCGTAACGCGCGCCTGGGTGGACCGGGCCAGGCCCACTCGTGGAGGGACGCTTCGATGGGGGAGAAGGTCGTGGCAGGCGGATTCGACCTGTCCGATCGGCAACGGTATCGGAGGAAGCTTCACGAGTGCCTGGAGGGACTGGAGCGGCTTCTGGCGGAGAAGAGGTTCGATCGCCCCAAGAACATGATGGGGCTGGAGATCGAGTTGAATCTCGCGGGTTCCGACGGTTTGCCGAGAATGGTGAATGCACAGGTACTGGAGCGGATTGCGAGCCCCGATTTCCAGACCGAACTGGGAATGTTCAACCTGGAGGTCAACATACTTCCGCACCGGCTCGACGGCCGGGTATTCGACCAGCTCGCCGAGGAACTCAGCGCGAGTCTCGCCTATGCCAACCGGCAGGCCGCGGAGATCGACGCCGGGGTGGTGATGATCGGCATCCTGCCGACGATCTCGCGCCGCGACCTCGTCGCCGCCAACCTCTCGGCGGTGGACCGGTACTCCCTGCTGAACGAACAGATCCTCTCGATGCGGGGGGAGGACTTCGTCCTCGACATCGACGGGGTGGAGCGGCTGACCTGGACCGCGGGGTCGATCGTGCCGGAGGCGGCCTGTACCTCGGTGCAACTGCACCTCCAGGTCACCCCGGCCCGGTTCGCGGACGTGTGGAACGCGGCGCAGGCGGTGGCGGCCGTGCAGATCGCCGTCGGCGCCAACTCCCCCTTCCTGTTCGGCCGCGAGCTGTGGCGCGAGTCGCGGCCACCGCTCTTCCAGCAGGCCACCGACACCCGGCCGCCCGAACTCCAGGCGCAGGGCGTGCGCCCCCGGACCTGGTTCGGCGAGCGCTGGGTCGATTCGGCGTACGAGCTGTTCGCCGAGAACGTCCGCTACTTCCCCGCGCTGCTGCCGATCTGCGACGAGGAGGAACCGCTGCGGGTGCTCGCCGAGGGCGGGGTGCCGGGGCTGCGGGAACTCGTCCTGCACAACGGCACCGTCTACCGCTGGAACCGGCCCGTGTACGGGGTGGCCGACGGGGTGCCGCACCTGCGGGTGGAGAACCGGGTGCTGCCCGCGGGGCCCACCGTCACGGACGTGGTGGCCAACGCCGCCTTCTACTACGGGCTGGTGCGCACCCTCGCCGACGAACCGCGCCCCGTCTGGGGTCGGCTGCCGTTCGCCGAGGCGGAAGCCAACTTCGACGCCGCCTGCCGGTACGGGATCGACGCGCGGCTGCGCTGGCCGCGCCGGGGCCGGGGCGGCGGACTGGCGAGCGTGCCGGCGGTCCGGCTGGTGCTCGACGAACTACTGCCGATGGCGGCGGCCGGGCTGGACGCCTGGGGGATCGAACCCGCGGACCGCGACCACTACCTCGGGATCATCGAGGAACGGTGCCGCAGGCGCGTCAACGGCTCGACCTGGCAGGTGGACACCTACCACCGGGCGCTGGCCGCCGGGCTGGAGCGGGAGGCGGCGCTCGCGGCGACCACTCGCCGCTACACCGAGCTGATGTACAAGGGGGACCCGGTGCACACCTGGCCCGCCGGGCTGCCGGAGGAGGAGGTGAGCGCCGCGGTGACCGCCGGACGCTGAGGACCGCCCGCGCCGCCCGGTGCTCCCGTACCGCCCGGTCCCGTACCGGCGGGTGGCCCGGTACCGCCGGGTGGTCCGGTACCGCCCGATGATCCGCTTCCGCCGTCGAAGGGGCAGTATGGGGGCGTCGGAGCGGGATGGCGGGTTGGCGGGACGGAGTCAGGCGTGCGTGCGGATCCGGAGCCGGTGGTCGGGACGTCGAGCGAGGACGGGCGGCGGGTCCTCGGGACCGAGACGCTGCTGGTCCTCGCCCTGTCGCTGGGCGCGAGCGGGGTCTCGGCGCTGATCAGCTTCATCGGCTCGCTCACCAAACCGGGCGGCCTGAAGGACCAGGCCGCCACGCTCAACGGCTCCTACGCGCCCGGCCGCCCCTGGCTCGACCTGTCCTGGCAGCTCTTCGGAATCGCGACCGCCCTCGTCCCCGTCCTCCTCGTCGCCCACCTGCTCACCCGGGAGGGCGCGCCCGGGCTGCGGGTGCTGGGCTTCGACCGCACCCGGCCCGGCGGGGACCTGGGGCGCGGGGCGCTCGTCGCGGCCGGGATCGGGAGCGCGGGACTCGCCTTCTATCTGGCGGCGCGCGCCTCCGGCTTCAACCTGACGGTGGTGCCGGAGGCGTTGCCCGACGTGTGGTGGAAGTTCCCCGTACTGATCCTCTCCGCGGTGCAGAACGCCGTGGTCGAGGAGGTCATCGTGCTGGCCTACCTGCTGCGCCGGCTGGACGGCCTGGGGTGGTCGCCGTGGGCCGCCCTGTCGGCCAGTGCGCTGCTGCGCGGTTCGTACCACCTCTACCAGGGGATCGGCGGGTTCGTCGGCAACGCGGTGATGGGCGTCGTCTTCGTCCTGCTCTACCGGCGCTGGGGGCGGGTCGGGCCGCTGGTGGCCGCGCACGCCCTGCTCGACATCGTGGCCTTCGGGGGGTACGCGCTGCTGGCGGGCAAGGTCGGCTGGCTGCCGACGCCCTGACGGGCGGGTGGCTGGGCGGGCCGGGTACGGGGGCGGTCAGGGGGCGGTGAGGAGTTCGCCGTCGATGACCGTGACGGCGTGCCCGGTGAGGAACGTACGGTCCCCCGCGAGCCGGACCTTGACCAGGCCGGTGCGCGCGGAGCCTTGGAGGCCGGTCAGCTCGTCGCGGCCCAGGCGCGCGGCCCAGAAGGGCGCGAGCGCGGTGTGGGCGCTGCCGGTGACGGGGTCCTCGGGCACGCCGACGGCGGGAAATAAGCCGCGGGAGACGAAGTCGTACCCCCGGGCGGGGTCCTCGGCGGCCGCGGTGACGATGATGCCGCGGCGGGCGTAGGCGGCGAGCGCCGCGAGGTCGGGGCGGAGTTCGCGCACGGCGCGCTCGTCGGCCAGTTCGACCAGGAGGTCGCCGATGTGGGGGGAGGTGTCGTGGACGGAGCGGATCTGCGGGGCGGGGGTGTCGTTGCTGTTGCTGCTGCTGCTGCTGCTGCCGCCGGTCAGGGCTTGGGCCAGGTGGGTCGGCAGGTCGTGCGGGGTCAGGGCTGAGGTAGGGAAGTCCATCGTCACCGTGCCGTCCGGGGCCGCCTCGGTGGTGAGGATCCCGCAGCGAGCGGCGAACCGGACCGGGCCGGCGGCCAGGCCGGCGCCGGCCAGGACGTGCGCGGTGGCGAGGGTGGCGTGACCGCACATGTCGACCTCGGCGGTCGGCGTGAACCAGCGCAGGGCCCAGTCGGCGGGGCCGCCGGTGGGCAGGGGGTGGGCGAAGGCGGTCTCGGAGAGGTTCACCTCGGCGGCGACGCACTGGAGCCAGGGGTCGGGCGGGAAACCGGTGGCCGCGTCCAGGAGGAGGACTCCGGCCGGGTTGCCCTGGAAGGGGCGGGTGGTGAAGGCGTCGACGATTCGGATGCGCATGGCTTTGACCGTAGGCGGGTCGGGGGGTGCGGCCCAATGCCAATCCGGGGGGACTGGCATCCCCGGGGGCGGAGGGCGGGTCGGCCTGTGGGGTGCGGGCGGGGTGCCGGTGGGGTGCCGGTGGGGTGTGCGCCTGCGGCTGGGCGTCCTGGGCTCCGCCCAGACCCGGTCCTCAAACGCCGGACGGGCTGGGAGGGGGTCGGACGTAAAAGAACACTCCCGATATATCGTTGACACATCGCGAGCGATCAGCGATCGTAGTGATGTCGGACAACGACACCGGCACATCAGAGGAAATGCAGACGAAAGGAGCGCAGCCATGCGTTCACATGGACACGAGCACGGTCACGGACACGAGCACGGTCGTGGGCACGGACACTGCGGGCCGGACCGTCAGGGGGACTTCGAGGGCCGACGCGCCGCCTTCGGCCCGTTCGGGCCGCCGTTCGGCGGGCCCTTCGGCGGGCGCGGCGGGCGGGGCGGACCGCACCGGCGGGCCCGGCGGGGTGATGTCAGGGCGTCGATCCTGGCGCTGCTCGCCGACCGGCCGATGCACGGCTACGAGATGATCCAGGAGATCGGCGAGCGCAGCGGCGGGGCCTGGAAGCCCAGCCCCGGTTCCGTCTACCCGACCCTCCAGATGCTGGAGGACGAGGGGCTGATCACCAGCGTCAGCGAGGGCGGCAAGAAGCTGTTCACGCTCACCGACGCGGGCCGCACCGAGGCCGAGGCGGGCCCTTCGGCCCCGTGGGAAGAGGCCGGGCGCGGATTCGACCGCGAGGCGATGGACGAGATCCGTACGGCCGGGTTCGGCCTGATGGAGGCCTTCGGCCAGGTCTGGAAGACCGGCTCGTCCGAGCAGCGGGAGAAGGCCGTCGCGGTCATCAACGAGGCCCGCAAGAAGCTCTACCTGATCCTTGCCGGCGAGCACTGAGTACCGACGGCCGGCAGGCCCGGCGCCCCGCGCGCGATGAGCGTCCCTGACGTCATCGCGCGCGGGGCGCTTCGGCGCGAGTGGGGTCAGGCGGCCACCAGGGCGGCCAGCTTGCGCAGGGACTCGTTCAGCGCGGCTGTGGCCGAGTCCTTCAGCTTGCCCGCCATGAGCGAGACGGCCGCGCCCTGGAAGTCGCCGTCTATGCGCACGGTGGTCGCGTCCCCGTCGGGGACCAGGGTGTAGCGGGTGCCCACGATCACGCCCATGGGGCCCTTGCCGCGGATGGCGAAGAGGCGCTCGGTCTCCAGTTCCTCGATGGTCCAGACGACCTCGGCCGGGAAGCCCATCATCTTCATGTTCTCGGCGAAGGTGGATCCGACGGCCAGCGTCTCCGGACCGCCCTTGGGGAATCCGGTGTGGGTCGCGCTCCACTCGCCGTACGCGTCCCAGTCCGTGAGCTGCGACCAGAGCGCGGAGGCGGAGGCCTCGATGCGTGATTCCGCGGTGACTTCGGCCATGGGACCGCCCCTTCTCGTCGGCTGTGTCCGGCGGAAGGTAGCCCCGGCGGCCGGAACATTCAAGGCTGACGGCCAGTCAGGAAATCTCAACAGGCGTCACGCTCGTGACGGTCCTGACGACGGCTGTCATGATGTGCCGATGCAAGCGTCAGGGAGAAATGCCGGACTGGGCCTCGCCCTCGTCTCGGCGTGCGCGTTCGGTGGTTCCGGGGTGGCGGCGAAGCCGCTGATCGAGGCGGGTCTGGACCCGTTGCACGTGGTCTGGCTGAGGGTGGCCGGGGCGGCGCTCGTGCTGTCTCCGCTGGCCTGGCGCCACCGCGGGCTGTTGCTCCGCAAACCCGCGCTGCTCGCCGGCTTCGGCCTGGTGGCCGTGGCCGGGGTGCAGGCCTTCTACTTCGCCTCCCTGTCCCGGATCCCGGTCGGCGTCGCCCTGCTGCTGGAATACCTCGGCCCCGCGCTGCTCCTCGGCTGGATCCGTTTCGTGCAGCGCAAGCCGGTGACCCGGGCGGCCGCCGCCGGGGCCGCCGTGGCCGTGGTCGGACTGGCCTGCGTGGTCGAGATCTGGGCCGGGCTGCGGCTCGACCTGCTCGGCGTGCTGCTCGGGGTGGCCGCCGCCTGCTGCCAGGCCTTCTACTTCGTCCTGGCCGACCAGGGGGCGGACGGCGAGGACGCGCCGGATCCGCTCGGCGTGATCGCGTACGGCATGATCATCGGCACCCTCCTGATGACGGTGATCGCCCGTCCCTGGGAGATGGAGTGGGGGGTCCTCGGCCGCGACGCGGCGGTGGGCGACCTCCTCGTCCCCGCGGCGGTGCTCATCGGCTGGGTGGTGCTGATCGCGACCGTCGCCGCCTATCTGACCGGCGTGGTGTCGGTGCGGATGCTCTCGCCGCAGGTCGCGGGGGTGGTCGCCTGCCTCGAAGCGGTCGTGGCCACCGTGCTCGCGTGGGTGCTCCTCGGGGAGCACCTCTCGACCCCGCAGGTCATCGGCGGCGCGCTGGTGCTGGGCGGCGCCTTCATCGCACAGACCTCGCGGCCCGCCCCGCCCGCACCTCCCGCCCCGCCGGAGGTCCCGGACCCGGCGGCCCTGGGCCCGGGCGTGCTGGACCGGGGGGCCTTGGAGCACGGGGCGCTGGAGCACGGCGCGCTGGAGCACGGCGCGCTGGACCGGACGGCGACGACGGCCTAGTGCCGGGCGCCGTGACTTGGTGAAACTTTCCGGCCGCGGCGCTAAGCTCGCGGCATGCCGATGACCGTGCTTCCGCCTCCCGCCGCCTGACGCGGGCGGCCTCGCCTCCCTGCGCGACCGAACCGTGCCCGGAGTCCCCGGGCGGTTCCGTGCTGCCCGCGAAGCGATGACCTTTTCCCTCATCCTTCACGTCACGCGGAGCACACGTGTCGCAGCATTCGAAGCACCTGTACCTCGTCGTCGCCGGAGCCGCCTGGGGCACCGCCGGGGCGGCCGCCTCCCTCCTCTTCCTGGCCAGCGACCTCGGCCCGCTCTCCCTGTCCTTCTGGCGCTGCGCGGGCGCCCTCGTCCTGCTGCTCTGCGCACTGGCCGTCCGCCGTCCGCGGCGCCGCCGCGCGGAGGTCGCGTCCCGGCCCCCGGTGGTCTCGCTGATCGGTACCGGGCTGCTCTTCACCCTGTTCCAGGCCGCCTACTTCACCGCGGTGCGCGAGACCGGGCTCGCGGTGGGCACGGTCGTCACCCTGGGCGCGGGACCGGTGCTCATCGCGCTGGGGGCGCGGTACTGGATGGGCGAGCGGCTCGGCCGGGGCGGGGCGGCCGCCGTCTGCGGGGCGCTGGCGGGGCTCGCCGCCCTGACGCTGGGCGGCGGGGGCGCCGAGGTGCGGCCCGCCGGGGTGGGCTGGGCGCTGCTCTCGGCGGGCGGGTACGCGGCGATGACCCTGCGGACGCGTTCCCTCGGGCGGCGCGGGGCGGGCGGGGATCCGCTGGTGACCACCGCGTGGTCGCTGGCGGTGGGGACCGTCTGCCTGCTGCCGCTCGCGGCCCTGGAAGGGCTGCTTCCGCACACCGCGCAGCCCGGCCGGGTGCTGTGGCTGCTGGTGTACGTGGCGACGGTGCCGACCGCGCTCGCGTACGTCCTCTACTTCACCGGCGCCGCGGCGGTGCGGGCCGCCACCGTGTCCGTGATCATGCTGATCGAGCCGGTGAGCGCGGCGGTGATCGCGGTGCTGGTGCTGGGGGAGCGGCTGACCGGTCCGGTGGTGCTCGGCACGGTGCTCCTGCTGACGGCGGTCCTCGCGCTGATCGTCGCGGAGGGCCGCCGTCCGGCGGAGGCTGACGCCGCCCCGGCGAGCGCGCGGACGCGGGCGGGCGCCACCGGAGCCGAAGCCGGGAGCGGAGCCGCGGGCGGCGGGGCGGGCGGGCCCGAGGTGGGGCCCGTACCCGCTCAGAGCGCCGCGAGGTAGTCCGGTACGCCGATTCCGGGGGCCAGGTCGGCCGCCGGAACGGGGGCGCCGTAGGCCCGGGCGACCGGGACCACGCCCGTCCAGAACGGCAGGCCGAGGTCTTCGGCCTCGTCGTTGGGGCCGCCGGTGCGGAGCTTGGCGGAGACCTGTTCGAGGTCGAGGCGGATGACGGCGGTGGCCGCCAGCTCCTTGGCGTTCGCCGGGCGGGAGTCCGCCGAGCGGCCCGCCACCACCTGGTCGACGAGGGCGTCGAGGGCGGTGCGGCGCTCGGCTTCGTCGGTGACCTCGTACGCCGTGCCGTGCACCACGACCGAGCGGTAGTTGATCGAGTGGTGGAAGGCCGACCGGGCGAGCACCAGCCCGTCGAGGTGCGTGACGGTGACGCAGACCGGCAGGCCCGGGTCGGCCTTGCCCGCGGCGAGCAGCGGGCGCGAACCGGTGGAACCGTGGAGGTAGAGGGCCTCGCCGACCCGGCCGTAGAGGGTCGGCAGGACCACCGGCGCGCCGTCGCGGACGAAGCCGAGGTGGCAGACGTAGCCCTCGTCGAGGATCGCGTGCACCGTCTCGCGGTCGTAGCGGGCGCGGTCGCGCGAGCGGGACGGGACGGTCAGGTCGGTGGGCTCGTAGGCGCCGGGCGCGGGGATCCGCGGGGCGGTGGGCGTGGCGGTCATGATGCGGACTCCATTGCACTAGTGCATACTGTTCTTTGTGCTAGGAGAATACGTGATCGTGGGACGTCGTGCATCTGAGATCGCGGCCAGCGTCGAGGCGGGCGTGGCCGCGGGCCGGCTGGCGCCCGGCGCCCTGCTGCCGCCGATGCGGGAACTGGCGGGGGAGCTGGGGGTCAACCCGAACACCGTCGCCGCCGCCTACCGGACCCTGCGCGACCGCGGGGTCATCGAGACGGACGGGCGCCGCGGCAGCCGGGTGCGGGCCCGCCCCGCCAGCACCCCGCGGGACGCCCTGCGGGTGGCGGTGCCGCCCGGCGGGCGGGACCTGGCCAGCGGAAACCCCGACCCGGCCGTGCTGCCCGACCTGACCGCAGCGCTGGCGGCGGCCGCCCGGCGCTACGCGCGGGCGCCCACCCGGTACGGCGACGACCCCGTCGTCCCCGAGCTGGCCCGGCTCGCCCGGGCCGGGCTCGACGCCGACGGCGTACCGGCCGGGCCCGTCGGGCTGACGGGGGGCGCGCTGGACGCGATCGAACGGGTCCTCTCGGCGCACTTGCGCCCCGGCGACGCGGTGGCCGCCGAGGACCCGGGGTGGGGCAGCGTGCTGGATCTGGTCCCGGCCCTGGGGCTGCGGATCGCGCCGGTGGCGGTGGACGACGACGGGCCGGTGCCCGAAGCCGTCGAACGGGCCCTCGCCGAGGGGGCGCGGGCCCTGGTGGTGACCGCGCGGGCGCAGAACCCCACGGGCGCGCTGCTGGGCGCGGGGCGGGCGGCCGAGCTGCGGCGGCTGCTGGCCCGCTACCCGCACGTCCTCGTCGTGGACGACGACCACGGGCACGGCATGGTGGACCTGCCGCTGGAATCCCTGGGCGGGGTCACCCGGCACTGGGCGCTGGTGCGGTCCACCGCCAAGGCCTACGGGCCGGACCTGCGGCTCGGGGTGCTCACGGGGGACCCGGTCACGGTAGACCGGGTGCTGGGGCGCCAGCGGCTGGGGCCGGGCTGGGTGAGCCGGCTGCTCCAGTACGCGGTCATCGACCTGTGGACCTCGGGGGCCGTGGACCCGCGCGTGGTGGCGCGGGCGTACGGGGAGCGCCGCGACGCGCTGGTGGCGGCGCTCGGCGAGCGGGGCGTGGCCGCGCACGGCCGCAGCGGCATGAACGCGTGGGTGCCGGTGACGGACGAGACCGGCGTGGTGACCCGGCTGCTGTCGGCGGGCTGGGCGGTGGCGCCGGGGGCGCGCTTCCGGGTGGACAGCGGGTCCGGCGTACGGATCACCGTGTCACCGGTGGCCCGGGAGGAGATTTCGGCGCTGGCCGACGCGGTGGCGGAGGCGGTCCGTCCGGCGAGGGGGGCCCGGTACGACTGAGCGGGCGGGGCCCGCTGCGGCGCGAGCGGCCGGGCTCCGCCGGGGTGCGGCCGGGCCGGGATCCGCTGCACGGCGACCGGCCGGGGTCCGGCTGGTCCGGATCCCGGCCGGTCGGCGCGCGGGCCGCCCGGCGGCGGTCAGCGGAGTGTGCGCGCGCCGGGGCGGGTCTGGGTCAGGGCTGCCCCCGCCAGCACGATCGCGGCGCCCACCGGGGTGTTCCAGTGCAGGTGTTCGCCCAGCACCAGGACGCCGGCCGTGGTCGCGATGACGGGGATGAAGTACGTGACCATCTGGGCCGTCGTCGGGCCGATCTCGGAGACCAGGCGGTACTGCATCTGCAGGGTCATCCCCGTCCCGAGGACGCCCAGGGCGATCACCGACAGGGTCGGCCACAGCGGGAAGGACGTCGGCGCGGTGGTGAACAGGGCGCTCATCGCGGCCAGTTGGAGCGTGGCGACGATCAGCTGGGCGCCGGTCAGGGCGACGGGAGAGCCCTGGACGCCGGCCAGGGTGCGCCGGACGTAGATCCAGCCGATGGGGTAGCAGAGCGCGGCCAGCAGCGCGAGGGCCGTACCCTTCGCGTCGACTCCCGCGAAGCCCTGCCAGGCGCCGAGGACGGTCAGGACCCCGAGGAAGCCGAGGCCGAGGCCCGCGAAGCGGCGCCGGGTCGGACGGTCCTCGGAGAGGGCGACCAGGGAGAGCGCCATGCCCCACAGCGGAGAAGTGGCGTTGCAGATTCCCGCGAGGCTGGAGGGGATGCTCAGCTCGGCGTAGGCGAAGAGGGAGAAGGGGGCGCTGTTGAGCAGCAGGGCCGCCACCGAGAGGTGGGCCCAGGTCCGCAGGCCCCGGGGGAGCGGTTCGCGGCGCACGAGCAGCACGCTGACCAGGGCGAGCGCGCCGAAGAAGACCCGGCCCAGGGAGACGTGGAAGGGGGCGTATCCCTCGGTGCCCACCTTGACGAAGAGGAAGCTAAACCCCCAGACCACCGAGAGGATCGCGAAGCGGATCCGCCAGTCGAGGCCGGGGCGGGGGGTGGCGGTCGAGGTGGGCGAGGGGGCGGAGGCGGTCGGGTCGGCGGAGGCGGGGAGGGCCGGGCGGGCGGGTGCGGATGCGCTCATGGAGATCACTCTGCTAGCTACGACGTCGTAGGACAAGCGAGACTTCGTGCGCCTGACGCCGTAGCATCGCTTACATGTTGAACCTGGAGCGCCTGCGCACGCTCGACGCCCTCGCCCGCCACGGGTCGGTCAGCGGAGCCGCCGACGGCCTGCACGTCACCACCTCCGCCGTCTCCCAGCAGATGGCCAAACTGGAACGCGAGGTCGGCCAGCCCCTGTTGTGCAAGAACGGCCGCGGAGTCCGGCTCACCGACGCGGGGCGGCTCCTGGCCGACCACGCGGCGCGGATCATCTCCCAGGTGGAGCTGGCCCAGTCCGATGTGGAGGCACGGCGCGGCTGCGCCGTCGGGGACCTGCGGATCGGCGCCTTCCCCACCGCGATGCGCGGGCTGCTGCCGGGCACCCTGCGCACGCTGCGCGCCGAACACCCCGAATTGCGGACCCGGGTGACGGAGCAGGAGCCCGAGCAGAGCATGCGCGCCGTGGTGCGCGGCGACCTCGACCTCGCGGTGGCCATCGACTGGCACAACCGGCGGATGCCGGTGCCCGCCGAACTCTCCCGCGCCCATCTGCTCGACGACTCCGTCGACATCGCCATGCCCGCGGGGCACCCGATGGCCGATCGGAGCCGGATCTCCCTCGCCGATTTCGCCGGCGACGACTGGATCTCCTGGAACGAGGGCCAGTTCTGCCACGAGTGGCTGGTCTTCACGCTGCGCGGGCTGGGCGTCGAGCCGCGCATCGCGCACATCGCCGAGGAGCACCACACCCAGCTGGCGTTCGTCGAAGCCGGGCTCGGGGTGTGCGTGGCCCCGCGGCTGGGGCGGGGGCCGGTGCCGGCCGGGGTGCGGCTGCTGCCGGTGTGCGACAGCCTGCGCCGGCACGTGTACGTCGTCTGGCGGGCGGACGCCGACCGGCGGCCCTCGATCCGGGCCGCCGTGTCGGCGCTGCGGGAGACCGCGGCCCTCCTCTGAACCCGCTGCGGATCGCGGGCCGCGGAGGGTCACAGCTTGCGGAAGTCCCAGGACACCACCGAGTCCGGGGTGAGGCGGATCCAGGCGTGCCGCCCGTCGTGCGGCATCTCGGTCATGCCGAAGTTCTTCACCGGGAAGAGCCGTTCGGGCTCCTCCAGTTCGGGGCACGGCTCGCCGGTGCGGGGCGCCTCGCCCACGAAGACCGCGTCGCCCGAGAGTTCGACGCCGCGCAGCTCGTCGTACTCCTCGCCCGCGTCCACGACCACCGAGAGCCGCGGGTCCTTGCGCAGGTCGGCCCAGCGGCGGCTGCGGGTGATCGAGTACAGCCACAGGGAGGTGCCGTCCCAGACGAACCAGAGGGCGCCGACGTGCGGGCGGCCGTCGGCGGACACGGTGGCGACCCGGCAGGTGCGCTGGGTGCGCAGGAAGGCGTCCACCTCCTCCCCGGTCATCATGATCCGGCGGCCGCGCCGCTGTGCGCCGTCCATCTGCCCCACGCCCCTTCACATCTGACTATGTGTCAGGAATCATGAGGGCTCTTCCGCCATCACGCCAGGGGGATGCATGTCCCAGGACGCCGCCGGCCGCGACCGGCTCAGGGCGCAACTCGCACCCGCCACCACCGCGCTGCTGACCGTCGAGTGCCAGAACGGCGTCGTCGGCGAGGACGGCGCGCTGCCCGAACTGGCCGCGCAGGCGCGGGAGTCGGGCATGCTGGGGCGGGTGGCCGCGCTGGTGGACGCCGCGCACCTGGCCGGCGTACAGGTCCTGCACGCGGTGGCCGAGCGGCGGCCGGACGGGCTCGGGGCCAACTCCAACGCGCGGCTGTTCCGGGCGGCGGACAGGCTCCCGGTGCGGCAGCTGTCCGGCACCGCGGCCGTCGAGGTCGCCGCACCCATCGAGGTGGCCGACCGGGACATCGTCGTACGCCGCCTGCACGGGCTGTCCCCCATGGCCGGGACCGACCTGGACGCCCTGCTGCGCAACCTCGGCTGCCGCACCCTCGTCGTCACCGGGGTCTCCGCCAACGTCGCGATACCGAACACGGTCTTCGACGCCGTCAACCTCGGCTACACCGTCGTGGTCCCGGCCGACGCGATCGCCGGGGTGCCCGCCGCCTATGCGCCGCAGCTGATCCGCAACTCGCTGGCGCTGGTGGCGACCGTCACCACCGCCGAGGACGTCATCGGGACGTGGGCCAGGCCCTGAGCACGGACCGGACGGTACGGGCGGGCCGCCCGGGGCGGGTGCGGCCCGAGGTCAGGCGCGGCGGCCGGCGCCGTGGGACAGGAGGGCGTCGCCGACCAGGCGGACCCCCCGGGCCAGGCGGCTCAGCTGCTGGAGTTCGACGGCGTACATCCTGATGGAGTTCTCGATCACGGACGCCGCCACGCCCATCGCCGGCAGTTCCGCCCGGCTGGTCTCCAGGGCGATCCGCATCGTCCGCACCTCGTGCCGCAGCTGGAGCTGTGCGTGCCGCGCGAGGAGAGCCGGGTGCCGGACCAGGGTCGGGTAGGTGCCGTACCGGGCGGGGAGCAGATCGCGCAGCCAGCGCGTCGCGGTGCGTTCCCAGTCCTGGGTGCCGGGCGCGGTGACCTGGCAGGGCCAGTCGGGGCTGTGCGTGATGGAGGCAGTCTGGCGCATTCTCGTCGCTTCCGAGTGGTGTCGAACTCTGATCGAGACGTTGCTCGGCGGCCCCGGCCCAGGGGTTGACCGGGGCCGCCGTGAGCGCTCCGGTGGATCCGAAAGCCGGGACCGGGCACGGTCGTGACGTGAGGAGGAGCCGTCACGGCCGTGTCTGTTTCCGGGAGGACGTGGGGTCGCCCTCCCTGGCGTCTGGTGGATCCGGGCGCGCTGGGCAAGTAAACATATATACCGTGGAGTAAGCAAGAGAATGAAAAATTACATGCGCCGCCGTGGCTGAAAGTCATCGCCGCACGAGAGGGTGTCGAGCCGGGCGGGACCGGCCCGAAGGGGGGATGGACGGCGCGCAGGGGGAACGGTTACAGGAAGAAACCGTGCTGGTCGGCGACCTGCTCGTAGCTTTCGAGGCGCGCCTGGGTCCGCTCGGGATCCGCGTCGGCCATCGCCTGCAGCAGGGCCGCCGAGAGCATGCCGGGCGCCGCGTAGGAGTCGAAGACGAGCCGGGAGCCGGTGCCCGCGGTCAGCGTCACGTCCGCCGCGTCCGCCAGCGGCCCCAGCGTGGGATCGGTGATGAGCGCCGTCCGCAGGCCCGCGCTCCGCGCGGCCTGGAGCGCGCCGAGGGTCTCCTTGGCGTGCCGGGGCATGGCGTAGGCCAGTACCCAGGTCCCGCCGGCCGCCCGGGACTGGAGCAGGGCGTCGTAGGCCACGCTGCCGCCGCGAGTCACCAGCCGCACGTCGGGGTGGATGCGCCGGGCGGCGTAGGCGAAGTACTCCGCCAGCGACACGGAGATCCGCAGGCCCAGCACCGTCAGCGGCACGGAGCCGGCCAGCTCGCGGCCGATGTCCAGCACCTGGTCGGTGTCGGCCAGCAGCCGGCGCAGGTGGTGCAGGTTCTCGATCTCGGCGTCCACGGCCGCCTGCAGTTCGTTGTGGCGGAACTGTCCGCTGCCGGCCGGGGAGCCCGCGACCGCGCTCAGGGCGATCGGCTGGAGCGCGTCGCGCAGGGCGGGATAGCCGCTGAAGCCGAGGGAAACGGCGAAGCGGGTCACGGACGGCTGGCTGACGCCGACCCGTTCCGCCAGCTCGGTGATGGACAGGAAGGCGGCCTCGGTGAGGTGGTCGATCAGGTACTGGGCGATGCGCCGCTGCCCCGGGGAGAGCCGGTGGCCGTCGAACAGCGCCCGGACCCGCTCGCCGGGGGCGCGCTCACGGTCGGGCGACGGGCCGCCCGGCGTGATGGCGGCGGCCTGGGCGCGTGCCTGCTGCCCGGATGACACCGGCGGGCCTCCCTCTCATGTCACTCGTCACCCAACATAGCTCACACCCTGTGCCCACCTCTCCGCTGTCCACCGCCGCGACGGACGTCAGCCGATGCTCCACGACCACGTGTGGTCCGCGCTGACCAGAAAGGCCAGGACGGCGAGGTCGGCGATGCCGAGGACCAGCCCCAAGCGGGCGCGGCCGGGGCGGGTCGTGCCGCGCAGCAGGGCGAGACCGGCGAGGACGATCGCGACCGGTCCGAGCACGAGGTTCATCACCAGGAGTCCGACCAGGCCGCAGACGAAGGAGACGACGGCCATGGCGTCGGCGTCGCGGCGTCCGGGAGCGGGGCGGTCGGAGGCGGGAGGGCCGGGGTGGGACTCCGGGGCGGGGGGAGCGGGTCGCTCGCTGGTGGTGGTGTTGGGGCGGGCCGGGTGGTGGTCCCGGACGGAGGGCCGGAGCGCGGTCATGAGGTACCTCCCCGGCGGTCGGCGCGGTGGTGCCGGCCGGTCCGCTCCCGTACGGCGAAGATCATCAGCCAGGCGGCGATCGCGGCCGTGGCGACGAGCGTGACCGTCGCCGGAACGTGCGCCACGGTCCCCAGCAGGATCCCCAAGAGCATGAGGGCCGCTACGAGGAAGAGCATCGTGCATCCTCCTTCAGATTCCTAGAATCGGTGACAGTTGTTCACTGACTACCCAGTCTAAATGATGGCAAGCGCCTCCCGCGGGTCCGGGGTTTACTTTCCGTCATGAACCAGACTGTCGGGGCCCGTCAGGCCCAACGCCTCCGCACCCGCCGCGCCTTGCTGGACGCCGCGCTCTCGCTCCTGGAGGAGCGGAGCCTCGGCAGCCTGGGCCTGCGGGAGGTGACCCGCGCGGCGGGAGTGGCGACGACGGCCTTCTACCGGCACTTCCCCGACGTCGAGGAACTCGGGATCGCGCTGGTGGACGAGGCGCTGGAGAACCTGCACGAGGGCATCTCCTCGATCTTCGACGGCTCGGGCATCGCCGCCCGACGCATCGACTCGGCGGTCGACTTGATGGCCGGACTCGTCCGCGCCTACCCCGCGCACCTGCGTTTCATCGTCCGGGAACGGCACGGCGGCGTGCGCCGGGTACGGGAAGCGGTCGCCGGCCGGCTGGACGGTTTCGCCCGGGGTATGGCCGAAAACCTCGCCGCCGACCCGCTCGGCGCCGGCTGGAGCCACGAGGACCTGCTGATGCTCGTCCGCCTCTACGTCGACCACATGGTGATGACGGCGTCCGCCTACCTGGCGGCGTCCCTGGAGGGCAACGCGTGGGCCGATGTCACCGACACCGCGCGGCGCCAGCTGTGGCTGATCCACGCGGGCCGGCTCAACTGGGAGGACGTCAGGCCAGGTTGAGGGGCAGGGCGGTCAGCCCGCGGGTGAGGCGGGTACGGCGCCAGGCCAGGGATTGCTCGGGGACGGCCAGGCGCGTGTCCGGGAAGCGGGTCACCAGCACGCGCAGGGCGGCCTCCGCCTCGGCCCGGGCCAGCGGGGCCCCCGCGCAGCGGTGGATGCCGTGGCCGAAGGCGAGGTGGGCGCCGGCGTCGCGGTCGAGGTCGAGGCGGTGCGGATCGGCGAACGCCGCCGGGTCGCGGTTCGCCGCCCCGGGGGCGATGAGCACCGGGAAGCCCGCCGGGATGTCGACCCCGCCCACGCGCAGGTCCCGCGTGCTGTACCGGAAGGTGGCGACGCCCACCGGCGAGTCGAAGCGGAGGAGTTCGTCGAGGGCGCCGGGGATCAGGTCCGGATCCCGGCGCAGCCGGTCGAACGCCTCCGGGTGCCGGAGCAGGGCCAGGACGGCGTTGCCGATGAACCCGGTGGTGGTCTCGTGCCCGGCGACCAGGAGCAGGGCGGCCAGGGAAACGGCCTCGTCGCCGTCGAGGCCGCCCTCGTCGCAGTCGCGCAGGAGGGAGTGGAGCGGACCGTCGCCGGGGGTGGCGCGGGCCGCGCCGACGAGGTCGGTCAGATAGGCGCCGATCCGGTGGGACGCGGCGTCGACGCGGCCGGTGTCGGTCGCGTCGAAGAGGTCGTGGGACCACCCGGCGAGCGGGGCGCGGTCGGATTCCGGCACGCCCAGCAGCTCGCAGACGACGGTGACCGGCAGGGGTACCGCCAGCTCTGCCACCAGGTCGACCTCGCCGCCCGGCCGCCACGCGGCCGTGAGGCGGTCGACGACGCGCGTGATGTACGGGCGCAGCGCCCGTACCCGCCCGGTGGTGAACAGCGGCGTCGCCACCCGCCGTTGGCGGGTGTGCTCGGGCGGATCGCTCGCCAGCATGGTGCGGGAGAGCGCCGGGTGCAGGTCGCGGTCCGAGGGGCGGCCGGCGAAGAAGCGGGCCGTGTCCTTGGACAGGCCGGGATCGGTGAACGCCTCGCGGGCCTCGGCATACCCGGTGATCAGGTACGCGGGGCGCCCGCCGGAGCCGGTGGGGATCCGCCGCACCGGGCAGCCTTCGCGCAGCCGGTCGTAGGCGGGGTAGGGGTCGGTGAAGAACCGCGGGTCGCGCAGCGGGTCCGGGTCCTGCCGCGGGGCGCTCACGCGGTGGCGCGCAGCTGCTGGAGGTCCATGTCGTCACTCTAGTGACGCCGGACCGGTCCGAGTCGGTCCGGGCCGGTGCGAGGCCGTCCCGGACGGCAGCAGGGCCCGGACCGCTCATCGCGGTCCGGGCCCTGCCCCGTGCGCTCGCCGCCCCGCGGCGGCGGTGCGTCGGTCGTGTGCCGCGTCAGTCCTGCGCCGCCGCCGCGTCGTCGTCCGCCTGTCCGGCGTCCTCGCCGGTGCCCGCCTTCTCGCGCATCTTGCGCACCAGCTCCGCCTTCTGGTCGGCCGCGCCCTGGCGGTCGAGGTTGCGGTGCGGACCGTTGTTCTGCCGCTCGGCGCGGGACAGCCGCTTGCGCTGGCCGCCGCCCTGGCCCACGGGGTTGTTGATGTTCTTGCTCACGGTCATCGGTTCTCCCGGTCATGATGTGGAGTGTTCTGGAAGAACATGACAATGACGGTACCCGGTTCCGCCGACCGCGCACACCAACCCTCCCGCCGCCCCGTGAGGCGGGAGCGGTTCGAGCGGCGGCGTCGGAAATGATGGTGCGCATGAACGATCACCACCTCGCCGACGAGCCCGACGGACCCGGCGGGCGCACCCTCTCACGTCGGCTGATCCCCATGACCGGCCGCGACCCGCACGAGCACGGACGGGTCTCCTCCCCCCTGGAGCTGCTGTTCGACCTGACCTTCGTGGTCGCCGTCGGCACCGCGGCGTTCCAGTTCGCCGAAATGGTCGCCAAGGGGCACGCCGGGCAGGCCGTCATCGCGTTCGTCCTGGCCATGTTCGCGATCAGCGTCGCCTGGATCAGCTTCAGCTGGTTCGCGTCCGCCTTCGCCACCGACGACTGGCTCTACCGTGCCATGACCATGCTCCAGATGATCGGCGTCGTCGTCTTCTCGCTCGGCCTGCCCGCGATGTTCCACTCCGTCGAGGAGGGCGGCCACCTAGAACTGCGCGCCATGGTCATCGGCTACGTCGTCATGCGGATCGCGATGGTCTTCCAGTGGGGGCGCGCCGCCCGGCAGTCCCCGTCCTTCCACGACGTCGGCGTGGCCAACATCCGCTGGACGGTCATCGTCCAGGCCGGCTGGATCGCCGTGGCCTTCGTCCACATGCCGATCGCCGTCTCCTTCGTGGCGTTCGGCGTCCTGGGCGCCCTCGAACTCGTCCTGCCGGTGCTCACCCAGGGACCCGCGGGCGGCACCCCCTGGCACCCGCACCACGTCGCGGAACGGTACGGGCTCTTCGCGATCATCACGCTCGGCGAGGGCGTCGTCGGCACGGTCGCCTCCTCCGGCGACCTCCTGGGCGGCAGCGACGGCACGCACTGGACGGGGAACGCGGTCGCCGTCGTCGTCGCCGGTGTGGGTCTCACCTTCGGCATGTGGTGGACGTACTTCATGACCCCGTTCGGCGACATCCTGACGCACCGCCGCGGGCGCGGGTACCTCTTCGGCTACGGCCACATCCCCCTCTTCATCGGCATCGCCGGAGCGGGCGCGGGGCTGCACGTGGCGGGCCTGTACATGGAGCACCACGCCGAGGTCTCCGGCACGGCCGTGGTGCTCTCCCTGGCGCTCCCGGTCGGCCTCTTCCTCGTCATGGTCTACGCCCTGCACACCCTGCTGCTGTCCGCGGCCGACGGCTTCCACCTGCTCCTGGTCTCCCTCACCCTCGCGGTGCTGCTCGCCGCCGTCCTGCTCGCCGCCGCGGGCGCGCCCATCGCGGTGTGCCTGCTCGTGGTCATGCTCGCGCCGTTCGTCTCCGTGATCGGGTACGAGACGGTCGGCCACCGCCACCAGCAGCGCATGCTGGCGGAACTCGCCAGGCGTTAGGGACCCTGGCGGCGTCGCTCCGCCTCCCCGCGGTCAGCCGGCCGCGCGGTCCAGCAGGGGGGCCGCCCAGGCCGGGAGGCCGGCCGCGTCCGGGCGGGCCGGGCGGGGGTCCGTCGTGATGCCGATCCCGCCCGCCGGGTCGCCGTACGCGAAACGGTCGGCCCACCCCAGCCAGGAGCGCACGAACAGGGCGGAGCTCCACGCCAGGGCGAGGCCGCCCCGCTGCTCCGGGGTCTCGTACCAGTAGCTGGTGAGCACCACCGCGCGGGAGACCGCCTCGTCCGTGTCGGCCGGACACGAATCGGCGCTGAGCCCGGCGGCCACGACGGACGCGGCGAAGCGGTTGTCCGCGAGCAGCCCCCCGGCATCGCTGACGACCGCGTCCACGAGGTCCGGCGGCAGGTCCAGGGCGTACTCCTGCAGCCGCGCCAGGAGTGCGGGCAGCGCCGGATCGGCGGCCGTCTCCTGCCCCGGAACCACCCGCAGGTCGTCCAGCAGCCCGGCGGCCTCCACGGGCCGGGCGGCCAGCAGGTGTACGCAGGCCAGCGCGCGCAGGGTCTGCCAGCGGCACAGGGTGTCCAGCAGGGCGATCCGCGAGGCGCGGAAGGCCAGCCGCACCGGCCAGTCCGCCGCCCGGACCCGCTGCCCGAGCGCCCGCAGGTCCGCGGGCACCGGGGCCGGGAAGACCAGGGCGCGGCCGGGATCGTAGGACGGCCGTGATCGGTAGCCCGGCCATTGCCGCGCCCCGGGTTCCTCGCTACTCATTGACCTCATCCGGTGTGGGGGTCCGCCACTTCGCCGCGTCTTTGCCGTCGCGCGGAGTGATGTAGTTCGAGAGGTCCTTCTCCTCGATGTGGTACGCGTGGATCATATGGTCCTGGCGGATGATCACCACCGGATTGCCGGCGGCGTCCCGCAGCCCCCGGTCGATGATGATCCGCGCTCCGGACACGTCGTCCACGTAGTTCGCCGGAGCGTGCAGCTGGCGGTTCAGGTACTTCTCCAGCTTCGCCTCGTCGCCCGCGATGCCCGACAGGTAGTGGTTCGCCTTGCCGCCCTCCGCCTCGTTGAGCTGGTGGTCGACGCCCTGCGCCGTCCGGGTGCTGTCCGAGTACGGGGCCAGCCCGAAGGGGTCGCACCACTGGAGCGGGTTGTGGACGTACGCCGCCGGGTTCTGCGCCGGGGCCAGGCCCATCGGGTCCGGGCTCAGGTAGCGGGCGGTCTCGGGGTCGTAGGTGCGGAAGTAGTTGTAGTGCAGGCCCGATTCGGGGTCGAAGTACTGGCCGGGGAAACGCAGCGGGGTGTAGGCGGTGGAGTCCCGGCTCCAGGCCGTGGAGCCCCACAGGGTCGACCGGCCGCGCCAGGCGAGCGCCCCCCGTTCGTCGACGAGTTCGGTGGGTGCGCCCACCAGGTCGGTGACGATGCCGTAGAACCGCTCGTCCACCACCTCCTGGGCCGCCGTCAGGATGCGCTCGGTCTGCGCCAGCGGCCGCGCGCCCCGGTGGTCCCAGGTCAGGGCGACCCCGCGGCCGCCGTCCGCGCCGGTGGTGACCTGCTCGCACAGCAGGTTCCCGTCCCAGGTGAAGACCGTGCGCTCGGCCACGGCCAGGCCGTCGGCCGTCAGCCGCTCCTTGGCCGTGCGCCGGCCCAGCGCGTCGTAGGCGTACCGCCAGCGCGTGCCGTCGGGGGTGGTCACCGCCGTGATGCGGTCGTCGGCGTCCCACTCGTAGCGCCAGGTGTCGGGCTTGCGCGAGAGCCGGGCCTTTTGCCGCAGCACGACCCGTCCCAGGGCGTCGTACTCGTGGCGCACCCGGCCCGCGGTGAGCAGCCGGGTGCCCGCGTAGACGCGGGGGCCGGTGGCGTCCTGGCCGCCGGGGTGGGAGGCGGGCCAGGAGGCGGAGGCCTGGTTGCCCGCCTCGTCGTAGGCGTACCGCTCCGTCCAGTTCTCGGCGTTCACGGCCGTCACCCGGCCGCGCCGGTCGAGGTCGAAGGTGCGCGGGCCGGTCGGCAGGTCGTCGATCCCGGTCAGCACCCCGTCGTCCCGGTAGGTGTACCCGCGGCGCTGCAGGACGTGCTCGCCGGGGCCGGTCAGCACCTGGTCCGTCAGCCGGCCCGCCGCGTCCCGGCCGCTGTTCAGGGTGACCACGTCGCCGTAGGTACGGACGTGCTCGCGGCCCGCCGCGTCGTGGGTGAAGCCGATCCGGCGCCCCGCCGTGGTCAGGGCGTCGGGGCGGCCCGCGGCGTCGAACGACCAGGCGGCGGTGGCACCCGTCGGCGTGGTGCGGCCGGTGCGGCGGCCCGCGGCGTCGTAGGTGTGGACGAGCCTGCGCCCGTCCACCGTTTCCTCCAGCAGCCGGCCCGACCGGTCGCGCAGCCGGGTCAGCACGCAGTCCCCGCGCGCCGCGACCGCGAGCTGGTCGAAGACGTCGTACTCGTAGGTGGTCACCGTGCCCGCGGCGTCCTTGCGGACGGTCCGGCCCAGCGCGTCGCGCTCGTAGGTGACGCGCTGCCCGAGCGCGTCGGTACGGCTGACGAGTTGGCCCGCCGCGTCGTGGGCGTACCGCAGCGTCCGGCCGTCGAAGTCCGTCTCCGCGACGAGCTGCCCCGCCGCGTCGTACACGTACTCCCAGGTCAGGCCCTGGGGGTTGCGCACCCCCGTGAGGCGCAGCTCCGCGTCGTAGGTGTACTCGTGGCGCGTGCCGTCGGCGTCGGTGCGCGCCGAGACCGCGTCGAAGTGCGTGTACTCGAAGCGCACCGGCCCGCGGCTCGAACCGTCCGTGAACGTCAGGCAGTTGCCCTCGCCGTCGTAGGTCCAGGAGCGCTCGCCGCCGCCCGGGGCGCTGTGGTGCAGCGGTTTGCCCTCCACCGACCACCGCGTGCGCGTGACCGCCCCGAGCGGGTCGCGGACGGCGGTCGTCCGCCCGAAGTCGTCGCGCTCGTACGTCGTGGTGGCGCCGAGCCGGTCCGTGACCGCGACGGGCAGCCCCGCCCCGTCGGTGCGGACGCGGGTCACCGCGCCCAGCGGGTCCGTGACCGCGGTGACGTGGCCGCGTTCGTCGTACTCCATGCGGGTGACGGACCCGTCGGGCCGGGTGACCGAGGTGCGGTTGCCGCGCTCGTCGTAGGTCTGGCGGACGACGGTGCCGTCGGGAGCGGTCACCTTCACCGGGCAGCCGAGTGCGTCGTACTCCGCCCTCGCCTCCCTGCCGTCCGGGCGGACCACCGAGACGAGCAGGCCCCGGTCGTCGTACGTGCTGTGCGTGGTGCGGCCGAGCGGGTCGGTGACCGACGTCCGCCGGCCCCGGACGTCGTACCCGTAGCGGGTGACCGCGCCCAGCGGGTCGCTCTCGGCGACCACCCGGTAGCGCGCGTCGAACAGGTAGCGCCGGGTGTGGCCCTCGGCGGTGGTCATGCGCGTCACGCGCAGGCCGGTCGCCGCGTCCACCTCGTCGTACGCGAAGGTGAGGGCGATGTGGCCCGCCTCGCCGGCCTCCGCGACACAGCGGTCCGCGTCGTCGTAGGCGTACGCGTAGCGGCGGCCGTTGGTGTCGGTCCAGGAGGTGATGCGGGCCCGGTCGTCGTAGGTGAGGCGCAGGGGCAGACCGGAGGAGTTGGTGATCTCGGTCAGGTGTCCTGCGGTGTAGCCGTACGCGAGGATCCGCGGGCCGCCGTCCAGGTGGAGGGCGGTGATCCGGCCGTCCGCGGTCTCGAAGCGCAGGCGCCGGCCGCCGGAGTGGGTGATGCCGAGGGGGGCGCCGTGGGCGTCGTACTCGAAGGTGATCAGGTTGCCGTTGCGGTCCTCCAGCTGGGTGATCACGGCGAGGGCGTAGGAGTCGCCGGGGGCGCGGGCGGGGGCGCCGGCGTCCTCGTCCGTGCCTCCGGGCGCGCCGTCGGCCCGGTCGTCGGCCGTGCTCCCGGCCGGCAGGGCGAAGCGGCGGACGTGGCCCGTCGCCGGGTCGGTCAGCGTCCAGTCGCCGTCCGGGGTCCGTTCCAGCGGGTGGGGCGGGGCCGAAGCGGACACCGGGAGGACCGGCAGTCCCGGCGCCGGGTGCGGGTAGGCGACCACGAGACCGTCCTGCGTCACCAGGACGACACCCTCGGCGTCGACCTCCAGGTGCTGGTCGATCGTCGACGCCCAGCTCGGCCCGAACCAACGGCCGGCCGAATAGCCGGACTCGGCACGGCGCGTGAAGACGAGCGGGAGGGCCCCCGGCAGGACCACGTCGGTCTGCGGCAGGTACATCCGGCCGGTGGCGAGGTCGACGGGGTCGGTGTACTTGCTGGGCTTCTCCAGGTCCGGCCGCTCGCCCGGGTGCGGGCCGTGCTCGCCCAGACCGCCCCGTCCCGGGCCCTTCTTGACGTCGTCGAGGTGATCGAGGTCCCGGATGCCCTTGGCACCCGCGCCCAGCTCGCCCAGGCCCTTGTCGGCGAGGAGCTGGGGGATCAGCTTGCCGATGCCCTCGGCGGGGTCCTTCATGAACTCGTCCAGCATCTGCTTGCCGGCGCCCCACGGGTCGTTGACCGCGGTGACCAGACCCGCGGCCGTGGAGTTCAGCTGCGTCAGGTACTCGGCGGGGTGGGTGAGGTTGTACGGGTCCGTCGGGTTCAGGGAACGCGCGAAGTTCACCATGTCGGCGGCGCCCTTGTAGACACCGCCCGCCAAGTGCGTTTTGGCGAGGGCGAGATAGTCCATGCCGTCGCCGAGCTGTTCGGCGTACGAGGGCTTCGGCGGCGCGGCGTCACGGGCCGCGCGGACCGCCGCACGGGCCGTCTCGGCGACCTCGTTGCGCTGCCTGCGCGCGTCGTCGAGCTTGTCCTGGGCGGCCTTCGCCAGGGCCGTGCCCGGATCGGTGAAGTTCTCGGGAGGCCGCGGCGGCAGCGGGTCCTTCTTCGCCTTGACCGCGTCGTTGTAGGTGTCGACCAGCTTGTTGTGGGCGGTACGGGCGTCGGTCGAGACCTTCTTCGCGTGCTCGTAGTCCGCCAGGGCCTCCTTCGCCCGGCCCTGCGCCCACTCCACCGTCTCCGCGAACCGCGCCATCGCGTCCGCGGCCTTCCCGAAGGACTGCGCCGCCTTGAACCACTGCGGAGGTTCCTTGGCCACCGACTCCCGGAAGGCGTCCGCCGTCCTGCCCTTGAGGCCGTCGGGGTCCGTCATGCCTTTGAGGCCGTTGCCGACCAGGGTGAAGGAGCGCTCGAAATCGCTCAGGTGCGCCACCTGCGTCCGTATCTCGGCGACGCTCCCGTAGACCAGCCTCTTGGGATCGTCGGTCTGCCCGAGCTCCATCTCGGCGACGTCGGCACCCAGTTGGTTGGCGGCCGAGCGGCTCTTGTCGCGGATCCAGTCGCCCGCGTCGTCCAGACCGACCTTGTCGGCGAGTCCGGCCACCTTGTCGCCGGTCCACTCGATGGCGTCGCCGACGTCCTCGGTGCGGTCCTCGACCCAGTCCTCGACCGAATCCGGAATGAAGTCCCCGAGCCCCATCAGCCGTTGCCCCCGTCGACCTGGTCCAGCAGATCCTTCAACGAGCCGATCTTGCCCGTGGACGTCAGTTTGTCGCCGGTGTCGGACCAGGTCTTGCCGATGTCCTTCGCGCCCTTCTCGAACGACTCGGGGCTGTAGTCCGGCTTGTAGACGTCGCCCCGGAAGATGTCGCCCCAGCCCTTCTCCGCCACCTCCTCGTCGGAGGCGTGCGGATTGCCGTACGCGGCGTTCGCCACCACCTTGAAGGCGCCCTGCACGTAGTGGTCCTCCTCCCAGATCGTGCCGGCGGCGATACCGAGGGAGCGCGCGAGGACGCTGGCGTTCTGCACGAGGCTCCGTACGCCCCATTCCCAGCGCTCGCAGAATTCCTCGAAGTCCTTGGCCAGGCCCATGTGGCCCGCCTCCATCCCGGTCAGGGCCAGGGCGCTGAAGCCCGCGCCCTGCGCGGCCCCCGCGGCGTCACCGGATTCGCGCAGCTCCGCGATGGCCGCGCGCAGCCCGTCCTGGACCGCTTTGACCGCCTCGGGGGAGACGACGAGGTCCCCGTCGCCCGCCATCAGAGGGCACCGGAGCGCTCGGCGTCGACGGCGTCCACCGCGTACGCGTCGGGGACGATGCCGCAGACCGGCGGGAAGAACATCGAGCCGTCCGCGTCGGCCACGTTGACCACCACGCCCGCCGGTCCGCCGACCATCGGCACGACGGCGTCGGTGAGCCGGGCACCGAGGACCGAGAGGTACGCCCACTCCCGGCCGGCGTCCCCGCGCTCCGCCGCGAACCGCGCCAGGGCGTCCTCGTCGGTGAAGGCGTAGAGCCAGCGGACCCCGCCCGTGACGGCCGACATCAGACCGCTGGGCGCTCCGTCGGCGTCCCCCGTGCCCTCGGGACCGACGGCGAACGGGACCAACAGGACGGACCGGCGGAATTCGCCCACCAGTCGCGCCGGATCACCCCCGCCCCCGCGGATCGCGGCGATCTCTGCGGTCAGTTCCACGATGCAAAACCCCCTTGGGAGGACCGGCTGCGCAGCAAGATACGCCCACCGCCCCCGAACGGTTCCGCATTCCCGGCCCGGGCCCGGTCGGACGGGACGAGGTTCCGGGAGCGAGGAGCGGCCGATGGCGCGGCACATCTCCCGGATGTGCGGGCCGGGCGCCGGATAGCCTGGGAAAATGCTCACAGAAGTGATCGCGACCCGTTACGTCACGCCCTTGCGCGAAGGCGGCTCGCTGCCCGGGATCGTCGAGGCCGACGATCTCGGCACGTACGTCATGAAGTTCACCGGCGCCGGTCAGGGGCGCAAGACCCTGGTCGCCGAGGTCATGTGCGGGCGCCTCGCCCAGCGGCTCGGGTTGCGGGTGCCGCCGCTGGTGCGGATGCAGCTCGACCCGGTGATCGGGCTCGGCGAACCCGATCAGGAGGTCCAGGAGCTGCTCAAGGCCAGTGGCGGGCTCAACCTCGGGATGGACTACCTGCCCGGGTCGATCGGGTTCGACCCGCTCGCCTACCAGGTGGATCCGGCCGAGGCAGGCCGGGTGGTCTGGTTCGACGCCCTGATCAACAACGTGGACCGGTCCTGGCGCAACCCCAACATGCTGGTCTGGCACGGGGACCTGTGGCTCATCGACCACGGCGCGACCATGATCTGGCACCACAACTGGCCCACCGCCGCGGCCGCCGCGGCCAAGCCCTACAACGCCTCCGACCACGTCCTGGCCCCCGTCGGCCCGGACATCGCCGCCGCCGCCGCCGAACTGGCGCCGCTGGTCACGCGGGAGCTGCTCACCGAGGTCGCCGCCGACGTCCCGGACGAGTGGCTGGCCGGCGAGCCCGGCTTCGACTCCACCGACGCGCTGCGCCGCGCCTATGTGGACGCGCTGCTGCCGCGCGCCGCCACGATCCACGAGCGGATCACGATGGAGGCCGAGGTGAAGGCCCGCAGCGGCCCTCCCGGCTGGCTCGCCGAGCGCCTGACCCCCCTGCCCCACAAGAAGAAGAGCGACAGCCGGTGACCAAGCGGGACGTGTTCGAATACGCGCTGGTGCGCGTGGTGCCGCGGATGGAACGCGGGGAGTGCTTCAACGCCGGGGTGATCCTCTACTGCCGGGCGCACGCGTACGTCGCCGCGCGCATCCACCTCGACGAGGGCAAGCTCCTCGCCCTGGACCCCGGGGCCGACGTCGCCGGGGTGCGGGCGGCCCTGCGCGGGGTCGAGGGCCTGTGCGCGGGCGGGGCCGCCGCCGGACAGGCGGCGGGCGACGACGCGGGGCGGCGCTTCCGCTGGCTGATCGCCCCGCGCAGCACCGTCGTACAGCCGGGACCGGTGCACACCGGGCTCACGGCCGACCCGGAGGCGGAGCTGGGCCGGCTGCTGGAGCTGCTCGTGTACTGACGCGGCGCGCGCCCGGGCCCGATGGCGGGCGCGCACGCGCGGGCCGGTCCCGAGCCCTGGCACCCGGTGCCGTTGACACCGGGTGCCAGGGCTCCTAGCGTCTCTTCAGCCGAAGCTACTAAGCGGTTGCTCACCTTTTCGGGGGCGCCGCCGACAGGGCATTCCCAGCGCGAGGAGAACCAGCATGTCCACCACCGAGCAGCGCGTCGCGATCGTCACCGGGGCGGCCCGGGGCATCGGCGCCGCCACCGCCCTGCGCCTGGCCGCCGAGGGACGCGCCGTC
This sequence comes from Streptomyces sp. NPDC043876, assembly GCF_056435825.1. NCBI lineage: Bacteria > Bacillati > Actinomycetota > Actinomycetes > Kitasatosporales > Streptomycetaceae > Streptomyces > Streptomyces sp. NPDC043876. The sequence continues at coordinate 400,997 of NZ_JBWKDV010000008.1, read as the reverse complement.
GCCGTACTCGACCTCGACGAGGGCTCCTGCAAGGACACCGTGGAGGCGATCACCGCTGCGGGCGGCACGGCCCTCGCGGTCGGCTGCGACGTATCGGACAGCGCCCAGGTGGAGGCGGCGGTGGAGCGGGTCGCGAGCACCCTCGGCGCGCCGACCGTCCTGGTCAACAACGCGGGCGTGCTCCGTGACAACCTGCTGTTCAAGATGAGCGACACCGACTGGGACACGGTCATGAACGTGCACCTGCGCGGCGCGTTCCTGATGTCCCGCGCCTGCCAGAAGTACATGGTGGAGGCGAAGTTCGGCCGCATCGTGAACCTCTCCAGCAGCTCCGCCCTCGGCAACCGCGGCCAGGCCAACTACGCGGCCGCCAAGGCGGGCCTCCAGGGGTTCACCAAGACCCTCGCCTTCGAGCTGGGCAAGTTCGGCGTCACGGCCAACGCCGTGGCCCCCGGGTTCATCGTCACCGAGATGACCGCGCAGACCGCCGCCCGCATCGGCATGGGCTTCGAGGAGTTCCAGGCCGCCGCCGCCACCCAGATCCCCGTGCAGCGCGTCGGCCGTCCGGAGGACATCGCCAACGCCATCGCCTTCTTCACCGGCGAGGCCGCGGGCTTCGTCTCGGGCCAGGTCATGTACGTGGCCGGCGGCCCCCTCAACTGACGAGAGGCAGGGCGTACGTCATGACGTACAACGGCATCGACAGCGGCAAGGTGGCGCTGATCACCGGAGCCAGCCGCGGCATCGGCTACGGCGTCGCGGAGGCCCTGGTCGCCCGCGGCGACCGGGTCTGCATCACCGGCCGCAACGAGGACTCCCTCAAGGAGGCGGTGGAGCGGCTCGGCGCGGACCGGGTGATCGGGGTCGCGGGCAAGGCGCACGACGAGGTCCACCAGGGGGTCGCCGTCGAGCGGACGATGGAGGCCTTCGGGCGGGTCGACTTCCTCGTGAACAACGCGGGGACCAATCCGGTCTTCGGGCCGATCGCGGACCTCGACCTCGGGGTCGCCCGCAAGGTCTTCGAGACGAACGTGGTCTCGGCGCTCGGCTTCGCCCAGCGGACCTGGCACGCCTGGCAGAAGGACCACGGCGGCGCCATCGTGAACATCGCATCCATCGCGGGCGTCTCCGCCTCGCCGTTCATCGGCGCGTACGGGATGAGCAAGGCCGCGATGATCAACCTCACCCTCCAGCTCGCCCACGAGATGGCGCCGGGGGTCCGGGTCAACGCCATCGCGCCCGCCGTGGTCAAGACCAAGTTCGCGCAGGCCCTCTACGAGGGGCGCGAGCAGGAGGCGGCCGCGGCGTATCCGCTCGGCAGGCTTGGGGTGCCCTCGGACATCGGCGGAGCCGCCGCATTCCTCACTTCCGCGCAAGCGGAATGGATTACCGGGCAAACGCTGGTCGTCGACGGAGGAATTTTTCTGAATGCCGGAGTCGGCTGACCGATAACCGGACGGATCGGCCGCCGACCGGGTGGTAAATGCATAACGAATATGCACGGAACCGGTCAAGTGCCCCACGGAACCTGCTCCTTGGATCCGTGGGGCGCTGCGGTAGGGTCTGCCGCACCCCTGGCCGATCGAGGAGCGTGCACGTGTTCAACCGGACCAGATGCCTGCAGATCACTGCGGCCCTTGCGTCCATATCCCTGCTCGCCGGTTGCGGGGTGATATCGGATTCGAGCGCAGACCAGGCGAAAAAGATCGTCGTGGGTACGACGAGCGCGCCCAGCACCCTCGATCCCGCCGCGGCCTGGGACGGCTCGTGGGAGCTTTACCGGAACGTTTATCAGACACTTCTGGCATTTCCCACGGGAAGTACCAAACCGCAGCCGGACGCCGCGCAGAGCTGTGAGTTCACCGACTCCGCCAACGAGGCCTACCGCTGCACCCTGCGCAAGGGCCTGAAGTTCTCGGACGGCGAGCCCCTCGACTCCAAGGCCGTCAAGCACTCGCTCGACCGGATCCGCACCATCGGTTCCAAGGTCGGCCCCAAGGACCTCTTCGGCAGCCTGGAGCGCATCGAGACCCCGGACCCGCTGACGGTCGTCTTCCAGCTGAAGACCCCGGACGCGACCTTCCCCTTCGTGCTCGGCTCGCCCGCCGCCTCGCTCGTGGCCCCCAACGAGTACCCGGCCGACAAGGTCCGCAAGGACGGCAAGGTCACCGGCTCGGGACCGTACGTGCTCGACTCCTACAAGGAGGGCGACGAGGCGGTCCTCGCGAGCTACGGCAACTACCAGGGCTTCGCGCAGCGCCACAACAACGCGGTGACCATCCGCTACTTCATGGACTCCCAGAAGATGATCGCGGCCCTCAAGAACAAGGAGATCGACGCGACCTACCGCGGTCTCTCCGCGGCCGAGATCAAGGACCTGCAGAGCCCCGCCTCGCACGCGGCGGGCATCCAGGTCGTCGACAACGTCGGCGCCGAGATCCGCTACCTGGTCTTCAACCCCAAGGACCCGGCGGTCGCCAAGCCCGCCGTCCGCCAGGCCGTGGCCCAGGTGGTCGACCGCGGAGCACTCGTCGCGAAGGTCTACCAGGGCACCGCGGAACCCCTGTACTCGATGGTCCCCAAGGGGGTCGTGGGCCACAAGACGCCCTTCTACGACCGCTTCGGCCAGCCGGACGTGGAGAAGGCGAAGAAGATCCTCCAGAAGGCGGACGTCGCCTTCCCGGTGGAGCTGACCTTCTGGTACACCACCGACCGGTACGGCTCCTCCACCGCGCCGGAGTTCGAGGAGCTGAAGCGCCAGCTGGACGCGAGCGGCCTGTTCAAGATCACTCTGCGGAACAAGCCCTGGAAGCCCTACCAGGAGGGCTACAAGAACGGCGAGTACCCGGTCTTCGGGCGCGGCTGGTTCCCCGACTTCCCGGACCCCGACAACTTCATCGCGCCGTTCGTCGGCAAGGAGAACGCGGTCGGCACCCCCTACGAGAACCCCGAGATCCTCACCGACCTGCTGCCCAAGTCCCGCCGCGAGAGCGACCGCTCGGCCGTCACGCGCGAGTTCGAGCGGGCGCAGCAGATCTTCTCCGAGGACGTCCGGCTGCTGCCCCTGTGGCAGGGCAAGCTGTACGTCGCCGCGCGCGACGACATCGCGGGCGGGGAGCGCTCCCTGGACCCGCAGACGGCCATGCAGATGTGGGAGCTGTACCGCAAGACCAGCTGGTAGCCGGGGGAACGGGGCGGCCGGGTCCGTTGTCAGTGGGTGCCGGTAGGTTCTGGAGCAGTTGCACGAACGCGTACCGGAGGTTGTCGACGTGACCCAGCTGCTGCCCGAATCCTGGCTGCCCGTCCTCGGTGAGGAACTGGAGAAGCCCTACTTCCACGAGCTCCTGGAGTTCGTGGAGAAGGAACGGGCCGGTGGACCGGTCTACCCGCCCCGCGAGCAGGTCTTCGCGGCACTGGAGGCCACGCCGTTCGACCGGGTCAAGGTGCTGGTCCTCGGCCAGGACCCCTACCACGGCGCCGGCCAGGGCCACGGGCTGTGCTTCTCGGTGCGGCCCGGGGTCCGCACCCCGCCCTCCCTGCGCAACATCTACAAGGAGATGAAGGAGGAGCTGGGCCTGCCCGTCCCGGACAACGGCTACCTGATGCCGTGGGCCGAGCAGGGCGTCCTGCTGCTCAACGCGGTGCTCACCGTCCGCGAGGCCGAGCCCAACTCCCACAAGGGCAAGGGCTGGGAGAAGTTCACGGACGCCGTGATCCGCGCGGTCGCCGCCCGCCCGGACCCGGCCGTCTTCGTCCTGTGGGGGGCGTACGCGCAGAAGAAGCTCCCGCTGATCGACGAGGAGCGCCACGTGGTCGTCAAGGGCGCCCACCCCTCGCCGCTCTCGGCCAAGAAGTTCTTCGGATCCCGGCCCTTCACGCAGATCAACGAGGCCGTCGCCGCCCAGGGCCATGAGCCGATCGACTGGCGGATCCCGGACCTGGGCTGACCTCCGACCGCGCCTCGTCGGCAATGCGGGCGGCTCCGGCTAGCGTCAGGGTGATCGGACCGCAGTGCGTCCGACCAGAAAGCCGGAGGCCGCATTGACCGAGCAGCAGCGGGAGGCGTCGCAGGACGCCGTCATGACCAGGATCGGACAGGCGGTCATCCTGCTGCACGCCGGGGACCGGGAAGAGGCGCGCAACCGCCTCGGGGACATCTGGACCGAGATCGGCGAGAACGGCGACGCCCTGCACCGCTGCACCCTCGCGCACTACATGGCCGACGCCCAGGACGACCCGGCCGAGGAACTCGCCTGGGACCTGCGGGCGCTGCAAGCGGCCGACGGGCTGCGGCAGGAGCACATCACCCTGCCGCTGCCCCAGCCGCACGCCGCCGTGCGCGTCTTCTACCCGTCCCTGCACCTGAACCTCGCCGCCGACTACGTCAAGCTGCGCCGCCCCGACGCGGCCCGGATCCACCTGGCCCGGGCCCGTGCGGCGGCCGGCGCGCTCTCCGACGACGGGTACGGGGACGGCGTACGGGCGGCCCTCTCGCGGCTCGAACTGCGGCTCGGGGCGGGACCGGACCGGGGGAGCCGCCCCACGCCCTTCCCCGGCCAGCAGGAGAGCCCGTAGCGCCCGCGCCGCCGGCAGGTCAGCCCCCGTGCACGCCCGCGCAGATCCTGGCCTCCGGGCTGTCCGGCCGCCAATGGCCGTGCCTGCGGCCCAGCGCGCACACATCGGCCGGCCGCACCGGCAAGGCAGGCGACAGCTGCCGCTCCAGCTCCGCCTGCGGCCCCCGCGCCGCATCCCCGTGGCCGTGCCCGTGGTGGCGTACGACGGGCCCGGACGGCAGCCGGGGCGGCTCCGGGATCTCCGGCACCGGCGGCGCCGCCTCGCCGGGCGCCGACCGCTGCCGGTCCGCCCCGGCGGCCGCGCCGCGCTGCGCGGCGCCTCCCGCGGCGCCCTGCGGCTTCCCGCGCTCCGCGGGTACGGCCTTCAGCGCCTCCAGGGCCGGGGCCGTCACCGTCACCGGCGCCGCACCGGGGCCGCCGTGCGGGTCGTGCTGCTGCTGGGGCGGCGGCGGCTCGGCGGACGCGGCCCCCGCGGGCAGCGGCGCATGGGGGTTCACACTCACGCAGCCGGAGACGGCCGAGACCGCACAGGCGACTCCGAGCAGCAGTTTCGTCGTGGTTCGGGTTGGATGCACCCGCGCAACTCTGCTGTGCGAACACCCGGTTGCGAAAACCCGCGGGCGATATTCACCCCGCACGGGTGACGGCCACTGGCCGGTTGCCGGTTGCCGGGCGCCCGTTGCCGCACCCGGGACCCGCCGACGGGCCGTGCACCGGCGCGCTATTCGCCCGTCGCCCCGTCGATGTGCTCGCGCAGCAGGTCGGCGTGCCCGTTGTGGCGCGCGTACTCCTCGATCATGTGGGTGTAGACCCAGCGCAGGTTGAACTGCTCGCCGCTGCGGCTGCTGCGCCCGATCGACACCTCGTCCAGCGAGCGCCCGGCCGAAGCCTGCCGCGCGCGCTCGATCTCCTCGCGCCAGATCTGCTCGGCCTCCTCCCAGGTGTCCTGCTCCGAGAGGTGGAACTCGGCGTCCGGGTCCTCCTCCGTGCAGTACAGGTCCTCCAGGTCCTCGCCCAGGGTGATCTCCCGGAACCAGTACCGCTCCACCTCGGACATGTGCCGTACGAGCCCCAGCAGGCTCAGTTCGGAGGGCGCCAGGGGCGTGCGCCGCAGCTGTTCGTCGGTCAGGCCCTCGCACTTCCAGGCGAGGGTGGCCCGGTGGAAGTCGAGCCATCCGTCCAGCATCTCGCGCTCGTTGGCGGTGGTGGACGGTTCGGGGCGGTCGGTCACAGGAGTGCTCATGATCCGATAGTGGACGAAGGGGGCCCCTCCCACCAGGCATTAAGCTGCCAGCAGTACGACGGGGAACGACGACGGCAACGAACGAGGAGGCTCCCTTGAAGGTCGCGTGCATCGGACTCGGTGACATCGCCCAGAAGGCCTACCTGCCGGTCCTCACCGCGCGTCCGGAGGTCGAACTCCACCTGCAGACCCGCACCCCCGCCACCCTCGACCGGATCGGCGCCCTGCACCACGTCCCCGCGGAGCGCCGCCACACCGGCCTCGACGAGCTGCTGGCCCACGGCCTCGACGCCGCCTTCGTGCACGCGCCGACCGACGTCCACCCGGAGATCGTCACGCGGTTGCTGGAGGCGGGGGTGGCGACGTACGTCGACAAGCCCCTCGCCTACGAGCTGGCCGCGTCCCGGCGCCTGGTCGAACTGGCCGAGGAGCGAGGGGTGTCGCTGGCCGTCGGCTTCAACCGCCGTTACGCGCCGGGCTATGCGCAGTGCGCCGACCACCCGCGCGAACTCATCGTCATGCAGAAGAACCGGGTCGGGCTGCCCGAGGACCCCCGGACCCTGGTCCTCGACGACTTCATCCACGTCGTGGACACCCTGCGCTTCCTGCTGCCCGGCGAAGCCGAGCACGTCGACGTACGGGCCGTCGTGCGGGAAGGGCTCATGCACCAGGTGGTGCTCCAGCTCTCCGGGGCCGGTTTCACCGCGCTCGGCATCATGAACCGGCTCTCCGGCTCCACCGAGGAGATCCTGGAGGTCTCCGGCCAGGACACCAAGCGCCAGGTGGTCAACCTGGCCGAGGTCATCGACCACAAGGGCCAGCCCACCGTCCGGCGGCGCGGGGACTGGGTGCCGGTCGCCCGCCAGCGCGGCATCGAACAGGTCGTGGACGCCTTCCTGGAGGCCGTCGCCTCGGGCACCACGCTCAGCGCCCGTGACGCGCTGCTCACCCACGAGCTGTGCGAGCAGGTGGTCCGGTCGGCTCTGCGGCAGGCCTCCTGAGCGGGCCGCCGCGCAGCCCGCGCACGCCCTCGGCCGCGCAGAACAGCGCGAGCGCGCCCAGGGCGGCGGCCACCGGCCAGTCGCCGAAGCGGACGTAGAAGGTGGTGCCCGTGGCGAGGGGGACCCCGTACACCCGGGCCGCCGAGGCCGAGCCGGGCAGCTGCGCCCCGACCGGCTCGCCCGAGGGGCCGTGCACCGCGCTGATGCCGGTGAGGGTGGCGTGCACCACCGGGCGCCCGTTCTCGGCGGCGCGCAGCGCCCCCAGGGAGGCGTGCTGCGCCGGAGCCCAGCCGTCCTGGAAGGTGGCCGTGGAGGACTGGTCGACCAGCAGGGCCGCGCCTTCCCGGGTCAGGTGCCGGCTCATGTCGGGGAACGCCGACTCGAAGCAGACCAGCGGCCCGATCCGCAACGCAGTACCGCCCGACGCGGCGGGCAGGTCCATCACCACCGGCGCGGTGCCCGGACGCCGGTCCTCCGCGGCCGCCTTGCCCGCCGAGGTGACCCAGCCGAGCAGGGACCGCGCCGGTATGTACTCGCCGAAGGGGACCAGCCGCATCTTGTCGTACCGGTCGCCCGTCGGTCCCCCCGGGCCCACCAGCACCGCGCTCTTGTAGATGCCGGGCGCGCCCCCGGTCTGCGCGGCCGTCCGCCGGGCGTCCACGTTGACCAGCAGCGGGGCGCCCACCGCGGCCGACAGGTCCGCGAGCCGCCGGGCCAGGTCCGGCCGCGCCGCCAGATCGGAGCCCACGCTGCTCTCGCCCCACACCACCAGGTCCAGCCGCCGGCCGACCAGTCGCCGGGTGAGCCGCTCACCGGTGGCGAACCGCTCCTCGGCGCTCTCCGAGATCGCCCGCGGGCCGACTTGTACGACGGCCACCCGCAGTTCCCCCGACGGCGCGGGCCCCGGCAGCCACAGCCACACCGCGCCGGTGAGCACCGCGCAGCCGGTCACCCCGGCCGCCGCCGGGATCCGCCCGGAGGGCGCCGCGACCAGCAGCGCCAGCGCGCAGTTCACCGCGACGATCAGCAGGCTCAGCAGCCACACTCCGCCCACCGACGCGAGCCGCAGCGCGGGCGGCACCTGCCACTGACTGGCCCCCAGCAGCCCCCACGGCCCGCCCAGCCCCTGCCACGACCGGACGAGTTCGGACAGCAGCCAGCCCGCCGGTACGAGCACCAGCGCGGCGCCCGCCCGACCGGGGCCGACGGCCCCGCCGAGCAGCCGCCGCACCAGCAGCCCCCAGGGTGCCCACAGCGCCCCCAGCAGCGCGGCCAGCGGAAAGAGGAACAGGTGCAGGCTGGGCAGCAGCCAGTGATGGACCGCCAGGATGAAGCCCGCACCGCCGAGCCACCCCTCCAGGGCCGCCCGGCGCCCGTCGGCCGCCGTGCGCAGCAGCAGCATCCAGGGCACGAGGGCGACGTACGCGAACCACCACAGCGCGGGCGCGGGGAAGGCGAGCGCGGGCAGCGCCCCGGCCGGTACGGCCGCCGCAGCACGCCACCAGCCGGGCCGGTCGGTCAGCATGGCGGTCAGCATGGGCGCCTCCGCTTCCAGTGTCTCAGGCGGACAGGTGGCGCCACTTCTCGTGCACGGTGACCCCGGTCAGGCGCCATCCCTCGCGGGTGCGCGCCAGGACGAAGGTGTAGCGCCCGGCGGCCACGAAGTTCGGCGCGGTGATGCTCGCGTCGGAGCCTTCCCCGGCGAGCCGCATCGGATTCACGAAATCCGCCTTCACCTCGGCCCGGTCGCCGGCCGAACCGTCCAGCGTCTCCAGGTCGATCCGCCGGTTGACGATGAGGTGCTGGCGCACCGGGAAGAGCGCCATCGTCTCCTCCAGCCACCGGGAGACCGCGGGGGCCGGGCCCTCGATCCCGCCCGCCGAGGTGTAGTCCGCCCGTCCCGCCGCGGTGAACAGGGCCCGATAGGCCGCCCAGTCGCCGTCGTCCACCGCGACCGCGTACCCGGTCACCACGGCATCGATCGCCAGCCGGTCCATCACCGTCGCGAGTTCCACACGCTGCGTCATCGGGTCAGTGTGGGTCAGCGGACCCGCGAGTCCAAGGGGCGTGCGGCGACCGGATCTTTGCGCGGGGCCGCCCGGCGCCGGTCACCGGCCGGAACGCGCCTCCCGCTGCTTGACCACCACCAGGAACGCGTCGCTGTCGAGGTCCATGACCACCTCGGCCGGGACGCCCTCGCGCTTGCGCTGGGCGGCGTACTCCTCGGCCGGCCAGCTTCCCCGCGGACTTCCGGCCGGAAACCGCTCCAGAACCACGCGCACCGTTCGCCTCATGGGACCGCACCCCCTGCTGTGTCACTGTTCTCGCCGTGCTGCCGTTCTTCCAGGCACAACGACGCGGGGGCCGTCCGGGAACGTTCCCGGACGGCCCCCGCGATCGGGTGGCGGCGCCGTCAGCCCGCGGACTCACCCGCGTGGGGGCTCAGCACACCCATGCCGATCAGCACGAACAGCACGATGCCCAGCAGGATCCGGTAGATCACGAAGGGCATGAAACTCTTCGTGGTGATGAACTTCATGAACCACGCGATCACCACGTAGCCGACCACGAAGGCGATGACCGTCGCGAAGATCGTCGGCCCCCAGGAGACGTGCCCCTCGCCGAGGTCCTTCAACTCCATGCCGCCCGAGGCCAGCACGGCCGGGATGGCGAGGAGGAAGGAGTAACGGGCCGCCGCCTCGCGGGTGTAGCCCATCAGCAGGCCGCCGGAGATCGTCGCACCCGAGCGGGAGACGCCCGGGATCAGCGCCATCGCCTGGGCGACACCGAAGATGAGGCCGTCCCTGACGCCCAGCTCCCGGAGCGACTTGCGCTCCTTGACCACCCGGTGCCGGCCGCCCTTCTCGTCGCGCGAGGCCAGCCAGTCCGCGTAGCCGAGGACGACGCCCATCACGATCAGGGTGGTGGCGATCAGCCGCAGATCACGGAACGGGCCCTCGATCTGGTCCTTGAGCGTGATGCCGAGGACACCGATCGGGATCGAGCCGACGATGACCAGCCAGCCCATCTGGGCGTCGTGGTCCGAGCGCATCGCCTTGTTCGTCAGGGAGCGGAACCAGGCGGAGACGATCCGCGCGATGTCCTTGCGGAAGTAGATCAGCACCGCGGTCTCGGTGCCGATCTGGGTGATGGCGGTGAAGGCCGCTCCGGGATCGTGCCAGCCGGCGAACGCCGCGGTCAGCCGCAGGTGGGCGCTGGAGGAGATCGGGAGGAACTCCGTAAGCCCCTGGACGAGACCGAGGATTAGGGATTCGAACCAGCTCATGTCGGGGTGCGCTCGTCCTTGTGATCGTCGGGAAGTTCGCGTCCGATGCTAGGGCGTACGAGTGACACCGCTGACCACTGGGGTCGGCTGCGGCGCCGCCGCGCTCCCCGCGGGCGCCCCGAGCCGGTGCCGCCTGCGCCAGGCGACGGCCGCCGCGAGCACTCCGGAGACGGTGATGAAACCGAACGAGGCGAGGAAGGCGGGCGAGGTCGGCGAGGAGGCGCTGGCGCCGGCGAGCACGTAGGCCGCAGTGTTCGGGACGGTGCCGAGCGCCGTCGCGAGCAGGAACGGGATCCAGCCGCACCGCGAGACCGCGGCGAGGTAGTTGGCGGCCGCGAACGGCACCCCGGGGAAGATCCGCACCGCCAGCACCGACCGGAACCCGTGCCGGCTCAGCTGCGCGTCCGCCGCCAGCACCCACCGCCCGCGCAGCAGCGGCCGCAGCGCCCGCTGCCCCAGGGCCCGGCCCAGCCCGAACGCCACGGCGGCGCCGAGCACCGTACCGCCGACGGCCGCCAGGAGACCGAACTGGACGCCGAAGACCGCCCCCGCGCCCAGGTTCAGCAGCGGGCGCGGCACGAACGCCGCGGTGCACAGCCCGTACGCCACCGCGAACAGCGGCACCGCCGTGCCCGGCGGCAACGCGCCGGTCCAGCCCCGCGCCAGCAGCCGCTGCGGCTCGTAGAGCAGCACGCACGCCCCGGCCGCCACCAGCAGCACCACGAGCAGGGCCAGCCGCAGCCACGGCGCCGGAAGGAGGGGGGACATCCGCCGAGACTAACCGACCGCCGTGCCGGGGCGCCGTGAGCCGGATCGCCCGCCGCCGGTAATTCGTTCGACGCGGCGGGCATCGCCGGGCCAAGATCGGTCCATGTTCCGGCACCCCTTCCCCGCAGCGCCGTCCGCAGTCGCGGACGCGCCGAAGGCTGCCGCCGCGGACATCGCATCCGCACACCCGGCGCCCCTCGGCGGCGCCCGAAGCTGACCCTTCCCGGATCGTCCGGCGGACCCCGCAGGGGGAGGGTCGGCAGGATCCAGGGGTCCCGTGCAGTCTTCCGGTCACCGGAACAACGGGAAAGCGAACCACAGTCATGGCCAAGACGGCCTTCGTGCGGACCAAGCCGCACCTCAACATCGGCACCATGGGTCACGTCGACCACGGCAAGACCACCCTCACCGCCGCCATCACCAAGGTGCTCGCCGAGCGCGGCGGTGCCTCCTACGTGCCCTTCGACCGGATCGACCGGGCGCCGGAGGAGGCGCGGCGCGGGATCACCATCAACCTCTCGCACGTGGAGTACGAGACGGACACCCGCCACTACGCCCACGTCGACATGCCCGGTCACGCCGACTACGTGAAGAACATGGTCACCGGCGCGGCGCAGCTCGACGGGGCCATCCTCGTCGTGTCCGCGCTCGACGGGGTCATGCCGCAGACCGCCGAGCACGTGCTGCTGGCCCGGCAGGTCGGTGTCGACCACATCGTCGTCGCCCTCAACAAGGCCGACGCCGGGGACCCCGAGCTGACCGACCTGGTCGAGCTGGAGGTGCGGGAGCTGCTCAGCGCCCACGGGTACGGGGGCGACGACGCCCCCGTGGTCCGGGTCTCCGGGCTGGGGGCGCTGGAGGGCGACCCGCGCTGGACCGGGGCGGTCCTGGCGCTGCTGGACGCGGTGGACACGTACGTACCGATGCCGGTGCGCTACACGGACGCGCCGTTCCTGCTGCCGGTGGAGAACGTCCTGACCATCACCGGTCGCGGCACGGTCGTCACGGGCGCCGTCGAGCGCGGGACCGTCCGCATGGGCGACCGCGTCGTGCTGCTCGGCGCGGCGGGCGAGGACGTGGAGACGGTGGTCACCGGCCTGGAGACCTTCGGCAAGCCGATGGACCGCGCCGAGGCCGGGGACAACGTCGCGATCCTGCTGCGGGGGGTGCCCCGCGAGGGGATCCGGCGCGGTGACGTGGTCGCCGCGCCGGGCAGCGTCGAGCCGCGCCGGCGCTTCACGGCGCAGGTGTACGTCCTGTCCGCCCGGGAGGGCGGCCGGACGACGCCACTGGCCACCGGATACCGGCCACAGTTCTACGTCCGCACCGCCGATGTCGTCGGGGACGTGGACCTGGGGGCGGCGGGGCTAGCCCGGCCGGGGGAGACGGTCGCCATGACCGTCGAGCTGGGCCGCGACGTGCCGCTGGAGGCGGGCCTCGGCTTCGCGATCCGTGAGGGCGGCCGGACGGTCGGCGCCGGAACGGTGACGTCCGTTCTCGGCTGACCCGGCCGCCCCCGTGGTGGCGGCGGTCCGCCTGCGGCAGACTGCCGTCACCACAATCGGCGGGAGCGGGGGGCTGTGATGAGCGGCGAGACGGCGCTGGTGCTCGGCGGCGGAGGCCTGACCGGGATCGGCTGGGAAGCCGGGATCATCCACGGCCTGGCCGAGGCGGGCGTCGACCTGTTCGGCGCGGACCTCGTCGTCGGCACCTCCGCCGGTTCCGTCGTCGGCGCCCAGCTCACCTCGGGGCTGCTCACCCCGCGCGAGCTGTACGAGCGCCAGCTCGCCGGAGCGGGCGGGGAGGTCCCGGCCAAGCTGGGCGCCGCCCTCGTCGCCCGCTACGCCGTGGCGATGATGCGGGCCAGGGACGCCACGGCCTACCGCCGCCGGGTCGGCGAGATCGCGCTGGCCGCCGACACCGGGGACGAGCGCGCCCGTCGCACGGTGCTCCAGGCGCGGCTGGTCTCCCACCACTGGCCCGAGCGCCGGTTCGTGGTGACCGCGGTGGACGCGCGGACCGGCGCCGCCGCCGACTTCGACCGGCACAGCGGGGTCGGCCTGGTCGACGCGGTCTGCGCGAGCTGCGCCGTCCCGGGCGTGTGGCCGCCGGTGACCGTCGGCGAGCGGCGCTACGTCGACGGGGGCGTGCGGTCGGCCGCCAACGCCGATGTCGCCACGGGCTACCGGCGCGTGGTGGTCCTCGCGCCGATGGCGCTGGGATCGGGGGTCTCGCCCTCGCCCGCCACCCAGGCCGAACGGCTACGGGCGGACGGCTCCCGGGTGCTGCTGATCACCCCCTCCGCCTAGGCCCGCAAGGTCTTCGGCCGCAACGTGCTGGACCCGGCCCGGCGGGCCCCCGCCGCCCGCGCGGGCCTCGCCCAGGCCGCCGCGCACGCGGCCGAGGCGGCGGCCGTCTGGTCGGTCTGAGGTCTGCCCGACAATGGGGGCGTGGACGACGAGCGGCACGACGAACGACCCGAGCAGATCCCGGTGGGCCGGCAGGTGGGCCAGGGCGCCGCGAAGCTGATGCCGGACGTGGACCGGCCGCGGGCCTGGCTGCTGACGGTGGACGGGGCCCCGCAGTCGTACGTGGACCTCGACGACCCGCGGCACCTGGAGTTCGAGTACGCGCGCCGGCTCGCCCACGTCCTGGACTGCGCGGCCGAGCCGGGCGCACCGCTGGACCTGCTGCACCTGGGCGGCGGCGCGCTGACCCTGCCCCGCTATGCCGCCGCCACCCGCCCGGGCTCCCGCCAGCGGGTCGTCGACTTCGACCGGGAGCTGCTGGAGCTGGTGTCCGAGCACCTGCCGCTGCCCGCCGGAGCCGGGATCGAGCTGCACGCGGCGGACGCGCGGGCCTGGCTGGAGGCGGCGCCCGCGGCGAGCGCGGACGTCCTGGTGGCCGACGTGTTCGGTGGCTCCCGGGTGCCGGCCCAGCTGACCTCGGTGGAGTACGCGCGCCAGGCGGCCCGGGTCCTGCGGCCCGGCGGCACGTACGTGGCCAACCTGGCCGACGGGGCGCCGTTCGCGTTCCTGCGGGGGCAACTGGCCAACTTCGCCGAAGTGTTCCCGCAGTTGGCCCTGATCGCGGAACCGGGGGTGCTGCGCGGGCGCCGGTTCGGGAACGCGGTGCTGGTCGGGTCCGCGCACGAGCTGCCGGTGGCGGAGCTGACGCGGGCGTGCGCGGGGGACGCGTTCCCGGCGCGCGTGGTGCACGGGGCGGCGCTGGCGAAGCTGGCCGGGGGCGCCGGGGTCGTGCGGGACGCCGAGGCGGTGGACTCGCCGGAGCCGCCCGAGGGGGCCTTCGGCATCGGCTGAGCCGTGGACCCGGCCGCGCGGCCGGCGCGTCAGTCGCGGGCCGGGGCGGCGGGTACGGCGGCGCCGCGCGCGCCCTCCGGGGCGTCGGCGGGCCGCGGCCCGGCCGGCACCAGGGCCGCCGCGGGCCTGCGGGTCAGCCGGCGCACGTCGGGGACGGCCAGCACCGCGGCCGTGACGATGACGACGAGGGCCGCGCAGCCCCACAGCGCTCCGGTGCGGCCGAAGGCGGATTCCGCCGGGCCCGCGAGCGCGGTGGCGAGCGGCAGCATCGAGACCGAACCGAACCAGTCGTAGGCCGAGACCCGGGAGAACTTCTCCTCCGGGATCTCCTGGTGCATCGTGGTCATCCAGTTCACGCCGAACACCTCGATGGCCAGGCCGCTGACCAGCATCACCGCGCACAGCCCCCACGTCGGCAGCGGGACCGCCAGCGCCGCCGACGGCATCGCCAGCGGGAACACGCAGAGCGTCCCCACCAGCAGCAGCCTGCGCGGTTTCCAGGCCATCATCAGGACCGCTCCGGCGATCGTGCCCACCCCGAAGGCGGCCAGCGCCAGACCCCAGGGGGCCGGTCCGCCGAGCCGCTCCCGGGCGACCAGGGGCCCGTAGACCGCCTCGGCCGCGCCGACGACGGCGACCACCACGGAGAACTGGAGCACGATGCTCCACAGCCACGGGCGGCTGCGGAACTCCACCCAGCCCTCGCGCAGGTCGGCCAGCAGGCTGCCGCCGGGCTTGCGCGGGGCGATGTCACCGACGTCGAGGAACGCCCGCAGTGCTCCGGCGAGCGCGAAGGCGACCGCGTCGACCGCGAGGACCCAGCCGGGGCCGAAGGCGGCGATCATGGCGCCGCCGAGGGCGGCGCCGCCGATCCCCGCTCCGTTGACCGCCATCCGGAAGAGGGCGAAGGCCCGGTTGGCGTGCTCGCCGGAGACGCTGGAGAGCAGCATGCCCTCGGAGGCCGGACTGAAGAAGGCGGTGCCGGTGCCGCACAGCGCGGTGAGCAGCATCATCTGCCACAGCTGCGGGTCCCCGGCGAGGACCAGCACGGCGAAGGCGGCCTGCGACACGCAGTTGAGGGCGTTGGCCGCGACCATCACGTGGTGGCGCGGTATCCGGTCCGCGAGCGCGCCGCCGATGAGCAGGAAGAGGACGAGGGGGAGCGTACGGGCCGCGGCGACGAGGCCGACGTCCCTGCCGGAGCCGCCCGCCTCCAGCACCGCGAAGGAGGCCGCGATGAGCGCGCCGTTGCTGCCGAGGTGGGTCACCACCGCCGCGCCGGTCAGCAACGTGTAGTTGCGGCCCGCCCACGCGGGACGGCGACGGCGTGCGGACGGAAGCCCGGGGGCGCTGCGGTAGCTCACCCCCGGACTATCCCCGTCCCGGGCCGGGAATCCAAACGGATATCCGGACCGGGAGCGGGACGCCGCGGATCATCCGGTGGTGAGCCGGACCGAGCTGAGGATCTTCTCGTAGACCTCGGGCTTGACCTCGTCGGGGACGTTGGCCGCGCCGTAGAGGACCCAGCTGGAGAAGTCGCCGTTGGCGGTCTTGAAGCTGAAGGCGATGGACTTGCCGTCGGTGTCGCACTTGTTCTTCTTGGGCAGGCCGCTGACGCTCGCCGTGGCCATGTGGCCCTTGAGGCCGGAGAGGGTGGTGTACTCCTTGGCCGCGACCACCTTGGTGGTGCCCTTCGGCGCCTTCTGCGCGTAGGCGGCGAACACCCAGTTGCCGGCCTCGTTGTAGGCCGCCTCGGCGGTGTCCTTGGCGCCCTGGCCGCCCTTGGTGCCCGTGGTGGCCAGCGAGGTCTTCTCCTCCTTGCCGTTCTTGTCGGAGTCGACCTTGCACCACTCCTCCTTGTACTCCGCCGGAGCGGAGAGGCTGATGAGGGGGGAGCCGTCGTTCTTGGACTCGTCGGTGATGCCGTAGGACATGCCCGAACCCGCGACCTTCCAGTCCGCCGGGACGTCGAAGGCGGTCCCGTACTTCGGGTTGACGACCACCTTCCAGCCCGGGATCACGGGGGCGACGTCGCCGCCCGCGCGCGGGTTGCCGGTCGGCGGGGGCGGCGCCACCGGGGAGACCGGGGCGGAGGAGGCGGCGGCGGGCTTGTCGTCGGCCACGTCCTTCTTGTCGTCGTCCCGGGTCAGGACGAAGGCGCCGGTGGCGGCGGCCGCCACCACGACCGCGGCGGCGGCCACGATGGCGACGGTCTTCGTCGCGAAGGGGCTCGAACCCCGGCCGCCCTGCGGCGGCTGCCCCGGGTGGGGCGGTGTCTGGCCCCACGCCTGAACGCTGGGGGGCTGCTGGTAGCCCGGCTGCGGGTACCCATAGCCGGGCTGCTGCTCTGCGTACCCCGCCTGCTGGTACGGATTCGGTTGTCCCGGCTGCTGCTGGTACGGGTTGCTCTGCGCGTCCTGCGGGTTCTGCTCGCCCCCGGGCGGCTGCTGCTGTCCTGGCCACATGGCCGGTAACGATAGTGGGAGCCGCTCGCGGGGACCACGGCCGGTCCCTCCAGGGCTCTGGCCAAGCTCATCTACTGGCGGGTAACATCGCGTTCCATGAGCGCAGACCAGATGAACGTGGGCGAACTGCTCGCCGCGACGGTGCCGATGGCCCGGACCCTGAACCTCCAGTTCCTGGAGACCACCCCCGAGCGCGCGGTCGTGCGCCTGCCGGACCAGCCCGACTTCCACAACCACGTCGGCGGCCCGCACGCCGGCGCCATGTTCACCCTGGCCGAGTCGGCGAGCGGCGCGATCGTGCTGGCGGCCTTCGGAGAGCAGCTCTCCCGCGCCGTCCCGCTCGCCGTCAGGGCCGAGATCGGTTACAAGAAGCTCGCCAAGGGCGTCGTCACGGCCACCGCCACCCTCGGGCGCCCGGCCGCCGACGTGATCGCCGAACTCGACGCGGGCGGCCGCCCCGAGTTCCCCGTCACCGTCGCCATCCAGCGCGAGGACGAGGCCGTGACCGGCGAGATGACCGTGGTCTGGACGCTGCGCCCCAACGCATAACCCCCGGACCGCCCCGGGGTGCGTCCCATCAGTGGAAGGGCGCGCCCCCGAGGGCGCGCCCACCGCGGGGCCCCGGGCGCCGTGGCGCACAGTGGCCCGGGGCGGTCCGGCGCGGGCCGCCCCGCCCACCGGCGCTTCCAGGGAGCCCCCATGAGCGAGGCCGTGTCCCGCCGTACCGCCATCAGGCTGCTCGGGGCGGGCGCCGCCCTCGGCGCGGCGGGCTGCGTCCCCCAAGTGCCCCCGGCGACGGGGGCCCGTACCCCGGTCCGCACCAAAGGGGCCGGAGCGCTCGCCCGAAGCGGCGGCTCGGCCCGGGTCGACGCCCTGCTGGAACGGCTCACCCTGAACGAGAAGACCGCGCTGCTGCACGGCGCCGCAGACCCCGCGCCGCTCGGCCAGGCCGGCTACGTGCCGGGCGTACCGCGGCTCGGCATCCCGCCGCTGCGGCTCGCCGACGGACCGGCCGGGGTACGGGTCGCCCGCCCCGCGACCGCGCTGCCCGCGCCCGTCATGCTGGCCTGCGCCTTCGATCCGGCCCTCGCCCGCGCCTACGGCCGCGTCATCGGCCGCGAGGGCCGCGCGCTCGGCCAGGACGTGCTGCTGTCGCCCATGGCCAACCTCATCCGCACCCCCTGCGCGGGCCGCAACTTCGAGACCTTCTCCGAGGACCCGCGGCTGACCGCCGACCTGGTGGCCGAGGTGGTCCGCGGCATCCAGGACGAGGGCCTGATCGCCACCGTCAAGCACTTCGCCCTCAACAACCAGGAACAGGGCCGCGACACGGTCGACGCGATCGCCGCCGAACAGACCCTCCACGAGACCGAACTGCGCGGCTTCGAGGCCGCCGTCGGCGCCGGAGCGGGCGCGGTGATGGGCGCCTACAACAAGGTCAACGGCACCTACGCCTGCGAGAGCAAGCCGCTGCTGGACGACGTGCTGCGCGGCCGCTGGGGGTTCGACGGCTGGGTGATGTCCGACTGGCGGGCCACCCACAGCACCGTCGCCGCGATCACCGCCGGCCTCGACATGGAAATGCCCGCCGGCACCCACTTCGGCGACCCGCTGCGCGAAGCGGTGCGCGCCGGGTCGGTACCCGAACACGCCGTGGACCTCGCCGTCCGCCGGATCCTGAGCACCATGGACCGCTTCGGCCTGCTGGCCGTGCCCCCTGCGCCGCGCCCGGCCCGCGACCCCGCCGCCGGCGCCCGGGTCGCCCGGCAGGTGGCGGTCGCCGGAGCCGTCCTGCTGCGCAACGAGCAGGCCGCCCTGCCCCTGACCGGGGCCGCCGCCCGCTCCCTCGCCGTCATCGGGCCCACCGGCCGGTTCCCCTTCGTCAGCGGGGGCGGCAGCGCCCACGTCGTCCCCGAGCGGGACCGGGCCGCGAGCCCGCTGGCCGCCATCCGCGCCCGCGCCGGCAAGGGCGCCGAGGTCCGCTACGCCCTCGGCGAGGACCTGTACGGCCGCCCGCTCCCCGCGGACCTGCTCACCCCGGCCGCCGCCCTGGACGACCGGGCCGTGGACGCGGGCCGGGACTACCACTACGACGGCACCTTCACCCTCCCCGAGGCCGACGAGTGGACGCTGCTCGTGCACTACACCGGCGCGCGGCCCGAGGTGCGCCTCGACGGCGAGGAGGTCTTCCCCGTGCGCCAGGGCGTGGCAGAGCACTTCGCGGGCGGGCTGCTCGGCGCGGCCCCCGACGGGCTCACCGTGCGCCGCCGCACGCTCGCCCTCGCCGCAGGCGCCCACCGGCTCACCGTCGGCGCCCGCGGCGGCGACCGGGGACAGCGCTTCCGGCTGCGCCACACGACCCGGGCGAGCCGGGCCGCCGACGTGGCCGAGGCGGTGCGGGCGGCCAAGGCGGCCCACAGCGTGGTGCTCTTCGCCTACGAGGACGCCACCGAGGGCAGCGACCGCACCGGCCTGGCCCTCCCCGGCGGCCAGGAGCGGCTGATCGAGGCGGTCGCCGCCGCCAACCCGCGCACCACCGTCGTCCTCAACACGTCCTCGTCGACCACCATGCCGTGGCTGGCTCGGACCGCGGCCGTCCTGCAGATGTACTACCCCGGCCAGGAGGGCGCGGGCGCCACCGCCGACGTGCTGTTCGGCGACGCGGACCCCGGCGGCAGGCTCACCCAGACCTTCCCGGCCGAGGCGCACGCCACCCCGGTCGGCGGCGATCCGGTGCGTTACCCCGGCGTCGGCGGACGCCAGGAGTACGGCGAGGGCGTGCACGTCGGCCACCGCTGGTACGACGCGCAGCGGGTGGCCCCGCTCTTCCCCTTCGGGCACGGGCTCTCGTACACCACCTGGCAGTACGGGAAGCTGACCGTACGGCCCCGGGGCGACGGACTGCGGGTGGAGTTCACCGTCCGCAACACCGGCCGCCGCGCGGGCACGGACGTGGCGCAGGTGTACCTCGGTCCCTCGCCCGACCTGGCGCTCGACCAGCCGGTCCGGGCGCTCGCCGGCTACCGGCGGATCGCCCTGGCGCCCGGGCGCTCCCAGCGGATCGCCGTGGACCTCGACGCGCGCACGCTGTCGTCCTGGGACCCGGGGCCCCGCGCCTGGGTGCTGGGCACCGGTCGGCGGGAGGTCTGGGTGGGCCGCTCCTCGCGGGAACTGCCGCTGCGGGCGGCCGCGGTGGTGCGTGCGGTGGCCCGGTAGTCTGGCGGGCCGGTGCGCCACAGGGGGCGCGCCGGACCACGCTGCGGGAGGACGTACCGGTGCACATCCAGGAATGGCTGGAGACCATCCCGGCGATCAGTGTCTACCTGCTGGTGGCGGCCGTCATCGGGCTGGAGAGCGTGGGCATCCCGCTGCCGGGGGAGATCGTCCTGGTCAGCGCGGCCCTGCTCGCCTCGCAGAACGGCGCCATCGACCCGGTGGTCCTCGGCGCCTGTGCGAGCGCGGGCGCGATCGTGGGCGACTCGATCGGCTACGCGATCGGGCGCAAGGGCGGCAAACCATTGCTGGCGCGGCTCGGGCGGCGCTTCCCGCGGCACTTCGGGGAGCACCACGTCGCGATGGCGGAGCGGTCCTTCGAGAAGTGGGGCATGTGGGCCGTCTTCTTCGGGCGGTTCGTGGCGCTGCTGCGGATCTTCGCGGGTCCCCTGGCGGGCGTGCTGCGGATGCCGTACTGGAAGTTCCTGACCGCCAACGTGCTCGGCGGCATCATCTGGGCGGGCGGTACGACGGCTGTCATCTACTACGTCGGCATCGTCGCGGAGGCCTGGCTGAAGCGGTTCTCCTGGCTGGGGCTGGTGGCGGCCGTGCTGATCGGCCTGGCCTCGATGCTGATGCTGCGCAGCCGGGCGAAGAAGGCCGAAGCGGCCGCGGCCGCGCAGCCGGCACCGGCGCCCGACGCGACGGTCGCGGCCGACTGAGGCGGTGGCACGGGCGAGGGCTCATCCCCCGCCCGTCCCGGGTCCGGTCGCGGTATCAGGCCGAGCCCTCGGCCGCGGCGCGGTGCTGCTGCGCCAGCTCGACGTACATCGTCGCGTTCAGGCGGATGCCCGCCCGCTCCTCCTCCGTCAGGGGGCGCCGGACCTTCGCCGGGACGCCCGCGACCAGGGAGCCCGGCGGCACGACCATGCCCTGCGGGACCAGCGCCTGGGCCGCCACCAGGGAGCCCGCGCCGATCACCGCGCCGTTGAGGACCGTCGCCCCCATCCCGATCAGGCAGTCGTCCTCGACGGTGCAGCCGTGCACCACCGCGTTGTGGCCGATGGAGACCCGGTCCCCGATGGTGACGGGGAAGCCGGGGTCGACGTGGACCGTGCAGTTGTCCTGGACGTTGCTGTCCGCGCCGAGCACGATCGGTCCGCAGTCGGCCCGCAGGACCGCCGAGTACCAGACGCTCGCCCCGGCGCCGAGGGTGACGTCGCCGACGACGACGGACGTCGGCGCGGTGAACGCCCCCGGGTCGATGTCCGGCTTCTTGCCGCCCACCCCGGCGACGAATGCCTGGCCCGCCTGAAACGTCATGTGCTCTCTTCCTCCGCTTCGGATGCCGCGCTCCCCGCACCGTAGGGCACGCGGCCGGCCGCTCCGCCGATGGGGTGAAGATCACAGCAGGGCCGCCCGGACGCCCGGCGCGCGGCCCACTACCGTGGCCGGGTGCCGAAGAACAGAAACACGTTCTCATCCGTCTCGCGCCCGTCCGCCCCCGGCGTCTCGCCCGCGGAGATCCGGACGGCCCTGAACGCCCTGCGCCGCCGGGCCGCGAGCCGGATCGTCCACGCCGGCTGGCGCTGGGCGCAGCGCGCGGGAGCGGTCACCGCACAGACCCCCGGCCGGCTGCGCTTCGGCGCCATCGGCCACGGCACCCGCCTCGCCTTCCCGCAGGGCACGGTCTTCGGCGAGCGCTGGATCCACCTGGGCGACTACTGCATCATCGCCGAGCAGGTCACCCTGACCGCCGGAATGATGCCCGACCTCGACCTCGGCCGCGATCCCGTGCTGGTCCTCGGCAACGGTGTGGTGCTCGGCCGGGGCAGCCACGTCATCGCGGACACCCGGATCACCATCGGCTCGGACACATTCTGCGGACCCGGCGTCTACATCACCTCCACGAACCACAGCTACGACGACCCGCACGAGCCGGTCGGCAAGCAGTGGCCGCGCAGCGCACCGGTGGAGATCGGCCCCGGCTGCTGGCTCGGCACGGGCGCGGTGATCCTCCCCGGCGCCCGGCTCGGCCGCAACGTCGTGGTGGCGGCGGGCGCCGTCGTACGCGGCGAGGTGCCCGACCACGCGGTCGTCGCGGGGGCGCCCGCGCGGATCGTCCGGCGCTGGGAACCGGAGACCGGCTGGCAGCCGCCGCTGCGCACCCCGGCGCCCGTGCCGATCCCCGAAGGGGTGACACCGGCGCAGTTGCGCGCCCTGGAGGAGGCCGAACGCATCGCCGAGTCCCGCAGGATCCCGTAGGGGGAACCGGCCGGTTGCGCGGGGAGCGCCGGGGCCCCGGGCCCGGCGCTCCCCGGCCTGCCCGCGGAGTCAGGGGTTCCGGCTCAGAGCGCCGGGATCTCGATCGCCGGGCAGCGGTCCATCACCATGTCCAGCCCCGCGGCGGTGGTCCGGTCGAAGGCCTCCTCGTCGACCACGCCCAGCTGGAACCAGACGGCCTTGGCGCCGGCCGCGACGGCCTCGTCGGCGACCGGACCGGCCAGCGAGCTGTTCACGAAGACGTCCACCACGTCCACCGGGAACGGGATCGCGGCGAGCGAGGGGTACCCCTGCTCCCCGTGCACCGTTTCCGCCTTCGGGTGCACGGGTACCACCCGCTTGCCGAACCGCTGGAGGACCCGGGCCACGCCGTGGGCGGCGCGGTCGCTGTTGTCGGACAGCCCCACCACGGCCCAGGTGTCGCCGTGCTGGGTGAGTATCTTGCGGATGGTTGCCGGGTCGCCGTACACGCGCGCCGCCTCCTGCTCGTGCGGACCGGCCGGGTGCCGCTCCGCACCCCGCTTCAACAGGCAGGACACCTGTCCGATTCCCCTTAGGGTGGAGCGGGTGAAGGCAGACCAGTACGCCACGGTGGCCCGCGAGGGCGTCCACGAGTCCGAGATCAACCGCTCGCGCTTCCTGTGCGCGCTGGCGCCCGCCGCGACCGAGCGCGAGGCGCAGGACTTCGTCGCCCGCATCCGCAAGGAGCACCCCACCGCCTCGCACCACTGCTACGCCTACGTCATCGGCGCCAACGCCGCCGTACAGAAGGCCAGCGACGACGGCGAACCGGGCGGCACCGCCGGCGCGCCCATGCTCCAGATGCTGATGCGCCGCGACATCCGCTACGCCGTCGCCGTGGTCACCCGCTACTACGGCGGCGTGAAACTCGGGGCCGGCGGCCTGATCCGGGCGTACGGCGGCGTGGTCGGCGAGGCCCTCGACGTGCTGGGCACCGTCACCCGCCACCGCTACCGGCTGGCCACCGTCACCGTCGACCACCAGCGCGCGGGCAAGACCCAGAACGACCTGCGGGCGACCGGCCGCACGGTGATCGACCTGCGCTACGGCGCCGCCGTGGAGATCGAGATCGCCCTCCCCGAAGCCGACCTGCCCGCCTTCGAGGCGTGGCTCGCCGACAGCACGGCGGGCAGCGCCACCCTCACCCTGGGCGGCGAAACGTACGCCCCTTGAACGGGCCGCCGCGGTGGCGCCCGCGAGTGCGCCGACCCGGGCCGCGGCGGCGGTACCACCCGTGGGGACGCTCGTCACACTTCACCGGGCCATGACGGCCGTGACGGCCGGGCCCGCCCGGCGCAGTCCGGGGCGCCCCGGGTCCGAGGCCCCGGTCCGGCCGTTCGGACGGCGGAAGCGGTGAGGAGGCGGGCCCGCCACTGACTACAGTGGAGCGCGGAGACCGCCGCACACGCCGCCGGTCCCAACGGTTCCGCGGGGTCCGCAGGTCGAGGAGGATCGGTACACGTGCAGGTCGGGGGCGCACCGTGAGATTCCTGCACACCTCCGACTGGCATCTCGGGCGGGCCTTCCACCGGGTGAACCTGCTCGGCGCCCAGGCCGCCTTCGTCGATCACCTCGTCGCGACCGTGCGGGAGCGCGCGGTCGACGCCGTGCTCGTCGCGGGCGACATCTACGACCGGGCCGTGCCGCCGCTGCCCGCCGTCGAGCTGTACGACCAGGTCCTGCACCGCCTCGCCGACCTGGGCGTGCCCACCGTGATGATCTCCGGCAACCACGACTCCGCCCGCCGCCTCGGCGTGGGGGCCGGGCTGATCGGCCGGGCCGGGATCCACCTGCGGACCGACCCCGAGGGGTGCGCCGACCCCGTGGTGCTGAGCGACGTACACGGCGACGTCGCGCTCTACGGGCTGCCCTACCTCGAACCGGCGCTGGTCAAGGAGGCGCTGGAGGCGCCGAAGGTGAGCCACGAGGCGGTGCTCGGCGCCGCCATGGACCGCATCCGCGCCGACCTCGCCACCCGCGGCCCCGGGACCCGCTCCGTCGTCCTCGCCCATGCCTTCGTCACCGGCGGGCAGCCCAGCGACAGCGAACGCGACATCGCCGTCGGCGGAGTCGAGTCCGTGCCCGCCTCCGTCTTCGACGGCATCGACTACACCGCCCTCGGCCACCTGCACGGCTGCCAGACGATCAACGAACGGGTCCGCTACTCCGGTTCCCCGCTCGCCTACTCCTTCTCCGAGGTCCACCACCGCAAGACGATGTGGCTGATCGACCTCGGCGCCCCCGGCGAGAGCCCGGTCGCCGAGCGGATCGACACCCCCGTGCCGCGCCCGCTGGCCCGCATCCGCGGCCCCCTCGAAGAACTGCTGGAGGATCCGGCGCTCGCCGGACACGAGGGGGCCTGGGTCGAGGCCACCCTCACCGACCCGGTGCGGCCCGACGACCCCATGGCCCGGATCACCGCCCGCTTCCCGCACACCCTCAGCCTCGCCTTCGACCCCCAGGGCCGCGAGGAGGACGACGGCGCCTCCTACGCGCAGCGCCTCAAGGGCCGCAGCGACCAGGAGATCGCCGAGGACTTCGTCACCCACGTCCGCGGCGGCGGCGCGGCCGACGAGGGCGAACGGGCCGTCCTGCGCGCCGCCTTCGACGACGTGCGCGTCGCCGGCGCACTGCCCGGCGACGGGCACCCGGAGGGGAGCCGATGAGGCTGCACCGGCTCCACATCACCGCCTTCGGACCCTTCGCCGAACCCCAGGAGATCGACTTCGACGCGCTCTCCGGCGCCGGGATCTTCCTCCTGCACGGCCCCACCGGCGCGGGCAAGACCTCCGTCCTCGACGCCGTCTGCTACGCCCTCTACGGCTCCGTCCCCGGCCCCCGCCAGGCCCCCGGCACCAGCCTGCGCAGCGACCACGCCGCCCCCGAGACGGCCACCGAGGTCACCCTCGAACTCACCGCGGGCGGCCGCCGCCTGGAGATCACCCGGCGCCCCGAGCAGCCCCGCCCCAAGAAGCGCGGTACCGGCACTACCCGGGACAAGGCCCAGAGCCTGCTGCGCGAACACCTCGGCGAGCGCGGCTGGCAGGGGCTCAGCCG
The DNA here is from genome assembly GCF_056435825.1 of Streptomyces sp. NPDC043876. NCBI lineage: Bacteria > Bacillati > Actinomycetota > Actinomycetes > Kitasatosporales > Streptomycetaceae > Streptomyces > Streptomyces sp. NPDC043876. The sequence continues at coordinate 375,766 of NZ_JBWKDV010000008.1, read as the reverse complement.
CTCCCACCAGGAGATCGGCGAGGAGATCGAGCAGCTGCTCGGCATGAGCCGCGAGCAGTTCTGCCAGGTGGTGCTGCTGCCCCAGGGCGAGTTCGCGCGCTTCCTGCGCGCCGACGCGGAAGCCCGGGGCCGGCTCCTCGGACGGCTCTTCGACACCCGCCGCTTCGCCGCCGTCGAAGCCCTGCTCGCCGAACGGCGCCGGGCCGCCGAGGCCAAGGTGCGCGCGGGCGACGAGAAGGTGCTCGGGACGGCGCAGCGGCTCGCCCAGGCCGCCGGGGACTGCGCCGACCTGCGCGCCTGGCCGCTCCCGGCCCACCAGCCCGGCGACCCCGGGCTCGCCGAAGCGGTACGGGCCTGGGCCGCCGTGGCCCGCTGCTCGGCCCGCGAACGGCTGACAGTGCGCGAGTACGCCCTCACCGCCGCCGAGCGCCGGCACGCGGCGGCCCGCCGCGCCGCCGAAGAGGCCCGCGAACTCGACCGGCTCCAGCGCCGCCACGCCGAAGCCGTCCACCGCGCCGCCGTCCTCGCCGAGGCCGCACCCGAACGGGAGCGGGTCCGCGCACTCCTCGACCGGGCCCGCCGGGCCGCCCTGGTGGCCCCCGCGCTCGACCTGCGCGACGCCGCGGCCGCCGCTCACCGGGCCGCCGCGCACGCCGTCGACGACGCGCGCCAGCGGCTGCACACCGACCTCGCCGAAGCGGGCGCGGAGCAGCTGGCCGCCCTCGAACAGCGGCTGCGCGGGGAACTCGGCGCGCTCGGCGCCGCCGTGCGCGCCGAACAGCGCAGCGCCGACATCTCCCGCGAACGCGCCGCCCTGGAGCGCGAATCCCGCGCCGCCGAGGAGCAGCAGCAGGAGTCCGCGGACTGGCTGGCCCGCTGGGAACCCACACGGGCCGCCCTGCGCGCCCGCGTCGACGCCGCCCAGCAGGCCGCGACCCGGGCCGAGCATCTGGCCGGCCGGCTGGAGCCCGCCCGGCTGCACCTGGCCGCGGCCCGCCGCCGGGACGCGCTCGCCGCCGAGGCCGAAGCCGCCACCGGCGAGCTGCTCTCCGTACGCGAGGAGTCCGCGGCCGCCCGGGAGCGCTGGCTGGAGCTGAAGGAGACCCGGCTGCGCGGGATCGCCGCCGAACTCGCCGGGGCGCTCGTCGCCGGGGAGCCCTGCGCCGTGTGCGGCTCGGCCGACCACCCCGCGCCCGCCCGGCCCGCCCCGGGCCACGTCGACCGCGCCGCCGAGGACGCCGCCCACGCCCGCTTCGAGCAGGCCGAGGAGCGGCGCGCGGCGACCGAGCGCGGGCTGGCCGCCGTCCAGCAGGCCCGTACCGAGGCGGCCGCCGCCGCCGGGGACGCCACCACCGGCGAACTCCTCGCGCGCACCCGGGAACTGACCGACCTGCACGCCGCCGCCCACGCAGCGGCGGCGGGCCTGCACGGAGCCCGCGAGCAGCTCGCGCACGCGGAGCGCGAACACGCCACCCGCAGCGCGGACCGGCTCGACGCCGAACGCCGGATCGCCGCCCGCGCCTCCCGCCGCGACGTCCTGGACGAGGAACAGCAGGCGCTGGAAGAAGAGCTGACCCGGGTACGGGCGGGCTCGGCCAGCGTCGCGGAGCGCGCGCGGCTGCTGGAGAACCGGGTTCGGCTCGTCGCGGACGCCGCCGCTGCGCTGCACCGCGCCGACGCCGCCGCCGAACGCCTGAAGGAAGCCGACGGGCGCCTCGCCGACGCCGCGTTCCGGGCCGGTTTCGACACCACCGCGGCGGCCGCCGACGCGGTGCTCTCCGCCTACGAACACAGCAACCTGCAACACCGCATGGACGCCTGGCAGGCCGAAGAGGCCCTGCTGGCCGACCGGTTCGCCGAAGCAGACGCCGTCCGGGCGGCCGCCGAGGCGCCCGCCGACCCGCGCGCCGCCGGGGAACGCGCCGAACGGGCCGCGGCCCGGCTGCGCACGGCCGCCTCGGCCGCCGACGCGGCCCGGCTGCGCTGCGCCGAGCTGGACCGGCTGTCCCGGCAGGCCGAGAGCGAGCTGCGCGCGCTCGGTCCGCTGCGCGAGGACTACGAGCGGGTGGCCGCGCTGGCCGGTCTCACCGCGGGCACCTCCGCCGACAACGAGCGCAAGATGCGCCTGGAGGCCTACGTGCTGGCCGCCCGGCTGGAACAGGTCGCGGCGGCCGCGACGGTACGGCTGCTGCGCATGTCCGGCGGCCGGTACACGCTCGTCCACTCCGACGCCCGGGCGAACGGCCGCGGCCGCTCCGGCCTCGGCCTGCACGTGGTCGACGCCTGGACCGGCAGTGAGCGGGACACCGCGACCCTGTCGGGAGGCGAGACCTTCTTCGCCTCCCTCGCCCTCGCGCTCGGTCTCGCCGACGTGGTGACCGACGAGGCCGGCGGAACCCGCCTGGACACCCTCTTCATCGACGAGGGCTTCGGCAGCCTCGACGAACAGGCCCTGGACGAGGTGCTCGACGTACTCGACTCGCTGCGCGAGCGGGACCGCAGCGTGGGGATCGTCAGCCACGTCGCGGACCTGCGCACGCGGGTCCAGACCCAGCTGGAGATCGTCAAGCAGCGGGGCGGTTCCGTGGTGCGCCACCACACGGGCGGCGCGCCCCGGCCGAGGACGCCGCGGGTCACGGACTGAGCGGGCGCCGGGGCAGCGGCGAGGAGTAGACCACGCTGGTCGTCACCGCGCCGAGTCCGGAGATCCTGCCCGTGACCTCCTCCAGGTGCACCATCGAACGGGCCACGACCTTGAGCACGAAGCAGTCGTCGCCGGTGACGTGGTGGGCCTCCAGGATCTCCGGCGTGGCCTCCAGCAGAGCGTGGAACGGCTTGTAGTTCCCGTGCGGATAGCGCAGCCGCACCAGCGCCATGATCGCCTTGCCGAGCCGCTGCGGATCGACGACCGCCGTGTACCCGGTGATCACGCCCGCCTCCTCCAGCCGCCGGACCCGCTCGGTGACCGCGCTCGGGGACATCGAGACGGCGCGGGCCAGCTCGGCGAAGGTGGCGCGGCCGTCCGCCTGGAGGGCTTCGAGGATGCGCCAGTCGGTGGCGTCGGGGGAATAGTCGGGCATGGTGGAGATGTAGCAGGGGAAACCACGGCCCGACAAGCGAAAGCCAGGGGAATCCCACTTCCGGAGATGATCACCCGCTCATAGATTCTGAGTCATGACGACGACACAGCAGCCCACCGCCGGCCCGGCCACCACCGCCCCCAACCCCGTCCTGCGGGTGCCCCCGGCCACTCCCGCCGCGGCCGCCGCCTACTTCGCCGCCAGTCTGGCCTTCCACGCGGACGTCTCGGACGTCGCCGGCGCCCTCCGGGCCCACCGCGAGCAGGGCGCCGCACTCGGCTTCCAGATCGTCGACTCGCGCTCCACCCCGTCCTGGGACCAGGCGCACGTCCCCGGCGCGGTCCACCTGCCCACGGCCCTCGTCCCGGAGCAGGCCGAGCGGCTCCTGGACAAGGACCTGCCCGTGGTCACCTACTGCTGGGGCCCCGGGTGCAACGGCGCCGCCCGCTCCGCCCTCGCGCTCGCCCGGCTCGGCTTCCAGGTCAAGGAGATGCTCGGCGGCATCGAGTACTGGATCCGCGAGGGCTTCGAGGTCGAGACCTGGCAGGGCACCGAGCGGCGCGCCGAGGCCGACCCGCTGACCGCCCCCACCGACTCCGACGACTGCGGCTGCTGACGCCGGGCCACGACGACGGGCCGTCCGCTCCCCGGTGGGAGCGAACGGCCCGTCATCGCGCCTCGTCGGCCGACGCGGCGGCCGTTACAGCTTGGACAGCTCGTCCACCAGGTCGTCCAGCCCCAGCGAACCCTGCGACAGCGCCGCCATGTGCCAGGCCTTCAGGTCGAACGAATCCCCGTGCGCGGCGCGGGCGTTGTCCCGGCCCAGCAGCCAGGCGCGCTCGCCCAGCTTGTAGCCGATCGCCTGGCCAGGCATCGAGAGGTAGCGGGTCAGCTCGCTCTCGATGAAGTCCGCGGGCCGCCCGCTGTGCAGGCCGAAGAACTCCTGCGCCAGGTCAACGGTCCAGGTCTCGCCCGGGTGGAACGGCGAGTCCGCCGGGATGTCCAGACCCAGGTGCATGCCGATGTCGACGATGACCCGCGCGGCCCGCATCATCTGGCAGTCCAGGTAGCCCAGGCGCTGCTCGGCGTCCGTCAGGTAGCCCAGCTCGTCCATCAGGCGCTCCGCGTACAGGGCCCAGCCCTCGGCGTTGGCGCTGACGATGCCCACGGTGGCCTGGTAGCGGGAGAGCTGGTCCGCCACGTGGGTCCACTGCGCGAGCTGCAGGTGGTGGCCCGGAACGCCCTCGTGGTACCAGGTCGAGACCAGGTCGTAGACCGGGAAGCGGGTCTGGCCCATGGTCGGCAGCCAGGTGCGGCCCGGGCGCGAGAAGTCCTCCGAGGGGGAGGTGTAGTAGGGGGCCGCGGCGCCGCCCGCCGGGGCGATCCGCGACTCCACCTTGCGCACGCGCTCGGCGAGTTCGAAGTGGGTGCCGTCGAGGTTCTCGATGGCCTCGTCCATGATGCCCTGCAGCCAGGCCTGGACCTCTTCGACGCCCTCGATGTGGGTGCCGTGCTCGTCGAGGTGGCGCAGCGCCTCCCAGGGACCCGCGCCGGGCAGGATCTTGGCCGCCTCGGTCTTCATCTCGGCGAGCAGCCGGTGGTACTCCGACCAGCCGTAGGCGTACGCCTCGTCCAGGTCCAGGTCGGTGCCGTTGAAGTAGCGCGACCAGCGGGCGTAGCGCTCGCGGCCCACCGGGTCCGGCGCGCCCTTGACGGCCGGGGCGTACACGTCGCGCATCCAGTCGCGCAGCGAGACGACGGCGGCGTTCGCCTCCTCGACGGCGGCGTCGAGCTCGGCCCGCAGGCTCTCGGGGCCGGCCGCGGCGAAGTCGGCGAAGAAGCCGGGGCCGTCGCCGTCCTCGCCGGCCCAGGTGCCGAGCTGGCCGATGAAGGTGGCGGTGGGGCGCGGGCTGCCGAGCAGGCCGCGGTCCAGACCGAGCTGGAGGCACTCGCGGTATCCGGCGAAGGCGGCGGGAACCGCGCGCAGGCGCTCGGCGATCGCGGCCCAGTCCTCGTCCGTGTCGGCCGGGGTCAGGGTGAAGACCTCGCGGACGCTGTGCACCGGCGAGTGGATGTTGCTCACCGCGCGCAGGTCCTCGTCGGCTTCGTGCACGGCGAGTTCGGCGGTCAGGCGCTCGCGCAGCAGCCGGGCGCAGCGGCGCTCGGCGTCGCTGTCGCCGCCCGGGAGCCGCTCGGCGGCGTCGAGCCTGGCGAGGGTGGTACGGGCGAGTTCGGCGGAGGCCTCGCGCCCCGCGGGCGAGAAGTCCGGGAGTTTCGCGGAACTCGCGGCGACACCGAGGTAGGTGCCGGTGATCGGGTCGAGTGCGATCAGGTCGTCGACGTACGCGTCCGCGACCTGACGGGGCAGCTGGTTACCGCTGTGGAGGGTGTCTGGCATGCGGACATCTTCGTACGGAAGACCCGCCCGCGTCACTAGCGTTCGCTGTCAGCAGCCTGACGCGGGCGGGAACGGCGGGGTGCGGTCCCGCGCGCGGAAGACGGCCGTGGTGCGGTGCGGGCGACGTCGCGCCGCACCACGGCCGGGGCCGGCACGTCAGTTCTGGTGGCGCGGGCTCTCGTACGAACGCTGCCCGCCCTGCGGCCCGTACGACGGCCGGGAGCCGGCCCGGACGGCGTCCAGGCGGGCCGTGATCACCAGGGTGCCCTCCTCGATCTGGTAGTCGAGCGGGAGCCCGAGGCCGCGCATGGCCGCCACCATGCCCGTGTTCGAGGCCTGGGTGACGGCGTACACGCTGTCGCAGCGCGCCTCGACCGCCATCGCGATCAGCCTGCGGAGCAGTTCGGAGCCGATGCCGCGGCGCTGCCAGTCGTCCTCGATGAGCAGGGCCACCTCGGTCTCGTCCCCGTCCCAGAGCAGGTGCCCGAGGGCGACCAGCTTGCCGGAGGTGGTGGTGGCGGCCAGGGTGCGGCCGAAGCGGGGGCTCAGCAGGTGGCCGAGGTAGCGGTCGGCGTCGGCGACCGGGCCGTGGTAGCGCAGGCCCAGCGTCCGCTCGGAGCAGCGGTCGTGCATCGCGCGGGCGGCCACGACGTCGGAGCCGTCGGCGCGGCGCACGGTGATCTCGTTGCCCTCGGGCAGGGTCAGCACGTCCTGGCTGCGCGGGACGCGCGGGCCGAGGCGGGCGTCCAGCTCGACCAGGGCGCGGGCCCGGGCGAACTCGGTGGGCGTGAAGGGCAGGTAGGGACGGTCCACGGTGATCACGCCGCCGGAGGGGTCGCGCAGCCGCATCGTGGTGGCCTCCAGCACGCCCTCGACGGGGGCGGAGGCGGCGGCGTTGGGCCGGCCGGTCAGGGTGGTGGCCGGGATCGAGTGGATCGTGCAGCGGCCGAGCAACTGGCGCAGCGCCAGCGGCAGCTCGGCGGCGTCCAGCGCGGTGCGGGTGGCCAGCCCGAGCACCCGGGTGGGCGTGTCCACCAGGTCGTGCGCGTCGGCGCGCTCGATCCAGGTGCTGTGGCCGTCGGCCCGGGCGACGGCGCGGGTCAGCTCGGCGGAGGGCAGCTCCTGCGGGGCGCGCAGCAGGAACTCGTCGACCGTGCCGCCCTCGGGGAGCGGGTGGGTCTGGAGGGTCAGGATGTCGACGCGGTGGTGGGCGAGCGCGGTGCAGAGCGCGGCCAGGCTGCCGGGCTCGTCCCGTACGGTCGTCCGCATCCGCCACAGGGCGGTGGCGCCGTCGGTCGCGGGATCGGCCGGAGCCGGCGCCGTGCCCGCGGTGGATCCCCGCGCCGTGGTCCCGGCCGGGGCGCCGGTATCGGAGGGGGCGGTCGGGCCCGGCGGGGCGTGGCTGTGACGGCGGGCCCACCAGGTGTGGAAGGTGGCCGTGACCAGGAGCGCAATCGCCGAGGCGACGAGCATCACGGGCCCGCGCGGACCGTGCACCACGAGATTGGCCAACGCGTCGGCGACGGCCACGGCGCAGAACAGCGCCGCGAGCTCGACGAGGTCGTGGCGCCAGTGGTGGGCGCGCTGCGGGCGGTGGGGCCGGGAGGTGGAGGCGGGGCTGCGGTCAGTCATGCACACCACTGTGACGGTGGGGTGTTGCGTGATCACGAACGGTTTGTGACCGACTGGTTAAGTGTCGATCCGATCGATTTCGCCCTGTTTTCCGGCTCGCGGCGCACCTGGCATCGGCCCAACGGCCGCCCCGGTTGCCGGCCCACCCGCTACTGGCGGACCCGGCCCGGCCGCAGCGTCTTGGTGAAGAGGACGGCGCCCCCCTGGCGGCGCAGGCGCACCGTCAGCTCCCCGCTCGCCCCGTCGATCTCGACCTCCCCGTAGTACGGCGGGTTCTCGGCCGGCGACATGTTGGCCACCGGCGCCGACCGCACGAACGCCGTCTCGGGGCCGAAGGTCGCGTCCAGCCGGCCGTGCGGGAAGCCGCCCGCGCCGACGGGCCCGGACACGAACTCCCAGAAGGGCGCGAAGTCCTGGAAGGCGGCCCGTTCGGGGGCGTAGTGGTTGGCGGCGGTGTAGTGGACGTCGGCGGTCAGCCAGACGGTGCCGGTGACGCGCTGGTGCTTGATGTGGCGCAGCAGGTCGGCGATCTGGAGCTCCCGGCCGAGCGGGGCGCCCGGGTCGCCCTGGGCGACCGCCTCGAAGTCGGCCGTGCCGTCGGGAACGACGATGCCGAGCGGCATGTCGGCGGCGATCACCTTCCAGGTGGCGCGCGAGCGGGACAGCTCCCGCTTGAGCCAGGCCAGCTGTTCGGCGCCCAGGATCCCGACGGGGTCGGTCACCTGACGACCCGGCGAGTTGGCGTTGCGGTGGGTGCGCATGTCGAGGACGAAGACGTCGAGCAGCGGACCGTGCCGGACGACGCGGTGGACCCGGCCCTCCGCGCGGGCGCCGGAATCGACCGCCAGACCAGGGAGGTACTCCCCGAAGGCGCGGCGGGCGCGCTCGGCCAGTACGTCGACCTGCTTGACGGTGTAGCGCGGGTCGTCCAGCAGCTGGCCGGGGTACCAGTTGTTGCGCACCTCGTGGTCGTCCCACTGGGCGATCACCGGGACCTGCGCGTTGAAGGCCGTGAGGTTGCGGTCGAGGAGGTTGTAGCGGAAGTTCCCGCGGAACTCGGCCAGGGTCTCGGCGACCTTCGCCTTCTCCTCGGTGGTCACGTTGCGCCAGATCCGGCCGTCGGGCAGCGTCACGCTCGGCTGGATCGGCCCGTCCGCGTAGATCGTGTCCCCGCTGAAGAGGAAGAAGTCCGGGTCGCGCAGGCGCATCTCGTCGAAGACCCGGTAGCCGCCGAGGTCCGGATTGATGCCCCAGCCCTGTCCCGCGAGGTCCCCGGACCACAGGAAGCGGACGCCGGAGCGGCGCGAGACGGGCGTGGTGCGGAAGGTGCCGTACGCCGGTTCGCCCGAACGCCGGGGGTCGTCCGGATCGGCCACCACCACGCGGTAGTGGACCTGCTCGCCCGGCGGGAGGCCGCGCAGGGCGGTGGTGCCGGTGAAATCGGTGGCCGGTCCGAGCAACGGGCCGGGGTGGCGGCGTACCGCGCGGCGGAACGAGGCGGTGGGCGAGGTCTCCACGTACATCCGCGCGGGCCGGTCCGCCCGCGTCCAGACCAGCGCTGAGCATTCCGTCACCTCACCGCACTGGGTGCCCCACGCCATGGCGGGGCGCCCGGACCGGGCGAACGCGGGGGCGGACCACCCCAGCGGAAGGGCCAGTGCGGCGGACGCGGTGAGCGAACCGGTGAGCAGGGTCCGGCGGGTGTGCGGCATCGGTTGCGCCTCCAGGGTTCCGGTCGTCTCGCACGGGCCGGACCAGTGTGCCGCCGGCACACCGGCCCGCCCGCGTCGCGCACGCGAACCGTGGATGAACAGAGGCCGGTGGGGCACGGCCGGGCCGTCTGAGGGTGGTTCGGCGGCCGGGAGGCGGTGGCTGGGAGGCGGTGGCTGGAGCGCCGGGGGTCGGCGGTCGGAGCGGGGCGGGGGCGGACGCCGTCAGCCGGTGACGGCCGTCGGGAACGGGGTGCGCGCCGTGTCGAGGATGACCCGGGCGACGAGGGCGGGGTCGTCGTTCATCGGGACGTGACCGCAGCCCGGCAGCCGGACCAACCGCGCGCCGGGGATGGCGCGCTTGGCGCGAAGGCCCTGCCGTCGCGGCAGCAACCGGTCGCGCTCGCCCCAGGCGATGGTGACCGGCACGCCCGGCACGTCCCGCGTGAACCGTACGGCGCCACCCGCGGCCAGCGTCGGCTCGAAGCCGGCGGCCCCGCGCAGGGCCGAGGTCTCGGCCACCACCGCGGCGGGGGAGCGGCGGCCGGGACGGGCGTAGACGGTCCCGGTGAGGGCGGCCCGGCCCGCGGCGCTGCGAGAGAGCCGCTCCACGGCAGGGAGCGGCAGGGCGTGGGCCCCGGCCCGCATGGCGCGCAGGGCCCCGAAGGCATACCGGCGCTCCGTCTCGCTCCAGAAGCCGGCGGGGGAGAGGGCGGTCACCGAGCGGACCAGGCCCAGGCGCGCCATTTCGAGGGCGAGCAGACCGCCGAGCGAGTTGCCCGCCACGTGGGGGCGCTCGACACCGAGGGCCGCGCAGAGTGCACCGAGCGCGGGCGCGACGGTCGCGAGGTCGTAGGGGACCCCTTCCGGCAACGCCGGGGAAGCCCCGAAGCCGGGCAGGTCCACGGCGATGACGTCGTGGTCGGCGGCCAGGATGCCGGTGACCGGGCGCCAGGCCTGGAAGTGGTGCCCGATGCCGTGGAGCAGCAGGAGGGGCTCCCCCGCGCCCTCGCGTTCGTAGCTGACGGTCGCCGTGCGGGGGCCGAGCGGGGATTCGACGGCGAAGGAGGCGGTGGCGGTCATGCTGCTCCTCGGGTGCGGCGGTGGGCGCTGCGGGCTTTGTGAGACACGCTGTCAGTAATGACTACCGCCCGGTAGTGCCCCGCAACAAGCCCTCGCCACCGGCCGCCCGGAGCGCCGAGAACATCCTGTGAACGGCTTGATACGAATACCCCTTATGCCCGCCTCGGGGATGAGCATTGGTCTTGACCAAGTGCAGGCACCGTCCTATCGTCGCAGGGATAGTGCAAGGACCTTTAATAAACAAAGGCGCGGAACTGCCGCTGGAACACGGCGATTGCGGCGATGGCAGCAGGAGGAGTCAGGGTGGGGACCACGCAGCTCGAATCGGTGCCGGAGCCGAAGTACTGGCATCTCAAGACCGTGCTCAGCGAGGCGCTCGACCAGGACTTCGCCGTGGGCGAGGTCCTGCCCAACGAGCGTGACCTGGCCGCCCGTTTCGGCGTGGCCCGCGCGACCCTGCGCCAGGCCCTCGAACAGCTGGAACTCGAAGGCAGGCTCCAGCGCCGGCGCGGCGTCGGCACCACCGTGGCCCCGCCGCGGGTGGGCGTCGCCGTCGGGACCACCGAACACGTCTGGCCCGGTGAGGCCGACGGGTGGGAGCTGGTGGACGCCGCCGAGACCCTGCCGGGCGCCGCCGTCGCCAGGCTCCTCGGCACCGCCTCCGCCGTCCCCTTCGGTACCGACCGGACCGTGCACACGGTGCGCCGGACCCGCGTCACCCAGGGCCAGGCGGTCGCCGCCGAGCTGCTGTACGTTCCCGGCTCGTCGGTGCCGGGGCTCTCCGGCATAGACGCCCCGGCCGGGCCCGCCCGCGCCCGCGCCGTGCTGCGCGAGCTGCAGCGCCTGGTGCTGGAGGGCCAGGACCGGTCCGTGGAACTCGGCTCGGCCCGCGCCGACGACGCCCGGGAACTCGACCGGCTGCCCGGAGCCCCGGTGCTGCTGGTCACCACCCGCTACTTCACGGCCGAGGGCACCGCGGCGGTCTCGGTCGCGACCTACCGTGCGGACACCTGCCGACTGACCTTCGGGGACTCCGGCGACGTCCGCATAAGCCACGACCCGGACACGCGCGTCGCCTCCTGACGGTCGGCGGGCGGGCGGGCACTGGGGCCGCGCGGCGGTGCGGCTTCGGGCTGCGGGGCTCGTGTGGGCCGTGGGGCTCGGCTTGGGCCGCCGGTCACTCGGGCCGCCGGGCCCGGAGCGTCGGGCCCCCGCTGGGGTTCGCGGTGCGGGACGGGGGCCCGGGGACGCGGCAGGCCGGGCGCGCGGGGCTCTGTGCGCGGAGGGCCGGTGTCCCCGGCGGCTTGGCGGGCTGGGCTGCGCTCGACTGCGGGTGTGGTGTCCCGGCCGCTAGCAGGCCGGTGAACAGGCTTGGCGAGCGCGATGAGCGGGCTCACGCACCGGCTCGCCCTGCCCCCGCCCCCTGTACCCGCCCGAGGCGGCTCCATTCCGTGGCCGCCCGTGGCACGCCCGGCGGCGGGGCCGGGCCGGGCAGCGTGCCGGGGCGGGCCGTCGTCGGCCCGGTCAACCAGGGCGCCCGCCAGGACGTTGGCCCCGGGGTCAGCCGCGGCTGCGGGCCGTGACCGTTTTCTCGATCGCGAAGAGTTCTTCCTCCGCCTGGTCCAGCGCCAGCCGCAACGCCCCGGTCGCCACCGCCGCCTCCCCGAGGAGCGACAGGGCCACGCGCGGCGGCCGCAGGCAGTACCGCTCCAGCTCGCGCCGCAGCGGGTCCAGTACGCCGTCCAACCCGGCCGCCCACCCCCCGACCACGACGAGTTCCGGGTCCATCGCCAGCACCAGGGCCGCCACGTCGTGCACGAGCCGCTGGATGAACCGCTCCACCGCGGCCACCGCCCCCTCGTCGCCCTGCTTGGCCATCGTGAACACCGCGGCGACCGCCTGCTCGTCCAGCGGATGCAACGGCTCACCGGTGGTCGACAGCAGCTTCTCCGGCGTCACCTCGCGGCCCAGCAGGTGCAGCGCGCCGATTTCGCCCGCCGCGCCGCCGAAGCCCCGGTGCAACCGGCCGTTGATCAGCGAACCGGCACCCGGGCTGAGGCCCGCCATGACGAACACCAGGTCATCGGTGTCCCGGCCCGCCCCTTTCCAGTGCTCGGCGACCGCCGCCGCGTTGGCGTCGTTCTCCACCTGGACCGGGCAGCGGAAGGACCGCTGAAGTCGTTCACCGAGGGGGAGCCCGGTCCAGCCCGGGAGGGCCGTGCACAGGCGGACGGTGCCGTCCGCCTCCACGATCCCCGGGCTGCCCACGCCGACCGCGCGGAGCGCGTCCCTCGGTACCCCGGCTCGCCGCAGCAGGTCCGCGACCGTCGCCCGGACCCGGTCGAGCCGCTCGTCGGCCGAAGCCGACTCGGCGACCTGCTTGGTACCGGCCCCGATCACCCGCCCGTCCAACCCGGAGAGCAGGGCCGAGACCCGGTGGGAGCCGATCTCGATCCCGAGCAGGTGGCCCGCTTCGGCGCGGAACCGGAACCGTCTGGCGGGCCGCCCCTGTCTGCGGGCACCGTCCCCGGCCTCGGCCTCCGTGACCAGCCCCGTGCCGATGAGCCCCTCGACGACTCCCTCGACGGTGGGCCGGGAGAGTCCGGTGAGTCGGGTGAGATCCGTGAGGGTCGGTGATTCGGCCGCGCGAAGCGCCCGCAAGACCACGGCGGAATTGATCCGCCGGAGCAGCGAGGGGTCCCCGCCGGTCAGCTGCCCCAACGTGTGTCCTCCCAGCTAGCGCGCCTGTTCAGCCGGATCGTACTGCGCACCCCGGGCGACGGCGAGAAGCGGCCCCCCATAGGCCGGAATCACCTCCTCCTCTCTGTGCCCTCAGGCCGGGGCGACGAACCCCGATTCGTACGCCATGATCACTGCCTGCGTCCGGTCGCGCGCCCCCAGCTTCGCCAGCACCGCACTCACATGGGACTTCACGGTCTCCGCCCCCACGAACAGCTCCCCGGCGATCTCCGCATTCGTCAGCCCCCGGGACATCAGCCGCAGCACCGACTCCTCCCGCTCGGTCAGCGCGGCCCGCTCCAGCATGGTCCGCGCCTGGCGGTTCCCGTACTCGGCGGCCAGCGCGCGCACCGCCGCCGGGAAGAGCAGGGTCTCGCCCTCCGCCACCAGGCGCACCGCGTGGACGATCTCCGAGGGCCGGGCCCGCTTCAGGAGGAACCCGTCCGCCCCGGCACGCAGAGCCTGGTAGACGTACTCGTCGTTCTCGAAGGTCGTGACGACGAGGATCTTCGGCGGGTTGTCGATGCTCTTGAGGACGGCCCGCGTCGCCTCGATGCCGTCGAGCAACGGCATTCTGACGTCCATCGCGACCACGTCCGGCCGCAGCCGGCGAACCAGTGGGACCACGGCGGCCCCGTCGGCGGCTTCGCCGACCACCTCGATGTCGGACTGGGCGTCCAGGACGGCGCGCAGACCCGCTCGCACCAGGGGTTCGTCGTCGACGAGCAGTACGGTAACCGGCATCCGGTCAGCGTATTCGCTCCAGCGGAAGCCGGGCGCGCACCCTCCAATTGCCCTCGTGCGGACCGGTGTCGGCCGTGCCGCCGAGCAGCGCGGCCCGTTCGCGCATTCCCCGCAGCCCGGTGCCACTGCCCGACATCAGGGTCGGCCCCTCCGGCAGCGGGTTCGTGACCTCCAGGTCGAGTCGTTCGCCCGTCACCTCGACCCGGACCCGCACCGGCACCGGCCCGCAGTGCCGCAGCACATTCGTCAGTGCCTCCTGAAGGATCCGGTACCCCTCACGAGTGACCGGGCCGGGCAACCCACCCAAGGGGCCGCGCAGTTCGCTGTCCACCGCTGCCCCCGACGCACGGGCCGACTCCAGCAGCCGGTCCGCCTCCGAAAGGGTCGGACGCTGGGAGGGCGGCTGCGCGGATTCCCGCAGCACCAGCAGCACGCGCTCCAGATCCTCCAGCGCGGCCCGCCCCGTGTCCTCGATCGCGCACAACGCCCGCTCGGTGAACTCCGGACTGCCGGCCGCACGGGCCGCACCCGCCTGCACCACCGCGACGGTCAAGGCATGACCGATCGAGTCATGTAGCTCGCGCGCGATCCGGGTCCGCTCCAGCAACTGCTCCGTCCGCTGCTCCAGCGCCGTGAGCCGCTCGGCAGCGGACGGCCCGAGCAGGCTGCCCGCGATCGCGGTGATCATCTCGCCGAGCAGGACGACCGTCACGATGAGCAGGATCAGCGGCACGGGGATGAGCACGGCCGATGCCCAGCCCGGTACGTCCAGCGGCACCCACGGATGCGCGGAGGGACGACCCAGGGCGGCGAGGGCCAGATCGACCGAGACCGTCGGGAGGAACGAGGACGAGAAGAGCGTCGCCGAGGAGACCACCAGCCGTATCTCCAGCCACAGCATCGTCCGCCACCGGTCACCCCAGGACGCCGAAGGGGACGTACTGATCGTGCTGTCGTCGCCTTGGTCCTGGGCGGTCAGGAGGAACCGCGCCTGGAGTCCCTCGGCGAGACGAACCCAGGGCACCAGGCCGAACGGCGCGACGAGGAGAAGAGGCACCCACGGCGCGTGGGGAGCTATGAACATCCACACGGCCACGATGAGGATGGGCACGCACAGATGCAACCAGCGTGTGTAGGTCACCGCCTTGAACGGTGCGCGGAGCAGTCGGTACATGCCGTCATCGTGGCAGCCGCCCGATCAGGCGCGTCACCCCCGCACGGGGGAGACGGGGACCCCCGGGCGGGGGAGGAGTCGTCGTCGGGGCCGCACCGGGACCACGTCAGACGCGCTCGCGCGCGAACAGTTCGAGGTGGCCACAGTCCGGACACCGGAAGGCGTCGATCTGCCAGCGCGGCCGGCCCATCCGCTTCGCCCCGCCGAAGATGCCGATTTCCAGCGCTCCGGCGATCCAGCGCGCGTATCCCCGTGAGTGCTCTCCGGTGTCCTCGACGAATCCCTGTTCGAGCCCGACGGCACCGCACTGCGTGCACTTGATGGTGTTCACGCGCCGAGTCTAGGCAGGGCGGCGCTTCTCCCCCGTGCGGGGGAGGGCTTCCCCCCGTGCGGGGGAGGAACGACCAGGACCGAGCGGCCAGCCTTGAGTCATGAACAGCATCGAGATCCGCGAACTCACCAAGGAGTACGGCACCGTTCGAGCGGTGGACTACCTCAGTTTCGAGGTGCTGCCCGGTCGCGTGACCGGCTTCCTCGGGCCCAACGGAGCAGGCAAGTCGACCACGATGCGCCTGCTGTTGGGCCTGGACCGCCCGACCTCCGGCACCGCCACCATCGGCGGCCGGATGTTCACCGACTTCCCCGACCCGCTGCTCCGCGTCGGGGCACTCCTGGACCCGCAGGCGGCGCACGGAGGGCGTACCGCCCGCGACCATCTGCTGGCCCTGGCGGTCAGCAACCGCATCCCGGCCCGCCGGGTCGACGAGGTACTCGAACAGGCCGGCGTGGCCCCGGTCGCCGGTCGACGCGTCAAGACCTTCTCCCTGGGCATGCGCCAGCGCCTGGGCATCGCCGCTGCGCTGCTGGGCGATCCCGGGGTGGTGCTCCTGGACGAGCCGACCAATGGCCTCGACCCCGAAGGCATCATCTGGATCCGCGAACTGCTCCGGCAGCTCGCGGCGGAGGGCCGGACCGTCCTCGTCTCCAGCCACCTGATGGCGGAGACCGCGTCCTTCGTGGAACACCTGGTCGTCCTGGGCCGGGGAAAGTTGCTCGCCGACTCATCGATGAAGGCATTCATCGATGCGCGCAGCACCCCGAGGGTGCGGCTGCGCACCACGGATCCAGGTCGCATGGCAGAGGTCCTGGCCGCCGACGGGCTCTCGATGGTGCAGGCCGAGGACGGGCGCTGGACCGTGGACGGCGTCCAGGCCGAGTGGATAGGCACCCTGGCAGCGCGCGAAGGCATACCGGTCCTTGAACTGGCGGATGAGCGCGCCTCCCTGGAAGAGGCCTACCTCGATCTCACCGCGGAGTCGACTCCCTTCGCGTCTGGCTCGCGCTGACCGCTGGCACCGAGACAGCCTGCCGCAACAGCCGCGTACCCGAACAGCCGGGCACTCGGGTCCGAACACCGAGCCCGGACACCCGAGCCCGGACACCCGAGCCCGGACGCTCGAGCCCGGACGCTCGAGCCCGGACGCTCGAGCCCGGACACCCGTGAACGATGCACACCAAAACACCCCGAACACCGTGACTGGAGAACCGGCCATGACTGCTCCCGCCCTCCCCATCATCCCCGTCGTGCACTCGGAATGGATCAAGATACGGTCGCTGCGCGGCACGCTCTGGGCACTCGTCGCGATACTCGTGTCCACCGCCGGGATACAGGTCCTCATGAACGCGCTCATCGGCCCGTCGGAGGCTGCGAGGGCCGGAAGTGATCCACTCCGGCTCGCCTTCTACGGCATCAGCTTCGGGCAGATTGCGGCCATCACCTTCGGCGCCAAGGCGTTCGCAGCGGAGTTCCACAACGGGGCACTGCGGATCACTCTCGGCGCCGTGCCGAACCGGAGCCGCTTCTACCTCTCCAAGGCCGTGGTCATCGCCGGGTTGGCGCTGGTGGCCGGGCAGCTCACCGGCCTTGCCACCTTCCTTGCCGGTCAAGCCCTGATGGGGGAGCAGGCCATCGGCCCGGGCGATCCGGGTGCGGTCCGGGCGATCGTCGGCAGCGGCCTCTACCTCGCCCTCATGGCGTTGTTCGCAGCCGGACTGACCGCCGTACTGCGCAGCGGAACAGCGGTGTTGAGCCTGCTCATACCCTTCGTCCTGCTGATCTCGTTCGTCTTCGGTGACCATGCGGGTGGGCTCGGGCAGTACCTGCCGGATCGTGCCGGGCAGCTGGTGCTGAGTGCGCATCCGCAGGGAGAGCTCGGGCCGTGGGCGGGGCTGGGCGTCATGGCCCTATGGGCGGCGGCAGCGCTGGGGGCGGGCTGGATCACCGTCCGCAGGCGGGACGCGTGACGCCGGGCCAGTTGTCAGTGCTGCTGGGGATACTGACGACATGACGACGGCAGCGCATCTCGAGGCAATCGACCGGCTCCGGACACGCGGGTTCCCCGCGGCGCGCAGCAGATCGGTGACCGAACGGAGCGGTCCGGGTTACCACCTCGTGGAGCTGGGTGAGAGCCACTGGTACGGAGACGAGGACGCGGCCGACCGGATAGCCGGCGCAGAACAGATCTCAGCCGAGTACGGCGCCCTCACCCAGCGGTTGACGGAGCGGTGGGGGGAGGCGCAGGTGTTCCACCTGGGGAGCCTGCTGGCGCGGGTGGCCGCGGGGGAAGAGATCCCCGAACCGTGGGGCGAGATGAGCGGAACCACCGACCACGTGCACGTGTGGCGGGCCGGCGAGCACTGGGTGGCCGTGTACGCGGCGGAATGGGGGGCCGACCACTCACCGCAACTGATGGCCGCGGTGACCGTCATCGACCCGCCCTAGAACCGACCGGGCCGGGAATGGATCCGCCCTGGAACTGATTCCCCACCGATGACGGACCGGTGGGCCGCTCAGCTCCCTGCGGGAGTCCACCGGGGAGGCTAAAGGGACGGGTGGCGGAGCCAGTCCGTGAGGGTGGCGTAGTCGGCGTCGGTGAGGCCTTGGCGGGGGTCGACCCGGTGCAGCAGGGCGAAGCCCCGGTGGTGGGCGGACACCCAGGCGCGGTCCCTGTCCGTGATCTCGTCATCGACCCAGATGAACGGGTGCCCCGCCGCCCGCGCGACCAGCCCGCGTGTTTTCCAGTGGAGACCCCTGCGCAGGTCGTCTTCCTCCTGGTTCGCCTGCCTGTCCCGTTCAGCCTGGGGGTCCGTGCCCGAGGGCTCCGGCCAGGTCATCACTTCCAACGGTGGGAGGCCGAGCCGGGGTGCGAGGTCGGTGTTCGCGTCGGCCATCCATGTCGTGGCCCAGATCAGGGTGCACGGCAGGGCCGACAACCGGGGGCCGTGGCGGGAGTCGAGGCGGTGGAGGAGGGGGTGCGCGCTGCCCTCGTCGGGCGGTGCGGAGGGGGGAGGGCTGGTGGGGTGGGAGGGTGGGGGCCCGCCGAACGGGATGAGTGGGCCGTCGACGTCGAGGAAGAGCAGGGGCGTACCTGGCTGGGGGCCCGGGGTGGTCACCGGTCCGCCTCGGTCTCAGCCCCGGCCCCGGTCTCAGCCCCACCCTCAGCCCCGGTTCCGGTCTCGGCGGCGAGGCGGAGGCGGGCGTACTCCTCGGCCATGGTGTGGGCGGTCCAGTGGGCGTTGAGGCCGCTCGGGTTGGGCAGGGCCCAGATCCGGGTGGAGCCGATGGTCCGCTCCTGCGGGCCGATCTTGGCGCCGCGCTCACCGAAGGCCGTGCGGTAGGCGGTCACGCCGACCACGGCGAGCCACTGGGGGCGCAGGAGTTCCACCTTCGCGGTCAGGAGGCGGCCGCCCTCGCGGTATTCCTCGGCGCTCAGTTCGTCGGCGCGGGCGGTGGCGCGGGCCACGACGTTGGTGATGCCCAGCCGGTAGGTCAGCAGCTCCTCCTGCTCCGCGGGGGCCAGGCGGCGCGGGGTGAAGCCCGACAGGTGCAGGACCGGCCAGAAGCGGTTGCCGGGGCGGGCGAAGTGGTGGCCCGTGGCGGCGGACATCAAGCCCGGGTTGATCCCGCAGAACAGGACGCGCAAACCGCCCGCGACCACATCCGGGAGGATGCGGTCGCGGGCGGCGGCCAGCTCTTCGGGGGTCAGAGGATCGACCCCGGGGTGTAGCCGGCGGCCTCCGGGTGCTGCTTGGTGATCTCCTCGATGCGGGAGACCACCACGGCGACCTGGTCCCCGGCGGCGCCGGTGAAGGACAGCTTGTCGGCCATCAGGGCGTCGAGCTGCGCGCGGTCCAACGGCATGCGCGCGTCGGCGGCCAGCTTGTCGAGCAGTTCGTTGCGCTCGGCGCCCTGCTCGCGCATCGCGAGGGCCGAGGCCACCGCGTGCTCCTTGATGACCTCGTGGGCGGCCTCGCGGCCGACGCCGGCCCGTACCGCACCCATCAGGACCTTGGTGGTGGCCAGGAAGGGGAGGTAGCGGTCCAGCTCGCGGGCGACGACGGCCGGGAAGGTGCCGAACTCGTCCAGGACGGTCAGGAAGGTCTCCAGCAGACCGTCGAAGGCGAAGAAGGCGTCCGGCAGCGCGATGCGGCGGACCACGGAGCAGGAGACGTCGCCCTCGTTCCAGGTGTCGCCCGCCAGCTCGCCGGTCATCGAGGCGTAGCCGCGCAGGATGACCATGAGGCCGTTCACGCGCTCGCAGGAGCGGGTGTTCATCTTGTGCGGCATCGCGGAGGAGCCGACCTGGCCGGGCTTGAAGCCCTCGGTCACCAGCTCATGTCCGGCCATCAGGCGGATCGTCTTGGCGATCGAGGACGGGGCGGCGGCGAGCTGCACCAGCGCGGTGACCACGTCGTAGTCGAGCGAGCGCGGGTAGACCTGGCCCACCGAGGTGAAGGCGTGGGCGAAGCCGAGGTGGCCCGCGATGCGCCGCTCCAGGTCGGCGAGCTTGGCGGTGTCGCCGCCGAGGAGGTCGAGCATGTCCTGGGAGGTGCCGACCGGGCCCTTGATCCCGCGCAGCGGGTAGCGCTCCAGCAGGTCCTCCAGGCGGCCGTAGGCGACGAGCAGCTCGTCGGCGGCGGTCGCGAAGCGCTTGCCCAGGGTCGTGGCCTGCGCCGCGACGTTGTGGGAGCGCCCGGCCATGACCAGCTCGGCGTGCTCGGCGGCCAGCTTGCCGAGGCGGGCCAGCACGGCGACGGTGCGGTCGCGGGCCAGCTCCAGGGAGAGCCGGATCTGGAGCTGCTCGACGTTCTCGGTGAGGTCGCGGGAGGTCATGCCCTTGTGCACGTGCTCGTGACCGGCGAGGGCGTTGAACTCCTCGATCCGGGCCTTCACGTCGTGCCGGGTGACCTTCTCGCGCTCGGCGATGGAGGCCAGGTCGACCTGCTCCAGGACGCGCTCGTAGTCGACGAGGGCCGCGTCGGGCACCTCGATGCCGAGGTCCTTCTGGGCGCGCAGCACGGCGAGCCACAGCCGCCGCTCCAGCGTCACCTTGTACTCGGGGGACCACAGGACGGCGAGCTCCGCGGAGGCGTAGCGGCCGGCCAGGACATTGGGGATGCGGGGCTTGGCAGTCACGTAAAGGGATTCTACTTGCGCTTCGGCTGTGCGTTCACGCAGGTGGGTGACCCGCGGCCGGTTGTGGTTTGCTACGAGGCCGGGCCGGGGCCGGGCGCCCGTGAACCGGGCTGCTCACGGGAGCCGTTCGTCCGTCGCGGCGCCGTACGGCAGCAGTTCCGGCCGCTTCGCCGGGCGGCCGTCGCCCGAGGAGCGGCCCGTCAGGCGGCGGCCGATCCAGGGGAGCAGGTGCTCGCGGGCGAAACGCGCGTCGTGGACGCGCCGGGTCGCCCAGCCCGGCGGCGGCGAAGGGAGCAGCGGCGTGCGCCAGTCCTCCTCCGCGGGCAGCCCCAGCGCCTGCCACACGGCCTCGGCCACCCTGCGGTGGCCCTCGTCCGTGAGGTGCAGCCGGTCGGCGTGCCAGAGCCGCTGATCGCCGAGGACGGGGGCGCCGTACAGGTCGACGACGAGAGCGCCGTGCCGCGCGGCCAGCTCGTCGATGATGGCGAACAGCTCTTCCATGCGCGGGCGGAAACGTTCCATCACGGGCCCCTGGCGGCCGGGCGAGCGCATGAGGACGAGCTGCCCGCACGCGGGCGCCAGGGTCTCCACCGCCGCTTCCAGGTGGCCGCGCACCCGTCCCATGTCGACCTTGGGGCGCAGGGTGTCGTTCAGGCCGCCCACCAGGGTCACCACGTCCGCACCCATCGAGGCCGCCAGGGGTGCCTGCTCCTCGGCGATCTGGCCGATCAGCTTGCCGCGCACCGCGAGGTTCGCGTAGCGGAACCCCGGTTCCCGCGCGGCGAGACGGGCGGCGAGCAGATCCGCCCAGCCCCGGTAGGAGCCGTCCGGCAGCGCGTCGGACATGCCCTCGGTGAAGGAGTCGCCGACCGCGACCAGACTCGTGTATGTCGCATTCATCTCCATGGCGCAGCGATGTTACCGCGCGGTTCCCCGGTCCCGCGATGAGGACCGGGGACGTCGCGCCGCGGGCCGGGCTGCCGGACCCGGCCGGTCGCTGCCCGGGACCGTCTCACGTGGCCGAGCGGTTCCCGAACAGCTCGCGCAGCACGTCCTCCATCGTGACCAGACCGGTCATGGTCCCGTCCGCACCGAGGACCGCCGCCAGGTGCGTCCGGCTGCGCCGCATGGCGGTCAGGACGTCATCCAGCGGAGTCTGGGCGCGGACCTGGGCGATGGGGCGCAGCGCCGAGACCGGGAAGGCCTCGTCCCGCGCGGTGACGTCCAGGGCGTCCTTGACGTGCAGGTAGCCGAGGATCTTTCCCTGACCGTCGAGCACCGGGAACCGCGAGTAGCGGGACGTGGCGGAGAGCCGCTCCAGCCCCTCCGGCGTGATGCCCTCCTCGGCCGGGAGGACCCGGTCCATGGGCAGCGCCACCTCGATGACGGGCCGGCGGCCCAGCTCCAGCGCGTCGTGCAGCCGCTCGCTCGCCCGGCCGTCGATCAGGCCCGCGGCGTTGGAGTCCTTGACGATCCGGGCCAGCTCGTCGTCCGAGAAGGTCGCGGCGACCTCGTCCTTCACCTCGACCCGCAGCAGCCGCAGCAACGCGTTGGCGAAGGCGTTGATCGCGAAGATCACCGGCCTCAGGCCGCGCGTCAGGGTCACCAGCGGCGGCCCGAGCAGCAGCGCGGTACGGACCGGCTCGGCCAGCGCCACGTTCTTCGGCAGCATCTCGCCGAAGAGCATGTGCAGGTACGTCGCCAGCGCCAGTGCCACCACGAAGGAGATCACGTGGGTGACCCCGGCCGGCACCCCGAACAGGTCGAAGAGCGGGGTCAGCAGGTGGGCGATGGCCGGTTCGGCGACCACACCGAGCACCAGGGTGCACAGCGTGATGCCCAGCTGTGCCGCCGCCATCAGGGCCGACACGTGCTCCAGGCCCCACAGCACGGCCCGGGCCCGCCGGTCGCCCGCCTCGGCGTACGGTTCGATCTGGCTGCGCCGGACCGAGATCAGCGCGAATTCCGCGCCGACGAAGAAGGCGTTGACGACCAGGGTCGCCAGGCCGATCAGTAGTTGGATCGCGGTCATCGGCCCTCCTCCGGCTGCGTGTCGCCGCTCTTGCGGCGGGTCTTGCCGTGCGCGCCGTCGCGTCCGCGCGAAGCGTCGGCGGGCTCCTCGACCGGCGCGTGCAGCAGCACGCGCGCGGCGCGCCGCCCGCTGTCGTCCACCACGTCGAGGCGCCAGCCGCCCAGCTCCAGGCTGTCGCCGTTGACCGGTATGCGGCCGAGCTCGGTGGCCATCAGCCCGGCCAGCGTCTCGTACGGGCCGTCCGGCACCCGCAGGCCGATCCGCTCCAGCTGGTCGGTGCGCGCCGCGCCGTCCGCGGAGAAGAGCGCGCGGCCGGAGGCGTCCGTACCGGCCGCGGCCAGGTCCGGGGTCTCGTGCGGGTCGTGCTCGTCGCGGACCTCGCCCACGACCTCCTCGACGATGTCCTCCAGGGTGGCCACGCCGGCCGTGCCGCCGTACTCGTCGATCACCACGGCCATCGTCTGCCTGCCGGAGAGCCGGTCCAGCAGCCGGTCCACGGTCAGTGATTCGGGGACGAGCAGCGGCTCGCGCAGCAGCTGCGCGACCGGGTAGCGGTGGCGTTCGGCGGCGGGCAGCGCCAGGACGTCCTTGATGTGGACCGTGCCGACGACGCTGTCGAGGCTGCCGCGGTAGACGGGGAAGCGGGACAGGCCGGTGGCCATGGTCGCGTTCGCCACGTCCTCCGCGGTGGTCTGCACGTCGAGCGCGGTGACCTGGACCCGCGGGGTCATGACGTTCTCCGCGGTCAGGTCGGCCAGGTTCAGGGTCCGCACGAACAGTTCGGCGGTGTCCTTCTCCAGCGCGCCCGCCTTCGCGGAGTGCCGCGCCAGTGCCACCAGCTCCTGCGGGCTGCGCGCGGAGGCCAGCTCCTCGGCCGGCTCCAGCCCGAAGCGGCGCACCATGTGGTTGGCCGTGGTGTTCAGATGGCCGATGAGCGGCCGGAAGGCCCGGCTGAACATCCGCTGCGGGGTCGCCACGCGTTTGGCCAGGGCCAGCGGCGAGGAGATCGCCCAGTTCTTCGGCACCAGTTCGCCGACGACCATCAGGACGACGGTCGACACGGCGGTGCCGAGGACCAGGGCGGTGGACGAAGCGGCTCCGGCGGACAGCCCCATGGCCTCGAACGGCCCCTTGAGCAGGGTGGCGATCGAGGGCTTGGAGATCATGCCGATGACCAGGCCGGTCACGGTGATGCCGAGCTGGGCGCCGGAGAGCTGGAAGGTCAGGCTCCGGACGGCGGCCAGGGCGCTGTCGGCGCCGCGCTCGCCGCGCTCGGCGGCTCCTTCGAGCTCGCTGCGCTCGATGGTCGTCAACGAGAACTCGGCCGCGACGAAGACCCCGCAGGCGAGGCAGAGCAGCAGCGCGACGACGAGCAGAAGCACTTCGGTCATCGGTTCACCTCCGTCCCATGATCAGACAGGAGGAGGCGGATCGCGCGGTGTCGGGTACTGGGAGGCTCGCCCATGGGCGGACGCTCACACCTTTCGTTCGAGGGGACTGCATCGGGAAGCGGTCTCCCCCAGGGTAAAGGATCGGCAAAGTGTGCGCATCGCTCGATCGGACGACATGACGGGCAGGACGCGCGGATCGCGCCCGGACGGACGCTACGCCGTCCCGAGCGGCTTGACCCAGCGGCGCCAGTGGTCCTCGCGGTGGTAGCCGGCCGCGGCCCAGGCCCGCTGCCCCGGCTCGTTCGCCTCCAGCACCATCGCGTCCCCGCGCCGTCCGCCCACGGCCAGGAAGCGCCGCTCGGCGGCGTCCAGGAGCGCCGTCCCGATCCCGCGCCTGCGGTGCGAGGGGAGTACCGCCAGCCGGTAGAGCGAGCAGCGCCAGCCGTCGTAACCCGCGATCACGGACCCCACGAGGAGCCCGTCGGTCTCGGCGAGGATCAGGGCGTCCGGATCCCGCTCGATGAGCCGGGTGACCCCGTCCACGTCGTCCGTGACGGAAGTGCCCTCCGCCGCCACCTTCCAGAAGGACAGCACGTCCTCGGCCTCTGCCGCCCCGGCCGTCCGTATGCGCAGATCGATCATGACCGTGATCCCAGCACGGGCACGGGTTCCCGCGCAATGCCCGACCGCGGGACGCCGGCGGGGTCCCCGGGCGAGCGCCGGTTCAGTCGTCGGAGCGCCGGGCCGACCCGATCACGCAGTACGAGGTAGGCAGCGCGGGCCCGCGCTCCGGCATCCGCAGCCCGCGCTGCTCGACGATCCGGAAGCCGGCGGCGTCGACCGCGGCCAGGATGTCCCGCGCCGTGTGGCAGCCGCCGAACAAGCGGGGCCACACGGTCCGGTCCAGCGCGCGCTGGATCCCGGCCATCGTGGGTCCGGGCGCCAGTCCGTGCTCGAAGAAGCGCAGCTCACCGCCGGGCCGGATGACCCGGTGCAGCTCGGCGAGGGAGCGCGGCAGGTCCCGTACGGTGCACAGCACCAGGGAGGCCACGGCCGCGTCGAAGGCCTCGCTCTTGACGGGGAGGGCCTCGGCGGCGCCCGGTACGACGTCCACGGGGACCTCGGCGCGCAGCGCGGCGCGGGCCGCCAGCCGGCGCAGGGTGCGCTCCGGTTCGACCGCGACCACCTCGCAGACGGCGCGCGGATAGTGGGCGAAGTTCAGCCCGTTGCCCGCGCCGATCTCGATGATCCGGCCGGAGAGGCCGCGCAGCAGCTCGCCGCGCAGCGAGGAGATCCCGCCGCGGGAGTCGGCCTGGACGCTCATCCGTGCGTAGAAGCGGGCGAACACGGGGTGGTGGACGGCGTCCCGGGGCGGGGTCCGGCGGGGGCGCGGTGACATGACGGACCTCCTGGAGCGGACGTACGCGTGTCTCCAGTCTCCCCCCGATGCGGGGCGCCACCCGCAGCGCCGCGAAGAAGTCCCGAAAACCTCGGGCCCGGGTCCGAGGACCCTCAGCCTCAGGTCCGCAGGACCCCTCAGTTCCAGATCCGCAGGACCCTCAGCTCCAGGTCCGCAGGAAGTCCGGCGCGGACCAGTCGCCGCCCAGGTCCGGGGCCAGCCAGCCGGGCGCCGCGGCGCGGAAGGCGGCCGGGGTCAGCGACCCCGAAGCGTGGGGGACCGCGCCCAGCAGCGGCATCTCCGACACCGCCGGGAGGTCGGCCAGATTGCAGCGGGAGGCGAGGTCGGGTGAGGTCGGCCAGCTGCCGACCACCAGGCCGAGGCCCGCCAGCCCGCGGGCCCGCAGCGCCTCGCCCGTCAGCGCGGCCGAGTTGAGGGTGCCGAGCCCGGCGGGGACCACGAGCAGCACCGGCGCCCGCAGCAGCCGGGCCGCGTCGGCAAGGGTGTTCCCGGCCTCGTCGAAGCGTACGAGCAGCCCGCCCGCCCCCTCGACGAGGACGAGGTCGTGCTCCGCGGCCAGCTTCCCGGCGGCCTCGGCCACCTCCGCGGGTCCGACCGTGGCCAGCCCCGACCGCCGGGCCGCGGTGTCCGGAGCCAGTGGCTCCGGATAGCGGGCCAGCTCCCGGGTGGTCACCCCAGCGCCCGCCAGCCGCGCCACCTCGGCCGCGTCACCCGGCTCGTCCGGGCCCACCCCGGTCTGCGCCGGCTTGAGCACCGCCACGGAACGCCCGGCGGCCACCGCCGCGGCCGCGATCGCCGCGGTGACGACGGTCTTGCCGATCTCGGTGCCCGTCCCGGACACCACCACCACACCGGAAGGACCCCTGCCCGTACCGCTCACACCCGTCGACCCCGCGTCCATCGGCCCCGCACCTCTCGCACCCGTACTCATCGCACCCGTACTCATCGGACTCTTCAGCTCGGTCTTCCCGCTCAGCCTTCCCGCGCCGCCGCGCACACCGCACGGCAGATCCGCGCCACGTCACCGTCACCCGTCACGTACGGCGGCATCGTGTAGATCAAGTCCCGGAACGGGCGCAGCCACACGCCCTCGCGAACGGCCGCCCGGGTCGCCGCGGCCATGTCCACGGGGTGGTCGAGCTGCACCACGCCGATCGCGCCCAGCACCCGTACGTCCTTCACCCCGGGCAGACCGGCCGCCGGAGCCAGGCCTTCCGCCAGCCCGGCCCCGATCCGCTTGACCTCCCCCGCCCAGTCCTGGGACAGGAGCAGGTCGAGCGAGGCCAGCGCCACCGCGGCGGCCAGCGGGTTGCCCATGAAGGTCGGCCCGTGCGCCAGCACCGGCACCTCGCCCCGCGAGATGCCGTCCGCGACCCGCGGCGTGCACAGGGTCGCCGACAGCGTCAGGTAACCGCCGGTCAGCGCCTTGCCGACGCACATCACGTCCGGGGTGATCCCCGCGTGGTCGGCGGCGAAGAGGGCGCCCGTGCGCCCGAATCCGGTCGCGATCTCGTCCAGGATCAGCAGCACCCCGTACTCGTCGCACAGCTCGCGCAGCACCCGCAGGTAGCCGGGGGAGTGGAAGCGCATGCCGCCCGCGCCCTGCACCACCGGCTCCACGATCACCGCGGCCAGCTCGTCCGCGTGCTTGCCGACCAGGGAGCGCAGGTGCTCCACGTAGGCCGGGTCCACGGGCGCGTCGAAGCCGCCGGGCGGCTCCTGGGCGAAGATCTGGCGCGGCAGCATGCCCTGCCACAGCTCGTGCATCCCGCCCTCGGGGTCGCACACGGCCATCGGCTGCCAGGTGTCCCCGTGGTAGCCGCCGCGCCAGGTGAGCAGGCGGTGCTTGCCCGGGCGGCCGATCGAGGTCCAGTACTGGAGGCACATCTTGACCGCGACCTCGACGGCGACCGAGCCGGAGTCGGCCAGGAAGACGTGTTCCAGGCCCGCCGGGGAGATCTCGACCAGCTTCGCCGCGAGCCGGACGGCGGGCTCGTGGGTGAGCCCGCCGAACATGACGTGCGACATCCGGCCGAGCTGGTCGCGCACGGCCTCGTTGAGCACCGGGTGGTTGTAGCCGTGGATGGCAGACCACCAGGAGGACATGCCGTCGACCAGTTCGTCCCGTCCCTCGGCCGTCCGGCCGAGCCGCAGCCGGACGCCCGAGGCGGAGGAGACGACCAGCGGCTCCTGCCGCCCGGGCATGGGGCCGTACGGGTGCCAGACGTGCTGCCTGTCCAGCGCGAGGAGCTCGCCGGCCGGCAGCGGGTCGTGCGGGTGGTGCGGATCAGGCATTGGGGGCGAGTTCCGTTCCCGCGCCGCGCCGGCGCACGGCCACCAGGTCCGGGCGCACCTCGCCGGCCGGGGCCTGCCCGGAGGCGTCCTGCGCCGGTACGGCGGCCACCGCGTCCTCGGCGTGGCCGGAGCAGCCCCCGCACGCCGAACCGCAGCCCGCGTCCGCGCCGGCCGGAGCGGCCGAACCGCAGACGGACGCACCCGCGCCCGCGCCTTCGCCGTGCGAGCCGCAGCCGCCGGCCGCGACGTCGGAGCGGTGCGCGGGGAGGGTCGACGTACCGGCGCCCTCCACCTCGAAACCGGCGTCCGCGATCATGTCGAGGTCGGCCTGGCCGGCCTGGCCCTCGCTGGTGAGGTAGTCGCCGAGGAAGATCGAGTTGACCAGGTGCAGGGCCAGCGGCTGCATCGTGCGCAGGTGGACCTCGCGGCCGCCCGCGAGGCGGACCTCGACGTCGGGGCAGACGAAGCGCACCATCGCCAGGATCCGCAGCGCGCGCTGCGGGGTGAGGTTCCACTCCTTGGCGAGCGGGGTGCCCTCGAACGGGATCAGGAAGTTGACCGGCACCGAGTCCGGGTCCAGCTCGCGCAGCGAGTAGACGACGTCGACGAGGTCCTCGTCGCTCTCGCCCATGCCCGCGATCAGGCCCGAGCAGGCGGAGAGGCCCGCGGCGTGCGCCTTCTGCACGGTGTCCACGCGGTCCGCGTAGGTGTGGGTCTTGGTGATCGCCCCGTACGTCGCCTCGGACGTGTTGAGGTTGTGGTTGTAGGCGTCGGCGCCCGCGTCGCGCAGCCGCTCCGCCTGACCGTCCGACAGCAGGCCCAGGCAGGCGCAGACCTCGACGCCCTCGTTCTGCTCCTTGATCGCGGCGATGGTCTTGCCGACCCGCTCCACGTCCCGGTCCGTCGGGCCGCGGCCGCTCGCCACCAGGCACACGCGCTTGGCGCCGCCCGCGACTCCGGCCGCGGCGGCCTCGGAGGCCTCCTCCGGCTTCAGCCAGGTGTACTTCAGGATCTCCGCCTTCGAACCCAGCCGCTGGGAACAGTAGGAGCAGTCCTCGGGGCACAGGCCCGACTTCAGGTTGACCAGGTAGTTCAGCTTGACCCGACGCCCGAACCACTGGCGGCGCACCTTGCCGGCAGCGGCCACCACGTCGAGCAGTTCGTCGTCAGAGGTCGCCAGTACGGCGAGCGCCTCTTCGCGGGTCGGCAGCTCGCGCCGCAGCCCCTTGTCCACCAGGGTGTTCAGCAGGTCCATGACGCCGATCCTGGACCACACGACCACTCCCGGCCAAGGAGAGATCGCACAACATGGCCGGATCGGAGTGTGTGTATCGCCACACCTGGCGCCGGAGTCGGGGCGGCTAGGGTCGGGCAGGTCTGTGGACTGCCGACAAAAGAGGACCCGCCGATGCCCCAGCACCTTCCCGACCCCGCCGAGGTCTTCGCCTGGACCGACGACGCGGAGCGGTCCCGGGAGCGCGCCGGACTGGTCCGGACGTTGCGGCCGCGGCCGGCCTCCTCGTCCCTGCTCGACCTCGCGAGCAACGACTACCTCGGCCTGACCCGCCACCCCGAGACCGTCGCGGGCGCGCGCGAGGCCGCCGAGCGCTGGGGCGCCGGGGCCACCGGGTCGCGGCTGGTCACGGGGACCACCGAACTGCACGCCGAGCTGGAACGGGAGCTGGCAGCCTTCTGCGGGTTCGAGGCCGCGCTCGTGCTGTCCTCCGGGTACGCCGCCAACCTCGCGGCCGTCACCGCGCTCAGCGACCGGGACACGCTGGTCGTCTCCGACGCCGGGAACCACGCCTCGATCGTGGACGCCTGCCGGCTCTCGCGGGCGCGGACGGAGGTGGTCCCGCACGCGGATCCGGACACGGCGGCCAAGGCGCTGGCCGGCCACGAGGGCCGGGCGCTGCTGGTCAGCGACTCGGTGTTCTCCGTGGACGGGGACGCCGCGCCGCTCGCGGGGTACGCGGCCGTCTGCCGCGCGGCCGGCGCCGCCCTGGTCGTGGACGACGCGCACGGGCTCGGGGTGCTGGGCGAGGGCGGCCGCGGCGCGCTGCACGCCGCCGGGCTCGCCGGCGCGCCCGACGTGGTGGCGACGCTGACCCTCTCGAAGTCCCTGGGCAGCCAGGGCGGGGCGGTCCTCGGCCCGGCCCGGGTGATCCGGCACCTGGTCAACACCGCCCGGACCTTCATCTTCGACACCGGGCTGGCTCCGGCCGCCGCGGGGGCGGCCCTCGCGAGCCTGCGCCTGCTCCAGCGCGAACCGGAGCGGGCGGCGCGGGCCCGCGAGGTGGCCGACCGGCTGTACGGGCGGCTCACCGCGTCCGGCCTGACCGCGGCCCGGCCGGACGCGGCCGTGGTGTCGGTACGGGCCCCGTCGGCCGCGGCGGCACTGCGCTGGGCCGCCGACTGCCGCGAGGCGGGTCTGTTCGTGGGATGCTTCCGGCCGCCGTCCGTGCCGGACGGGATCTCCCGGCTGCGGCTGACCGCCCGGGGGGACCTCACGGGGGAGGAGATCACCCGGGCCGTGGACACGATCCTGGCGACCGCGCCGGCCGGAGCCGCGGACCGGTAGGACCGGCCTTACCGGGCGAGGTCCGCCCGTACCAGCGTGAGGAAACCGTCCCAGGCCGGCCCGGTGAAGAGCACGGCCGGGCCGTCCGCCCGCTTGGAGTCGCGGACGGCCAGCAGGCCGCCGCTGAGGACGGCGGTTTCCACACAGTTGTTCATTCCGGTGCTGCGACTGCTGCGCCGCCACCGCGCGCTGATCAGAAGTCCGCGGGTGGATAAGGGGGTTGCGGACACGGGGGTGCCTCCTTACGCGTCGTCAGCGAGGGCGCTGATCAGATCCGACGAGTCCTGGGGCGGGAGGGCGTGCGCCTGGATGGTGCGGAACGCGGCGCTGTACGCCTCAAGGTCTTCCTTCCGCTCCAGATAGAGGCTACTCGTCAAATGGTCGAGTACCACCACATCCAGATCGGCGATGTCCGGAAATGAGAAAATGACGAACGGTCCGGTCAGGCCGAGATGCCCCCCTACGCTGAACGGCAGTACCTGGAGCCGCACTTGCGGCAGCCGCGCCACGACCACCAGCGACCGCAGCTGCTCCGCCATCACCCCCGGACCGCCGATCTGGCGCCGCAGCACCGCCTCGTCGAGCACCGCGCTCAGCTCCAGCGGCGGATCCGTCCGCAGCACCGACTGCCGGGCGAGGCGTACGTCGACCAGCGCGTCCACCTTCGGCTCCGGCAGCCCGCCCAGCGCGGCCCGGGTCACCGCGCGGGCGTAGGCGGGGGTCTGCAGCAGGCCGGGGACCACGGACAGCTCCACCGTGCGCGCGGACCGGGCGCCCGCCTCCAGGCTGATGAAGTCCCGGTACTCCTGCGGCAGCAGGCCTCGGTAGTCGTGCCACCACTGCGGACCGCGCCCGATCTCGGGACCCGGCCCGGCCGCGGACGCCGAGAGCGCCTCCAGCAGGGCGCGCTGCTGGGCGCCCACGCCTCCGTAGGCGTCGAGCAGGAGCCGTACGTCCTCGGGCTTCACGCCGCTGCGGCCGGTCTCGATCCGGCTGATCTTCGATTGGTGCCACCCCACGATCCGGGCCGCCTCACCGCTGGTGAGTCCGGACCGGTCACGGAGCGCACGCAGTTCCTCGCCGAGCTTGCGCCGGCGCACCGCGGGACCGTGTTGCACACCCGCCTCCTTACCCCCCGGCACAGCTCGCACCAGTCTGCCGTCCGAATACGGTCTTCCGTAGCAGAGTTCACCGCAACGAGGGACAGATATATGCAGATCTTGGGTGAACGGCAGCAGCACCGGGACAATGAGTGGCACTCTGGCGCTCAGCACAGATCCGGGGCATTGCGCTCCGGTGGGAAAGGGACCGCGCCATGGCAGACCACCAGGAAGCATCCGTCACCCTGCCGAGCGATCCCGCATCGGTCTCCACCGCCCGGCGCTACGTGGCGGACGTGCTGAGCGGATGGGGACTTCCCGAGGACGCCGACATCGCGGACACCATCCGGCTGATCGTCTCCGAACTGGCCACCAACGCGGTCCAGCACACCTTCGGCCAGTCGCCCACCTTCACCGTCGACGTCCGCCTGGAGCGCGAGGAACTCCTGCGGGTCGGGGTGACGGACAGTCATCCGCGGTGGCCGAAGCGGCTCCCGGCCGCCGTCCAGCAGGACAACGGCCGGGGCATGGTCATCATCCGCTGGCTCACGGCGGAATCCGGGGGGCGGCTCTCGGTCAGCCCCACCGACGACGGCGGCAAGACGGTGTGGATTTCGCTGCCCTGGACGGTCCCCGCGGCGCGCCGCGGCTGAGGACCGGTCAGCCCTGGCCGCACTTCGGGGCGTTGTGCTCCACGCAGAGTTCGTTGCCCTCAACGTATCGCCGTATACGAGCCGGTGTCCGGCTGCGCCCGGCCGCCGCATCCGGTCCCCGCTGGAAACGTGAGTTAACGCCGCGGAAAAACCGGCGCCCTACCGTGACGTCCTCCCGGCAGCGGACAGCACGCCGGGCCGGGGCCCAACGGTCTGTCTTCGGCCAAGGGATGGCAAAGCGGCGGTGTGTGCTCCGGAAAGTCTTGCCCCTCGTAGGGAAAGAACTGCTTGAGCCGCATATGCGCAGGTCAACAAAGTGTTGACGGCGGATAGGGTCTCGCACGGCGCGTAGTCGAAGACGTCGAGAAACCGGGTGATACGGGTGCAACTCACACCGCACGAGCAGGAAAGACTGCTGATCCACGTGGCAGCCGACGTGGCCGAGAAACGAAGGGCGCGCGGGGTGCTCCTCAACCACCCCGAAGCGATCGCCCTGATCACCACCCACATCCTCGAAGGGGCCCGCGACGGCCGCACGGTCGCCGAGCTCATGGCCTCCGGGCGGACCGTGCTGACCCGGGCGGAGGTCATGGAGGGCATTCCCGAGATGATCCACGACGTCCAGGTCGAGGCCACCTTCCCCGACGGGACCAAGCTCGTCACCGTCCACGACCCCATCGTCTGAGAGGCTTCCCCGTCATGATCCCCGGAGAGATCCGCTTCGGGGACGGGCCGGTGCGCCTCAACGAGGGCCGCGCCGTCACCCGTCTCACCGTGCTCAACGCCGCCGACCGGCCCGTGCAGGTCGGCTCCCACTACCACTTCGCCGAGGTCAACCCCGGTCTGGACTTCGACCGGCGGGCCGCCCACGGGCTCCGGCTGAACATCGCCGCCGGTACGGCCGTCCGCTTCGAGCCGGGCATCCCGGTCGCGGTGGAGCTCGTCCCGCTGGCCGGCCTGCGCGTCGTACCGGGCCTGCGCGGGGAGACCGGGGGGCCGCTCGATGGCTGAGCTGACCCGCCAGGAGTACGCCGACCTCTTCGGCCCGACCGTCGGCGACCGGATCCGGCTCGCGGACACCGACCTCTTCGTCGAGATCGAGGAGGACCTCAGCGGCGGACCCGGACGCTCCGGCGACGAAGCCGTCTTCGGCGGCGGCAAGGTGATCCGCGAGTCGATGGGCCAGGCCCGCACCACGCGCGCCGAGGGCGCGCCCGACACCGTGATCACCGGTGCGGTCGTGCTGGACCACTGGGGCATCGTGAAGGCCGACATCGGCATCCGCGACGGCCGGATCTGCGGCATCGGCAAAGCGGGCAACCCGGACACCATGGACGGGGTGCACCCGGCCCTGGTCATCGGACCGGAGACCGAGATCATCGCGGGCAACGGGAAGATCGTCACGGCGGGCGGCATCGACACGCACGTCCACTTCATCTCGCCGACCATCATCGACGAGGCCCTCGCCTCCGGCGTCACCACGCTCGTCGGCGGCGGCACCGGCCCCGCCGAGGGGTCCAAGGCCACCACGGTCACCCCCGGCTCCTGGCACCTCGCCCGCATGTTCGCCGCGCTGGAGGACTCCCCGGTCAACATCGGGCTGCTGGGCAAGGGGACCACGATGTCCCGCGACGCGATGCACGCCCAACTGCGGGGCGGCGCCCTCGGGTTCAAGATCCACGAGGACTGGGGGGCCACCCCCGCCGTCATCGACGCCTGCCTGAGCGTCTGCGACGAGACCGGCGCGCAGGTCGCCATCCACACCGACACCCTCAACGAGGCCGGGTTCGTCGCCGACACCCTCGCGGCCATCGGCGGCCGGACCATCCACTCGTACCACACCGAGGGAGCGGGCGGCGGGCACGCACCCGACATCATCACCGTGGTCTCCGAGCCGAACGTCCTGCCCAGCTCGACCAACCCGACCCGCCCGCACACCGTCAACACCGTCGAGGAGCACCTCGACATGCTGATGGTCTGCCACCACCTGAACCCCGCCGTGCCCGAGGACCTCGCCTTCGCCGAGTCCCGCATCCGGCCCTCGACCATCGCCGCCGAGGACGTCCTGCACGACCTCGGCGCGATCTCGATCATCTCCTCCGACGCCCAGGCCATGGGCCGGATCGGCGAGGTCGTCATGCGGACCTGGCAGACCGCGCACGTGATGAAGAAGCGCCGCGGCTTCCTGCCGGGCGACGGACCCGCCGACAACCACCGGGCCCGGCGCTACGTGGCCAAGTACACGATCAATCCGGCCGTCGCCCAGGGGCTCGCCCGCGAGATCGGCTCGGTCGAGACCGGCAAGCTCGCCGACCTCGTGCTGTGGCGGCCCGCGTTCTTCGGGGTCAAGCCCGAGGTGGTCGTCAAGGGCGGCCAGATCGCCTACGCGCAGATGGGCGACGCGAACGGCTCCATCCCCACCCCGCAGCCCGTGCTGCCCCGGCCGATGTTCGGTGCCACCGGCCGCTCGGCGGGCCACAACTCGCTCAACTTCACCTCGCAGCCCGCCCTCGACGACGGCCTGCCCGAACGCCTCGGGCTGACCAAGGCGTTCGTGGCGATCGAGAGCACCCGCAAGGTGACCAAGGAGGACATGCGCAACAACGCCGCGCGCCCGCGCGTCGAAGTGGACGCCGACACCTTCACCGTGACCATCGACGGCGAAGCCGTGGAACCCGCCCCCGCGGCGGAACTCCCCATGGCCCAGCGCTACTTCCTGTTCTGATGACGGCCGCCGCTGTGATGAGGGCCCCCGCCCTCGGGGAGCCCGCCGCGCCGGGCACGGGTCCCGCGCCGCACCCGGTGACGGGACCGGTCCGGTGAGCCGCGCCGCACTGCTCGTCCTCGCCGACGGGCGCTTCCCCGCCGGAGGGCACGCGCACTCCGGCGGGGCCGAGGCCGCCGTCAAGGCGGGCCGGATCCACGACGACGTGACCCTGGAGGCGTTCTGCCGGGGCCGGCTGCACACCGCGGGCCTGGTCGCGGCCGCCCTGGCCGCGGCGGCCGCGCTCGGCATGGACCCGGCGGAGCTGGACGCCGCCGCCGACGCCCGGACGCCGTCCCCCGCGCTGCGGACGGCGGCGCGCCGGCTCGGCCGGCAGCTGATCCGGGCCGCCCGCGCCACCTGGCCCGCGCCCGAACTCGAAGCGCTGGCCGCCGCCTTCCCGCGAGGGGCCCACCAGCCCGTGGTGCTCGGCGTCACCGCCCGGGCCGCCGGGCTCGGGCCGCTCGACGCCGCGCACGTGGCGGCGTACGAAGCCGTCGGCGGACCGGCCACCGCGACCGTGCGGCTGCTGGGCCTGGACCCCTTCGAGGCGAGCGGAGTACTGGCCCGGCTCGCCCCGGCCCTGGACGAGGTGGCCGCCCGGGCCGCGGACGCCGCCCGCCTCGCCCTCTCGGCCGGGGCGCACGCCCTGCCCGCCGCCTCCTCGCCGCTGCTGGACATCGCCGCCGAGGCGCACGCGGCCTGGCCCGTCCGCCTCTTCGCCTCCTGACCACGCTCAGCCCTCCCCAAGGAGCCTCCATGCACCTCGACCACGCCGGGACCTTCCCGCACCGGCACGCCCACAGCGCCGCGCCGCTGCGCGCCGACGGCTCCCGCCGCGCCCTGCGCATCGGACTCGGCGGTCCCGTCGGCTCCGGCAAGACCGCCACCGTCGCCGCGCTCTGCCGCGCGCTGCGCGCCGAGTACTCGATGGCCGTCGTCACCAACGACATCTACACGCGCGAGGACGCCGAGTTCCTGCTCCGCGAGGCGGTGCTGCCGCCCGAGCGGATCGCCGCCGTGGAGACCGGCGCCTGCCCGCACACCGCCATCCGCGACGACATCTCCGCCAACCTGGAGGCGGTGGAGGAGCTGGAGGACGCGATCGGCCCGCTGGACCTCGTGCTCGTCGAGTCCGGCGGGGACAACCTCACCGCCACCTTCTCGCGCGGTCTGGTCGACGCGCAGATCTTCGTGATCGACGTGGCGGGCGGGGACGACATCCCGCGCAAGGGCGGACCCGGCGTGACCACCGCCGACCTGCTCCTCGTCAACAAGACCGACCTGGCGCCCCACGTCGGCTCCGACCTGGACCGGATGGCCCGGGACGCCGCCGAGCAGCGCGGTGAACTCCCGGTGGTCTTCCAGTCGCTGCGCAGTGCGCAGGGGGTGGCTCCGGTCGCCGAATGGGTCCGGGGCCACGTCGCCGCCTGGGCGGCCCGGTGACCACCGCCGCCGCGGCCCCGGCAATCGCCCCGCCTGCGGGCGCCGTGCCGGCCACGGGGCTGCGGGCCACCGCGCGCATCCGCGCCGTCGCCGACGGCCGCGGCGGCACCGCCCTGCCCCTGCTCCAGGGTGAGGGCCCCTTC
Source organism: Streptomyces sp. NPDC043876 (assembly GCF_056435825.1). Classification (NCBI taxonomy): domain Bacteria; kingdom Bacillati; phylum Actinomycetota; class Actinomycetes; order Kitasatosporales; family Streptomycetaceae; genus Streptomyces; species Streptomyces sp. NPDC043876. Next base: position 339,906 of record NZ_JBWKDV010000008.1, on the reverse strand, counting down.
GCGCTGCGCCGCACCCGGGGGAGCGAGCCCGGCGAAGCCCGGGTCACCCTCGTCGGGGCGATGACCGCCCCCCTCGGCGGGGACCACCTGAGCATCGAGGCTGCTGCGGGCCCCGGCGCCCGCCTCACCCTCGGCTCGGCCGCCGCCACCCTCGCCCTGCCCGGCCGGGGCGGCGCGCCCGCCCTGTACGAGACCACCCTGACCGTGGACGACGGCGCGGCGGTGTGCTGGCTGCCCGAACAGCTGGTCTCGGTCCGGGGCAGTGACCTGTGGGTGCGCACCCGCGTCGAACTCGCCGCCACCGCCCGGCTGGTGCTGCGCGAGGAGCAGGTGCTCGGGCGCACCGGCGAACCGCCGGGCCTGCTGCGCAGCCGGCTCACCGTGCACTGGGCCGGGCTGCCCCTGCTGGACCAGGAACTCGCCTGCGGCCCGGGAGCCCCGGGAGGCTGGGACGGTCCGGCCGGGCTCGCCGGGCACCGCGCCCTGGGGCAACTGCTCATCGTGGACCCCGGCTTCGCGGAGCATCCGCCGGCCGCCGCGATGCTCGGCGAGCTGGCCGCCGTCACCCCCCTCGCGGGGCCCGCCGTACTGGTCACGGCCCTGGCCGCGGACGCGCTGGCGCTGCGCGCGCTGCTGGACGAGGCGCTGCGCACGTACGCCTGGTGACTCCGGGCCCGTTTTCCCGGCCACAACTGCGGGCCACCGGCAACGGACTTGCCGGGGACGCTGAACCCGGGACGAACCGGGACACCGCTCAGCGGTACACCTCAATCCGGATATCGGGTTGGCAAAGAACCCGACCGTGCTCTGTTGTCGCGCACAGGTCAGGCGCGAAGATCCCCCTGCACGTCGTCTGTACGTCGTCCGAAGTCGGCCGCCCACGGCGGCACCTGACGCAGGGGGAACAACCACGTGATACGCAACGCAGCGCTGGGGAGCGCTGCCACTCTGATCGCCGGCACGCTCACGGCGGGCCTCGTCATGGCCACGCCCGCCGCGGCCTCCGACAGCCGTTCCTACGGCATCCCGGAGTCGGTCGGCGTCGAGATCGCCGCCGCCCGCGCGGCCCACACCGGCATCGACTGGAAGGCCTGCCCGGCCGACTGGGGTTTCGAAGCCCCGATCCAGTGCGGCTGGGTGAAGGTCCCGCTCGACTACGCCAAGCCCTTCGGCAAGACCATCGACCTCGCGGTGGACCGGATCGGCAGCACGGGCACTCCGCAGGAGCGCCAGGGCGCCCTGATCTACAACCCCGGCGGCCCCGGCGGTTCCGGCATGCGCTTCCCGCGCCGGGTCACCACCAAGAGCCCCCTGTGGGTCAACACCTCCAAGGCGTACGACTTCGTGGGCTTCGACCCCCGCGGCGTCGGCCACTCGGCGCCGATCTCCTGCATCGACCCGCAGGAGTTCGTCAAGGCCCCCAAGGCCGACCCGGTCCCCGACTCGGTGGCCGACAAGAACGCGCAGCGCAAGCTGGCCGCCGAGTACGCGGACGGCTGCAAGGAGCGCAGCGGCGAGATGCTGCCGCACATGACCACGCCGAACACCGCGCGCGACCTCGACGTCATCCGCGCCGCCCTCGGCGAGAAGAAGCTGAACTACCTCGGCGTCTCCTACGGCACCTACCTGGGCGGGGTCTACGCGACCCTGTTCCCGACCCACGTGCGCCGCATGATCGTCGACTCCGTGGTCAACCCCGACCAGGACAACATCTGGTACGAGGCCAACCTCGGCCAGGACGTCGCCTTCCAGGGCCGCTGGAACGACTGGCAGGACTGGGTCGCCAAGAACGACGCGTCCTTCCACCTCGGTGACACCCGCGCCAAGGTCCAGGCCCAGTACGAGGCGCTGCGAGCCAAGGCGAAGGCCAACCCGATCGGCGGCGTCGTCGGTCCGGCCGAGCTGATCGGCTTCTTCCAGAGCGCTCCGTACTACGACTCCTCGTGGGTGCCGGTCGCGCAGACCTTCGCGGCCTACGTCGCCGGTGACACGCAGGCGCTGGTCGACGCGATCGCCCCGGACATGTCCGACACCAAGGGCAACGCGACGGCGGAGAACGGCAACGCCGTCTACACCGCGGTCGAGTGCGCGGACGCCAAGTGGCCCACCAGCTGGGCCAAGTGGGACCGCGACAACAGCAAGCTGCACGAGAAGTACCCCTTCCTGACCTGGTCCAACGCGTGGATGAACCTCCCCTGCGCGACCTGGAAGGCCAAGCAGTCCACCCCGATCGAGGTCGGTGCCAAGCGCGGGCTGCCGCCGGTGCTGATCGTCCAGTCGGAGCGGGACGCGGCCACGCCGTACGAGGGTGCGGTCTCGCTGCACAAGCGGCTGGCCGGCTCGCGCCTCATCACCGAGCAGAACGCGGGCTCGCACGGTGTCACCAGCCTGGTGAACCCCTGCATCAACACCCGGGTGGACACCTACCTGCTCACCGGCAAGGTCGATGCCAAGGACGTGACGTGCGGTCCGCACGCCACCCCGGTCGCCCCGGCCCCGGCCGCCGCGAAGTCCCTCGCGCAGAATGCGCCGGCGGACCTGCCGGCGCTGGAGGAGCTCCCGGCCGTCCGCTAGTGACGCCCGGCCGGCTCCGCTCGCGGTGACGGTCCGGACGGAGGAAGAAGGCTCAGCGCCCCGTGCGCCGGGCCTTCTTCCGCGTCTCCTCCGCCTCCGCCTTGACCTCGCCGGCGTACCGGTCGACGTACTCCTGACCGGACAGGCCGAGGACCGCGTACATGATCTCGTCGGTGACCGCGCGCAGGACGGCGCGCTCGTTCTCCAGCCCGGCGTAGCGGCTGAACTCCAGCGGCTCGCCGAAGCGGATCGTCACCCGGCGGATCTTCGGGACCTTCTGTCCCGGCGGCTGGATCTCGAAAGTGCCGACCATCGCGCAGGGCACGACGGGCACCCCGGCGCCGAGCGCCATCGCGGCCACCCCCACCTTGCCCTTGTACAGCCGCCCGTCGTGCGAGCGGGTGCCCTCCGGGTAGATGCCCAGCAGCTCGCCCTTGGCCAGCACCCCGAGCCCCTCCCGGATGGCGGCCTGCCCCGCCTCCTTGCCGGTGCGGTCGACCGGGATCTGGCCCGCGCTGCGGAAGAAGGCGGCGGTGAGCCGGCCCTTGAGGCCGGGCCCGGTGAAGTACTCGGCCTTGGCCAGGAAGGTGATCCGGCGGCTCAGGACGGCCGGCATCAGGAAGTGGTCCGAGAAGGACAGGTGGTTGCCCGCGACGATGGCCGCCCCCTCGGCCGGGACGTGCTCGATGCCCTCGATCCGCGGCCGGAACAGCAGCCGCAGCAGGGGTCCCAGCAGTACGTGCTTCAGCAGGTGGTAGAACATCAGGCTGCTCCCGTCGACGCCCCGGAGGTCCCCGTCGTCCTACGGGCGGGCGCGGGACGGCTGCGGACCGTACGAGAGCATGCCCCTCAGGCGCCGCGCGAAGCGGCCATCGCCGCGGTCAGCAGTCCCAGCACGACCCAGCCGAACCAGAGCCACCCATTGCTGCCGAGGGCCACCGAATACGCCGCCACCGCCACCAGCGCGGCACAGGTCAGCACGGCCATCGCCTTCACAGAACCGGTCATGCCCCATGGTGGCGCGCCCGGGTACCCCGGCGCTACTGTCCACGCGCTTGGAGGGCCGCCAGATACGCGTTGTAGTCGGCGAGCTCCTTGTCGCCGTCCCGGTCGGCGGCGCGGTCCGAACGCTTCGCCGTCCGCTGCTCGGAGCGGTACCACTGGTAGACCAGCGCGATCAGCACCAGGACGGACGGGATCTCGCTGAAGGCCCAGGCGATGCCGCCGCCCCACTGCTGGTCGAGCAGCGGGTCGATGCCGAGGCTCGCGGGCGGGTCGGCGTACGTCTTGATCATCGGCTCGCTCGCCATCATCAGCGCGATGCCGAAGAAGGCGTGGAAGGGCATGCCCGCGAACAGTTCCAGCATCCGCATCACGTAGCCGGGGCGCTGCGGACCCGGGTCCACGCCCATGATCGGCCAGAAGAAGACCAGGCCGACGGCGAGGAAGTGCACCATCATCGCGATGTGCCCGGTCTTCGACTCCATCAGGAAGTCGAAAATGGGGGTGAAGTACAGGGCGTAGAGGCTGGCGATGAACAGCGGGATGGTGAACACCGGGTGGGTGACCACCTTCATGTAACGGCTGTGCAGGAACATCAGCAGCAGCTCGCGCGGACCCTTGCGGCCGCGGGCCGCGGGGGGCAGCGCGCGCAGCGTCAGCGTCACCGGCGCGCCGAGCAGCAGCAGGATCGGGCTCAGCATGCTGATGACCATGTGCTGGATCATGTGCACGCTGAACATGACCATGCCGTAGTCGTTCAGCTTGGTGCACATCACCAGCATCACGGTGAGCACGCCGAGGGTGAAGGCCACCGTCCGGCCGGGCGGCCAGGCGTCACCGCGCCGGCGCAGCCGCAGGACGCCCCAGAAGTAGAGGCCGAGTCCGAGCAGGGAGCCGATCAGGAAGAAGGCGTCGAACGAGAACTCCAGCCCGCGCCCGAGGGTGAACGGCGGCAGGTCGCCCATATCCATGCCGTCGTGCGCGAGGTGGTTCATGCGTGTACTCCCTTGACCCGTGGTGCCCCACCACAGTAGTGCCGCCCCCGGACGCCGATGCGTCCGGGGGCGGGTGTCAGAAGGGGGGAAACATCACAGAACGGTCTCCGCCTCCGCGTACCGCTCGGCCGGGACCGTCTTCAGGGTCTGGGTGGCCTCGCCGAGCGGGACCATCACGATGTCCGTGCCGCGCAGGGCGGTCAGCATGCCGAATTCGCCGCGGTGGGCGGCCTCCACGGCGTGCCATCCGAAGCGGGTGGCGAGCACCCGGTCGTACGCGGTCGGCGTGCCGCCGCGCTGGACGTGGCCCAGGATCACCGGACGCGCCTCCTTGCCGAGGCGGTCCTCCAGCTCGACGGCGAGCCGGTTGCCGATCCCGGCGAACCGCTCGTGGCCGTAGATGTCCTTGCCGCCCTGCTCGAAGGACATGGAGGAGCCCGCCGCGGGCTTGGCGCCCTCGGCGACCACGACGATCGCGAACCGCTTGCCCGCCGAGAAGCGCTCGCCGACGATCGCCGTCAGCTCCTCGATGTCGAAGGGGCGCTCCGGCACGACGATCGCGTGGGCGCCCGCGGCCATGCCCGAGTGCAGGGCGATCCAGCCGGTGTGCCGGCCCATGACCTCGACCACCATCACGCGCTGGTGCGACTCGGCGGTGGTCTTCAGCCGGTCGAGGGCCTCGGTGGCCACGCCCACCGCGGTGTCGAACCCGAAGGTGACGTCGGTGGAGGCGATGTCGTTGTCGATGGTCTTCGGTACGCCGACGATCGGCAGCCCGGCCTCCGACAGCAGGTGCGCCGCCTTCAGGGTGCCCTCGCCGCCGATCGGGATGATCGCGTCGAGTCCGAGGTCCGCGACGTGTCCGCGGGCGGTCTCGACCCCGCCGCGCAGGTGCGCGGGCTGGACGCGGGAGGAGCCGAGGACGGTGCCGCCGCGGGCCAGGATGCCGCTGACGGCGTCCAGGTCCAGCTTGCGGTAGTCGCCTTCCAGAAGGCCCTTCCAGCCGTCCAGGAAACCGATCACCTCGTCGCCGTGGTCGACGACGGCGCGGTGCACGACGGAGCGGATGACGGCATTCAGGCCGGGGCAGTCGCCTCCGGAAGTGAGCACACCAATGCGCATGGCAGGAGGACCTTTGCAACGTGGGCCGACGACCGGACCACGTCGTCCGGTTGGAACTAACGGCCACCCTACAAGCGGATGACCGCAGGGCTGAACCATCCTCCACATGCTGGTCGCATCCGTCGTGCGAACGCACGTCGGCCCGGATTCCCCTGGGGGAATCCGGGCCGGAACGTGCTGCGCCGCGCCGGGCGCGAGGGGCTACGCGGGCTGCGTCGCCGAGGCGATGCGCTCCGCGCGCAGCGCCTCGTACCACCGGTCGTCGGCCGGCGGCAGCGCGTTCACGTCGAGGGCCAGCTTCAGCAGCAGGTCCGCGATGAGCGGGTTGCGGGCCATGACCGGGCCGTGCATGTACGTACCGAACACGGTGTCGTTGTACGCGCCCTCCGTGCCGTCGCCCGTGCCGTTGCCGCGGCCCATGCTGACCCGCGCGAACGGGCGGGCGGTCGGACCGAGGTGGGTGACGCCCTGGTGGTTCTCGAAGCCGGTCAGCTGCGGCAGACCGAGCCGCGGGTCGATGTCGCCGAGGACGTCGCCCACGCAGCGCTCGCCCTCGCCGCGCACGGTCACCACGTCCAGCAGGCCGAGGCCCTGCTGGCGCTCGCCCAGGTCGTTGACGAACTCCTGGCCGAGGATCTGGTAGCCGGCGCAGACGGAGAAGACGATCGCCCCGTTCGAGACGGCGCGCTCCAGGCCGCCGTCGCGCAGCAGCCGGTCCGCGGCCAGCCGCTGGGGCCGGTCCTCGCCGCCGCCGATCAGGTAGATGTCGCCGGAGGTCGGGATCGGCTGGTCGCTGCGCACGTCCACGCGCTGGACGTCCAGACCGCGCAGGCGCGCCCGGCGCTCCACGACCAGGGCGTTGCCCTGGTCTCCGTACGTGCTCAGCAGGTCGGGGTAGACCCACACCAGACGCAGGCTGTTGTCGCTCATGCTCTTGTCCTTTATGGGTACTAGTTGCCGACGCGGCGGCGCACGTCCTGGAAGGCGGTGTAGTTGGCGATCAGCTCGATCTGGCCGGGCGGCGCGAGCTGCACCGCTTCGTCGAGGGTCTCGCAGACGCGGAAGTCCAGGCCCGCGACTTCCAGGCGGACCGCGAGGTCGAGCTTGCGGTCGCCGATCACGAAGATCGGGTGACCGGCCAGCCGCGGGTAGTCCACGTCCCAGAGCCAGGAGGTGTCGGTGCCGTCGGCGCCGCGCGCGTTGACCGAGAGGACCACCGGGGTGGGCGGCGGGTCGATCAGGGAAAACGTTTCGAGCCAGCCCGCCGGGTTCTTCGCGAGCAGCAGGCGCAGCTCGCGGCCCTGGAAGGAGACCACGTCGTAGCGGCCGGCCACGGCCTGCACCTGGTACATGCGCTCCAGGGCGACCTGCGGGGGGACGCCGAAGACGGCGGCGACGGCCGCCGAGGTGGCGGCGTTCGCCTTGTTGGCGCGGCCGGGCAGCTGGAGGTGGATCGGCCAGGCGCTGCCGTGCGGGTCGAGGACGTGGTCGCCGCTGAGCACCCAGGTGGGGGTCGGGCGGCGGAAGCCGCACTCGCCGCAGAACCAGTCGTCGCCCGGCCGCTGCATCACGCCGCCGCAGGAGGGGCACGACCAGGCGTCGTCCTTCCACTCCTGGCCGGCCGCGACCCAGACCACGTTCTGCGAGGAGGAGGCGGACCACACGATCAGGGGGTCGTCGCAGTTCGCCACGATGACCGCCTTGGAGCCCGAGAGGCCCTCGCGCCACTTCTCCGCGAGCATGCGGGTCTCGGCGGCGCGGTCCAGCTGGTCGCGGCTGAGGTTCAGGAGCGCGATCACCTTCGGCGTCACGTCCCGGGCCACGCCGGCGAGGTACTTCTCGTCGACCTCGATGACGCCGTACTTGGCGTCGCTGCCGCCGGCCAGCGCCGAGGTGATGCCCGCGGGCATGTTGGCGCCCAGCGCGTTGGACACCACGGGACCGCTGGCGCGCAGGGCCTCCGCGATCAGCCGGGTCGTCGTCGTCTTGCCGTTCGTTGCCGACACGAGGACGACATCGAGATGCTGTGCCAGCGCGCCGAGAAGATCGGGGTCGAGCCTGAGCGCGACCTTGCCCCCGATCACCGATCCGCTTCCGCGTCCCGCGGCCCGCGACACCGCCGCCGCGGCCTTGCCCGCCGTCACGGCCAGCTTGGCCCGCGGCGAAAGCGGCTCTGTGTTGCCTGCCATCGTCCCTTGTCCTCCTTGCGTCGGTCGGCCCCAGCCTATCCAGAACCGGTGGGAGCCCTGACCGCGGCGCCCTGCGAATCGCTCATACAGTCGCTCCGCGTACCCTTATCGCCATGCGACAGCGTCCGATCCCCGGCACTTCAGGCCTCGTCCGCACCATGAGCCTGCTGGGCGATCCGGTGCTCGGCTCCGCCTGCGCGGAGGTCACCGACTTCGGTCCCGGCCTCGACCGGCTCATCGAGGACATGTTCGCCACCATGTACGCCGCCGAGGGCGTGGGCCTGGCAGCGAACCAGGTCGGCGTGGGCCTGCGGGTCTTCGTCTACGACTGCCCCGACGACGAGGACGTCCGCCACGTCGGCCACGTCGTCAATCCGCGTCTCGTGCGGACCGGCGGGCCCGAGCTGATCGGCCCCGAGGGCTGCCTCTCGCTGCCCGGCCTGGAGGCCGGGACGGCCCGCTTCGACGAGGCCGTGGTCGAGGGGGTCACCTCGGACGGCGCGCCGGTCCGGATCTGCGGCACCGGGTTCTTCGCCCGCTGCCTCCAGCACGAGTGCGACCACCTCGACGGCGGGCTCTACGTGGACCGGGTGACCGGGCTGCGGCTGCGCCGCCTGCGCCGCGCGATCCGCCGGGCGCCCTGGTCGGCGTAACGGCACCTGCCGGGACGTCAGAAGCCCGGGCCGTCCGCCCGGTTGCCCGCGGTCGCCAGCCGGCCCCACAGCAGGTCCACCAGGTCGCTGACCAACTCCGCCCGCGTGCAGGGGCGTTCGCCGAGCCACCAGTCGCCGGCCGCGTGCATCATGCCGACGATGCCGTGGCCCCACACCCGGGCGAGGCGCTCCCCGCCGGGGCCCGGGTCCACCCGCTCCGCGATCACCTGGGCCAGCTCCTCGCCGAGGCGGCGCAGCAGCGGCGCCGAGTGCAGGCCGACGTCGAAGCCGTGCTCGGCGGTGTGGGAGTCCTCGGCCGGGTGCATCAGGAACCGGTAGACCTGCGGGCGCGCCTCGATGGCGGCGAGGTAGGTGTCCAGGGTGGCCTCGACCCGGCGGCGCCGCTCGGCGGGGGCGTCGAGCGCGGCGCGCAGCGAGTCGAGGAGCGCGTCGGTGTGCCGGACGGCGAGCGCCTGGTAGAGGCCCGCCTTGTCGCCGAAGTGCCGGTAGAGGATGGGCTTGGTGATGCCGGCCTCGGCCGCGATGGCGTTCATGGAGGCCCGGGGGCCGTCCCGCAGGACGACGCGGTCGGCCGCTTCGAGCAGCTCCCGCCGCCGGTGCTCGGACGATCCCTGCTGGCCGCCCGACGGGCCGGCCTGCCGCGTGGTCTCCATGATGTGTTTCTCTCCCCGCCCTTGCGATGTGCGTGCCGCCCGCGCAACGTAACACCCCGCACACCCGGTCGACCGAATCGGCGACGGCCGCCGGGGGTCGTCGGCGAGGGCGGTTGACAGTGGCTACTCGTCAGTAACACACTGGCCCCACGAGTGATGTTACCGGGAGTAACATCATGCGCTCGACACGCACAGCTGGAGGGGACGACATGGCGGAGTTCACCATGGACCTGAGCGACGACCAGAAGCAGGTACGGGACTGGATCCACGGCTTCGCCGCCGACGTGATCCGGCCCGCCGCCGCGGAATGGGACGAGCGCGAAGAGACTCCCTGGCCCGTCATCCAGGAGGCCGCCAAGGTCGGCATCTACTCCCTCGACTTCTACGCCCAGCAGTTCTTCGACCCGACCGGCCTCGGCATTCCGATGGCCATGGAGGAGCTGTTCTGGGGCGACGCGGGCATCGCGCTGTCGATCGTGGGCACCGGCCTCGCGGCCATCGGAGTCGTGGCGAACGGCACCGAGGAGCAGATCGGCACCTGGATCCCCCAGATGTACGGCACCCCGGACGACGTGAAGGTCGCCGCCTTCTGCTCCTCCGAGCCGGACGCGGGCTCCGACGTCGGCGCCATGCGCACCCGGGCCGTCTACGACCAGGCCAAGGACGAGTGGGTGCTGAACGGCACCAAGACCTGGGCGACCAACGGCGGCATCGCCAACGTCCACATCGTGGTCGCCGTGGTCGACCCCGAGCTGGGCACCAAGGGCCACGCGTCCTTCATCGTGCCGCCGAACACCCCGGGCCTCTCGCAGGGCCAGAAGTTCAAGAAGCACGGCATCCGGGCCTCGCACACCGCCGAGGTGGTGCTGGAGGACGTCCGGATCCCCGGCTCCTGCCTGCTCGGCGGCAAGGAGAAGCTGGACGAGCGGCTCGCGCGGGCCCGCGAGCGGGCGCGCAGCGGCGGCGGCGAGCGTGTGAAGAACGCGGCCATGGCCACCTTCGAGGCGTCCCGCCCGGCCGTCGGCGCGATGGCGGTCGGCACCGCGCGCGCCGCGTACGAGGTGGCCCTGGACTACGCGAAGACCCGCACCCAGTTCGGCCGCCCGATCATCGACAACCAGGGCGTCGCCTTCCAGCTCGCGGACATGCGCACCTCGATCGACGCGGCCCGGCTGCTGGTGTGGCGGGCGTCGTGGATGGCGGTCGCGGGCAAGCCGTTCACCTCGGCGGAGGGCTCGATGTCGAAGCTCTTCGCGAGCGAGGTCGCCAAGAAGGTCACCGCGCAGGCGGTGCAGATCCTCGGCGGGAACGGCTTCACCCGCGAGTACCCGGTGGAGCGGATGCACAGGGACAGCGCTATTTACACGATCTTCGAGGGCACGAGCGAGATCCAGCGCCTGGTGATCGCGCGCACCCTGTCGGACATGCCGATCCGCTAGCGCGTATTTCAGAAGTCCCGCCCCGCCCGACCGCCCCTGCTGCGGGATCCGTCCCGCAGCAGGGTGTCGATCACGTGGCCGAAGAGGCGGCGGCCCGCCGCGGCCACCACCGGGTCGAAGAGCCGGGGGAAGCCCGCGAGGCGCAGCTCCTCGTGCCAGCGGACGTCCGCGCCGCCCGCCGGAAGCGGGTGCACCCCGATCTCCGCCCAGCCGCGGACGGCCCGGCCGTGCTTCTCCAGCCGGACGAGCCCGGGCGCGTCCGTCGAGGGGGGCCGCCAGAGGGTCACTTCCATCGGGTCGTCGAATGTGACCCCCGCCACACCGGTGCGGGCCGTGAAGCGGGTTCCGACGCGGGTCGGCGGCGCCGTCGTGATCACCGTCCGGGTCAGCGGAACCGGCGCACCATGGCGTTCCCAGTCCGTGAGCCTGAGCCACGCCTCCTCGGCGGGCAGTACGGTCCTGCGCGAAATCCGGATAACGGGCATGAGCGCATCGTAATCGGGCATACACATCCTGAACTGGACCCCGAATATGGGTTCCGTACGGGGGTGGTGATCGGTAATACTCCTCGCCACCGTGGATCGCGGAATCGACCGGTTGACCATCGGCCTCCCGCCCCACCCTGCGATGAGGTGCGCCATGTGCTCCCACCAGCCCCCCTGCCCGACCGCTGACAGCGCCGATCACGACGCCGCCCGCACGGTCGCCTTCCACCCCGAACAGGGCTGGAGCCTGCTGTGCAACGGCGCCGTGGTCTTCGACGACACCGGTGAACTGCTCCCCGACGGCCGCACGGTGGCGCCTCGCCGACCGGCCCTGGTCTGAGCCGAGGAGGCAGCATGCGCCAGCAGCTGATCCGCAAGCCCGTCCCGAAGCCCGCCCCCCGCGACCTCGATCTGCGGACCCCGTCCGGCCGGCCCCTGCCGTACTGACGCCCGCACGAGCCGTCGGCGCCCCCGCCCGGCCGGTGGGGGCCGTCGTCGCCCTGCGCCGCGGCCGCTGACGGCTCAGCCGGTGGACGCCGCCGCGCCGCCGCGGAAGGCGTCCTCGTAGGCCGCGTCGCCGATCGCCGCCCGCGCGCGCCGCTCGCCCTCGTCCCGCAGGGCCAGCAGCGAGGGCGAACCGCCCATCTGCGGATGGCCGACCGTGCGCCACCACGCCTGCCCGGTGCCCAGCAGCCGCGCCGCGAACTCCCCGTCGCCGAGTCCCGCCACCGCGGCCGCCAGGACGTCCAGGCCCAGCGCGATCCCGAGCCGGTCGCCCAGCAGCCGCTTGCCCGAGAGCATCGCCCGGACGTGCCGGGCCGCCTCCGCGTGGTGGCCGAGCCCGAGGGCGGCGACCGCCAGCACGTAGTCGGCGTAGGCGCGCAGCCAGCGCTCCCCGAGTTCCTCACAGGCTTCGCGCAGGCCCCGGGCCTCGTCGGCCGCCTCCTCGAAGCTGCCCCGGTCGCAGAGCGCGTACGCCGCCGACAGACGGCACAGCAGCCAGCCCGGGCCGCTGGTGCGCCCGCCGTGCCCGGCCCGGGCCCGCGGGCCGGCCAGCTCCAGGGCCCGCGGCGCGTCCCCGGGCATCAGCACCGCCACCGAGAGCAGGTACGCCGCCCGCAGCTCCGGCTCCGGGTCCGCCAGCCGGGCCGCCGCCTCCACGCAGCGCGCCCCCAGCGCCCGGGCCGTGGGCATCTCCCCCTGGAGCATCGTGGTCAGCCCGAGCGCCCAGAGCGCCTGGAAGTGGGCGCTCCCGGTGCCGGGCGACGTCCGCAGCGCCCGTTCCAGGAAGCCGCGGCCCTCGTGCGTGTGACCGCAGGCGAACCAGAAGAACCACAGGGACCCGGCCATCTCCAGCGCCGTCGAGCGGTCGGTGCCCAGCAGGTGCTCCAGCGCGGTGCGCAGCTGCGCGTGCTCGGCCGTCATCCTGCGGTACCAGTCGACCTGGCCCGGGCCGAGCCAGCCCGCGTCGGCGGCCCGCGCCAGCGCCGCGTACCAGTGCGCGTGCCGGTCGGCGAGGGTGCGCACCTCGTCCAGCTCGGTGAGCCAGTCGTGCCCGTACTCGCGGATCGTGTCCAGCATCCGGTAGCGGGCCCCGCTGCCCCGCTCCTCGGTGCGCCGCACGACCGACTTCGCGACCAGCCCGTCCAGCACCCGCTCCACCCGGTCCGGCGCCAGCGGCCCGCCCGAGCACACCGCCCGGGCGGCGGTCAGGTCGAAGTCCCCGGCGAAGGCCGACAGCCGCGCCCACAGCAGCCGTTCCACCGGCGCGCACAGCTCGTGGCTCCAGCCGATCGCCGTCCGCATGGTGCGGTGCCGGGGCTGGAGTGCCCCGCGGGTGTCGGAAAGGACCTCGAAGCGCGCGTCCAGGCGCTGCGCCAGCTCCTCCAGGCTCCAGGACCGCAGCCGGGCGGCGGCGATCTCCAGGGCGAGCGGCAATCCGTCCAGGCGGCGGCAGACCTCGGCGGCGACGGCGGCCCGCCGGGGGTCGGCGAAGGCGGCCGCGGCCTGCGGGGAGGCGGCCAGGGCGTACTGCCGGAAGAGGGCCAGGGCGTCGCTGCGGGGGCCCTCGGCGGGCAGCGGGCGCACCTCGACGAGCACCTCGGCGGGGGATCCCAGTGGTTCGCGGGAGGTGATCAGCACGGTGAGGCCGGGGGCGGACTGGAGGAGTTCGCCGACGAGGTGGCGGCAGGCGGCCACCAGGTGCTCGGCGGTGTCGAGGACCAGGAGCAGCTCCTTGTCCGCCATCCAGGCGCAGAGTTCCTCGTCGGGGGAGCGGGCGCGGTGGTCGGAGAAGCCCAGGGCGTGGGCGACGGTCGAGGTGAGCAGAGAGGGATCGCGCAGCGGCGACAGGTCCACCCACCAGACGCCGTCGCGGTGCCGCCCGCCCGGGCCGTGGACGGCGCGCCGGGCGAGGCGCGACTTCCCCACGCCTCCGACACCGGTGAGGGTGATCAGTCTGCGCTCGCGCAACAAGGCGTCCAGGAGCCCGAGTTCACTGTTCCGGCCGATGAAGGCGGACGCCTCCGGCGGCAGGTTCCCCGGCCCGGGGGAAGCGTCCGGCCGGGGGTCACCGTCCGGCGGACCGGACCGACCGCTGTTGATCGAGTACTCACCGAACACGGATGTATTGTGCGCGATCCACGTGCGCGGCAGAGCCGTTCGATGAAGATCGTGGAAGATCACCGGTTCGCGGGGGAGCGCGCGCGGGCGCCGGCTCAGCCGAGGGGCACCCGGCGCTCCGCCGAGAAGGACCCCCAGTTGCCGTCCGGCAGCCGGGCGCGCAGTTTGACGGCCCAGACGGTACCGGCCGGTTCCGTGGCGGCGAGCCGGTACTCGGCCCGCCCGACGGGCACGGCTCCGGCGCCGAACTGAATGACGGTGGTGGGCCGTTCGTCGACGTACAGCTGGTACTCGGCGGTCGGCCGGCCGGTGTCGGGCGGGGTCCAGGACAGCACCACGGCGCCGGGTGAGGCGGTCGCGGTGAAGTCGGCGGGCGCGGTGCTCGGGCCCTTGCCGGTGGCGGTCGCGGTGGTGACGTCCACCGGCGGGCTGTCGGGCGAGGAGTTGTCGGCGCCATCGCGGGCGCGCACGGTGAAGGTGTAGACGGTGTCCGGCTGGAGGCCGGCCAGCCGGGTGGCGGTCTCCGCGGCGCCGGCCGTGTGGATCCGCACGCCGCCCTGGTAGACGTCGTAGGCCGTCACCCCCGTGTCGTCGCCGGCGGGAGCCCAGGTCAGGACGGCCGCCCGGGCCCCGTCCGGGTGGCCGGCGGCGCTCGCCGGGGCCGTCGGCGGCCGGTGGTCCTCGGCCTTCACGGCGGGGGTGGTGACGGCCGCCGCGGCGCTGGGATCGGACAGGTTGCCGGCCGCGTCGGCGGCGCGCACGGTGAAGGAGTACGCCGTCAGCGGGGCGAGGCCGGTGAGGTCGACCATGGTCTTCTCGGCCGGAACCGCCCGGACCAGGACGCCCTGCTGGAAGATCCGGTACTCCTTCACCCCCTGCCGCGGATCGGCGGACTGCCACATCACGTGCGCCGAAGTGGCGCTGCCCGCCTGGGCCGTGAGTCCGGCGGGCGGCTCCGGCGGGCGGGTGTCGGGGGCGGCGCAGGCGGTCGGCGCCGCGAGCGCGACGGCGGCGAGGGCGGCGGCGGCCAGCCGGCGGGCGGCCGCGGTGGTGGGGGTGGCGGGGCGGCGCACGGGGCGTCCTCACGGGGTGTCGGTGCGGGCCCGTCCGGGTGGGGCCGGAGGCGGGTGGGGGCCGCGAGCGGAACCGCAAAGGTCTAGACATATATGGCACGCCCCGGAGCCACCGGCAAGACCCCGGACGCGGCGGGCGGGATCCGCCTGCCCCGCCGGTCCGCGGCGCGGCCGCCCAGCACGCCGACCACTGATCCACCGCCGTCACACACGGTCAACACCCGTACGGCGGACAGGGATTTCACCCGGAGGCACCCTCCGCTGCGCCACCATGGCGCCGCGCACAAGGAGGTGCCCGATGGTGATGTCGCTTTCCGTGGTCGTCCTGCTCCTCGTCCTCGCGTGGATCTTCGTACGCAGTGGCGGCCTCAAGTTCTCGCACGCGCTGGTCTGCGTCCTGCTCGGCTTCTACCTGGCGAGCAGCAGCATGGCCGCGACCATCCACCACGGCTTCACGGCCACGGCGCAGGTGGTGTCCGGCCTCAGGCCCTGACCGGGCGCCGCCCGGACGACTGTTGCGCCTTCGTGAATCATCGCGCCCCGGCATGGACTCCTCGGGTGCTCCGCCCTAGCGTTCGGCCGCGGCGCGATGTCAGACGAACCGTCAACAGGACGGAAGAGGAAGGAGGACACCCGGATGTTCCGAAGAGCGCTGCACTGCGCCGTGATGCCGGCCGTGGCCGTCGCCGTGGCGATGTACGGGATCTCCCCGGCGCGGGCGGACGCGATACCCCAGGCGCCCGGCCACCGCCTGGTCAGCCAGTACGACGGCAGCCCCGCGGCCGCCGTCCCCGTGCCCGGCGAAGCCCCGCCGCAGCACCCGTTCCTCGCCCCCAACGGCCGCAGCGGTATGCACGCCGACGCGGCGGGCAGCGCCACCTACCCCTGGTCCGGCCCCCTCGGCAGGAATCCCGGGGTCAGCAGCGAGAAGATCGCCGCCCTCGGCGGCGAGTGCGCCACCGTCACCTTCGACGCGGGCGGCCGCCTGGTCACCGTCTGCGGCACCTTCTCCGGCTTCAAGGTCAAGCTGCTCGACCCGCGTTCCCTCGCCACGCTCGCGGAGTACCAGCTCCCGCAGCGTTCCTCGACCGTCGAGGCGATCACCTCGCTCGACTTCTCCAAAATTTTCAAGGACACCTCGGGCGGCGCGTACTTCTACCTGGACGACCAGGACCGGGCCGTGCTGGCCGACTCCCGCCAGCACATCCTGCGCCTCGCGCACACCCAGCGCCCCGACGGCACCTGGACCTTCTCCGTCGCCGACGACTGGGACCTCACCGGCCAGGTCCCGCACGACTGCGTCAGCTGGACCGACCTGTGGCCCAGCGGCACCTGCGACCCGCTCACCTCGGTCATGCCCGACTGGGACGGCCGCATCTGGTGGGTCACCCGGCAGGGCCGGGTCGGCACCGTGGATCCGGCGACCGGCGCCCTGCGCTCGATCCGGCTGGACGGCGAGGAGATCCAGAACTCCTTCTCCGTCGCCGAGGACGGCGTGTCCATCGTCTCCGACCACGCGCTCTACGGCTTCCGCGCCGCGGCCGACGGCACCCCGCAGGTGCAGTGGCGCCAGACCTACGACCGCGGAACGGGAGCCAAACCCGGCTCCGTGAACCAGGGTTCGGGCACCACCCCGGACCTCTTCGGCGACGGCTACGTCGCCATCACCGACAACGCCGACGACCGGATGAACGTCCTCGTCTACCGGCGCGGCGCCGACGTCCCCGCGGACCGGCGCCTGGTGTGCAAGGTCCCGGTCTTCCGCCCCGGGGCCTCCACCACCGACAACTCCCTGATCAGCTGGGGCAACAGCCTCGTCGTCGAGAACAACTACGGCTACGAGAACCTCACCACCCTGCTGTTCGGGAAGAGCGTGGTGGGCGGCGTCAGCCGGATCGACGTCCGGGCCGGCGGCAGCGGCTGCGACACGGTGTGGGAGAGCGGGATCCGCTCGCCCTCGACCGTGCCCAAGCTCTCCACGGCCAACGGACTGCTCTACTTCTACGAGAAGGAGCCCAATGTCTGGGGGATCGACGCCTGGTACCTCAGCGCGGTCGACTTCCGCACCGGCGAGCGCCGCTGGCGCCGGCTGACCGGCACCGGGCCGCTGTACGACAACAACTGGGCGCCGATCACCCTCGGCCCCGACGGAACGGCGTACGTCGGCGTCTTCAACGGCATCGTGGCCGTACGGGACGCCGACTGAGCCTGCGGCCCCCGGCGCTCCGGGGCGGCCCGGCGCGACCCGCGCCGGGCCGCCCCGCCGGGGGCCGCTACTTCTCCCGGGTCCGCCACAGCGGGTGCTCCCGCTCGGCCCACGCCCGGTCCACGGAGCCGGTGCGCATGCCGCGCCGGGACTCCGGATCGGCCAGCGCCTTGCCGACGTGCCCGGCGAGCACCACGCCCAGGGTCAGGGCCAGCCAGTCGTGGACGAAGGTGGCCGCCGTCCGCCAGCGCAGCGGCGCGAAGCCCGTCACCCACATCAGCAGCCCGGTCCCCAGCATCACCAGGACGGCGCCGGCCAGCCAGTTCGCGTACACCTTCTGCCCGGCGTTGAACTTCCCCGCGGGACGGGGGCCCAGCCGGTCCCGGCGCAGGGCGGACCGCAGCCACGTCCCGTCGTGCGGCCCGAACCGGTTCAGGCGGCGCAGGTCCCCGCGGAAGGCCCGCGAGGCCAGGCCCAGCAGGAACGGCGCCGGGAGCAGCAGCCCGGACCACTCGTGCACGGTGACGACGAGGTGGCGGCGCCCGACCAGTTCGGCGAGCGGCGAGAGGTAGAGGCAGGCGGCCGAGGCCACGCACACGCCCATGAGGGCCGCCGTGGAGCGGTGCACCCAGCGCTGAGAGCGGCTGAACCGGCGCACCCGCCCGGTGGCCGCCGCCGCGGACCCGGACCGCGGGGCCGCGGGCTCGGACGGCCGGGGCGCGGGCTCAGACGGTGGGCGCATCGTCGCGTCCGTTCGACTTGCCGACCCAGGCGTCGACGTCGTAGCCCAGGCGCTCCCAGTAGCCGGGTTCGACGTCCCGGGTCAGGGTGATGCCGGAAAGCCACTTCGCCGACTTGTAGAAGTACATGGGGGCCGCGTACAGCCGGACCGGACCGCCGTGGGTGTGACCGAGCGGCTGGTCCTGCATGCGCAGGGCCACCAGCACGTCGTCCCGCCGGGCCTGCGGAAGGGTCAGGCTCTCGGTGTAGGTGCCGTCGAAACAGGTGAACCGGATGGCCCGGGCCTGCGGGCCGACCCCGGCCGCGTCCAGCAGCAGGCGCAGCGGTACCCCTTCGAAGGGGGTGTCGGGGACCCGCCAGCCGGTCACGCACTGGACGTCCCGCACCACCCGCGTCTGCGGCAGCCGCCCGAGGGCGTCCAGGGTGTACGTGGCCGGGCGCTCGACCAGGCCGTCGACGGTGAGCCGGTAGTCCTCGGGCCCGCGCCGGGGCACGGAGGAGGCCACCGAGTAGTAGCGGAACCCGCCGCCGTTGGGCAGCAGCGAGGTCAGCCCCGTGGGGTCCTTGTCGGCGGTGGCCCCGAGGACCGATTCGAAGCCGCGCTGCAGTACGGGAGCGGCGGCCAGCCCCACGGCGCCCAGGCCGACCATGCCCAGGACCAGGCGGCGGCCGACGGGGGCGCCCCGGCCGTCCGGATCCGGGGGCCCGTCCGGCGCGTGCCCGGGGTCCGCATGCCCGGGGTCCGGTGCGTGCTGTTCTGTGCTCACCCGTCGATTCGACCACCGTGCGCGCCCCGGCACCAGGGCCGGCGGCCCGCCGTCAGGATTCCGTCATACCTGGTGAGATACCCGGCGAGCCCGGGCGGCGGAGCCGAGGTACGTGGCGGGTGGTGTTGCGTCCCCCGATGCCAACACCACCCGCTCACGCACTCCGCTCCCCGAGCCTAGGACGGGGCGGGCTCCGGCCGCTGTGCACCGGGTGCGGCGTTCGTTGACGATCAGTGCGTACCGCCTGGACGAGGGGGTGGCGCGGCGCGGCCGGCCGGGGCCCCGGCAGGGCGCGCGGGGGCCCGGCCGCGCCGCCGGGCGGGGCGGCGGGTCCGCTCGTACGATGCGATGGTGATCACCGCCGCGCCGCGCCGCAGACCGGGTTACCTCGCCGCCGCGGCCGTCTTCGCGGTCGGCATGATGGGCACCACCCTGCCGACCCCGCTCTACGGGCTGTACCGCGAGGAGATCGGCTTCTCCACCTTCATGGTGACCGTCGTCTTCGCCGTCTACGCGGTCGGCGTGCTGGCCGTCCTGCTGCTCGCGGGGAACCATTCCGACCGGGTCGGACGGCGGCCCGTCCTGCTGGCGGCGATCGTACTGTCCGTGCTCAGCGCCCTCTGCTTCCTGGCCGAGCACGGGCTGCCGCTGCTCTTCGCCGGGCGGCTGCTGTCCGGCTTCGCCGCCGGGCTGCTCAGCGGCACCGGGACCGCCGCCGTCATCGAACTCGCCCCGCCCGAGCGCCGGGCCCGGGCCGCCTTCGCCGCCACCGCCGCCAACATGGGCGGCCTGGGCTGCGGACCGCTGCTCGCGGGGCTGCTCGCCCAGTACGCGCCGCACCCGCTCGCGCTGCCCTTCCTCGTGCACCTCGCGCTGCTGGTGCCCGCCGCGGCCGTCGTGCTGCTGCTGCCGGAGACGGTGGAGCGGCCCCGGCGGTGGGCCCGGCCCCGGCCGCAGGGCGTCCGCGTGCCGCCGGGCGCGCGGGCGGCGTTCGCGCTCTGCGCCCCGGCCGCGTTCGCGGGCTTCGCGCTGCTGGGTCTGTTCACGGCGGTGGCGCCCACCTTCGTCGCGCAGACGCTGGAGGTCACGAACCACGCGGTCGCGGGCGCCCTGGTCTTCTCGGTGTTCCTCGCCTCCACCCTCGGGCAGCTGGCCGGGGGCCGGCTGGACGCGGACCGCGCGCTGCCGCGCGGACGGACGGTGCTGGTGGCCGGTCTGGCGCTGGTCGCCGCCTCGCTGGCCGTGGAATCGCTGCCGCTGCTGGTCGCGGGCGGGGCCGTCGCGGGGTTCGGCCAGGGCATGGCCTTCCGGGCGGCGGTGGCGACCGTATCGGCCGCGGCCCCCGCGGAGCAGCGGGGGGCCACGATCTCCGCGCTGTTCGTCATCGCCTACTGCGGGATCTCGCTGCCGGTGGTGGGGGTGGGCGCGCTCACCCTGTGGCTGGGCCTGCGCGGCGCGGGCCTGGTCTTCACGGTCTGCGTCGCGCTCGCGGCGGCGGCGGGCCGCCGCCGCGGTGACCGCCACCGGCCCGGCCTCAGCTGAAGTCGAGGCCGCCGGTCCGGGTGCGCTTGAGCTCGAAGAAATCGGAGTACCCGGCGAGCAGCCGGACCCCGTCGAAGACCCGTACGGCGTCCTCGCCGCGCGGGATGGAGGTGAGGACCGGACCGAAGAAGGCGGTGCCGTCGATGTGGATCGTCGGGGTGCCGACCTCCTCGCCGACCGGGTCCATGCCCTCGTGGTGGCTCTTGCGCAGGGCGTCGTCGTATTCGGTGCGCCCGGCGGCATCGGCCAGCTCGGCCGGCAGACCGGCTTCGGCCAGCGCCTCGCGGATCAGCTCGTCCGTGGCCGAGCGGTCCTCGTTGTGCAACCGGGTGCCGAGGGCGGTGTAGAGGTCGCGCAGGACGCTTTCGCCGTGCTCCTGGGCGGCGGCGATGCAGACCCGCACGGGACCCCAGCCGGTCTCCAGCAGCCTGCGGTAGCGCTCGGGCAGGTCTTCCTTGCCCTCGTTGAGCACCGACAGGCTCATGACACGGAACGTGAGGTCCAGGTCGCGCTGCTTCTCCACCTCCAGGATCCAGCGGGAGGTGATCCAGGCGAAGGGGCAGATGGGATCGAAGTAGAAATCGACTTTGTTGGTCACCCGGCCGAGCCTAGAAGGCCGGTGTCCCGTCCAGAAGGGCCATTCTGCCGCCGGGGAAGTGGGCCAATGCGGCGCGGACGGGGGCGCCGTGACCCGGATGGCCTCCCTCCCGCGTGCTCCGGCCCCGGCCTGCGGGGTGCTCCGGCGGGGCACGTTTTGACGCGGGCGGTGCACAGAAATCCACCGACAAAGTGCGCTAGATCGGGATGAATTGATCTTGGTACCAGGCAAACTTCGCCAAGAGCTTTCTCTTTCGATCAGCAACTCTCCTATAGTTGCGTCTCGTTGCCACAGGAACCCTCTCTTCCATTTCCGCCCGGTTTGAGGCTTTGATTGATGACGGCGTCGCCCTCCCCCCTTCGCCCCTCCGCGCTGGCCCTGCTGCTGACCGCAGCGGTCGCCGGTGCGCTCTGCACGGCGGCGGTGGCCGCGGCCCCGTCGACCGTCCGAACCCCCCTCGCATGGTTCTCCGTCTCGGGCGTCCTGCTGCTCGGGATCGCGGCCTTCACGGTCACCTGGACGACGCGCTCGGCCCGGCTGCTGCGCGCCCGGGCCGCCGGCCTCGCCGGTGAGGTCGCCGCCCGGGACGCCGAGATATCCCGGCTCACCGCCCAGGGGGCCCGCGACGCGGCCGCCCGCACCGCGGAGCGGCAGCGGCTCATCGCCGAGCACACGGCCGAGCTGGAACACTTCGCCCGGGCCGGGGCCGCCGAGGCCGACCGGCTGACGGCCTCTCACCTCAGCGCCCGCGAACACCTCGGCGACCAGCTGCGCCGCGCCGAGTCCGGCCGGGCCGCGGCCATGGCCGCCGCCGCCAACGCGGCCGGCCGCATGCAGGCGCTGGCCACCGGAATGCTCGCCGACCTGCGGGAGATGGAGCACCGGCACGCCGACGAGGACGTCCTCGGCGACCTGCTGCACCTCGACCACCGCACCGCGCAGGCGGGCCGCCTGGCCGACTCCATCGCGGTGCTCACCGGCGCCCGGTCGGGCCGCCGGTGGGCCAAGCCCATCGTCATGGAATCCATCCTGCGCGGCGCCATGGGCCGGATCGGCGGCTACCAGCGGGTGCGGCTGCACTCCACCAGCGACGCCGCGATCGCCGGGCACGCCGCCGAGGGCGTCATGCACGCGCTCGCCGAACTGCTCGACAACGCCGCGAACTTCTCGCCGCCGACCGCTGAGGTCCACGTGTACGTGGAGGAGGTGCCGGCCGGGATCATCATCACCGTCGAGGACAGCGGCCTCGTGATGAGCGAGGTGCAGCTGCGCCGTGCCGAACAGGCCGTCACCGCCGAGTCGCTGGACCTGGCCGGGCTCTCCGGTACCCGGCTCGGCCTCGCCGTGGTCGGCCGACTGGCGCGCAAGCACGGGCTGACCGTCTCCTTCCGGCCCTCCGCGCGCGGTGGCACCGGCGCACTGATGATGCTCCCTCAGGAGCTGATCAGCCGGGGCCCCTCCGCCAACCCCGCGGCCGAGGACGGGGCGCCCCTGCCCGTCGACGCGCTCGCCGCCGCCGACCCGGCCCGCGCCACCCCGGCCGACCCGGAAGCGGACGCCGAACCGGCGGCCGGGAACGACGCCGCCGACGACGCGGGGCACGGGACCGCGCCCGCCGACGCCGAGCACGGCACCGGCCACGCAGACCACGCCGCCGTCCGTCCCGCCACCCCGCACCCCGCCACCGCGCCCACCGCCGGGGACACCGGCGGGCAGCCCGCCCTCGGCGAGAGCGGACTGCCGCAGCGCCGCCGCGGCCGCACCCTGGCCGCCGCCCACCCCGAGGGGGCCGGGGCCGCCGACCAGGCGGCCGCGCGCACCGCCGCCCCCGCGGACGCCTCCCGCTCCGCCGCCCGCTTCGGCAGCTTCCGCCAGGCCGTGCGCGGCGCCGCGGCCGCGCCGCCCACGACGCCCTCGAACCCCCCGTACCCGGAAGGCAACACGCGATGACCGGCACCACCACCGACGAGACGCTCGGCTGGCTCCTCGACGGGCTCCTGGAGCGCACCCCCGGCGCCCGCCACGCCCTCGTGCTCTCCCGGGACGGCCTCAAGCTCTGCCGCACCCCGGAGCTGTCCGTCGACCAGGCCGACCAGCTCGCGGCGATAGCCGCCGGCATCCAGAGCCTGTCGCACGGGGCCTCCATCGAGTTCGGCGACGGCAGCGGCGGCGTCCGCTCCGCCATGGCCGAGTTCTACGGCGGGATCCTCTTCATCGTCGAGGCGGGCGAAGGCGCCCACCTGGCACTGGTCGCCGCCGAGGACGCGGACGCGGGCCTCGTCGGCCACAACATGTCGGAACTGGTCGAACAGCTCGGTGAGCACCTGATCGCCAGGCCCCGGGGATGAGCCGGAGCAGGCCGGGCCGGGACGACTCCCCGGACCGGCTCTACACCCTCACGGGCGGCCGCAGCCGCTCCGGCTCGGACGCCTTCGACCTCGTGACCCTGGTCATCGCCGAATGCGATCCGGTCGTGGGCATGCAGTCGGAACACGCGGCCATCCTGCGGATGTGCCGGTACCCGACGGCGGTCGTCGAGATCGCCGCCGACCTGGCGCTGCCGGTCTCCATCGTGCGGATCCTGCTCGCCGACCTGCTCGGCACGGGCAGGATCAGCGCCCGCCACCCGCGTTCGGCGCACTCGGCGTACAGCCTTCCCGACCCCGACATCCTGGAGCAGGTGCTCGTTGGACTCCGCAATCTCTGATCGGCCGATGGACCCGCCGATCGACCAGCCGACGGACCGGGCCGCCGTCCAGGACGGCCTCCGCGCCGACCGGCAGACCCTCAGCAGCACCGCCGACAACGGTCTCAAGATCGTCGTCGTGGGCGGGTTCGGCGTCGGCAAGACCACCATGGTCCGCTCGGTCAGCGAGATCCGTCCGCTGAACACCGAGGAGACGATGACCAAGGCGGGCGAGGGCGTCGACGACACCGGCGGCGTCGCCACCAAGACCTCCACCACCGTCGCCTTCGACTTCGGCCGCATCACCCTCGACGCCCGCAACGTGCTCTACCTGTTCGGCGCCCCCGGCCAGGAGCGGTTCTGGTTCCTGTGGGACCGGCTGTTCTCCGGCACCCTCGGGGCGGTCGTCCTCGTCGACACCCGGCGGCTCGCCGACTCCTGGTACGCCATCGACCGCCTCGAACACCACGGCACCCCCTTCGTCGTCGCCTGCAACGACTTCGGCGGTCCCACGCACACCCCGGACCAGATCCGCGCCGCGCTCGACCTGCCGCCGCACGTCCCGCTGGTGTTCTGCGACGCGCGCTCCCGCGAGTCCAGCAAGCAGGTGCTCATCTCCCTCGTGCGGCACGTCCAGCACGTCCACCACCTTCAGCACGTCCAGACGGCCGACCGGCCGACGACCCCGGAGCCCACCCCGTGACCACCCCCGAGCCCCGCCCCGTGTACCTGGGCGGCCCGCGGTTCCAGACCGACCCCACCGAGCTGTACCGGGAGATGCGCCGCGACCACGGCGCCGTCGCCCCGGTCGTCCTCGACGGCGACGTACCGGCCTGGCTGGTCCTCGGCTACCGCGAACTGCACCAGGTCACCAGCGATCCGGTGCTCTTCTCCCGCGACTCCGACCTCTGGAACCAGTGGGACCGGATCCCCGCCGACTGGCCGCTGCTCCCGATGATCGGCCGCAAGCAGCCGTCGATCCTCTACACCGTCGGCGAACGCCACCGCGAGCGGGCGGCGGTGATCACCGACGCGCTGGAGGCCATCGACCCCTTCGAACTCAAGGGCCACGCCGAGCGGTTCGCGGACGAGCTGATCGACGGCATCTGCGGCAAGGGCCGCTGCGACATCGTCGGCGAGTACGCCATGCTGCTGCCGCTGCGCGTCCTCGCCCGCATCTACGGCTTCCCGGACGAAGAGGGCCCCGGCCTCGTCACGGCCATGAACGACATGATCAACGGGCGCGAGGGCACGCTGGCGGGCCAGCAGCACCTCGGCGGATCCATGTACGCGCTGCTCGCCGCCAAATCGGCCGCGCCCGGCCAGGACGTCGCCTCCCGGATGCTCGGCAACCGCTCCGGCTTCACCCTGGACGAGATCGCCCAGGACCTCATGGTCATGATGGCCGCCGGGCACCAGCCCACCGCCGACTGGATCGGCAACTCGCTGCGCCTCATGCTCACCGACGACCGGTTCGCCGCCTCCCTCGCGGGCGGCCGCCACAGCGTCGGCGAAGCCATGAACGAGGTGCTGTGGGAGGACACCCCCACGCAGAACGTGGCCGGCCGCTGGACCTCCCGCGACACCAACCTCGGCGGCCGCCGGATCGCCCGCGGCGACCTCGTCCTGCTGGGGCTGGCCGCCGCCAACTCCGACCCGCACGTGCGCACCGACGCGGGCGCCCTGACCGGCGGCAACAACGCCTTCTTCTCCTTCGGGCACGGCGACCACCGCTGCCCCTTCCCCGCGCAGGAGGTCGCCGAGGTCATCGCCCGGACCGGGATCGAGGTCCTCCTCGACCGGCTCCCCGACGTGGACCTCGCCGTCCCCGCCTCCGCGCTCGCCCGCCGCCCCTCGCCCTGGCTGCGCGGCCTGTCCGAACTGCCCGTCACCTACACCCCTACGCCCGCCCTTGGAGCCACCAGATGACGTGCCCGATCGACCACTCCGGCGCCGCCGCCATCAGCCTGGACCCCTTCGTGGCCGACCTCGACGCCGAGAGCGCGGCCCTGCGCGCCGCCGGACCGCTCGTGCGCGTCGTCCTGCCGGGCGGGGTGCCCTGCTACGCCGTCACCCACCACGCCGAGGCCCGGGCGCTGCTGACCGACCCGCGGATCGTCAAGGACATCAACGCGTGGGGCGCCTGGCAGCGCGGTGAGATACCGCTGGACTGGCCGCTGATCGGGCTCGCCAACCCCGGGCGCTCGATGCTCACCGTCGACGGCGACGAGCACCGCCGGCTGCGCACCCTGGTCGCGCAGGCGCTGACCGTCCGCCGGGTGGAGAAGCTGCGGGCCGGCATCGAGGCGCTGACCGAGGGGATGCTGGACCGGCTCGCCGAGCTGCCCGCCGGGGAGAGCGTCGACCTCAAGGCGCACTTCGCGTACCCGCTGCCGATGAACGTGATCAGCGAACTGATGGGCGTGGACGCCGCCGACCACCCCCGGATGAAGGAGCTGTTCGACCAGTTCTTCTCCACGCAGACCCGGCCCGAAGACGTCCCGCGGATGATGGCGGACCTCGCCGCGCTGTTCGGCCGGATCGTGGAGGCCAAGAGGCGCAGCCCCGGCGACGACCTGACGAGCGCGCTCATCGCCGCCTCCGAGAACGGCGACCACCTCACCACCGAGGAGATCACCAACACCCTCCAGCTGATGGTCGCGGCCGGTCACGAGACCACCATCAGCCTGATCGTCAACGCGGTCGTCGCCCTGGAGACCCACCCGGAGCAGCGCGCCCTCGTGCTCAAGGGCGAGGTGCCGTGGGAGAACGTCATCGAGGAGACGCTGCGCTGGTCGACCCCGACCTCGCACGTCCTCATCCGGTTCGCCACCGAGGACGTCCCGGTCGGGGACGGCGTCCTGCCGAAGGGCGAGGGGCTGATCGTCTCCTTCGGCGCCATCGGCCGCGACGAGGCGCAGCACGGCGGGACGGCGGGCGCCTTCGACGTCACCCGCACCCCGAACCGGCACATCTCCTTCGGCCACGGTCCGCACGTCTGCCCCGGGGCCGCGCTGTCCCGGCTGGAGGCGGCGGTGGCCCTTCCGGCCCTCTACGCGCGCTTCCCCGGACTGCGCCTCGCCGTGGGCCGCGAGGAGCTGCGCAACAAGCCGATCGTGACCCAGAACGACCTGTTCGACCTGCCCGTCGTCCTGGGCTGAACCGTCACCCCCGTCCGAACCGGCGCGTGGGCCCCGCACGGGGCCCACGCGGACCCGCTCAGTGCGCCCGTACGGAGATCCGCAGCCGCTCCGCCAGGAACTTCAGGGCGTCCTCGCGCGCGGCGGGCGAGCCGGCCTTCACCAGGATGTGGCCCAGGCGCTGGGACGAGGACGTGAGCGGGCCCACCACGTCGCCCACCCCCTTGCGCAGCCCGACCCGGACGACCGCCGGGTGCGCGGCGATCTCCGCCAGGCCGTCGACCGCCGTGATCGTGCCGGGGGCGCAGGTGGGGAAGTACGTCGCCGCGTAGGCCACCGGGAGCGCGGGCAGCGGACCGCCGAGCGGTTCCCCGAGCGCGAGCCGCACCACCGCCTCGTGCAGGTCGAAGCCGTACGTCAGGCCCACCGCCTCGGCGAGGAAGTCCCCGGGGGTACGGACGGCCACCTCCATCAGCACCGGACCCTCCAGCCCCACCCGGAACTCCAGGTGCACCAGCCCGGTCCGCATCCCCAGCCCCCGCAGCACCCCCGCGGTCAGCTCGTCCACCCGCGCCGCCAGCTGCGGATCCGCGAAGGCGTACCCGCAGCGGTGCGACAGCTCCACGAAGTACGGCGGGGCGGTGGTCTCCTTCTCCGTCACATTGGCGAAGAGCACCTCGCCCTCGTGGACGAGCGCCTCCCAGCTGTACTCCGGGCCGCTCACGGCCGCCTCGACCAGGATCTTCCCCTCGCCGCCCCGGCGCGCGACGATCTCCTCGGCCTGCGCGGCGCTCGTCACCAGTTCGACGCCCTCGCTGCCGCCCAGGGACAGCGGCTTGACCACCACCGGCAGCCGCTCCAGCATCCACTCCCGGGCCGCGTGCAGGTCGGGGGCCAGCAGGAACGCGGGCTGCGCCACCCCGTACGCCCCGAACCCGGTGCGCTGGAGGGCCTTGTTGCGGGAGATCACCGCGGCGTGCAGGGACGGACCGGGCAGCCCGAGCCGCTCCTGCGCCAGCGCGCCCGCCGTCACGTTGGCCTCCGCGAAGGCGAGCACCCCGTCGGGGGCGCGGTCCGCGAGCGCCGCCGTGACCCCGGCGAACCA
The DNA here is from genome assembly GCF_056435825.1 of Streptomyces sp. NPDC043876. Taxonomy (NCBI): domain Bacteria; kingdom Bacillati; phylum Actinomycetota; class Actinomycetes; order Kitasatosporales; family Streptomycetaceae; genus Streptomyces; species Streptomyces sp. NPDC043876. The sequence goes on along the minus strand of NZ_JBWKDV010000008.1, from coordinate 312,293 downwards.
GGACTCGTCCAGCGAACCCGACACCGGGTAGTAGGTGACGCCCTCCTCGGCCGCACGGCCGCCCATGAGCGCCGCGTTCTCCACCGCGCGGACCCGGTGACCGAGCCGCCTCGCCGCCTCGACGTACGGGCGTCCCATCGTGCCCACCCCGACCACCAGCAGATCCTTCACGCCACTGCCCCTTCGCTCGCTGCGCGCATCCCGTCCGGTTCCCCTGCTCGTTCGCGTTCCCGTTCCTGTTCCGCGCGCTGCCGCTCCAGGGCCCGGGTCACCGGCGGTACGAGGACCGAGGCCAGGCAGAACACCACGGCCAGCGCGGCCCATCCGACCGCCCCCGTCGCGATCACCACCCCGGTCACCAGCGCCGGACCCACGATCCGCTGCCCGGAGTTGCCCAGGCTGAACACCGACAGGTAGATCCCGCGGCGGTCCTCGGGCGCGAACGCGTAACTGAGGTCCCAGCCGCCCACCGCCTGCCACATCTCGCCGAAGGTCAGCGCCACGCAGGCGAGCAGCAGCAGCGCCCCCGCGAGCAGCGGCGAGGGGCCGTGCGCCGCCGCCAGCGCCGCACAGCACGCGGCCAGCGCGAAACCGCTGAGCCGCAGCGCCCGCGCCGCGCCGCCCGGCCGCTCCGCCCCGCGCGACACCGGTACCTGGAGCGTGATCGACAGCGCCGTGTTGACGAGGATCAGCACCGGCACGAACCCGGCGGGCACCCCCGTGGCCGTCATCGCCCACAGCGGCAGCCCCACCGACAGCAGCGTCGTGTGCAGGTTGAGCACCCCGGCCAGCCCGGCCAGCCCCAGGTACCTCCCGTCGCGGAAGCCCCGGATCGCCGTGAGCGGCCCCACCTTGCGGGCGGCCGCGCTGGAACGCACCAGCCGCAGCCGGGCCAGCATCACCGCCGAGACCAGGAAGGCCGCCGCGTTGCCGAGGACGATGCCCCGGTACGCCCACGTGCTGTCGGCGGCGAGCAGCGGGGCCGCCAGCAGCGCGCCGACCGAGAAGCCGATGTTGCGCACGGTGCGGACGATCGCCATCGTCCGCGTGCGGTCCGACTCCTCGGTGGTGTCGGAGGCCACCGCCTGCGTCATCGGCTGGGTCGCGCCCTCCGCCGCCGCCAGGCAGGACGACACCACCAGGAACCCGGCGAAACCGTGCACGTACGCCAGCGCCACGAACCACAGGGCCCGCCACACCTGGAGCGCGATCAGCGTGCGCCGGGCCCCGATCCGGTCGCTGAGCGCGCCGATCGGGACGGTGGCCAGGAAGCCCACGACCCCCGACACTGCCAGTCCGGCGCCGATCTGGGTGGAGGAGAGGCCGACCGAGCGGATGAAGAACACCGTCGACCCGGCGAGGAACAGGCCGGTGCCGATCGCGTTGATCAGCGAGGTCAGGGCGAAGGTCCGGCCGGCCGCCGTGGCCGGCACGTAGTCCGTGAGCGAGATCCGCTTCATCGCGCACCGCCGCCGCTGCCGGCCGTGCGCACCGAGACCAGGGCGGCGGCGTCCTCGGCGTTGCGGGCCGCGGCCGCCGCGTCCGTCCCGGTGGCGATGACGTATCCCGCCCGCTCCCAGGAACTGGTGACGGCCCGGACCACGTCGCCGGGGGCCACCGCGACGTGCACCTCCTCCACCCCGAAGGCGCGCCGGGCGGCGTCGGCGCCGTCCACCGCCTCCACCGGGCCGACCGGCGCGATCAGGAACCGTACGGCCGCGCCGAGCACCGGCGGGCGCTGCGGTGTCGCGGCGCCGCCGTCCAGGACGCCCAGCAGCGCGGCCAGGATGTCCATCCCGTAGGCGAGGTCGATCAGCGCGGTGATCCCGCCGCCGGGCAGCCGGGCCGCGCACTCCACCAGGTGCGGGCGGCCGTCGTCGAGGATCCACTCCGAGTGCAGCACGCCCGAGCGGAAGCCCGTCGCCGAGACGAGCACCGCCACCGCGCCGCGCAGCGCGTCGGCCTGCGCGGGGGGCAGCGCGGCGGGCACGGTGTGCCCGGTCTCGACGGGGTGGCCCGAGTCCTGGACCAGCTTGGCGGTGATGTTGGTGAAGCCGACGATGCCCTCGTGGACCACCGCCTCGACGCTCACCTCCGGCCCGTACAGCCGCTGTTCCACCAGGTACCGCGCCGCGTCCGGGTAACCGGCGTGCAGCGACGGCTCGTCGGCGGTCGTGGTGTGCGCCCAGGCCGCGGCGCTGTCGTCGTGCGGTCCCAGCAGGCGTACGCCGAGACTGGCCTGGCGGCCCGCGGGTTTGAGCACGCACGCCCCGCCGTACCGGGCCCGGAAGGCGCTCACGTCCTCGGGGCCGCGGGCCCGCTGCCAGGCTGGCTGGTCCAGGTCCGTACCGTCCACCGCGGCCCGCAGCCGGGCCTTGTCCCGCAGGATCCGCGCGGCCTTGGGACCCGCGCCGGGCAGCCCCCACGCCTCGGCGAGGGCCGCGGCGGCCACCACGCCGTACTCCACGACCGGGACGACCGCGCGGGCGTTCGGCGGCCGGGGGACCGCGGCGACGATCCGGTGCGGGTTGTCCTCGTCCTGGCTGGGCGCGCCGAGCAGCGCCCCCACGCAGCGGTGCGCGGCGGGCAGGCCGTCGATGCCGCGCGCGGCGATGACGGCGGGCTCCTCCACGACCAGGACGGAGTTCTCGGGGAGCAGGGCGTCCAGCTTGCCGAGCATCACCGGGCTGTACCCCACCAGGACGTGGGTGAGGGCGGCCGGGCCGGACGGATCGGGCAGTGTCATGGGTGCCTCGCTGCGTGACGGAGTGCGCGGGACGGGGAGGAGCAGGAGCGGGGCGGGTGCGCGGCACTCGTGCCCGGCCTGCCCGACGACTGTGCTCTTCCGGCCACTTGACGGCATAGCCCCGCCAAGGTTCGGGTCCGCGCAGCCCTGTGACCTCCTCATCCGGACCGTGCGGGTCCGCCCCGAGAACCATTTCGGGCCGCACGGCGTCCTCCCTGGTGAGCGCGCACACCGACGACGGGTGCGGCCCGGCGGGACAGAGGAGTGAGCGGGTATGGGGATCGTCAGCTGGGTCGTCCTGGGGCTGCTGGCCGGAGGCATCGCCAAGGTCCTGCTGCCCGGTCGCGACCCCGGAGGTCTGATCGGGACCACCCTGATCGGGGTCGCCGGTGCCTTCATCGGCGGGTGGCTGTCGGCGAAGTTCCTCGACCGGCCCGTCCGGAACGAGTTCTTCGACCTGCCCACCTGGGGCGCGGCGGTGGCGGGGTCCCTGGTCCTGCTCGTCGCCTACCGGATCCTGTTCGGCAATTCGCGCGACGCGCGCCGCTAGCGGCGCGCGCGTCCGCTCAGATCAGGCTGTGGTGGACCGCGCAGGCCACCGCGTGCGAACGGTTGCGGGCGTGCAGGCGGGACATCAGCTCGTAGATGACGTTCTTGACGGTGTGCTCCGAGCAGGACAGGGTGCGCGCGATCACGGCGTTCCCGTGGCCCTCCGCCATCAGGGCCAGTACCGAGGTCTGGCGGGCCGTCAAGTGAGGCGCCACCTCGGTCGGTTCGGGGCGCGGGGCGGGCAGCGCGGTGTGGCCGCCGAGCAGCCGGACCAGGTCCGGGTAGGGCATCTCGACGGTGTCCGGGACCGGTTCGGGGGCGGGTGCGAGGCCGGTGGCGACCTGGGCCAGCATCCGGCTCAGCCGGCCCGCTTCCAGGACCGCTTCGAGGGACCCTTCCCTGGTGGCCGGGCGGGTGGCCCCGCGGGCCGACGTGCGCGGCGGTGCGGCGACGGCGCTCACAGCATGCCCGCCCGGAGGGCGTAGGCCACCGCGTGGGCGCGGTTGCGGAGCCGGAACCGCTGGGTGATGTCGTGGACCACGGTGGTCACCGTCCGGGGTGAATAGCAGAGTCGTTTGGCTATCTCACTGGTCTCGTGGCCGTCGGCGACCATCCGCAGGACGGACCGCTCCCGGTCGTTGAGCCCGGCCGCGTCCCAGGGGCCGGCCACCGCGTCGGCCGCCGCGCCCTTGGCACCGGCGTGCTCCAGCAGCAGGTCCAGCAGGTCCGGCGGCAGCGTGCAGTCACCGCGGGAGGCGGCGCGCACGGCCCGGGCGAGGCGGACGGGATCCGCCTCGCGGCGGCGCAGCAGCCCCCGGGCCCCCGCCGCGATGGCGTGCAGGGCGTCGGCGGGCTCCAGTTCGCCCGCCACGAGCACCACGTCGGGCCGGGACGGGGTGTCCCGGATCGAGCGGAGTACGTCGAGTTCCGTACGGCCGATCCGGTCCACGGTCATGACCACGACGCGGGGTTCACCGCCCGGAGCGGCCAGGGCCACCTCGGGGCAGGCGAGCAGGGCGCTCTTGGTACCGGCTTCCAGCACCGGATCGAGTGCGACGACGTTGACAGGGACGGGTTCTCCCACCGGGTCCTCCGAAAGTCATCCGCCTGCCGGGGTGTCGGCCGGCGGAAGGGGCGCTGGTTCCCAGAGTGGGGGCGGCCCCCCGGTGGGGGCATCGGGCCCCGGCCCCCACATTTGTGAAGGCCCGGCGTCACGAGCGTCGGATCCGGTGAAGGACGCTGCCCGGACCGCCCCGGCGGGGCGTCGTGGCGGGTCGCACGGGGTGCGCGGGCCGGGGCCGGGCCCCGCGGCGGCGGGGGCCGGCCGGTGCGTACGGGGGGTGGTGGGGGCGGCCGCGCGGAATATGGGGGACGACCCCCCATGTGCCCGGCGGCGGCCTCTGCGAGTTTTCTTCTTGTGACTGACACCGCCACCGCCGCAGAAACCGAGGTCGGCGGCCTGACCCACTCCTGGTGGGCGCAGGCCCTGAACCTGCGGGAGCGGCTCGCCGCCCCGGATGCCCCCGCATCCGCACGGCCCGCCGCCCCCCACACCCGGCCCGCCTCGTGGGCCCTGGGGGACCCCGAGGGCTTCGCGGCCCGGATGGCGAGCCTGGGCGCCACCGAGGACACCGGGTACGCCCTCGCGGCGGAGCGGTCCTGGCAGCTGGCCGCCCGCGCCGGGAAGCCGGAGTGGGCCGGGTACGCCGAACGGATCGTGGCCGCGGCCCCCGCCGGGCGGGAAGCGACCGCCGCCGGGCCGGCCGGTACCGAAGGCGCCGAGGGCGCCGCGGTGTTCCTGCCCGCACTGCGCCCGCTGACCGAGGCCGCCTGGGCCGAGGCGGCCGCGCGGATCGAACTGCCCGAGGCGGAACTGGCCCCGGTGCGGGCCGCCTTCACCGGCTGGCTCGGCGACCGGCTGATCCGCCAGTCCGCCCGGACCCTGGTCCGGGAACTGCACGCGGCGCGCACCGCCGGGCAGCTGTCGGGGGAGACCTCGCGGGAGCGGTTCGCCGACTTCCTCGCCGGGCTCGGTACCCGCGACGGCCTGGCCGCGCTCTTCACCGGCTACCCGGTGCTGGCCCGGATGCTGGCCCAGTCCTGCATCCACGCCACGGACGCGACGGTGGAACTGGTCGGGCGCTACACCGCCGACCGCGCCGCCCTCGTCCGCGGCCTGCTCGGCGGCGCCGAGCCGGGACCGCTGGTACGGATCGACCTCGGCCGCGGCGACGTCCACCAGGGCAACCGCTCCGTCGCCCTGCTGCGCTTCGCCGACGGCGCCACCGTCGTCTACAAGCCCCGCCCGCTCGACCAGCACGCCCTCCTCGACCAGGCGGTCGCCTGGACCAACGGCAAGGTCGCCGGCCTCGGCCTGCGGACCCCCCGCTCGGTGCGCCGGCCCGGATACGGCTGGCTGGAATTCATCGAGCACGCCTGGTGCTCCTCGGCCACCGAGCTGGACCGGTTCTACCGCCGCCAAGGCGCGCTGCTCGCCCTGCTGTACGCGGTGGACGGCGTGGACATGCACTACGAGAACGTCATCGCCTGCCGGGACCAGCCGGTCCTGGTGGACGCCGAGACCCTGCTCCACGCGGGCCTGCCCGCCGCGGTGACCTGCGGTTCCGACCCCGCGGCGGCGGCCCTGGCCGCCTCGGTCCACCGCACCTGCCTGCTGCCGAGCCTGCTGATCGGCGAGCACGGCGCCATGGACATCTCCGCCCTCGGCGGCGGCCACGGCGGCTCCTACCCGAGCGACGGAATGAGCTGGGAAGGCGCCGGAACGGACGAGATGCGCGTACTGCGCGGTCGCATCGAGACCCCGGCCGGGCAGAACCGGCCCGCCCCGCGGGACCCGGCCGCCGGCCACGGGGACCACCGGGCCGCGCTGCTCGAAGGCTTCCGGGCGGGCTACGACGCGATCACCGCGCACCGCGCCGAACTCCTCGGCGAGGACGGGCTGCTCGCCCGCTGGGCCACCAGCCCGGGCCGGCTGATCGCCCGCGCCACCCGGCTGTACACGACCCTCCTGGAGGAGTCGACGCACCCCGACGTGCTGCGCGACGCGCTGACCCGGGACGCGCTGTTCGCCGTCCTGTGGGCCGAATCCGAGAACGACCCGGCCCGCCGCCGGCTGATCGAGGACGAGACCGCCGACCTGTGGGCCGGTGACGTGCCGCTCTTCTTCCACCACCCCGCCGACGCCGTGGTGCGGACCTCCCGGGGCACGTGCGTCGAGGGGGTGCTGCCCGCGCCGAGCCTGCGGACGGCGCTGGACAAGATCGCCGCGATGGGCGAGGTGGACCGGCACGACCAGGAGTGGATCATCTCGGCCACGCTCGCGGTGACCGGTGCCAACCTGACCGGGGGCCGCCCCCGTTCGGCGCTGGCCGGGCACCTCGCCCCCGCCGTCGCACCCGAGCCCTCCCGGCTGCTGACCGCCGCCTGCGGGATCGCCGACGAGATCGCGGCCCGCGCCGTACACGGCGACGGCCGGGTCAACTGGCTCGGCCTGGAGCAGGTCTCCGGCGAGCACTGGGCCGTCCTGCCGATGGGCGGCGGACTCGCCCAGGGCTACTGCGGAGTGGCCCTCTTCCTGGCCCAGCTCGGCGCGCTGACCGGCGCCGGACGCTACACCGCGCTGGCCCGGCAGGCCGCCGCCCCGCTGCCGGAGCTGCTGGCCACACTGGCCGCCGCCCCGGAGCTGAGCGCCGCCGTCGGACCGGGCGCCCTCAACGGACTCGGCGGCATCGTCTACAGCGTGGCCCGGCTGGCCGCCCTGCTGGACGACGGCGACAACGACGGTGACGGGGGCGCGGAGGCCGGCCGTACCGGAGCCGGCCCGCTGCGGGCCTGTCTGCCCGCCGCGCTCACCGCCCTCGCCCTGGCCGTCGAAGCGGCCCCCGACGGCCCGGCCGACCTGGCCGACGGACTCGCCGGAGCGCTGGCCGCCACCGTCGCCGTGCACCGCCTGACCGGGATGCCCGGCGCCGCCGCCCTGGCCGGCGCCCTCGCCGACCGGCTGCGGGAGCACGCCGAGGCGCTTCTCGCCCGGCCCGCCGGGGCGGCGGCCGCGGACCCCGGCTTCGCCCAGGGGGACGCGGGCATCGGCTGGGCCCTGCTCCGCTACGCCGCCGCGGAGGCCGAGCGGGGCCCCGGGGCCACCGGCGCCGCGCGGGCCGAGGCGTACGCCCGTACCGGCGCCGCCCTGCTGCGCCCGGCACTGGACGCGGCGCTGAGCCGCCCCGCCGACCTCGGCTGGCACTCCGGACTGGCGGGCACCGCGCTCGCCGCCGCCGACGCGCTGGCCCGCGCCGGCCGGCCGGTCCCGCAGGCCGAACTGACCTGGTGCGCGGCCCTGCTGAGCGATCCCGCCGAGGGCGGCCCCTCCACGGAGGCCGCCGAGTTCGGGGACCTCAGCCTCGGTCACGGCACGCTCGGCTCCCTGGAGCTGCTCAGCGTCCTCGCCGGGCAGGGCCACGCCGGCGCCGCCACCGCCCTCACCCACCGGGCCGGTCAGGTCCTCGGCCGCCTCGAGGACCACGGCCACCGCTGCGGCACCCCCGACCACGTCCCCTCACCCGGACTCCTCACCGGACTGTCCGGCATCGGATACGCCCTGCTCAGGCTGGGCTTCCCGGAGACGGTCCCGTCCGTCCTCCTGCTCCACTGACCGCCCGCCCGCTTCGCCGCACCTCCTCACCGCAGTCCGAGACCACACTCCACTTCAGGTTCCGAGAAAGGGACTCACCACCATGCAGGAGCTCCAGGTCAACGCCACCGCCGCGGACATCACCACCGACGCCGTCGACGCCACCACCGCGGTTCCCGCCGGGGACCCCGCGGGCGGCATCACCCTGTCGGGCCGCAACACGGCGTGCGCGCGGGCGCGGGCACTGGCCGGTCTCGTGCTCACCAGCGGCCTCGTGGTCGCGCTGAGCCAGATCGACACCAGCGTCTCGGCCCCCAATGTCACCTGGTAGGACCCCTGTCCGCGCCCGGATTCCGGAGTCCGGCACGTGGGAAAGGCCGACTTTCGGTGCACTGCGGACCGTACGTATGAACTAGATTTGCGCTCATGCGTTCCCGTGCGCGGTACATCATCGGTCGTGACTCACAACTCTTGGAGATCAAGCAGGCGTTGACCGAGGCGAGGGACGGACGCGGCGGGGTCGTCTTCCTGGTCGGCGAGGCGGGCATCGGCAAGTCCCGGCTCGCCGCCGAGGCCGTGGGAATGGCCTTCAACGCCGGAATGCGGGCACTGCGGGGCCGGAGCAGCACCACCGGCCCCACAGTGCCTTTCCGGCCATTGACCGAAGCGCTGATGGCGCTGTTCCGCGGCGGGCCGCCCGGCGGCCCGTCCCTGGACGACCTGCCGCTCGGGCCCTACCGGCCCGCGCTGGGCCGGATCATCCCGGACTGGAGCAGCGACGCCCAGGACAACAGCTCGATGGTGATCCTCGGCGAGGCCGTGCTGCGGCTGCTCATCGCCACCGGCCGGGACGACGGCCAGCTCCTCCTGCTGGAGGACCTGCACGACGCCGACCCCGAGACCCTCGCGGTCGTCGAGTACCTCGTGGACAACCTCGAATACACCAACGTGGTCCTCCTGGCCACGATCCGCACCGAATCCTGCGACGCCCTCGACATGGCCGAATCGGCGCGCCGCCGCGGGGTGGGAACCGTCCTCCAGCTGGCGCCGCTGACCCGGCCCGAGGTGCGCGCCGTGATCGCCGCGCAGCTGGACACCGAACCGGACGGGGTGCCGGAGGCGGCCCTGGACCGGCTCTGGGACGACAGCGCGGGCAGCCCCTTCCTGGTCGAAGAACTGCTCCAGGGGATGATCGGCAGCGGCGCCCTGGTCCGCGCCGAGGACGGCTGGCGGGTCGTCGGCGACCTGCGCAGCGACGTCTCCACCGCCCTCGCGCGCGGCATCCTGCGGCGCGTCGACCGGCTGGCCCCCCAGGGTCTGACCCTGCTGTCCGCCGCCGCCGTCATCGGCCGCCGCTTCCCGCTGACCGTGCTCCAGCGGATGACCGGCATCGACGACCGCAGCCTGCTCAGCCACCTGCACGCGGGCGTGGCGGCGCAGCTCGTCGTGCATGACGAACCGGCCCCCGACTGGTACGCGTTCCGCCACTCGCTGACCGCCGAGGCACTGCTGACCCAGCTCACGCCCACCAACCGCGCGGAGATGTCCGGGCGCGCGGCCGACGCGGTCCAGGCGCTCTACCCCGAGCTGGAGGGCGAATGGTGCCCGCTGGTCGCGGAGTTGCGTTCGCAGGCCGGTGACGACGCGGAAGCGGGACGGCTGTTCACCGTCGCCGGGCTACGGGCGCTGGGCGCCGGGGCCATCGGCTCGGCGGTCACCCTGCTCAGCCGGGCCGAACGGCTTCTCGCCGCCAGCGGGGACGCGGCGGGGCGTACCGCCGCCCTGGAGGCCCTGCTGCCCGCGCTCGCCGAAGCCGGCGACTTCGCCCAGGCCTTCGGCTTCGCCGAGAACCTGCACACCCTGGGCGGCAGCGGGCTGAGCGCCGAGCGCCTCGCGGCCCTGCACACCCGGCTCGCCAAGGTCGCCCACACCGCCGGGCGCTGGGAGGACGGCAACCGCCAGATCGCCCAGGCCAGGGCCCTGCTCGGGGAGCAGCCCGACGAATGCGGCACCGCCTCCATCGACGTCACCGCCGCCTACCTGGCCCTCGACACCCCCGGCCCGGACCGGACCCAGCAGGCCGAGAAGCTCGCCTACTCGGCGCTCCAGGCCGCCGAACGGCACGGTCTGCCCACGGTGGTCTGCCAGGCCTGGGAACTGCTCGCCACGCTCGCCCGCGAGCGGGACTTCGACGAGGCCACGGCCCTGCTGGAATCGGCCCTGCACACCGCCGAGCAGCACCAGCTCCCGCTCCAGCGGATGTACGCCCTCACCCGCATCGGCGGGAACAACTGGCTCACCGAGGGCAATACGATCCCCCTCCTCGCGGCGCGCGGCGAGGCCCAGCGGCTCGGCTCCGCCACCATCGTGTACACCATCGACGGGATCATGATCCTGGACGCGGCGCTGCGGGCCGAGTTCACCGCCGCCGCGCAGGGCGCCGAGGAGTGCCTGGCCGTCGTCCAGCGGCTGCGCCTGGCCCCGGCCACCCGCTACGTCCTGATGGCCAAGGCGACCCTCGCGGCGCACCAGGGCGACCGGGCGGACATGGAACGGGCGCTGGACGCCTTCGCCGAGTGGGACGGCAGCGGCTCCCAGGAGGAGCCGCTGACCCGGGGCCTGGCCCGCGCGTTCTGCGCCCTGCTGGAGGAGGACCGGCCGGCCGCGGTCCGCGAACTGCACACCGTGGCCGAGCTGGAGAACACCAACCCCAGCACCTACTACCTCAGCGGGCGCTACGGCATCGGGCTGCTCCTGGACGTGCTCTCCGGCGAGGCGGGCCGCGGCCCGTACGAGGAGATCGCGGCCACCGCCCCCGGCCGGATGCGCTGGAACCGGCAGTTCGTGCACTTCGCGGGCGCCGTCCTGCTCGGCCGGGAAGGAAGACCCGACCTGGCGGCCGCGGCCGTCAACGAGGCCCTGCGCACCGCGGAGCCCTACGCCACCGCCCTCCACCTGGGCCTGCGGCTGATCGCCGAGGCGGCCCACGAGGACGGCTGGGGCGAGCCGGTGGCCTGGCTGCGCCGGGCCGAACTCCACTTCCACCAGCAGTCGGTGGCCCCCGTCGCCAACGCCTGCCGGGCCGCGCTGCGCCGGATGGGCGCCCCCGTCGCCCAGCGGCGCTCCGGCTCGGGCAACATCCCGGACGTCCTGCGCACCCAGGGGGTCACGGTCCGCGAGTACGAGGTGTTCCGGCTGCTCGCCGAGCGGCTGGGGAACAAGGACATCGCCGACCGCCTCTACATCTCGCCCCGCACGGTGGAGAAGCACATCGCCAGCCTCGGCACCAAGACCGGCCGCAGCAACCGGGCGGCCCTGTGCGAACTCTCCGCCTCCCTGCGGGGGTAGGGGATTCTGTGCCGTGCCCCTGGCCCGGCCCGCTCAGCGCATCGTGCGCACCGCCCTGGAGCTGAGCAGGCCGACCGCCGTCAGCGCGAGCAGGGCGCCCGACACCGCGAACATCGGGCCGCTGCCGCCCTGCGCCAGGGCCCCGCACAGGATCAGCGAGACGGGCGCCATGGCGTAGCCGAGGACCATGTCGATGGAGATCACCCGGCTGAGCACCGAGGGATCGATGGTGCGCTGGATCCAGCTGAGGCCGAAGACGCCCTGGAACCCGATGCCGAAGCCCATCACCAGGACGGTCACGAAGGCCGCCACCGCACTGTCCGCCAGCCCCAGCACCCCCATGCCCACCGCCAGCCACCCGGCGAGCGCGGCGATCAGCAGGCCCACCCGGGGCCGGCCGCTGAGCGAGCCGCCGACCAGGGTGCCGAGCATCGCCCCGCCCGCCAGGGCGCCGTTGAGCAGGCCCAGGGTCGCCGAGCCGCCGTGCAGGTCCACCTTGGCGAGGGTGGCGAAGCCGACCGTGAAGGTACCGGCGTAACAGAAGGTCATCACCGTGTCGACGACCAGGATGGAGCGGATCCGCGGGTCCACCATGGCGTAGCGCAGCCCGGCCCGCATCCGGGTGAGCAGCGAGTCCCCGGCCTCCCGCGCGGCCGGCGCCGGCTCCGCCTCCCCGGGAGCCCCGGGCGCCGGGGCCGTCCGGATCCGCGAGACGCACAGCCCGCAGAGGGCGAAGCACACCCCGTCCACGAGGAAGGCGACGGGCGCGTCCGAGAGGGCGACCACCATGCCGCCGACGGCCGGGCCCAGGATGGAGGACACCTTCGTGCCGACCGCCAGCAGCGCGTTGGCCGGGGCCAGCTGCTCCTTGTCCACCACGGAGGGCAGGATCGAGGCCCGGGCCGGCTGGAAGAACGCGTCGACCGCGCCGAACGCGGCGGCGGCGCAGCACAGGAGTGCCACCGTCAGCGACCCGGTCATACCGATCAGCCCGACGCCCCCCATCAGCACCGCGCGGGCCCAGCTGGAGAGCGTCATCAGCGTCCGCGGGGACCACTTGTCGCTGAGCGAGCCGCCGACCAGGGTCAGCAGCGCCCGCGGCACCGCCTGGAAGGCCAGGACGTAGCCGAGGGTGAGGGTGGACTGCGTCAGGCTCAGCGTGATCCAGGAGAAGGCGATGTAACTGAAGCCGTCCCCGAGCAGGGACAGCGACTGCCCCAGCCACAGCAGCCGGAAGGAGGGCAGCTTGGCGGGTGCGCGCAGCCGCGTCCCCGCACTCGTCAGCGTGGAGGCCATGATGGGACCCTTCGTCGGGCCGCCGGGGCGGCCGCGGTGCGGTGGCGGACGGCCACGCGTCAGTAGTGGACGGGCAGCGCCGTCAGGGCGCGGTTGAGCAGCGAGGGCTGCCAGCTGTGCCCGTCCGTGGCCAGGGCCAGGTCCGGGTACTCGCTCACCAGGACGCCGACCACCGCGCAGGCCACCAGCCGGGCCAGCGCCGCCCCGATGCAGAAGTGCGCGCCGTGGCCGAACCCGAGGTGCGAGGCACTGCCCCGCGCCACGTCGAAGACGTCCGGGTCGGCGAACCGCTGGGGGTCCCGGTTGGCGGCGGCGGTGACCAGGAACAGCCGGTCCCCGCCGCGCACCGGGCGGCCGTCGAGCTCGAAGTCCCGGGCGGCGCTGCGGATCGACATCTTCGAGGGGCCGTCGTAGCGCATCGCCTCCTCGACGGCGAGCGGCACCAGGGCCGGGTCCGCGCGCAGCGCCGCCAGCTGTTCCGGGTGGTGCAGCAGGGCGAGCACGGTGTTGACGATCAGGTTGCTGGTGGTCTCCCCGCCGGCGAAGGCCATCTGGGTCAGCATCCCGACGAACTCCTCCTCGCTGACCGACTTCCCGATCTGGCCGCCCGCCAGCACGCAGCTGATCAGGTCGTCCTTGGGGTCGGCCCGGCGCTCGCGGACCAGACCGGCGAGGTAGTCGTCCAGCTTCACCAGGGATTGGAGCGAGGTGCGGTACTCGCGTTCCTCCTGCGCGGCCCCGAGCACCAGGTCGCCCACCCGGGCGTTCCAGTACCAGAACGAGGGGCTGTGCGCCTGCGGGACGCCCAGCCAGCGGGCGAAGACCAGCGCCGGCAGCGGCCGGGCGATGTCGGCGAGCAGGTCGCCCGAGGTGCCGGGGACGCTGCGGCGGGCCAGCATGGCCCGGGTGGCCCGTTCCACGAACGTCCGGTAGCGGCCGATGGAGCGGGCGGAGAACTGCTCCTGGAACACCTGGCGCAGCCGCCGGTGCTGCGGAGGGTCGTTGAAGACCATCCAGCGGGACAGGACCGAGTACGCGCGTTCGGTGTCCTCCCGGGCGCCCTCGGGGACGGCGTCCATCAGGGGCCCCACCCGCTCGGCCGAGACCGCCGGGTCGCGCAGGCAGTGCATCAGCTGGCCGTGTCCGGTGACGAGCCAGGCCCGGTGCATGGCGGACCAGTACACGGGATCGTGGTCGCGCAGGGAGTTGAGGTACCGGTAGGGGTCCGCGTTGACGGCGGGGTCGAGGAGGTACCGCTCGGTGAAGGCGGCCGACGGGACCGGGGCGACCCGGGGGGCCGGCGGCGCCGTACGGGCCGCCGGGTCCGGCGGGGCGGTCCGCCCGGTCATCGGGCACACCAGGGCGGAGAGGTCCGCGGGCGCGCTCGGGGCGGCGGGCGTGGTGGTGTTCGTGGTCAGGACGGTCATCGGCGTTCCTCCGACTGGATCCGGCCGAGCACAGCAGCGGTCTTGTGCATCAGCCGTTCGGACATCATGGACATGTGGTCACCCTCGGTGACATGGACGGTCAGTCCGCCGAGCGCGATCTCGCGCCAGCGTTCGACGTAGGTGCGGAAGTCGACGTCCAGCCCGGGCATCGGTTCGCCGTCGGGCAGTTCCGCGGCCGCGCTGCCCACCAGCAGGTGGACGTGGCCGGGGTAGGGGCGCAGTTCGTAGGCGGACAGGGCGGTCAGCAGCGAGTGCCAGACCTCGATCGGGGCCTGCTCCACCAGGGCCGCCTCGCCGGGGCTCATACCGGCCCCCAGCAGCAGGGTGGTGAGTTCGGCCGCGGCGGCGTCCCGCTCCGGGGAAGGAGCCAGCGCCCGGACGCGGTCGCGCATCCGCAGCCCCCGCTCCATGTCGCGGCCGACCGCCGCGAGGCGCTCGCAGGCCGCGGGGTGGGGCAGGTGCGGCTCGATCAGTGTCAGCGGTGCGACGGTGTGACCGGCCTCGTGCATCTGCGTGGCCATCTCCAGGGCGATGTTGGCGCCCATGGACCAGCCCAGCAGGTCGTGCGGGCCCTCCCCGCCGTGGGCCGCGATCTCGGCGGCGTAGTTGGCCGCGATCCCGGCGATCGTGGTCGGGTCCACCCCGCCGAGCAGGCCGCGGGCCTGGAAGGCCCGGACCGGCTGACCGGGCGGCAGCGCCCGGGCGAGCGGCACGTACCAGGCGCCGCTGCCGCCGCTGGGGTGCACGCACCACAGCGGGTCGCCTTCGCCTTCGCGCAGGCGGACCTCGGAGGTGACGGGCTTCGCACCGTCGGCGGCCTGCCCGGCCCCGGGGTCGGCCGCGCGCTCCGCGGCTTCCGTGGCGCGGGCGGCGAGCCGGGCGATCGTGGGCAGTTCCAGCAGGTCCCGTACGGAGACGCTCAGCCCGCGGGCGGCCGCCTGGGCGCAGACCCGGACGGTGGAGAGCGAACTGCCGCCGAGGGCGAAGAAGTCGTCGTGGACGCCGACCTGCTCGATGCCGAGGACCGTGCGCCACACCTCGGCGAGCGCGATCTCGGCCGGCGTGGCCGGTGCGACGTACTCGGTGGCGCTGCCCAGACGGTCGGCCGCGGGCAGGGGCAGGGCCTTCTTGTCCACCTTGCCGCTGCTGTTGACCGGCATCGCGTCGAGGAAGACGAACCGCGCGGGGACCATGTACGCGGGCACCTTGGCCCGCAGTGCCCGGCGGAAGGGCTCGACGACGGGCTCCACGCCCTCCTCGGGCACCACGTACGCCACCAGCGCCGGCTCCGGGAGGTCCCGCCGCAGCAGCACCACCGCCTGCTGCACCTCGGGCAGTTCGCGCAGCGCGTGCTCGATCTCGCCCAATTCGATGCGGAACCCGCGCAGCTTCACCTGGCTGTCGCGGCGGCCCAGGACCTCCACCGCGCCGTCGGGCAGCTGGACGCCGATGTCTCCGGTGCGGCACAGCCGGGCGCCGGGGGCGCCGTACGGGTCGGGCACGAACGCGGCGGCGGTCAGGCCGGGGCGGTTCACATAGCCGCGGCCGATGGCGCGCCCGCCGAGGTAGACCTCGCCCTGCACCCCGACGGGAACGGGCTGGAGGTCCTCGTCGAGCACGTACACCTGGGTGTTGCGGATCGCCCAGCCGATCGGCGGACGCTTGCAGTCGGGCTTGAGGAGGGTGGACACCGACCACACGGCCGTCTCGGTGAGCCCGTAGACGTTGTAGAACCGTCGTCCGCGCGCCCACTTCTGAGGCAGTTCCGCCGGGCAGGCCTCGCCGCACACCTGGAGGATCCGCAGCGCGGGGAAGCGGTCCTCGCCCAGGGCCGCCAAGGCGCTCGGGGCCAGCATCGCGACGGTGATCCCGTAGTCCACAAGCGTGTTCGCCAGGTCGGCCCCCGCGCGCAGCGCCTCCCGGGGCGGGGTGCACAGCTGGGCGCCGTTCGCCAGGGCCCAGGTCAGGTCCAGGATGGAGACGTCGAAGCTGAGCGAGGCGAACTGGAGCACCCGGTCCTCGGCGGTCACGGGGAACAGGTCGCGCTGCCCTTCCAGCATGTTGGTGAGGCTGCGGTGCACGATGGTGACGCCCTTGGGGTTGCCCGTGGAACCGGAGGTGTAGAGGACGTACGCCGCGTTGTCCGCGGTGACGGCGAGCCCCGGCGCCGGGACCTCGACGGGCTCCGCCCAGGTCGCCGGATCGTCCACGACCAGGGTCGGGCCGTCGAAGGGCACCGTCCCCAGCAGCGAGGACTGGGTGATCAGCACCGGCATCCCGCTGTCCTCGACGATGAACTTCAGCCGGTCGCAGGGGTGCTGGGACTCCAGCGGCAGGAAGGCGCCGCCCGCCCGCAGCACACCGAGCACGGCCCGGACCATCTCCGGACCCCGGTCGAGGCAGATGCCGACGGGTACCTCGGGTCCGACCCCCAGGGCGCGCAGCCGGTCCGCCAGCTGGTGCACGGAGGCGTCGAGTTCGGCGTAGGTGACCTCCCGGTCGCCCTGCCGGACGGCCACCGCGCCGGGGGTGCGCACGGCGTGTTCGGCCACGCACTCGTGGAACATCAGCGAGGTGTTCGGCAGGTCGGGGCCGCGGCCCCACTCCTCCAGCGCCCGCATCCGCGCCTCGCCGGCCAGTGCCGGCGCCGTGACCGGGTCTTCCGGGCGCGTGGCCATCGCCTTCAGCACCCCGCACATCAGGTCGGCGAGCTGCTCGGCGGTGGCGGGCGCCAGGTAGTCCGGGTCGACGTCGAGGGTGAGGGACTCCACGCTCGCGTTGAGCATCAGCGGGAACGCGGTGCGGGCGATCTCCAGCGAGTCGTCCCAGCTGTCCCCGGACAGCCGGTGGAAGTTCACGTAGTTGAAGAGGGTGTCCGCCACGCGCGGAGCGCCGGACCCCAGTTGCGCCATCCGCGCCAACGGCACCCTGCGGTACGGGAGCATCTCCTGCTCGGCCGCGAACGCCGCCTTGAGGTACTCCAGCCAGCTGCCCCGGGGGCGGCGCACCCCGAACGGCACGGTGTTGAGGAACAGGCCGCGCATCCGGTCGGAGCCGGGAACCTCGGGTCGGCCGTTGGTGACGAGGCCCACCGAGTGGCCCTCGGCGGAGCCGTCGCGCTCGGCGAACAGGCTCATGGTGTGGTGGAACGCCGTGAGCAGGACGGTGCGGCGGGGCACCCCGGCCAGCCGGGCCAGCCGGCCGATCGGCTCGGCCAAGGAAGCGTACGAGCGCCGCACCTCGTGGACGAACTGACCGCTGTCGGAGGCCTCCGTGCCGCGCCGGGTGAACAGGACCGGGCTGAGGTCGGCCAGCGCCGAGCGCCAGTACTCCAGGCCCTCCTCGTCGACGAGCGCGGCGCGCTCCAGCGCGACGTACTCGGCGTACGGGGGCGCCGGGGGCAGCTCCGGGGTCCGGCCCTGCGCCACGGCCTGCCGGTGCAGGTCGAGCAGGTCCGCGATGAGCGAGGTCAGGCTCCAGCCGTCGAGCACCACGTGGCAGTCGGTCAGCGTGAGCCGCAGCTCGTGGTCGGTGAGCCGGTGCAGGTGGATGCGGACCAGCGGCGCGGCCGCCAGGTCGAAGCGCCGGGTGAACTCGGCCTCCACGTAGGCCCGTACGGACGCCCACTGCTCCTTGTGGGAGAGCGCGCGCAGGTCGCTGTAGCCGACCGGGAGCGCGGCGGTGGCGTGCACCAGCTGGAGCGGCTCGGAGAAGGAGACCAGGTCGATGGAGGACCGCAGGATGCTGTGGCCCCGTACGACGGTGTCCACCGCCGTCTGGAAGGCGGTGAGGTCGAAGCCCTCCGGCACGGTGATCTTGAGGTCGGTGACGTTGTGGTAGGCGCCGCGGCTCGGGTCGGCCAGCATCTCGTGCAGCATGCCGCCCTGGAGCATGGTCAGCGGGTACGCGTCGTCGAGGCCCTGCGGCAGCCGGGCCGCGTCGGCCGGGTCGAGCTGGGAGAAGGGCTCGACGGGCGCGGGGCCGCTGTCCTCGGCGGCCTCGGTCGCCAGCGCGGCCAGGTCGCCCAGGGTGCGGGCCCGGAAGAGGTCCGGGACGCTGAGGCCCAGTCCCGCGGAACGGGCCTGACCGATCACGCGCAGCGCCAGCATCGAGTCGCCGCCCAGGTCGAAGAAGTTCGCCGTGCGGCTGATCCGTTCGGCGCCCAGTACGTCCGACCAGATGCGGGCCAGCGCCTCCTCGGCCGGGCCCGTCGGCGGGACGTGTCCGGCGGGCGCGCCCGCCCCCTCGACGGCCACCGCAATCAGGGCCTTGCGGTCCACCTTGCCGTTGGCGGTGATCGGCAGCTTCGGGTGCCGGACGAACAGCGCGGGCACCATGTACTCGGGCAGCGTCAGCCGCAGCCGGTCGCGCAGGTCGGGCGCGTCCAGCGGGCGGCCCTCGGTCAGCACCACGTGGGCGACCAGGCGGGCGCCGCCGTGCGCGTCGGGCCGGGCCACCACCGCGGCGTCCCGCACGCCGGGCAGGGAGCGCAGCGCGGTCTCGATCTCGCCGGGCTCGATGCGGAAGCCGCGGATCTTCACCTGGTGGTCGGCGCGCCCGGCGTAGGCGAGCTGTCCGTCGGGCAGCACCCGCACCAGGTCACCCGTGCGGTACATCCGGGCGCCACCCGCGCCGGCGCCCGGGGCGAACGGGTCCGAGGGGAAGCGCTCCGCCGTCAGTTCGGGCCGGTTGCGGTAGCCGCGGGCCACCCCGCCGCCCGCGACGTACAGCTCGCCGACCGTGCCCCGGGGCGCGAGCCGTCCGGACCGGTCGAGGACGTACCCGTGCTGGCCGGCGAGGGGGCGGCCGATCGGGGAGTACACGGGGGAGACCGTGTCCGCCTCGGTGATCAGGCGGTAGGTGACGTGCACGGTGGTCTCGGTGATCCCGTACATGTTCACCAGCGCGGGCCGCCCGGCGGCGGGAGCGGCGAACCAGTCGCGGTAGTCCCGGGCGTCGAAGGCGTCACCGCCGAAGATCACCGTCCGCAGGGCCAGACCGGAGAACTCCTCGCCCTGCTGCGCCAGGTGGGCCCGCAGTCCCTTGAAGGCGGCCGGGGTCTGGTTGAGCACCGTCACCCGCTCGTCGCGCAGCACGGCGTGCACCGCGGCGGGGTCGCGGACCTCGTCCTCGGTCAGCACCACCACCCGCCCGCCGGAGGTCAGCGGACCCCACAGCTCCCAGACGGAGAAGTCGAAGGCGGGGGAGTGCAGCAGGGTCCAGACGTCGTCGGCGCCGAAGTCGAAGTGGTGGTCGGCCGCGCCCAGCAGCCACGCCAGGTTGGCGTGGGTGATCTCGACGCCCTTCGGCTGCCCCGTGGAACCCGAGGTGTAGATGACGTAGGCGAGCGAGTCCGGCCCCGGGGCCACGGACGCGAGGTCCACGGCGCCGGCGCCGCCCGGCTGCTCGGAGAGGTCGCGGGCGCCCGGGGCGCCGGTCTCCGTCAGCGGGATCACCCCGACCGCCAGCCCCTCCACGGCCGCACGCCCGGTGTCGTCGGTGACGACCCACTCCACCCCGGCGTCGGCGACGGTGAACTCCCGCCGCGCCCGCGGGTGCGCCGGATCCAGCGGCAGGTACGCAGCCCCCGCCCGCCACACCCCGAGCAGCGCCACGGCCAGGTCCACCGACCGGCCCAGGCACACCCCGACCAGGGACTCCGCCCCGATCCCGGCGGCCCGCAGCCGCCGGGCCAGCGCCAGGGAGGCCGCGTCCAGCTCGGCGTAGGTCAGGGAGCGGCCGCCCCCGGAGACCGCCACCGCGGCGGGCGTCCGGGCGATGTGCTCCGCCAGCCGGGCCCAGGCGAGCCGGGGCGCCGCGGCCGCGCCGTCCTCCTCGGCCGGGGCCACGGGCCGGTTCGCCGGGCCGTCGGGGCCGAGCAGCTCGGCCCGCTCCGGCGCCGTGAGCAGCTCCATCCGGCTCAGCGGGAGGGCCGGGGTGCGGGTGAAGGCCCGCAGCACCGCCACGGTGTGCTCCGCCAGCCGGGCGATCGACTCCGCTTCGAAGAGGTCGGGGCGGTAGACGAAGCGCAGGCCGAGCCGGCCCGCGTCGTCCAGGACGTCCAGCGTCAGGTCGAACTTGGCGGTGCTCAGGTCGATCGGGAAGGGGGTGCCGGTGGCGCCGCCCAGGGCGTAGTCGCCGTGCTCGGCGCCGGTGTGCGTGAACAGCACCTGGAAGAGCGGGTTGCGGGACAGGTCCCGTTCGGGACTCAGCTCGTCGACCACCCGCTCGAAGGGCAGCGTCTGGTGCGAGAGCGCCCCCAGGACCCGGTCCCGGGTCCGGGCGAGCAGCTCGTCCCCGGTCGGGTCGCCGGCCAGGTCGGCCCGGACGACCAGGGTGTTCACGAAGAACCCGACCAGCTGCTCGGTCTCCGGCCGTTCGCGGTTGGCGACGACGGTGCCGATCGCGATGTCGTCCTGTCCGCTGTGGAAGCCCAGCGCGGCCTGGAAGGCGGCCATCGTGGTCATGTAGGAGGTGGTGTCGGTCCGCCGGCCCACCTCCGCCAGTGCCGCCGTCAGCTCCTCGGGGAGGTCGACGGTGTGCACGGCCGCGGCGTAGGAGCGGGTGGCCGGGCGCGGGTGGTCCAGGGGCAGTTCGAGCGGGGTGAGACCGGCCAGGGCCGAGCGCCAGTAGGCCAGGTCGGCGCTCTCGTCGCGGCCGCGCTGCCAGATCGCGTAGTCCACGTAGGCGATCGGCGCCGGGTCGGCGGGCGGCGCGGTGCCCTCGGACCGGGCCCTGTGGAAGGCGCGCAGGTCCCGCATGAGGAGGTCGAGGGACCAGCCGTCGGCCACGATGTGGTGCAGGGCCAGGACCAGCACGTGGTCCTCGGCCGAGACGCGCACCAGCGTGGCGCGGAAGCCCGGCTCGACGGTCAGGTCGAAGGGGCGCAGCGCCACCGTCCGCACGGCGGCGGCGACGGCCGCGGCGTCCGCCCCGGCGGGCAGCTCCACCAGGTCCAGGCCGCTGCCCTCGGCGGGCCGCACCTCCTGGGCCGGGACGCCGTCCACGTCCGGGAAGACCACCCGCAGCTGCTCGTGGCGCACGACCAGGTCGCCGACGGCCGCGTCCAGCGCGAGGAGGTCGAGGGGGCCGGTGAACCGCCAGGCGGCGGGCATCAGGTACTCGGTGCCCTGCGGGTCGAGCCGGTGGAGGAAGTAGAGGCCCTGCTGGGCGGCCGACAGCGGGATGCGCTCGGGGCGGGGTGCGACGCGGGGGATGCCCGCCGCGGCACCGGCCCGGCCGCGCAGTCTGCGCTCCAGCAACTCGCGGGCGGCGGCGGAGAGTCCGGACTGAACGGGGGCGGTTTCGACCTGGAAAGTGGTCATGGGAATACGGTCCTATCTCGTCTCAGAAGTCAGCCGTCAGGGACAGGTCGATCTCGTCATCGCTCATTCCGGCGATCTCCTCGAACAGCCGGCGCTCCACCAGTGCGGCGAGCAGCTCGACCGTCGGGTGCTCGAACAGGTCACGGACCTGGACCGGGCAGTCGAAGGCGGCGCGGAGCCGGGAGGCCACCGCGACGGCGCGCAGGGAGTGCCCGCCGAGGGCGAAGAAGTCCTCGCACACCCCGATCGCGGGCAGGTCGAGGACCTCGGCCCAGATCTGGGCCGTCACCTCTTCGGTCGGGGTCCTCGGGGCCACGGACTCGGCCGGCGCGGGCAGTTCGGGGTCGGGCAGCGCCGCGGTATCGGTCTTGCCCTGCACGGTCAGGGGCAGGGTGTCCAGGACCACGAAGGCGGCCGGGACCATGTAGCCGGGGAGTCGGGTACGGCACCACGCGGCCAGGCCGTCGGCGTCGAGGCCCGGTCCGGCGACGTAGCCCACGAGGGCCCGGTCGCCGCGCAGTTCGCGGACCAGGACGGCCGCGCCGCGCACGCCCTCGTGCGCTTCGAGGACGGCCTCGATCTCACCGGGTTCGATGCGGAACCCGCGGATCTTGACCTGGTGGTCGGTCCGGCCGAGGAACTCCAGCTCCCCGTCGGACCGTCGGCGCACGAGGTCCCCCGTGCGGTAGAGCCGGCCGCCCGCGGCGCCGTACGGATCGGGCACGAACCGTTCGGCGGTCAGCGCGCCGCGCCCGAGGTAGCCGCGGGCCAGTTCCGGTCCGCCGATCAGGAGTTCGCCCGGTACGCCGACCGGCACCGGCTCGTCGTGCGCGTCCACGACGTACAGCCGCCGCCCGCCCCAGGCCCGGCCGATCGGCACCCGGCCGTCGACCGGACCGGTGACCAGGTGCGAGGTGGCCGAGATGACGGACTCGGTGGGCCCGTAGGTGTTCTCGACGGGCAGGTCCGGCAGGTGGGCGAACCAGGTGGCCAGGGGCGCGGAGGGCAGGGCCTCCCCGCCGGTCACGACCAGACGCAGGCTCTTGAGGTCCCCGGCCACCGTGTCGAGGCGGGCGGCGATCTCCTCCCAGTAGCTGGGCGTGACCTCCATGACGGTGACGCCCTCCGCCCGCACCCGCTCGGCGAGTTCCTCCACCGTCCACACCTCGTCCGGGCGGATCACCACCGCGGCCCCCGTGGTGAGGGCGGGCAGGATCTGTTCGAGGGAGGCGTCGAAGGAGTGGGAGGCGAAGTTCAGCACCCGGTCCTCCGCCGTGAGGGCGAACCGCTCGCGGGCGGCGTGCACGTGCGCGGCCAGTGCGTGGTGCTCCACCCCGACCGCCTTGGGGCGGCCGGTGGAGCCGGAGGTGAAGATGACGAAGGCCAGGGCGCGGGGATCCGGTGCGCACCGGGGCCCGTCCGGGTCGGGCCGTACGTCCTCGACCCGCAGCACCGGCCGTCCCAGGGCCGCGGCCAGGGAGGCGGTCGGGCCGTCCGTGACGACGTACCGCACCCCGGCCTGCTCCACCATGAACCGCAGCCGCTCCTCGGGCAGGTGCGGATCGAGGGGTACGTACGCCCCGCCCGCCCGCCAGATCGCGGCCATCGCCGCCACCGACCAGGTACCGCGCCGCAGGCACACCCCCACCGGGGTCTCCGGCGTCGCCCCCGCCGCGGCCAGCGCCCCGGCCAGGCCGCCGGTCAGGGCGTCCAGTTCGGCGTAGCGCACGGTCCGCTCCCCGCAGACCAGGGCCACCGCGTCGGCCTCGCCCCGCACCGCGAAGGGCGGCGCCTGCGCCACCGTCGGCGCGCCGGCCGGCACCGCGGTCAGCTCCGCGCGCTCATCGGCCGAGAGGAGTTCCAGCCGCGCCACGGGGCGGCCCGGATCGGCCACGGCCGAGGCCAGCACCCGGCCCACGTGCCCGGCGAACCGGGTCACCGTGGCGGGATCGAAGAGGTCGCTCGCGTACTCGACGTTCAGCGCGAAGCGGTCCGGATAGAGCAGGAAGGTCGCCGTCAGGTCGAACTTCGCCGAGCGCCAGGGGAGGACGAAGTGCTCCACCTCCAGCCCCTCGACGCGCGGGCCGCCGGTCGCGCTCTCCTGGACGTCGAACATGACCTGGAAGAGCGGGTTGCGCGACGGGTCCCGCTCGGGCCGCAGCTGCTCCACCAGCCGTTCGAAGGGCACCTCCTGGTGGTCGAAGGCGCCGAGGACCGACTCGCGGACCCGGCCCAGGAACTCCTCGAAGGTGGGTTCGCCCGACAGGTCCGCCCGCAGCACCACCGTGTTCACCAGCAGCCCCACCAGCCGCTCCAGCTCCACCTGGCCGCGCCCCGCCACCGGGGTGCCCACCGCCAGGTCCTGCTGCCCCGACCAGCGGGACAGCACGATCTGGGTCACCGCCAGCAGCACCATGAACCGGCTGACCCCGAACCGGCGGGTCAGCTCGCCCAGCCCGGCCGCCAGCTCCGCCGGCAGGTCCACCTCGACCGCGCCGCCCCGGCCCGACCAGCCCGCCGGACGCGGCCGGTCCGTCGCCAGCTCCAGCGCCGGCACCCCGGCGAGGTTGCCCTCCCAGTAGTCCAGCTGCCGCTCCAGCACCTCCCCGGTCAGCCGGTCGCGCTGCCACACCGCGTAGTCCCCGTACTGCACCGGCACCGGCGCCAAGGCCGTCGGCTCCCCGGCCAGCCGGGCCCGGTAGGCGGCCGACAGCTCGCCGATGATGATGTCCTTGGACCAGCCGTCGGTGGCCGCGTGGTGGAACGAGATGACCGAGACGTGGTCCTCGGGCCCCAGCTCCCACACTCCGGCCCGCAGCAGCGGCGGGCGCTCCAGGTTGAACCGGCGCGTCGCGAAGGCGAAGGCCCGCTCGCGGACCTCACCGAGCCGGACGGACTCCTCACCCGGCGGGGCCTGGTGCCACTCCAGCCGTACGCCGATCCCCTCCACCACCCGCTGCACGGGCCGCCCGTCCAGCTCGCCCAGCGCCGTGCGCAGCGCCTCGTGCCGGGAGACGACCTCGTCCAGGGCGCCCTGCCAGGCGGCCCGGTCCAGGCCGCCGCGCATCCGCCAGGAGAACCACAGCACGTACGTGTCGCCCGCGTCCGACATCCGGTCCAGGAACCACATGCGCTCCTGGGCGAAGGACTGCGGCAGCGGACCGGAGCGGTCCACCGGGACCACCGTGCTCGCACCGGCCTGCCGGGCGGCCGCCACCAGCGGCCCGAAGGCGCGGATGCTGGGGTTCTCGAACAGGGTGCGCAGCTCCACCTCGCGGCCGAGCCGCTCGGCGATCCGCGAGACGGCCATCGTCGCCAGCAGCGAGTGGCCGCCCAGGTCGAAGAATCCGTCGTCGATGCCGATCCGGTCCACGCCCAGCACCTCGGCCCAGATCCCGGCGACGACCCGTTCGGTCTCGTCGCGCGGGGCGATGAACTCGGCGCCGCCCACCGCGCGGTCCCGGTCCGGCCCGACGGCGGGCAGCGCGGCCCGGTCGAGCTTTCCGGACGCGTTCACCGGGAGCGCGTCGAGGCTCACGAAGTCGGCGGGCACCGCGTAGTGCGGCAGCCGCTCCGCGCAGAAGGCGCGCAGCACGGTCGCGGGGACCGGGCCGTCGGCGCCCACCACGTAACCCGCCAGGGTGGCACCGCCCTGCGCGTCCGAGCCGGTGGCCACCGCGGCGGCCACCACCCCCGGGCACTGGAGCAGGACGGACTCGACCTCGCCGAGTTCGATGCGGAAGCCGCGGATCTTGACCTGGTCGTCGGTCCGGCCGAGGAACTCCAGCTCCCCGGTGGGCAGCCGGCGCACCAGGTCACCGGTGCGGTAGAGCCGGCCGCCGCTTCCGGCGAAGGGGTCGGGGACGAACTTCCCCGCGGTCAGGGCCGGCCGGCCGAGGTAGCCGCGGGCCAGTTCCGGGCCGCCGATCAGCAGCTCGCCCGGGACGCCCTCGGGGACCAGCTCGTCCCGCTCGTCCACGACGTACGCCCGGCGCCCGCCGAGCGGCGCTCCGATCGGCACCCGGGACGCGGGGGCGCCTTCGGCGGCCGGGACCGCGGCCGGGATGTCGTGGACGGTCGCGGTCACCGTGGTCTCGGTCGGGCCGTAGGCGTTGACCACCCGCACCCCGGGGACCCGGGCCTGCCAGGCGGCCAGCGCTCCCGCCGGGATCGACTCGCCGCCGAGGATCAGCAGGCGCAGTGGGGCCAGGGCGGCGGTGCACCCGTCGGTCAGGGAGAAGGCCAGTTCGGCCCAGTAGGTCGGCGGCAGGTTCAGCACCGTGATCCCGTACCGCTCCACGAGGCCGGCCACCCGGTCGGGCAGCCACTGCTCGTCGGGGCGGACGACCAGGCTCGCCCCGCAGCCCAGCGCCGTCAGCAGCTGGTCGAGGGAGGCGTCGAAGGAGAAGGAGGAGAAGGCGAGCACCCGGTCGGCCGCGGTGATCCCGAACTCGGCCCGGGCGGCCGCCGCGTGGGCGGCCATTGCGCCGTGCTCCACGCCGACCGCCTTGGGGCGGCCGGTGGAGCCCGAGGTGAAGATGACGTAGGCGAGCTCCCGCGGATCGGGGGTGTGCCGCGGCGCACCGGCCGCCGCGCCGGAGCCGGGCCGCACGCTCTCCACGGCCAGCACGGGAGCGCCGAGCGCCTCCGCCGTCCCGAGCGTCGCCGCGTCGGTCAGCACGCACCCGACCCCCGCCTCCTCGGCCATGAACCGCAGCCGCTCCAGAGGGAGTTGGCGGTCCATCGGGACGAACACGCCGCCCGCCCGCCAGATCGCTGCCATCGCCGCCACGGACGGGATCCCCCGCCGCATGCACACGCCCACCGGGGTACCGGGTTCCACCCCCGCATCGGCCAGCGCCGCCGCCAGGTCACCGGTGAGCGCGTCCAGCGCACCGTAGGTCAGGGACTCCTCCCCGCACACCAGGGCCACGGCCTCCGGTGCGCCGGACACCGCGAAGGGCGCGGCGGGAGCGGCGGCCGCGGCCGCGTCGGCCCCCGGGCCGGCCGCCAGCGCGACCAGGCGCCGGGCCTCCCCGCCGGGCAGCGGCTCCAGCTCCCGGGCGAGCGCGGCGACCGACGCACCCGGCGAGGCCACCACCGCGCGCAGCAGGGCGACGTACCCGGCGGCGAACCGCTCGATCGTCGCGCCGTGGAAGAGGGTGGTGGAGTACTGGAGCAGGGCCGCGATGTTCCCGTTGGCGCGCAGGCTCAGGTCGAGGAAGATGTCGAGCCCGGTACCGCCGAGCGGCGTGGGGACGAGCGCCACGTCCAGGTCCGCCAGCCGGGCCGCCGCGGGGGCGTTGTTGAGCAGGGTGAAGGAGGCCTGGGCGAGCGGGTGCCGGGACAGGTCGCGCTCGGTGACCACCTCGCCGACCACCCGGTCGAAGGGGGCGTCGGCGTGCGAGAAGTCCTTGAGGGCCCCGGTCCGCACCCGCGCCAGCAGCTCTCCGAACGCCGGGTCCCCGGACAGGTCGGTGCGCAGCACGATGGTGTTGACGAAGGGGCCGATCAGCGCGTCCACGCCGGGCCGGCTCCGGTCGGCGAGGGTGGTGCACACGGCGATGTCGTGGCGGCCGGAGTAGCGGCCCAGCAGCGCCTGGTAGACGCCGAGCAGCAGCATGTAGCGGGTCGAGCGGTGCTCGCGGGCCACCCGGTCGACCTCGGCGACCAGCTCGGCCGGCAGCTCGAAGCGGACCACGTCCCCCGAGCCGTCCCAGAACGCGGGCCGCGGCCGGTCCGTGGGCAGCGCCAGCGGGGTCACCCCGGCCAGCCGCTCGCGCCAGTACCCGAGCAGCCGCTCCATGCGCGGGCCGCTGAGCCGCTCCGCCTCCGCGGCGGCGACGTCGGTGTACTGGAGCGCCGGCGCCTCCACGGCCTCGCCGCGGTACCCGGCGTCCAGTTCGCGCAGCAGCACGGCCCAGGACCAGCCGTCGACCGCGATGTGGTGGACCACCACGAGGAGCAGGTGCTCCTCGGGGCCGAGCCGGGTGAGGCTGGCCCGCAGCGGGTGCTCCGTGGCCAGGTCGATGGGGCGGGACAGCTCCCGTGCGAAGACCTCGGCGGCGTCGGCCGCCTCGGTCGGCTCCAGGGTGATCGCCCCGGCCGGGTCGACCCGGGGGACGGGCTCCCCGTCGACGGCGGTGAACCGGGTGCGCAGCACCTCGTGCCGTGCGACGACGCCCGTGAGGGCCCGTTCCAGGGCCGGGACGTCGAGGGCGCCTCGGATCCGCAGCGCCAGGGGGAGCAAGGAGTCCGTGGACCCTCGGGTGAGCTGGTCGAGGAACCACAGCCTGCGCTGCGCGAACGATGCCTTCACTGCGGGCCTCCAAGCGGTGTTTTCCACAACACTGCTGGTTGGAGCGGTCCGTCAGTAGGGAAGAAGACGCAGCCCCGCGCGCAGCCGCCGGGGGTAGAACGCGCAACGGCGGCCCCGCCCGGACACGTCGAGCGTGCCGGGCGCGCCGCCGTCGCGCGTCGCAGAGACCGTTGCTAGCCCTCGTCCACCGCCACGAAGCGCAGTTCGGAGGTGTAGACGGCGCCCTGGTCGTCCGTCAGCCACGCCTGTTCCGGACTGGGCAGCATCTCGGTGATCACGGCGCGTCCGTCCGGGTCGTTGCGGGCCATCCGGCGCAGCGCCTTGGCCAGGATGGTGAGGTACACCGGGCTGTCGAAGTCCACGTAGAACGGCCGGGTCTCGGTCGGCAGGACCACGAACACGAACCGCGGCAGCCCGTGCCGCTCCCGCCACTGCCGGGCCCGCACGAACCGGCGGGCCTCGTCCTTCTCGTCCGCGAAGTCGATGCCGTCCTGCGGCAGGCGCCAGGTCTCCCGGGCCACCACCAGCCGGTCGACGGTCACCCGCGGGGAGTGCTCGGCGTCGTCCGGCAGGATCTGGAACAGGTCCATCGCGAGCGTCGTCAGGACGTGCGCGAACACGTCCACGGCCGCGAACCGCGCGCCGTCCGGCAGGACGACTTCCAGGCGGCCGTCCTCCCCCCGGACGACCGTCACGTCGGCGCTGAGGACCGTACGGGGCCGGGCCGGGTCGGCGGTGAAGTCGACGAGCGCGACGTGGTAGTCCTCCGGCCGCACCAGGGCGTGCCGGGTACGGACGGACAGCCGCGAGCGGTGCTCCTTGGGCAGCAGCGGCATCAGCCGGGGACCGGGGTGGTCGCGGTCGGTGAGCGCGGTCAGCTCGGCCACGTCGGGGTGCTGGTGGACGAAGAGCGAGGAGCCCAAGGTGTTGGCCGCCAGGTGCAGTTCGCCCAGTACGAGCGCGAAGTCGCCGCGCTCCACGGCGTCCGCCCCGGTCGCCGCGATCATGATGTCGGGGCTGAGGTAGCGGGCGGCCGTCCAGCCACCGGACACGCCCGTGCCGCTCGTTGCATCGCTGCCCTCGGAGTCCGCGCCGAAGTGCTCGGCCACGGGCCCTGCGACGTCCGCCAGCGACACCTGGACCCGGCGGGCTCCCGCGGGCGGCGACAGGATCGCCGCCCAGCGCGCACGGAACTCCTGCTGCAGCGCCTGCGTTTCGGTGCGCGCCGCCCCGTGCAGGATCGGCATGCAGGCGAACCAGAACGCGGCCAGGTCCACCGGCCCCTGCGCGGCGAGGCGTTTGTACACCTCCGTCGCCCGGGCCATGACCGCGGCGGCCAGCCGGGTGGTGAGCCAGCCGGCGCTGGTGAGCAGCGGCGCCAGCGGGGCGAGGGCCTCGTGCACGACCGGGCCCAGCCGGGCGCTCGCCGAGCGCCGGCAGTCGGAGTACACCAGCGCCCGGCACGGCGCCGTACCGGCCGCCTTCTCGCGGACGGCGGCGGTCTCCGTCAGGGCGACGAACTCGCCCTCCAGCGCGGTCATCGCCTCCACCAGGGCCTCGGACCCCTCGGCCGCCGCCACCAGGTCGCGGCCCCGCTCCAGCACGTCCAGGGCGGCCAGGGCGCGTTCGCGCGCCACCGGGTCCCCGATCCGCTCCAGCCAGCGCCGCAGGTAGCGCTCGGGGCGGGCGTCGGCCGGCACCTCCAGCTTCCAGACCACCCACCGGCGGGCCACCAGGGCCGTCAGCTCGGCCGGCACGTCGGTGCCGGGCAGCGCGTCCGCGATCTCCCGCGCGGTCCGCACCCCGTCGCACAGGGCCAGTACGGCCGCGGCCGCGGCCCCCGCGAGCTGCGGCGGCCGGCCCGGGACCAGCACCTCGGCGCCGTCGATGCCCGGCGCGCCCTCGTCGCCCCCGTCGTCCCCGCCGTCGGTGACGTCCCGGAGGCGGACGAACGGCACCCGCCGCGGGGCCACCCACTCCCGCAGCTCCGGATCGGCCGCGACCGTCGCGGCGAGCGCGTCGATGGCCCAGCTGGCGAAGTACACCTGCGAGTCGGCGATCAGCCCGGTGCCGGGGTCGACGGCCACGCCCTGCGGGCCGCCGGCCCCCAGGTCCCAGCGGCCCCAGCCGACGGGACCGAAGAAGCCGATGGTGTCGTTCTTGACGCAGAACCGCTGCCAGTAGTGCGCGACGAGTTCCTCGCGCTGGCGGGGCATGCTGGTGCGGCCCGCCGCACTCGGCGTCCACTTCAGGAACGGGGCGATCCCGGAGGTCAGCACCGGCCGGTTCTGCCAGGCCACGGCCTCCCGGAAGGCGGGCAGCCGGGCGATGTCCTGAAGGGCGTGCGCGTTGGCCACCGCGGCGTCGGCGAACAGCGCCCCGAACTCCTCCCAGCGCTCCCCGGACAGCTGCTCGCCCTCCGGGAACTTGTCGGCCGCCCCGGCCAGCCCGGCCGGGGCCAGCCGCAGCACGCCCCCGGCCGGGAAGCCCGGCCCGCGCAGCGCGAATTGCTCCCACAGCCGCCAGCGGCCGCCCGGCAGATACGTCTCGCTCATGGTCTGCCCCTCACGCTCGGACGAGGTCGGCGTCGACGACGGACGCCAGGTCGGCGGGCGAGGGGTAGGCGAAGACCAGGGCGACCGGCACCTCGACGCCCAGGGCCTCCTCGATCCGCGCGGTGATCCGGAACGCGGTCAGCGAGTCGCCGCCCCACTCGTAGAAGTCGCTGTCCTCGTCGAGGGACTCCTCGCCCAGGGTGTCGCGGTAGATGCCGAGCACCAGCTCCGTGAGCTCGGCGGTGGTCAGGGTCGGGTTCACGGACGTGGTCATGAGATCTCCTCCAGATACGGTTCGGTGGCCGCGGCGGCGGTGAGCGCCGCGGTGGTGTTGCCGCCCGACACGATGGCGACGGCGCGGCCCGCGCCCCGGCCGGCGCGCAGCGCCCCGGCCAGGGCCACGGCCCCGCTGGGTTCCGCCTCGATCCCGAGCCGCCGCAGGAAGGCCGCGGCGGCCAGGATCTCGGGGTCGGACACGGCGATCAGGTCGTCGACCCGGTCCCTGATGACCGGGAAGGTGACCGCGCCCGGCTGCTGGGCGCGCAGCCCGTCGGCGACGGTGTCGCTCGGCGGCAGCCGGACCGGGTGGCCGGCCGCCAGCGAACGGGCGTAGCGGGGCGTCGCGGCGGGCTCCACGCCCACCACCCTGACCCGGTGGCCGTGCGCGGCCAGGCAGACCCCGGCCAGCAGCCCGCCCCCGCCGGTCGGCACGTACAGCGTTTCGACGTCGGGCACCTCGGCCAGGACCTCCGCCCCGACCGTGCCCTGCCCGGCGATCACGAGTTCGTGGTCCGAGGAGGGCACGAAGGCCGCACCGTTCTCCCCGGCCAGTTCCCGGGCCCGGTGGTCGCGCTCGGCCACCCCGCCCGGTACGGACACGGTCCGCCCGCCCAGCGCCCGGATCAGCGCGGCCTTCGCCGCACTGGCCCCGGCCGCCATGACCACGGTGACCTCGACCCCGAGCGGGGCGGCCAGCCGGGCCAGCGCGATGCCGTGGTTCCCGGAGGAACCGGTGACGATCCGGTCCGCGCCCATCGCCAGGACCGCGTTGGCGGCCCCGCGCAGTTTGAACGAGCCGCTGTGTTGCAGGTGTTCGGCCTTCAGCAGCAGCGAGCCGTCCGGCGGCCGCCGCCCGGGCGCGCCCAGTCCGGGCAGCAGCGGGGTGCGCCGTACGTACCCCGCGAGCCGTTCGGCGGCCGCGTCCACATCGGCCGGGCCCAGGGTGTTGAGGGTCACGTTCATGACCGGGTGCCTCCGCTTTCGGCGAGGGCGCGCCGGTCGGCCTTGCCCCCGCGGGTGGTGGGCAGCGTGTCGAGCCGGACGAACCGGCGCGGCATCAGGTGCGGCGGCAGCGTGGCCACCAGATGGGCCCGCAGCACCGCGTCGGGAACACCGGCGTCGCCGGTGACGTGGGCGGTCAGGAACACCCGCCCCCGGGGGTCGGTCCCGGAGGTGACCACCGCGCCGGTCACCGCGGGGTGGGCCAGCAGCGCGCCCTCCACCTCGGCCGGGTCGACGCGGTAGCCCCGGATCTTGACCTGCCGGTCCCCGCGCCCCACGTAGCTCAGCCCCCCGGGGCCGCGCCGGGCGAGGTCACCGGTCCGGTACAGCCGGGCACCGGGCGGCCCGAGCGGGTCGGGCACGAAGCGCTCGGCGGTCCGGCCCGGCAGCCCCCGGTACCCCCGGGCCACCCCGGTCCCGCCGATGTAGACCTCCCCGACGGTCCCCTCGGCCACCTCCGCCATGCCCTCGTCCAGCAGCCGGACGACGACCCCGTCGATCGGGGTGCCGATCAGATCGGCCACCGGGTCCGGTTCGGCCGGGACGGCGTAGCGGGTCGAGGTCATCGTGCACTCGGTGGGCCCGTACTGGTTGACCAGCGCGCCCGGCACCAGCGCCCGGCCGCCCGCGGCGAGGAACGGCCGCAGCGACTCCCCGCTGGAGACCACCAGCCGCAGCCCCGCCAGCAGCGCGGCCGCGTCCGGCTGCCCCGCCAGGAACGACAGGAAGGACGGGGTCACGCTCAGCAGCGTGTTCACCCCCTCGGTGCGCACCACCTCCCCGAACTCCTCCGGCCGCAGCAGCGCCGAGCGCGGTACGACGACCAGGCGCCCGCCGGCCAGCAGCGGGGCGAAGGTGTCGCGCACGGAGGCGTCGTAGCCCAGCGGCGCGACCTGGAGGCCGACGGTGTCCGCCCCGAGGCCGTAGTCCCGGACGACGAAACGCAGGTACGCGTCGAGACCCCTGTGCTCGACCAGCACCGCGCTCGGCTCTCCGGTGGTCCCGGACGTGTGGCTGACGTACGCGAGTCCGCGCCCGTCGGGCGCCCCCGCCGGTGTACCGCCCGCCCCGACCGCGCCGGGCCGGTCCAGCAGCACCCGCGGTCCGTCGACCGGCAGGTCGTCCATGCGGGCCGAGAGCCCGGAGGCGGTCAGCAGCATCGAGGCGCCCCCGCTGCGCACCAGCGCCGCCAGGCGCGGCGCGGGCTGCTCCGGGTCCAGGCCCAGGAACGCGGCGCCGGAGCGCACCACGGCCGCCATCGCGACCACGGCGTCCACCCCGCGCTCCACGGCCACCGCGCACACCACCTCGGGGCCCGCCCCGCGCGCCCGCAGCACTCCGGCGAGCGCGTCGATCCGGGCGGCCAGCTCCTCGTACGTCAGCTCGCCCGCCGGGGTGGTGAGCGCGACCCGGTCGGGGTGGCGGACGGCGTGCTCCGCGATGTCGTCGACGAAGGTCCGCATCACGCGTCCCCCTCCGCACCGGGGCCTGCCGCGTCCGGGCCGACCGCGTCCGGGCCGACCGCGTCCGGGCCGAGCACGCTCGGGCCGACCGCCGTCTGGTCGACCGCGACGAAACGCAGCTCGGAGGTGAAGGAGTTGCCCTCGTCGTCGGTCAGCCAGGCCTGCTCGGGCGTCGGCAGCATCTCGCTGACCTTCAGCCGCGCGTCCGGGTCCTTGCGGGCCAGCCGGCGGGCCGCCTTGGCCAGGATGGTCAGGTAGACCGGGCTCTCGAAGTCCACGTAGAACGGCCGGGGTTCGGTGGGGGAGACCACGAACACGAAGCGCGGCAGATCGTGTTCCCGCTGCCAGTGCCGGGCCCGTACGTAGCGCCTGCTCTCCGACTTCTCGTCGGCGAAGGTGAGTTCGGAGGCGGGGAAGGACCAGGTCTCGCGGGCCACGATCATCTTGTCGATGCTGATCCGGGGGGTGTGGTCGCCCTCCGGGCGGATGGTGAAGCGGTCCATGATCCGCTGGGTCAGGGTGTTCGCGTAGACGTCGAGCAGGGAGAACGCGGACCCGTCCGGCAGCACCGCCACCAGGGTGCCCTCCCGGTCCTCGACGCAGACGTCCGCGCTGAGGAAAGTGCGCGGCCGGTGCGGGTCGCCCGTGTCGTCGACCAGCGAGACGTAGTAGTCCTCCGGGCGGTCCAGCGAGGGCCTGCTGCGCGTCGACCACTTCAGCGGCAGCTCCTTGGGGAGCATCGGCAGCAGCCGGGGACCGGGGAAGTCCCGGGTCGTCTCCGCGATCAGCTGGTCGCGGTCGGGGTGCTGGTGGACGAAGAGCGAGGCGCCCATCGTGTTGAGCGCGCTGTGCATCTCGCCGAGCACCAGCGCGAAGTCCCCGCGGGACACGGCCGCCGCGTCCTCGGCGAGGACCAGCACGTCCGGGCTGAAGTAGCGGGCCAGGGACCAGCCCGCGCCCGGCTCCTCGAACTCCTCGCGCACCCGCTCGGCGATGTCCGCCGAGGAGACCCGCACGCTGCGCGCACCCTCGGGCACCTCCAGGATGCGGGCCCACTTCGCCCGCATCTCGGCCTGGATGACGTCGAGATCGGCGCTCGCCTCGGGGTACGGGGACGGCAGGCAGGCCAGCCACATCGCACCCAGGTCCACCGGGCCGCCGGCGTGCAGGCGCTCGTACACCTCGCGCAGCCGCGCCCCCACCCGTTCGGTGAAGCGGTTCGTCATCCAGCGCGCCGAGGTCAGGCACTGGGCCAGCGGCGTCAGTTCGTCGAGCAGCGCGGTGCCCAGCGTCGCCGTCGCCGAGCGGCGGCAGTCGGAGTAGACCAGCCCGCGGCAGGGCGCCGTCCGGGAACCCTTGGCGCGCTGGCCGTCGGTGTCGGTGAGCCGCGCGAAGTCCGCCTCCAGCGCGCCCATCGCCTCGCCCAGCGCGTCGGCGTCCAGCCCGGCGGCCTGCACCGCGTCCCGCCCGCGCTCCAGCACCGCGAGGCGCTCCAGCCCGGACTCCCGCAGCGCGGGGTCGCCCACCCGCTCCAGGATGGCCCGCAGGTCCCGCTCGGGGTAGGTGCTGCTCGGCACCTCCAGGCGCCAGTGCACCCACCGCTTCGACTGGAGCCAGGCGACGGTCTCCGTCGCCTCCGCCTCGGTGATCCCGGCGGCCGCGGCGATCGCCGCCACCGCCCGGGTGCCGTCGCACAGGTCGAGCACGGCCCGCTGGGCGTCGGTGATGGGCTGCGGCGGGCGTCCGGGCAGCCGCACCGTCCGGCCCTCGGCACGGACGAAGGACACCCGGCGCGGCGGGATCCAGGCCTTCATGGCCGGATCCGCGCCCAGCGTCTTGGCCAGCGCGTCGATCGCCCAACTGGCGAAGTACACACGGGAG
The DNA here is from genome assembly GCF_056435825.1 of Streptomyces sp. NPDC043876. Classification (NCBI taxonomy): domain Bacteria; kingdom Bacillati; phylum Actinomycetota; class Actinomycetes; order Kitasatosporales; family Streptomycetaceae; genus Streptomyces; species Streptomyces sp. NPDC043876. The sequence goes on along the minus strand of NZ_JBWKDV010000008.1, from coordinate 277,431 downwards.
TCGGCGAGCAGGCCTTCACCCGGATCGACGGTGATGCCCTCGCTCGCGAGGTCCCAGCGGCCCCAGCCGACGGGGCCGAAGAAGCCGATGGTGTCGTTCTTGACGCAGAACCGCTGCCAGTAGTGCGCGACGAGTTCCTCGCGCTGGCGGGGCATGCTGGTGCGGCCCGCCGCGGTCGGCGTCCAGTTCAGGAACGGGGCGATGCCCGTGCGCAGCACCGTACGGTTCTGCCAGGCCACCGCGGCGCGGAAGCGCGGGGCGGCGGCGATCTCCTGCAGCAGTTCGGCGGTCCGCACGGCCCCGGTGTCGAAGGTCTCGGTGAAGGCCTCCCACTCGGGGCCGGCGAGCAGGTCGCGCGGTCCGAACTTGTCGGCGGCCACGGCCAGCCCCGGGGGGGCCATGCGCAGCACCCCTTCAGCGGGGAAACCGGGCCCGCGCAGGGCGAAATGCTCCCACAAGCGCCACCCACCGGTGGGCAGGTGCACGTGGTCCGGGACGTCCGTCATGGCGGGGCTCCTTCCAGGCGGTACTGACACCGCGCCGGGTACCGTCTCTGGCGTCACCCTGGCTCCCTGAACACTGCCGGTGCGGGGCCGGCGGCAGTAGGGAAGGACGGGCAGCGCGGGGCACCGCGGCTTCTGCGCGTTTGTCTCTATGGCGGCCGCCGGTCCGGGGGGCAGGCTGGGCGCGTCGAGGCGATCGAACGCGGGAGGGCCAAAAGATGAGTGCCAGTGGCGAGAACGGCTACCAGGTCGTGCGCAATGAGGAAGAGCAGTACTCCGTCTGGCGGCTCGACCGCGAGCTGCCCGGCGGCTGGCGGGCCGAGGGCACGACCGGGACGAAGCAGGAGTGCCTGGACCACATCGACGTGGTGTGGACGGACATGCGGCCGCTCAGCCTGCGCCGTCGGATGGCCGGCGCGGCGGGAGCCTCCGCCTGACCGGCCGGCAGGGAACGCGAAGAAGGCGCCTGACCGGGGCTGTTGCCCCGGTCAGGCGCCTTCCCGTGCGTCCCGTGGGGGGACTCCGAGGGGTGTCAGCTCACCTGGAGGGTGACGTCGTCCACCACGAAGGAGGTCTGGAGGGACTGGTCCTCGACCCCCTGGAACTGGAGGGTGACCGTCTGTCCCGCGAACCGCGAGACGTCGTAGGTCTTCAGGACATAGCCCGACGTGGCGTTCACGTTGGACAGGGTCTCCAGGGTCTGGCCGCCCACCGACACCGTGAGGGTGTCGTAGACGACGCTCTCGGTCTCGTCGGTGTCGATGTGCACGTAGAAGGCGAGCCGGCCGGTGGCGCAGCCCGCCGGCAGGGTCAGCGACTGCGCCGCGCTGTCGGTGCGCGCGGTGCCCCAGCCGTTCAGCCACGCCATGTAGGCGCCGCTGTGCGGGGCCTCGCCCGCCTGGTTGGTGATGACGCCCGAGGTGGAGGTCCAGGGGCTGGTGCCGCTCTCGAAGCCGCCGTTCGCGACGACCTGGCGCGGGGTGCAGGACCCGCCGCCGCCGACGGTCAGCGTGTAGGTGGTGCTGTGGCTGGTGGTGCCGGTGCCCGTGACCGTCAGGGTGTAGGTGCCCGCCGCGGTGCCCGCGCCGACCTGGACGGACAGGGTCGAGGAGCTGCCGGACTGCACGGAGGACGGGCTGAGCGAGGCGGTGACGCCGGTGGGCGCGCCGGAGACCGACAGGTTCACGGTCTGCGGGCTGCCGCTCACGGTGGCCGTGTTGACGGTGGAGGTGACGCTGGAGCCGGGGTTGGCGCTGCCGGCCGCCGGTGAGGTGCTCAGGGAGAAGTCCTGCGCCGGGGTGTCGCCGCCGACGGCCTGCTTCCAGATCGTGTAGGCGACGCCGTCGGCGCTGCGGTCCAGGACCGTGGCGCTGATGTTGTTCGTGGTGTCGCAGCTGCTGTGGTAGCAGGAGTCGTAGGCGGCGTTCGCGGTGCCGCCCCACTTGGCGGCCTGCGCGGAGGTCTTGCGGGCGCTGGCGCCGGCCGCGTAGCCGGAGGTCGGGATGCCGCCCTGCTGGAAGGAGTAGTCGTCACTGCGGCCCTGGCCCTCGACGTTCTCCTCGGGGGAGAGGTTCAGCGAGGTCCAGTACGCCTTCATCGGGGCCGAGGTGGCCGAGTTGATGTTGTTGATGAAGTAGCCGCCGTTGGGCGAGCCGACCATGTCGAAGTTGTAGTAGCCCTTGATGGCGGACTTCTGGGTGCTGCTGAGCTGGCCCACGTAGAACTTCGAGCCGTTCAGGCCCTGTTCCTCGTCGGTCCACCACGCGAAGCGCACGTGCTTGGTCAGGGTCGGGTTCCGCTGCGCCAGGACGAGGGCGTTCTCCAGCAGGGTCGCCGAGCCGGAGCCGTTGTCGTTGATGCCGGGGCCCGCCGAGACGCTGTCGAGGTGCGCGCCGAACATGACGGTCTGGTCGGCGGGGCCGCCCGGCCAGTCGGCGATCAGGTTGTTCGAGGGGTAGGTGCAGGAGGTGCAGTTCTGCTCGGTGACGGTGTAACCGGCCGCCTGGAGCTTGCCCTTCACGTACGCCAGCGACTGGGTGTAACCGCCGCTGCCCGCCCGGCGGTTGCCGCCGTTCTGGGACGCGATCGTGTTCAGCTGGGCGAGGTGCGCCTGCACGTTCGCGACGTCGATGTTCGGCTGCCCGGGATCGGGCGTGGTGCCGCCGACGGTCAGCGCGTAGTCGACCGTGTGCGACAGGCCCGGTCCCTGCCCCTTGACGGAGACGGTGGAGGAACCCGGCGCCGCGGTGGAGGTGGCGCTGAGGGTCAGCACCGAGGACTGGCCGGACTGCACGGTGGCCGGGTTGAAGGAGGCGCTCACCCCGGACGGCAGCCCGGTGGCGGTGAGGGTGACCTGCTGGGCCGAACCGGTCGTGGTGGTCGTCGCCACGGTGGTGGTGAGCGATCCGCCCTGCTGGACGGTGCCCGCGGAGGGGTTCAGGGCCATCGAGAAGTCGTCGTTCTGACCGCTCGGGACGCAGGTGGTGTCACCGGCCTGGGCGGGCACGCTGATCGCGTCCCAGGCGGCCTTGGTCCGGTTGAACAGGTTGCAGGTGGTGGGGTCCAGCGACTTGGCCGCGCTGAGGGTGGCCGTCCGGTACTTCTTGTAGCTCATGCTGCTGGTCTTCAGCAGCATGCCGCCGTAGAAGATCTTGCCGGCGTTCTGCACGCCGACGCCCGTGAGCGCGCTCTGGTTGCAGGTGCTGCTGTTCGGCTTGCCGCCGCCCGGGCTGGTGCCCTCGGCCAGCAGGTAGAACCAGTGGTTGAGCGGTCCCGCCGCGGCGTGCACCTCGGTGCCGGGTATGGAGGAGCTGTAGCAGGCCGGGTCGTTGTTGACCGCGGGCGGGTTGTACATGTTCCGGATCGGGCCGCGGCCCTGGAGGTTGATCATCTCGCCGACGGTGTAGTCCGGCACGTCGTAGGGGGACGGCTCGTTGATGTACGCCTCGGTCAGCGCGCCGAAGATGTCCCCGGTGCCCTCGCCCAGTCCGGCCTCCTGGCCGCTGGTGCCACCCGGGGTGTTGGTGTCGATGGCGTGCCCGTACTCGTGCGCCACCACGTCGACGCCGGCGATCCACTCGTTGGCGCTGTTGTGCCCGATGGTGACCGAGCTGCCGTCCCAGTACGCGTTCAGGTCGGACAGGCCCACCTTGCCCGGGAAGCTGCGGCCGTTGCCGCTGACCCCGTTGCGGCCGAGCCACGCACCGAGCATGTCCCACTGCTTCTGGGCGGCGAACATGAGGTCCGTACAGCCGGTCTCCTTGGACGTGGCGTTCCCGGTGCCCCAGGAGTCCGACGACTTGGAGAAGACGCTGCCGCTGCTGTAGTCCGCGCAGCTCAGGCCGGTCCGGTTCGGGTCGCGCAGGGAGTACGTGCCCCCGGACGCGGTGGTGTCTATGGTCAGCGGGTTCGGGCCGTTCCACTTGCTGGTCCCGCTGCCGGCCACCACCTCGTCGTGGCGGTCGAGGACGGCGCCCGTGCGGGCGTCCACGAAGACGTGCAGCTTGCTCGGGGCGGTCGCGGTCCGGCCGGACAGGACGGTCTCCCAGGCCAGGACCGGGCGGTCGTCCTTGAGCCGGACCACCAGCCTGCTGTCCAGGACCTTGTCGGTCTTCGCCAGCTCCCGGCGGGAGCTGGCCTCCGCGGCCTTCGCGGTGACGGCCGGGGTCGTCGCCACCTCGATGGCCGTGGCGGAGGCCGACTGGACGGCGCGGACCCGGCCCTGGCCGTCGGCGAGGACCACCGCGTCGCCGCCGACCACCGGCAGGCCGCGGTAGGTGCGCTCGTAGGCCACGGAGTACAGGTCCTGGAGCCAGGGCGTGACCATCCGCCGGTCGTACTGCTGGCGGGGGGAGTTGACGAGGGAGTCGAGGCCGCTGCGGACGGCCGCGTCGGCGGCCGCGACCGCGCGGTCGGCCGACGTGGCCGGTGCGGGCTGGAGTCGCCCCGCCGGTTGCTGCGCGGCCGACGCGTTACCGGCCAGTGCGCCGGCGAGGCTCGCGGTCAGCGCCATCGCTGCCACGGTCGCCGTCCATCTGGTGGGCTGCAAGAGTCCACTCCGATCGTGTGTGGGGGGTTCCGGGTGGGGTCCGCCCGGGCAGGGCCTGTGCGCGGCCTCGGCAAAGGCTGTGCGGTTCCTGTGCGAAGGCTGTGCGGGGGATGTGCGCCGGGCGGGCGGTTCGCCGCCGAGTATGGGCGCGGGCATGGCGGGATTGGGACATCCCTGCGCGCATAAGACCCGCGTTATGGTGCGGGGCGCGTCACGCTGCGTACGCTGCCGCAATGCAGCTCGAGCTGAGACATCTGCACACCGTCTGCCAGATAGCGGAAGCCGGGAGCCTGGGCGGTGCGGCCCGGCGGCTGGGGGTCTCCCAGCCCGCCCTCTCCGCCCAGCTCCGTCGGATCGAAGGGGTCACCGGCGGCGAACTCTTCGTCCGCGGCCGGCACGGCGTGGAGCCCACCGCACTGGGCCACTTCGTGCTGGCCAAGGCCCGCCGGGTGATCCACGAGATGGACGCGCTCGGCGCGGAGGCGCGCGCGATGGCCGGGCACACCCCGCTGCGGCTCGGCTGCATCATGCTCGTCCTGCTCGACGGCCTGCTCGCCCGCACCGACCTCGACCTCTACGGCCGCGAGATCACCGTGGACCTGGAGGACTCGGTGACCGCACTGGTGCGGCTGCTCGGTGCGGGCCGCTACGACGTGATCGTCTACGGCGAGGTCAACGACCACGAAGTCCCTTTGCCCGGCGGGGTGCTGGGCCGCACCCTGATCCCCAGGGAGCCCTTCTGCATCCGGCTGTCCGACCGGCACCCCCTGGCGGAGCGGCCCTCCCTGGACCTGGCCGATCTCGCCGACGAACCCTGGATGACCCTGGTCGAGGACGACGACGGCGGGCCCGAGGCCCTCGTCGAGGCCTGCGCCAAGGCCGGGTTCACGCCCCAGCTGCGCTACCGGATCACCGACCGCATGATGCAGTACGACCTGATCTCGGCCGGCCGCGCCGTCTCGCTGTGCCAGCCCACCGCACCGGCCGTCCCGGGCACCGTGGTGCGTCCCCTGACCGGGGAACCGGTGGTGGGCCGCATCCGGGTCGCCTGGAACCGCGCGGCGGTCTCCGGCCTCCAGGCGGAACTCGTCTACCGCGCCGCGGCCCGCGCCTACCTGGCCAATGTGGACAACAACCCCTTCCACCGGGCCTGGTGGGACGCCCATCCCGAGGTGCACCCCGTGCTCGCAGAAGGGTCCCCGTAGGCCGGCTCAGTGCTCCTTGGTCAGCGCTCCTTGGTCAGTCCCGCGACGTGGTCGGCGATCATGTCGAGGATGCCGGCCGCCGCGTCGGCGTCGCCCAGGACCAGGAAGTGCAGGGTCAGCCCGTCCGTCATGGCGGCCAGGTAGCGGGCGAGCACCGGGACGGGGACGAGGAGTTCGAACTCGATCTGACGGCCCAGCCGGTCGAGGAGTTCGGCGTAGGTGTCGCAGTACAGCTCGTACTGCCGCCGGGCCAGCTGCTCGAACCCCGGCTCGCGCAGCGCGTACTGGGTGAGTTCGTACGTCAGCATGTGCTCGCCCGGCCGGGCCGCCACGTGGTCCCAGTACGCCTGGAGCCCCGCCCGGACGGTCTCGCGCAAGGTGGCCCGCGGCCGGATCGCCTCCTGCACCACCGCGACGTAGTGGTCGGTGATCGTGGTGAGGACGGACTCCAGCAGGGCCTGCTTTGAGTCGAAGCAGTAGTGGAAGACGCTCAGCGACACGCCCGCCTCGGCGGCGATGGACCGGGTGGTCGTCCGGGAGACGCCGTCGCGGGTCATCGCGCGGATCGCGGCCCGGGTCAGCTGCCCGCGGCGCTCGGCCAGCGGCATCCGTGCCATGACGGTCTCCATTCTCTCGGGTACGACGGGGACGCCCGCCCCCGGCAGGTGCGCCGGGGGCGGGCGTCCACATGATCGCGTCAGCTGCTGTATACGCCGACTTCGCGCAGGGAGTAACCCCATTGCGTGCCGCGTCCCACCCCGTGGACGCGGACGTAACGCGCGGAGACCCCGCCGAACTGGGCAGTGTCCAGGCCGCCGTCGCCCGTGGTCGTGGACCACACGGTCTGCCAGGCCGAGCCGTCGGTGGAGACCTCGATGCGGTAGGCCCTCCCGTAGGCGCGCTCCCAGTCCAGGGTGACGCGCTTGACCAGGCTCGCGGAGCCGAGGTCGACCTGGAACCACTGGTCGTCGCTCCAGTCACTGGCCCAGCGGGTGCCGGTGGAGCCGTCCACGGCCTGACCCGGGGCGTAACTGGTGAAGGGGTTCCACTCGGCCGAACTCGCGGAGGAGGCGGCTGCGGACGCGAGGTTCACCCCCGCCCGGTGCTGCTCCGAAGCGCCCCAGGTGCGCAGGTAGGACTCGGCGCCCCGGAACATGTCGTCCACCACGTCCTGGCCGCCGACCTTGCGGATGTCCTCGATCCAGTCCGGGACCATGCCGTAGTGCGCGCCGCCGTCGGTGTTGAAGTCCCAGGTGCGCTGTCCGGCGGTCAGCTTGTCGACGACCGAGCCGCCGTCGGTGCTGCGGAAGGGGTACGTCACCGCGTTCGGAGCACCTGCGCCGCGCGGGGCGGGCCAGCCGCCGACCCCGTTCATGTCGGTGCCGTAGCCGAGTCCGACCCGGTACTTGTCGCGCAGCGCGTCCTTGCTCTTCGCCTCCGCGCTGAAGCCCTCGGAGGCGCTCATGTACTGGGCGGCGAACCCGCCGAGCTTGTAGAGCCGCTCGGTCCAGGCGCTGTCCATCCAGCTGTGGGAGGAGAGGACCCCCGGGTACGAGGCGGACTCCAGGATGTCGAAGGCGCGGCCCGCGGCCTTGACGCTCATGTGGTCGACTTCGAGCATCATCTTGCGCTTCATCATGCCGCGCACGGCGTATTCGCCGAGGTCCGTCAGTCCGCGGCTGTTGCACTGCGCGTCGGCTGCATACGCCGGGACGGACACGCCCGCCGGCAGCTCCTTCTGCGCGCCGGGGGCCGGCGCCAGGCCGATGGGGTTGTCGTGCTGCGGACCGGTGCACTTCTCGGTCTGCCAGAAGGTGCCGGTCGACAGGAACTGCCCCACGTTGATCGCGGTGCCGAGCGCGCCCTCGTCGAACCGCACCCCGCACAGCGCGTTGTCGAACTTGTGGCACAGGAACATGCTGCGGACGCCGAGCGCGTGCAGCTCGTCCAGGCCCTTGTCGATGTCCGCCTTGCTGCACTGCGAGATGTCCAGCACCTGCTTGCAGCCGAAGGGCTCCGAGGTCTCGACGCCCAGCACCACCGCGAGCTTGCCCTGCTGGACGACGTCCCGCGCCTGGGCGGAGTCGGTGACGATCCGGAACCAGCCCTTGCCGGGGCCGCCGTACATCGCGTCGATGTACGCCTGCATGTCGTACGACTTCTTCGCCTCCAGGCGGATGGCCGTCATCTCGTCGCAGCTGCGGTCCTTGAAGAAGTAGACCGAGCAGATCACGCCGTTGGTGACCAGGTCGTTGACGAGCACGCGCTGTCCGCCGCGCCAGGCCCGCTCGATCCAGGCGTAGTAGTTCTGCTGGTGGGTGAGCGAGTCGTGGGCGGGCCAGTCCTTGAAGGTCGGCCAGCCCACCGGGTCGTGCTTGCCGTCACCGCCCTTGGTGACGAAGTCGAAGATCGCGAGGGAGCCGTCCGGGTAGTGCTCGGGGCAGTCCTTGAGCGCGTCGGCCACGCCCAGGTCGGAGAAGGGCTTGCCGCAGATGAGCCGGCCGCCGAAGCCCTCGTTGGCCATGATGTGGTCGTGGGCGTCGACGAAGCCGCGGACGCCGCCCTGGGCGTCGGTGCCCTTGAACGGCTCGCCGGTGACGTTGATCGCGGAGTCCGGGGCGGGCCGCGCGGTCGGGTTCCACCAGCCGGGGTCGGCGGCGGCGCTGGACGCCGGGCTGAGCGCCATCGCCAGCAGGGCGAGGAGCAACGACAGAACCAGAGCCGGTTTGCGCCGGGTGTACGGGTGTCGGGTCAAGGTCATCACTCACGTCTTCGGTCGGCTTCGCAGGGCGGCGGGAAAGGTCCCCAGGAGCGGGGCGAGCGGTCGTGCGCGTTGTCATGTTCCGAGCAAACGATGCGATGAGGGTCCCGGCTGCCGCACACGGAGTCAAGAGTCCGGGACGCTTGACCTGATGGACCGTCGGATCCGGTGTCCGGCCGGCGGGAGCGCTCCGGCGGCCCGCCCGCGGGGGCCGCCCCGGCGATGGGGCAGGATGGCAACCCGTTCGGAATGCGTACATCCGCATCCGCCCGCGCACCGCCGAACACGGCTGGTCCCACGACGAACTGACAGGTGACAAGGTGACGACACACCCCATACCCCGCCCCGCGGCGCCCGCCGCCACCCCGGCCCCGGCCCACCGCGCGGCGGAGGCCCGCCGGTGACCCGGGACCTCGTCGTGCACGACTGGCTGATCGCCGGGATCGCCCTGGCCGCGGGCGCCCTCGCCGGGCTGCTCGTCCGGGCCCTGCTGCGCTGGCTCGGCAAGCACGCCGAGCGCACCCGCTGGAGCGGCGACGACCTCATCGTCGACGCGCTGCGCACCCTCGCCCCGGGCGCGGCCCTCGTCGCGGGCGCCGCCGTCGCCGCCTCCACGCTGCCGCTGACCGCGCGGATCTCCGGATTCGTGAACCACACGCTGACCGCGGTGTTCATCCTGCTGGCCACGGTCGGCGCGGCCCGGGTCGTCGCCGGTCTCGTCCGGTCACTGGCGCAGTCCCGCACCGGGGTCGCCGGTTCGGCCACCATCTTCGTCAACATCACCCGGATCGTGGTCCTCGCGATGGGGGCCCTGGTCGCCCTGGAAACCGTGGGCGTGTCCATCGCGCCGCTGCTCACCGCCCTCGGCGTGGGCGGTCTCGCCGTCGCCCTGGCGCTCCAGGACACCCTGGCGAACCTCTTCGCGGGCGTGCACATCCTCGCCTCCAAGACGGTGCAGCCCGGTGACTACATCCGGCTCAGCGGGGGCGAGGAGGGGTACGTCGTCGACATCAACTGGCGCAACACCGTGGTGCGCAACCTGTCGAACAACCTGGTGATCATCCCGAACGCGCGGCTCGCCCGCACCAACATGACCAACTACACGCAGCCCGAACAGAAGCTGTCCCTCCTGGTCCAGGTGGGGGTCGGCTACGAGAGCGACCTGGAGCACGTCGAGCGGGTCACCCTGGAGGTGGTCGACAGCGTGATGGCCGACATCGACGGCGCCGTGCTGGACCACGAGGCGGCCGTCCGCTTCCACACCTTCGCGGACTCCCGGATCAACTTCACGGTGATCCTCGGCGTCGGCGAGTTCAGCGACCAGTACCGGATCAAGCACGAGTTCATCAAGCGCCTGCACCACCGTTTCCGCGCGGAGGGCATCTCGATCCCCGCCCCCACCCGGACGGTCACCCTCCAGGGGGACGCCGCGTCCCTGCCGGAGGAAGCCCCGCAGACCGCGCCCGCGCCGGTCCCGCACCAGCGCGAGGCGCCGCGCACGGTCACGGTCACCACCTCCGCCCCCTGAGCCCGCAGGCCCGGCCCCGAAGCGCCGACCCCGGCGCCCTGCCGCGGCCCGCCCTACACGGCGTGCCGCAACAGGGCCTCCGACAGGGCGACCAGTTCACCGACGGCGGAGGGGGCCAGCGGCGCCGCGTACAGGTCCGCGCGCGCCTCGTCCAGCAGGCGGCGCGCCTCCGCGACGGCGAACGCGCGCCCGCCCGCCTCCTCCACCAGGCGCGCCGCGCTGCGCACCGCGTCGTCCCCGGCCGGGCCCCGCGTCCCGAGCAGCCGGGCCAGAGCGGGCCCGGCCGCCGGGTCCAGGTGCACCGCGCCGAGGACCGGGAGGGTCTTCTTGCGGCGCCGCAGATCGCTGTGGACCGGCTTGCCGGTGGAGTCGGGGTCGCCCCAGATCCCCAGCAGGTCGTCGATCCCCTGGAAGGCGACGCCCCACCGGCGCGCCGCCAGGGACAGCGCCGCCACCGGCTCCGGCGGCGCGCCGGCCAGCACCGCCCCCAGGCTCATGGCGGAGGCGAGCAGGGACCCCGTCTTGCGCTCCGCCATCGCCCGGTACTCGGCGAGGTCCACGGCCGCGGGCCCGGTCCACGGCCGGGACTCGAACTCCAGGTCGTCCGCCTGCCCGTGCACCAGCTCGCCCAGGGTCCCGGTCAGCTGCCGCAGCGCCGCGCCGCCCCCGTCGCCCGGGGCCTCGGCCAGGGTGCGGAAGGCCAGGGCGAACAGCGCGTCGCCCGCCAGCACCGCGGGCCCGGTGCCGAAGGCCTTCCAGGAGCTGGCGCGGTGCCGCCTGCGCTCGTCGCCGTCCATGATGTCGTCGTGCATCAGCGAGAAGGTGTGCACCAGCTCGATCGCCACGGCGGCCGGCACGGCGCTCTCCGCGGCCGCGCCCACCGCCTCCGCCCCCAGGACGGCGAGCGCCTGGCGGATGCCCTTGCCGCCCGGGTCCCGGGTCGGGGTGCCGTCCTCGTCGCACCAGCCGAAGGCGTGGGAGGCGACCCGGGCCGGCGCCGGGTGCAGCTCCTGTACGGCCTTGCGGAGCGCGGGTTCGACCAGCCGCCGGGAGCGGAGCAGGGTGGCCCCGAGCGTGGAGGCGGGCGGACCGGGCTGCGCGGACATGGGCGGTGCTCCTGACGTGGGGCGTGCGAGCGGGGCGCGTGCGGGCGGGCACGCGCCCCCTCGATCATGGCACGCCGGGGTCGGGGCGCCGGCGCCGCTCAGCCCTCCTGGAGGTAGGCGGCGATCATGGCGAGGTCGTTGGCGATGGACAGGATGCCGGTGGGGTCGGTCGTCGGCGTCGAGGCGCCGGTGACCCCGGCGTAGAAGACGTCGTAGCGGCCGCCGCCCCGGTCCAGGTAGCCCGCGATCGTGATCGCGCCCACGCCCAGGCGGTTGTTGAGCGCGTCCAGTCCAACGGCGGCGCCCGTCTTGGCGAACACCTTCCCGCGCGCGGGGCAGGCCCGGCAGTTGTCGGCCAGCAGCCCGTCCACACCGAGGACGGGCAGCGACTCCCGGAACAGCCGGGCGTCGGGCGTGCGCATCCAGTACGACAGCATCTGCACTTCCGCCTGCGGCGTGGACCGGTCGACCTGGTTGCCGCCCCGGCCGTCCAGGAGCTGCACCTGCTCGCGGTCGACGCCCGCCGAGTCCAGGAACCGGGCGAGGACGGGGAACCCGTCCATGCAGGCGTGGCTGCCGGTCGTGACCGCCATCAGGCAGATGCCCAGATTGGCGCCCAGGTTGTGGCTGACCTTGAGGATGAGCTTGGCGTACTGCGCGTAGGGCGGTGAGGTGTACAGGGCCACGCGCGCGCGGCCCGTGTAGTCGGCGGGCAGCCCCGCCGCCGGGTTGGGGCCCGTCGGGGCCGCGCTGACGTGCACCCCCGCCCGTTCCAGGGCCTCGATCAGCGCCGTGCGGCCGAAGGCGGCCGGGTCGGCGACGGGGGAGACGCGCACCACCGGGGCGGAGCCCAGCGCGACCGTGCCGGACAGCTGGATCCGGGTCCCGTTGTCGGAGGCCGTGACCATGACGGCCGACTGCTCGCCCGCGGCCACCGTCTTCACGGTCGAGGTGACCCGGTAGGGGGCGACCTTCGGCCGCCAGTCCAGGCGCGCCGGCGCGTCGGCGCGGTCGCCCGGGGTGGCCGTGATGTCGATCAGGTTGTCGTTGATGATCAGCGGGGTCGGGGTGGGGACGAGCACCGGATCGGCGGCGAAGAGCCGCTGGTCGACGATGACGTTCCCGTCGACGCGGGTGATGCCGGCGCGCCGCACCTGCCGCGCCATCTCGTCGATCCCGGCGAGCGGGTCCTCCGGGGTGAGCGTCGCGCCCGGGACGTCGTTGGCGTAGGTGTGGTCGAGGGAGGTGAAGGCGACCGTGCCGTCCGGGGCGGTCCTGCCGCCGAGGGTGAGATCGCCCTGGGCCACCAGCGCGAGGTCGCCGTCCAGGGTGGCGCCGCGCCGCTCGCCGACCGCGTACACCGGGGTCTCGAAGCGGTGGTCGGAACCGAGGGTCTTCCAGGGCCCGGACACGCTGAACAGCTTCGCGGTGGAGCCGGGGATGAAGAACTGCCCGGGGAAGCTGCCGCGGACCACGCGCCCGGTCGTGGGGTCGGTCTGCAACAGGCCCCACTGGGCGTTGCGGTACTCCGGCTTCCGCATGATCTCCGTGATCCGCGGGTCCAGCGGGGCGGACGAGGCGGATGGCGAGGCCGGGGTGGCCGGGACGGTCGGGGTGCTCGGCGTGGGGGTCGGCTGCGGGGGCGGCGGCGTGGCCGCGGCCGCCGGGACCGCGGCCAGGGCCACGAGCAGCAGGGCCGCGCATCCGGCCCCCGCGCGGCGCCGCCGCGATCGCGGTCGCGGGCACGATGCACTCACTCTTCGCACCACGGCAGGCCCCGTTCGTCTCGACGGACTGCGGCTGCGTCGCCCGGTCGATGGCGACCCGGGGGCACCGTCCAGCCTGGCACGGCGGCCCCGGGCCCGCACGTCGTCGGCTGTACGGGGACGTCCGGGCTACGGGGGCGTCCGGCGGACCGGCGGCGACGGCCGGGGCTGCCACGGGCCGGGAGTCAGCGGGACGCGCCGCCGGGACCGGTGGCGTCGAAGGACCACACGGCACGGTCGCCCGGGCCGACCACGAGCGTGGAGTGCCCGAGGCGCTCCTCGTGCCGGGACGCCACCGGGTGGTTGAGGGACAGCTCCACCCGGCGCAGCCCGGCGTCCTCGCGGGCGACGGAGTCGAGTGCGATGGTGACGCCGCCGCCCCGGGCGACGACACCGCCGCCCGGGAGCTGCCGCACGTGGAAGCCGCCCGCCCGGAGCAGCGGCACCGTGTGGGCGAGGTCGCCCGCGGTGACCGCGAGGCGGATCGAGGTGACGTCCCGCATGAGGTGGTCGCGGTAGGCGTCGGACAGGTACCGCTCGCGGCCCACGTCACCGGGGAAGGCCGCCGGTTCGGTGCCGCTGCGCGGGTCGGCGAAGTACTCCGGCCGGTACTCCATGCCCCAGGCGCCGAAGCCGTCGTACTGCTCGGACGTGAGGACGGCGTCGAACCACGGCACCGGGACGCCGTCGCCGAAGTCGCGGGTCTGGCGGAAGGCGATGGGCTGCGGGACGCCGAGGCCCGGCAGCCGGCCCGTCACCGTGGCGAGGTCACCGGCCCGTTCGACCGAGAGGCCCATGCCCCCCGCGCCGAGGAGCCCGTCCTGGCCGGGGACGTCGCCGACGCCGAACAGTTCGAGGTAGGTCTCGCGCCCCGTCAGGTAGCGCCCGGTCCACTTCTCCCCGCCCGCGCCGGTGGTGGTGCGGACCTGGAAGTCGGCGAAGTCCCGCAAGTAGGCGGAGTGTTCGACCGCGTCGGCGGTCTCCCGGTCGAGCACTCCGTAGGCGTGGTTGTAGAAGAGCAGCTGACGACCGGCCCCCGCCCCGCCGCCCTCGGCAGCCGCGACGCCACAGGCGCCTCCGGCCAGCCCCAGGGCCACGGCGAGGACCATGAACACGTGCACCACACGACGCAACGGCATGCCGCCGATCGTAGGACGCGGCCCCCGCGCCCGCGGCCCGTTCGAAGGATTCGAACCGGTTCTGGACATGACGATTCCCGGCCATCACACGGTCGCGCAGGAGCGGATCGGGTCGCTGCTCAGTACTCTTGCGGCTTCCGCGGAACGGCGGACGGTCGAAGGACGCGGACACGGGGTGGGGCGGGGTTGTGGCAAGGGCGTGGACGGTCAGAGGTGGGAAACAGGGCGAGCGGGAGCAGGCGGCGCTGGACGAAGGACTGGTCGTCGCGGGCTGGGAAAGCCTGGGCGACCTCTCGGACTGCTCGGCCCTCGAGGAACTGGGTGAGCTGCTCCGGCGCACCTACCCGGAGGAGGCACCCCGGACCGTTCGGAGCTGGACGCACCAGCTGCGCCGGTTCCTGACGATGGAGACCGGGGACTTCGTCGTCATGCCGCGCAAGTTCCGGTCGGTGATCGCGATCGGGCGGCTCACCGGCCCGTACGAGTACCGAGGCGAGAATCCGCCCGGATTCCGTCACGTCCGCAAGGTCACGTGGGAACGCCGCGACGTGGAGCGGGCCGCCGTCAAGGGGGACCTGCGGGACAGCATGGGGTCCTTGCTGACCATCAGCGAGCTGAGCCGTGGCGACGCGGTCCGGCGCGTGGCGACACTGGCTGTCGGTGGCGTGGATCCCGGCTACCGCGGCTACATCGAGCCGCCGGCCGGGCCCGCAGAGCTGGAGAGCGACGTCGAAGAAGCCGGGAGCCGCCAGCTGACGGCCCGGGACCTGATCGGCCTGTGGGGCTGGTCCCGGCGGACCGCCGACGTCATCGACCTCGTGGACCGGGAACTGGTCGCGCGGGGACTGCGGGCGGATCCGCACTTCACCGACGTGCGCATGGACGGCATCGTCACCGTGTCGGCCGTCGCTGCGGCGACGGCCGAGGCCGACGTGACCGGACCGGACAGCGGGCGCGCCTATCAGGACGCCTATCAGGACACCGCCGCGGGCGTGGACGACGGATCGGACCAGGCGGACCTGGCCTGGCGCATCGGCAGTCTGCCGTTCGTACGCGATGTCGTTTCCATCGAGGAACAGGCACCCTTGAGCCGGGCCGTCACCCGCATGATCCAGGGAGACTTCTCGCAACTGCCGGTCGTCGGGCCGCACGACCGGCTCATCGGCGTGGTGACGTGGGAAGGCATTGCCCGCGCCCAGCTCGGGCGGCGCGAGGCCACTATCGCCGAGGCGATGCACCGCCATCCGCGGACGGCACGGGAATCCGAGGAACTCTTCGGGCGCATCGGGGACGTGCAGCACCGCGGCTTCCTGATCATCGTGGATGCGGAGGGCGTCGTGGTCGGCATCCTCACCGCTTCCGACCTGGCTGCCCAGTTGAAGCTGCGCGTCGAACCCTTCACCCTGCTCGAAGAGGTGGAGCGCAGGCTGCGCCGAGCGGTCGGCTGCTTCACCGTCGAGGAACTGCGCGCGTCGCACAAGCCCCACATGGCAGCGAAGATCCACTCGGCTGCCGACCTGACTCTCGGCGCCTACCGCTTCCTGATCGACGACGACGCCCGGTGGGCGAAGCTCGCCTGGCCGTATGAGCGCGAGGACATCGTCGACCGGCTCAAGACGGTCAGCGCCTACCGGAACGCCTTGGCGCACTGGGACGTCGACGCCCCCGAACAGGACGCTCCGGCTCTGGACGCGACCAGGCAGTTGCTCAAGCTCCTGCAGGTGATCGACCGTGACCCCGTCCCCGGGGGCGCCTGACCACGGGGGCACGCTGGGCGCCGACCGCTGACACCGTCAGTGACCGGCGCCGAGTCCGCTCACCGAGCAACATCCTTCGCGGCCGCCTCGACCGCGCCCTCCGGTGTGCGGGTGAGGGCGCGGATCGCGGGGATGGCGAGCATGAGCGCGAGGAGCAGGACGCCCACGGCCGAGGAGAAGAGCAGGACGCGGTCGGCGCCGAAGGATTCGGCCGCCGGGCCGGCCAGGGCCCGGCCCAGCGGGATGACCATGATGGAGCCGGCCACGTCGTAGGCGGAGACCCGGCTGAGGACGGCCAGGGGGATGTGCGACTGCACGCTCGTCGCCCACATGACGCCCCAGAAGGCGAACCCGCAGCCCGCCAGCACTCCGGTGAGCGCCGTCAGGGTGAAGGACCAGCCGAGCGCGGGCGCCAGCGGGTTGAGGGAGAAGAAGAACATGGCACAGGCCCCCGCGACGAGCGGCCGGGCGGGCCGCACCCGCATGCCGAGCAGGCCGCCGACGATCGTCCCCGCGCCGTCGGCGGAGGCGATCCAGCCGTAACCGCCGGCCCCATGCTGTTCGGTGAGCAGCGCCGCGCCGAGCGGCAGCGCCGGCCCGAAGACGAAGAGGCCGTAGACGGACCAGACCGCGATGACGCCCCACAGCCAGGACCGGGACCGGAACTCGTGCCAGCCGGTGACGAGCCTGCGCGACATCGGCTCGTCGCTCTCGTCCCGGGTGGTGCCGAGCGCGCGCAGCGGGGTGAGGCCCAGCGCGCTCAGTGCGTAGAACGCCGCGATGACCACGAACGAGCCCGCCACGTCCCAGTAGGCCACGAGCAGACCGGCCACGCCCGGACCGAGCAGCGTGCAGATCGCCTCGGAGATCCGCAGCAGCGCGTTCGCCCGCTGGATGTCCTGCGCGACCCGGGGGACCATGCTCGCCAGACCCGGCTGGAACATGGCGGTCGCGGCGCCGCTGAGCGCCAGCAGGGCCATGATCTGCCACAGCCGTACGTGGTCGGTGGCGAGCAGCGCCGCGAGGGCGAGCATGGCCACCATCCGCACCGCGTCCGCGCCGACCATCATCACCTGCGGGGTGAAGCGGTCGGCCAGCACGCCGCCGAAGAGCACCAGGAGCACGATCGGAGCCATCCACGCGGCCAGCGCGTACCCGACCCCGCTCGCCCCGTAGCCCGCGCCGAGCACGGCGGTGGTCAGCGAGACCATCAGCATGCCGTCGGCGAGCAGCGAGGTGCTGCGGGCGGTGAAGAACAGGCGGAAGCGGCTCGACCGCCACGGGCTGGGGAGCGGGACCCGCTCCGGCCGTACGGTTACCTCATCCATCGTCATGTGACATCCGCCGTTCCCGGCCGTTCCCTTCCGCGAGGATCTGCTGCCGGAGCCACGCGTCGCTCCGGTCGGTCTGTGCCGGGGGGTCCTGCACGATCACGTACCGGCGGGGGGCCAGCACGCCGGGACGGCCCGGGAGGGCGTCCATCAGTGCGGCGTGCGCCCGCGCCGGCGTCAGCGGGGACCCGCCGGAGGCGATGAACGCGGTGAGGCCGCCGGGCGACGCGCTGCCGCCGGCCGGGGCGCCCGGAGCCTCCGCCTCGGCCGTGACGTGCACGGGCAGGCCCCCGAGCGCCCTGCTCAGGGCGTCCGCCACGTCGGGCGGCGAGACCCAGCAGCCGTCCACCCGCCGCCAGCGCGCGTCGCGTTGGACCGTACGCACGCCGGTCACCGCGGTGAGCGAGGCGAGCGGTACGTCCCCGGCCGCGGCCGCCTCCAGCAGCCGGACGAGACCGGTGAGGAAGCCCTCGGCCTCGGCCCGGGGGAACAGTGCGGGGTCGGCCCACATCCCGATGTGGAGCACGGGGTCCGTGCGGTAGGCGAAGGCCAGGACGCGGGTCGGCAACACCTGGACCGGGCCCCAGCTCAGCTCCGGTCCGGGACCGGAGCCGTTCTCGTCAGCAGGGGCGTTGGCGGTGGAGAGCAGCGTGCTCACGTCGTTGAACACGACGTCGCGCGCGAAGTGGCTGCCGCGCTCGAAGGTGACCCGCCCGATCATCTCCCACAGGCGGACGGAGTCGAACCGGCTGTGCCGGTAGGCGTTGAGCGCCGCCCCCCAGGCCGTGCGCAGCAGCGCGTCGAAGGACGGGACGCCGACGTCGAGGGCGAGCAGCGCGTCCTGGGACACGGTGTTCACCGAACGGGCCAGCCGGGGCAGGAACCGGTTGGACGTCGGCACCGCCGCGACGCAGGTGCGCTGGCCCGCGCGGTGCGCGACGAGGGTGCACCACGCCGTCAGCAGCACGGTCGAGGGAAGGCTGCCGGTGCGCTCCACGACGCGGGCCAGGGCCCGGGCGCCGCGCTCCGAGCGGAGGGTGAGCTGGGGTATGCGTACCTCGGTACCCGTGGCCCCCGGCTCCGCGAACATCGCCTGGGGACCGGTGCGCAGGATCTGCTCCCAGTACCGCAGGGACGCCGCGGACTTCCGCAGCCCGGCCGGAGCCGCCTCCTCGGCGGCGAGGTCGAGCGGGGTGAAGGCCGTCACCGGCGGCAGCGGTTCACCGGCCAGCAGGGCGAGCCACTCCTCCCGCAGGACGGCGAGGGCGCTGCCGTCCGCCACGGCGTGGCTGGACACGAGGGCGACGGAGACGGGAGCGCCCCGCTCGGCGACGACGGAGATCCGCAGGGGGAAGTCCCGGTCGAGGGCGTAGCGTTCGGCGCGGGCCTGGCGGGCCAGCGCCTCGGCGTACCGCGCCGGTTCCGGCGGCAGTTCCTCGTGGTCGAGGACGGTGACCTCGAACTGCCCCTCCGGCGCGACCAGCTGCTCGGCAGGCGCGTCGCCCGGGGCCGGCGGGGAGCCGGTGGCGCGGGGGAAGGTGGTGCGCAGCGCTTCGTGCCGCACCACGAGGGTGCGCAGTGCGTCGATCGCCGCGGTGAGTTCCGTGCCCGCGGGTACCGGCCACACGTCGTGGATGTTGATGTGCGCGGGATCGTCGCGCAGGATGCACCGGATCATGTTGGCCTGCCCCATGGTGACGGGGCCCCGGCGTTCGGCGCCGCCCGCGTAGCGGACGGTGACGGTTCGGGTGTGGATCCTCGCCGACCGCCCGAAAGCGGTCCGTTCGGTCGTGATCCCTTCGGCCGCGCTCGCGCGGACCAGCGGTTCCCAGGCGTCGATCAGCAGGGCGAAGGCTGCCATGTCCGCGCGGGCCTCGTCCAGGAGTTCCCCGCGCCGGGCGGCGAGTGCGTCCGCGACCGTCTCGTAGCGCCCGCCGAGCTTGCGGTAGCAGCGGTCCAGGACGTCGAGCCGTTCGGCGTTCTCCTCGCGGCCCGTCGGCGTGGTCTCCCGGACGAACCCGGCGACGGCTTCGGCGCGTACCCGGCCCCCGGCGTCCAGCAGTTCCTCGCCCGCGGCCGCCATCCGGGCGTGGGCGGCGTTGAAGTAGCCGCTCGACAGCAGGTACTTCGCAAACCGCTCCTGGTAGGCGAGGAAACCGCTGTCCGAACGTCGTTCGGCGGTGTGGTAGTTGACGATGTGGCGGTTGTGCAGGACGCCGGGGAGCCGGGCGTCGTCCACCAGGTGGATCAGGAAGTAGTCGCTGCCGATGGTGTCGGTGGCGGGCGGCAGGGGCACGCGGCCGTAGACCGCGCGGTCCAGGCCGATGTTGCACATGTCCACCCGCGTCGGGCCGACCCGGGTGAGCGTGGTGTGGTCGGCGGTGAACGGGGTGGTCCCGGCGCCGCGGAAGGCCTGGTCGATCAGGTTCCGCCGCCAGACCTCCGCGAGACCGGCGGGCACCGACAGGCCGATGACCTCGTCGTAGACGCCGGGGTCGAGCCGGTGGATCTCCTCCACGTCCACGGACATCGCGCCGACGAAGGAGGCGCCGACCAGGGCCACCGGCCGGTGGGCGGAGGCGGGGGCCAGCCTGCTGCGGGACACCAGCCCGGCCACCTCGGCGGCGGGGCGGCCCAGCGCGGCCAGTTCGTGGTGGAGGGGGAAGACCGGCTCGCCGTCCAGCAGTTGGTAGCGGCTGTCGGAGTCGCGGCGGTGCACCGAGGCGCAGCCCAGTGCCTCCGCGATGAGGAAGGCGCGGTTGGTGCAGGCGCCGTAGGACACGCCGGACGGCAGCATCAGGTCGAGCAGCCGGTCCGGCCCGGCGACGCCGGAGCGGGCGATCACCCGGCGCAGGAAGGAACGCTGCTCGTCCTCGTCGAGGTGGTGGACGATCACGCCGGGCGCCGGAGGCAGCGCGCGCACCGCCTCCCGGTGCTCGGCGAGCACCGGGGCTGCGGCTGAGTCCAGGATCAGCAGGTGCACCTCGACGCCGAAGTGGTGTGCGCCGTAGGCGGCTTCCGCTCCGATCGCGGCGATCGTATCGGTGCAGGCGCGGTTGGTGGGGAGGGTCAGGCAGACACGGCGCACGAGGTCTCCCCGCTCTGACCGGGAGCCGCGTCCGTGCCCGCGCCCCCCGGGGCGGCCGCGGCCGTGTCCGTGTCCGCGTCCGTCTCCGTCCAGGAGGTGAGCCCGAGGAGGCGGCGCCCGAGGGGATTGAGGGTGGCCGTGGGGTAGCGCTCGGACTCGGGACGCACCGGATCGCCGACCAGGGTGCGGTTCCAGCGGGGGGTGCGCAGGTGCCGCCAGGACTCGACGCGGGAGCGCCGCAGCCTTTCGTGCTCCTCCAGCGCCGGCATCATCGAGAGGTACTGGACCGCGCGCGCCCCGTCCGTCGAGGTGTTGCGCGCGACGCCGTGGGCGAGGAGGCCGTTCCAGATCAGCAGGTCGCCGGGGCGCAGCTCGGGCCGCACGACGGGGAATTCGGTGCGGTCCACATCGGGCCGCAGCGGGTCCCGGTCGGCCGGCTGGGCGGTCTTCCACTCCTCGAACCGCCGGAACAGCTCCGGGTTGCACTGGAATCCGCCCAGCTCGGGGCTGGTGTCGTTGAGCGCGATGATGCCCTGCACGCGCTGCGGGGGGACGCCGAGGGTGGTGTCGATGTCCCAGTGCAGCTCGATGTCGAAACCCCGGTCCGTGGGGTCGATCAGGGCGCGGTCGCGGTTCTTGACGTTGGGCGGGTTGAGGTTCAGCCGGTCCAGCGTGACCCACAGCTCCTCGCAGTCCCAGACGTCCACGAAGGCGTCATACACCCGCTGCGACTGGCGGCTGTCCCACAGCAGTTGGTGGTGGTAGGCCTCGACGAAGCCGTAGACGTGCAGCTGCTGGTCCAGCTCCGAGCGGAACGGCCGGTCCTCGTGCCAGGTGTCGGGCCGGTCCGGGTCCAGGCCCTGGAAGTCCCACGTGAAGTCCAGCAGGCGGCGCGCCTCGTGGGCCGGTATCGCCTCCCGCACGATGACGTATCCGTACGTCTGCCAGTGGGCGAAGTCCGCTTCGGAGAGCACCCGCAGCGGCCGTGACTTCTTCAGTTCCCGCAAGGTCGTCTGGGCCAGGTAGGACTCGCCGTCGGCGCTGAAGTAGGGACGGTCGGACGGCGCCCGGTGCAGCCTGGGGCGGGGACGGCGGGGGCGACCGTCTGGAGCGGAAGTCGTCATGTTCAGCAGGATTGGTTTAGACCATAGCTGCTGTCAAGTGCCGTCTCAATATGCTGATTGGGTTGCATTCGATCCCGAAACACCCCTCGCGCCGATGATCGCCGGTATGACAACTTTGGTCTAGACAATCCCCGAGATGCTGGCTTAGTGTCCTGGTGACGCAGCTCCTGCCCCCGGCGGAGCGTCAGCCGCCTTCCTCGCTGTGCCGAGGTCAACGGCGGCCCCGTCCACGGCCGTTCGCACCGTCGCGCCCAGGCCGCGGTACGCACGTTCCGCCCATCCGGCCGACGCCCTCGACGACTGTTCATCCACGCCCACAGGGAGCGGATCTCCATGAGCACACCCAGCATCACCGCCTTGCCGGACGGCGGTCTGAAGAACCCCGGTCCGGGCCTGATCACGCTGGACCCGGTCCACACCGCCCTGCTGCGCGGTCTCGACGACCTGCTCACCGGGCTCGCCGCGCGGCTCGCCGCCCCCGAGGTGATGGGGCCGCCGCTGCTCGCCGCCGAAGGGCTCGCGCGACTGGACTACTTCCGCAACTTCCCCCATCTGGGAGTCTCCGCCGGGCGGTTCGCCCCGGAGACGTTCGACGCGCTGGCGGCCGGTGACGCGCCCGGCGAGCTCTCCCTGCGGCCGACCGGCCACCTGCTGCCGTCCGCCACCTGCTACGGACTGCTGCTCTCCCTGGAGGGCCGGGACGTCGGCGAGGACGGCCTGCGGCTCTCCGCCACCGGCCGCTGCTTCCGCAACGAGACCCACTACGACGGGCTGCGCCGCCTGTGGGGCTTCCACATGCGCGAAGTGCTGTACCTCGGCACGCAGCAGGGCGCGGTGGAACACCTGGCGCAGGGCGCCGAGTTCGTCCAGGAGCTGGCCGGGCGCCTCGGGCTGGATCTGACCCGCGCCGTGGCCGACGACCCCTTCTACGACAAGGGCGGATCCCGGGCCCGGCTGATGGCCCTGGATCCGGTCAAGCACGAGTTCAACGCCCCCGACGGCACCGCGATCGCCTCCGTGAACCGGCACCGCAACTTCTTCGGCGAGCGCCTCGGCATCCGCGCGGGTTCGCACGGACCGGTCTACAGCGCCTGCGTCGCCTTCGGCGTCGAGCGCTGGGTCCACGCGATGATCCTCGCCCACGGCAGCCCCGAGCGGGCGCTGGAGCGCCTGCGCGACGCCGCGGCCTGAGCCCTGCCCGACACCACCGCACCAGCACCAGCACCAGCACGATCACGATCACGAGCAAGGAGGGCACCCGCCCCATGGAACGCATCGCCGCGTGGCTCCACGAGAAGAACCCCGGACTGGAGGGCGCGATCGGGGCCGACGAGGACCTCATCGAGGCCCGCCTGATCGACTCGATGGACTTCCTCGAGTTCATCGACCTCCTGGAGGAGATCTCCGGCTCCACCATCGACCTCCAGGACGTCACCATCGACGACTTCCGCACGCTCGCCCGCGTCCGGGAGCGCTTCCTCCCCACCTCGGCACTGGCCGACGCCTCCGCGTCGGCCGGGTGACCGCCCGCCCGTGACCGGCCCCCCGGTGCCGGGCCGCGCGGACCCGTACCGGGGGGAGCGCCCGTACGCCGGTGAGGGCCTGCACGGTGGGGAGGCCCTCACCGGCCGCGCGGCCCCGGAGGTGGCGGCCCCGGAGATGGCGGTGGTGGCGGTGGTGGCCACCACCGGGGAGGTGCTGGCCCACCCGGAGCTGCACGAGGGGCTGCTCGCGCCGTGGGAACACCAGCGCCTCGCCCGGATCCGGGTGCCGGGCCGCCGCGACGACGTGCTGGCGGCCCGGCTGCTGGTACGGCTGTGCGCCGCCCGGTTCACCGGTCTCGCGCCGGGCGCGTCGGCCCCGGCCCAGTACTGCGCCGGGTGCGGACGCTCCGGGCACGGGCGCCCGTACCTGCCCGGCCACCCCGGGGTGGGCGTCAGCCTGAGCCATGCGGACGGGCTGGCCGCGGCCGCCGTGGGGCCCGGCGCGGTCGGCGTCGACGTGGAACCGTCGGCGCGCCGCCCCGGCTCCCTGGGAGTGCTGCGGCGGATGGTCCCCGACGCCGCCCTGCGCGAGGCCACCGCGCAGCCGGACCCCGGTGCGGCGCTGCTGCGGCTGTGGGTGCGCCGCGAGGCGCTGTTCAAGGCCGGCCGGGAGGACGTACGGCTGCTGGAGTGGACGGACCACCGGCGCGGGGCCGTGGTGGCGGTGGCCGGCGCCGCCCCCGCCACGGTCTTCGCCGTCGGCTGACCCCCGGCGGCGCGCCGGCCGCTCAGGCTCCGACGTCCCGGGCGCGGAAGTCCTCCAGCGTCTCGCGCCGCACGAGCAGCCGGGCCGCGCCCCCGTGGACGGCGACGACCGCGGGACGGCCGACGAGGTTGTACCCGGACGCCATCGACAGCTGGTACGCGCCGGCCACCGGCACCGCGAGCAGGTCGCCGGGACGCACGTCCCCCGGCAGGGGCACGCCGGCCGCGAGCACGTCGCCCGCCTCGCAGTGGCGGCCGACGACGGTCGCCGGGCCCGGCGGGGCCGTCGAGTGCCGGCCGACCAGCCGCGGCGCGTAGCGCACCCCGTACAGGGCGGGCCGCGGGTTGTCGCTCATGCCGCCGTCGACCGCGACGAAGACCGTCCCGGCCGTGCGCTTGACGGCGAGCACCCGGTAGAGGGCGACCCCGGCCGGTCCGACGACGGCCCGCCCCGGCTCGACGGCCAGGCGCGGCACGGGCAGGGCGGCGGCCGCGCAACCCGCGGCCAGCTCGGCACGCAACCCGCGGGCCAGGGCGGCGAGGTCGAGGGCCGCCTCGCCCGGCCGGTAGGCGACCGCGTGGCCGCCGCCCATGTCCAGCTCGGGCAGGGCGACCCCGTGCGCGTCCCGGACCCGGGCCATCAGGCCCACCATCCTGCGCAGGGCCACGAGGTAGGGCTTCACGGAGGCGATCTGCGAGCCGATGTGGCAGTGCAGCCCGGTGAGTTCGAGCTGCGGCTGGCCGAGGACCCGGCTGATCGCGTGCTGCGCGCCCCCGTCGGTGAGGGACAGGCCGAACTTCTGGTCGTCCGTACCGGTACGGATCTTGCCGTGGCCGCCCGCCGAGACGCCGGGCACCACCCGCACCATGACCTTCTGGTGGCCGCCGGGACCGACGGCGGCGGCGATCCTGGCGATCTCGGAGGGACCGTCGATGACGATCCGCCCCACGCCGAGCCGCAGCGCCGTGTCCAGGTCGCGGGGCGACTTCGCGTTGCCGTGCAGCACGATCCGCTCGGGCGGGAACCCGGCGGTGACCGCGAGCTCCAGCTCCCCGGCCGAGCAGACGTCCAGGCCGAGCCCCTCCTCGCGCACCCAGCGGACCACGGCGCGGGACAGGAAGGCTTTGGCGGCATACAGCACGTCCGCGTCCGGGAACGCCTCCCGGTAGCTCCGGCAGCGCCCGCGCACCTCGCCCTCGTCGAGCACGTACACCGGTGTGCCGAAGCGCTCGGCGATCTCGCCGAGCGGCACCCCGGCGACGGCGAGGCCGCCGTGCGGGAGCGGGGCCGCGGACGCGGGCCACACGGACGGCTCGTCGGCCGCTGCGGGGCCGGGGGCAAGGGCCGGTGGTTCGGGGAGGCCGGTGACGGTCATGTGCGATCCCTCGTCTGTGATCCCTTGGAGGCGGTCCGGGCGGTGGCCCCGGGGGCCTGCCGGACCGGTGGCCGTGGTGCCGGTGCCGGCGGCCGGGCGTCCGGTGCCGGTGCGGCCGGGGGAGCGGTCAGCGTGGGGTCGACCGTGATCAGGGAGGCGCCGAGCGGTGCCGCCATCGACCGCAGCGCTGCTTCCGAGAGCCGGATCCAGGGCTGGGCCGCGCCGAGCGTGGCGGCCAGCCGGTCCGGGCCGGTGAAACCGACGGCGGTGCGCGCCCCCAGCGGGGTGCGGAACAGCCGCAGCACCCGGTGGGCCCCGCCCGGCCGGGCGGGTACGTACAGGGGCCGGGCCGGGGCCGGATCCTCGGGTTCGGGATCGGGCTCGTCGGCGTACCGGATCAGACACATGGGGCCTCCCAGGGGAACCGCTCTGACGCGAGGGGTGGTGGGGGCCCCGGCCGCGGGGAGGTGGCCGGGGCTCCGACGGCGAAGCTATCCCCGGGGCGGGGCGCCCCGGACCGCCCCGTAACGCGTCCCATACGGGGCCCGCCCGAGTCCTGACGCATCGCTGACGACCACGGCCGACCCGGGAGGTTATCCACAGGTTCCGGCGGGCGGAGCCGGGTGTCCTCGCGTGCCGTTAGGCTTCGAGGATGGCCCTTCCGGACGCATCCCCCGAGATCTCCGACGCGCTGCAGGTACTGCACCGCGTCTTCGGCTACAGCTCTTTCCGCGGTGAGCAGCAGGAGATCATCGAGCAGGTCGTCGGCGGCGGCGACGCCCTCGTCCTGATGCCGACCGGTGGCGGCAAGTCGCTCTGCTACCAGATCCCGGCGCTGGTCAGAGAGGGCACGGGCATCGTGATCTCGCCGCTCATCGCCCTGATGCAGGACCAGGTGAACGCGCTCACCGCGCTCGGGGTGCGGGCCGGATTCCTCAACTCCACGCAGGACTTCGAGGAGCGTCAGGCCGTCGAGCGGGCCTTCCTGGACGACGAGCTGGACCTGCTCTACCTGGCCCCCGAGCGGCTGCGCACCGAGAGCGCGCAGCGGCTGCTCGACCGCGGCAAGGTGTCGCTCTTCGCCATCGACGAGGCCCACTGCGTCGCCCAGTGGGGTCACGACTTCCGGCCCGACTACCTCGCGCTCTCCATGCTCCACGAGCGCTGGCCGAAGGTGCCGCGGATCGCCCTGACCGCGACGGCCACCGAGGCGACCCACGCCGAGATCGTGGCACGCCTCGGCCTGGAGGACGCCCGGCACTTCGTCGCCAGCTTCGACCGGCCGAACATCCAGTACCGGATCGCCCCCAAGAACAACCCGCTCAAGCAGCTGCTGGAGCTGATCCGGGCGGAGCACGACGGGGACGCCGGAGTCGTCTACTGCCTCTCGCGGGCCTCGGTGGAGAAGACGGCGGCCTTCCTCGTGGAGCAGGGCATCGAGGCCGTGGCCTACCACGCGGGGATGGACGCCCGGACGCGGGCGGCGAACCAGGCGCGCTTCCTGCGGGAGGACGGCATCGTGGTGGTCGCCACGATCGCCTTCGGCATGGGCATCGACAAGCCGGACGTGCGCTTCGTGGCCCACCTCGACCTCCCGAAGTCCGTCGAGGGCTACTACCAGGAGACCGGCCGCGCCGGCCGCGACGGCGAGCCCGCCACGGCGTGGCTGGCGTACGGCCTCCAGGACGTGGTCCAGCAGCGCAAGCTCATCGAGGGCTCCGAGGGGGACGAGGCGCGCCGCCGCTCCCTGGGCATGCACCTCGACGCGATGCTCGCGCTGTGCGAGACGGTCGACTGCCGCCGGGTACGGCTGCTGGAGTACTTCGGGCAGTCGGGCGAGCCGTGCGGCAACTGCGACACGTGCCTCACGCCCGCGGAGTCCTGGGACGGGACGGTCGCGGCGCAGAAACTGCTCTCCACGGTGTGGCGCCTCGCCAAGGAGCGGCGCCAGAAGTTCGGCGCCGGGCAGATCATCGACATCCTGCAGGGCAAGAAGACGGCCAAGGTCATCCAGTTCGACCACGACGCCCTGTCGGTCTTCGGCGTCGGGGCGGATCTGAGCACCGCGGAGTGGCGCAGCGTCGTGCGCCAACTGCTGGCGCAGCGGATGCTGTCGGTGGAGGGCGAGTACGGCACGCTCGTCCTGTCGGGGGACAGCGGCGAGGTGCTGGGCGGGCGCCGCACCGTCCCGCTGCGCAAGGAGAAGGCGGTCGCCGCCGCGGCCCGCAAGGATTCCGGACCGCGCTCCGGCAAGGGCGCGCGCGTCCCGGTCGACCTGCCGGCCGCCGCCGAGCCGGTCTTCCTCGCCCTGCGCACCTGGCGGGCCGCGACCGCCCGCGAGCAGGGCGTACCGGCGTACGTCGTCTTCCACGACGCGACGCTGCGGGAGATCGCGACCCGGCTGCCCACCACGGCGGAGGAACTGGGCACCATCGGCGGCATCGGCGAGGCCAAGCTCACCAAGTACGCGGAGGGTGTCCTGGACACCCTGGCGGAGTGCCGCGCCGGCGCGCCGACGGCCGCCCCCGCGGGCGGACCCGACCCCGAGCCGCCCGTCGCCGCTCCCGCGCGCCCGGCCCCCGCCGCCAGCGCGGCGGCCCCGCGCCCCGCGGCGTCCGATGCCGACGAGCCGCCCTTCGACCTGGAGGAGATGGACCCGCCGTGGGACGACTGGGAGTGACCGGCGCCGGGGAGTAGGAGCAGGGAGGGACTCACGAGCCGGCGACCGCGCCGGGGCCCCTCATCCGCTCCCGAGGGCCGCGACGGCCGCGACCAGGCGGTCCCAGAACAGGTCCGTCTCCAGGCGCACCGCGACCCGGGCGTTGACCGGGCGGTCCACGTAGCGGTGCGGATCCACCACGGTGGCGCCGCGGGTGTACCGCCCGTGCAGCTCGACGACGACGTTCGCGTCGACGCAGTGCACGATCCCGGGGTCGATGACGCGGGCCACCGCGACCGGGTCGTGCAGCGGCGGGTGCGGGAAGCCCCACAGGGTGCGGTACGTCGACCCGAAGAAGGTCAGCAGCTCGGCGCAGGTGCGGCCCAGCGGCGTACCGAGCCCCTCGAAGCGGGCCACCACCTCGGGCGTGGCCAGCGCCTGATGGGTCACGTTGAGCCCGCACATCGTGACGGGCACACCGCTGCGGAAGACGATGTCGGCGGCCTCCGGATCCGTGAAGACGTTGAACTCGGCCGCCGGGGTCCGGTTGCCCCGTTCCGTCGAGCCGCCCATCAGCACGATCTCGCGGATCCGGGAGACGTCCTCGGGATGGCGGGTCAGCAGCAGGGCGATGTTGGTCAGCGGCGCGGTGGGCACGAGGGTGACCGGCTCGGGATGCTCCCGCAGCAGCCGGTGGATCAGGTCCACCGCGTGCTCCGGCACGACGTCCACCGTCGGCTCGGGGAACATCGGCCCGTCGAGGCCGGACGCGCCGTGCACGTCGTCCGCGACGCCGAGCGCCTGGACCAGCGGCCGGTCGCAGCCCGCTGCGACGGGTACGCCCGTGATGCCCGCGACCGTGCAGACGCGCCGCGCGTTCAGGGTGGTCTTCTCCAGCGTCTGGTTGCCCGCGACCGTGGTGATGGCCAGCAGGTCGACCGCCGGGTCGCCCGCCGCCAGCATGATCGCGAGGGCGTCGTCGTGGCCGGGATCGCAGTCGATGATGATCGGTACGGGCACGTCACTCCTGCCGACGGGGACCGTGGTCCCCGCCAGTGTGCCGCCGCGGCGGGCAACCGGCCAGGGGGCGCCCGGGAGGCGGGGTCGCGCCGGCGGGCAGACGATGGATCCGTGCGGACGTGGTTCCCGGGCCGCCCGCCCGGGCGTCCCGGAGCCGACTGCGACTGCGGACGGCGCTACGAGGACACCGCGGCGTGGGTGCAGGTGCCAGATGAACGAGCACATCCCGGTCGACGAGCTGCTCAACAGTGCCGCGCAGGCAGCGGGGGGCTGGCTGGGCGCGCTCCCCGTCGCGCTGGTCGCCATCGGCGCCGACGGGACGATCGTGCGCTGGAACCAGGCCGCGCAAGGACTGCTGGGCTACAGCCCGCCGCAGATGGTGGGGCGGCACATCGCCGACCTGCTGCACCCCGGCGCCGACCGGAGCCTGGGCCGCTCCCTCTGGGAAGCCGCGGCCAGCGGGCGGGGGGTGATGGGCACGGTGACCGCCTGGCACCGGGACGGGCACCCGCTGGAGGTGGAGATCTGGGCCTCGCCGGTCTCGGACCGCCAGAACAGCTCCGCCACCGTGCTGGTCTTCGCCGCCGACGCCCACGCGGCGCGCCGGATCCGGGGGGCGTCGGCCGTCTGGGACGGCCTCTTCTCCCGCTCTCCCGTCGGGATCGCGATCCTCGACACGCAGCTGCGGTTCCTCCAGGTCAACGCCGCGCTCGAAGAGATGAACGGCCTGCCCGAGTCGGCGCACGTGGGCCGCGGCCTGGCCCAGATCCTCCCGGAGGTGAACGCCCGCGAGATGGAGGACGCCATGCGGCAGGTCCTGGAGACGGGGGAACCCGTCCTGGACCGCCGCCGGGTCGGCCGTACCCCCGCCGAACCGGACCAGGACCGGGTGTGGTCCTGCTCGTACGTTCGCGTGGAGGACCCCGCACGGATGCCGATCGGGGTGATCGCCTCGCTCGTCGACATCACCGCCCAACAGCGCGACCACCTGGAGGCCGAAGCGGGACGGCGCAGGCTCGCGCTGCTCAGCGAGGCCAGCATCCGCGTCGGCTCCAGCCTGGACCTGGAGCGCACCGCGCAGGAACTCGCCGAACTCGCCGTGCCGCGCCTCGCCGACGCGGTCACGGTCGACGTCCTGGAGGCGCTGGCCCAGGGCGACGAACCCGGCAGGGGGCTGACGGGCGGGGCCGCCCTGCGGCGCCTGGGCAAGGCCCCGCTGTCCGGATCCCCGGTGACCGACCTGCTGGCCCCCCTCGGCAGGACGCTCGTCTTTCCCGCGAACGCCCCCTACACCCAGGCCCTCGCGGCCCGGCAGCCCTTCCTGATCGCCCGGCTCGACCAGGAGGCGGCCGCTCCCGCCGCCCGGTACTCGGCCAAGCCCGGGCAGCTGGTCGAGGTGGGCGTGCACTCCTTCGTCATGGCGCCCCTGGTGGCCCGGGAGACCGTGCTCGGCGTGGCCACCTTCTACCGCACCCGCCCGGTCGGACCCTTCGGCGCGGAGGACGTGACCCTCGCGGGCGAACTGACCGCCCGCGCCGCGCTCAGCATCGACAACGCGCGGCTCTACCACCGTGAGCACGAGACCGCGGTCATCCTCCAGCGCAGCATGCTCCCGCAGCACATCACCCCGCCGCGCGGCATCGAGGTCAGCCACCGCTACCTCCCGGCCAGCGACGTCAACGAGGTCGGCGGGGACTGGTACGACGTCCTGACCCTGCCCGACGGCAAGGCGGGCCTGCTCATCGGCGACGTGATGGGGCACGGCATCGCCGCGGCCGCGGTCATGGGCCGCCTGGCCGCCTCCGTACGGGCCCTCGCGCGCCTCGACCTGTCCCCGGTCCGGCTGCTGCGCCAGCTGGAGGCGACCCTCGACGACCTCGCCGAACCCATGCTGGCCACCTTCCTGTACGTCGTCTGCGACCCGGCCACCGGGCACTGCACCGTCACCCGCGCCGGGCACCCGCCGCCCGCGCTGGCCCTGCCCGACGGCACGGTCCGGCTCCTGGACACGCCGCCCGGGGTGCCCCTGGGGGTCGGCGGCATCGACTTCACGCCCACCGAGGTCACCGTGCCGCCCGGCAGCCTCCTCGTGCTCTACACGGACGGCCTGATCGAGGCCCGCGGCTGCGACCTCGACGACCGCCTGGCCGAACTCACCCGGCTGCTCGCGGACCCGCAGCGCCAGCTGGACCACGTCTGCGACTCGCTGATCACCCACCTCGTCCCGGCGGCGGCCGACGACGACGTCGCCCTCCTGGTCGCCCGCATCGGCTTCTAGGGGCGGGTTCCGTGGGGTGCGGGCCTGCCGGCCGTCTAGGCTCCCGATATGACCCAAGTGCCCGCGCCCTTCTCGCTGTTGCCCGGATCCGCCGCCTCGCCGGTGATCCTGCACGTCCCGCACTCCTCGCGCGTCGTGCCCCCGGCCGTCCGCGCGGACATCGTGCTGGACGACCTCGCGCTGGCCCTGGAGTTGGACCACATCACCGATGCCCACACCGCCGACATCGCGGCGGCGGCCGCCGCGATGTGCGCCGTCACGCCGTGGCGGTTCGTCAACGGGCTGTCCCGGCTGGTCGTCGACCCCGAGCGGTTCCCCGACGAGCGCGAGGAGATGCTGGCCGCGGGCATGGGGGCGGTGTACACGCGCACCACCCACCGGGAGCCCCTGCGTCCGGCCGGCTTCGACGCCGGGCCGCTGCTCGACCGCTACTTCCACCCGTACGCCGAAGCGATGACCCGGGCCGTGGGGGACCGGCTGGCGGCCGTCGGGCGGGCCGTGATCATCGACGTGCACTCCTATCCGACGCGCTCCCTCCCGTACGAACTGCACGGCGCGGGCCCCCGCCCGCCGGTCTGCCTCGGCACCGACCCCTTCCACACGCCGGCTCCGCTCCTC
The DNA here is from genome assembly GCF_056435825.1 of Streptomyces sp. NPDC043876. NCBI lineage: Bacteria > Bacillati > Actinomycetota > Actinomycetes > Kitasatosporales > Streptomycetaceae > Streptomyces > Streptomyces sp. NPDC043876. The sequence continues at coordinate 245,875 of NZ_JBWKDV010000008.1, read as the reverse complement.
GCCGCGGCGCAGAAGGCGTTCGCGGGCTTCGGCGGCACGGGGCTCGACAGCCCCTTCGCCGGTACGTACGTGCCGCTCGCCCACTACGCCGAGGACGCCCGGGTCGGCGCGCTGATGATCGAGATCCGCCGGGACGGGTACATGACCGAGCCGGGCGGCCCCGCGGGGCCGGGCCTCGAAGCGCTGGCGGCGGCCCTGGCGGAACTGGTGGACAGCCTGACCGCGTAACAACGCGTCATCGGCCGGGGTACGAGAGGGGCGGGGCAGTGGTGGCAGCCGAATGTGGATCGCCGTCGGCGCGGGGCGCGCGGCTCGGGCCGGTCGCGGTCCTCGCCGCGCTGGTGGTGGTCGTCCTCGGGGTCCGGTACGCCGGGCACGGCCGGCCGGGGACGGTCGACGGGTGGCTCCGGCCGGTGGACGACCTGCGGCCGCCCTGGCGGCGCGTCGCGCTCTTCCTGGACTTCCTGGGGGAGCCCGTGGGGGCGGCGCTGCTGGTCGCGGCCGCCGTCGCGGCCTGCCTGCTGCTGCGGCGTCCGCGCACGGCGCTGCTCGCCGTCGCCGGACCCGGCGCGGCCGTGGGGGCGGCGACACTGCTCAAGCACCTGGTGGGCCGCACCATCCACGGCGGGTACCTGAGCTACCCGAGCGGGCACACCGCCTTCCTCACCGCGCTCGCCCTCGTGGCGGCGCTGGCGGCGACCCGGCGGGCCGCACCGGGCAGGACGGCCGCCACCCTCCTCGTGCTCGCCGCGGCCCTGGCCGCGGGCGCCGCCATGGGCTGGGCCCAGGTCGCCCTGGGCGCGCACTACCCGACCGACGCCCTCGGCGGCTGGTGCACGGCCCTGGCGCTGGTCCCGGCGACCGCGTGGGCGCTCGACCGATGGATCAACTCTCGTATCAGCAAGCCCATCTGACCTGCCGTCATCTCACACCCGGTGACGGAACACGGGCTTCACCGGCCGCCCGCCCAGCCAGGGCGTGGGATCGCCGGCCTCCAGTGCCTTGCGGTACACGGCGCACGCGCGGGCCACCACCTCGACCGTGTGGTCGATGTCGGCCTCGTCGAGCGCGCTGCTCACCACGAACGACGGGGCCAGCACTCCCTCCTCCAGGAGCCGGCGCAGGAACAGTGTGCGGTAGGGCTGTGACGGCTGCAGGTCCCCGTCGAGGGTGGCGAAGACCAGGTTGCTGGCCCGGCCCCGGACGACGAGGTGGTCGCCGACGCCCATGGCGGCCGCGGCCTCCCGGACACCGGCGGCCAACCGCTCGCCGAGGGCGTGCAGGTGCGCCGTGATGCCCTCCTCGGCGTAGAGGGTCTGCACGGCCATCGCGGCGGCCAGCGCGTGCGTTTCCGCCCCGTGCGTGGTGGACAGCAGGAACACCCGGTCGCCGCGGTGGCGCAGCCCGCCCCACTCCATCAGGTCGCGCCGCCCGGCCAGTGCGGCGACGGCGAACCCGTTGCCCAGCGCCTTGCCGAAGGTGGAGAGGTCCGGGACGACGCCGTACAGGCCCTGGGCGCCCGCCTCGGACCAGCGGAAACCGGTGATCATCTCGTCGAAGACGAGGACGCAGCCGTACCGGTCGGCCAGCTCGCGCAGTCCCGCGAGGTACCCGGGCGGGCCGACGGGTTCGACGATCAGGCAGGCGACCTCGTCCCGGTAGCGGGTCAGCAGCTCCTCCGCGGCGGCCAGGTCCCCGTAGGGGAACGTCACGGTCAGTTCCGTGACCGCCGCCGGAATCCCGCCGGACATCGGCGTGGTGCCGATGAACCAGTCGTCGACGGAGAAGAACGGCTGGTCGCCGCAGACGGCCACCCGCGGGCGCCCGGTGACGGCGCGGGCCAGGCGCACCGCGGCGCTGGTGACGTCGGAGCCGTTCTTCGCGAACTTGACCATCTCCGCGGTCGGCACCGTGGCCAGGAAGCGTTCCGCGGCGTCGACCTCCACGATGGACGGCCGGACGAAGCTGCCGCCGCGCTCCAGTTCCCGCCGCACCGCGTCGAGCACGCGGGGGTGGGCGTGGCCGAGGCTGACCGACCGCAGGCCGGAGCCGTACTCGACGTAGCGGTTGCCGTCGACGTCCCACACGTGGGCGCCGCGGCCGTGGCTGATGACGGGGGCCATGTCCTGCGGATACTGGTCGTCGCCCTTGGCGTAGGTGTGCGCGCCGCCCGGGACCATGGCGTGCAGCCGCGCGTTGGCCTCCAGTGACCGCGACCGGGGCAGGGGGGACTCTGCTTCAGTGGCCATGCGGCGTCACCCCTCCCGTCGCCGCAGGACCTCGGCGAGGCTCGGCGCCTTGCGGTCCCGTTCGGACACCGACGCGGCCGCCAGCGGCCAGGGGACGGCCAGTTCGGGGTCGTCGAAGGCGATCGTCACGTCCTCGGCCGGATCGTGCGGGCGGTCGATCCGGTACGAGACGTCCGCCGCGTCGGTCAGGGCCTGGAAGCCGTGCGCGCAGCCCGCCGGGACGTACACGCTCGCCTGCGTGTCGCCGGACAGGTCGAAGTGGGCCTGGTTGCGGTAGGTCGGCGAGCCGGGCCGCAGGTCCACGACCACGTCGAAGACCCTGCCGTACGAGCACCGCACGAGCTTGGCCTCCCCGGCGCCCGCGCGCAGGTGCAGGCCGCGCAGGACGCCCCGGACCGAGCGGGACACGCTGTCCTGGACGAAGGCGTCCGGATCGAGGCCCACCGAGCGCAGCACTGCGGCGTCGAAGGTGCGGCAGAAGAAGCCGCGTTCGTCGGCGTACGGCGTCGGTTCGAACAGGTACGCTCCGGCGATCTCCGGGACTTCGGTCGCCTTCATTCGGCCTCCTCCATGACGTGGGCGCGGGCGGGTGCGGCGGCCGGGAAGAGGGCCGCGCTCAGGGCGGTGAACTGCTGCCGGACGCCGCGGGCGGCGGCCAGGTTGCGCTCGCCGAGGGTCCGCCGCAGCTGCGCCGACCGCTCCTCCAGCGAACGGAACTGTTCGAGCAGCCGGTCGGCGTCGACCTCGCGGGCCGGGTGGCAGTACGCGCCGAGACCCATCCGGTCCATGAGCGCGCCGCTCTTCGCCGCGTAGGTGACGGCGAGCGTCGGCGTGCCGGCCTTCAGCGCACAGATCAGGTTGTGGTAGCGGATGGCCACCGCCGAGTCGACGGCCGCCAGTTCCTTCATCAGGTCGGCCAGCGAGGCCGTCTCGGCGGCGGTGACCAGCGGCGAGTCCACCGCGTCGAGGATCGCGGCGACCACGGGAGCGTCCACCCCGTCGCCGGTCAGCAGCCGGACCGGCCTGCCGTCCGCGACCAGCGCGCGGACGAACCGGATCGTCCCCTCCAGGTAGCGCCGGTGGATCTCCTCGGCCCGGGCGCGGTCGTCGTCGCCGCCGCGGAAGGCCATGACGCCGACGCAGACCGGGCCTCCCGGGCCCGCGGGCTCCCTGGCCGGCCCGGAGGGCAGGGAGAAGGCGAGGTCGGGGTAGACCTCGTCGCGCGCGGTGTCCACGCCCATCGCGCGCATCGCGTCGCGGGAGGGCTCGTCGCGGTACGACCGGTAGGCGGCGAGCCGCGCCGACCAGCGGACCAGCGCCCGGGTCGGCCGGCTGCCGATCTCGGCGGCGCCGACGCTGACCAGCGCGACCCGGGTGCCGAACAGCCGGCCGGACGCGCAGAGCAGGAACAGCGCGTACGGGAAGCCCCACGGCCGCAGCGGCAGCGTGGCCTCCAGGACGCCCATGCCGGGCACGATCACCACGTCGTGCCGGCGGACCCAGGCGGCCGTGCGCACGGCGTCGACCAGCTTGCCCACCGCCTTCCCCGCGACCGCGCCCGCCCGCGACGCGGTCCGGTACTCCCCGCGGTACCAGTGCAGCCGCGTCGCGGGGATCCCGTACCGCGCCGCGACGCTCTCCGGTCCGCCGCACAGGGCGTCCACGACCGCCTCCGGATGGTCGGCGCGGAGGTAGCCGAGCACCGCTTCCAGGGACCCGTCGTTCCCGAGGTTGCCGGATCCGAGCAGGCCGAACAGCCCGACGCGCACCGGCGGCGCGCCCGCCGCGCTCATGCCTTCCTCCCCGAGCGTCCGGCGACGAGGTCGTCGAGGGAGACGGCGAACCGGTCCGGGTCGACCGGTGTACGGTCCTCCACCCGCTCACCCGCGCCAGGCCGCACCCGGCTGGCCATCCAGGCGGCCAGGTGCCGGTGGCACGCGCGCCGGTCGGCGGCGGACAGCGGGGCCCGCCGCACCGCGGAGACGAAGCCCCAGACGTACTCGGCGAGCAGCCGCGGCGTCGGGTGCAGCGGGCCCGCCCGGCGCGGATCGAGGTTGGCGCAGCGGGCGCGCTTGCCGGGGTTCGCCCGCTCGGCGCGGGTGGGGTGGTCGCGGCGGAAGTACAGCAGCTCCGGGACCTGGTGGAAGCGCCCGTGCAGGGCGATCTCGGCGACGAAGGTGCGGTCCGCGTGGTGGTAGCTGTCGAGCGGTTTCACCCGGCGCAGCACCTCGGTCCGGATCACCCCGTAGAAATCGTCGCCGCCGGGCTCGAACAGCAGGCTGCGGAAGCGCTCCGGCGCGTGCGCGGAGCCGGTGTCCAACGTGTAGTCGTACGGGACCTTCACCCTGCCCGCGCCGTCGATGACGGCCTGGTCGGTGTGCGCGAGGATCACGTCCGGCCGTTCGTCCAGCGCCTCCACGCAGCGCCGCAGCAGGTCCCGGCCGTACAGGTCGTCGTGCGAGGCCCACTTGAACAGCTCGCCGCGGCATTCGGCTAAGACGCGGTTGTGGTTGGGCGAGGCGCCGATGTTGCGGGGCAGCCGCAGGTAGCGGATGCGCGGGTCCCGCCCGGCGTAGCTCAGGCAGATGTCCCGGGTGCCGTCGGTCGAGGCGTTGTCGCAGATCACCAGCTCGAAGTCCGCGTAGGTCTGGCCGAGGAGCGCGTCGAGCGACTCGGCCAGGTACTCCTCGCCGTTGTAGACGGGCAGGCCGATGCTCAGCCTGGGGTGGGCGCTCATGAGGTCCTCACTTCGGGAATGGAGTGGTGGTGGCGCTCGCGCAGGGCGGCCCGCAACTGGAGCCACCACACGACCGAGCCGCTGAGCGTCGCGGCGGCGACGCCCCAGGCGGAGCCGGCCGTGCCGGCGACGGCCGCCCCGCCGAGCCCGCCGCCGACGTAGCAGGCGGAGGCGAAGAGCTGGGAGCGCAGACTGCGCCGGGCCGCGCCGAGCGCGCGCAGTCCGGCCGCCGCGCCGGTGCCCAGACCGGCGCCCGCGACGGCGAGGGTGACCGGTACGACGAGCCGCGCGGCGGAGGGCCAGACGTCGCCCAGCACGAACGCGCCGAGCCGGTCCGGCACCAGCAGCAGCGCCGCGCCCCACAGCAGCGCGGCGGCGGCCTGCCCGCCGCCCAGCAGCAGGCAGAACCGGCCCAGCCGGTGCGGGGCCCGCCGCAGCACCCGCGCCGCCTCGGGCACGGTGACCAGCGAGAGGCCCATCAGGACCGCGAGGAAGGGGCCGAGCAGCAGCTCGGCGCCCCGCACCGCGCCCACCGCGCCGAGCCCGGCGATCGCGCCGAGGCCGTACGCCCGCAGCTGGCTCGCGCCGCTGAGGCTGACGTTCTCGACCAGGTACCGGGAGCCCAGGTCGCGCTGCTCGCGGAGCCATCCGCGGGCCCCGCCCGGCCGGGGCCGGATGCCCGACTGGAGGAGGCCGTACGCCGCCGCCACCGTGGCGGAGGCGCCCCAGGCGAGCACGAAGGCCCCCACGCTGCCCGCGCGGTCCGCCAGGACCATGGCCGGGACGAGCGCGACGGCCCACACGACGTCGTTGACGAACGCCTTGCGCCCGGCCCCGGCGGCGAAGAACGAGAACCGCCAGGCGTCCTGGAGCAGCAGCCCCGGCAGCATCAGGCCGAGGCAGACGAAGGCCGGGCCCAGCCGGCCGCCGAGAGCCAGCCCGGCCACCGCGCACGCCGCGCCGACGGCCGTGCCGACGCCGAGCGCGGTGCCCGACGACCGGGCCACCGCCGCCCGCCAGGACGCGTGCGGCACGCCGCTGAAGCGCACCACGAGCGGATCGGTGGCCAGGCCGCGGGAGACGTTGAGCACCACGCCGTAGGTCACCCAGGCCAGGCCGAACACGCCGAAGGCGGTCACCCCCAGCGAGCGGGCGACGTAGATGCCCACTGCGAAGTTGCTGATGCTGGAGGCCGCCTGGTCGGCCAGTCCCCAGGACAGCCGGCCGAGCAGGGCCCGCTTGGCGGACCCGGCCCGTGTCGTCGCCCGCTCGCCCCCGGCGGTCATCGGCGTCATGCCTTGATCAACCCGGCGGCGCACAGGGCGTCGGCCGCGGCGGCGACGGTGTCGAACGCCAGCCCGGACCGTTCGGCGACCTCCAGCAGGCCGTGCTCGCCGTCGGAGAGGCTGAGCACCCACAGCATGGCCATCTGGGCCTGCTGGGCGTCGCTGCGCCCGCCGAGCGATTCGTACAGCCCGCGCCGGCCCAGCTGCGGTTCGCCGTAGGGGCTGAGGTTGACGTAGCGCCGGTTGCGGTCGAGCACGGTGAACGCCTCGCGGCAGACGGCGAGGGTGTCCGCCATCGCCTCGGGGGAGACGAAGTCCGGGTTGTCCGCCGAGGTGTGGTACTCGGGGTAGCCCGCGTAGGGCGTCCGGCTGAGGGAGCCCACGCCGAGGTCGAAGCCGGGGGAGCAGTACTGCCGCTCGTCATAGCCGTACGGTGTGAACTCGGTGACGCGGTGCGGGCGTTCGGAGGTGCTCAGCACGTGCCGCAGCACCCGGTCGATCTCCGCGTCGCCGCGCCTGCTCTGCTTGTAGGTGAGATCGCCCCGGTCGCCGGCGCAGGCCAGGACCAGGCCGTGCTTGACCCGGTCGATCGACTCCGCGTTGCGGGCCAGCCAGGTGATCGCCCCGATGGTGCCGGGCGCGAAGATGAACCGGTAGGTGTAGTAGGGCCGTTGCTCCGCGAGCGCGCGGGCCAGGAAGACGGCCACCGCGATGCCGGCCAGGTTGTCGTTGGCCAGCGACGGGTGGCACACGTGGCAGGAGACGATCACCTCGTCGGCCACCTGCCCGGGGACCACGTGCTCGGCGTAGGTGAGGTGGCCGTCCGCGAGCGTGGAGTCGACGCGTACCTCGTACGGGCCCTCCGGGAGCGCGTCCAGGGTCTCCTGCGCCAGGCAGAACCCCCACCGCGGCGCGTAGTAGCTGGTCCGGTAGGGCACCCAGGACGGGTGCTCGGGCAGGGTGTACAGGTGCTCGCGCAGCTCGGCCAGCGGCATGGTCGCCGACACCGGCACGCTGTAGCCCAGCACGTGCAGGCTGGACGCGGCGAAGTCGACGACCCGGTGACCGGTGGCGTCGGCGATGTAGGCGTCCCGGACGTTCCACTCCTGCGGCACCGTCCAGTCCAGGACGGGCGTCCCGGTCGGTACCTCGTGCACCTCCAGCGGCAGGTACTCGCCCACGATGTCCAGGGTGGCGCGCACCCCGTCACCGGTGATGCTCCGGCACAGCGGGTACAGCCGCTCCACCAGCGCGTGCATCCGCGCCCCGACCGCGGTCACCGGCGCCACCGCAGGCTGTCGTCCACGGCTCCGGCCTCCGACGCAGCGCGCAGCACGGCCAGCCGCGTGAAGCGCCGCTCGAAGTCCTCCCGTGTCAGCCCGAACTTCCGGTACGCCTCGGCCAGTTCGAGTGCGCCCTCGCGCACCGACCACGCGCACTCGAAGCCGGGCACCGCGGCGCGGAACCGGGCGAAGTCCACCCGGTAGGACCGCGGATCGGCGCCGTTCTCCCCGGTGATCCGCACCCCGGCGCCGGGCACCGCCTCCGCGACCTGGTCGGCGATCTCGGCGACCGTCACGTTGTTGCTCTCGCTGCCGATGTTGAACGCCCGGTCGTGCACCGCCTCCCGCGGCGCGACGAGCGCGGCCGCGAAGGCCCGTGCGATGTCGCCGGCGTGCACCAGCGGGCGCCAGGGGGTGCCGTCGGAGAGCACCAGCACCTCGCCGGACAGGAGCGCGTGGCCCACCAGGTTGTTCAGCACGATGTCGGCGCGCAGCCGGGGCGAGTAGCCGAAGGCGGTGGCGTTGCGCATGTACACGGGGGTGAAGTCCCCGTCGGCCAGCGCGTGCAGGTCGTCCTCCACCCGCACCTTGGACACCGCGTACGGAGTGACCGGGCGCAGCGGGGCGTCCTCGGCGACCAGGTCGTCGCCCCCGGCGGCGCCGTACACCGAGCAGGTCGAGGCGTACAGGAAGCGCCGCACCCCGGCCTCGCGGGCGAGGCGGGCCAGCCGTACGGAGGCGTGGTGGTTGATGTCGTAGGTGAGGTCGGGCGCGAGGGATCCCAGCGGGTCGTTGGACAGCGCGGCCAGGTGGATCACCGCGTCCACCCCCGCCACGTGCTCGGCCGTGACGTCGCGCAGGTCAACCCGGTGCCCGTGCGGGTCCGCGGGCGGCGGCCCGAGGACGCAGTCCGCGAACAGGCCGGCGTCGAGACCGACGACCTCGTGCCCGGCGTCCGCGAGCACCGGGGCCATCACGGTGCCCAGGTAGCCCTGGTGTCCGGTCAGTAGTACGCGCAAGGTCATGCCCCCAGATCGAGAGTGAGTTTGGCGACGGCGTACGCCTCGGCGTAGCGCGCGTGGCATTCGATGCCGCGGATGCGGGCGAGGCCGAGGAAGGCCTCCCGGTCGTACCAGGGCCGGTGCCGCTGCGAGGGGTAGTGCTCCTGGAGCAGCCCGACCTTGCGTTCGGCGACCTCCGGCGACAGCGGCTGGTAGGCCGTCGGGCGGCCGAGGTCGCCGTCCCACTTGACGATCTCGTAGCCGAGCACCAGGTGGTCGCGGAACGCGGTGGTCATCAGCTCCGCCAGACCGCGGTGGTCCTGGTGCGCGTCCTCGGTGCGCGGGGCGAGGACCAGATCAGGCTCCGTCCGCCCGCGCAGCTCCTCGACGGCGGCCTTTGCCTCCTCCCAGTGCGCGGGCAGCCGTCCGTCCGGCAGCTTGAGCACGGTCAGGCGCAGGTCGGCGCCCGGGCAGAAGGCGGCGAGCGCGGCCCGCTCCTCGTCCTCCCGGTCGCCGCCGCCGCCGGAGAGCACCAGCGCGTCGACGCGGACGCCCGGCCGCGCGAGGCACAGGGTCAGCAGCGTGCCGCCGGCGCCGATGGCGATGTCGTCGCAGTGCGCCCCCACCGCGACGATCCGGTCCAGGGGCCCGGCCCCGAGCCGTATCACGCGGTCCCCGTCCCGGCGCCGGCCGCGCCCGCCCGCGCGGCGTCCCGCTCCCACACGGCCCACGGCCGGTCGCCCTGGGCGTAGGCGACGTCCAGCGCCGCCCGCTCCTTCACGGTGTCGGTCGGTTTCCAGAAGCCGCGGTGCTGGTGCGCCACCAGCCGCCCCTGCTTGGCCAGTTGGGCGCACCCGTCCGCGACCAGGTCCCCGTTCTCGGGTATGTGGTCGAAGACCTCCTGGCGGAGCACGAAGTAGCCGCCGTTCTCCCACAGCGGCATGTCGCTCACCGCGGTGATGCCCCCCACCAGGCCGTCCTCGCCGAGCTCCACGCAGTGGAACGAGGACTGCGGCGGCACCACCATCATCGACGCGCCGGCGTCGCGCCGGGAGAAGGAGTCGATCATCTGCGGCAGCGGGGCGTCGGTCAGCACGTCCGCGTAGTTGGCGAGGAACATCTCGTCCCCCTCCAGGTGGTGGCGCACCCGGCGCAGCCGCTCGCCGATCGGCGACTCGATGCCGGTCTGCACGAAGGTGATCGTCCAGGAGGAGATGTCGGTGGACAGCAGCTCGGTGCGCCCGCCGCGCAGGACGAAGTCGTTGGACGTGGTCTCCTCGTAGTTGAGGAAGAAGTCCTTGATGTGGTGCGCCCCGTACCCGAGGCACAGGATGAACTCCGTGTGCCCGAAGTACGCGTAGTAGCGCATGACGTGCCAGATCAGCGGCCGGGGGCCGACCATCGCCATCGGCTTGGGCACGTCGTCGGAGGTGCCGCTGCGCATGCGCAGCCCGTAACCGCCGCAGAACAGGACGACCTTCACGGCGTGACCTCCACGATGCTCAGTTCCGGTACCGGGAAGACCAGGCGGCCGCCCCAGGCATGTACGAAGGACAACTGCTCGACCAGCTCGTCCCGCAGGTTCCACGGGAGGACGAGCACGTAGTCGGGCCGGTCGGCGGCGATCCGCTCGGGATCCAGGATCGGGATGCGGGTGCCCGGGGTGAACCTGCCGTGCTTGTACGGGTTGCGGTCGACCGTGTAGGGGAGCAGGTCGGGCCGGATGCCGCAGTGGTTGAGCAGGGTGTTCCCCTTGCCGGGGGCGCCGTAGCCGACGACCGTCTCACCGCGCTCGGCCGCCTCGATCAGGAACCGCAGCAGGTTGCGGCGCACCGTGGCCACCCGGGCGGAGAACTGCGTGTATCCGGACAGCTCCCGCAGCCCGGCCGCCTTCTCGCGGTCCAGCACCTCGGCGACCCGGCGGCTCGGCTCCCCGGCCGCCTCGGCCGGCCGTGCCCACAGCCGGATGGAACCGCCGTGCGTGGGCAGCAGCTCGACGTCCACGAGGGCGAGTCCGCCGCTCGCCAGCGCCCGGATCGCGGAGGCGACCGTGTAGTACTGGAAGTGCTCGTGGTAGATCGTGTCGTACTGGTTCTCCTCGATCAGGGTCAGCAGGTGCTGCACCTCGATGGAGACCCAGCCGTCGTCGGCGACCAGGGAGCGCAGCCCGCGGGTGAAGCCGATCACGTCGGGGATGTGCGCGTACACGTTGTTCGCCACGACCAGGTCCGCCGGGCCGTGTTCGGCCCGGACGGCCGCGCCGGTGTCCGGGTCCAGGAAGGCGGTGAGCGTGGGCACGCCCGCCTCCCGCGCCGCCGCGCCGACGTTCACCGACGGCTCGACGCCGAGGCAGCGGATCCCCCGGTCCACCATGTGCCGCAGCAGGTACCCGTCGTTGCTCGCCACCTCGACCACGAAGGCGTCGGCGCCCAGTGAGAGGCGCTCGACGGCGCCGGTGACGAACGTGCGCGCGTGCTCCACCCAGGAGGTGGAGTAGGAGGAGAAGTACGCGTACTGCGTGAACGTCTCCTCCGGCGTGATCAGCGGCGGGATCTGGGCGAGCCAGCAGTCGGTGCAGACCCGCAGGTGCAGCGGGTACGTCGGCTCGGGCCGGTCCAGCTCGTCCGCGGCGAGGAAGCTCTCGCACGGCGGTGTCGCCCCCAGATCGACGACGCTCTCCAGCGCGGCCGAGCCGCAGAGTCGGCATCGTGTCATCTAACTGCCCCCATTCCTGCCCGCGCGGGTGACCCGCGCGAGCCAGCTTTCGTCGTGTCCCACCGGCGGCGCGGCGTCCGCACCGCCGGACCGCACCGCGATCGCGGTGCGGTACCCCTCCACCAGGCGCTCCAGCCCGACCGCCGGGCTGAACCCCTGCTCGTACCGGCGCCGGGCCGCCCTGCCCATCTCCCGGTTGACGGCCCGCTCCGCCGTGATCCGGCGCACGCAGGCCGCGAGCGAGGCGGAGTCGCCCGGCCGGTGCAGCAGCCCGCTCACCCCGTCCTCGACGAGTTCCACGAAGGCGCCGTGACCGGCGGCGACGGCCGGGACCCCCGCCGCCATCGCCTCCACGACCACCAGGCCGAACGCCTCCAGCCAGGTGGACGGCGCCACCACGGCGACCGACCGCGCGACGGCCTCCCGGCACTGGTCCGGGTCGTACAGACCGACGCAGCGCACGTCGTCCCGGCCCGCCGCCCAGGCGCCCACCTCCCCTTCCAGCGGCCCCGTACCGGCGATCACGAGCGGGACGCCCACACCGCCGTCGGCGGCGAGTTCGTCCCACGCGGCCATCAGCAGCCGCACGCCCTTGGCCTCTGCGAGGCGGCCGAGGTAGAGGAGGTGCTCGCCCGCCCCCGCCCGGCGAACGCCCGGGTCGGGAACGAAGTTGTGCTTCACGGCCAGCCGCTCGGCCGGCATGCCGGCCCCGGTCAGCACGTCGCGCTGCGCCGCCGAGATGCAGAAGAACCGGTCCACGCCCGACCACCACCGGCGCCGGTTGACCGACAGGCTGACCGCCAGCGGTACCGTCGCCAGCCGCGAGCCGCGGTAGCAGCCGTGCCGCACGGCGGGCAGCGGGGAGCCCCCGACGCACTCGGCGCACGGCCGGCCGTCCCGCTGGAGCGTGCCGGGCGGGCAGACCTGCGTGTAGTTGTGCAGCGTGGCGACGACGGGCACCCCCGCGTCCGCGCAGGCGGCCAGCACCGCCGGTGACAGCAGCGGGAAGACGTTGTGGACGTGCACCACGTCCGGCCGCTCGGCGCGCAGCCGGGCGGCCAGCTCCGCGCGGGCCGCCGGGTTCCACGGCACGAGGACCGGCAGGGCGGCCTTGGCGCGCAGGGGGAGGGCCGCGATGTCGTCGCTGCGCCGCTCGAACACGCCGACCCGGTGGCCCGCCGCGCGCAACAGCTCCACCTCCTGGTCGACGACCTTGTTCTCGCCGCTCGGCTGCGCCGAGGCGTAGCGGTTGTGCACCACGAGGACGTGCATGCTCAGGTCACCTCCGGTGTGCGGGCGCCGCGCGGGACGCGGCGGCGGGGCGTGCCGGGCGCCTCGGAGGAAGCGGCGTCGGGCACCGCCAGCAGCGAGGCGGCCACGGTCAGGTGCAGCAGGTACGGCGAGGCGTCGCCCAGCCCGGCCTCGGTGTAGGAGGCGATCGCGCAGTAGCTGACCAGGAAGAGCGCGCAGGCACGTTGCAGGGACGGCGGGCGCAGCAGCGCGACGCCGCCCAGCACGATGAAGACGCACGCCACGACGGCGACGCCGGTCACGCCCTGCTCGTTGTAGACGGCCAGCCAGCTGTTGTCGATGGGCAGCCCGCCGAACGACTTGTCGCCCAGGCCCGTGCCGAACAACTGCTCCGACATCGTCCGGGGGGCCGCCAGCAGGGCGTCCCAGACCTTGGCCCGGCCGGTGAGGTTGGAGAAGTTCTCCTGGCTCTGCCCGCGCAGGAACCACGCCTGGAGGGCGGAGTTGAACCCCACCCCGACCACGGCGGAGCACAGCAGTGCCCAGGTGAAGAACCGCCGGGCGGCGGCGCTGGTCAGGACCAGCGAGCCGATCGCCAGCACCAGCCCGACGAGGAGGCCGAGCGTGGCCGTGCGGGTGTGGGTCAGCGCGAGCAGCACGAGCGAGGGCACGATGACCAGCGCAGCGTCCCGCCCCCCGGCCCGCCCGTCGAGGACGAGCAGCACGGTCAGCCCGATGATCACCGCGGCGTACTGCCCGATCTGCGGCGGGGTCAGCGGCCACAGCGCGCCGACCAGCCGGCCGCCGTAGAGGTCGGGCAGGGCCGCGCCGGGGGAGACGAGCAGACCCGCGGCGACCGAGGCGAGCACCGCGAAGTACATCCGGATGTGGTGCCGGACGAAGGACGGGCCGCCGTCCCACCAGCGGCTGAGCAGCCACAGCGTGCCCACGAAGAGGGCCAGCCGGGTGCAGCGGAACAGGGCGCCGAACCCCGACTCCAGGTGCGCGCTGGAGATCACGCTCGGCACCAGCAGCAGGGTCAGCAGGAAGAGGAAGGCGCTGGCCCGCACGCGCAGCCGGAGGTTGATGACGAGCGCCAGCGCGAACGCGGCGACCAGCGAGCCCATGGTGACCATCTGGATGAGGGAGCGCGGCAGCGGGACGATGGTCTTCGCCCCGGCGGAGCCCAGCGTGTTGAGGATCAGCAGTCCCCAGACGATCCCGACGGTCTTCGGCGTGCGCATCTCAACCACCGGCCCGGGGCCGGAAGGTGCTGCCCGCGTCCTGCTGGTAGGGCGCGGCCTGCCACTGCCCGGCGTCGAGTTCCCGGCTCGGGTCGTGCGCGACGAAGCTCCACGGCCCGAGGTAGACGTTGTCGTGCCAGCGGTTCTCCTGCTTCCCCGTGATCGCCTCGGCCACCGGTTCGCCCTTGTACGGCGACCAGTCCGGGAAGGTGCCGTAGTTGGCCAGCACCGCCATGCGGCCGCACTTCGCCGTGCACCCCACGACGGAGGGGTCCAGCACGAAGCGGTTGCCGTGGATGTCCACCCGCTGGGTCTTCCACCGGCAGTCGGCGTAGAGCGGCGCGGCGGCGATCATCGGCTGCGCGCAGCGCTCGTGGTCCTTCACCAGCAGGGTGCAGTCGCCGGAGGAGGTGTTGGCCGGGCTGTTGCAGAACCGGTCGGCGTTCTCCCACAGGGTGATCCCGGACCAGTTGTCCTCCAGTACGTTCTGCTCGACCTCGATCTTGTCCGTGCGGGCCGGGATCCGCGGCTCGCCGCCGGATTCGGACAGGTAGACGGTCGCGTAGGGGAAGGTGTCGCCCTCGTCGGCCTTCCCGCGGCCCTCGACCCAGTTGTTGCGCCGGATGGTGTTCTTCCGGATGACCGCGTTGTAGCTGGTCTCGTAGATGAGCGCCGCACCGTCGTTGCCCTCCAGCAGGTTGTCCTCGATGCGGAAGTCGTTGTTGTTGGTGTCCGCCCACAGCCCGGGTCCGCGGTTGTCGTGCACCCAGTTGCCGCGTACGTCGGCGCCGTTGACCGCCCAGAACTTGACGCCCCCGGTGCAGCCGCAGCCCGGCTGGCGCCGCTCCCAGTCGTCGGCGTTGTTGGCCACGATCTCGTTGCCCTCGATCACCAGGCCGTCGAGGGCGCCGCCGCCCTTGTACGCGTTCAGGCCGTACTGCCCGTTGCCGCGCAGGCAGCTCGCGCTGACCCGCTGGCGGGCACCGGCCATCAGTCCGGCGCCGGAGTTGTTCTGGATCGTCGCGTGCTCGATCACCCACCCGTCCGCCGAGTCGTGGTTGACCACGCCCTCGTTCTGCGGCGCGACGAACCCCTGGACGGTCAGGGAGCGCAGGGTGACGTCGCGGGCGCCGCCGCCGAAGGCGTACTGGTTGGTCTTCGCGCCGTCGAGCACCGCACCCGGCGCGCCGATGTAGCTGTTCCCGTCCTTCGGGATGACCTGCGCGTACCGGTCCGCTTCGAGCCGGTGCGTCCCGGGCCGGAGCCAGAACGTGGTGTGCGGGGGACTGGTCCTGGTCTTCGCCGCCAGGTCGTTGACCACCGCGGGGTCGACCGTCACCGCCCCCGCCGGTGCCTGCGCCGGGCCGGCCGCGGGCCCGGCGCACACCCGGGCCACGGACGCGGCCGGCGCGGCGGACGGCTTCGCCGGGGCGTCCGCCCCGCCGTCGCAGCCCGTCGCCGCCAGCAGGAGCAGGGCCAGCGGCGCCGCCGCCCGCGCCCCGCGCGGCCTCGTGATCAGCACGCGTCCCCCCTAGCCGCGGAAGGTGAGGACGGTGGTGAACGCGCCCGGCAGCGCGCCGCCGTCGGCGGTGCCGGTGCCGGTTGCGGTCCCTGTTCCGGTGCCGACGAGCGTGGTGCTGGGTTCCTTGCGGCCGAAACCTGCGGAGTACCAGCCCAGGGGTGGGTCGCTCTCGCCGCGGTGCGCCCGCCACTCCAGCGCGCCGGGCAGGTCGAGCACCGCGGAGCGGTCCTCGCCGTCCCGGGTCCAGGTCAGCTCGGCGCGGTTCCCCCGCAGCTCCGCGGTGACCGCCGGGCCGAGGTGGAAGGCCAGGCGGACCGCGCCGCGCGCGCCGCGCACCTCGTCGACCACCCGCAGTTCCCGGCGCTCGGCGCTCAGCTCCACCCGGCGGCGGTGCATCGCGGGCCCGTAGCCGTCGTGCTCGGCGGACCAGCGGGCCACGCCCCCGGAGCCGGACGCGTCCGCGACCAGGACGCGGCTGCGGGCGTGCCGGGTCCACAGGAACGGGCCGCCGGAGACGGACTGGTCGGCGCCGTCCCACTCCAGGGTGTTGTGGCCCAGCGTGGAGCGGAAGTAGCGCCGCCAGGCGGGCTGCCCGTGGTAGCAGAACGTCCCCGGGTCGGCGAGCACGTCCACCCCGTCGTGCCGGACCTCCACGGACAGGGCGTCCGCGTGGGCGTGCGCGGCGATGGACAGGAACCCGTGCGGGCCGCCGTCGCAGCGGCACCAGATCTCCGCCGGACCGCGCAGGATGGTCATCCCCGCGTCGGCGAAGTGCGCAGGCCGGCTCGCGGGGCGGGCCGCGGCCGGTGCGCCGCGCCGGACGAGCGCGGCCAGCAGCGGCGTGCGCACATCGCTCCCGGTCACCTCCGGCCACCAGTCCAGGCGGCCGAAGACGGCCTCCCCGGTGGCCAGCAGCGAACCCCAGCGGTCGGTGCCCGCCCCGTCGACGACCAGACCGTGCCCGTCGTCCGCGTCGCCCTGGCGCGGGGGCCGCAGCCGCCCGTCCACGACGGCCGCCAGCGCGTCGGTCATCCGCAGCAGCACCAGCCGCACGGTGGCGGGGACCGCCACCCCGGCGGCGTCCGCCTCGGCCACTGCGGCCAGGCCCAGTTCCAGGACCAGTCCGTGGTACTCGGTGGCCAGCTCGCGGTTGAGCCCGGAGACGAAGGTGTTGCTCCGCAGGTGCCGCTCCAGCGAGCGCAGCGCCTCGGCCCGCCAGCGCTCCGAGGAGGGGAACCACCCGAAGGCGCAGGCCGCGGCGAGCTGCCCGGCCGCCTCGGCGATGACGTGGTTGTTGGCCGAGGAACCCCGGCTGGGGAAGGCGGCCAGCCAGCGCTGGTGGTGCCAGATCTGGTCCAGCGCCACCGGATTGCCCTCGAACAGGCCCGCCGCGCCCGGCCAGCCGTCCAGCAGCCGGCGGATCCACACCCAGGACAGCAGCCGGATCCCCAGCTCGATGCCGCTGATCCAGTGCACCCCGCGCAGCGGCGCGTTGGCCGCCCACCAGCTCCGCAGGTGCGCCGCCACCCGCTCGGCGTACCGCTCGTCCCCGGTGACCGCGTAGGCCGCGGCGAGCACCGTGAGGTACTGGTGCCGGGAGGGCTCCCAGATCTGCTTGATGTCCCCGACCGCGTCCTCGTCGCGGTACGGCACGTCGAAGGCGTAGGCCCACGGCGCCCGGCGCCCGGTCCTCGGGTCGCGGCACCAGTCCGGATCGACCAGGTCGTCGCGCTCCACCCCGAAGTACTCGGCGCGCCCGGCCATCAGCCGGTCCGCCTCGGCGAGGAGGCGTTTGACGGCGTCCGGCGCCACGGCGTCGAGCGTCCCGGCCGGCAGCGCCGCGGTGAACCGGGCGCCGGTGACGACCGGCCGCTGCGGCAGCGCGGACCGCCAGCGCCGTCTGCGCACGGTGTCGCCCACCCGGCCGCCGACCTCGCGCGGCCCCATCCGGGAGAGCCGCCGCAGGTACCAGCCCGCGCTCGTGGTCATCGCGCCCTCGTCAGGGCCACCGGCACGCCGCCGACCAGGGACGCCTGCACGGCGAGGGTGGCGGCCGTGGTGGCGGCCAGCGACTCCAGCGGTACGGGCATCGGGCCGCCGGTCCGCACGGCCCGTACGAAGGCGGCCAGTTCGGCGGACTGGCCCTTGTCCCGGGCCTGCGGCAGCCGGGAACTGACCCACCGCCCGCGGCGCGCCGCGCCGTCCGCGTACACCGAGGCCCGCACGAAGTCGTCGAGCCGCAGCACCTTCCCGTCCGCGACCAGGTCCAGCGTCTCCTTGGGGAAGCCGGCCGAGCCGTTCGTGACGTAGCTGATGGCGGCGGTGGAGCCGTCCGGGTAGCGCAGCACGACCTGGAGGTCCTCGTTCCCGGCCGGCGCGACCGCGTACACCGAGACCGGGTCGGCCCCGAGCAGCCAGCTCGCCGTGTCGATGAAGTGCCCGCCCTCACCGGCGAACCGCGAGCCCTCGGTGCCCTGTTGCAGGTACCAGCTGCCGTGCTGGAGCCGGCCCGCGTTGACCAGGTAGCGCAGGCTCGCCGGACCGGTGCGGGCGCCGAAGCGCTTCCCGGCCTCCCGCAGCAGCGGCGCGAACCGCCGGTTGAAGCCCACCTGCAGCCGGTCGTTGCCGGACTCCTCCACCGCGGCGAGCACCCCCGACAGCTCGTCCTCGGTCAGGGCCAGCGGCTTCTCCACGAACACCGCCTTCCCGGCCAGCAGCGCCTTGCGGGTCAGCTCGGCGTGCGAGCTGTGCCGGGTGGCGACGAACACCGCGTCGACGCCGGTGTCGCCGAGCACCGCGTCCAGATCGGTGGTCGCCTCGGCGAAGCCGAACTTCCGCTGCGCGTTCGCCGCGGACAGCGCCGTCGTGGTGACCACCGTGGACAGGTGGACCCCCTCGCGGCGCGCCAGGTGCGGCAGCAGCATCGACGTCGCGTAGTTCCCCGCGCCGACGAAGGCGATCCGCACCGGCGCCCCGCCGGACCCGGCCGGGGCGGACGCCGCGCCGCCGCGGCGGACCGCGGGCACGGCCACGGACGGGGCGGCGGCCTGCGGCGCGCCGTCGGCGGCGCCGGGGTAGCGGAACAGCACGGCCACCGCCTTCAAGTCGCCCTCCTTCAGGCGCTTGTACGTCTGCACGGCGTCGTCGAAGTCGGCGACGTGCGAGACGAGCGGCTCCACGTCGACCCGGCCGCGGGCGACGAGGTCCAGGAAGCACGCCAGGTTGCGGCGCTCGGTCCAGCGCACGTAGCCGATCGGGTAGTCCCGCCCCTCCAGCTCGTACTCCGGGTCGTAGCGCCCGGGGCCGTAGGAGCGGGAGAACCGGACGTCGAGCTCCTTCTCGTAGTACGCGTTCCACGGCAGGTCCAGGCGGCACTTGCCGATGTCGACGACCCGCCCCCGGTCCCGGCAGAGCCGGGCGGCCAGCTCCACGGGCTGGTTGCTGCCGCCGCCCGCGGCCAGGTACACCTGGTCCACGCCGTGGCCGCCGGTCAGCTCGGCGACGGCGCTCTCCAGGGCCGGGGACGAGGGATCGCCGCAGGCCGCCGCGCCCAGGCGCTCGGCCAGCGCGCAGCGCGCCGGGTCGGGGTCGGCTCCGACGACGCGGACCCCCGAGGCGGTCAGCAGCTGCGCCACCAGCTGCCCGATCAGCCCGAGGCCGATGACCAGCGCCACGTCGCCCAGCTGGGACTCGCCGCGTCGCACGCCCTGCAACGCGATCGATCCGACGGTGCCGAAGGCCGCGTGCCGCGGCGCGAGGCCCTCGGGCAACCGGGAGTAGAGGTTCTTCGGGACCCAGTTCAGCTCGGCGTGCAGCGCGTGCTCGTTGCCCGCGCAGGCGACGAGATCACCGACCACCACGTCGTCGATGCCGGTGCCCACCTGCTCGACCACCCCGCACAGCGAGTAGCCCAGCGGCGTGTACGAGTCCAGCTTGCCCATCACCTTGCGGTAGGTGGCCGGGATCCCGTTGGTCGCCGCGCTCTGCACGACCTTGGCCACCTGGTCCGGGCGGGAGCGGGCCTTGCCCACCATCGACAGGCCCGCCTCGGACACCTTCATCAGCTCGGTCCCGGTGGAGATCAGCGAATAGACGGTCCTGACCAGCACGCCGCCCGGTTTGCACCCCGGCACCGGGACGTCGAGCAGGGCCAGCTCGCCACTCTTGTAGTTCTGCACAACCTGTTTCACCGAAACTCCTGTTGTTCTACGCCGTCACGTCAGTGCTCTGGCCGGAGCCAGAGGTCGCGCCGCGGTACCAGTACTCGAGGGTCAGTACGTGCCAGAGGTGCTTGGAGAAGTCCCGCTGCCCGGAGGCGTCCTCGGCGACCATGCGCGCGAGCGCGTCGCGCCGCAGGAAGCCGGAGTTGACGAGGACGCCGTCGTGCACCACCTCGCGCACCAGCGGCGCCAGGTCCCGGCTCATCCAGGCCCGCAGCGGAGCGCTGAACAGGCCCTTCGGCCGGTACACGATCTCCCGGGGCAGGATGGAGGTGGCCGCCTGCTTGAGGACGGCCTTGCCCTGCCGTCCGACGATCTTCTCGTCACCGGGCACGGCGAACGCCGCCTTGACCACCTCGACGTCCACGTACGGCACCCGCACCTCGGTCGACGCGGCCATGCTGGCGCGGTCCGTGTAGGCGAGGTTCAGGCCCGGCAGGAACATCCGGGCGTCGCCCAGGCACATGCGGTTGACGAAGTCGTCGAGGTCGTTGTCCGCGTAGACGTCCGCGTGTTCGGTCAGGACGTCGTCGACCGTCCCCGCCAGGTCGGGGTTGACCAGGGCGAGCAGTTCGTCCTGGTCGTACATGGTGTAGCTGCGCCGGAACGCCGTCTCCTCCGGCAGGTCGGCGAAGGACAGGAACCGCTTGGCGAACCGCACCGAGCGGTACCCGCGGCGGGCGGTGGCGACCGGCAGCCGGTCCACGGCCCGGGACAGACCGCGCCGCAGGGGCCGCGGAACGCGCTGGTAGCGCACCGCGAGCAGGTTGGCCAGGTGCTTGCGGTAGCCGGCGAACAGCTCGTCGGCGCCCATCCCCGAGAGCATCACCTTGACCCCCGCCTCCCGGGCGGCCGAGCAGATCAGGAAGGTGTTGATCGCGGCCGGGTCACCGATCGGCTCGTCCAGGTGGTGGGTCATCCGCGGCAGCAGGTCGAGCACGTCCGGCGCGATCTCGATCTCGTGCAGGTCGACGCCGAACCGCGCGGCCACCCGCCGCGCGTAGTGCAGGTCGTCCGGCATCGCTTCGAACCGGGCGTCCTCGGCGCGGAACCCGATCGTGTAGGCGGAGATCCCGGGCCGGTCGCGGGCCGCCAGCGCGGTCAGGTAACTGGAGTCGAGACCGCCGGAGAGGAAGGTCGCCACGGGCACGTCGGAGAGCAGGTGCAGGCGGGTCGACTCCTCGACGATCGCGGCGAGGTCCGGCCGCTCGCCGCTCCTGGCCCGCTCCTGGCCCTCGGCGGCGACGTCCTTCAGGTTCCAGAACCGGCCGCGGTCCACCCGGCCGTCGGGCCGGCACCGCAGCCAGCTGCCGGGCGGCAGCTTCTCCGCGCCGCGCAGCGCGCAGCGCGAATCCGGCACCCAGTAGTAGAGCAGGGAGGCCACGAGCGCCGCGTGGTCCACCTCCAGCGAACCGCCCGTGGCGGCGGCGAGCGCCTTGAGTTCGGAGGCGAACACCAGGCCCCCGCCCCGCCGGAGCAGGAACAGCGGCTTGACGCCGAGCTGGTCGCGGGCGAGCACCAGCTCGCCGGTGCGCTCGTCGAAGATCCCGAAGGCGAACATGCCGCGCAGCCGGGGCAGGCAGTCCGTGCCCCAGCGCCGCCACGCCTCCAGCAGCACCTCGGTGTCGGAGGTTCCGCGGAAGCGCACGCCGGCCGCCGCCAGTTCGGCGCGCAGCGCGGGCGCGTTGTACAGCTCGCCGTTGTACGTCAGGACCAGGCCGTCCGAGACCATCGGCTGGGCCCCGGTGCCGGACAGGTCGATGATGGCCAGCCGGCGGTGCCCGAGGTGCACCTCGCCGTCACCGGCGGCGTGGCCGTAGCGGCCCGCTCCGTCCGGACCCCGGTGGGCGAGGACATCGGTGAGCCGGTCGGTCACGGCCTTCCCGTCCGGCCACCGGTACGTGCCTGCGATGCCACACATGTCCTACCGCGCTTCCTGGTCGATGTCCGGGACCCGTGCCCATGACGGCCGCTCCGTGCGCGGCCGCTCCGTCCCGCTCCGCCGTACGGCGCTGCGCTCGGCGCGGCCGCGCGGAGCGCCGTACGGCCCGTCCCACAGCGTGCCGTCGGTCCGGTCGCGCGGATCGGGGTCGATCAGCACCACGCCCAGCGGCGTGATGCGCAGCTCGGCCAACTGCCGGGCCACGGTGTGCAGCCAGGCGACGCTGCCGTGCCCGGCGCGCACGACGAGCACGGTCCGCGCGCCGAGGTCCGGCAGGTCGCTCCACGCCGTCCCGGGCGCCACCGATCCCACGCCGATCCGGCGCTCCGGAGCCTCGGGGTCCGAGGCGGCCACGGCGCCGGTCACGGCGGGATCCCCGCGCTTCGCGCGCCGGTCGGCGAGCCGCTGCCCGGGCAGCGCGTCGACGATCACCACCGGCCCGTCCTGTTCCAGCGCGCCCGCGAGGTCCAGGGCGATCACGCCCGCGGTGCGCGCACAGCCCAGTTCCAGAAGCGACACCGGCTCCGCCGAGCCGCGCACGGTACGGGCCAGGGTCGCCGCGAGGCGGGTCCGCCGCGCCCGGCTCCGGCGGCGGCGCCACGGCCCGGCCGCGCGGCGGGGCGCGGCCCGCAGCTCCGCGATCACCGAGGCGCCCAGGTTCGCCGCGATCTCCCGGCGCAGGACGGGGCGGTCCGCCACCACCGCGCCGACCGCGGCCACCGCGAGCCCGAGGACGAGCCCGAGGACGGCTCCGACCGCGGCGTTGGTGGCGGCGGTCCGGGGCAGGGAGTGGCGCACCGCGCGCGGTGCGTCCACGATCTGCGTCCCGGCGATCAGCCGGGGCGTACCGGTGCGCGCATCCGCGGCGCGCTGGCCGAAGTCGGTGATGCGCGCGGTGAGTTCGGCCCGCTGGACGAAGAGCGACTCCATGCTCGCCGACGCCTTGGCGCCGCCTCCCGGCGAAGTGTTCCCGATCGACTTGTTGACCTGGGCGAGTTCGTCCCGCATGCGGTCGCGCTGGTCGAGCAGGGTCTTGGCCTCGGCGTCCGCGGCCTCCTGGATGCGCTTCACGTGGTCCGCGACGAACGCCTCGGCCAGCGCCTTGGCGCGCGCCACCGCTTGGGCGTCGCTGTCACCGGTCACCTCGATCTGCAGCAGGTTGTTGGTCAGGCCGATGCCCGCGTAGTCCCGCATGAAGGCCTCCGGTTCCTCCGGTGATCCGAGGGACCGCAGGGCCTGGCTCGCGATGCGCGTGGTGTGCAGCAGCGCGGCGTCGGTCTTGACCAGCGTTCCGGGGTCGTTCGGCTGGTCCGCCTGGTGGGCGACCAGCACCTTGGTCACCGCGGTCGGCGGCGCCGGCATCAGGGCCGCCACCGCCGCGCCCAGGAGCAGCCCCAGCAGCGCCATCGCGGACCACAGGCGGCGGCGCCTGCGCACGGCGACGACCAGCCCCTGGAGGTCCACCAGCGGAGCGGCGGCCGACGGCTCCGCCGTCGTGCTCGCCGTCACCCCGGGCCTCCCGCCGAGTCGGCGCCCACCGCGACCGGCGCCGCGGCGCCCTCCCGGGGGCGGTCGGCGGCGGCGCGCGCCGGACGGGCCCGGACCAGGTCGGCGAGGACCGAGCCCACGACCTCCCGCCCCGCGTCCGCGCAGGCTTCGGCGACGCCGGAGAGGTCGCCCGTGGTCCAGCCGCCCGCGCCGAGCACGACGAGGACGCCGGGCTCGTCGTCGCGGTCCGGCACGAGCGGCCGGGACGCGGACACCTCGACGACCTCCAGCAGGGGCTCGTCCCCCGCCTCGGCGGCCAGCCGTCCGGCCGCCTCCCGGGCGGTGTCGTCACCCTCCAGGACGACGACCAGCAGCCGCCGGGAGAGCGGCAGCCGCTCCCGGATGCGGGAGCACACGCGCTGGTAGCGCAGTCGGCGCCCCGCCTCGTCGCCGCTGTCCTGCGGGACCGGCAGGTCCCACCGGACGTCGAGGCCCAGCAGCCGCCGGACCCGGGCCCGCGCGCCACGGCCCCCCGCACGGCCCGCGAGCCGCTCGCCGGGGACGTCGACGCTGCCCAGCGGGGCCGCGCCCAGCGCCGAGGCGATCTCCGCTTCGGTGCGCGGGCGGCGGCTGACGCGGGCGGCGGTGAGGTGAGCGATGATCCCGAGCAGGAAGGCCAGCAGCGCCCCGGCGCCGATGAGCTGCGTCCTCGTCGGAGGCGCCTCCCCGGCCGGCCGGGCCGCCGGGCCCATCACGACCATGTTGGCCTTGGCCGCCGACGGGTCGGTCTGGTCCAGCTTCTTGACCGCCTCCTGGAGCGCGGTGCGCAGCTTCGCGAGTTCGGTGCGGGTCTGCACGCTCTCCACGCTCTGCCCCGGATCGGTCGCGTCGGCGAGCTGGGTGATGCGGCGGCTGGTCTGCTCCACCATCTGCCGCAGCGCCTCGGGCTGCGCCGCCGACGCGGGGTCGGTGTTGGCCCCCGCGATCCGCGCGGCGAAGGTGACGAACTGCTGGGCCAGCTGGTCGGCGAGCCGCTGGGCGCGCTCGGGGGTCTCGGCCGTACCCGAGATCCTGATGATGTTCCCGTCCGAGGCCTGGGCGCTCGCCCGCTCCCGCAGCGCGGCGCCGTCGACGCCGTTCCAGCCGAGAGCGGCCGCCGCGCGGTCGACCACCACCGAGCTGGTCGCGATCTCCGCCTGGGTCAGCAGCTCGCGCTCCTGCCACGCCCCGGGCAGCAGCACCGACGCCGTCGTCGTGTAGCTCGGCGGAAACAGCAGCGAGGTGCCGTAGCCGACGAGCGCCCCCACCAGCGCGAGGACGGCGAGGAACCGCCCGCGCCGCCTGACGATCCGGCCGATCGTCACCAGGCGTATCGTGTCATCGCTCAACGGCGCGGCCTCCTGCGCGCCCGGGCCGGTCCGCCCGCCGGCGCCGCAGCGCCGTCGGGGCAGGCAGCGGCGTAGGCGGCGAGCAGCGACGCCTGCGAATTGCGCCAGGACAGCGGTCCGTTGATCCGCTCCCGGCCGCTCTCGCCCATCCGGGCCCGCTTCTGCGGATCGTCCAGCAGCATCGCGATGAGCTTGGCGAACTCCGCCTCGTCGTTGGCGGGCGCGTAGACGGCGGCGTCCCCGGCGGATACCCGGGCCTCCCGCAGGTCGAAGGAGACGATGGGCCGCCCCATCACCATGTACTCCAGCACCTTGTTCATGGTCGACACGTCGTTGAGCGGATTGTGCGGGTCGGGCGAGAGGCACACGTCGGCCGTGGACAGGTAGCGCACCAGATCGGCGTCCGGCATCCGCCCGGTGAACTGCACCTGCTCCGAAAGCCCGAGGCGCCGCGAGAGCTCCACCATCGCGTCGAAGGTGTCGCCGCCGCCGACGAACACCGCGTGCCAGTCGGTCCGCCCGAAGACGTCGCGCAGCTGCGCGAGGGCCCGCAAGGCGTAGTCGACGCCGTCCTGCGGGCCCATGACCCCCAGGTAGCACAGCAGATGGGGCTTGCCGCGCTTGAGCTCCGGCTCGGGCGGCACCGGCCGGAACCGGTCGGTGTCGGGCGCGCTGCGCACCACGAAGACGTCGCAGGCGCGCCGGCCGCCCCGGCGCAGCGCGACGTCCCGGTAGCTCTCGTTCGTGGCGAGCACGATGTCCGCGGCCCGGTAGGTCCGCCGTTCCAGCGCGCACACCGCGCGGTACAGCAGGTCCTCGCCGCGGTTGAAGCGGGAGAGGTACAGCTCGGGGCACAGGTCGTGCTGGTCGAAGACGAACCGCGCTCCCCGCCGCTTCAGCCACAGGGCCGGCAGGAAGAGCAGGTCCGGCGGGTTGCAGGCGTGGACGACGTCGACCGGGCCGACCTTGCGGGCCAGCCGCAGGGTGTGCCAGAGCGCCGATCCGTACTCCTGGAGGTAGCCGGCCGGTCCTCCGGTGGCCGCGCGCAACGGGTAGCGGTGGATCCGCACCCCGTCGATCACCGCCTCCGGCTCCGTGTCCCGCTTCGTCCCGCGGGGGCAGATGACGTCCACCGTCCAGCCCGCGTCGCGCAGCGTGGTGCACTCCTGCCACACGCGCCGGTCGAACGGCACCGACAGGTTCTCCACCAGGACCAGCGCGCGACGGGCGGACCCGTCGCCGCTGCCCCGGCCCTCGTACGACGCGTCACCAGGCAAGGCCCACGTACCCCGGTTCGGTCCGGCGCGCGGCGGCGTCGGGAAGGTGGACGAGGTCGACGATCAGCGGGCCGTCGCCGTGGGGCAGCGCCGAGAGCACGGCCGGGTCCTTCGTCCCGACCAGGCACACCTCGGCGTGCTCCAGCACCTCGCCGACGGACTGCGCGAGCAGCTGCGCGAGGTGCGGCAGCCGGTTCTCGATGTACTCCCGGTTCGCGCCGAGCAGCCGGGACAGGTTCACGTTGGGGTCGTAGATCCGCAGGTCGTACCCCTTGCCGAAGAGTCTCTCCGCCAGCTCCACGAGCGGGCTCTCGCGCAGGTCGTCGGTGCCGGGTTTGAAGGACAGCCCGAAGAGTCCCACCCGGCGCTTGCCGGTGCGCTCGACCAACTCCACCGCGCGCTGGAGGTGTTCGGAGTTCGAGGGCAGGACGTGGGCCAGGATGGGCACCGACACGTCGGCCCGCCGCGCCGCGTGGAGCAGGCTGCGCAGGTCCTTGGGCAGGCAGGAGCCGCCGAAGGCGAAGCCGGGGCGCAGGTAGGCGGAGCTGATGTTGAGCTTGCGGTCGGCCAGGAACACGTCCACCACCTGGTGGGAGTCCACCCCGAGCGCCTGGCACACCGCGCCCAGCTCGTTGGCGAAGCCGATCTTGAGGCCGTGGAAGGCGTTGTCCGCGTACTTGATCGCCTCGGCGGTCGGGATCGGCACGCGGAACACCTCGCCGGGCAGCCCGTCGTACAGCGCCTCCACCACGTCGCCGCTCGCCGGGTCGAGTTCGCCGATGACCGTCTTCGGCGGGTCGAAGAAGTCCCGCACGCTGGTGCCCTCGCGCAGGAACTCGGGGTTGACCGCGACCCCGATGTCGACGCCGGCGGTGCCGCCGACGGACTTCTCCAGGATCGGCACCAGCAGGTTCAGGCAGGTGCCCGGGAGCATCGTGCTGCGGAACACGACGGTCTGACGACCGCCCCGCTCCGCCACGGCGGCGCCGATCTCCTCGGTGACCCGCTCCAAGTAGGTGGTGCACAGGCTGCCGTTGGGCTCCGACGGCGTGCCCACGCAGACCAGCGACACGTCGCTGCCCCTGATCGCTTCGCGGACGTCGGTGGTGGCGCGCAGCGCACCGGTCCGCACGACCTCGGCGATGAGCTCGCCGATCCGCTCCTCGACCACCGGGGCCTTGCCCTCGTTGACCAGGTCGACCTTCACCTGGCTGATGTCCACTCCGATGACCTCGTGGCCCAGGCTGGCCAGGCACGCGGCCGACACGCAGCCCACGTAACCGAGCCCTAAGACGCTGACTCTCATGACGCGTTCCTCCCCCCAGGCAGGCCCTTGTGGCCTGCTGTCCGCGAGCCCACCGGACGATGCCCCCCGCGCATCAGTAGGCCCCCTGGCCCTGAAGCACCGCACGCAGCGTCTTCCACAAGATCACCGTGTCCAGAGCCAGCGACCAGTCCTCCACGTACCGCAGGTCCAGCCGGACCGCCTCGTCCCACGGCAGGTCGCTGCGCCCGCTGATCTGCCACAGGCCGGTGAGCCCCGGCTTGACCAGCAACCGCCGCCGGATGTCCGGGCTGTAGGCGGCGGACTCCTCGGGCAGCGGAGGCCGCGGGCCGACGAGCGACATGGATCCCGTGAGCACGTTGAAGAGCTGCGGGAGCTCGTCGAGCGAGTACCGGCGCAGCGTCGCCCCGACCCGGGTCACCCGAGGGTCCCGGCGGAGTTTGAACAGCAGGCCCGCGCCCTCGTTGAGTCCGGCCAGCGCGGCCCGCGCCCCGTGCGCTCCGGGCACCATGGTGCGGAACTTGACCGTGGTGAACTCGCGCCCGTCCTTGCCGACCCTGCGCTGGCGGTAGAACACCCCGCCCCGGCTGTCGGCCAGCACGACCAGGCCCACGAGCACCATGAGCGGCGCGAACAGCAGGAGCAGGACCACCGCGCCCGCCCGGTCGACGACCTCTTTGACCGCCCGGCGTCCGCCGGTGAAGATCGGCATGCTGACCCGCAGGAGCGGGATCCCGAGCACCCCGTCGACGTGCAGCCGGGGGCCCGCCACCTCCATCAGGACGGGCGCCACGACCATCTCGGCGTCGCCGCCCTCCAGGTTCCAGGCCAGCCGCTGGAGCCGCTCCGGCGACCAGTGCGGGTCCGGGGTGACCGCGACGACCCGGTAGCCGTCGCGGCGGACGTGGCCCGCGACGTCCGTGAGCGGGCCGACGACCGGTACACCCTCCAGCCGGTCACCGTCGGGCCCGAGGCCGTCCGGTGTGCACACCGCTTCCACCCGCCACCCGAGGCGCGGGCACTTGCGGGTCCGGACGATCAGGTCGCGCACGGTGTCCGGGCTGCCCGCGGCTAGCACCGGCCGCAGGCACCGCCCGGCCCCTCGCTGCCGGTACAGCCACAGCCGCAGCAGATACCGCTCGACCAGGGTGACCAGCGCGATCGCCGGGATCGCGACGAAGATCCAGAGCTTGATGTTGCGCGAGCTGAGCGCGATCCCGCCGAGCGCCAGGACGACGGCCGCCGTGACGAGCGAGCGCCCGAGCCGGCGGAACTCCTCGGCGCCCTGGCCGAGGACGGCCGGCTCCCATGCCCGGCTCACCGCCAGCGCGCCCAGCACCAGCAGCTCGGTGCCGAAGGCCAGGATGGTCCACTTCTCGTGCCAGTTGGCCGCGTCCCGGACGCCGAAGAAGCCTCCGATGGCCGCCACCACGAGGGCGGTGGCCACGCTGTCACCGGTCAGCACGGTACGCCGGTACCGCTGCTCCCAGTCGGCCGCGGGCCGGCCGATCGTCCCGTTCACCGGACGCCCGAGGGGCGGCAGGAACGGGACGGCTAACTCACCCTCCCCCTGCTGCACATTCCCCCCCAGGTCACCAGCGGACTCGACGTGCTTGCTCCACACGGTTCCTCCCCCCGGGAGGCGCACGCCCCCCGCACTGTTGCTCCCCCCGGGAGGCACCGCCCCCCGCGCCGTGCTGTCCCGCTCCGGGAGACCCCTCTCCCGGCCATGGCGTACCGGATCGGCGCGGCGCTCTGCGAACACCCCGCCCGACCGACATGTGAATGCGCACGTTCCGCCCGGGTCCCGAGATGCGGGGGAGCCGCCACGCGGGCGTTCCCCCTCCACCCAGGGCCCCCTCCCGGGTACCTGAGAAACCGCGACGGACCACCTCCGCGCCCACGGTGGGCGCAGGGGCGACTACGGGCTGTCCGTGAGAACAGACCTGTAGATCATGATTTGTCGCCTCGTGTCCGTCCTTGCGAAGCAGGGTCAATCTAGAGCATGGGTGCCCGTATGGAGAGGGGAATGTATGCAACTTGTGCTCGGGCTTTGAAGGTTGGTCCACCGAACGCTCACGGCCCACGGGTGCGCCGAAGTCCGCCCGTGGCGCGTGACCTGGCCGGATTCCCTCCATGGGGGCGGCACGGGGAGCCGTGCGGATCTTCCGCTTCCCGCCGGCCGGACCGGGCCGGACGTGCGTAGCGGAAGCGGGCGGCCCGAAGTGCCGCCATTGAGGCGGGCCTTGTGGCAGACTCCGGGACAACGAGCAGGTAAATGGCGTCAGTTGTGACGAACGCCCACGATCGCGCCGTCACGTCCCCGCGCGCCGCAACGGCCGTGGGCCGGGGCGCCGTTCCGGCAGCTCCGCCACGGCGGCGAGTACCTCCTCCACCGTGATCCGCAGCAGCCGGTCGTCCGGTTCCAGCGCGTGCGGATCACCCGGGCGGTAGGGGTCCTCTCCCGGACCGGGCCGCCACAGGGCGCGGTGCGGACCGTGCCGCGGCGGCCCCCACAGCGCGGGCGACACCGGCCCGAACAGCACGACGGACGGGGTGCCCAGCGCGGAGGCGAGGTGCGCCGGGCCCGTGTCCCCGGCCACGAGGCAGCGCGCGTGCGCCACGAGCGCCGCGAGGTCGCCGAAGGGCACGTCGTCGTCCCCGCCGATCACCGCCTCCGGCCGCAGCCCGGCCCGCCGGGCCACGTGGTGCGCCAGCCGTCCCTCGCCGTGGCCCGCCGTCACCAGGACCTCCGCGCCGGCCCGGTGGAGCGCCCGGGCGACCTCGGCGAAGCGGCGGGCGGGCCAGCGCCGGGCGCCCGCGTCGGCCCCGGGGTGCAGGAGGACCGCTCCCGGCGCGGGGGAGGGGGCGGCGGGCGGCGCGATCCGCAGGTCGTCCGGGTCGGCGTCGATGCCGTACCAGGTGAGCAGCCGGCACCAGCGCGAG
Source organism: Streptomyces sp. NPDC043876 (assembly GCF_056435825.1). Lineage (NCBI taxonomy): Bacteria > Bacillati > Actinomycetota > Actinomycetes > Kitasatosporales > Streptomycetaceae > Streptomyces > Streptomyces sp. NPDC043876. The sequence goes on along the minus strand of NZ_JBWKDV010000008.1, from coordinate 216,041 downwards.
CGTTCGTGCTCGTGCGCGTCCCAGTGGGGTCCCGGCAGGTCCGCGAGGTCGGGGTGCCGGTAGGCGAGGAGCCGCCCGGGCCGCAGCGCCCGCAGCAGCAGGTGGCTGGGCGGGCCGTTGCCGTGCAGGTCCACGGCGACCTCGGGGGGCGGCCCCGTCCAGGAGAGCGCCGCCGGGACGGCGCGGCCGGGCGCGTCGGCGGGCAGCAGGCGGTCGACCAGCCCGGTCGCCAGTGCGGCGCTCCGCAGCCGCGCGGGAGCGGCCAGCACCAGTTCGTGTGCGGGCCAGGCCCGGCGCAGGGCGCGCAGCGCCGGTACGGCGGCGAGCAGGTCGCCCAGCCCCAGCGCGCGCAGGACCAGGGTGGCCGGCCGCGCGGCGCCGGCAGGGGGGCCGCCCATCAGCCGGCGGACGGCCGGGCCGTGGCGGACGCCGCGGCGGCGCGGTGCGCGAGGCGGGTGGTGGACCGGCCGTCCAGGTAGGGCAGCACGACGGCCTGGCCACCCCACGCCGAGAGCACCGCCGCTTCCGGCAGGTCCTCGCAGGAGTAGTCGCCGCCCTTCACCCACACGTCGGGGCGCAGGGCGCGCAGGACGGCCTCGGGGGTGTCCTCGTCGAAGGCGACGACCGCGTCCACGCTGCCCAGGGCGAGCAGGACGCGCAGCCGGTCCTCCAGCGGGGTCAGCGGGCGGCCCGGGCCCTTCAGCCGGGACAGCGACGCGTCCGAGTTCACGCACACGACGAGGCAGTCCCCGATGCCGCGGGCGCTGTCCAGCAGCCCTACGTGGCCCGCGTGCAGCAGGTCGAAGCAGCCGCCGGTGGCGACGACGGTGCCGCCGCGCGCGCGTACGGCCTCCACGAGGGCGAAGGCCTCCGTGGCACCGCCCCCGGTACCGGTCGCTCCGGTGCCGCCCGCGGTGGCACCGCCCGGCGCCGACGCGCGGCGGCCCCGCGGTTCCTCCCACAGCCCGTGCGCCGAGACGCCGCCCGCGGTGATGAAGGCGGCCGCGGCGGCCACGCCCTGCGCCACGGCCTCTTCCGGCAGCGCTCCGTCCGCCAGCGCGCAGGCGGTCAGCGCGGCGAAGCAGTCCCCGGCGCCGCAGGGGTCGCCCTTGGCCCGGTAGGGGGCCGGCACCAGCAGGGGGGCCGTCGCGTGCGGCCGCGTGAGCAGGGCCCCGCGCTCACCGAGGGTGACCGCGACGGCGGCCGCCCGCCAGCGCTGGGCGAGCGCCGCGCCGCGGTGGGCGTGGGCGCCGAGGGAGTCCCCGTCGGCCTCCTCCCACGCCGCGGCCTCGGCCGCGTTCGGCGTGACGAGCCGGGCGCCCGGGACGGGCGGGCCGCCGCGCGGGTGCGGGTCCCACACCACCGGTACGCGCCGCGCGGCGTCGGCCAGCAGCGCGCGCACCGCCTCCACCGTGCCGCGCCCGTAGTCCGCCACCAGCACCGCGTGCGCCGACGCGAGGGCTTCCCGCACCGCTTCGGGCGGCGCCCCGACCGTCCCCCCGCCCCGGTCGACGCGGACCAGCGGCCTGCCGCCCGCCATCACCCGTGCCTTGACCGGCAGGGTCCCCTCCAGCGGGAGCTCCACGAGCCGCAGCCGGCCGCGCAGGGCGGCCCGTACGGCCCTGCTCGCCCCGTCGTCGCCGAGGGCGGTGATCAGGGTGACCTGCCGCCCCGTGCGGGCCGCGAGCAGGGCGGCGAGCCCGGCCCCGCCCGGACGGGACCGGTCGGAGGTGACGTCGACGACCGGCGCCGGGGCGTCCGGCGCGAGACGGCAGGCGGTCCCGTCGATGTCCCGGTCGAGGAGGGCGTCGCCCACGACGACCAGGGGCCGCGGCGACCCGGTCATGATCCCCCCTCGGCGCCGACGACGGCGGGCCGCGCGGCGCCGCTCCGGCCGCGGTGCGCCAGCGGGGCGATGGCCGCGTCGAAGGACTCGCAGAGCAGGTGGACGGCGACCAGATGGGCTTCCTGGACCGTCGCCGACGACTCCGCGGCGATGCACAGGGCGTCGTCGGCGGCCTCGGCGAGCGGGTTCGGAGCGGCGCCGGTCAGGGCCCACACCCGTACCCCGCTCGCCCGGGCGGTCATCGCGGCGGCCAGCAGGTTCGTGCTGCGGCCCGAGGTGGACAGCAGGACCAGGACGTCGCCCTCGCGCCCGTGCGCCGCGACCTGGCGGGCGAAGACGTGCTCGAACCCGTAGTCGTTGCCGATCGCGGTGACGCTGGAGGTCTCGGCGTGCAGGGCGATCGCCGAGTACGCGGGGCGCTCGCGGCGGTAGCGGCCGACGAGTTCCGCGGTCAGGTGCTGGGCCTGGGCGGCGCTGCCTCCGTTGCCCGCCGCGAGGAGCCGGCCGCCGGACCCGAGGACGGCCGCGAGGCGGGTGCCCCAGAGGCCGATCCGGTCGAGGCCGTCGCGCCGCAGCGCGTCGAGCGCTTCCTGCAGTGACTGGCAGTGCCGGTGCGCGTCCGTGTGTGCGTGCGAGGATCCGTGGTTCATGGCGTCGGCCCGGCCACCGCGGCGGGCGCGCCGGGCTTCACCTCCTTCGGGCGAGGGGACGGGCGGTCGGTCGGCGCGGCGGCCGGCGGGGCATCGGGCCGGCGCGCCCCGGGGCTGTTCACACGGGCTCCGCGACGCTGAACCGGGAGGTGAGGACCGACCGGTAGACGGCTTCGGTGGCGGCCGCCACGCGGTCCCACCCGTAGTGGCCGAGCACCCGCCTGCGCCCGGCTTCGCCGTACGCCAGGCGCCGCGCGGGATCGTCCAGCAGCAGGGCGACGGCGCGCGCCAGGGCGGCGGCGTCACCGGGCGGGACCAGCAGGCCCGTCTCGCCGTGGGCCACGGTGTCCAGTTGGCCGCCGACCGCGCTGGCGACCACGGGGCGCCCGCACGCCATCGCTTCGAGGGGCACGATCCCGAACGGTTCGTAGTCCGCCGGGCACAGCACCACGTCGCAGTCGCCCAGCAGGGCGGGGACCCGCTCGCCGGGCACCGCGCCCAGGAAGCGCACCCGGCCCAGCACCCCCGCGCCCAGGGCGAGGGCGCGCAGCCGGCGTACCTCCGGATCGCCGTCGAGCCGGTCGGCGGGCGGCCCGCCGGCGATGAGCAGCTCGGCCCCCGGGAGGCGCGCGAGGGCCGCGATGGACAGGGCGGCCCCCTTGCGGGGAACGAGCCGCCCCAGGTGCAGCAGCCGGTACGGGCGCCCGGGGCGGTGCTCCGCGGCGGAGTCCACCGGCCGGAAGCGCTTCGGGTCCACCCCGCACGGAACGATGGGGGACTTCTCCGGGGAGATGCCCATGAGGCCCAGTTCGCGGACCTCGTCCCGGCAGGTGGCGATGACCCGGTCGCACCGGAGGCCGATGTCCTTCTCCAGGGTGATCCGGGCCGCCGGGCTGGTGTCGGAGCTTCCCTGGTGGCGCTTCTTGACGCTGCCCAGGGCGTGGTAGGTGTGCAGGAGGGGCACGTGGTGTTCGCGCGCGGCGATCAGCGAGGCCACGCCCGACATCCAGAAGTGCGCGTGCACCAGGTCCGGCGCCCCCGCCTGCCACTCGTTGATCAAGTGGTAGGCGAAGTCCCGCATGTGGGGGAGGAGTTCGTCCTTCGGTATGGGCTCCGCGGGCCCGGCCGGGACGTGGCGGACCTCTACGCGCGCCCGCATCCGGGTCCGCTCGGGCAGGCCCGGGTCGTCCCGGCGGGTGTACACGACGACGCGGTGCCCGCGGTCGGCCAGGGCGCCGGCCAGGGCGGCGACGTGGACGTTCTGGCCGCCCGCGTCCACGCCCCCGAGGGTCGCGAGGGGGCTCGCGTGTTCGGAGACCAGGGCGATCGAGAGCGGGCGCGGTCTCCCAGGGCGGTATCTCACCGGGCGGATGGGCGACGTCATGACCTGACCTCCGTGAGCAGGCGTTCCCAGTCGTCCAGGAACCGTTTGAGTCCGTACCGGTCGAGGGCCGCCTGCCGGGCCCTCGCGCCGTCCCGGGCGGCCGCTTCCGGCTCGTTCAGGTAGTGGCGGGCGGCCCTGGCCAGCTCTTCGGGCCGGGTGGAGAGCACGCCCGCCCCCGCCGGGACGGCTTCCACCGACTCCGTGGTGGCGAGGCACACGACGGGCATGCCCAGGTGCATCGCCTCCAGCAGGGACAGGCCGAGCGAGGTCCACCGGACGGGGTGCAGGTAAAGCCGCCGTTGCGCCATCGCCGCGTGCAGCTCGCGCTGCGGGAGGTCCCGGGCGCGCAACCGGTCGGCGGACAGGCCCAGATGGGCGGCCAGCCCGTCCGTGCGCATGCCGAAGACGTCCAGCGGGGCGGCCTCGGCCAGCCCCGGCAGCAGGTCGGTGCCCGTGAACCGGCCCCGCCGGACGGGATCGTTGACGACGACCGCCGCCCGGGGGACGTGCCCGGTGTACAGGTGGCCCGGATCGACGATGCCGTGTTCGATCACCTCGGCGCGGGTCGTGCCGCTGTCCCAGAACAGCCGGTTGAAGTGCGTGACGTGGACCAGGGTCAGGTCGTCGCGGTCCGCGCAGGGGTGCCGGGTCTCGGGCACCGCGCCGGAGGGGGCGTTGTGCTCCAGGTACACGACCGGCACGTCGCGGCCCAGTCGTCGGCCGAGCCAGCGCTCGGCGAGCTCCCACTCGTGCGGGCGCTGCAGCACGACGAGGTCCACCGGTGTCCGGCGCAGCTCGTCCGGGGCGACCTCCCGCACCGCGTCCGGCCAGTCGAAGGTCCGGGCCCGGCCGAGACCGTCCGGGCCCCGGTCGGGCGTGACGGGGACCAGGTAGGAATGCGGGCCCTGGACGAACGCCGTGGTCCAGGAACCGTGCACGTGCCACAGCAGGATGTTCACGCGTGTGCCTCTCGCTCGCTCTGGTGGGGTTCGGACGGCCGCGTCCGCGCGGTCCCCGGCGGCCGGTGGCGGGACCGTGCCGGCGGCGCCGGTGCGAGCAGCGACTCCACCGCCGCGAGCACGTCGGCGTCCGCCACCGAGTCGAGGCAGGGATGGCCCGCGACCGGGCAGTCGCGGGCCCGGCTTCCGGCGCAGGCGGCCCGCTGGTCGCCGAGCAGGACGTGCGGCACGCGGTACGGGCGCCACCGCTCGGCGGGCACCACCGGGGCGAACAGGCACGCCACCGGCGTCCCGACGGCGGCCGCGAGGTGGGCGGGGCCGGTGTTCCCCGCGACCAGGGCGCGGGCGCCGGCCAGCACCCCCGACAGTTCGCCCAGGTCCTGCGTGACCCCGCCGAGGTCCAGGGCGTGCCGGCCCGCGACCCGCGCCGTCAGCTCCTTCTCGGGCGCGCTGCCCGTCACCACCACCCGGTGGCCGGCATCGTGCAGGGCGGCGCAGGCGCGCGCCGCGCGGTCCGGGCTCCAGGAGCGCGCCGCCACGGCGGCCCCGGGATGCAGCACCACGTACGGTTCCGGTCCGGTCAGCCGGCTGGTGTCGGGCGGCGCGCTCACCCGCAGCGCGCCGTCGTCACCGGGCGGCAGCGGGAAGCCGAAGTCCCGCACCAGGTCGAGGGCGGCCTCCGTTTCGTGGCGGCCGGGCAGCCTGCGGTGGCGCAGGGCCAGCAGCGAACCGGGGTAGTCCTCGCAGTCGGCGGCGACGGACGGCACCCCGGCCATGGCGAGCAGCAGTGCCGCGGGCAGCGGGCTCTGGTGGTAGGAGACCAGGACGACGGCGCGGTCGAAGCGCTCCGCCGCCAGCGCGTCCACCAGCATCCCGCACTCCTCGCGGGAGGTCCGGCCCGGGCGCAGCCCCACCCACGCGGCGTCGTGGACCAGGATGCGGTCCACGCCCGGCAGCAGCCGGGCGGCCGCGACGCCGGCGGAGCCGCACAGCAGGGTGGTGCGGGACGACCCGGCGGCCACGGCGCGCACGGCCGGGCCGCTGAGCAGCACGTCGCCCGCGCTGTCCAGCCGCACCACGAGCGTGCGCGGCGCGGTCATCGGGACCGTTCCGCGCGCCGGTCGCGGCCGGCCGGCGCGCGGCCGCCCGGTCCGCCGCCGAGCACCAGGCGGACCGCGCCCAGCAGGTCGGCCGCGCGGGCGCCGGCCGCTGCGACCTCCTGCGGGCGGGTGACCGCGGTGGGAACGAGGACGCCGTGCGCGCCGGCCGAGCGGGCCGCTTCCACGTCCGCCCCGATGTCGCCGATCACCACGGTCCGGCCGGGCGCCGCGCCCAGCCGTTCGCAGGCGGCCAGGACCAGGCCCGGAGCGGGCTTGCGGCAGCGGCAGCCGCCGTCCGGTCCGTGCGGGCACACCGCCCACAGGGCGAACGGCCCGAACACCGCGTCCACGCGGCGCCGGACCGCCTCGACCTGGCTCCGGGTCAGCAGCCCGCGGGCCACGCCCGACTGGTTGCTGACCACGCCGACCGGGACACCGGCCCGGCGCAGGGCCGACACGGCGGCGCGGGCGGAGGGCATGGGGACCACGCGCGCGGGATCCCCGTTGTAGGGCACGTCCACGACGAGCGTCCCGTCGCGGTCGAACAGGACCGCGTCCGGGAGCCGCCGCCCGGCGTCCCCCGCCCGGCCCGCGGCGGGCACCCTCGCGCGGCGGGCGCAGCCGGCCGTCGGGGGGCCGTCCCACACCCACGGACCACCGGCGGGATCCCGTCGGGCGTCGCCGCTCACGACACGGCCTCCGCGCGCGGGGCCCCCGCGGAGCCCGTCGCCACCGTCACCGCCGCGGCGGCGGCCGGCCCGCGGGCCGCCGCCCGGCGCGGCACGGCCCGGTGCGCGACGTGACCGCGCAGCCAGTGCCAGCAGGCGGCCGGCGGGATGAGCAGGCTCGTCACGGCCATGGCCAGCACCTCGGGCCGGGTCCGGGGACCGGGTGCGATGCGGGCGGCCGCGAACTCCGCGGTCCCGGCCAGCCAGGCCGCCCCGCACACGGCGGCGCCGCGCCACCTGCCGGACAGGGCGCAGCCCACCGCCGCGCCGGCCGCCGCGCTCACCGCCAGGTGCCGCGGGAGCCGGCCGCGCGGCGCACCGGCGCGCTGCCACCAGTCGCGCCCGTGCAGCCGGGCCATCAGGACGTCGTCGGCGTTGCCCCGCTGGAGGCGTACGGAGACCCACCGGTCGGCGGGCCGTACCGGATGCGTGGTGCGGCGCGTGCCGGACGCCAGGGTCCAGCCGCCGTCCAGCAGGCGCAGGGCCAGGTCGGCGTCCTCCCGGAAGGCCCGCCGGAAGCGTTCGTCGAAGCCGCCGGAGGCGTCCAGGGCCGTACGCCGCAACGCCATGTCGGCGGTGATCCAGCGCGCCGTCGCCAGGCCCGCCGTGTTGCGCTCCCAGTCGGTGGGGCGCCGGCGCTCGGGCATAGGCACGTCGATGCGGGCGGTGACGGCCGCGGTGTCGCGGGAGGCCGATGCCAGGTCGTGGGCCAGGTCGCGGCCCCACGTCGGCCCGGGCACGACGTCGTCGTCCAGGAAGACGATCCAGGGCGCCGGGCCGGCCGCCCGGACACCGGTGTTGCGGGCGGCGGCCGGTCCCCGTGCCCCGCCGGGCACCACGACGGTGACCGCGCGCAGGCCTTCGGGCACCTCGACGGCGGGCACCGTCCCGTCGGCGTGCGGCCGGTCGTGCACGATCACCACCCGCTCCGGCCCCTGCCCGTCGGCCGTCGCCGCGGCCAGGGCCGCCAGGCAGGCGGCGAGGCTCGGCCGCCCCACCGTCGGGATCACCACCGCGTAGGACGGCGCCGCGGGAAGCCGCGTCGTCGCGCTCACAGGGCTTCTCCCGTGGCGAAGAGGCCGCCGCGCCGGATGGCGTACGGCCCGATGGCGAGCAGGTCGACCGGTGAGGAGCCGAAGCACTCCAGGGCGTCCCGGGGGTCGTCCACCATGGGGCGCCCGGCCGTGTTGAGGCTGGTGTTGACGACCACGGGCAGCCCCGTGCGCCGCTCGAACTCGGTCAGCATCCGGGCCACCAGCGGTTCGCGGGCGGCGTCGACCGTCTGGATCCGCGCCGTGCCGTCCACGTGCACGACGGCCGGGATGCGCTCGCGCCACGGCGCGGCGACGTCGTGGACGAACAGCATGTACGGGCTGGGCAGCGGCCCGTCGAAGATCTCGGCGGCGCGGTCCTCCAGCACCATGGGCGCCACCGGGCGGAACTGCTCGCGGCCCTTGACGTCGTTGAGCCGCTCCAGGTTCCCGGCGTGGCCGGGGTGCGCCAGCAGGGACCGGTGGCCGAGCGCCCGCGGACCGAATTCCGAACGCCCTTGGAACCAGGCGACGATGGCGTTGTCCGCGAGGGCCTCGGCGACCGTCTCGGCGATGTCCGCGGGCCGCTCGAAGGGCACGCCCGCCGTCTTGAGCCAGGCACCGAGTTCCGCGTCGGACCAGTCGCGGCCCAGGTCGGCGCCCGTCATCGGCTCCACGGTCTCGCCCTCCTGCGCGGCCACCAGCAGGGCCGCGCCCAGGGCCGTGCCCGCGTCGCCCGCGGCCGGCTGGACCCAGACCCGGGAGAAGGGGCCCTCGCGCGCGATCCGCGCGTTGGCCACGCAGTTCAGCGCGACACCGCCGGCCAGCGTGAGCACGTCGTCGTGCGTGCGGCCGTGCAGCCACCGCGCCAGGTCGAGGAGGGTCTCCTCCAGCACCGCCTGCGCGCTGGCCGCCGTGTCGGCGTGCTCCTGGGTCCACGGCTCGTCCGGATGCCGCGGGGGGCACAATTCGTGCCAGGGGACGTCCGAGGCGTGGAATCCGCCGTCGCCGGTGGGAAAGACGTGGCGGCGCAGGGTGTCGAGCATGCGGGGCCGCCCGTGCGAGGCGAGGGCCATCACCTTGAACTCGTCGCTCGACCTCAGGAAGCCGAGGTGGTCGGTGAGTTCCTCGTACACCAGGCCCAGGGAGTGCGGCAGTTCCTGGGCGCGCAGCGGCTCCAGCCGGTTGCCCCGGCGGGTCGCCGCCAGGTGGGAGGCGCGTTCGCCGCGTCCGTCCAGGACCAGGACGGAACTGCGCTCCGCGCCGTCGGCGGCGAAGGCGCTGGACGCGGCGTGGGACATGTGGTGGGGCACGAAGCGGACGAGGGCCGGGTCGAGGCCGGGCAGCGCCGCCGCCAGGAATCCGGCGGCCTCGCGCGCATAGGTCTGCCGCAGGTGGTCCCACGGGTCGTCCAGCCCCATGTCCAGCGCGGGCAGCGCGAGTTCGGGATCGTAGGCGTACGCGACCACGTCGAGGTCCTGGGGCCGCAGCCCGGCGTACCGCAGGCACCAAGCCGCCGCCCGCTCGGGGAGTTCCCAGGCTGAGAAGGGCACCGGCCGCTTGCCGTGCTTGCGGCGCGAGAAACGTTCCTCCTCCGCGGCGGCCACCGTCGTGCCGTCGATGACGAGGGCCGCGGAGGGGTCGTGGAAGAGCGCGTTGATTCCGAGAACACGCATGGTGGTACGAGCCTTTCGGCCGGCGGGATGGAAAGCGGCGGGGCGCCGTCGCGGCCCCGCGGGGCGGACCTGGTCGGGGGAGGCGTCCGGTCAGTCGTCGAGATGGGCGCGGAACCACTCGATCGTGCGCCGCAAGCCGTCCTCGGCCGCGACCGCCGGTTCCCACTGGAGCTTGTCGCGCGCCAGCGTGATGTCCGGGCAGCGCACGGCGGGATCGTCGGTCGGCCGGTCGATGAAGGTGATCTGCGCGTGGGAGCCGGTGAGGTGCCGGATGTGCCGGGCGAGGTCGAGCATGGTCACCTCGACCGGGTTGCCGATGTTCACCGGCCCGCGCATGCCGTGGGCCGCCATCGCGAGGATGCCGGCGACGGTGTCGTCGACGTAGCAGAGCGAGCGCGTCTGCAGACCGTCACCGGTGACGGTCATGGGCACTCCGCTCAGCGCCTGCCGGATGAAGGTCGGGACGGCGCGCCCGTCGTAGCCCCGCATGCGGGGTCCGTAGGTGTTGAACAGCCGGACGATGGCGACGTCCGTGCCCAGGGCCGACGCGTGCGCCGTGGCCAGGGCCTCCCCGAACCGCTTCGCCTCGTCGTAGACGCTGCGCGGCCCGACGGGGTTGACGTTGCCCCAGTACCGCTCGCTCTGCGGGTGCTCCAGCGGGTCGCCGTACACCTCGGACGTCGACGCGAGGAGGAAGCGGGCACCGCTGCGGTGGGCCAGCGCGAGCGCGTTGCGCACGCCGAGGCTGCCCGCCTCCAGGGTGTGCAGCGGTAGCCGGAGGTAGTCGGCCGGGGACGCGGGGGAGGCCAGGTGCAGGACGAGGTCGGGCTCGCGGTCCACCGTGAGCCCCTCGGACACGTTGGCCTCGCGCAGCACGAAGTCCGGCCGGCCGATCAGATGTTCCACGTTCGCACGGCGGCCGGTGCTGAAGTCGTCGACACAGGTCACCGCCGTACCCGCCGCCACGAGGGCGGAACAGAGGTGCGATCCGACGAATCCGGCACCGCCCGTGACGACGGCGTGCGCCCAGCGGCGGGCGGGGGAAGGGCCCATGGTCAGCTCCTGGGAGAACGGGGAGTGTGCGACGCGGAAGACTCGGTGGAGCGGCTGCGGCTCCGTACGCGTCGGCCGGCCTCGAAGGCCGCCAGAGATCCCCAGCCTGCACGCGGGCGCCGCGGACGGCACGCCGACCGCGCATTCGAGTGGTAGCGCACCGTTACGGCCCGACCCCGTACCCCCGGGGTGTCACGGCCAGGACGGCTCGCACCGCGGCACCACCACGAGCTCCGGTACCACGCTCCCCACCGGCACCGAGAGCGCGTACATGACGGTGTCCGCCACGATCTCCGGGCTCTGCAGCATCGTCACGTCGGCATCGGGGAAGCGCTCCAGGATGAAGCCGGTCTCCATGCCGCCCGCGATGATCCCCGTGATCCCGATGCCCGCGCAGTCCCGCTGCGCCTCCTTGAACAGGGTGTGGGTGAAGGCGCGCAGGCCCGTCTTGCTGGCGGCGTAGGGACCCGCCTCCGTCCAGGTCCGGTTCGCCGCCGTGGACAGGATGTTCACGATGTGGCCGCCGCCCCGGGCGACCATGCGCCGGTAGGACTCCAGGCACAGGTACATCGGTCCCAGCAGGTTCGTCGTGACCACGCGCGTCACCTCCTGCGCCGAGAGCTGCTCGACGGCCTTGGAGACGTCCACCGCGGCGTTGTTGACGAGGATGTCGACGGCCTGGCCGTCCTCCTCCAGGTCCCGGAACACGGCCGCGACCGCCTCGGCGTCACAGACGTCCAGCTCCACGAACCGGGCCCGGCCGCCCGCCACCAGGAGGTCCGCGCACAGCTCCTGCGCGAGGTCCTTGCGCACGTCGGCCACCAGCACGGTGGCCCCCGCGGCGGCCAGCCGCCGCGAGATGGCCGCGCCCAGTCCGCGCGCCCCTCCCGTCACCAGCGCCTGCCTGCCGCTCAGCACGCCCTCGACTGCGCTCACGCTCCCACGCTCCTTCCGCACCGCGCGCGTCCGGTGTCCGGGCCCCGACGGCCCGGCGGCGGCGGCACGGCCCCACTGTGGCAGCGGCGACGGGGCCCGGCGGGGCGGGCCGCGCCGGGTGTCGCGGAGACGGCGGACAGCGGTGACCGGTCGTGCCGCGTCCGGACGGGTGAGGGCGCGCGCGCCGGTCCGATGGCGGCGACCCGCGGACAGGCGTGCGGTAGCTTCCGCTCCGCTGAGTCCAGGGACCGGTCCGTGCGGTCCGAGCCGGGTACGAGGAGGTCGTTTCGTGTTGTCCGGAGTGGTGAAGTGGTTCGACGGTGTCAAGGGGTTCGGATTCATCGTCCAGAAGGACGGAGGCCCCGACGTCTTCGCCCACTACACCGCGATCAACGGCGCCGGCTACCGGGAGCTGTGGGCGGGCCAGGAAGTGACCTTCGACGTGGTGCGGGTGCCGAAGGGGTTGCAGGCGGAGAACATCACGCCGCTCTGACGCGGGGCGCGGGGCGCCTGCACGGTGGTCGCGGTGCGCGCGTCGCGGGGCGCCGTGTGAGCAACCACACGCCGTTCCCAACTCGCCCCGGGGCGCGGGGAAACCGGCCCCGCGGCCGGCCGCCGGGTCCGGCGCGGGCCGCGCCCGGCGGGAAGCGTCTGCCACCATGGTCGCGGCACGGTGCGTCCCGGCCCGCCCGCACCCCGCCTTCCGGCCGTGCGCCGCCGGAGCGCGACGGTGCCCGCATCCCCCGTCGCCCGCCGCCCCCGCGGCCCTTCACGAGTGCCGCTCCTGTGCCTGCCTTCCCCTGCGCCCCTGCCCCGGCTCCTGCCCCCGCTCCGGCCGCCGCCTCCCCGTCCGCCCCCTCCGGCCCGCCCCCCGCCCCGATGGACCGCTCGCCGTGGCGCTGCCTGCGCTACCGCAGCATGCGGTGGTGGTCGGCGGCCGGCCTCGTGTCCAACGCCGGCACGTGGATGCAGCTGACCGTCCAGAACCTGCTCGTCCTGCAGATCACCGGATCGGCCGCCGCCACCGGACTGTCCGTCTCGGTGCAGGCCGCTCCCGGTCTGCTGTTCGGCCTGGTCGGAGGCGCCGCCGTCGACCGCTGGCCGCGCAAGCTGACCGCCGCCGCCAGTCAGGCCGTGCTCGGCGCCGTCGCCCTGGTGACCGCGGCGCTCGTCGCGCTGGACCTGCTCAGCCTTCCGGTGCTGATGGCCCTGGCGGCCGTCACCGGCCTGATCGCCACCGTCGACGGTCCGGCGTGCGCGCTCCTCGGCAACGACCTCGTGCGGTCCGAGGACGTGCCCTCGGCCATCGGGGTCGGCTCGCTCGTCCACAGCGCCGGCCGGCTCGCGGGCGCCGCCCTCGCCGCCGTCGCCGTCGGGGTCATGGGCACGGCTTCGGCCTATCTCGCCAACGGCCTGTCCTTCTTCTTCGTGGCCTGCGTCGTCCCTTTCCTCAAGCCGGTGCGCTCCGCGCAGCCGCAGGCCGCCGCACCGCCCGCGCCGGATCCCGGCGAGGGCTTCAGCGCCCGCCAGGGCCTGGCCTACTTCATGGGCCGGCCCCGGCTGGTGGCGCTCGCCGCGATGAACGCGGTCAGCGCCACCTTCGGCCGCAACTACTCGCTGACCCTGGTCGTCCTGGTGGCCGGCCCGCTGGCGGGCGACGCGGGGTCCTACGGGAAGGTCTCCACCGTCCTGGCGGTGGGCGGCCTGCTCGGCGCCGTCCTCGGGGCCCGGCTGCGCCACCCGGGAGTGCGCCTGGTGGGCGCCCTGACGGCGGCCGGAGGACTGCTCCAGGCGCTGGCGGGACTGTCCCCGTCCGTCGTCGCGCTGATGGTGCTCGTGCTGCCCATGGCCGTCGCGGAGTCGGTGGCCGACACGGCGCAGTCCACCGTCCTGCAGACCGACCCCCCGGCCCGGATGCGCGGGCGGGTCCTGGGCGCCTGGTCCAGCATCCGCACGGTGTGGAGCCTGGCGGCGCCGCCCGCTCTCGGCCTGATGATCGAACTGGCGGGGGTGCGGGCCACCCTGGTGGCGGGCGGCCTCGTCGTGGCGGCCTCCATCGCCTTCGGCTACCTGCTCCGGGGCCGCCGGTCCCGGCCCCCGCAGCCGCGGCTCGTGGGCCTGCGCCTGGCCGAGGTCCCCGCCTGAGGCGTCAGCCGGTGTCCCCCGCGGAGGCGGGGGGATCGCAGAAGGTGTCGAGCACGGTCTCGGGCGCGGTGCGGCGCTCGACCAGGGCGCGGGCGAGGTCGGTGGGCCGCTGGTGGTGCTGGGAGGCATGGGCGTGCAGTCCTCTGGCCGCCCGCTCGGGAGTGATGCGGGCGGTCGCCGCGAGCATGCCGCTGGCGGTGTCGAAGACGGCCTTGCCGGAGAGGACCGCCTGGGTTCGGGTGGTGAGGTCCTCGGTGCGCAGCCGGGCGTGGTCCCAGGTCATGAGGGCGGTGGTGGCGACGTCGGCGAGGGCGCACAGGATCCTCGTCTCGCCCTCGTCGAGCGTCAGCGGCCGGCGCGCGAGGAGGTTGAGGGCGCCCACGGCCTCTCCGCGGACGCTCAGCGGGAAGGCGTGTGCGCCGCGGTAGCCCGCCGCACGGGCCAGCGGCACGAAGTCGGGCCAGCGCTCCGGCCGCTCCTCCAGGTCGGGGGCGTGGACCACCTCGCCGGAGGCGAAGGCCTCGACGCAGGGCCCCTGGCGGATCTGCGCCTGCCACATCTCCGTCAGCTCGACCGTGTGCTCGGTGGCGACGGCGTGCCGCAGCTGCCCGCGGGCGTTGACGAGCATGACCCCGGCGGCGTCCACGTCCGTCAGGGCGACGCTGTGCCGCAGCAGCCTGCCGAGCAGAACGAGGCCGTCCACGTCGTCGGCGAGGGTGTCGCTCAACGCCACGAACGCTTCGGCGAGCTGCTGTTCTCGGATGCTCATGCCGGTGTCACCGCTTCCCTGCTCCGGCCCGCGAGTGAGGTGGGCCTAGTCATGAAACCTGATTCTCCCGGCGATGACGTCGAAAGCCGCCTCGGTCACGCTCTGGCCGGAGGCGAAGGCGTGGGCGCGCAGGCGGGCCAGCGCGTGCTGGGGGCCGACCCCGAGATGCACCATGATCATTCCGGTGGCCTGGTGGACCTCCTCGTGGTCGGTCTCCGCGTCGTTCAGCCACGAGCCGCCCGGTCCGTCCCCGCTGTCCTGCGCGTGCAGGGAGAACAGGGCGGTGGTGATCGCGTCGGCGGCGGGGAACACGAAGGAGCGGTCCCGCTCGGAGAGGGGGCCCGAGGTGTCGCGGTAGAGGTCGAGGGTGCCGATGGCGGCGCCGCTGCTGCCCAGCGGGAGGGAGAAGACGGCGCGCACCCCGAGGACGACCGCCTGCTGGGCGAAGACGGGCCACCGCCCCGCGTCCGCGCCGCCCGTGAGGTCCGCGGCCAGGACCGGGGCGACCAGCGTGAGGGCGGTCCGGCAGGGGCCGTCGCCCAGGGTGTACTGCGCTTCGGCGAGCCGGCCGGCCACGTCGTCGCTCGACCACCACAGGGTGCGGGTGTCGGGGTCCTCCCCGGACAGGGAGACCGAGGCGCCGGTGATGTCCATCAGGTCCACGCACGCCCGGCACAGCGCCGCCGGTACGTCGGTTCCCGTGACGTCCTGCACGGCTCCGCCGAACAGCCGGCGGAGCCGGTCCCCGACCTCGTGCGCCGGGTGCGGCGGTCCGCCTTCGGCGGGTACGTGCTCGGGGTGGAGGGGGTCCACGGCGCTTCACCTCCGGCAGCAGCCCGTGACCCCATCCTCCCGCATGGGGTCCGCGGAACGCACCATTGAACGGTCAACGGTCAACGGTCAACCGGGTGCGGGCGGGCCGGGGCGCGGACACGTGGCCCGCGCCCCGGCCCGGTCCCGGCCGTCCCGGCTCCCGCGGCGGCTCAGCTGGAGAGCGCCTCCAGCAGTTCGCCGACCTTCGGGTCGGGCAGGGCGCGCGCCACGTCGGCCTGCGCGACCATGCCGATGAGGTCGTGCCCGTCGATGACCGGCAGGCGGCGGACCTTGTGCTGGGTCATGGTGCGCAGGATCTCCTCGGCGCCGTCATCGGCTCCGATGGTCACCGCCTCGCCCTGGGCGAATTCCTCGGCCTTGCACTGAGCCGGGTCCTTGCCCTCGGCGAGGACCTTCACCACGATGTCGCGGTCGGTCAGCATGCCCTTCAGCTTGTTGTCGGTTCCGCAGATGGGCAGCGCTCCGACCCCGAGCTCCTTCATCTTCTCTGCCGCTTTCAGGATGGTCTCCTCGGCGCCGATGCAGTCGACGCCCGGCGTCATGATGTCCCGGGCGGTGGTCATCAGCGGTCCTCCTCGTGTGTCGTGCCGTACGGTTTCCTCCCTTGCGCCTGCCCGCCCGTGCCCGGAGCTAACGCCCCGGCCGCCGCAGTCCGGCGCACCCACGGAACGGGCGCAACTGCCGTGGTGCGGCGGTCTCCTCCTTCTCACGCACGGGGACGCGGGCCCGGATGTCCGCCGCGCGCTGCGCGGGCGGGCGGCGCAGCGCGGCCGTCGGCAGCCTCCGGTTCGCCTACCCGGAGCCGGGCTCGGCCATGCCGCGGTGGACCTGCGCTTTGACGCTGTCGGGCAGGACCCGGTTGGCGAGGCCCTGCGCCTTCGTCTTCCAGGAACCGGCCACCACCTTGTCCTTGCCGGCCATCATCGCCTTGAAGCCCTGCGCGGCCACCTGGGCGGCGTCGTCCTTCTCCGCGCGTCCGACCTTCGTGCGGAGCATGTCGGCCCGCTCGAAGAACTCGGTCTCCGTGGGCCCGGGCATCAGGCTCGTGACGGTGACACCGGTGTCCTTGAGCTCGTTCTGCAGGGCCTGGGCGAAGGACTGGAGGAAGGACTTGCTCGCGTTGTACACGGCCTGGAAGGAGCCGGGCATCGTGGACGCGATCGAGGAGGTGATCAGGATCCGGCCCGCCCCGTCCTCGACCATGTCCGGCAGGAGCCGCTTGGCGAGGGAGACCGTCGAGGTGATGTTCAGGTCGATGATCTCCAGCTCGTCCTCCAGCGAGGTCTCCACGAACGGGCCGCCCTGCCCGACGCCCGCGTTGAGGGCGGCCGCCGCGACCGGCCGGCGCAGCGCCGCGATCTCGGAGCAGAGCTTCTCCACGCCGCCGCGCGTGGCGAGGTCGACCCGCACCGCCTTCACCGCGGTGCCCTCTTCGCGCAGCGATGCGGCCGCCGCGTCCAGTTCGGCGTCCTCGGCGGCCACGACGAGGTCGAAACCGTTGCGGGCGCACTCGCGCGCGAGTTCCAGGCCGATGCCGCTGGAGGCGCCGGTGACGACTGCCAGGGGATTGATGGTTTCCATGTCGACCGCCTACCCGGTGTGGTCCGTTGGGACTGTACGTGGGGCACGGGGGGCCGGGACGCAGTCCGCGGGCCCGCGGCCCGCGCGGCGCCTTCCCGCCTTCCCGGCGGGCATGCCCGGTCGCGGGCGACGGAGGTACGCCGCTCACGGAACGGGCACGCCGTCACGGCCGGGTGCGCCGGTTTCGGACCGGCGGCCGCGGGCAGGCGCCGGGTGCCGCCCCGCGCCCAGAGCTGTGGGGCGGACCAACATCCTCCCGCCCACCGGCCTCAGTCGAGGCTCGTCAGGACCTGCGGCGACAGGTTCTTGATCATCGTGTTGGTCCACCGCATCTGCCGCAGCGTCTCGGGGTGGCAGGAAGAGGCGAGGGCGAGCAGCCGGTCGTCCTTCACCGCCTGGGCCGCCTGCGCGAGCATCTCCCAGTGCAGCGAGTTGTGCGTGGCGGCCAGGTGCAGGTCGCGCAGGTCGCGCAGGAGCAGCAGGCCGGTCTCCGGCCGCCGGCCCGCCGGCTCGGACGCCTTCTGCCGCAGCATCGCCATGAGCGAGTCGCAGGACCCGTCGGGCGGCCCCGCCAGGGTCAGGCCGTACGCGGTGCCCGCGTCGGCCAGGCGCTGGACGTGGTCGCGGGACCAGGCGGCGAGGTCGGTCGCGACGTGGTGGACCTCGTGGTCGGCGCGGTGGCGTTCCGCGGCGGCCGTCAGAGCCTCGGCCAGGTCCCGTTCGCCGTGGTGCAGCTCACGGAGCGTGGTCTTGATGCCGTTCACCGGTCCGCTCCCTCCGGGTTCCATGCGGTGTGCCCCGCCTGCGTCACCCGCGCCGCCGGTCCGCCGGTGGTGGCCCGTACCCCGTCGGCGGCGGAGGGGGCCGACGCGGTGGTGGTGGGCGCGGGGCTCGGTGTGCCGTCGCCCCGTCGGAGCAGGGTCAGGGCCGCGGCGGCCGTTTTGAACAGGGGCTGCTTGGAGGCCGGGTCCCAGTCGGTGACGGTGGTCTCGTTGGCCGCCCGGCCCGGTGTGGCGGCGTCGGGACCCGACCCCGCCGGGGTGTCCCAGTAGCCGTAGTGGAAGGGGATGAACAGCACCCCGGGCCGCAGGCCGGTGACGCGCAGCCGGCCCTGTACGGAGCCGCGGGGCGTGTCGACCCGGACCAGGTCCCCCTCGGCGAGGCCGAGCCGCGCCGCGTCGTCCGCGGAGCCCTCGATCCACACCTCGGGCGCCGCGGCGTTGAGTTGCGGGCTGCGCCCGGTCTTGGTGCGCGTGTGGAAGTGGTAGAGGGTCCGGCCCGTGGTCAGCTGGAAGGGGTACTCCTCGCTCGTCGTTTCGTGGGGCGGCAGGTAGGCGGCGGCCTTGAGCATGCCCTTGCCGTCCGGATTGAGCGAGCGGTACTCCACCACGCTGTCGGCGGCGCCGGTGACGAGGTCCTTGCCGTACTCCTCGCACACGTCGGGATGGGCCCAGGCGATCCCGTCGGTGTAGAGCCGCTCGGTGCCGCGGGGCGCCCGCTCGTTCACGGGCCACTGGATGCCGCTGCCGCCCCGGAGCATGCCGTAGGACAGGCCCGTGTAGTCGCAGGGCCGGCCGGCGCTGCAGCGCTTCCACGCTTCGAAGGCGGCCTCGGGGTCGTGCCAGGTGACCAGCGGTGCGCCGTCCTTGTCGCGGAAGTCCATCCGTCGCGCGTAGTCGAGGAAGATGTCGAGGTCGGCCCTGGCCTCGCCGGGCGGTTCGACGGCCTTCTCGCACAGGTGCACCGTGCGGTCGGCGTTGGTGAAGGTGCCGGTCTTCTCGCCCCAGGTCGCCGCGGGCAGCACCACGTCCGCGAACTCCGCCGTCTCGGTCCGGAACAGGTCCTGGACGACTACGAAGAGCCGTTCCTGCGACAGGATCGAACGGATGCGGGCCAGCTCCGGCAGCGAGACGGCCGGGTTGGTGGCGCTGATCCACAGCATGCGGATCGAGCCCTGTTCGGCGTAGCGGAACATCTGCAGCGCGTGGGTCGGGGGCCCGTGGTGCGGGATCGTGGCGGGCTCGACGTTCCACACCCTCGCCAGGTCCGCCACGTGCTCGTCGTTCTGCCAGTTGCGGAAGCCCGGCAGGTCACCGTTGGCGCCGCACTCGCGGGTGTTCTGCGCCGTGGGCTGGCCGTTCATCTGGAGCACGCCGGCGCCCGGCCGCCCCAGCATGCCGCGGAGCAGGTGGAGGTTGTTGACCTGCACGGCGGCGGCCGTCGCCTGGTGCGACTGGTACACCCCCTGCAACACGGTCGACAGCAGGCGCTCGGCCCCGCCCAGCAGCTCGGCCGCCTCGGTGATCCGCGCCGCGGGCAGGTCGCAGATGCCCGCCGCCCACCGGGGCGTGCAGTGCTCGACCCGGGCGGCGAGCTCCTCGAAGCCGACCGTGTGCGCCCGGATGTACGCGTGGTCCAGGCGGTCGGTCCGGATGATCTCGTGGAGCAGGGCGTTGAGCAGCGCCACGTTGGTGCCGAGCCGGGGGGCGAGGTGCACGGCCGCCCGGCGGGCCACCGGGGTGGGCCGGGGGTCCACACAGAGCAGGCGCGGCGGGTCGGTGCCCTCCAGCCGGTCCAGGATCCGCATCCACTGGACAGGCTGGGTCTCGGCGATGTTGTGGCCGAACAGGGCGATCACATCGGCGTGGTCGATGTCGTCGAAGCTGCCGGGCTGGCCGTCGCAGCCGAACGATTCCTTCAGCGCCTGGGCGGCGGTGGAGGTGCACAGCCGGGTGTTGCCGTCGAGGTGGTTCGTGCCGATGCCCGCACGGGCGAGGACCGCGAGCGTGTAGTACTCCTCCAGGAACAGCTGGCCGGAGGTGTAGAAGCCGATGGAGCCCGGGCCGCGCTCCTCCAGCAGCGCGCGCGAGCGCGAGACGATCCGCTCCATGGCGGTGTCCCAGTCGCTCTCCACCAGCCGCCCGCCCTCCCGCACCAGCGGCCGGGTCAGCCGGTCGGACGAGGCGTTGGCCTGCCAGCCGAACAGGTCCTTGGGGCCGAGCCTGCCGCGGTTGACCCGGTCCACCGCGCGCCCGCGCACCCCGACGATGCGGCCGTCGCACACGGCGATGTCCATCGCGTCGCCGTCCGAGTGCAGGATCGACGCCGCCTGTACCCACTTCTGTACCCGCGCCATGTCGAAACCGTCGGCCAGGTAGGTGTCCACCCGTGCCCGCCACGGCAGGTGACGGCCGTGCGGGACCCGGCCGCCCCAGGGTTCGGCGATCCGGTCCACCGAAGAGTTCATGACCACTGCCTCCTCGACCGCGGCCCGGGGTCGCTCACGGGCGTGCGGTTCAGCGGCCCCCAGCGCCCCCGTTGCCGTTTGATCTCCTGCTCCGCCTCCTCGATGACGCCCGCCCCGACCCAGCCCAGCGGCTGCACGTCCGTGACCAGGGGTTCGTTGTCGGGCCCGCGGCCCGCCACCGTGCCGTGCAGCAGCCAGGGGCGGACGCGGCGGTCCTTGACCCGGGGGAGGTGCGCGTAGTCGTACAGGCGGCGGGCCGCCCACAACCGCAGCGGGCGGTCCCGCCACCAGGGCTCCACGTCCATGGCGTTCGCCGACAGGCCGGGCAGGGCGATCCCGGTGAGGTCGTCCCGGCTCCCCGGTGTCCCGAGGTCGATGTCGGGCCCCCTCGACCACCGGACGTAGACGCCCGTGCGGCCGTCCAGGAGATCGGTCAGCTCGCCGAGCGAGCCGATCTCCGGCATGCGCGCATTCCGCTTTCCTTCCACGCGCGTCACCTACCCGGGTCGGTGCCGGGCATGCTGGCGAGCGGCCGTCCGGGGAGGCCGCCCGCGCATGCCGGTGAACGTGGGGGCACGGCCCCTCACGTGCCGTGGCAGGTGCCGCCGCGGACCATGTCCAGGTGCGTGACGACGACCGGCCGGGCCTTCTTCGCCGCGGTGACGGTCTCGCTGTCCTTGCCCTGCTTGATCTGCTGATCGATCATGGTGAGCGTCTTGGAGTGACCGGCTTCCTGGGTGGCCAGCCACGCCGTGTCGTAGCCCTTGCTCCCGGCCTTGGCCCGGACGTCGGCGAGCGTGTTCTGCTGCTCCCGGGTCGGGGTCTGCGACAAGGTGACGTTGCCCTTCTCGGCCAGGGCGGAGATGTCGGCGTCCAGCTTGGTGTGGTCGCGGACCAGCGCGGCACCGACCTGCTTGACGCAGTCCGTGGTCGCGTTCTTCTGCGCGTCCTGGCCGGCCGCGATCTCCGCCAGGTTGCTCTGATGGGCTCCCTGGACGAAGTACGCGTCCGCGCTGCCCGGGTCGGGCGCGGCCGTGGCCACGGACACTCCGGAGCACGCCAGGGCCGCCGTGCACACGCCGATGATCAGTCTTCTCGTACGCATGGTTTCCTCCCGCGCCGCGGGTGGTCCGGGCGGACCGCGACGACCGCGGCACTCGGCGCCTGTCCAGGCCGCTCAAGAACAAACCAGGGGCCCATCGGCACCGTCTCCGTACCCGGGGTGCCGCTCGGGGCGGTCGGGCCGGGGCCGGACCGGGCGTTGCGCGGCCAGGTGCGCCTCGGCGGCCAGGAGCGCGGCGTGGGCGTTGCGCTGGCCCGTGAGCAGGCACAGCGCGTACGCGGCGTCGTCGAGCTCGGCGCGCTGGGCGGGGTCGTGGGGCGCGGCCAGGGTGCGGCGGCGGGCGGCGCGGAGCCGGCTGAGCTGTTCGCGCAGCACCCGGGGCTGCGCGCCCGCCGCCGGGGCGCCGCCGACGGGCGGGGTTTGCGCGCGGCTGATCTCCAGACCCAGCAGTGCCTCCAGCAACGGGTCGACGGGCGCGCGGGTCCGCAGGGCGAGGACGGCCACGGAGAGTTCCAGGGTGCTGGTGCGCGCGGACCGGGCCGTGTTCGCGAGGATCCGGCGGGCGGTCGCGGCGGTGCAGGGAACCAGGGCCATCACCACGCCGACGGCCCGCGCGAGGGCGGTCCGGTCGGTGACGCCGTCCGGCGCGGAACGCGGCTGCGCGGGCACCGGACGGTCCGGCGCCGACATCTCATCCATGCGGGGGCTCCTTCGCCGGCTCCGGGTGAAGCCCGATGTCTAGTGCTGGGGCCGGAAAGGTTTGCCGGGTCGCGGTGTCCGGTGCGGTGCATCGCAAGGCGGAGGGCCGCGACTCGTACTGGACGTACCGTCGTGGTCCGACAACGCGGCGAGGTGCCGTGCCGGGCGCCGCGACACGGTGAACCTTTCCGGCCCCAGTACTAGCAGCCGCCGCCCCCGTCCCTGCCGGGCGGGCACTCGCACAGGTGGTCCGCGTCCCTCGATCCGAGCGTGTCCGGGCACCCGGCTTGACGCCCCCGGGTGACGCCGGGGGAGGGCCTGTGGCGCGGCTGGTCGGGTGGTCTGCGCGAGGTGCGGCGGATGCGCGACCCGGCGCGGGGCATAGCTAGGGGATGCCTCTGTCATGGCGCCCCTTGCGCAGAAGACGTGTGAACCCGGCCCCGCCGTCCGGGGCGGTCCGGCCGGCCGGACGGGTGCGGGTGAGGGCCGTGCGCGCCGCCCTGTGCGCGGGCGCGGTCGGCGCCCTCGTCGGCGGCTGCGGCGCCCCCGCCGCGCTGGTGGAGGGGGCGCAGAGCGCGGGCACGGGGTTCGAGCGGGCCCTGCGCTCCGGAGACCACGCGTCGGCCTGCCGGCTGCTGGCACCGGAGACGCTCGGGCAGCTGGAGCGGGACGGGAAGGCGACGTGCGCGCAGGCCCTGGGCGCGCAGGAGCTGCCGAAGGCGGGCGCGGTGCGCGCGACCGAGGTGTACGGACGGCAGGCCATGCTGCGTCTGGACGGCGACACGCTGTTCCTGTCCCGGTTCAGCGGCGGGTGGAAGGTCGTGGCGGCCGGCTGCACACCCCGGGGCGAGCAGCCTTACCAGTGCGCGCTGAAGGGCGGTTGAGCATGCGTTTCCTCTTCGTGACCTGCCTCGTCGTGGTGGTGGGCGGCCTGGGCTACTTCATCGCGATCGGGGCGATGCACCGATGAGCGCCGACCGGGACGACACCTCACGCCGGGACGACACCTCGGGGCGCAGGGGCGGCTTCTGGCGGGACAACAGCCTCACCCTGGCGTTCGGGGCGGCGTTCCTGCTGGTCCTGTTCGGGCAGGCGCTGGCCGGACACGCCGAGTTCAACGAACAGTTGGCCGTCGACGGGCTCCAGCGCGTCTCCCTGGGCGAGTACGTGACGACCTCCGACTTCGCCGTGGACGTCAGCGAGAACTGGCAGTCGGAGTTCCTGCAGTTCTTCCTCTACATCTTCGGGACCGTGTGGCTGGTCCAGCGCGGCTCACCCGAGTCCAAGGAACTCCACAAGATCGGTACGGAGTCCGAGCGGGAGCAGCGCCTGGGCGACCACGCACGGCGGGACTCGCCCCGCTGGGCCGCTGCGAAGGACTGGCGGCAGGGGCTGTACTCGCGCTCGCTGGGCCTCGTCATGGGCACCTTGTTCCTCGGGTCCTGGCTCGCGCAGTCCATCGCGGGCACCGCGGCCTACGACGAGCAGCAGCTGCGCCGGCTCCAGGACCCCGTCGACTGGGGCACCTACCTCACCCGGCCGGACTTCTGGAGCCGGACCCTGCAGAACTGGCAGTCCGAACTCCTGGCGGTCGCGGCCATGGTGATCCTCTCCGTGTACCTGCGCCAACGGGGCTCACCCGAGTCCAAGCCCGTGGGCGCCGCCCACACGTCGACCGGGGTCGAGGGCTAGGGACCTGAGGTCGGCCCGCCCCCGGCGATCAGCAGTTCGCCGACCGAGGCCGCCAGCGCCGCGCGGCCCGGTTCCGGCATCCCCGCGTCGGTGACGAAGCAGTCGACCCGGTCGAGGGGGGCGAAGCTGCTCAGCGCGACCGTGCCCCACTTGCTGTGGTCGGCCACCACGGCGACCCGCCGGGCCGTCCCGATCAGGGCCCGGTTGGTCTGCGCCTCCGCCAGGTTGGGAGTGCTCAGTCCGGCTTCCTCGCTCGCTCCGTGCACGCCCAGGATCAGCAGGTCCACATGGAGCGTGGAGATCACCATGTCCGCGAGCGGGCCGACCAGCGCGGCGGACGGGGTGGGGGAGCCGCCGGTGAGCAGCAGGGCCGGAACCCCCGCTTCCCCCCGCTCGCGGGCCGCGGACCGCACGAGTTCGGCGACGGGCAGGGAGTTGGTCAGCAGGGTCAGCCGCGGGACGTCGAGCAGCCGGGCGGCGACCGCGCAGGCGGTGGTGCCGGCCGAGACCGCCACCATGCTGCCCGGCTCGACCAGCCCGGCGGCGGTTTCCGCGATGGCCGCCTTGGCGGCGGTGGCCAGGGGCGTCTTGGCGTCGAACCCGGGCTCCTCGCCGCGGGCGCCGGGGGCCCGGACGGCGCCCCCGTACACCTTCTCCACCAGGCCGCGCGCCGCGAGCGCGTCGAGGTCGCGGCGGACCGTCATGTCGGACACGGCGAGCTGCTCGACCAGCTCGGTGACCCGGACGGCGCCTTCGCGGCGCACCGTCTCCAGGATGAACGAGCGGCGTTGCTGAGCGAGCTGCATGGGCGGCAGGATAGCACCCGGGGCTGTTCATTCTTGCGGAAGTTTGTTTAGTCTTGTTCGGTGAAGAAGAGCATCGCGCAACTCGCCGACGGCCGTGAACTGATCTACTACGACGTCGACGGCAGCCCCGCGCGCCGGACCGGGCCCGACCTCCGCCCGCTCGACCGCGTCGACAGCGACCCCGTCCTGCGGCAGGACGAAGCCACCGGGGACTGGATCGCCATCGCGGCCCACCGCCAGGCCCGTACCTACCATCCGCCCGCCGACGAGTGCCCCCTGTGCCCCTCCCGGGAGGGCAGGCTCAGCGAGATCCCCGCGGCCGACTACGAGGTCGCGGTGTTCGAGAACCGCTTCCCCTCCCTGGCGGGCGGAGCGGGCCGGTGCGAGGTGGTCTGCTTCACCCCCGAGCACGCCGGCGGCTTCGCCGACCTCACCCCGGAGCGGGCCCGGCTCGTCCTCGACGCCTGGACCGACCGGACGGCGGACCTGTCCGCCCGCCCCGGCGTCGAGCAGGTGTACTGCTTCGAGAACCGCGGGGCCGAGATCGGCGTGACGCTGGCCCATCCGCACGGCCAGATCTACGCGTTCACGCGGGTGCCCCCGCGCACCGTGAAGATGACGGCAGCGGCAGCGGCCCACCGCGCGTCCACCGGCCGCAACCTCTTCGAGGACCTCCTCGCCCGTGCGCGGGCCGATGACGACCGGGTGGTGCTCCGGGGTGAGCACTGGACCGCCTTCGTGCCGTACGCCGCCCGATGGCCCTACGAGGCGCACCTCTACCCGCACCGCAGGGTCCCGGACCTGACGCGGCTGAACGAGGCGGAGCGCGCCGAGTTCCCCGGTCTCTACCTGGACCTGTTGCGCCGCTTCGACCGCCTCTTCGACCGCCCGGAACCCACCCCGTACATCTCCGCCTGGCACCAGGCGCCCGCCCGCGGCGGCGACGAACTCGCCCTGCACCTGGAGCTGTTCACGGTGCGGCGGACGGCGGACCGGCTCAAGTACCCGGCCGGGACCGAATCCGGTATGGAAGCCTTCATCAACGACATCGCGCCGGAGACGGCCGCACGACGCCTGCGGGAGGCGATGTGAGCCCCGACCGCGACACCGCCCCTGGCCCCGACCGCGACACCGCTCCCGGCCCCGACCGCCACGCCGAGCACGCCCCCGGCACCGGCACCGCCCCCGCCCCCGCCCCCGCCCCCGGCACCGGCACCACCCCCGGCACCGGCACCGGCACCGGCACCGACCAGGCCGCGGCCCGGTCGGCGCGGGCCTTCGGCGCGCTCTACGGCGTCCCGCCCGACGGCGTCTGGTCGGCGCCGGGCCGGGTCAACGTCATCGGCGAACACACCGACTACAACGACGGCTTCGCCCTCCCCATGGCGCTGCCCCAGACCACCCGCGTGGCCGCCCGGCGCCGGGACGACGGCGTCCTGCGCCTGCACAGCGCCCTGGACGGCGGCCGGGTCACCGAGCTGCGCGTCGCGGACCTCACCCCGGGCGCGGTCACCGGCTGGGCCCGCTATCCCGCCGGCACCGTCTGGGCGCTGGCGGAAGCCGGGCACCCGGTCGGGGGCGCCGATCTCCACATCGACAGCACGGTGCCGACCGGGGCGGGCCTCTCCTCCTCGGCCGCCCTCGAATGCGCGGTGGCCGTCGCCTACGACGACCTGTACGGCCTCGGGCTGTCCCGCCCCGCGCTCGCCCGGATCGCCCAGCGCGCCGAGAACGGCTTCGCGGGCGTGCCCTGCGGGATCATGGACCAGATGGCCTCCCTGTGCTGCGCCGAAGGAGCCGCGCTCCACCTCGACAGCCGCACCCTGGAGCACCATCAGGTGCCCTTCGACCTCGCCGCCCACGACCTCGCGCTGCTGGTCCTCGACACCCGCGTGCAGCACGACCTCGGCGACGGCGCGTACGCCGCCCTGCGCGCCGGCTGCGAACGCGCGGCCGGCCTCCTCGGGCTGCCCGCCCTGCGCGACCTGCCCGCCGACCGGCTGCGCGAGGCGCTCGGCGCGCTTCCGGCCGAGGCCGTTCCCCTGGTCCGCCACGTGGTGACGGAGAACGCCCGGGTCACGGAGGCGGCCGCCCGCCTCGCGGCGGGTGACACGCCCGCCCTCGGCCCGCTGCTGACCGCCGGGCACGCGTCCCTGCGGGACGACTTCCGGGTGTCCTGCGCGGAGACCGACCTCGCCGTGGACGCCGCGCTCGCCGCGGGAGCGCTGGGCGCCCGTATGACCGGCGGGGGCTTCGGCGGCTCGGTGATCGCCCTCGTCCCCGCCGCCCTCACGGATCCGGTCGCGGCCGCCGTCACCGCCGCCTTCGCGCGCGCCGGCCACCACCGGCCGTCCGTCCTGACGGCCGTCCCCTCCCGGGGCGCGGCCCGCCTGCGCTGAGCCGCCGGAGGTACGGGGCTCCGGCCGCGCTCACCCCGCGGGGGGCGCGCCGGCCGGGGCCGGGCAGGGCGCGGTGCTCGCCCGTACGACGAGCCCGGGTTCCACCGAGGCGGGTACGGCCGGCGCGCCGGGGTCCGCGATGTGCCGCAGCAGTTCGCCCACGGCCAGCGCTCCCATGTGGGCGAAGGGCTGCGCGACCGTGGTCAGGGGCGGGGTGCAGTACTCCGCCAGCTCGATGTCGTCCACGCCCACCACGGAGATGTCCTCGGGCACCCGGCGCCCGCACTCGTGCAGTGCCCGGATCACGCCGAAGGCCATCTCGTCGCTCGCCACGAACACGGCGGTGACGTCCGGGATGCGGCCGAGGATGAGCCCGGCCCGGTAGCCCGACGCCGGTGACCAGTCGCCCTCCAGCGGTGGCGGCACGGACCGGCCCGCCTCCTCCAGCGCCGCGCGCCAGCCGTCGCGCCTGCTCGCGGCCTCCAGCCACTGCGCGGGACCGGCCACGTGCCAGACGGTCGTGTGCCCGAGGTCGAGCAGGTGCCGGGTCGCCAGCCGGGCGGCGAGGTCCTGGTCGACGGCGACGACACCCGTCGCGTCGGTCCGTGAGCCGTCGATGGCGATGGTGGGCGTGGTACGGGTGAGCTGCTCGATCCTGTCGCTGCTGTGGATCAGCGGCACCGACAGGATGACCCCCTCCACCCCCTGGTCGGCCAGCCGCGCCAGGGCCCGCTCGATGGCGGAGGTGTCCAGGGAGGTCGTCGTCGCGGTGCTGACCGCGTACCCGGCGGCCTGCGCGGTGTGCTCGATGCCCGAGATGACGGCGGCCCGCGAATAGGACGTGGTCTGGAGGGTCACCACGCCGATGGTGCGGCTGCGGCCCGAACTGAGCATCCGAGCGGCGTTGTTGCGGCGGTAGCCGAGCTGCTCCACCGCGGCCGCGACCTTGGCCCGCGTCCGGTCCTGGACGCCCGGGTGCCCCGAGAGCACCCGGGAAACCGTCTGCGCGGACACCCCGGCGACCCGGGCGACGTCGGCCATCCCCGGCGGACGCCCCTGGTCGCCGGCGCTGCGCTTCACCACGGATTCCTTTGCCGTCACAAGGACGGATGGTATCGCTCCCCAAGGCGCCCGGCTGGTGGTTGTCCGGCGCCCCCGCCCCTCCTGTGACATCCATTGGCATCGATAACATTCTCTGTCATAGTTCCGAACCATCGAGGCGCACTCGGGCCTGTGGAACGGCGGATTCGACGCCGGAAGACGGAAAGGCATCGATAACATCTCGTGACCACCACCTCCGCACCCACGACCACCTCCGCGTCCGCGCCCCCCTCTCAGGCCTGCACCGGTGCGCCCCCGCCGGACCGGCCCCCGGCCACGCTCACCCACACCGCGGGCGCCTTCCTGCGCGACGGCCGGCCGCACCGCGTGCTGTCCGGCTCCCTCCACTACTTCCGCGTCCACCCGGACCAGTGGGAGGACCGCCTCCGGCGGGTGGCCGCCCTCGGCCTGAACACCGTCGACACCTACGTCCCGTGGAACTTCCACGAACACACCCGGGGCGACGTCCGGTTCGACGGCTGGCGCGACCTCGACCGGTTCGTCCGCCTCGCCCAGCGCACGGAACTCGACGTGATCGTCCGCCCCGGCCCCTACATCTGCGCCGAATGGGACAACGGCGGACTCCCGGCCTGGCTGACCGGCACGCCCGGGATGCGGCCGCGCACCTCGTACCCGCCGTTCCTGGAGGCCGTCGGGCGCTGGTTCGACCAGCTGATCCCGCGGGTGGCGGCCCTCCAGGCCCGCAACGGCGGACCCGTCGTCGCCGTACAGATCGAGAACGAGTACGGCAGTTACGGCGACGACCGCGGCTACGTCCGCTGGGTCCGCGACGCCCTGGTCGCCCGCGGCATCACCGAACTCCTCTACACCGCCGACGGTCCCACCCCGCTGATGCTCGACGCGGGCACCGTCCCCGGCGAACTCGCGGCCGCCACCTTCGGCTCGCGCCCCGCCGAGGCGGCCGCGCTGCTGCGCGCGCGCCGCCCCGACGAGCCCTTCCTCTGCGCCGAGTTCTGGAACGGCTGGTTCGACCACTGGGGCGAGGAGCATCACGTCCGGTCGGCCGCGGACGCCGCCGACACCGTCGCCGGCATCCTGGACGCGGGCGGCTCCGTCAGCCTCTACATGGCGCACGGCGGCACCAACTTCGGGCTGTGGTCCGGCGCCAATCACGACGGCGACCGGCTGCAACCGACCGTCACGAGTTACGACTCGGACGCACCGGTCGCCGAACACGGCGCTCTCACGCCCAAGTTCCACGCCCTCCGCGAGAAGCTGATGGCCCCCGGCGCCGCCGCGGGCCGCCCCCTTCCCGCCGATCCGCCCCTCCTGACCCCCCGTACCCTCCCGGTGACCCGCGGGGCCGCCCTGCTCGACGCGCTGCGCGCGACCGCCGAACCGGTCCACGCCCCCACACCGCTCAGCTTCGAGGAACTCGGCCAGTCCCACGGCCTGGTCCTGTACACGGCCCACCCGCTCCTGCCGCCCGGCACCCACCCCCTGACCGTCACCGGACTGCACGACCGGGCGCAGGTCTTCGCCGACGGCGTACCCGTCGCGGTCCTCGACCGGGAGACCGCCTCCTGCACCCTGGCCGGAGCCGGAGAACGCGTCCGGCTGGAGCTCCTGGTGGAGAACCAGGGCCGCGTCAACTACGGACCGCTCCTCGGCCAGGGCAAGGGGATCCTCGGCGGGGTGCGCGTGGACCGGCGCCTGGTGCACGGCTGGAGCATGCACCGGCTGCCCCTCGACGCGTGGATGCCGCAGGACCTCGCGCGGGCCCCCTCGCTCGCCGCGCCCGGCGCGGCCACGGGCTTCGCCACCGCCTCCCTGGTCCTGGACGAACCGGCCGACACCTTCCTCGCCCTGCCAGGCTTCGGCAAGGGGTTCCTCTGGGTCAACGGCGCTCTCCTGGGCCGCTATTGGAAGATCGGGCCGCAGCGCACCCTCTACCTCCCGCACCCGTTCCTGCGCGCGGGCCGCAACACCCTCACCCTGCTCGAACTGGAGCACTTCGGCGACGCGGTCGTGCTGCGCGACGGACCGGACCTCGGGCCGCCGCACGCGTTCGTCGAGACCTTCGACTGACGCCGCGACCCCGGGCCCCCGCTCCACGACCCGCCCGCCGCGCCGGCCCGGCGCCCTCCGACGCCCTCCCCACGGGCATCCCCCCCCACACGGCAGCCCCGCACAACGGACGAGGGCTGGCGGACGACGAAGGAACGAGGAGGATCCGTGTCAGCCTCAACTCCGGCACCCACCCCGCGCGGCACGCTCGCGCGTGCGGCGGTGGCGTTCACCGTGGCCGTGACGGCGGTGACCGCACTGACCGCGATGCCCGCGATGGCCGCCCCACCCGCCGCCGGCGCAGCGGCACACGCAGGCCCACCGGCCGCCGCCCCACCCGCCCCGCCCGCCGCGGCCACCTACACCGTCACCGTCGGCTCGAAGGGATCCTGGACCCAGCCGGACGACACCCCGGCCGCCCCCTACCTCGACAAGGACGGCACCTTCTACTACCAGCAGGCCCACGCGCTCTACGGCGCCTCGGAACAACGCCGGTGGACCTTCTACACGGGCACGGACTTCGACACCGCCACCCGCTCCGGCGCGCTGAGCGACGCGGTGAACCCCGCCAACGGCAAGGACCGCAACAACGACACCACGTGGCGCTGCAACAACAGCCCGACGGGGCTGACGTCGACCAGCGCCCCCTCCGGGTCCGGCTACTCCCAGCCCAACTTCTGCGACCTCGTCGGCGTGTGGACCGACCCCGACACCGGCGACTGGTACGGCCTCGTCCACAACGAGTTTACCCCGCAGCCCTTCGGCGACGGCGTCCACTTCGACGGCATCGACTACGCGGTCTCCACCGACCAGGGCCGTACCTGGACCATCAAGAACCACGTCATCACCTCCCCGTACAGCACCGCGCGCGGCGACACCGCGGCCTTCCCCCAGCAGACCTACTCCTACGGCGACGGTGATCCGCGGCTGTTCGCCGACACCGCCTCGGGCTACTTCTACGTGTTCTACGGCTCGCGGATCGTGGACAAGGGCAGCGGCTGGAAGGCGTTCCACGAGCACGTGGCCCGGGCCCCCATCGCGGCCAAGATGGCGCCCGGATCCTGGCAGAAGTGGTACGACGGGGCCTGGTCCCAGCCCGGCGTCGGCGGCCGGGAGAGCAACATGGTGCCGGTCGACCAGGCCGGCTCGACCGGCTACACCCCCGCCGACCGCGAATACGACCCGGCGCGCGCCGGTACGGCCGCCCAGCAGATCCAGGCCGGCACGCTGCCCGCGACCTCACCGCTGTTCGTCATGGACGTCACCTACAACGCGTACCTCGGCCTCTACGTGGGCGAGCCCCAGGCCGTCAACCAGGACGGGACGGCGCCCCAGCAGTTCTACGTCACCGACAACCTCGCCACCCAGAAGTGGCGTCTGCTCGGGGACACCGGCAGCTACACCACCGCGTCCTGGTACCGGTGGTTCCTCGACCCCGCGAACAGGACCGGCTCGGCCATCGTCGGCAAGGACTTCCGCTCCTACTGCTCGTTCGGCTGCTCGGGCGGCTCCTCCAGCGAGTACGTCAACGTCTCCCTCGGCACCTCCGCCCCCGCCGCGCCCCTGGACACGAGCAAGGTCTACCGGATCGGCGCGGGCGGCCGCGTCCTCGCCCAGGTCCCGGGCAGCGCCGCGACCACCTCCGAGCCGGCCACCGGATCCGGCGCGGAAGGCTGGATCTTCACCGCGAACGGCGACGGCAGCTACCGCGTGGCCAACGCGTCCAGCGGGGGACTGCTGGGCGTCGACTCCACGGCGACCGCGCAGCGGGCGTGGGGGACCAAGCCCACCGTCACCGCACCCGGAGCCGGCGGCCCCGCCGTCGGCCGGCAGTGGTTCATCGTCCCCGGGACCTCCGCCTCCGACGGCGGTTCCACCGGCACGTACCGCCTCGTGAACCGCTACAGCGGGCTGGTCATCGGCCTCTCCGCCACCTCCACCCGGCTCGCGGAGACCACCCCGGCGCGCTCCTGGACCGGCCCGGCCGGTGGGACCGCGGGCTCGCGCACCGCGGCCGAACAGGCCCTGACGCTGACGGCGGTGGGCGCCGTACCCGACTCCCTCGGCGGCGTCCGCACGCTCCTCGCGGGCGGCATGGCGCTCGACGACCCGCAGCACAGCACCACGCCCGGCACCCAGCTCATCACCTACACCCCCCACGGCGGCGCCAACCAGAAGTGGAGGTTCACCCGGCAGCCGGACGGCTCCTATGAGATCGCCAACACCGAATCCGGCCTGTGCGCCGACATCAGCGACGGCTCGACCGCGGCGGGCGCCAAAGTGATCCAGTGGACCTGCCACGGTGGCGCCAACCAGCGCTGGACCGCCATCCGTGGCCAGGACGGCACGTACACCCTCACCTCGGTCCGCAGCGGACTGCTCCTCACCACGACATCGACGGCCGCCGGTTCCCCGGTGACCCAGCAACCGCCCACCGGCTCCGCACTCCAGCGGTGGACCATCACCTGACGACCTCCCGGCATCCGGGGGCCGTCGCTCAATGAACCTCGAACCAGCCCCGCTGGGCCGCCTTGAGACCCGCCTCGAAGCGGCTGGCGGCGCCCAGGCGCTCCATGATCGAGGCCATGTGCCGGCTGACGGTGCGTGAGGAGATGCCCAGCCGCTGGCCGGCGGCCTCGTCCGTCAGGCCGCCCGCCAGCAGGCGCAGGAGCTCCCGCTCGGTGTCGCTCAGGCCGGTCCTGGGGTCGTCCGGGCGGACCGCGCCGAGCGGGACGGCGCCGGCCCAGGTCTGCTCGAAGAGGCCGAGCAGCGCACTGACGATCCCGGGTTCGGTGATGTGCAGCGCACCCTTGCGGGTGTCGGCCGGGTCGATCGGCACCAGGGCGTGGGTGCGGTCGAAGATGACCAGGCGCTGGGGCAGCACCGCGGCGGTGCGCACCTCGCTGCCGCGGCTGAGCAGCCAGTGCGAATGCACCGTGGTGTGCGGGTCGTTGCGCGTCGTGTCCTGGTAGAGGGTCTTCATGACGACCCCCCGGGCCAGCGGCTCCTCGTCGGCGGCCCGCGCCGCAGCGAGGTCCTCCGGCCGGTGGCTGGCGCCGGGGTGGACCCCCAGACACTCCTGGCTCATGGCCCGCGCCAGCTGCTCGATGCGGCCCTGGATGGCGTCCATGCCGAGCAGGCGCTCGCCATGCGCGGCCTGGGAGGCGGCGCGTTCGGCGACCAGACGGGTCACGGCGGCCCGGGAGACCGCGAGTTCGGCCTGCCGGGCGGCCAGCTCCGCCTCCTCGCGGGCGAGCATGTCGGCCAGGCCGACCTCGGGCGAGACCGCCCGCATCTGGCCGGGATGCTCGCTGGAGGCGCGCACCAGCGTCAGGCGCCCGAGTTCGTCCAGGCAGTCGTGGACCTGCACGGGGCTCATCCCGCACTCCTCGGCGAGACGGGTGACCCCCAGGTCGGGATGGTCGAGCATGGCGCGGTAGACGGTGCTCGCGGGCAGGCCAAGGCCCAGTGATTCCAGCATGACGTGAAACTCCCCCGTGTGACGTGCGCACCCCCCCGGTGCGCACAGGTCGAATGGTTTCACCGAAGGACCCTCCCTTCAAGATCCGTAAGGCAAGGATTGGCTCATGAAATGACATGTACCTGCCATTGCGTCGGGAAGTCGACGGGCGAGCCGCCGCCAGCCTTCCGCCCTTCCCGAGGGGGTGACCCGGCGGCAAAGCTGTACATCGCCGACCGGGAGCACCGGGGCGGCGAACGGACACCGGAACGTGGATCGACCCCGGGGCAGCCGCGCCGTCCCGATCAACTACCGTTCCTTCAGGAGGGATCACACGCCATGCTCAGCACCCGTCGCGCTCTGGCTGCCGCCGCCGCTCTCATCGCCGTCATGGTGGGCGCACTGCCCGCCGCGGCCGCCACCCCGCAGACGACGGCCATCGTCCACGCCAACGACAACGCCCAGTGGGGCTAGCCGCGGGATGGAGCTCGTCTACACGAGCCTGAGGCGACGCGTCCCGGACCGGCCCGGACCGACGGGCGGGCAGGCCGAGGTAGCCGAGGTCCTCGGCATCCTGTGGGCGCACACCGCTCCGGCGGACGGTCTGGAACACATCACCGGGATCGTCGAGAGCGACCGGATCGACCTTCTGCTGTTCCTCCTGCCGACTTCCGCAGTCGGCCCGGACGGCCCGGACGGCCGCTCCGGCCGCGGCTGCGTCGAACGGGCCGCCGCCCTGCTCACCCGTAGCCACCTGGCCTCACCCGCGCTGCACCGGCGCTACCTGCCTCCTGCGGAGACGGCGGGCCCGCCGGGCGGGAACCCGGGCGAACCCACGGGGGCCTGACCACCCGCCGTCGGCCCTCCATCCGCCGTAGGTCCTTCACCCGGCTGTCCGCCATCCTCGCGCGACGCGGAGTCGCTTCGCCGTGTCCGCACACGGGCCACACCCTTCGACGCCTCGGCTGACGGTCGCGGTGCGTCATCTGACATCACTCTGCTAGGAGTCACGCAGCCATGCCCAGAAGCAAGTTCTCCGTACGGGGTATCCGCCTGGCGGCGATCGCGGCGACAGGTACGGCCCTCGGCGCCGGTGCGCTGGTGCTGATGACGCTGGAGCCCGGTGGCCACGCGTCGGCAACGACCCCGGTCGCCGTGGCTGCCACGGCAACGGCGCAGGTCGGGGGCGCCTCGCCCACCCCGTCGGCGACGGCTCCCGGTACGCCCGCGGCGACTGTTCCCGCGGCCTCGGTTTCCCGCCCGGCCGGGCTGCCGGCCTCCTCACCCGGCGCCACCACCGCCCCGGCCGCTGTCCACAGCGAGTTGGTCGCGCCGTCGCCCGACATCCCGGCGGGGCTTCCCCTTGACGTCCGGCTCGCCTTCACCGCAGGGGACTTCCGGCCCGGGGGCGGTCCCGGCGAGTTCTCCGTCGTCCTCACCAACCGCACGGCCAAGGCCTACACGTCGCTGGATCCCATGCTCCAGGTGATCCCTGCTTCGGGTACCGCCTTCAAGGGCGCGCTCGACCGGTTCGATCCCACGGCCCGCGACTGGCGGACGGTCGCGGTCCCGGACACCGACGTGGCGCCGATCGGAGCGTCGGCACCCACGCCCTTCACCGTGCCGGCCAAGGGATCTCTGACGATCCGGTACCGGCTGACGCTCCCGTCGGACCAGTCGGCCCAGCGGACCGACGTCATGGCCTACGCGATCGGCTCCGACGGCAAGCAGCTCGGCGTCGCCACGGGCGTGCTTCCGACCGCCAACCGCTGATCGGCCCTCACTTTTCCCCGTCTTTCCCATCGTGTCCTGACAGAAGGAATCATTGTGTTCACGTCTCATCGCCGCAGCATTTCCAACGGAGTTGCAGCGCTTCTTCTGGGATCCTCCCTCGGTCTGTTCGGTGCCCCGTCCGCTCAGGCATCGACACTCGGCGATGCGATCGTGAGCAGCGCGACCGCCCAGCTCGGGAGTTCGGCGTGCGGAAACGGCGGCGCCGGTTACTACGCACCGGGCAGCGATCAGTCGAGCAGTTGCTCCGGCGGGAGCCGGACCCACGCGTGGTGTGCGGACTTCGCGGGCTGGATCTGGGCCCAGAACGGGGTGAAGGGGCTCGCGCCGCTCAACGACCTCGCGAACAGCTTCGCTTCGTACGGCACCGGCCTCTCGTCCACTCCGCACCCCGGCGACGCCGTCTTCTTCCACCCGAACGGCTTCTCCGGCACCGACTACGACCACGTTGCGATCGTGACCGCCGTGTACCCGAACGGGAACATCGACTGGATCGGCGGCAACCAGGGCGGCAACGGTGGCGCGGTCACGCGCAACAGCAACATGCCCGGTACGGTCGGCGCCACCGAGTGGACCAGCGGTGGCTACAGCGTGCACCTCAAGGGGTTCGTCAGCCCGGTCGGCAGCGCGCCTGCGGCTGCGAAGACCTCACCCGTATCGATGGATGCGGCGGGGACGCATGTGGCGTTCGTGGACACCAACGGCAATCCGGCGAATGACTGGGTGAGCAACGGCGGGTGGCAGGGTCCGTCCGGCCTGGGCGGCAAGGCGAGGTCCGATTCGCCGGTGGTGCTCAATGCGAACTCCGATCACGCCTTCTTCATCGATGCCAATGGCAACGTGATGAATGACTGGGTGAGCAATGGTGCCTGGCAGGGCCCGTCGGCGACCGGTGGGAAGGCGAGGGCCGGTTCCCCGTTGGTGACCAATGCGGCGGGCACGATGGTGGCCTTCGTCGACACCAGCGGCAATGTGGTCAATGACTGGGTTGCCAACGGTGCCTGGTCGGGACCGGCGGCCACGGGTGGTCAGGCGCGTTCGGATTCGCCTCTGGCGATGAGTGCCAATGGTGATCACCTGTTCTTCATCGACGCCAATGGCAGTGTGGCGAATGACTGGGTGGCCAATGGCGGGTGGCAGGGTCCGTCCGGTATCGGTGGCCAGGCGCGTGCCGGTTCCGGTCTGGCCACTGACGCTTCCGGTACGCATGTCGCTTTCGTCGACACCAATGGCAACGTCGCCAATGACTGGGTTGCCAATGGTGCCTGGGCCGGTCCTGCGGGGATGGGTGGTCAGGCGCGTTCGGATTCGCCTCTGGCGATGAGTGCCAATGGTGACCACCTGTTCTTCATCGACACCAACGGCAGCGTGGCGAATGACTGGGTGGCCAATGGCGGGTGGCAGGGTCCGTCCGGTATCGGTGGCCAGGCGCGCGCCGGCTCCGGTCTGACCACCGATGCCTCGGGCACGCACGTCGCCTTCGTCGACGCCAACGGCAGCATCGCGAACGACTGGGTGAGCAACGGCGCGTGGCAGGGCCCCGCCGGCATCGGAGGCACCAGCCGCTGACCAGCCCGTAGCCCCATCACGCACCCCAGTTCCCGCCGCGTCGGCCGACCTGCTCGGCCGACGCGGCCCCCAAGTTAAGGACTCGGAATGTCTGTTATCCGTCGATCGCGTCAGCTCATATGCGGAGTGGCGGCGTTTGCGGCCGCGTGCACCGCGACGCTGGCCCCCGCGGCCGCCTCGCCGGTGTCGAACGCCGCGGCCGCCGCAGCAACGACGGCGGCCTCGAACTGCGGCGGCTACTCGTCCAACACCACTCCGCCGTCCACGATCCGGGTGCTGCAATACGCCCAGCACACGAGCGCCGGCGGCCCGGTCGCTGGCACCGAGACCGGTGTGGTCACCGTTCCGTTCCAGTCCTACATCAAGGACGTGCTGCCGGGGGAGTGGAGTGCTTCCTGGCAGTCCGACTCGCTGCGAGCCGGTGCCATGGCGGCCAAGACTTACGCCTGGTACTGGGTCAACAACTGGCGCGGCGGGACGTACGGCGGTAGCTGCTACAACGTCGACGACTCGATCAACTACCAGCGCTACATACCCGGTCGGGCCACCGCTTCCACCAACGCCGCCGTGGAAGCGACCTGGAACTCGGTGATGACCAAGAGCGGCTCGATCTTCCAGGCCTCCTACCAGGCCACGCTGACCGGCAGCAGCTCCGAGTCCTGCGGTTCGGGCCTCTCCCGCTACCCGAACACCCTCAGCCAGTGGGGCTCCCAGAACTGCGCCCTCGCGGGCCAGACCTGGCAGCCGATCCTTTCCACCTACTACCCCGGCATCTCGATCTCCGGCGGTGGTGGGATGACCAACTTCGGCACCGTATCGATGGATGCGGCGGGGACGCATGTGGCGTTCGTGGACGCCAATGGTGATCTGGCGAATGACTGGGTGAGCAACGGCGGGTGGCAGGGTCCGTCCGGTCTGGGCGGCAAGGCGAGGTCCGATTCGCCGGTGGTGCTCAATGCGAATTCCGACCATGCCTTCTTCATCGATGCCAATGGCAACGTGATGAATGACTGGGTGAGCAATGGTGCCTGGCAGGGTCCGTCGGCGACCGGTGGGAAGGCGAGGGCCGGTTCCCCGTTGGTGACCAATGCGGCGGGCACGATGGTGGCCTTCGTCGACACCAGCGGCAATGTGGTCAATGACTGGGTTGCCAACGGTGCGTGGTCGGGACCGGCGGCCACGGGTGGTCAGGCGCGTTCGGATTCGCCTCTGGCGATGAGTGCCAATGGTGATCACCTGTTCTTCATCGATGCCAATGGCAGTGTGGCGAATGACTGGGTGGCCAATGGCGGGTGGCAGGGTCCGTCGGGTATCGGTGGCCAGGCGCGTGCCGGTTCCGGTCTGGCCACTGACGCTTCCGGTACGCATGTCGCTTTCGTCGACACCAATGGCAACGTCGCCAATGACTGGATTGCCAACGGTGCCTGGGCCGGTCCTGCGGGAATGGGTGGTCAGGCGCGTTCGGATTCGCCTCTGGCGATGAGCGCCAATGGTGACCACCTGTTCTTCATCGACACCAACGGCAGCGTGGCGAACGACTGGGTGGCCAACGGCGCCTGGTCCGGTCCGTCCGGTATCGGTGGCCAGGCGCGCGCCGGCTCCGGTCTGGCCACTGATGCCTCGGGCACGCACGTCGCCTTCGTCGACGCCAACGGCAGCATCGCGAACGACTGGGTGAGCAACGGCGCGTGGCAGGGCCCCGCCGGCATCGGCGGCACCAGCCGCTGACCAGCCCGCGAGCAGCACCGATTCCGCCCCGGCCGGCCTCTTGCCGACCGGGGTGGAATCGTTCTTATTGCGGCCCGCGGTGTGACCGGCGAGGTCCATCCGGCCGCCGACCGCCCGCGCTGGGACGCCAGGCGGGCGCGGTGGCCGGGAACGTGCGACCGGGTCGCTGCGTTATAAGGGGAGAAGCAGTCGGAGCACGCGAAGGAAGGGGTCCCGGATGTCGACGAGTGGGAAGATCGCCGCTGCCGGAGTTGTCGCAGCGGTCATCCTGTTCCTGACGGTCGGATTCTGGGTGGGGCTGCTGGTCCTGATCGGGGTCCCGGCCGCCGCCTATCTGATGCTCGACCCCTCGCAGCGCCGCCGCTTGCGCGGCGTGAACAAGAGACGGCGAATAGGGCGGTGACGGTGTCCGAAGCGGAGATCCGAGGGGAAGCCCTCAGGAGTGCCGGTGTGGTCCTGGCGGTCAGCAGCAACGGGGCGTACTCGTTCACCAAGCCCACGCGCGAGAGCATCACGCTGCTCCCAGGGCTGGGTGTCGAGGGGGACGTGCACGCGGGAGTGACCGTCAAGCACCGCTCCCGGGTCGCCCAGGATCCGACGCAGCCCAACCTCCGGCAGGTCCACCTGATCCACCGCGAGCTCTTCGACGAGGTCGCGCGGGAGGGCTTCGAGGTGGCTGCGGGCCAGCTCGGGGAGAACGTGACTACCGAAGGCATCGATCTGCTCGGCCTGCCGACCGGCGCGCTCCTGCGCATCGGCGCGGAGGCCGTCGTCGAGGTCACGGGCCTGCGCAACCCCTGCGCCCAGATCAACAGGTTCCAGCACGGCCTGCTCAAGCACGTGGTGGGCCGCGACGCCTCGGGACGCATCCAGTACAAGGCGGGCATCATGGGCGTGGTCCGCGAGGGCGGAACGATCCACCCTGGAGATGGCATCAGCGTCACCCTCCCGCCGCGGCCGCACGTCCCCCTCGCCCGCGTCTGACCCCCGGCGGTCGGGGCGGGCGTGCCCCGGCCGTCCCGCCGCCGGGCCGTCACACCGGACGGACTGCGACCTCGTCCAGCGCGGCCAGCAAGCCGGGCAGGTCCATGCCTGCGTCCCCTTCCCCGTCCACGCCACCGTCGCGCGGCACCGGAATGACCTCGCTCGGCCCCTCGTCCAGCAGGACGAAGGCGATGTCGTCGGTCCGGGCCACCAGAGACCATCCGGGGCCGTCGACCCGCAGGGTCCTGGCCCCCTCGCCCGCGAAGGCGGACCGCACCCGGCCCGGCGGTGGCGGCGTCGTCGTGTAGTCCCGTGCCTCCGCCAGCACCCGGGCCAGCCCGGGATGCGCGACCGGCTGACCGCCGCCGTCCGACGCGAACCGCTCGCGCCACTCGGACCACTGGCGGGCGATCTGGTCCGCGCCCATCCGCCGCTGTACCGGCCCCCAGGTCTCGGCCGACGGCGGGGCCAGCGGAACCCGCCCCGTCCCGTCCGCGCCCTGCTCGGGATCGTGCGGCTCGGGGATGCCCGGCGCGGCCACGGACAGCGCCAGTGGCCAGCCCGCCAGCGAGACCACGATGCTGCGCTCGTCCGGGGAGAGGTCGTACTCCATGCCGCAGTCCCAGGAGGCGATCGCGGTCGCGACCAGCGCGACGTCGTCGACGACCACGGTCCAGCGCGCGCCGTCCTCGTCCTGGCCGAGCACCAGCCCGTAACCGTCGGCGGCCGGGGGCACGCCGAGCAGCGAGCACGCCTCCGGGTAGTCGTCTCCCAGGATGCTCGGGAACTGGGCCGGGGTCAGCAGTACGGCGGACAGCACGTACAGCGAACCGTCGCCCTCCTCGTCGGACACGTACCCTCCTGGTGGCTCACCTGTCGGCGCACCCTAACCAGCCGGTAACCCGCGCGTCGAGAGCGGGAGTGCACCGATTTCCAACGTCAGTGCCTGCACGTAGAGTTGGGAGCTCGCCACAGAAAGGGTTCCTCGGTGCAGCGTTACGACCGGCTGAAGGAGATCCTCCGGCTCGATCCGGAGCGGGATTTCCTGGCCATCTACCGGCTCACCGCCACCTACGAGTTCCCCTGGGACTTCGCCCGGGCGCTGGAACTGGCCCTCTACCGGACGTACGCCGTCCCCAGCATCGGCCGGCTGCTCGCCGAGACCGGCGAGTTCACCGACCGCACCCAGAAGCGCTACGACGACACCGTGCTGCTCCTCGACGCGGTGGTCGAGCACGGCTTCGACAGCGACACCGCGCGCACCGCGATCCGGCGCGTGAACCAGATGCACCGCGGCTACGCCATCTCCAACGAGGACATGCGCTACGTCCTGTGCACGTTCGTGGTGATTCCGAAGCGCTGGCTGGACGTCTACGGCTGGCGCGCGCTCACCCACCACGAGCAGCGGGCGAGCGCCCGGTACTACGCCACCCTCGGCCGGCACATGGGCATCTCGGACATCCCGGACTCGTTCGAGGAGTTCGAAGCCACCCTCGACGCCTATGAGGAGGCCCACTTCGGCTGGGACGAGGGCGGCCGCAAGGTCGCCGACGCCACCCTCGACCTGATGGCCTCCTGGTACCCGGCCCCGCTCGGCCCGCTGGTGCGCGGCGCCGGGCGCGCCCTGCTCGACGAGCCGCTGCTGCGCGCGTTCCGCTACGACCCTCCGCACCCCCGCCTGCGCGGGCTGGTCCGGGGCGCGCTGCGGCTGCGCGGACGCGCGGTCCGCTTGCTGCCGCCCCGCGCGGAGCCGCACTACGCCCGGCAGAACCCGGAGGTCAAGGGGTACCCCGACGGCTACGACGTGGGCGAGCTGGGCACCTTCCCGAGGCCCGGCGGCGCGGGCGGGTGCCCCGTGCCGCACCCCCGCCGCCCCCAGGGGGCCGACGCGCCCCCGCCCTAGGGGCCGGTTCCCGGCTCAGGGACGGCGTACCGCCAGGGCCAGGAACCGGTGCTCCTCGTCGGCATAGGAGGTCGGTTCCCACCCCGAGGCGCTGAGCAGGGGGCGGAGGTTGTGCTCGGCCCGCATGTCGTCGTCGGTCAGCTCCCGGCCCTGGCGCGCCGCCAGGGCCGCCCGCCCGATGGGGTGGAACAGGGCGAGCCGCCCGCCGGAGCGCACCACCCGCGCCAGTTCGCGCAGGCTCACCTCCGGGTCGGGCAGGTGGGCGATCAGCCCGGCTGCGAACACCGCGTCGAGGCAGCCGTCCCGCAGCGGCAGCCGGGTCGCGTCCGCCAGCATCAGCGCGCCCGCCGCCCGCCGCCCGGCCCGCGCCGCCTCGGCGAGCATCTCGGGGGTGAGGTCGGCGCCGAGCACGGTTCCGGAGGGGCCGACGGCCGCGCGGAGTTCGGGCAGCGCCCTCCCGGTCCCGCATCCCGCGTCGAGCACCCGGTCGCCGGGCCGCAGGCCGATTGCGGCCACGGCGGCGGCGAAGGCGGGCCCGTCCCCGGGAAACTTCCGGTCCCAGTCCGCCGCTCGGGCCCCGAAGAACTCCTGCACGCGTGTGTGGTCTTCGCTCATGTGCCCATGATCCCGCACGCACGGTCGCGTGCGGACAGTGCGCAGGATGACACCCGGTGTGATCGAAGATGAACCTCGCGCTGTCATATTCCAGCAGTTCCAGCGCCTTTCGAAATGCTTCCCCTGTTCGTGGCCTCACCCGGACTAGCGTCCCGTGGCCATGGGACACCTCGACCACGCGGCCTACGGCTGGCTCACCCCCGTACTGTCGTACGTGATGGCATGCATCGGCTCGGCCCTCGGGCTGCGCTGCACCGTCCAGGCGCTCGCCGCCACCGGACGTTCCCGCCGCAACTGGCTCCTCACCGGGGCCTCCGCGATCGCCACCGGCATCTGGACGATGCACTTCGTGGCGATGCTGGGATTCGGCGTCACCGGCACCGAGGTCCACTTCAACGTGCCGCTGACCCTCCTGAGCCTGGTCGGCGCCCTGCTGGTGGTGGGCGCCGGGGTCTTCGCCGTCGGCTACGGCCGGGACCGCGGCCGGGCCCTCGTACTGGGCGGCCTCACCACCGGCCTCGGGGTCGCGAGCATGCACTACCTCGGGATGGCGGCCCTGCGCATGCACGGCCGCGTCTCGTACGACCCGCTCGCCGTCGGCCTCTCCGTCGCCATCGCGGTCGTCGCGGCCACGGCCGCCCTCTGGGCCGCGGTCAACATCACGTCGCCGGTGGCCGTGGCGCTCGCCTCCCTGGTGATGGGCGCCGCCGTCAGCAGCATGCACTACACGGGAATGCTGGCCGTCTCGGTCCACGTCACCCCCTCGGACGCGCCCCTGCCCGGAGCCCCGCTGATGCAGTTCGTCTTCCCCCTCGCGGTCGGTCTCGGCTCCTACCTGTTCATCACCTCCGCCTTCGTCGCGCTGTCCCCGAGCGCCGACGAACGCGCGGCATCGGCCTCCGCGCAGCGCCTGGGTGCCCGGGCCGCCGCCCACTGAGCACCGATCCCGGCCCGCGCCGCCCGCTTGCACGCACGCACCACACCGGAACGAGGACCCCATGCGCACACCCCGCAGGAAGCCGGACGCGGCCCCGCGGCACCCCGCGCCCCCGGCGCGCGGCCGCCGCGCGCACGCCGGCCCTCCGGCCGACGAGCCCCATCCCGGCCCCCCGCACGCATCGACCGGGCCGCACGCAGCGACCGGACCGCACACCTCCGCCGGACCGGACGCGTCGGCGGGACGGGATGTGCCGGGCGGACGGGACGCGGGAACGACGACCGGACGGGGCAGGGCGTACGCCCCCAGCGCCCGTGCGTTCCTCGCCCGCCCCCGACGCACGCCTGGGCCGGGCCCGGCACCCGCACAGGACCGGACACCGGGACAGGTCCGCGCGCCGGGACAGGACCAAGCCCCGGGCCCGTACCGAACCCCGGGCCAGGGGCCGGCCCCCGCCTTCGCTCCCGCCCCCGGCGGACCCGGGCCCGCCGCCTACGGCCAGGGCAGCGGCTCCGGCCCCGCCGCCGGTGCCTCGGCGGTCGCCGAGCCCCCGGAGACCATCGCTGCCACCCCCTCCGCCCGCCGCGGGCGACGCTCCGCCCGCCTCGGCACGGTCCGTGCGAAGGTCGTCGCGCTCCTGATGGTGCCGGTGGTCTCGCTGCTCGCCCTGTGGGCCTTCGCGACGGTCAGCACCGCCCAGGACGTCGCCCGCGTCAGCCGCGCCCAGCAGGTCGACGACCGGATACGCGTCCCGGTGGACCGCGCGGTCACCGCGCTCCAGGAGGAACGGGCCGCCGCGGTCCGCTTCCTCGCCGACCCGGCCGCCGCCGACCGGGCCGCGGCCCTGCGGGAGCAGGGGCGCCGGACCGGCGCCGCCCTTGACGGACTGCGCCTCGGTGAAGCGCACACCGTCGCCGATTCGGGCGGCTACCCGGCCGACCTCGCGGCCCGGATGCGGACCTTCGTGGCCGCCGCCGACGGGCTCGCGGCCTCCCGTGCCGACGCCGCCCAGGGTAGGACCACCCCGGACGCGGCCTACGCGGCGTACACCCGGGTCGTCGATTCCGCCCTGGCGGTCGGCGGCGCCCTCGGCGGCGGCCGGGACGCCGGAAGCGACGGCGACGCCCGGGTCCTGCTCGAGTTCGGGCGGGCCGCCGAGTCGCTCTCCCGGGAGGACGCGCTGCTCGCCGTACCGGGGCAGCGCAGCGCGGAAACGCTTCGGCAGTTGACCGGCGCGATCGAGACGCGGCGCGCCCTCACGGACGCCGCCGCCCGGGACCTGCCCGCCGCCCAGCGGACCGCATGGCAGGCGGTCACCAAGAGCGCCGTCTACACCGGCCTCACCGCGGCCGAGGACCAGGCGCTGGCGGCCGGGACGGGGCGCGACGCACACGGCGCACCCTCCGGCTGGGAGCCCGCGTACGCCGGAGTGGCCGGCTCGATGCGCGCCGTCGCGAGCGCCGCGCACGCCGGGTCCACGGACCGCTCCGCGCCGCTGGCCCAAGGGCTGCTCAGCCCCTCGGGAGCGGCCGTCCTGCTCGGCCTCGCCGCAGTGGCCGCCTCCCTGGCCATCTCCGTGCGCATCGGACGCGGGCTCGTCGTCGAACTCGTCTCGCTCCGCAACGGCGCCCTGGAGATCGCCCACCGCAAACTCCCGGACGCGATGGACCGGTTGCGCGCCGGCCGGCACATCGACGTGCTGGCCGAGGCCCCGCCCGGGAGCCCGGCCGAGGACGAGATGGCCCAGGTCGGGGAGGCCCTGTCCACCGTCCACCGGGCCGCGCTGAGCGCCGCGGTGGAGCGGGCCGAACTCGCCGACGGGATCTCCGGCGTCTTCGTGAACCTTGCCCGGCGCAGCCAGGTCCTGGTCCACAAGCAGCTCACCCTGCTCGACTCGATGGAGCGCC
The DNA here is from genome assembly GCF_056435825.1 of Streptomyces sp. NPDC043876. NCBI lineage: Bacteria > Bacillati > Actinomycetota > Actinomycetes > Kitasatosporales > Streptomycetaceae > Streptomyces > Streptomyces sp. NPDC043876. The sequence goes on along the minus strand of NZ_JBWKDV010000008.1, from coordinate 171,420 downwards.
GCGCCGACGACCCCGGTGAGCTGGGCGACCTCTTCCGCCTCGACCACCTGACCACCCGGATGCGGCGGCACGCGGAAAGCCTGATCATCCTCTCCGGGGCGGCGCCGGGGCGCGCCTGGCGGATGCCGGTCCCGCTCACCAACGTCGTACGGGCCGCCGTGTCCGAGATCGAGGACTATCCGCGCGTCGAGGTGCGCGGGCTCGCCGAGGCGGCCGTGGTCGGCGGCGCCGTCGCCGACCTCACCCACCTGCTGGCCGAACTCATCGAGAACGCGGCGGAGTTCTCGCCGCCGCACACGAAGGTCCGGGTCAGCGGCGAGCCCGTGGGCGCCGGTTACGTGCTGGAGGTCGAGGACCGCGGACTCGGCATGGGCCGGGAGGCCCTCGCCGACGCCAACCGGCGCATCGAAGAGTCGGAGGCGCTCGATCTCTTCGACAGCGACCGCCTCGGCCTCTTCGTGGTCAGCCGGCTCTCGGCCCGGCACGGGGTCCGGGTCCACCTGCGGCCCTCGCCCTACGGCGGCACCACCGCGGTCGTCCTGCTGCCGAAGGCACTGCTCCAAGGCGCGCTCGCCCCGGGCGACGCAGGTACGGGCGGGGACGAGACGGCCGGGGCCCCTGAGACCTCCGAGACCACGGGGACCGCTGCGATGCCCGGGGCGCCGGAGGCCCCCGAGGTCCCCGTGGAAAGCAGGCCCGCCGCAGAAGCCGGGGGCGCCGTACGCGAGCCCGCCGTACCATCGGCACCGCCCGCCCCCGAAGCACGGCCGTCGGCTCCCCGGACCGTCCGGGCCGTACGGGATGACCCGCGCGGGATCTCGGCCGTGCCCCGCACCCCCGTGCAGCCGGACCCCCGCCCCGCGCCGGTGGCGAACCTCCGGCTCCGCGGCTCCGCCGGACCGACGGGTCCCCTCCCACCGGCCGGCCCCCCGCCGGCACCCTCCGCCGGGCCCACGCCCGCGCGCACCCCCGCGCGCGGCCTCGCGCCCGAGCCCGTCCCGGCCGCAGTGAGCGAACTGCCCCGTCGGGTCCGCCAGGCGAGCCTCGTCCCGCAGCTGCGCGAGGCCCCGGCCTCCCGGCCCGTGCCCGGCCCCGGGACCCCGCAGGACCCGCCGGGGCGCAGCCCCGAGGAGGCCCGGGACCGGATGGCGGCGTACCGGGACGGGTGGGCCCGTGGCAGGCGAGCCGTCACCCCCACGACCAACGAAGGAGCAGAGTGATGATCGAACAACAGCGGACCGCGGTCGGCGGTCTCCGCAGGTCCGGCGAGCTGGACTGGCTGCTGGACGACCTCGTCGTCCGGATCAGGGAGGTCCGGCACGTGGTGGTCCTGTCCAACGACGGCCTGGCGGTGGGCGCTTCCAGCGCGCTCGGCCGGGAGGACGCCGAGCACCTGGCGGCGGTCGCCTGCGGCTTCCACAGTCTCGCGAAGGGCGCGGGGCGCCACTTCCACGCCGGGGGCGTGCGCCAGACGATGGTGGAGATGGACGAGGGCTTCCTCTTCGTAGCGGCGGCCGGGGACGGATCCTGTCTGGCCGTGCTCAGTGGCGCGGGCGCCGACATCGGCCTGATCGCCTACGAGATGGCCCGGCTGGTCAAACGCGTCGGGGAGCACCTGTACACCCCGTCCCGCTTCCCGGCGCACCCGCCGGCCGCGGGTTGAGAACGGCGGCCGCGGCGGTGGACGGCCCGAGGAACGACCCCGCGGCGAGCGGCCGGTGGTACGACGGCGACGCGGGCCCGCTGGTGCGCCCGTACGCCATGACGGGCGGGCGCACCAAGCCCGGTCCGCACGGCGTGCGCTTCGACCTGATCGCCCTGGTGGTCGTCGAACCGGGCGCCGTGGACGCGGCCGCGGACTCCCTGCTCGGCCCGGAGCACCGCGCCCTGCTCGGACTGTGCCGGGCGCAGACCCAGTCGGTCGCGGAACTCGCCGCCGACGCGGACCTGCCGGTCGGGGTGGTCCGGGTGCTGCTGGGGGATCTGCTGGAGGCGGGCCACGTCCGGGTGCGGGGGCCCGTACCGCCGGCCCGCTTGCCGGACGAACGGATCCTGCGCGAAGTCATCGAAGGACTCAGGGCGTTGTGACGGGGCGTTCGCGACCGTCGTATGCGCGGGCTCGAGAGTGAGGGGACGACCATGTCGGGACAGCAGGTCCAGCGGCCGGAGGCGGAAGAGGAACTGGCCCCGCTCGCCCTGAAGATACTCGTGGCCGGGGGGTTCGGGGTGGGCAAGACCACGCTCGTGGGGGCGGTCAGCGAGATCCGTCCGCTGCGGACGGAGGAGACGCTCAGCGAGGCGGGCGAACTCGTCGACGACACGGGCGGCGTGGAGCGCAAGACCACCACGACGGTCGCCATGGACTTCGGCCGGATCACCATCCGGGAGGGCCTGTCGCTGTATCTCTTCGGTACGCCCGGCCAGGACCGCTTCTGGTTCCTGTGGGACGAGCTGTCGCAGGGCGCGCTCGGGGCGGTGGTGCTCGCCGACACCCGGCGGCTCCAGGACTGCTTCCCGGCGGTGGACTACTTCGAGCACCGCCGCATCCCCTTCGTGGTGGCCGTCAACTGCTTCTCGGGCGAACGGGGTTACGGGGCGCACGACGTGGCCGGGGCGCTGGACCTGGAGCCGGGCACTCCGGTGGTGCTGTGCGATGCCCGGGACCGGGACTCGGGGAAGGAAGTGCTGATCAGGCTGGTCGAGTACGCCGGGCGCAGGCACACCGCCCGGCTGCTCGAATCGGTGGAGCCGCAGGCGGGCTCGGTGTGAGACGGGACGTCGGACGGGGTGCGTGGTGTGAGCGGGGGCGCGGTCGCCGGGTGACCGGCGGCCGCGCCCGGTCCGTCAGTCGGCGACGCCGGCCATCGAGATCACCTTGTCGATCGGGACGCGCACGAGGAGTTCGCCCGGGACGGCGTTGCGCCGGCCGAAGGCCTCGGCGCGGTCCTCGCCCATGTAGCGCCCCCCGATCCGGGTGGCCCAGACCAGCATGTCGTCCATGTCCTCGCTGATCGAGGCCCGTCCCTGGAGGACGACGTAGGAGAACGGGGGCCGGTCGTCGTCCACACAGAGCGCGACGCGGCCGTCTCGGGCGAGATTGCGCCCCTTGACGGTGTCCGCACCGGTGTTGAAGACGAACGCGTCACCGTCGAGTACGAACCAGATGGGAGCGATGTGCGGACTCCCGTCCTCGCGGACGGTCGACAGCTTGCCGGTGCGGGTGGAGTGCGAGACGAACGCCCGCCATTCCTCTTGAGTCATCTTCTTCGCCATGGGGACATCCTCCTTGCCGGAAAGCCCCTGGTGGGGAAGGCTGGCGAGACGACGCAGCGGGGGTGGGCGCGGCCGGCCGGCCGGGTCGACGGGGAGGGGCGGAAAATGGCACTGGACAAGCAGCTCGACTGGCTGCTGGACGACCTGACGCGCAGGATCCAGCAGGTCCGGCACGTGGTGGTGCTCTCCAATGACGGCCTGGTGACGAGCGCGAGCGCGGGCCTGGCACGGGAGGACGCCGAGCACCTGTCGGCGGTCGCGGCCGGGCTGCAGAGCCTGGCGAAGGGCTCGGGCCGCCACTTCCGTGCCGGTGAGGTGCGCCAGACGGTCGTCGAGTACGACGACGGCGTCCTGCTGGTGATGGCGGCGGGCGAGGGCAGCTCCCTGTGTGTGCTGACGGCTGCCGACGCGGACTACGTGCAGGTCGCGTACGAGATGACGTTGCTGGTGAACCGGGTGGGTGAGCACCTGGGCGTCGCGGAGCGGCGGATGACGGGGGAGTAGCGGGGCTGGTCGGCGCCGCGAGTTGTCCACAGGATCCGTGACGCCCTTGCACGCTATGGTCACTCTGAGTTACGGTCTTCACGCAGAGTAGTCAACGTGTGCGGGGGAGGACCGTCATGGAGGTCAAGAGCAGGACCGTGGCCGTGGGTCCGGTAGTCGGGAGGCCGCCGGAGGTGCTGAGCGGCGGCCGGGCCGCCGAGGAACTGGGGCTCGGGCGCAGCGAGTTCGCGCGGGCCGTACAGCTGGGCCTGGTCCGGGCCGGGCCGAGCGCGCCGAGCGGGGCTCCGCGGTTCGCGCGGGCCGAGCTGGACCGGATCAGGGCGGCCGAGGGGTTCCCGGACGCCCTGCGCGAGCAGGTCAGGACGGTGGGCGCGGCGGATGCGGCGGAGCTGGTGAAGATCAGCCCGGGCCGGTTCACCCGGCTCGCGCGCTGCGGGCGGGTCACGCCGGTCGGGTACCGGATCAACCGGTACCGGGCCGTCGTCTGGCTCTACCTCGCCTCGGAGCTGGCCGACTTCGCCCGGCGGGAGCCCCGGCTGCTGAGCGGGAGCGCGCCTCCGGAGGACCGGGAGCTGATGGAGCGCCGGGCGGATCTGCGGCCCCGGCGGTGGCGCGGACGGCATGTGGGGTTGCTGCTGAGACGGACCGCGGATCCCTGGGAGCGGGCGGCGGTACTGGCTTCCGTGCTGCCGGAGGATGAACTGGAGCGGGCCGTGCCCGACCGGGCGGAGCGGATCCTGCTCACGGGGCTGGCCCCGCCCCCGCCCTACGGGCATCCGCAGATCCCGGCCGCGGCGGCCGTCGCGACCGCCCTGCTGCTGGCCGAGCCCCCGGACGAGCTGCGCTGGTACCGGACGAGTCTGGAGTTCGCGCTCGCCGGAGCGCGGGATCAGTCGAAGACGACCGGCGAGAGGGGGCCGACGTAGACCCAGGCGCCGTCCTCGCGGGAGAAGGTGCTGTGTTCGCGCAGCGAGCCGGTGTGCCCGGCCTCCCGGTAGTGCGCCCGGAACTCCACCGTGCCCTGCGTCTCGAACGTCCCGCCGCGCTCCGTGCGCAGGATCTCCAGCCGCTCCCAGCGCTGCCCGGGGTCCAGGTCGAGCCGCCCGGGGCGGGTCGAGGGATGCCAGGAGCGGAGCAGGTAGGCGGTGTCCCCGATCGCGAAGGCGCTGAACCGGGACCGCATCAGAAGCTCCGCGGTCGGCGCCTGCCGCTCGCCGGAGTGGAAGCGGCCGCAGCAGTCCGGGTAGGCGGCGGGCAGCCCGCAGGGACAGGGGCGGGCCGGGTTCGGGGTCGGCATGGGCGCGCTCAGCTCTTCGGTGACGGGGCGGACGGGGGCGGACCCGGGGCGGAGGTGGCGGCGCACCCGGCTGGGGCCGGGGGCGCACGGGCCGCAAGGTCAGGAGGGGTCGGACTGCTCCGCCGTGGCGGACGGCTTCGGCGGGGCGGCCGGGTAGGGACGGAACAGCCCCTCCTGGACGACCGAGACCAGCAGCCTGCCCTCCACATCGTAGATCCGGCCGCGAGCCAGCCCCCGGCCGCCGTGGGCGATGGGGGACTCCTGGTCGTAGAGGAACCACTCGTCCGCGCGGAAGGGCCGGTGGAACCACATGGCGTGGTCCAGGCTCGCCATGTCGAAACCGCGCATGCCCCACAGCGGCTCGACGGGGATGCGCACGGCGTCGAGGAGGGTCATGTCGCTGGCGTAGGTCAGCGCGCAGGTGTGCACGAGGGGGTCGTCGCCCAGCGGGCCGACCGCGCGCATCCAGACGGCGCTGCGCGGATCGGCGTCCTTGAGCTCCTCGGGGGTCCAGCGGAGCCGGTCCACGTACCGGATGTCGAAGGGCTGGCGGCGGGCCATCCGCTCCAGCGCCTCCGGCAGCGCCCCGAGGTGTTCGCGGATCTCGTCCACGACCTTCGGCAGCGTGTCGGGGTGTGGAAAATCCATGCGAGGAGGCAGCTGGTGCTCGATGCCGCCCTCCTCCGGCCGATGGAAGGAGGCGGTGAGGTTGAAGATCGTCTTGCCCTGCTGGACCGCGGTGACGCGGCGGGTGGTGAAGGAGCGCCCGTCCCGCACCCGCTCCACCTGGTACACGATCGGCACGCCGGGGATGCCGGGGCGCAGGAAGTACGCGTGCAGCGAATGGACCGGCCGCCCGCCCTCGGTGGTCCGGCCGGCCGCTACCAGCGCCTGGCCAGCCACCTGGCCGCCGAAGACCCGCTGGAGGGACTCCTGCGGGCTGCGGCCGCGGAAGATGTTGACCTCGATCTGCTCCAGGTCGAGCAGGTCGACCAGTCTCTCGGCGGGGTTCGTCATCAGGGGTTCTCCACGGGGCTCGGGGGCGGCGGTGCCGGTGGCGTCGAGGGCGCCGGACGGATGCGGGACGGGGTGGCGGGGACGGTCAGAGTTCGCCGACGGCGGTGACCCGGACGACCGCCCGGCCCTCCTCGTCGGACGCCGCGAGGTCGACCTCGGCGCTGATGCCCCAGCCATGGTCGCCGTTGGGGTCGGCGAAGGCCTGGCGGACGCGCCACAGACCGTGCTCCGCGTCCTCCTCGATCATCAGCAGCTTGGGGCCGCGGGCGTCGGGGCCGGTGCCGAGGTCGTCGTACTCGTCCCAGTAGGCGTCCATCGCGTCGCCCCACGCGTCCGCGTTCCAGCCGGACTCGGAGTCCAGCTCGCCGAGCTCGTGGAGGTTGTCCAGGGCGGCCAGCTCCACCCGGCGGAACATGGCGTTGCGGACCAGGACGCGGAAGGCGCGGGCGTTGGCCGTGACCGGCTTGACCTGGTCGGCCTTCTCCTGGGCCTGCTCCGCCGTCTCCACCTCCGGGTTCGCCAGCTGCTCCCACTCGTCGAGCAGGCTGGAGTCGACCTGGCGGACCAGCTCGCCGAGCCAGGCGATGAGGTCCTGGAGGTCCTCGGACTTCAGGTCGTCCGGGATGGTGTGGTCGAGCGCCTTGTACGCGCCCGCGAGGTAGCGCAGCACGATGCCCTCGGTGCGGGCCAGCTCGTAGAAGGCGGTGAACTCGGTGAAGGTCATCGCGCGCTCGTACATGTCGCGGATGATCGACTTCGGGGAGACCGGGTGGTCACGGACCCACGGGTGGCTCTTGCTGTACACGTCGTAGGCGTGCAGGAGCAGCTCTTCGAGCGGCTTCGGATAGGTGACGTCCTGGAGCCGCTCCATCCGCTCCTCGTACTCGATCCCGTCGGCCTTCATCGCGCCCACGGCGATGCCGCGCTCCTTGTTCTGCTGCGCGGCGAGGATCTGGCGCGGGTCGTCCAGCGTGGATTCCACGACCGACACCATGTCCAGCGCGTAGGAGGGGGACTCCGGGTCCAGCAGGTCGAAGGAGGCCAGCGCGAAGGTGGACAGCGGCTGGTTCAGCGCGAAGTCCTGCTGGAGGTCCACGGTCAGCCGGATCGTGCGGCCCTCCACGTCCGGGGTGTCGAGCTTCTCGACCACCCCGCCGTCCAGCAGCGAGCGGTAGATCGCGATGGCCCGGCGGATGTGGCGCAGCTGGCTCTTGCGCGGCTCGTGGTTGTCCTCCAGGAGGTGGCGCATCGCCTTGAAGGCATCGCCGGGCCGGGCGATGACCGACAGCAGCATGATGTTGGTGACCTTGAAGCGCGAGGTCAGCGCCTCCGGGTCGGCGCCGATCAGCTTCTCGAAGGTGGTGTCGGACCAGGCGACGAATCCCTCGGGCGCCTTCTTGCGGACCACCTTGCGGCGCTTCTTCGGGTCGTCGCCCGCCTTCGCGAGCGCCTTCTCGTTCTCGATCACGTGCTCGGGCGCCTGGGCGACCACGTACCCCGCGGTGTCGAAGCCCGCCCGTCCGGCCCGGCCGGCGATCTGGTGGAACTCGCGCGCCCGCAGCGTGCGGACCCGGGTGCCGTCGTACTTGGTGAGCGCGGTGAAGAGGACCGTGCGGATCGGGACGTTCACGCCGACACCCAGGGTGTCGGTGCCGCAGATCACCTTGAGCAGACCGGCCTGGGCCAGCTTCTCGACCAGGCGCCGGTACTTCGGCAGCATGCCCGCGTGGTGGACGCCGATCCCGTGGCGGACGTAGCGCGAGAGGTTCTGGCCGAACTTGGTGGTGAAGCGGAAGTGGCCGATCAGCTCGGCGATCTTGTCCTTCTCCTCGCGCGTGCACATGTTGATGCTCATCAACGACTGCGCCCGCTCGACGGCCTGGGCCTGGGTGAAGTGCACGATGTACACGGGCGCCTGCCGGGTTTCCAGCAGTTCGGTGATGGTGTCGGTGATCGGCGTGGTCACGTATTCGTACGACAGCGGGACGGGCCGGGTCGCGGAGCGGACCACCGAGGTCGGCCGCCCGGTGCGCCGGGTCAGGTCCTCCTCGAACCGCTTCATGTCGCCGAGGGTGGCCGACATCAGGACGAACTGCGCCTGCGGCAGTTCCAGCAGCGGGATCTGCCAGGCCCAGCCGCGGTCCGGCTCGGCATAGAAGTGGAACTCGTCCATCACGACCTGGCCGATGTCGGCGTTGCGGCCGTCGCGCAGGGCGATGGAGGCCAGCACCTCGGCGGTGCAGCAGATCACCGGAGCGTCCGAGTTCACCGAGGCGTCACCGGTCAGCATGCCGACGTTCTCGGTGCCGAAGAGCTTGCACAGGTCGAAGAACTTCTCCGACACCAGGGCCTTGATCGGCGCGGTGTAGAAGGTGACCTTGTCCTGGGCCAGCGCGGTGAAGTGGGCGCCGGCGGCCACCAGGCTCTTGCCGGATCCGGTCGGGGTGGAGAGGATCACGTTCGCCCCGGAGACGACCTCGATCAGGGCCTCCTCCTGCGCCGGGTACAGGGCGATGCCCTGGTCCTCGGCCCACGAGGAGAAAGCCTCGAACAGGGCATCGGGGTCGGCGTTCGGCGGGAGCTGATCAATGAGGGTCACGCCCCCCATCTTGCCTGGCTTCCCCCCGGATGAGGGAACCGGCGGCATCGAAGAAGATCATCGCCGGTACGCTGTGCCGTTGACCGGGCCCGAACGAAACCGTCAACTGGGCCCGACCTCACACCAATGGGGCGGGAACGACCATGATGGGTCCGGCGCACTCACTCTCCGGGGCAGCGGCCTGGCTGGGGGTGGGCGCGGCGACCGCGGCCGCCGGTTACCCCATGCCCTGGCCGGTCCTCGTCGTCGGCGCGCTCATCTGCGCGGGTGCGGCCCTGGCCCCCGACCTCGACCACAAGTCCGCGACGATCTCGCGCGCCTTCGGACCGCTCTCCCGGGGCCTCTGCGAGGTGGTCGACAAGATCTCCTACGCCGTCTACAAGGCGACCCGCTCCCCGCGCGACGCCCGCCGCACCGGAGGGCACCGCACCCTCACCCACACCTGGCTGTGGGCCGTCCTGATCGGCGGCGGCTCCTCGGCGCTGGCCGTCACCACGGACCGCTGGGGCGTCCTCGCACTGCTCTTCGTCCACCTCGTGCTCGCCGTCGAAGGCCTGCTGTGGCGGGCCGCCCGGATGTCCAGCGACATCCTCGTCTGGCTGCTCGGCGCCACCAGCGCCTGGATACTGGCCGGGGTACTGGACCAGCCGGGCAACGGCGCGAGCTGGCTGTTCACCGCTCCCGGCGAGGAGTACCTCTGGCTCGGCCTGCCGATCGTGCTCGGCGCGCTGGTCCACGACATCGGGGACGCGCTGACCGTATCGGGCTGCCCCGTCCTGTGGCCCCTCCCCATCGCGGGCAAACGCTGGTACCCGATCGGCCCGCCGAAGATGATGCGCTTCCGCGCGGGCAGCTGGGTCGAGCTGAAGGTCCTCATGCCGGTGTTCATGCTGCTCGGAGGCGTGGGCGGGGCCGCCGCCCTCGGCTTCATCTGACCTCCCCGGCACCCGGCGGCCCTCGTCGCGCAAGGGCGTCCGTACGGTCACCGCGCACTCCCTGGACGACACGGCCACGTACATCCTGGTGCCGGGAGCCGGGCGGCCACTTCGTTCCCCCCGGGAACGACCCGTGCCCCGTCCCGTCCACAACAGTGGACGGGACGGGGCACACGGCTCTCCCGCACCCAGGCCGCACCGGCGGCCCCGGATCAGCCGTGCCAGGAGCGCCACAGCGCCGCGTACGCACCGTCGGCGGCGACCAGTTCGTCGTGCGAACCCAGCTCGCTGATCCGGCCCGCCTCCACCACCGCGATGACGTCCGCGTCGTGCGCGGTGTGCAGCCGGTGCGCGATCGCCACGACCGTACGTCCCTCCAGCACCCGGGCCAGCGAGCGCTCCAGGTGCCGGGCCGCCCGCGGATCCAGCAGCGAGGTCGCCTCGTCCAGGACCAGCGTGTGCGGATCGGCGAGCACCAGCCGGGCCAGCGCGATCTGCTGCGCCTGCGCCGGGGTGAGCGTCGCGGCGCCCGACCCGACCTCGGTGTCCAGACCGCTCTCCAGCGCCCTGGCCCACCCGTCCGCGTCCACCGCGCCCAGCGCCGCCCACAGCTCCGCGTCCCCGGCGCCCGACCGGGCGAGGCGCAGGTTGTCGCGCAGGCTCCCCACGAAGACGTGGTGCTCCTGGTTGACCAGCGCCACGTGCTCGCGCACCCGCTCCGCGGGCATCCGCGCCAACTGCGCCGCGCCGAGCGTGACCTCGCCCTCGCGCGGCGCGTAGATGCCCGCCAGGAGCCTGCCCAGCGTGGACTTGCCCGCCCCCGAAGGGCCCACCAGGGCGACCCGGGTGCCCGGCGGGACCGACAGGGACACCTCGTGCAGGACGTCGACCCCCTCGCGGTAACCGAACCGGACCCCGTCGGCCCGTACGTCCCGGCCGTCGGGCACGACGTGCTCGTCACCCGCGTCGGGTTCGATCTCCCGCACCCCGACCAGCCGGGCCAGGGAGACCTGGGCGACCTGGAGTTCGTCGTACCAGCGCAGGATCAGCCCGATCGGGTCGACCATCATCTGCGCCAGCAGCGCGCCGGTCGTCATCTGTCCCACCGACATCCAGCCCCGCAGGACGCAGTAGCCGCCGATCAGCAGCACCGACCCCAGGATCGTCACGTAGGTGATGTTGATGACGGGGAAGAGCACCGACCGCAGGAACAGCGTGTACCGCTCCCAGGCCGTCCACTCCTTGATCCGCTGCTCGGACAGAGCGATCCGGCGCCCGCCCAGGCGGTGCGCCTCGACCGTGCGGCCCGCGTCCACCGTCTCGGTGAGCGCGGCCGCGACCGCCGCGTACCCCGCCGCCTCCGACCGGTACGCCGAGGGCGCCCGCTTGAAGTACCAGCGCCAGCCGAGCACCAGCACCGGCATCGCCACCAGGGCCGCCAGGGCCAGCGGCGGCGCGGTGACGGCGAGCGCCCCGAAGAGCAGCCCCGCCCACACCACACCGATGGCCAGCTGCGGCACCGCCTCGCGCATCGCGTTGGCGAGCCGGTCGATGTCGGTGGTGATCCGCGACAGCAGGTCCCCGGTGCCCGCGCGCTCCAGCACGCCGGGCGGCAGGCCCACCGAGCGGACCAGGAAGTCCTCGCGCAGATCGGCCAGCATCTCCTCGCCGAGCATGGCCCCGCGCAGCCGGACCATCCGCACGAACAGCGTCTGGACGAGCAGCGCCAGCGCGAACAGCAGCGCCACGCGCCCCAGATTCAGGTCGCGCGCCCCCGCCGCGAGATCGTCCACCACCCGGCCGAGCAGATAGGGGCCGGTCATGGAGGAGACCACCGCGACCGCATTGACCGTCACCAGGAGGACGAACGCCCGTCGGTGCCGCCGCAGCAGAGCGCGCACATAGCCCCGTACCGTCGCCGTCGTGCCCACCGGAAGGGTGGCGACGGTTTCGGGGGCGGCCGGATCGTACTCCGGCGCCACCACGCCGATCATGCCGATTCCTCGATCTCTGTGAGTTCCCGCAGCGTCTCGATCCGCTCGACCGCGCCGAGCAGCTGTTCCTCGTCGGTCTCGCGCGTGACGACCGCGCGGTAGCGCGGCTCGCCGTGCAGCAGTTCCCGGTGCGTTCCGACCGCGGCCACCGTGCCCCCGTCGACCAGGACGACCCGGTCGGCGCGGTCCAGCAGCAGCGGCGACGACGCCAGGACGACCGTCGTGCGCCCCGCGCGCAGCGTCGCGAGGCCCTCCGCGATCCGGGCCTCGGTGTGCGAGTCGACCGCCGAGGTCGGCTCGTCCAGCACCAGCACCTCCGGGTCGGTGACCAGCGAGCGCGCCAGCGCGAGCCGTTGGCGCTGACCACCGGACAGGGAGCGTCCGCGCTCGGTGATCCGCGCGTCCATCGGGTCGTCCACCCCGTCCGGCGCGGACTGCGACAGCGCGTCCAGGACGTCCGCGCACTGGGCCGCCGCCAGCGCCGCCGAGGCCTCGACCGCGGCGGACGCCGGTACGTCGAGCAGCTCGCGCAGCGTGCCGGACAGCAGCACCGGATCCTTGTCCTGGACGAGCACCAGCGTGCGCGCCGTGTCCAGTTCCAGTTCGTCCAGCGCGATCCCGCCCAGCAGTACCGACGGACCGCCGACCGCGTCGGCCGGATGACCGCCGAGGCGCTCCGCCAGGCGCCCCGCGAGGTCCGGGTCACCGCAGACCACGGCGGTGAACACGCCCGCGGGGGCCATCAGTCCGGTCTCCGGGTCGTACAGGTCGCTCCCGGGGGCCGGGGCCGCGGGCTTCGCCGCCGGCGGAGCGTCCGCTTCCGCGCGCTGCGCGGCGGTTGCCCGCGCGCCCGGTTCCGCGGGAGCGTCGCCGTCGGGACCGGGGTCCGTACGGGTCAGCGACAGCACCCGGGCGGCCCGCTTGGCGGAGGGCCGCGAGAAGGAGTACGCCATGGCGATCTCCTCGAAGTGCCGCAGCGGGTACAGCATCAGGGCCACCGCGCTGAAGACCGCGACGAGTTCGCCCACCGTGATCCGCCCGTCCAGGACCAGCGTGGCGCCGTACCAGACCACCGTGATGAGCAGCAGGCCCGGCAGCAGCACCTGGATCGCGGAGATCAGCGCCCACATGCGGGCGCTGCGCACGGCGGCCTTGCGGACCTCCTGGGAGGCCTCGCGGTAGCGTCCGAGGAACAGTTCCTCGCCGCCGATCCCGCGCAGCACGCGCAGCCCGGCCACCGTGTCCGAGGCCAGCTCGGTGGCCCTGCCCGCCTTCTCGCGCTGGATGTCGGCGCGCCTGGTGGCGCGCGGCAGCAACGGCAGGACGGCCAGGGCCAGTACGGGCACCCCGCCCGCGACGACCACACCGAGCGCGGGCGCGTAGAAGACCAGGCCGACGCAGATCACGACGACGGCGACGGCGGCGGCGAGGAACCGCGAGACCGCCTCGACGAACCAGCCGATCTTCTCGACGTCCCCGGTGGAGACGGCCACTACCTCGCCCGCGGCGACCCGCCGGGTGAGGGCGGCGCCCAGCTCGGCGGTCTTGCGGGCGAGCAGTTGCTGGACCCGGGCGGCGGCGGTGATCCAGTTGGTCACGGCCGTCCGGTGCAGCATGGTGTCACCGAGCGAGATCGCGATCCCGATGAGCAGGACGAGCCCGCCGACCAGGATCAGCCGGGTGCCGTCGCGGTCCACGACCGCCTGGACACCGAGGCCGACGGCGAAGGGCAGCCCGGCGATCCCGCAGAAGTGCAGCAGCCCCCAGCACAGGCTCTTGAGCTGTCCGGCGAGCTGATTGCGTCCGAGCCACAGCAGGAACCGGGGCCCGGATCGCGCGTCGGGTACCCCTGGGTCCGGATACGGAAGATCGCTGATCTGCATGACGCCCCATGACTCGGTAGTGGTTCAAACCGTGCAAGGTTCGCCTTTGAACACCATGCGGGGCAATCGATTTACCATCGCCGGGACCAGAACCGGCCATGGTCGCGGGGCCCCTGCCCGGACCGCGGACGACCGGACCGGACGGGGGCGCTCCGGCCCGTCGGCCGGGGAACTCAGGGGCGGGTGGCCCGTTCCAGCTCCAGCAGCACCGAGCGGTAACCGCGCCCGGTGGCCCGTTCCATGCCCACCTCGCACATGCGGTTCGCCGACAGGTGGACGTCGTAGGAGCGCGCCGTGACCTCCGCGGCCTCCCGCGCCGTCGCGGCGTCCGTCAGCTCCGGATGCAGCATGCCGCGGTCGCCCGCGAAGGCGCAGCAGCCCGCGTCGTCCGGCACGGCCACCTCCCGCGCGCAGGCCTGCGCCACGGCCCGCAGCTCGGCCTCGTCGCCCAGATGGCGCATCGAACAGGTCGGGTGCACCACCGCCGAACCGACCGTGCGCAGCACCTCCAGACGCGGCAGCAGCTCCTCGGCCGCCCAGACGACGGAGTCGACGACGGTCAGTGCGGCGTGCAGGTCGCGGTTGTCGGCGGTCAGGTACGGGATGACCTCGTGGGCGAGGCCCAGGGTGCAGGAGGAGGCGTCCACGACGAGGGGCAGCCGGCCGCCCGCCGTCCAGCCCCAGGCGGCCTCCACGATCCGGTTCGCCATCAGCCGGTTCCCGGCGTCGTAGCCCTTGGAGTGCCAGATCGTGGCGCAGCAAGTGCCCTTGACGTCCTGGGGGATCCACACCGGCCGCCCCGCCCGGGCGCCGAGCGCGACCACGGCTTCGGGCAGCGAGGGCCCGGCCGTCCCGTCACCGCCCTCGGGTCCGCCGAAGATCCGGTTGACGCAGGCCGGGTAGTACACGGCGCGGGCGCCGACCCGCCGGGTGGCGGGCAGCGCGCGGGCCGCCGCGCCCGGAATCTGCGGCAGCCACCGCGGCACCAGGTCCGGGCGTACGGCCTTGCGCGCGGCCCCCGTGACCAGCCGCAGCGGGCCGTCACCGACGCGGTCGGTGATCCGGTCCGCCGCGGCGACCGCGAGCCGCGCGGCGCTCTCCACCGCCGCGAAGTGCCGGGCGGCGAAGGCGGCCGCCCGCTCCTCGCGCGGGCCGTGACGGCGGTGGCGCAAGTCCCTCATCAGGGCGCCGGTGTCGATGCCGACCGGGCAGGCGATCCGGCAGGTGGAATCACCCGCGCAGGTGTCCACGGCGTCGTAGCCGTAGGAGTCGAGGAGCCCGTCCAGTACGCGGGAGCCGGGCTGCTGGCGCGTCATCTCGCGGCGCAGCACGATCCGCTGCCGGGGGGTGGTCGTGAGGTCCTTGCTGGGGCAGGTCGGCTCGCAGAACCCGCACTCGATGCAGGGGTCCACGACCGCCTCCACCGTCGGGATCGTCTTGAGTCCCCGCAGGTGGGCGCGCGGGTCGCGGTCCAGCAGGATCCGTGGCGCGAGCACCGCGCCGGGATCGACGAGCCGCTTGGTGCGCCACATCAGCGCGGTGGCCGCGGCCCCCCATTCCAGTTCCAGGAAGGGGGCCATGTTGCGGCCCGTGGAGTGCTCGGCCTTCAGCGAACCGTCGAACCGCTCGACGGTCAGCCGGCAGAAGGCGTCCATGAACGCCTCGTACCGCGCGACGTCGGCGGGCAGCGCGGCGTCGAAGGCCAGCAGGAAGTGCAGGTTGCCGTGGGCCGCGTGACCGGCGACGGCGGCGTCGAAACCGTGCTCCGCCTGGAGTTCCAGGAGGGCCTCGCAGGCCTCGGCCAGGCGGGCGGGCGGGACGGCGAAGTCCTCCGTGATCAGGGTGGTGCCGGGGGCGCGGGCGCCGCCGACGGCGGTGACGAAGGCCTTGCGGGCCGTCCAGAACCCGCCGATGGCCGCGGGATCGGAGGTGAAGGCGTTGGTCACCGAGGCCACCGGGGCGACGAGGTCCAGCCCGGCGACCAGCTCGGCCGCGCGCCGCTCGTACGCCGCCCGGCCCGCGGCGTCCGGCGCCCGGAACTCCACGAGCAGCGCGGTCGTGTCCTTGGGCAGCACGGCCCAGTCCGCCGGTACGCCCGCCACGCGGACCGAGGCGCGCAGCGTGTTGCCGTCCATCAGCTCGACGGCGATCGCACCTGCCGCCGTGAAGAGGGGCACGGCCGCCGCGGCGGCGGGCAGCGAGGGGAAGAAGAGCAGGGCACTGGACAGCTCGCGGTCCAGCGGCAGGGTGTCGAAGACGACTTCGGAGATGAAGCCGAGGGTGCCTTCGGATCCGACCATCAGCCCGCGCAGGATCTCCACCGGCGTGCTGCCGTCGAGATACGCGTCCAGGCGGTAGCCGGTGGTGTTCTTGATCTCGTACTTGGCGCGGATCCGGGCGGTGAGCCGCGGGTCCGCCTCGATCTCCCGCTTGATCTCCATCAGTCCGCGGCACAGGGCGGGCTCGGCCCGCGCCAGCTCCTCGTCGGCCCGCGGGTCGGCGGTGTCCACCACGGTGCCGCCGGGCAGCACGAAGGTGAGCGAGGACAGGGTCCGGTACGCGTTCCTCGTGGTCCCCGCGGTCATGCCCGAGGCGTTGTTCGCGACCACCCCGCCGAGGGTGCAGGCGATCGCGCTGGCCGGGTCGGGACCGAGCACCCGGCCGTGCCGGGCGAGCGCGGCATTGGCACGCTGGACGGTCGTGCCGGGCCGGATCCGGGCGCGCAGCCCCTCCTCCAGCACCTCGATCCCCGCCCAGTGGCGGCGCACGTCGACCAGGATGTCCTCGCCCTGGGACTGGCCGTTGAGCGAGGTCCCGGCGGCGCGGAAGACGACCTCGCGCTGCTTGCCGTGGGCGTAGGACAGCACGGCGGAGACGTCGTCGATGTCCTCGGCGACCACGACGACCTGCGGCACGAAGCGGTAGGGGGAGGCGTCCGAGGCGTAGCGGACCAGGTCGGAGACCTTCCACAGCACCTTCTCGGCGCCGAGCAGCGCCGTCAGCTCGGAGCGCAGCGGCTCGGGGGTCCCGCCCGCCAGCCGCTCGGGCACCCGGTCGGGGGCCGGAGCGCCGACGCCGCGCGGACGCAGGGCTCCCGGTTTCGGCTCCAGCAGCGGCATGCGTGCCCCCTCGGCTGAGCGGGTCCTCCTCAGCAGCCGTGCTCGGCCCGTTCCTGCGCCGGTGCGTCGGCCAGGGCGTCGAGCAGGCCGCCGAGCAGTTCGCGCTGATCGGTGGTCAATGGAGCCAGGATCTCCTCCGCGGCGCCCGTCCGCGCGCTGCGCAGCCTGCGCAGCGTGGCGCGCCCGGTCTCGGTCAGCTCGATCCGGATGACCCGGCGGTTCGCGGTGTCCGGGACCCGGCGCACGCACGCGGCCGCTTCCAGGCCGTCGACCAGCGTGGTCACCGCACGCGGTACGACCTCCAGGTGGGCGGCCAGATCCGCCATTCGGGGAGGCTCGCCCGCAGGGTAGTGCGCGACCGTGCGGAGCAGGCGGGACTGGGCCGGCGTGATCCCGAGCGGCTCCAGATGGCGCTTTTGGATGCGGTGCAGCCGACGGGTCAGGCGCAGCAGCTGCTCGGCGAGGACGCCGTCCGAGCTGTCCGGGCTGTCGGTCTCGGAAGCGGTGCTCATACTGGGAAGGGTAGCAGGACCAGGCTCATTGTGAGTATAGGTAACAATGAGCTATGCTCATTTGAGTCTCAGGATCATGTGGTCAGGAGTGTCGTCAGAGGGAGGCCCATGCGCCCCGAAGGAAAAGAACCGAAATGGACGCCGTCGAAGGAAGCCCTCGACCCGCGTCGTCCCGCCCCCGCCGACCAGCCGCGCGAACTGCGGCGGATCGCGCGCCTGTTCCGCCCCTACCGGGGCCGGCTCGGCGTCGTGGGGCTGCTCGTCGGTGCCTCGTCGCTGGTCGGCGTCGCCTCGCCGTTCCTGCTGAAGGAGATCCTCGACGTCGCCATCCCGCAGGGGCGGACGGGGCTGCTCAGCCTGCTGGCCCTCGGCATGATCCTCACCGCGGTCGTCACGAGCGTGTTCGGCGTGCTCCAGACCCTGATCTCCACCACGGTGGGCCAGCGCGTCATGCACGACCTGCGGACCGCCGTCTACGCGCAGCTCCAGCGGATGCCGCTGGCGTTCTTCACCCGCACCCGCACGGGTGAGGTGCAGTCCCGGATAGCCAACGACATCGGCGGCATGCAGGCCACCGTCACCTCGACGGCGACCTCCCTCGTCTCCAACCTCACGGCCGTGGTCGCCTCCGTGGTCGCGATGCTCGCCCTCGACTGGCGCCTCACGCTCGTCTCGCTGCTCCTGCTGCCGGTGTTCGTGTGGATCAGCCGCCGGGTCGGCCGCGAGCGCAAGAAGATCACCGCCCAGCGCCAGAAGCAGATGGCGGCCATGGCCGCCACCGTCACCGAATCCCTCTCGGTCAGCGGCATCCTGCTGGGTCGCACCATGGGCCGGGCCGATTCGCTCACCCGGTCGTTCTCCGAGGAATCCGAGAAACTCGTCGGCCTCGAAGTCCGCTCCAGCATGGCGGGGCGGTGGCGGATGTCGACCATCGGCATCGTCATGGCCGCGATGCCCGCGATGATCTACTGGGCGGCGGGCATGGCCCTGCAGTCCGGCGCCCCGTCGCTCTCCGTCGGTACCCTCGTCGCCTTCGTGACCCTCCAGCAGGGCCTGTTCCGGCCCGCCGTGAGCCTGCTGTCGACGGGTGTGCAGATCCAGACCTCGCTCGCGCTGTTCGCCCGCGTCTTCGAGTACCTCGACCTGCCGGTCGACATCACGGAGCGCGAGGACGCCGTCCGCCTGGAGCAGGCCAAGGGCGAGATCCGGCTGGAGGGCGTGGACTTCGCCTACGACGCCAAGAACGGTCCCACCCTGACCGGCATCGACATCACGGTCCCGGCGGGCGGCTCCCTCGCGGTCGTCGGCCCCACCGGATCCGGCAAGAGCACGCTGAGCTATCTCGTGCCCCGGCTGTACGACGTCACCGGAGGCCGCGTCGCGCTCGACGGCATCGACGTCCGCGACCTGGACTTCGACTCGCTGGCCCGCTCGATCGGCGTCGTCAGCCAGGAGACGTACCTCTTCCACGCCTCCGTGGCCGACAACCTCCGCTTCGCCAAGCCGGACGCCACCGACGAAGAGATAGCCCAGGCGGCCAAGGCGGCCCAGATCCACGACCACATCGAGTCGCTGCCCGACGGCTACGACACCCTCGTGGGCGAGCGCGGCTACCGGTTCTCCGGCGGTGAGAAGCAGCGCCTGGCCATCGCGCGCACCATCCTGCGCGACCCGCCGGTACTGATCCTGGACGAAGCCACCAGCGCGCTCGACACGCGCACCGAACACGCCGTGCAGAAGGCGATCGACGCCCTCTCCGAAGGCCGCACCACCATCACCATCGCGCACCGGCTCTCCACCGTCCGGGATGCCGATCAGATCGTCGTCCTCGACGGGGGCGCGATCGCCGAACGGGGCACGCACGAGGAACTGCTGGAAGCCGGCGGACGCTATGCGGCCCTGGTCCGCAGGGACAGCCACATGGCTCCAGCCACCGTGACGCTGGACGCGCCGACCCTCTCGGTCCGCGTGTGATCATCTGACCGCCGCACGGCTGGGCTGCCGGGACCGCAGTGCGTCGCGGGTTAGCGTTTCGGTATGCGTCAAGAGCACCGGCCGCCGAAGCGGCCCGGGACCCGCGTCACCCGCCGGGGCCGACTGGCGATCCTCTTCGGTCTGCTGGTCGCGACCGGGGCGGCGGTGCTGGTCCCCCTCGTGCTGAACGGGGGCGCCGACAAACCACCCCCGCCACCGCGCCGGCTCGTGATCCCCGAAGGCTGGCGGGCCGCCCAGGTGTACGCGGCGATCGACCGCGAGCTGAAGCTTCCCGCGGGCTCGGCCAAGGCGGCGGTCGCCGGAGCGGGTTTGGCCCTGCCTGCCGAGGCCAAGGGCAATCCGGAAGGGTTCCTCTTCCCGGCCGCCTACCCGGTGACCGACGAAAGCACGCCGGCCGCGCTCCTCACCTCCATGGTGCGGACGGCCGGCCGGACACTGGCCGGCGCACCGGTCGCCGCCGGAGCCAAGGCCCAGGGGATGACCCCGTACCAGACGGCCACCCTGGCGAGCATCATCCAGGCGGAAGCCGCCACCCCGGCCGACATGGGCAAGGTCGCGCGGGTGGTCTACAACCGGCTCGCCAAGTCGATGCCGCTCCAGATGGACTCGACCATCAACTACGCCCTGAACCGCACCACCGTGGACACCGCGGTGGGCGACACCCGGATCGACAGCCCCTTCAACACCTACGCACGGCAGGGTCTGCCGCCGACCCCGATCGACAACCCCGGCGCGGCGGCCATGGCGGCGGCGGTCGCCCCGACCCCCGGCGACTGGCTGTTCTTCGTCACGGTGAAGCCGGGGGACACCCGCTTCTCGGCGACGTACGAGGAGCACAAGCGCCACGTCGCCGAGTTCAACAAGCGCCGCGCCGCCGCCCGGAAGGCGTAGGGGACGCGGTCAGCGCACCCCGACCGGGGAGCCCGCGCCCGCCCCGGCGGGCGCGAGGAGGCGGCGGAGCTCACGGGCGGCCGCGCCGCCCGCGCGGTTCGCGCCGATCGTGCTGGCCGAGGGCCCGTAGCCGACCAGGTGCACCCGCGGGTCGCGGACCGCCCTGGTGCCCTCCACGCGGATCCCGCCGCCCGGCTCGCGCAGCCGCAGCGGAGCGAGGTGGTCGATCGCCGCCCGGAAGCCGGTGGCCCACAGGATCACGTCGGCCTCCACGATCCGGCCGTCGTCCCAGGCCACGCCCGACGGGGTGATCCGGTCGAAGGCGGGCAGGCGGTCGAGCACCCCCGAGGCCAGCCCGGCGCGTACGGCGTCGTTCAGCGGCAGACCCGTCACGCTGACCACGCTCTGCGGCGGCAGCCCCCGGCGGACCCGCTCCTCCACCATTGCCACCGCGGCCCGCCCCTCGACGTCGCCGAAGGAGCCGTCCCGGAACACCGGGGGCCGCCGGGTGACCCAGGTGGTCTCCGCGGCGACCTCGGCGATCTCCAGCAGGTGCTGCACGCCCGAGTTGCCCCCGCCGACGACGATCACCCGGGCTCCGGCGAACTCCTGGGGCCCGGGGTAGTCCGCGGTGTGCAGCTGGCGCCCCCGGAAGGTCTCCTGGCCCGGATAGCGCGGCCAGAACGGCCGGTCCCAGGTCCCGGTGGCATTGACCAGGGCCCGCGCCGACCACGTCCCGGCCGCGGACTCCACGCGCAGCCGCCCGCCGGTTCCCTCGCGCACCGCCGTCACGTCCACGGGGCGCCGTACGCGCAGCCCGAAGTGCTCCTCGTACGCGGCGAAGTACTCCCCGATCACCTCGGACGACGGGCGGGCCGGGTCGGCGCCCGTCAGCTCCATCCCGGGCAGCGCGTACATGCCGTGCACCTTCCCGTAGGTCAGCGAGGGCCAGCGGAACTGCCAGGCGCCGCCGGGGCGGGGTGCGTGGTCCAGCACCACGTGGTCCAGCCCCGCCCGCCCCAGGTGATAGGCGCTGGACAGACCCGCCTGTCCGGCGCCGATGACCACCACGTCCACGTCACTACGGAAATCGTTCACGGTTCTACCAACTGGCGGAGGCCCCGGGATCTTCCCCCGCGGCCGCTCGGCGGCGCGCGCTCAGCCAGTCGTGCGCCGCGTCCGCCGAGAACTCCGCCTGCCCGCCCCGGAACAGCAGCTCCGCCGCCCCGAACGCCGGGTCGTCCGCGGTCCCCGCCACGTACGGGACCGCCACGCAGGCCATCCCGGCGGCGTGCGCGGCCTCCACTCCCGGAGCGGCGTCCTCCACGACCACGCAGTCGGCCGGATCCGCCCCCAGCCGCCGCGCCGCCTCCAGGAAGACGTCGGGCGCGGGCTTGCCGTGCGCGACCTCCTCCGCGGAGACCACGGTGGTCAGCAGGACGTCCAGACCGGTCCCGGCGAGCACGGCGTCGATCGCCTCGCGCGAGGAGCCGGAGGCCACGGCCATCGGGACCCCCTCGCCGTGCAGCCGTTCCACGAACGCACGCATCTCCGGGAAGGCCTCGGTCCGGGCGCTCGCCAGCTCCAGGTAGGCGGCGTTCTGCTCGACGAGCAGCTGCTCCACCGGCGCGTGCAGCGCGTACCGCTCGCGCAGGACCTCCAGCGTCTCCAGGGTGCCGATGCCGATGAAACGCGCGTGCTCCTCCCACGTGAAACCGGTGACGCCGTGCCGTTCCAGGGTGCGGCGGCCGGAGGCGTAGTAGTTCGGTTCGCTGTCCACGAGGGTGCCGTCGAGATCGAATATGACGGAAATCATCCGTAGTGCCCGCCCTGCCGGTCGTGTACGTATTCCAGCCATCCTGTCAGGCCTTGCGGGCGGACCGGCCGACGGATTCCACCAGCGGCAGCAGCCGGTGCGGGACCCGTTCGCGCAGCGCCACCTCGGTCCGCGTGCGGACCACACCCGGCAGCCGGATCAGCCCCTGGATCACGTCCTCCAGATGGGCGTTGTCCCGGGCCGCCACCCGGGTCAGCAGGTCCCCGCCGCCGGTGATGGAGAAGGCCTCGATGATTTCCGGCACGGAAGCCAGTGCCTCGCCCACTTCGTCCAGGTGCCCCTGCGTGACCTCGATGTGCACGAACGCCAGCACCGGGTGGCCGAGCGCCGCGGGAGAGAGCGCCGGGCCCGTGCCCGTGATCACCCCGGTCCGCTCCATCCGGTCGATGCGGGCCTGCAGGGTGCCGCGCGCCACGCCGAGGCGGCGGGCGTACTCCCGCAGGCTGGTGCGCGGCTCCTCGATCAGCAGCCGCAGGATCCGGGTGTCCAGCTCGTCCACCGCCATGGTCCGGGGCCTTCCGTGGGGGTTTGGGATCGCTCCCGGACTGTACCAATGGCCCACAAACCACCCATCGGAGAGACCGTGCCCCAGCCGGCACCCGCATTCGGACCAATGCGGCGCCGCACGCATCCGTCCTCCCGGGCCGCCGCGAATCGGCATGAGAGGGTCCGGCGGAGCGGGGGACCGTCGGCGGGGATCGAGGCCGTGCACCGGGCAGCGCCCGGAAGGGAGAGAGCCATGGACGACCGGGCGACCACCAATGGCGAGTCCGCGAGCCGACCCGCCCCCGGCGGGCTGACCTGCCTGGTCACCGGCGCCACCGGCTACATCGGCGGCCGGCTCGTGCCCGAACTCCTGGACGCGGGGCACACCGTCCGCTGCCTGGCCCGCTCGCCGGAGCGGCTGCGCGACCACCCCTGGGCCGGGCGGGCCGAGGTGGTGCGCGGGGACGTCACCGACCCGGATT
This sequence comes from Streptomyces sp. NPDC043876, assembly GCF_056435825.1. Lineage (NCBI taxonomy): Bacteria > Bacillati > Actinomycetota > Actinomycetes > Kitasatosporales > Streptomycetaceae > Streptomyces > Streptomyces sp. NPDC043876. The sequence goes on along the minus strand of NZ_JBWKDV010000008.1, from coordinate 148,596 downwards.
CGGTGGCGGCCGCCCTGCGCGGGACGGACGTCGCGTACTACCTGGTGCACGCGCTGGGCACCGGCCCGGGCTTCGAGGACCGCGACCGGTCGGCCGCCCGGATCTTCGCCGAGCAGGCCCGCGCGGCCGGGGTCCGCCGGATCGTCTACCTCGGCGGCCTGACCCCGGCGGACGTCCCGGCGCGCGAGCTGTCCCCGCACCTGCGCTCGCGCGCCGAGGTCGGCGACATCCTCCTCGGCTCCGGCGTGCCCACCGCCGTGCTGCGCGCCGCGGTCATCATCGGTTCCGGCTCCGCGTCCTTCGAAATGCTGCGCTACCTCACCGAACGGCTCCCGGTCATGGTCACCCCGAGCTGGGTCGGCACCCGCATCCAGCCGATCGCCGTCCGCGACGTGCTGCGCTACCTCGTCGGCGCCGCCACCCTGCCCCCGGAGGTCAGCCGGACCTTCGACATCGGCGGCCCGGACGTGGTCACCTACGAGCAGATGATGCGCCGCTACGCCGCCGTCGCACGCCTGCCGCGCCGGTTGATCGTGCGCGTGCCCATGCTCACGCCGCGCCTGTCCAGCCACTGGATCGGCCTGGTCACGCCGGTGCCGCGGTCGCTGGCCCGGCCGCTCGCGGAGTCCCTGCGCCACGAAGTGGTCTGCCACGAGCACGACATCGCGCGGTACGTGCCCGATCCGCCCGGTGCGCCGGTCCCCTTCGACCGGGCCCTGGAACTGGCGCTGCAACGGGTCCGCGAGGCCAAGGTGACCACCCGCTGGTCCTCGGCCTCCCTCCCCGGAGCCCCCAGCGACCCGCTGCCCACCGACCCCGACTGGGCGGGCGGCAGCCTCTACGAGGACTGCCGCGAGCGGGACGTGAGCGCCTCCCCGCAGGCGCTGTGGCGGGTGGTCGAGGGGATCGGCGGGAAGAACGGCTGGTACTCCTTCCCGCTGGCCTGGGCGGTGCGCGGCTGGCTCGACCGGCTCGTCGGGGGAGTCGGCATCCGGCGCGGCCGGCGCGACGCGGCCCGGCTGCGCGTGGGGGACTCCCTCGACTTCTGGCGCGTCGAGGAGCTCGAACCGGGACGGCTGCTGCGGCTGCGCGCCGAGATCAGGCTGCCGGGGCTCGCCTGGCTGGAGATGTACGTCGACGACCGCGCCCCCGGCTCCGCCCCGGCGACCGGCGGCCACGTCTCCCGCTACCGCCAGCGGGCCTTGTTCCACCCCCACGGCCTCCTCGGCCACCTGTACTGGTGGAGCGTCTCGCCCTTCCACGCGGTGGTCTTCGGCGGCATGGCCCGCAACATCGCCCGCGCAGCCGAATCCCTCCCCCCGTCCCCGCCTCCCGACCACCCCCGCAGAGCGGGCGGCTGAGCGCCCCGCGGCCGAAGCCCGAAGCCCCCGCCCCACGGTCGCAGGCCCGACCCCGGCCCAAGGCGGCCGACGCGCCCGCCCCCGGTCCTGTGCCGGTTCGGGGTCCGCACCCCGGCCTGGCACCCTGGGGCCCAAGTAAGCGGGACCCTGGCCAGGGGCTGGGTCAGGGCCAGCGGGTCCCGATGTCCCGACCGGCCCATGGCCCACGCCATGACCAGGGGCAGGGACTTGCCCGGTCCCGGCCCTGCCGTGTCGCCAGGGCGCCGGACGCGGACCCCGGCCCCCCGCCCGTGGCACAGGGCATCGGACCCCGTGCCACGGCCCGGGTACTCGCCCCGCCCGGGGTTGATCGCTCCGCGCCCACGCCGAGCGGGACCGCGGGCCGGGACCCGTCGTCCCGAACCTTCGGGCCGCCCGCGGGCGAAGCCCGGCCCAGCAGTCCCCCGGCCGCCCACCTCAGCCACTTCAAGCCCGCCCGGCGATTGAGGGCCCCCGCCGGAGGCGACACCCGGCGGAGGCCGGCCAAGGCCCCGGCCCCCGGGCCACGGATCGGACCCCGGCCCCCCGGCCCCCCCCGGGGCCCCCGAACCGAAGCCGGAGGCGCACTCGCATCCGGCGGCGACCCCCCGCCCGAAGTACCGCACGACAGCACACCCCCGCACCCCTCCTGACGTGGAGCCCGTCCATGAACGTCGCGGTCGTCCTCTACACCTCCGACCTGCGCCTGCACGACCACCCGCCGTTGCGGGCCGCGCTGTCCTCCTGTGCCGAGGTGGTGCCGCTGTTCGTCCGGGACCGCGGCGTCGACGCCGCCGGGTTCGCCGCCCCCAACCGGCTGGCCTTCCTCGCCGACTGCCTGGCCGCCCTCGACTCCGGGCTGCGCGAACGCGGCGGCCGCCTGGTCGTCCGCTCGGGGGACACCGTCGACCAGGTGTGCGCGGTGGTCCGCGAGGCCGACGCGGACGAGGTGCACATGGCGGCGGGGGTCAGCGCCTACGCCCACGGCCGCGAGGAGCGGCTGCGCGCCGCGCTGGAGCGGGAGGGCCGGCGACTGTACGTGCACGACGCGGTGGTGACGGCCGTCGCCCCCGGCGCGGTGACCCCGGCGGGTTCGGACCACTTCGCGGTGTTCACCCCGTACTTCCGCCGCTGGTCCGAACTGCCCCCGCGGCCCGTCACCGCCGCCCCGCGCGCGGTCCGGGTGCCCGAAGCCGTCGGCTCGGAGCCGCTGCCCGCGCGGGACGCCGTCCGCGGAACCTCGCCGGCCCTCGCCCGCGGCGGCGAGAGCGAGGCCCGGGCCCGGCTCACCGCCTGGCTGCGCGGCGGCCTCGCGCGCTACGAGGACACCCACGACGACCTGGCCGCGGACGCCACCTCCCGGCTCTCCCCGCACCTGCACTTCGGTACCCTCTCGCCCGCGGAATGCGCGCACCGCGCGCGGGCGGCGGGCGGCCCCGGCGCGGAGGCCTTCGTGCGGCAGCTGTGCTGGCGGGACTTCCACCACCAAGTGCTCGCCGCGCGCCCCGCGGTCGCCCACGAGGACTACCGGATCCGGCACGACCGCTGGCGCAGCGACGCCGAGGCCGCCGAGGAGATCGAGGCGTGGAAGGAGGGCCGCACCGGCTATCCGCTGGTCGACGCGGCCATGCGCCAGCTGCGCCACGAGGGCTGGATGCACAACCGGGGGCGGCTGCTCGCCGCGAGCTTCCTCACCAAGACCCTGTACGTCGACTGGCGCACCGGCGCCCGGCACTTCCTGGACCTCCTGGTCGACGGGGACCTCGCGAACAACCAGCTCAACTGGCAGTGGGTGGCCGGGACCGGCACCGACACCCGGCCCAACCGGGTCCTCAACCCCGTCCGCCAGGCCCGGCGGTACGACCCCCACGGCGCGTACGTCCACCGCTGGGTGCCGGAGCTGGCGGACCTGCCCGCGCCGGAGGTCTTCGAGCCCTGGCGGCTGCCCGCACCGGAGCGGGCCCGCTCCGGCTATCCGGACCCGGTGGTGGACCTCGCCGACGCGCTGGGCCGGTTCAAGCGGGCCCGCGCCGTCTCGTGACCGGCCGTATCGTGGCGGGGGTGGACCCCGCACGCCCCCTCCCGGAGCCGCCGCCCGAGCCCGCGGCCTGGCCGCTGAGCACCGGCGCCGTCGCCCGGCGCCTGGGCGTTTCACCGACCACCCTGCGTTCCTGGGAGCGCCGCTACGCCATCGGTCCCGCGCGCCGCGAGGACGGCCGGCACCGCCGCTGGACTCCGGACGACATCGCCCGCCTGGACCTGATGTGCCACCTGACCAGCCAGGGCGTACCGCCCGCCGAAGCCGCCCGCGCCGCGCTCGGCGCCGCTCCGGGGCGGGCGCAGGAGCCGGCTCCTGACCCGGCACCCGCCACCCCGCCCGCCCCCGCACCGGCCCCGGATCCGGCCCCCGCGGCACCGCCCGCCGCCAAGGCGCCGGGCGGGCGCAACGCCCTGCCGCTCGGGGAGGTCCGTACCGAGTGCCGGGGGCTGGCGCGGGCCGCCGTACGGCTGGACGCGCCCGCCGTGGCGGAGCTGCTGGAGGCGGCTCTCGCCGCGCACGGCCCGGTCACCGCCTGGGAGGAGATCATCGCCCCCACGCTGCACGCGGTGGGCCGCAAATGGGCCTCGTCGGGGGAGCGTTACGTGGAGGTGGAGCACCTGCTGTCCTGGCACGTCTCCGGTGCGCTGCGCCGGGTGCGGCCCGCGGCCGAGGCCGCCGGACGGGCCCCGGTGCTCCTGGCGTGCGCCCCGGGGGAGCAGCACAGCCTGCCGATGGAGGCACTCTGCGCGGCGCTCTGCGCACGCGGCCTGCCGGTGCGGATGTTCGGGCCCGACCTGCCCGCAGAAGCACTGCACGAGGCGGTCCGCCGGATCGGCCCCTGCGCCGTGGTGCTCTGGTCCCAGGTCCGCACGACCGCGGACCGTGCGCTGGTCCGGTCGGTCGCCGGCATCGAATGGGGCCTGCGCGGGGCCCGCGCCCACCCGCGGATGCTGCTCGCCGGCCCGGGCTGGGGCGCGGTCGGCGCCGCCCTGCCGCGCGCGGAGCGGCTGCACGCGCTGCGCTCGGCGGTGGAGATCATCGAGTCGCTGACAGCGGCTGCGCCTGCGTCTGTGCCTGCAGGGAACTCCGCAGGCACCGCAGCGCGCGCCGCATGTGGCTCTTGACCGTCCCCAGCGGCATCCCCGTACGCGCCGCGATCTGGGTCTGGGTCAGGTCCCCGTAGTAGGCGAGGCGCAGGATCCGCTGCTGCGCCGACGGCAGCCGGGACAGCGCGCCGAGGACGAACACCCGGTCCAGGGCCTGTTCCGGCCCCGCGGCGGCGTCGGGCGGCCAGGTGCTCCCGTACTGCGCCCCGGCGGCGGCCACCGCGCGCGCCACCCGGGCCCGGGCGGCCAGCGCGTCCGCGACCTTGTGGCGGGTGATCCCGACCAGCCAGCCGCCGAGGTCGCCGCTGCCGGGCCGGTAGCCGCTGCGGCCGCGCCAGGCGGCGAGGAAGACCTGCTGCGTCACGTCCTCGGCCTCCCGCTCGTCCCCGAGGCGCCGCCGGGCGAGGGCGTGCACGAGCGGCCGCCAGCGGTGGTAGACGGCTGCCACGGCATCCTCGTCACCGCTCAGGAAGAGGGCCACGAGGCGTGCGTCGCCGGTATCGCCGTCCGGGCCGGCGAGGGCGGCGGGCGTGGGGTCCGTGTCCGGGTCGGTGCGGTCCTTGAGGTCCATGGCCCCAGCCTCCTGAGCACCAGGGACCCCATCAACTCGCATCGTTTCTGCATCGGATTCGCCCAGTCGCGCGGCCGCCCGTCGTCTGCGGGGGCAGCGGGCTACGTGCGGGTGCGGGCGGGTTCCCGCTCCAGGACCTCCCGCGGGAGCGGCACGGCCGCCTGCCCCGCGCCCGCGAGCACGGCCTCGTCGCCGCGGTCGTCCGATCCGCCGGCCGCCGTACGGTCCGCCACGGGCCGGGGGATGACCAGCAGGGCGACGCCCAGCAGCGCGGTCGCGACGAGGGCGTCCAGCCAGTAGTGGTTGGCCGTGCCGACGATGACGGTCAGGGTCAGCAGCGGGTGCAGCAGCCACAGGCGGCGCCACCGGCCCCGGGTGGCCGAGATCATGCCGAGCGCCAGCATCAGGGCCCAGCCGAAGTGCAGCGAGGGCATCGCCGCGAACTGGTTGGCCATGGTGTCTGCGGCGGGCGCCGCGCCGTAGACGGTGGGCCCGTAGACCTGGCCGGTGTCGACGAGGTGCGCGGCGCCGAGCAGCCGCGGCGGGGCCAGCGGGAAGCCGAGGTGGAGGACCAGCCCGACGGCGGTGAGCACCGCGAGCACCCGGCGGGCCCACAGGTAGTGGCCGGGCCGGCGCAGGTACAGCCAGAGCAGGAAGGCCGCCGTGGCCGGGAAGTGCACGGCCGCGTAGTAGGTGTTCGCGACGTGGATGACGGCCTCGCTGTGCAGGAGCAGGTCCTGCACCCGGCCCTCGCCCGGCAGCCGCAGGGCGCGCTCGGCGTCCCAGACGCGGCCCGCGTTGCGGAAGGCCTCGTCCGTGTGGCCCGCCGTCAGCATCCGGCCGCCCTTGTACACGGCGAAGAGCGCCGCGACGAGCAGCAGCTCGGGTATCGCCCGGGGCCGCCCGACGGCCGTGGTGCGCTGGGTCATGCCCCGGTTCTCTTTCCTGTGTGACGGCCCCCGCGGCCTCTGTCTCTGTGACGGCCGCGATCGATACGTCAATGTATCGATACGAAAGTGTACCGATACGCCCGCGTTCCGGTACGCTTCCGTATCGGACGCCGAGAGCACCGCACCCGGCCGCGGGAGAACGGAGGAGAGCCGCCCATGACGCCGTCGTCGCCATCGCCGACCGCCGCCGCGCGCCGCTCCAAGATCACCCCGGAGCGCGAGCAGGAGTTCTACGACGCGGTCCTCGAACAGCTCCGCGAGCACGGCTACGAGGCCCTGACCATGGAGGGCGTCGCAGCCCGGGCCAACTGCGGGAAGTCGACGCTCTATAGGCAGTGGAAGACCAAGCCGCAACTGGTCGCGGCGGCCCTGCGCTCGGCCCGGCGCAGCCGCACCCTCGCCGCCGTGGACACCGGCACCCTCGCGGGCGACCTCCGCGAGGCCGCCCGGATCGCGGCGGGCACCTCGGGCCGAGACACCCGCCTCACCCAGGCGCTCGGCCACGCCGTCATGAACGACGAGGAACTCCAGGCGGCCCTGCGCGAGGCGCTGGTCGAACCCGAGCGCGCGGCCTTCGACGCGATGGTCGCCCGGGCCGTCGCGCGGGGCGAGATCGCCGCGGACCACCCCGCCGTGGAGTTCCTCCCGGCGCAGCTGATGGGCGTCCTGCGGATCCGTCCCGTCCTGGAGGGCCGCTACGCCGACGCCGACTACCTCGTCCGCTTCGTCGACGCCGCGCTGCTCCCCGCACTGGGCCTGGCTCCGGGCCCCTGAAGACCGGCGGGCGGCCGTTTCCGATGACCGGACGGCCCGCCCGCCCGCGCTGCCTCGTGGGGACGGTGGCAGCGCACCCCCGCGGACCGGGTGGCGGACGCTCCAGCAGGAGCGGCCGCCACCCGGTCCGCGTCAGTTCAAGCCGAGGTGCCGGGGGCCCCGCCCATGATGCGGAGGTACTCCTCCGGTCCGGCGGCCAGGCCGTGCACCGCCGGGTCGAGGGACCACGCGCCCGCGGCGTCCCGGGAGAACACGGCGACCGTGGCCGCGGTGGCGCCCGCCACCCCCGCGAGCGGGCCCTCGGGGACGAGGTCGACGTACCCCTCGCGGATCCGCAGGGCCATGCCTCCGATGTCACCGAAGGTCTTGTTGCCGTCCTCGCTCTGGATGACCACGCCCACGACCACGCGCCGCAGCCGCTCCGACATCCGGTCGAGTTCGAGGGTCATCACCTCGTCGAAACCGAACCCCTGGCCGGTGCGGCTGTCCCGGTTCAAGGTGACGGTGCCGTCCGGGGCGCGGTGGTCGAAATAAACGGCGTACTCGGGCGTTCCGTGCAGATCACCCTCCGCGTACGCCGCCGCGACGATGTCGAGATCGTTCGCGGGCGAACCGGGCGCGCTGGGATCCCATTTCAGCGCCACCTCCACCCGGGCCAGACTCTTGCGTACTCCGCTCATCGAACTCCCCCTCCAGGTCACGTGCGTTGCCCCCGTACCCCGTCATGCTGTCACGGGGATCTTCGGGCCCGCCCGGATCGTTATCCTCAATTCTTCCTCAGATGTAGTGACGCTGTGCACATGGGCTTTCTAGCTTCTCCAAGCAAGCCGTTCCCTTCGGAGAGAGTCCAGCATGAAGGTTTCCCAGGCCGGTGCGGTCGCCGCAACGATCGCTCTAGCCCTGACCACCTCCGGATGCGGCGGGCATGATGACGCCCCGCACACGATCCCGATCGGGATCAAGTTCGACCAGCCCGGCCTGGGATACCGGGCGGCGGACGGCACGTTCTCGGGCTTCGACGTGGATGTCGCCCGTTATATCGCCAAGGAGCTGGGCTACAAGCCCAGTCAGATCGAGTTCAAGCAGGTCTACAGCGCCGACCGGGAACTGCTGATCCAGTTCAACGAGGTCAAGTTCGTCGCGGCGAGCTATTCGATCAACGACAAGCGCAAGACCAAGGTCGACTTCGCCGGGCCGTACTTCCTGGCCCACCAGGACCTGCTGGTCCGCGCCTCCCAGACCGACATCACCAAGCCCGAGGACCTCAACCACAAGAAGCTGTGCTCGGTGACCGGATCCACGTCGGCCGAGAACATCAAGAACAGCCTCGCGCCCAAGGCGGACCTGCTGGAGCTCCCGGGCTACTCCGAGTGCCTCATCGCCCTTCAGGACAGCCAGCTCGACGCGCTGACCACGGACAACACCATCCTCGCCGGGTACGCCGCGCAGGAGGGCAACCAGGGCAAGTTCAAGCTGGCCGGTCTCAGCCTGAGCAAGGAGAACTACGGCATCGGCATCAAGAAGGGCGACACCGAGCTCCAGACGAAGATCAACGGCGCGCTGCGCAAGATGGTGCAGGACGGCTCCTGGGCGAAGTTCGTCAAGAACAACTTCGGCGCCGTCAACTACAAGAACGAGCCCGCCCCGGCGATCACCGAGGGCAAGTAGCGGGCCGGCCGTCGCTACCCGGTGGGCACCGGTCCCCGCATGTGCGCGCTGATCCACTGGATCAGGCCGCCGTCGTGCATGCCGGGGACGTAGCTGCGGGCGTCGTGGCCGCCGCCCTGGTCGACCTGGAACCTCGTCTTGACGGGCCCCTTCCCGTAGTCCCTGATGAAGTCTTCGATGAGCGGCCGGTTGCGGATGTCGCTGCCCTTGGTGCCGACCTGGAAGGCCAGGTAGACCTCGGGGCCTTCGCGCTCCGCCAGGCGCCGCGCGAGTTCCGGCGGGCTGTTCTCCGCCTTCTCCTTCGGGTGCCCGTGCCACAGGGGGGAGTCGGGAACGATGTCGGGCCCTCCGGCGAGCACGGCCTTGAACTTGTCCGGTTTCTGCAGCACCGCCTTCAGCCCCGCGAAACCGCCCGAGGAACTGCCCATGAAGGCCCACCCGTCGCGTGAGGCGATGGTCCGGAAGGTGGCGCGGACCAGGTCGGGGACGTCCTCGGTGAGCCAGGTCCCCATCTTGGGCTGACCGGGGATGTCGCTCCCGTCCCAGTACAGGCCCCCGTTGTCGGTGGCCGGGTTCAGGACGGGCATGGCGAGGATGAACGGCAGGCTGCTGCCCTCCCGGGACCACGCGGAGATGCTGGACTCCAGCTTGAGGCCCGGGTCCATCCAGTAGTTGGTGGGGTAGCCGGGGCCGCCGGGCAGGGCGATCATCACGGGGAAGCCGCTGCGCGCGTACGCCGGATCCTTGTAGAGCGGCGGCACCCACAGCCAGACCCGGCCCGTGAACCCGGACTTCCGCCCGGTCAGCGTCGTGACCATGACCTTCGTGCCGTCCTCGGGGACGGTGGCGGCGATGCGCAGCTCCGGCCGGGGCCCGGTCGGCATCAGGGTCAGCGGATCGGCCGGGGCGCGGGCCGGACGGGCGGCGCGGGCCGGGGGCTGCGGCGGGTCGTCGTCGAAGCGGACGACGTCACCCGTGTCCGAGAACAGGTCGTCGTACGAGAGCGCGCACCCGGTGGCGACGACGGCCGCCACGAGCGCCGCCACGGCTGCCGCCCAGCGGCGCCGCGGCCCGGGCCGCGCCGTCGTCCGCGGGGCCTGCGGCGGCTCCGGCCATGGCTCTGTGCCGTGATTCATCGTGTACCACTCCCGACGCCGACCGCTGCGTGCGAACCGCTCCGGTCGTCACGTTAGGAGAGGGCGGGCGCAAAGCCGCGGATCGCCACCAACCGGTCTGAAAAGGGCGCTTGGTGAGGTCGGCCCCGCACGGCGCGCTCCGGTCCGGAGGTGTGCTCCGAGCAGGAAAGGTGTGCTCGAAGCTGCGCGATAATGCGTCACTTCGAGCATCTTCCTTCACCTCGGCCCGGTGGGCGCGCTATGTTGCCGGGTGCATGCCAAAGAGCTGTGTCCGTGTCCCGGACCGCACGAGGAGCTGCCCCATGAGACTCACCCCCCACCTCCTGCCACCGCTCCCACCCCTGTTGCGGCGTCCCCGGCCCGCCCGTGGCCACCGCCGGACCGCCCGCCCAACCCCCGCCCGGCGCCGTACCCACCTCGCCGCCCTGCTCGCCGGAGCCCTTGCCGTGGCGGGCCTGGCCGCCGCCGGTCCGGCGGCCTCCCTGGCCGAAGCCGCGACCGGCGCGACCGCCGAGACCGGCGCGACCGCCGCGCCCGCCGCGAGCGCCGCCCCCGCGTCCACGGCGGGCGACGCCACCGGGCTGACCCGGTCCGGGAACACCTTCACCGTGACCTCGACCAGCGGCGCCAAGGTGCGCGTGGTGGTCGCGCGGGCCGATGTCTTCCGGCTCTGGCTCTCCCCGGACGGCGCCTTCACCAACGACCCGGCGGGCTCCGACCTCGCCCAGACCACCGACTTCGGCCCGGTGAGCGCCGGGTTCACCGACGCGGGCGGCTACTACAAGATCACCACCGGCTCGGTCTCGATCCGGGTCAACAAGGCGCCGTTGCAGTTCTCCGTCTACCGGGCCGACGACTCCACCCTCGTCTGGCAGGAGACCCGGCCGACCAGCTGGGGCGGCGGCCAGACCACCCAGTACCTCGCCCGCGGCGCGGACGAGCAGTTCTACGGAACCGGTCTGCGACTGGGGGAGTGGGCGCTGCGCGGCAAGACCGTGCCGGTGGCCGTCGACAACAAGTGGCGCGAGAACAACAACGCCAGCCCCGCGCCCTTCTACATGTCGACCAACAATTACGGCGTCATGCGCAACACCTGGGCGCCGGGCTCCTACGCCTTCAACGCCCCCAGCACCCTGACCCACAACGAGAACCGCTTCGACGCCTGGTACTTCACCGGCGACTCCCTCAAGTCGGTGCTCGACGCCTACACCGACGTCAGCGGCAAACCCTTCCTGGCGCCGATGTGGGGCTTCGAACTGGGCAACGCCGACTGCTTCAACGCCTCCAACCCCGCCTACCAGGGCGACCACGACCGGCTGCGCCACCAGACCACCCCGGACGTCGTCGGGTACGCGACCGACGCCCGGGCCGCCGACATGCCCTCCGGCTGGTTCCTGCCGAACGACGGCTACGGCTGCGGGTACACCGCGCCCCTGAAGTCGACCGTCGACGCCCTGAAGGCGAAGGGCTTCCAGACCGGACTGTGGACCTCCACCGGGCTCGGCTCCATCGCCGACGAGGTGTCCGTGGCCGGCACGCGGGGCGTCAAGACGGACGTCGCCTGGATCGGCGGCGGCTACAAGACGGCGTTCTCCGGCGTCCAGCAAGCGGTGGACGGCATCGAGAAGAACTCCGACGCCCGCCGGTACGTGTGGACCGTCGACGGCTGGGCGGGCACCCAGCGCAACGCCGTCGTCTGGACCGGCGACACCAACGGCACCTGGGACGACATGCGCTGGCACGTCCCCGCCATCGCGGGCGCGGGCCTGTCCGGTCTGAACTACGCCTCGGGCGACATCGACGGCATCTTCGGCGGCAGCCCCAAGACCTACGTCCGCGACCTCCAGTGGAAGGCCTTCACGCCGGCCTTCATGACCATGTCCGGCTGGGGCGCCACCGGCCCCTCCGCGGGCTACCAGGACAAGCAGCCCTGGCGCTTCGCCGAGCCCTACCTCTCCATCAACCGCAAGTACCTCCAGCTCAAGATGCGGCTGATGCCCTACCTCTACACGATGAGCGCGGCCGCCCACGACACCGGCGTGCCCAGCACCCGTGCGATGGTGCTGGACTACCCGGACGACCCGGTGGCGCGCGGCAACCTCACCAGCGGCCAGTTCATGGCCGGGGACTCCTTCCTCGTCGCGCCGGTCGTCTCCGACACCGCCGTCCGCGACGGGATCTACCTCCCCGCGGGCACCTGGACCGACTACTGGAGCGGCAAGACGTACGCCGGCCCGGGCTGGCTGAACAACTACGCGGCCCCCCTCGACACCCTCCCCCTGTTCGTCAAGGGCGGCGCCATCGTGCCGATGTGGCCCCGGATGAACCACACGGGCGAGAAGCCGGTCTCCACCCTCACCTACGACATCACCCCGCGCGGCGACTCCGCCTTCTCGCTCTACGAGGACGACGGGATCACCCGCGCCCACCAGAACGGCGCCTCGGCCCGCCAGCAGGTCAAGGTCAGCGCCCCCACGGCGGGACCGGGCACGGTCACCGTCTCCGTCGGCGCCTCCACCGGCAGCTACGCGGGCAAACCCGCGGCGCGCGGGTACGAGTTCACCCTCCACGTGGCTTCCGCCCCCGCCACCGTCACCGCGGACGGCGCCGCCCTCACCCGCCTCGCCTCCAAGAGCGCCTACGACGCGGCCGCGACCGGCTGGTTCCACGACCCGGCCGACCGCGCGGGAGTGCTGTGGGTCAAGACCGGTTCCAAGGCGGGCGCCTTCACCGTCTCCGCCACCGGTACGACGATCCCCAAGGCCGAACCCGTCCCCACCTCCACCACCCCCGTCCCGCAGGCCGGCTGGTCCCTGATCTCCGCCGACAGTCAGGAGACGGGCTCCGAGAGCGGCGCCGCCGTCAACGCCTTCGACGGCGACCCGGCCACGCTCTGGCACACCGCCTGGTCCTCCGGCACCCCGGCGGCCCTGCCGCACGAGATCCGGATCGACCTCGGCGCCCGCTACGCGGTGGACGGCCTCGGCTACCTGCCCCGGCAGGACGGCGGGAGCAACGGCCGGATCGGCGGCTACGAGGTGTACGTCTCCGACAGCGCCACGGACTGGGGCGCCCCCGTGGCCACCGGGACCCTCCCCGACACCGCGGCGGCCAAGACCGTACCGCTCGCCGCGAAGACCGGGCGCTACCTGCGGCTGAGGGCGCTCACCGAAGCGGGCGGCCGGGGGCCCTGGACCAGCGCGGCCGAGATCACCCTGACCGGGCGGCCCGCCGCGCTGCCCACCGACGCCACCCTCGTCAACGGGGCCTCGGCAACCTGCGCGGACCTGCCCCACAGCGCCACGGCGCCCGGCACCGAACCCTCCCTGTACACCTGCCACGGCGGGCCCAACCAGCGCTGGAGCCTCCAGGGCGACGGCCGGATCACCGGTCTGGGCGGGGTCTGCCTCGACACCACCGCCGGGGCCACCGGCGCCGTGACGGTACGGGCCTGCGCCCCCGCTCCGGTGCCCGCCGCCCAGAACTGGCAGCAGGGGCCCGACGGCAGCCTGCGCAACGCCGGCCAGTGCCTGGTTCCGACCGGCTCCGCCACGGCCAACGGCACCACCCTCGGCCGTGCGCCCTGCACGGGCACCGCCGCGCAGCGCTGGACGTTCACTCCCTGACGGAGGCCGCGGACGGGGCGGCCGAAAGCGCCCCGTCCGCCGCTCCCGCCTCGACGGCCAGTTCGCGGACGAGGTCACCGGCGTAGGGCTGCGGCGCGCGCCGACGCGGCGTGAGCACCCCGATGTGCCGGGCGGGACGCGGCGGGTCGATCTCCACGGCCACCGCGCCCGGCCCCGGCGCCGACGAGACCGACGGCACGAGCGAGACGCCCACGCCGGCCGTGACCAGCGACTGCGCGAAGAAGTAGTCGGTCGTGGAGGCGGCGACCCGCAGTTCGAAACCGGCCTGCGCCGCGTACCGGCGCAGGTACGCCTCCGTCTTCAGACAGCCCAGCACCCACCGCTCGCCCGCCAGCTCGCCGAGTTCCAGCGAGGCGCGGCCCGCGAAACGGTGGCCGCGCGGCAGCACCACCGACAGCGGATCGTCCATCAACGGCGTCCAGTCGAGCACCGGCCGCGCCCCCGGCCCGCCCGGCCCCGCCGGTGTCGGCCCGTCGAAGCGGTAGGCCAGCGCCAGATCGGCGGCGCCCCGGCGCACCATCGCCGCCGCCTCCTGCGGCTCCGCCTCCAGCACGGTCAGCTCGACTTCCGGCCGTGCCGCCACGAACCGCGCCAGCGCCGCGGGCAGCAGGTGACGGCCGCCGCTCGTGAAGGTGGCGAGCGTCAGCCGGGGAGGGGCCTCGCCGAGCCGGGCGATCCGCCGCCGGACCTGATCGAGTTCGTCGGAGATCGCCTCCGCCGCCTCGACCAGCAGCCGGCCGGCCTCGGTGAGGGTGGCGCCCCGGGTGGTGCGCACCGCCACCGCGTGACCGAGCGTCCGCTCCAGCGCCGCGATGTGCTGCGAGACCGCCGACGGGGTCAGCAGCAGTGCTCCGGCCGCCCGGTTGAAGCTGCCGTGCTCGGCGACGGCCCGCAGCACGCGCAGCCGCTGCACATCGATCATCAGTTCTCCTTACGACGGGTTTAGCGAGTGAGCGGTTCCGCTGGGGACGGGACGGCGGCAGAGTCGGCGGCATGCGAAACATATGCGTCATCGGCGGAAGCCGGTACTTCGGAAAGCACCTGGTCAGGCTGGAGCGGGACGCCGGGAACCGGGTCACCGTCATCAATCGCGGCTCCACCGGACCGCTGCCCGGCACCACCCGCCTCGTGGCCGACCGCGACGACGAACGGCAGCTGCGCGAGGCCCTCGGCGCGCGCACCTTCGACGTGGTCGTCGACCAGGTCTGCTACACCCCGCGCCAGGCCGCGCTCGCCCGCCGCGTCTTCGCCGGACGCACCGGCCGGTACGTGATGACCTCCACGATGGAGGTGTACGACCCCGCGACCTTCGCCGTCCCCCCGCCCGACCCCGCGGGTGTGCCGGTCACCGAGGACCGCCTCGACCTCACCGCGCTGCCCCCGGCGCGGGATGTGGCCGCGCCGGATCCCGCGACCGCCTACGCCGAGGGCAAGCGCCGGGCCGAAGCGGTCCTGCTGGGCGAGCCGGAGTTCGACACGGTGTCCGTCCGGACGGCCCACGTGCTCGGCGGGGGAGGCGCGGACTTCACCGGGCGCCTCGCGCACTACGTCGAGCGGGTCGCGGCCGGCCGGCCCATCGACGTCCACCCCGACCCCTTTTCGACCTCCTTCGTCCACCACGAGGAGATCGCCGCGTTCCTGCGCTGGGCGGCGGCGGGCACCTTCACCGGGCCCGTCAACGCCGCCTCCCACGGAGCGCTCGACGTCACCGGTCTGTGCGAACTGATCGCGGCCGCGACCGGCACGCGCCCCCGCTACCGCACGGTGGCGGGCGCCGCCGCCTCCCCGTTCTCCTTCGACCGCGGCTACGCGATGGACAACGGCCGCGCCGCCCGCCTCGGCTTCGGCTTCACCCGGGTCGCGGACTGGCTCCCGGGGGCCGTGGCCGAGGTCCGCGCCCTCGCCGTGTGAGACCGCCCCCCTGCTGAGCCGCCGGTCCGCCAGTGGCCGCTCGTGCGGGCATCCGGCTGGGCCAATGGCCCACCCGAGCAGCACCGAGTTGAGCCGACGGGCCTCCGGATGGTTATCTGTGCCGTATCCATGTACTTACGGCGCCGTGCGGCGCCGGACGGCGACGAGGCCGCTCCGGAGCACGGTGCCTTCGCCGTGTCCGCCCACGCCCACCACCCCGGGCCGCCGCGGGACCGGCGAGCGCACGATCGCAAGGGGGGCGGCACACCGCCGTGAAGAGGATGTTCGTGGCTCCGGATCCGGGGCGCCTGAGACTGCGCACCTCGCTGCGCGCGGTGACCGGGGTCGGCCTCGCCGTCGCCGCCGCCGAAGGCTGCGGCCTGTCACTCCCCGCCTCCATCACGGCGGGCCTGGCGGCACTGCTCGCCCTGTTCACGGTCACCGACCCCGGCGTGCGCGCCCAGCGCGTGACGACGGCCCTGCTGCCGGTGGCCGGTTTCCCGGTGTTCGCCCTGGCCACCTCCCTGCACGGCGCCCCCCTCGCGCGCGACGCGGCCTTCCTCGCCGTCGTCCTCGGCGGGGTCTACGCCCGCCGCTGGGGTCCGCGCGGCCACGCGCTCGGCATCTTCGCCTTCATGAGCTTCTTCATCACCCAGTTCCTGCACGCCGTCCCCGCCCAGCTGCCCGAGCTGTACGCCGCCGTCGCGCTGGCGCTGACGGCCGCGGGCGCCGTCCGGTTCCTGCTGTGGCCCATCGAGCGGCGCGATCCGCCCCCCGCCGTCCCGCCGGGGCTGCCCGGGCGCGGCCTCGCCCGGCCCACCACCCGCCAGGCCCTCCAGGCCACGGCCGCCTGCGCGGTCGCCCTGTCGCTGGGCCAGTCCTTCTCCGAGGACCGCTGGTACTGGGCCGTCGGCACCACCTGGTGGATCTTCGTCAACACCACCTCGCGGGGCGAGACCCTGGTCCGCGGTTTCCGCCGGGTCCTCGGCACGGTGATCGGCATCGTCGTCGGTCTGCTGATCGCGATCCCGCTGCACGGCGCCCCCGCGCCCACGGCCGCGCTGGTCGCGCTCTGCGTCTTCGGCATCTTCTACACCGCCGCCGTGTCGTACAGCTGGATGATGCTCGCCGTCACCGTCATGGCCGGGCTGCTCTACGGCCTCCTCGGCGTCCTGAACCCGGCCCTGCTGGTCCTGCGCCTGGTGGAGACCGGGGTCGGGGCGGTGTGCGCCGCGCTCGCCGTGGTCCTCGTCCTGCCCGTCACCACCCACGCCACCAACGACGCCTGGATCCAGCGCGCCCTGCGCTGCGTGCACGCGGCCACCGCGGCCGCCGCCGCCCGCCTCGCGGGCTCGCCCACCGCGGACCCCGCTCCGCACGCCGCCGAGCTGGAGCTGCTGCTGGCGCGCGTCCGGATGGCGCTCGCCCCCCTGGTGCACCCGCTCAGTCCCTTCCGGGACCGCCGGGCCCGCGCCCGCCGGGTCATCGCGCTGCTGGACGACTGCGCCCGCGAGGTGCGCGGCCTCGCCGCCGTCGCGGCCGACCCCGCGGCCTCCCACGACGCGCGCCTGGCCGCCGCGTGCTGGCGGGTGGAGGCCGCCGTCGAGGCCCTCACCGCGCCCATGACCGGGCTCCGCCACGACCGGGAGCCCGTGGCCGCCGCGACCGCGCCGGCCCTGACCGAGCCCGCGCTCGCCCATCTGCACGGGCTGGAACGGGCGCTCGCCGAGCTCGCCCACCCGCTGCGTTCGGAACGCCCCTCGCCGCTGATCGGCGCCGGCTGAGGCTGGTGAGCGCCGCGGCGTCGTCGCGGACCCTATGGCACAACCCCTGATTCCGCAGGCGGATGAGGGCGGTTCACTCGAACGAAGGTTCCCGGGTGAGCTGCCGGACGCCGCTGACCTGCGACCCGTAGAAAGGGTGGTGGGCCATCGCACATGCATCTGACATGTACAGGGTGGATCTGCGGGTACAGGGGGTAACCAGGCGAAATGGAAATTCTGCATCAGCCGTCGACGGCCCGCCAGGTGTGGGAAGAGGCGCGGGAATTCATTCAGCTGTTCCACCGGGAGAATCCGGAAGCCGGGGATCCGGCCCGCCGCCTCGACGCCGTACGGACCCAGCTGGCGGAGACCGGAACCTACCGGCACACCCACGACGAGGTCGTCCACGGCGCCCGCGTCGCGTGGCGCAACAGCAACCGGTGCATAGGCAGGCTGTACTGGAACTCCCTGCGGGTG
Organism: Streptomyces sp. NPDC043876; assembly: GCF_056435825.1. Classification (NCBI taxonomy): domain Bacteria; kingdom Bacillati; phylum Actinomycetota; class Actinomycetes; order Kitasatosporales; family Streptomycetaceae; genus Streptomyces; species Streptomyces sp. NPDC043876. Next base: position 131,173 of record NZ_JBWKDV010000008.1, on the reverse strand, counting down.
CGCGACCGCAGGGGCCTCACCGGCGCCGACGAGATCGCCGCCGAGTGCTTCGAGCACCTGCGGGACGCGACCAACGGCGGCCGGGTGCGGCCCACGATCACCGTCTTCGCCCCGGACACCCCCCGGCGCCCCGGCCCGCTCATCTGGAGCGAGCAGCTCATCCGCTACGCCGGGTACGGCGACGAGGACTCGATCCCCGTCGGCGACCCGCGCAACGCGTCCCTGACCCGCGCCCTGTGCCGGCTCGGCTGGACGGGGGGCCGCGGCGGCGCCTTCGACCTGCTGCCGCTGGTGGTGCAGGGCTGCGACGACAAGCCGCGGTGGTTCGACCTCCCCGAGGACGCCGTGCTGGAAGTCCCCATCCGCCACCCCGAGGGCGACGGCTGGGCGGACTGGGGACTGCGCTGGCACGCCGTCCCGGCCATCTCCAACATGTGCCTGGAGATCGGCGGCATCCACTACCCGGCCGCCCCCTTCAACGGCTGGTACATGGGGACCGAGATCGGCTCCCGCAACCTCGGCGACGAGGACCGCTACAACCTGCTGCCCGAGGTGGCCCGTCGACTGCGGCTGGACACCTCCAGCGACCGTTCGCTGTGGAAGGACCGGGCGATGGTGGAGCTGAACCGGGCGGTGCTCGACTCCTTCGACCGCGCCGGGGTCACCATCGCCGACCACCACACCGAGTCCCGGCGATTCCTGTCCCACATCGACCGGGAGGAGCGCAAGGGGCGCGCGGTGGGGGCGGACTGGTCCTGGATCGTGCCCCCCATGTCGGGTTCCGCGACCCCGGTCTTCCACCGCACCTACGAGGACCGGCGCCAGAGCCCGGCGTACGTCCAGCACACCGGGGCGCGGGAACGGGCGATGGGGCGGGATCTGGTCTAGACCCCTCTGTTACCGTCGGCCCGACGAACCGGCGGAGAGGGAGAACACCGTGGCAAGTACGGACCGGGGCAACGGACATGCGGGTGCGGGTACGGCGGACGGCCACGGCAGCGCGGGCGGTCCCGGCGCCCCGGCCGGAGATCCCGGCGGGACGCGGGGGCGGCGTGCGTACATCGGCTCGTTCACCTCGACCGGCGGGGGCGGCGTCACCACCGCCGCCATCGACCCGGCGACCGGCGCCCTGACCCCGATCGCCACCACCGGCGCCCTCGCCGACCCCTCCTACCTGGCGCTCGGCGCGGACGGCGGGATGCTCTACGCGGTCAGCGAGACCAAGCACGGCGCCGTCGGCGCCTTCCGGCCCTCCGACACGGAAGGGCTCGTACCGATCGGCTCCCCGGTCGCCGTGGACGCCTCCGGCCCCACGCACCTCAGCGTCACCGGGAGCCACCTGGTCACCGCCAACTACACCTCGGGCAGCGTCAGTACGCTCGCCCTCGCCGCCGACGGGCGCCCCACCGGACCGGCTTCGGTGCTGCGCCACCACGGTTCGGGCCCCGACGCCGACCGCCAGGCGGAGCCGCACGCCCACCAGGTGCTGCCCGACCCCGGCGGGCGCTGGGTGCTCAGTGTGGACCTCGGCACCGACTCGCTACGGGTGTGCGCGCTCGACCCGGTCACCGGAGCACTGCGGGTGCACTCCGAAGTCGTCCTGCCCGCGGGCAACGGTCCCCGCCACCTCGCCTTCCACCCCGGCGGCGCGCTGCTCTACGTACTGAACGAACTGCGGCCGCTGCTGACCGTCTGCCGGTGGGACGCGGCCACCGGGGCAGTGGAACCGGTCGGCGAGGTTCCGGTCGCCCCAGAGGGCGGCTCAGGGGCCGTACGGCCCTCACCCTCGGCCGTCAGGGTCTCGCCCGACGGCCGGTTCCTCTGGGCGGCCGTCCGCGGCCTCGACTTCATCGCCGCCTTCGCCCTCCCCGGGGAGGGCGCCGAGCCGCGGCTCACGGGCACGGTCCCGTGCGGCGGCCGCTGGCCCCGCGACCTGGTGCTCGATCCGGCCGGGCAGCGGCTGTACGCGGCCAACGAGCACTCCGGGGACATCACCTGGTTCGACGTGGACCCGCTGACCGGCCTGCCGCAGCGCGCCGGGTCCGTCCCGGTGCCGGCGGCCACCTGCGTGGTCTTCGGCTGACGGCCCGGCCGGCTGACGGCCCGGCCCCGACGGCGCGGCCCATCCCGCTCCGGCAGCGCGAGGGCCCGCCCGCGGATCCGATGATCCGGGGGCGGGCCCTCATCGCGTGCGGGCACGGATCAGTGCACCGGGGTCTCCAGGGAGATCCCCGCGGCGCGGCTGTACTGCGCCACGGCGAGCTTGCCGAGCGCCGGGTAGGCACCGAGCGCGTCGGCCGTGGCGCAGCCCGCCTCCTTGCACGCGGTGTCGATGAGACCGTCGGCGGCCTCCGGGCCGATCAGGTACGGGGCCAGCGCCAGCTGGACGGCGCCGGAAGACTGGCGCAGCTCGTCGGCGACGGCGGCCACGGAGCCCTCCTGGTCCAGGGCGGCGGCCATGACGGGCACCGCGAGGCGCGCGGCCAGCAGCATCCCGGTGATCCCGGCGGCCTGGACGGCCTCCGGCCCACCGGTGGTGGCCAGGATGATCCCGTCGGCGGCCGTGGTCACCGTGAACAGCCGGGCCCGGTCGGCCCGGGCCAGGCCCGCCTCGGAGAGGCGCACGTGCACGGCCTCCGCGAGCAGCGGGTGCGGGCCGAGGACGTCGGCAAGCTCCACGGCGGCGGCACAGTCCATCATGGCCTGGCGGATCCGGCGCAGCAGATCGCCGTCCGGGCCCACCAGCAGCGGAACCACCACGGCGTCGGGGCCGCTCGGCGGGGGCACGTCCTGGCCGGTCGCGCGGGCGAACTCGGCGCGCGCCGCGCGCTGGTGCCCGATCGCGGTCAGGACGGCCGACAGGGCGGGGAACTCGGCGCCCTCGGTGTCATCGCCGTCCAGGAAACCGACGTGCGCGTCCAGGCCGGGCAGCTCGGAGCGCCCGATGCTCAGGATCTCCTCCGCGTACCCCCGCGAGGCGGCCGAAGGGGCACCGGGCACGGCGAGTACCAGCGCGGGCGCGCCCTCGGGCGCCACCGCGGGCTCGGGCCGGCGGTGCCGTCCGGTCTGGCGGGGTCGCGGCATTCGTACGGGCAGGCCATTCGCGGGCCCAGTGGGGGAGCTCATGGCGCCGCATGCTACTGGCATTCCCGTACCGGCTGTTCGGGCAGGGCCCACTCGGGCGGCATCTGTCCGCATTTATCCGGTGAAGGTCAGATACGATCAACTGACGGACGGCAAGCGCCAGTCCACAGGCTGTGATCCCTGGCGGACCAGCAGGTCGTTCGCCCTGCTGAACGGCCTGGACCCGAAGAACCCGCGGTCGGCCGACATCGGGGACGGGTGCGCCGCCTCCAGGGCGGGCAGCTCCCCCAGCAGGGGCCGCAGATTGCGGGCGTCCCGGCCCCAGAGCACCGACACCAGCGGCTTGCCCCGTGCCACCAGGGCGCGGATCGCCTGCTCCGTCACCGCCTCCCAGCCCTTGCCGCGGTGGGCGGCCGGTTTGCGCGGAGCCGTGGTCAGGGCCCGGTTGAGCAGCAGGACGCCCTGGCGGGTCCACGGGGTCAGGTCGCCGTTCGCGGGTCGGGGCACGCCGAGGTCGCTGTGCAGCTCCCGGAAGATGTTGTCCAGGCTCCCGGGAACCGGGCGCACGTCGGGGGCCACCGAGAACGACAGCCCGACCGCGTGCCCCGGCGTGGGGTAGGGGTCCTGCCCGACGATGAGGACCTTCACCTCGTCGAAGGGCTGCTGAAAGGCGCGCAGGACGTTCGCGCCGCTCGGCAGGTACGTCCGGCCCGCCGCTATCTCGGCGCGCAGGAACTCGCCCATCGCGGCGATCTGCTCCGCCACCGGTTCCAGAGCACGGGCCCAGCCCGGCTCGACGATCTCGTTCAAAGGTCGTGCTGCCACGCCGCGTCACTCTAGTTGATCCGCACGCGGCGTCCGTTCACGCCAACGGCCCCTCCATCACGGCGGCCCGGACGCACAGCACGTCGGGCAGGTGTCCGGCCAGCAGCTCCCAGCTGTCGCCGTCGTCGGCGCTGGCGTACAACTCGCCGTTGCGGTTGCCGAAGTAGATGCCCGCCGGGTCGGCGTCGTCCGTGCAGAGCGCGTCGCGCAGCACCGTCCCGTAGTGGTCGCCGGAGGGCAGGCCCGCGCTCAGCGGCTCCCAGGTGGCGCCCGCGTCCCGGGTGCGGAAGACCCGGCAGCGGTGTCCGGCCGGGACCCGGTCGGAGTCGGCGTTGAGCGGGAAGACGTAGGCGGTGTCCGGCCGGTGGGGGTGGGCGGCCACCGCGAACCCGAAGTCGGAGGGCAGGCCGCCGCCGATGTCCGTCCACCGCGCGCCCGCGTCGTCGCTGCGGTAGACGCCCCAGTGGTTCTGCAGGTAGAGGCGCTTCCGGTCGCCCGCGTCCTGGGCGATCTTGTGGACGCACTGGCCGAACTCGGGCTGCGGGTCGGGCAGGAAGACGGCCGAGACGCCGTGGTTGGACGGCGTCCAGCTCTCCCCGCCGTCCTCGGTGCGGAAGACCCCGGCCGTGGAGACCGCGACGGTGACCGCCTCGGGGCGGGCCGGGTCGGTGATCACGGTGTGCACGGCCTCTCCGCCGCCCCCGGGCACCCAGGCCGAGCGGGTCGGATGCTCCCACAGCGGGCGCACCAGCTCGAAGGTCTCGCCCCGGTCGGCGGAGCGGAACAGCGCCGCCGGCTCGGTCCCCGCGTACACCACGCCGGGGGCCTCGGGCCCGGCCGGATGCAGCTGCCAGACCCGCTCCAGGGAGGCGCCCGTGTCCTGGGGGAACTTGACCGCGGGCGCGGCCGGTTCGTGCCAGGTCGCCCCGAGGTCGTCGGAGCGGAAGACGGAGGGTCCCCAGTGCAGGCTGTCCGCGCCGACCAGCAGTCGGGGCGCGGGCCCGCGCCGGTCGATGGCCACGGCGTAGACGGCCTGCGCGTTGAAGTGCGGATCCTCGAACCGCCAGTGGCCGTCGGACCCCCGGCGGCCGATGAAGAGTCCTTTGCGGGTTCCTGCGAGCAGTAGTACGTCGGCCATGGCCGACACCTCCCGGACGTCGTTGTCCTCGGGGACATTGCCTTTCCGGCCAGTCTGCACCCGACCACTGACAGCGGCCCGGCAGGCGCTGCGGGGCGTGGCGGGGCATCTGACCTGCTGATCGATAGGGGCCGGGAATGCGATCGTGTCTGCTGGTTACTTGATCGTACGGAGGCGTAAAGGGTTCACTTCTGGCTTCTGCTGCCCTGTGAGAGGCGATCCGTGGCCATCGAGCACCTCCCTCCGCTCGACCTCGCCTTCTGGCGGATCGAATCCGCCTCCCATCCCATGCACCTCGGCGCGCTCGGCGTGTTCGAGGCCGCCGGTCCGGACGCGGCCGCCCGGGCCGCGGAGCTGATCGCGGAGCGCTGCGCCGACGTGCCCCGGCTGCGCCGCCGGATCCACGACGTCCTGCTGCCGGTGGGCGCGGCCGCCTGGTCACCCGCCCGCGACTTCGACCCGGCCCGGCACGTCTTCCTCGTCCGGCACGCGCACACCGACCTCCACGGCGACGCCGATCCGCACGCCGCCGCCGGACCGCTGATGGCCCGGCCGCTGGAGCGGGGGCTGCCGCCGTGGGAGGCCCATGTGCTGGCCGGGCCGGACCCGGAGACCTTCGCCGTGCTGTTCAAGTTCCACCACGCGCTGTCCGACGGACTCGGCGTGCTCGCGCTCGCCGCCGGTCTCTTCGACGAGGGGCTGCCGGTACGGGGCTCCGCGCGCCCCGCGGCCCGGGCGCCCGGGCCGCGCCCAGGCCGCCCCGCGGCGGAGCCCCGCTCGGCTCTGCGGCGGCTGCCCGGCACCCTGGCGGCGCGCGCCCAGGACGTCGGCCAGGCCCTGGAGATCGGCGCCGCCGTGGCCCGGTCGGGGCTGCCCCTGGGCGTTCCCGACGGGTTGAGCGCCGAGAGCGGCGGTGCGGCGGGGAGCAGGGCGCTGGCCGGGGTCGCGCTCGACCTCGACGACGTGAACCGGGTCCGCAAGGCCGCCGGGGGCACGGTCAACGACGTGCTGATCGCCCTCGTCGCGGGGGCCCTGCGGCGCTGGCTGGCCGGGCGCGGGGAACCGGTGGGCGGGGCGTCCGGGCCGCGCGCCCTGATCCCCGTCTCCCGGCGCCGCTCCCGGGACGGGTCCGGCGCGGGCAACCGGCTCTCCGGTTACCTGCTGCGGCTGCCGGTGGCCGAGAGCGAGCCCCTGCGCCGCCTGGACGCGGTACGGGCCGACATGGACCGGAACAAGGAGGCGGGGCCGGCCCGGGGTGCGGGGGCCGTCGCCCTGCTCGCCGACCACGTGCACCCGCTCGGCCACCGGCTCGGCGGGCCGCTGCTGGCCCAGGCGGCGCGGCTGCTCTTCGACATCCTGGTCACGAGCGTGCCGCTGCCGGGGCTGAGCTTCTCGCTCGGCGGCAGCCCGGTCCGCCGGATCTACCCCCTGGCTCCCCTGGCCCAGGGGCACGCGCTGGCCGTCGCGGTCTCCAGCTACCGGGGGACCGTCCACTTCGGGCTGGTGGCCGACGCCGCCGCCGTGCCGGATCTGGAGGCGCTGGCGGAGGCACTGCGGACGGAACTCGAAGAACTCGTACGAGAGGTCTCGTAGTACGAGGGATTCCGTAGTACGGTGTATCTCGTACTTAGGTGCCGTGCCCGGCCGCTCCGGCTGCCGGACCCGGCATCCGTCAGCCGCGTCCCGTGGAGATCCAAGATGAGTGCCAGCCTGTTCGAGCCCTACACCCTGCGTTCGGTGACCGCGCCCAATCGCGTCTGGATGGCTCCGATGTGCCAGTACAGCGCCGAGCCCGCGGGCCCGCAGGCGGGTGTGGCCGGCGACTGGCACTTCGCGCACTACGCGGCCCGCGCGGTCGGTGGCACCGGCCTGATCATCCAGGAGGCCACTGCGGTCTCCCCGGAGGGCCGGATCTCCCCCTATGACCTCGGCATCTGGAACGACACCCAGGTCGAGGCGCTGCGCCGGATCACCGGATTCCTGAAGGCGCAGGGCACCGTGCCCGGCGTCCAGATCGCCCATGCGGGGCGGAAGGCGTCCACCGACGCACCGTGGAAGGGCGGAGCCCCGATCGGCGCGGAGGACGGCGGCTGGCGGGCGAGCGCCCCGAGCGCGGTGCCCTTCGCGGAGGACCACCCCGTGCCGCACGAGCTGACGGTGGCGCAGATCCAGGAGGTCGTGGAGCAGTTCGCGGCCGCCACACGGCGCGCGCTGGCGGCGGGGTACCAGGTCGTCGAGATCCACGGCGCCCACGGCTACCTGATCGGCGAGTTCCTCTCCCCGCACAGCAACCGCCGCACCGACGCCTATGGCGGGTCCTTCGAGAACCGGATCCGCTTCGCCCTGGAGGTGGTGGACGCCGTGCGGGCGCAGTGGCCCGAGGAACTCCCGCTGTTCTTCCGGATATCCGCCACCGACTGGCTGGAGGGGGACGGGTGGACGGCCGACGAGACGGTCCGCCTGGCGTCCGTGCTCCGGGAGCACGGGGTGGACCTCCTCGACGTCTCCAGCGGCGGCCTCGCCCCGCACGCCCGGATACCCGTCGGCCCCGGCTACCAGGTGCCGTTCGCCGCGCGGGTCAAGGCGGAGGCCGGGCTCGACACGGCCGCCGTGGGCCTGATCACCGAGCCGGCGCAGGCCGCGAAGATCGTGGCCAACGGTGAGGCGGACGCGGTGCTGTTGGGCCGCGAGCTGCTGCGCGACCCGCACTGGGCGCGGCGGGCGGCGGGCGAGCTGGGGGCCGAGATCCGACGCCCGAACCAGTACCACCGGTCGTGACCCGTCCGAGAGGCCGCGCGGGGCGCCGTCCACCGGTTCTCCACTCGAACCATGTACTACGATGGTTCTCGTACCATCGTGGTGTCCAGCGAGTGGAGGAGTACAGATGACGGAGCCCAGTGCCACCGCCCGTTCCCTCGACCACCCGAGCCCTGCCGAGATCCGGCTGGAAAGCGTGCTGCACGCCCTGTCCGACCCGGTGCGGCTGTCCATCGTCCGCGAACTGGCGGGGGGCAGCGGCGAACTGGCCTGCTCGTACTTCGAGTTGCCGGTGACCAAGTCGACCACCACGCACCACTTCCGGGTCCTGCGCGAGAGTGGCGTCGTGCGCCAGACCTACCGGGGCACCACCAAGTTGAACGACTTGCGCCGGGACGACCTGGACGCCCTCTTCCCGGGCCTCCTCGACGGCATCCTGACGGCCGCCTCCGCCGAGGCCGAGCGCACGGCGGGCTGACCGGTCCGGCGTCTCGGCCGCCCCGCGCGTGGGGCGGCCGAGACGCCGGGGCGCCGGGGCGGGGCGCGCCGGCCGGTCGGGGCGCCGGGGCGTCGCTCGGGTGCCCCGGGTGCTCTCCTCCCTGTCCGCGCGGCAGGCGGGGGCGTGCGTTCGGAAACCCTCCCCGGCCGGGCTTCCGAAGGGCCCGTGCGGCCCCTCCGCGGCCCCTTCCGTGATCTTTCGGCCGACGCCCGGACGGGGGCGTGGCGCGGCGGGCGGCGGGCCGTCAGAGCGGCCCCACCGGCCTCCCCGCGAAGGGCCTGACCTGGCCTTTCGTCGCCGTTCGGCCTACGGTCGTGCTCTCGGGGAAAGGGGGACCGGATGGACCGGAACATCCGCACCATCGACGACGTGCTGCGGCTCATGGACGGCCTGTTCGCGCCGGAGTCCGACCGCTGGACGGCCGGCGCGGCCGACTGGTGGGACGGGTTCTACGCGGACCGGAGCAGGTCCGTGCCGTTCTTCGTGGCTGCACCGGACGAGCACCTCGCCGAGGCGCTCGACCGCGGCCTGATCCGGCCCGGCCGCGCGCTCGAACTCGGCTGCGGGCCCGGCCGCAATGCCCTTCACCTCGCCTCGCTCGGCTTCGAGGTGGACGCGGTCGACCTGTCCCCGGCGGCCCTCGCCTGGGCCGGGGAGCGGGCGGCGGAGGCGGGTCTCGACGTCCGGTTCCACCACGGCGACATCTTCGACCCCGACCCGGCCGGCTGGGGTGGGGCCTACGACCTGATCGTCGACTCGGGCTGCTTCCACCACCTGCCGCCGCACCGCCGGATCAGCTACCTCGCGCTGCTGGAAAGAGCGTTGGCCCCTGGTGGCCACTTCTCGCTCACCTGCTTCGCCGCCGGCGAGGCGGGCATGGGATCCGAGCTCTCCGACGCCGAGTTCTACGGCCAGGCCCGGCTGCACGGCGGCCTCGCCTACACGGCGGAGTCGCTCCGCGCGATCTTCGCCGATCTGACGGTGGTCGAACTGCGCCGGATGAACGACGAGCCGCCCGCCTCCCCGCGCTTCGGCGAACCCTTCCTCTGGAGCGCCCTGTTCCAGAAGCCCCGGACCCGGCCGCAAACGTAGCCTTGGCCGAAGCCCGGCCCCGGCCCCGGCCGGCCGGGCGCACCGGCTCGACGTCTACTCCGCCGTGGCCGCCGCCGTGAGGAGGCCCGGCCAGTCCGGGATCTTCACCGAGCGGCGGCCCAGCGACAGCCCGAGCGAGGACTCCGCCGTCTCGATCGCCAGCCAGCCCGGCCACAGCACCGGGCTCAGGCCCGCGGCGCGCAGGGCGTCCAGCGGGTCTCCGGGCAGCTCCCGCCCGGCCAGCGCGCCCGCGTCCTGGAGCAGCGAGGACGCCGTCTCCTTCGCGCAGGGCCGGTTGGTGCCGATCACCCCGGTCGGGCCGCGCTTGATCCAGCCGGCCACGTACTCGCCGCGGGAGACCCGGCCGTCGCGCAGGACCCGGCCCGCCGCGTGCGGGACCGTACCGCGCGCCGCGTCGAAGGGCAGTCCGGGCAGCGCCACGCCCTGGTATCCGACCGACCGCAGCACCAGCTCGGCGCCGAGGTCCTCGTAGGCGCCGGTCCCCGACACCCCGCCGTGCCCGTCCGGGGCGGTCCGCTCGAAGCGCACCCCGCTCACCCGGCCGTCCGGCCCGCCCAGGACCTCCACGGGCCGCAGGAAGAACCGCAGGGTGATCCGCCGCGCCCCCTCCCGCGGCCGGTGGGCCGTCCAGTCGCGCAGTACCTCCACGTTCCGCCGGTTCACGGCGGGCAGCGCGGCCGCGGCCGCCGGATCGGCGTAGGCGGGGTCCAGGGCCAGTTCGCCGGCCCGCACCACCGTGTCCACGCCGGGCAGGGTGCCGAGTTCGCGCAGCTCCTTCGTGGTGAACCTGCCCTGCGAGGGCCCGCGCCGGGCCACCATGGCCACCTCGCGGAGCCCGCTGCCGGCCAGCACTCCGAGGGCCGGTTCCGGCATGTCGGTGGGCCGTAGGTCCGTGACCGCGCGGGCCAGGATCCGCGTCACGTCCACGGCGACGTTCCCCGCTCCGATCACCACCGCCGACCGCACGCCCGCCAGGTCGAAGTCGTCCGCCGCCGCGTCAGGGTGCGCGCTGTACCAGGAGACGAACTCGGTGGCGGAACGCACCCCGGCCAGCTCCTCGCCCGGGATCCCGAGCGGCCGGTCCCGGGCGGCGCCCACGCAGTACACGACCGCGTGGTACAGCTCCAGCAGCCGCCGGGCGGTCAGCCGGTCCCCGCTTACCTCGACGTTGCCGAGGAAGCGGATCCGCTCGTCCTCCAGCACGGTCCGCAGACTCCCCTGGAGCGATTTGATCTTCTCGTGGTCCGGAGCCACGCCGTAGCGCACCAGGCCGTACGGGCACGGCAGCCGGTCCAGTACGTCGACCCGCACGCCCGGCACCTCGCGCTGCTGGACCAGCGCCTGTGCGGCGTAGACCCCGCTCGGGCCCGAACCGACCACGGCGACACGAAGCACGGAGGGTCTCCTTCCGCAGAGGGATCCAGCATGGCACCGCCGCCGCGGACCGTCAGCCCATCGCGCGCATCCGGCTGACCTCGGCGCTCTGCTGCGCCACCACTTCGTTCGCCATCTCCTCGACCGCCCCGTTGTTCCCGCCCGCGAGGGCCTCACCGGCCATGGTCACGGCCCCCTGGTGGTGGGCGATCATGAGCCGCAGGAAGAGCCGGTCGAAGTCCGGGCCCGAGGCCCGTGCCAGCTCCTGGAGCTGCTGCTCGGTGGCCATGCCGGGCATCGGCGCCCCGCCGTGGTCGTGCGGCGCCGGTCCGCCGGTCGCCGCGCCCGGTGCCGGGACGCCGGTCCCCGCGGTCGCCGTGCCCCGCTCCGGGTACCTGGCCAGCCAGCTCTCCATGACCTTGATCTCCGGCCCCTGGGCCGCGGCGATCCGTTCGGCGAGCCGCTTGACCGGCTCGGCCGAGGCCCGCTGCGGCGCCAGTGCGCTCATCGTCAGGGCCTGCCGGTGGTGCTCGGTCATGCGGCGCACGTAGCTCCGGTCGGCGGCGTTCGGACTGTCGTCGGGTCGTTCCCGCGCCGCCTGGCCGGGGGAGAGGGTGCGGGACTGCTCACCCGGCCGGCCCGGGGCGATCACCACCGGTCCGGCGGCGGACCCGTCGTCTCCGCCTCCCTGGCAGGCGGTCAGGCCGAAGGCGGACACGGTGGCCAGGACCACCCCGGCGCACCGGTGGAGCACGTGTGCCGTCATGCGCTCTGTTGTCATGGGCATGCAGAGGAACATACTGCCGGAGACGGGGGTACCGGTTCCGTTCCCGCCGAGAGGGGTCGGAACACCCCCAAGGGAGGACACTTTGACCTCGTCAGTCCCGTTAGCCTCACCCGACTCACCCGACTCACCCGACTCACCCGACTCACCCGACTCACCCGACTCACCCGACTCACCCGACTCACCCGCCCTGGCCGTCGCGTCCCGTCCCCGCAGAGCGCGCCCGCGGACCCTCGCCGCGGCCGCCGCAGCGGCCGGACTCCTCGTGGCGCTGCTCGCCGTCGCGGCCCCCGCTTCCGCCACCCCCGATCCCGGCGACCTGACCCCGGCGGCGCCCGGCCGCAGCGCCGCCGGCCCCCCGGCCACCGGAACCGTCTCCTCCGACATCCCCGGACGCGACGAGATCGTCCACAGCCGCAACATCACGCCGCTGGGCAACATCCCCGGCGCCAACCCCGCCGCGATCAACTCCGACATCGCCTTCCAGGGCCGGTACGCCTACGCGGGCAGCTACGACGGCTTCACCATTTACGACATCGGCAACCCGAACGCCCCCAAGACCGTCACCACGGTGCTCTGCCCCGGCGGCCAGAACGACATCTCCGTCTCCGGCGACCTCCTCTTCCTCTCCACCGACTCCTCGCGCAGCGACGACTCCTGCAACAGCGTCTCGCAGCCCGCGACCGAGAAGTCGTCGTGGGAAGGCATCAAGATCTTCGACGTCCGCGACAAGAAGAACCCCAAGTACATCAAGTCCGTGGAGACGGCCTGTGGTTCCCACACCCACACGCTCGTGCCGGGCAAGCGCGGGGACATCTACCTCTACGTTTCCTCGTACTCGCCGAGCGAGGCCTTCCCGGACTGCCTGCCGCCGCACGACGGCATCTCCGTCGTCAAGGTCCCGAAGAAGGACCCCCGGCAGTCGGCGGTCGTCGGCTTCCCGGTGCTCTTCCCCGACGGCGGCAACCCGGGAGCTCCCACCAACCCCGGGGTGTCCAAGACCACCGGCTGCCACGACATCACCGTGCTGCCCTCGAAGGACCTGGCCGCGGGCGCCTGCATGGGTGACGGCATCCTCTTCGACATCAGCGAACCCGAGCGGCCGCGCGTGATCGACCGCGTGCAGGACAACGTGAACTTCGCCTTCTGGCACTCGGCGACCTTCAACGAGCGCGCGGACAAGGTGGTGTTCACCGACGAACTGGGCGGTGGCGGCGCCGCCACCTGCAACGAGGCCACCGGCCCGAACCGCGGGGCCGACGGCATCTACGACATCACCGGACGCGGCGACCAGCGCAAGCTCGTCTTCCGCGGCTACTACAAGATCCCGCGCCACCAGGCCGACACCGAGAACTGCGTCGCCCACAACGGCTCGCTCGTCCCGGTCGGCGGCGGCCGCGACATCATGGTGCAGGCCTGGTACCAGGGCGGCGTGTCCGTCTGGGACTTCACCGACTCCACCCGCCCGAAGGAGATCGCCTACTTCGAGCGCGGCCCGCTCAGCACCGACGCGCTGAGCCTCGGCGGAGCCTGGTCGGCGTACTACTACAACGGCCACATCTACGCGAACGACATCACCAAGGGCCTCGACGTGCTGCGCCTGGACGACTGGCGCACCGAGAGCGCCAAGTGGGTCTGGACGGACCGGCTGAACGTCCAGTCGCAGCCCGACTACCACTGAACCTAGAGGAACGTTCCGTCGGGCGGGCCCCCGTCCGGCGGGACCCCCATCTCCCACTCCAGCCCGTACCGCTGGAACAGCTCCGCCCGCAGCCGGGCCGCGGCCATGGGCGCCCCCGGCAGCAGGACGGCGAACACCGCGCCCATCAGCAGCGCCCGCAGCAGCGGATAGTCGCGGTCGGGATCCGTGTCCGGATCACCCGCGCCGCGGCGGGCCACGGTCTCCCGCAGCAGCTCCGCCAGCTGCCGCTGTTCCGGGCACTGGACGAACCCCTCGTTCGAGAGGATGCCCGCCATGTGCGTGCGCATCAGCAGCGGCTGCTCCAGCGCCAGCCCGAGGACCGCGTCGATGGCCCGGGCCAGCAGCTCCCGCCCGGCGTCCGCTCCGGCGGGCTTCGGCTCGCGCTCCAGCGCCTCGCGCAGGGTCCGGTACATGAGGCGGTGCACCGCCGACTGCAGCAACTGGCGCTTGCCCGGGAAGTAGTACGACACCAGGCCGCGCGCCGCCCCCGCCCGGACCGCGATGTCCCCGAGGGTCGTGGCCTCGTAACCCCGTTCACCGACGAGTTCGACGGTGGCCTGCAGCAGCCGCTCCCGGGAACGTCTGCGCAATTCTTCATTGACCGATGCGCTGCGCGGGACCATGCTTACTCCTGCGTTGACTGGCTCCGAGCCAATATACTCAGCGCACGGGCCGACCGGTGGTGGGCGACGCGGGGGATCGCCCACCACCGGCCGTTCCCGACCGGATGTCGCCCTCCGGCGGCCGAGAGCCGCCCCGCCGCTCCTACGCGAGGGCGCTGAGCCCCGGTACGAACGCCACCAGCACCGGAACCGCCGGCACCAGCGCCGCCAGTGCCGTCAGCCGCAGTCGGCGTACGGCGGAGAGCCGGGGCGTGGCCGCCAGCAGTCGGCGCACCCGCTGAGGGACGTGCGCGTGCGGGGTCGGGCAGGGCCCGAACACCCCGCGGTCCTCGTTCAGGCCGACCAGCGCCAGCGCCACGGTGAGCCGCCCGTACCGCCGCGATGCCACGTCGTCGGCGGCCAGCTCGACCAGCCGGTGCATCTGCGCCTCGAAGGCGGCGAAGACGGGGACCTGCGGAAACGCCCCCGACAGCGCCCGCGAGCAGTGCAGCAGCCAGTCGTGCCGCGCGGCCGCGTGACCCTGCTCGTGCGCGAGCACGGCGTCCAGCTGCTGGCCCTTGAGCCGCCCGAGCGCGCCCGTGGTGACCACCAGCCGGGGCGCGGTGCCCGGCAGCCACCAGGCGTCGGGCCGCCGCCCCTCCAGGACGACCAGGCGCCCGCTGTCCGGTTCCTCGCCGGGCAGCAGGGGCGCCCGCACCAGGAGTTCGGCCCGCTCGGCGCGCCGGCGCGTGCGCGCCCGCAGCACCTCCGCGGTCAGCATCGCCCCGGTCCACAGCGCACCGCCGGCGAGCACCAGCGCGGTCCCGGCGGCCCAGCGGCCACCGCCCGCCCCGAGCCCGTAGGCGTCGACGACCCCGCGCGGCGCGGACGCGAAGAGCGGCCCGCGCACCGCCAGCCAGGCGGCTCCCGCGCTGAGCAGCATCGAAAGGGCGCAGCAGAGGAGCACCGCGGCCACCACGCACTGCCACACCCACAGGGCCACCACCGGCTCGCGCTCGGGCCACTCGGCACGGGCCAGCAGTCGGGGCGCGAGGAGAGCGGTCAGGGCGCCGAGCAACAGGAGAACGGCGGGGACCATCATGGGCGCATTTTAGGTGGGCGGGCCTGCCCACCGGTATGGCCGCCGTTCATTGGTGACGCACGACACGTCGGGTGCCCCGCCCCGGGACAGGGCGCCTCACATGGTGAGCAGCATGGCCAACATCCCTATCCCCATGGCCAGTCGGCACGCCCGGGTCAGCTCGGCGGCTCCGCGTCCGGCGCCCCGCGGGGCCCCCGCGAGCGCCGCCGGGCCCGGCGCACCGCCCGCCACCGCCGCCGCTCCGCCCGCCGTCACCAACCGGGCCCCGGCCAGCAGCACGTACCCCGCGAAGTAGAGCAGCAGCAGGCCGGTCACCAGGGGCAGCCCCGGAGCGAGCCCCTCGCCGTGCCCCGGGCCGTGGCTCCCGGCGTGCGCGGCGCCCGTACCCGGTGCCGCGGCCGCACCCATGGTCACCGTCATGTAGACCATGGTCAGCGAGCCCATCAGGTGGTGGACGTGGTGGACGCCGCCGCGCAGCAGCCACACCGCGTGCAGCGCGGCCGCGCAGAAGACGGCCAGCAGCACCCCGGGGCCCCACGCTCCGGTTCCCGTCGGCGCGGCCATCACCGCCATGCCGAACCCCATCGCGGCCTCACCGCCCGCCGCCCCCCGCGCGGCGCGCTCCGCTCTGCGCGCCCGCAGCAGGCAGTAGGCCCCGCTCAGGGCGCACAGCGCCACCAGCAGCCACGCGGAAACGGTGGCGGAAGCGGAAAGGGACATCGCGGGACCGTGCACGGCGGAACCCCCCGGTTCGTCGGCGTCAGGGGAAGAGATGCCCTGCCCGCAGGGCCCGCACGCCGCCCCGGGTTAGGCTCTCCTTGCCGGACCAGGCTTGTCATATGCCAGCTTTTCGAACGGAGCCGCCCGATGTCGACCGCCGAGCCCACCCGCACCACGGCCCTCAGCTTCCGCAGTGCCGTCGACTCGGACGTACCGGCTCTGGTGGCGCTCGTGGAGTCGGCGTACCGCGGCGACGTGAGCCGCGGCGGCTGGACGACCGAAGCGGACCACCTCGACGGGCAGCGCACCGACGAGCGGGGCGTGCGCGAGGTCATCGCGGCGCCCGACAGCGTCCTCCTCGTGGTCGAGCGCGACGGTGAGCTCGTCGCCTGCTGCCACCTCGAACACCGCGGCGACCACGCCTACTTCGGGATGTTCGCCGTACGCCCCGCGCTCCAGGGCGCCGGCCTCGGCAAGGAGATCATGGCCGAGGCCGAGCGCCGGGTGCGCGAGCTGTGGGACGCCAAGGAGATGCGCATGACCGTGATCAACGTGCGCGAGGAACTCATCGCCTACTACGAACGACGCGGTTACCGGCGCACCGGCGAGCTGACCCCGTTCCCCTACGGCAACGAGCGCTTCGGCATACCGCGCCGCGCCGACCTGGCCTTCGAACTGCTGGTCAAGCAGCTCTGAGCCGGGCGGCGCAGCCCCTCGGCGCATCGCGGCCCCAAAGGCTGAGCCGGGGCCGGAGCCGGATCAGGCGGTGAAGCGGCCCGTCCGCCGGATCTCCGGCAGGTCGGTCACCGCGCCGTCCAGCTCCAACGCCCGTGCCAGCTTGAGCCGTTCCTGGGTGTTCACCGTCCAGCCCACCACCCGCAGACCGGCCGCGTGCGCCGCTTCGACGGTCTCCAGCGTGAGCCGCCGGATGTCGAGCGCCAGGGTCCCGGCGTCTGCGGCCGATGCCCGCTCCACGACGTCCTCGCCGTAGCGGCTCGCACTCAGCACCGTCCGTACCCCCGGTACCAGCCGGGCGATCCCGGCGAGCACCGCGTCGTCCCCGGAGGAGACCTCCACCCGGCCGGTCAGGTCCCGCCGCAGCAGCACCTCCGCCAGCACCTGGGCGCAGGCCCGGTCCCGCACCGAGGCCACCAGCGGCAGGCCGACCGCGTCCAGCACCTCTTCGAAGACCGGCACCCGCTCGCCCTGGCCGGCGTCGAGCCCGCGCAGTTCCGCGAGGGTCAGATCGGCGACGGCCCCCGCGCCGTCGGTGGTCCGGTCGACCTCGGGGTCGTGCAGGACGACGAGTGCGCCGTCCTTGCTGAGCCGGAGATCGAGCGCGATCACGTCCATGCCGCTGCGCTGCGCGCGGACGAACGACCGGAGGGTGTTCTCCGGCTCGACACCCATGACCCCGCGGTGACCGATGGTGAGGAAAGTCAAGGTTCTCTCGCTTCCGTCGACGGCGGCTCCCCGCGCGGTCGCGGTGTCCCGACCGGCCGCGTGGTGAGGACGCATGCTAGTGCGCCGACGGTGCGTTGGGACCGCCCGTGCGGCGCCCCGGCAGGACCCTCCGGCCGGTTCCCGCCAAGGGTTGTGCACGGGGCCCGGGCTGCCGCGCCGTCACCCTGCCGTGGGCGCGTCCCCGCTGTCTTGACCCGGCGCGTCCCCGCGGCCCGACCCGGGCGCACCTCTTGCTTCTTCGAGATATGACTACTAGTCATATTCCTAATAGGAGTACGTCCAGGCACGACAGGCACCCCTGGAGGCACCGTGAAGTTTTCCGTGATCTTCGAAGCGCAACTCGCCGACCCGACCGTCGAGCGCGAGCACCAGGTCATCCGGGACTCCGTGGAGCAGGCCGTCCTGGCCGAGCGGATGGGCTTCGACCGGATCTGGGCCGTCGAGCACCACTCGCTCAAGTGGTACAGCCACCTCAGCGCTCCGGAGATTTTCCTGACCTGGGTCGCGGCCAGGACGCACACCATCCGCATCGGCCACGGCGTCGTGTGCATGCCCTTCAACTTCAACCACCCGGTCCGGGTCGCCGAGCGGGCCGCGATGCTCGACCTGCTCTCCGGCGGCCGGCTCGACCTGGGCGCGGGGCGCGGCGGCACCCTGCAGGAGACCTCGCTGTGCGGCGTGGACCGGCACCGCACCGCGCAAGAGGTGGAGGAGGCGCTGCGGATCATCGGCCGGGCCTGGCAGGAGGACGAGCTGGAGTACCACGGCGAACTGATCGACATCGATCCGCATCCCGTCCTGCCCCGCCCGCGGCAGACCCCGCACCCGCCCCTGTTCCTCGCGTGCAGCCGCGCCGAGACCCTGCGGCAGGCGGCCGAACTGGGCGTCGGCGCCCTCGTGATGGGCTTCGCCGGGCCGGAGTCGGTCGCCTCGATGCGCGCGGCGTACGACGCGGCCATCGCCGGACGGGACGGTTCGCGGTTCGTGTCGAGCGAGGTCAACGACCACTTCTCGGTGCTCTGCCCGACCATCGTGCTCGACGACCCGGCGCGGGCCCGCCGGATCGGCCTGCGGGGCCAGCGCTTCTTCGCCCAGTCCATCGGCCACTGGTACGGCGGCGCGGGCGTCCCGGACGAGGCGGTGGTCGCGGGCGCCGACGAGGGCGCCGCCCTGCGCGGGGCCGCCGAGCAGGTGGTGGCGCGGCTGCACGAACTCGACGTCCCGGTCCGGCCCACCGCCACGGCCACCTTCCACGCGGACCACGCCTACGGCGGCGCCGAGGACGCGATCGCCCACGTCGAACGGCTCCGCGAGGCCGGGGCGGACGAGGTGATGTGCCTGATCCAGATGGGCACGGTGCCGCAGGAAGCCTGTCTGGAAACCCTGCGGCAGTGGGGCGAGAAGGTCATCCCGCGCTTCCGGGAGGTGTGAGCGGCGCCCCGGCGAGGTAGTGACCCACGCGCGACCCCTCTGGAGGTGCCCCTGATGCAGTCCGTCCCGCCGCCCGCCCCGCCGCCGCGGCCACTCCCGGACCCCGACCGGCTCGATCCCGGGGTCCGCCCCTTCGTGGACGCCCTCTCCGACCTCTTCCCCGACATCGGCGGCCGGGTCACCGACGCCGCCACCGCCCGCCGGATCCTGGCCGACGTCCCGGAGTCCCGGGGCCCGCCGCCCGCCGTCGGGTCCGTGGCGGACCGCGAGATACCCGGGCCCGAGGGCGCGCCGCCGCTGGCGGTGCGCGTGTACCGCCCAGACCCGGAGCGGTGGCCCGGACCCCGGCCCACCGTGGTGTTCTGCCACGGCGGCTGGGTGCTGTGCGACCTCGACACCCACGACACCACCGTGCGGGAGCTGTGCCGGGCCTCCGGCGCGGTCGTCGTGTCCGTGGACTACCGGCGGGCCCCGGAGGCCCGCTTCCCCGCCGCCGTCCACGACGTCCACGCCGCGCTGAGCTGGACGGGCGGGCACCTGGCCGACCTCGGCGGTGATCCCGGCGCCCTCGTGGTCGCGGGGGACAGCGCGGGCGGCAACCTCGCCGCCGCGGCGCTGCTGCTGGCCCGGGCGCGCGGGGGACCGCCGGTCGCCCTCCAGGTGCTCCTCTACCCGGCCCTGGACGCCGCCCTGGACAGCGGCTCCGCGCGGCGCAACGCCGAGGGCTACTTCCTGACCGCCGCGCACGTGCGCTGGTTCTGGGAGCAGTACCTCGGGCCCGGCGGGGACGGCACGGATCCGCTGGCCTCGCCGCTGCGCGCGGACCTCGCCGGGCTCCCGCCCGCGCACGTGGTCACCGCGGGCTGCGATCCGCTGTGCGACGAGGGGGCGGCGTACGTCCGTGCGCTCCGCGAGGCGGGCACGAGCGCCCACGAGGATCATCACCCCGGCATGTTCCACGGGTTCCTGGCGCTTTCCGGCCTGCTGCCCGCGGCCCGCCATGCCCTGGACGGCGTAGGCGAAGCGATCGCCCGGACGGCATCCAGCGGGAAGAATTGCGGCGAGGGCGGGGGTGATGCAGGATAATTTCCCGGATCGCCACTTGAGCAGGAGGGCCTCGCATGCAACCCTGTCCTGACGTGAGGTTCTCCTGTGGAGGAAGTGACATGACGGAAACTCTTGTGCCGGGACCGGTCGGTGCCGTGATAACCGCCGGAACGCGGGTGGTGGACCACCCGGCGTGGCCCCAGCTCAAGGCCGCCGTGGAGGAGATCCGTCCTTGGCAGGCCAAGGACGGGTCGATCGACTTCGAGGCCGCGGGCGCGCCCACGCGTCTGGAGGCCGAGGCCGTCGTCGAGCGCATGATCGACGCCGTGGAGCAGCTGTCGCCGCTGCTGCCGCACTCCCTGGACTACCACCGCGCGCTGGTCGCGGACCTGCGCAAGTACGCCGCGGACGGCTTCGGCGTGCCGGACTTCCTCGACTCGCTGCTCGCGTTCCACCCGGCCGCCGAGCGCGCCGACGGGCTCCAGCACCTCGTGGTGTTCCCCATGTACACGCAGAACGGGAACCCCGACCGCAACTTCGAGGCCGTCGTCCTCAAGATGGTGTGGCCCGAGTGGCTCGCCGAGCTGGAGCGCACGCGCTACGACAACCCGCTCTTCCTCGGCATCACCTTCGAGGACTTCACGGCGGGCTACGACACCCACTCGGCCGTGCTCTTCCCGGAGACCATCGCGGTCCGCGAGGCGCCCGAGCGCTTCACCTGGGGCGGCATCTTCTGCGACCGCGAGGCCGCGCGCTTCCGCAAGGTCACCGAGGCGGCCGTGGACATCCTCGGCATCACCCTGCCCGCGGACATCGCCGCCATGGTCACCGACCAGGAGCGCTGCGAGAAGGCCTTCGTCCTGTGGGACATGGTCCACGACCGCACCCACAGCCACGGCGACCTGCCGTTCGACCCCTTCATGATCAAGCAGCGCCAGCCGTTCTGGATGTACGGCCTGGAAGAGCTGCGCTGCGACCTCACCGCCTTCAAGGAGGCCGTGAAGCTGGAGTCCGAGGGCAACGAGCACGGCCGTGACGTGCAGTACGCCGTTCTCTTCGACCGGATGTTCCGCTTCCCGGTCTCCGGCGACCGCACCCGCAACTACGACGGCCTGGGCGGCCAGCTGCTCTTCGCGTACCTCCACAAGCACGACGTCGTGCGCTGGACGGACAACACGCTGAAGATCGACTGGATGCGCGCCCCGCAGGTGACCAACCAGCTGTGCGCCGAGATCGAGGAACTCTACCGGGCGGGCATCGACCGCCCCAAGCTGGTTCACTGGTTCAAGGCCTACGAGCTGGTCGCGACCTACCTCGCGCCGCACCCCGGCTCCCGCTGGGCCAAGGGCCCCGACGCCCTGGACCTGACGCAGCCGCCGCGCAAGCTCGTGGACGACGTGCTTCCGGACGAGTTCCCCCTCAGCATGTTCTACGAGGCCCTCGCCAAGAAGCTCAAGGGCGTCATCGCCTCGACCAAGGGGATCACGGCGCTGAACGCCGAGGACCGCACGAAGGAAGAGCGGGTCGCCGCGTGAGCGCTCGCGCGGAGGAGGCACAGCGGATGAACGGCTCCGGGAACGGAAACGGAAAGCTCAGCGGAGCGGTCGTGGCGGTCGCGGGAGCAGGCGGGCCCGCGGGCCGCGCCACCCTGGTCCGCCTCGCCGAGGCGGGCGCCACGGTGATAGCGGCCGACGCGGACGCGGCGCGCCTCGCGGAAGCGGTCGACGCCGCCCGCTACGCCCACGGCGGGGCCACCGTCACCGGTGACACCGTCGACCTGCTCGACCTGCACGCCACCAAGGAGTGGGCGGCCAGGACCGAGAAGGAGTTCGGCTCGGTCGACGGGGTGGTCCACCTCGTCGGCGGCTGGCGCGGCAGCTCGTCCTTCACCGAGACGGACCTCGCGGACTGGGACTTCCTGGAGAAGCTCCTCATCCGCACCGTCCAGCACACCTCGCTCGCCTTCCACGACGGCCTGCTGCGCAGCGGCCGCGGCCGCTACGTCCTGGTGAGCCAGTCCGGTGCGCACAAGCCGGTGGCCAACAACGCCGCGTACAACGCGGGCAAGGCGGCGGCCGAGGCCTGGACGCTGGCCCTCGCCGACTCCTTCCGCAAGGCGGGAGGCGACGACGGCCCGGGCGCGGCGGCTGCGATCCTGGTCATCAAGGCACTGGTGCACGACGCGATGCGCGCCGAGCGACCCACTGCGAAGTTCGCGGGCTTCACCGACGTCAAGGAGCTGGCCGAGGCCATCACCGGCGTCTGGGAGAAGTCCGCCACCGAAGTGAACGGACAGCGTCTGTGGCTGACCCCGCAACCCTGAGGACCGATGCCCGCCGGCACCACGACCCCGCGGTGCGCGGCTTCGCGAGCGACAACTACGCGGGAGCGCATCCCGAGGTCGTGGCCGCGATCGCCCTCGCCAACGGCGGCCACCAGGTGGCCTACGGCGACGACGAGTACACCGAGCACCTGCAGAAGGTCATGCGGAGCCACTTCGGCCCGTACGCCGAGGCCTACCCGGTCTTCAACGGCACCGGCGCCAACGTGACCGCGCTGCAGGCCCTGACCGACCGCTGGGGCGCGGTGGTGTGCGCGGAGACCGCGCACATCAACGTCGACGAGGGCGGCGCGCCGGAGCGGATGGCCGGTCTCAAGCTGCTCACCGTGGCGACGCCGGACGGCAAGCTCACGCCCGAGCTGATCGACCGGCAGGCCTGGGGCTGGGAGGACGAGCACCGGGCGATGCCGCAGGTCGTGTCCCTCACCCAGAACACCGAGCTGGGCACGGTGTACACGCCGGACGAGATCCGGGCCATCTGCGAGCACGCGCACGCCCTGGGCATGAAGGTCCATCTCGACGGGGCCCGCATATCCAACGCGGCGGCGTCGCTGGACGTGCCGATGCGCGCGTTCACCAACGCGGTCGGCGTCGACGTGCTGTCGTACGGCGGCACGAAGAACGGCATGCTCTTCGGCGAGGCCATCGTGGTCCTCAACCCGGACGCGGTCCGGCAGATGAAGCACATCCGCAAGATGTCGATGCAGCTCGCCTCGAAGATGCGGTTCGTCTCGGTGCAGCTCGAAGCGCTGCTCGCCAAGGACCTGTGGCTGCGCAACGCGCGGCACGCGAACGCGATGGCGCAGCGGCTGGCGGCGGGCGTGCGCGAGCTGGACGGGGTGAAGATCCTCTACCCGGTCCAGGCCAACGCCGTGTTCGCGCGGCTGCCGCACGAGGTCTCGCGCCGGCTGCAGAAGCGTTTCCGGTTCTACTTCTGGGACGAGGTGGCGGGCGACGTGCGCTGGATGTGCGGGTTCGACACCCAGGAGGACGACGTGGACGCCTTCCTCCAGGCGCTGAAGGAAGAGCTGGCGCGGTAAGTCACGAGCTCGCACCGCATGCATGGATATACCCCGTCTCGTAAATCTATAGATTTCCGGGGCGGGGTATACCTATGCTCCCGATCATGGAACTGATCCCGGAACACCCAGGCCTCGCGCCCTATCTTGCGGCGGACGAGGTCATCGACCACGGCCACCCGCTGGTCCGGCAGACCGCCGACACCCTCTGGGCCGCCACCGGCGACGCATACACATACGCGGAATCGGCCTTCGCGTTCGTCCGCGACACCATCCCGCACTCGAACGACGCCGGTGACCTCCGCGTCACCTGGCGGGCCTCCGACGTATTGGAGCGGCGCACCGGCATCTGCTACGCCAAGGCCCACGCCCTGACCGCGCTGCTGCGCGCCCGGGACATCCCGACGGGGCTCTGCTACCAGCTCCTCGGCGACGACGACGGCTCCCGCGCCGTGGTCCACGGCCTGATCGCCCTGCGGCTGCCGGGCCGGGACACCTGGTCCCGGCTGGACCCGCGCGGCAACAAACCGGGCGTGGACGCCCGGTTCTCGCTGGACACCGAGCAGCTGGCCTTCCCCGTACGCCCGGAGCTGGGCGAGATCGACTACCCCGGCCTGTACGCCACCCCGCCCGCGCCGGTGCTGCACGCCCTGCGCACGGCCCCCGACCGGGTGGCCCTCTGGGACCTGCTGCCCACGGGGCTCCAGGCGGCCTAGCGGGGTGCGTCGCGCGGAGCGTCGGCCGCCGACGGTGCGGGTGGTGCGAGCGGTGGTGCGGCGAGCGGCTCGGCCGCAGGGTCGACGGGGACGGCGGGGCCCGTGGTCAGCCGGTGCAGTAGCGCGGCGGCGAGCTGGAGGGCGGCGATGCCGAGGACCAGCATCCAGGGCGGCCGGGCCGCCGCGAGACCCACCAGGGCGGCGCCCGCCGCCGCCGCGGTGATCTTGAGCCCGGCCCCCAGGGTGAACACCTGCGCCCGCACCGCTTCCGGCGCGTGCTCGGCCCGGATCCGCAGGGTCGCCGTCAGCAGCGGCCCGTCGCACAGTCCCGCCAGCGCGAAGCAGGCCGCGGCGAGCGCCGGCGTGGGCGCGAAGGCGGCCCCGATCAGCACCACCCCGGTACCGGTCAGGGCCCAGCGGGCCAGCCGGCCCGGATCGTCTGCCCGCCCGGAGGCGCGCCGCCGGGCCAGCAGCAGGGACCCGCAGAGCGCGCCCACCGCGAAGGCGGTCATCAGGACGCCCCCGGCCCCGGGGGCGCCGAGGGCGCCCGCGAGCAGGACGGCGGTGGTGCTCAGGGCGCCGATGCCGACGAAGGCCAGGGTGGTCGCCGCGGAGACGGCCCGCAGCTCGCGGACCCGCCACAGGGCGGCGAAACCGCCGCCCGCGGTGGGCCGCGTCCGCGCGGTCCGCGGGCGGGCGCGCGGGTCCTCGTACGGGAGCAGCGCGGCCACGACGGCGGCCACCGCCCCCGAGCAGGCCAGCGCGGCCATCGCGGGCCCCGCCGAGCCGAGCGCGGCGATCAGGCTCACCACGGCCGGGGCCGTCACACCCGCCGCGTTGTAGGTCGCCGCGTCCCAGGCGTACGCGCGGTCGCGCCCGCCACCCGCCGGGACCAGCGAGGCCACCAGGCTCGACAGCCCGCCCGTCACCATCGGTCCGCAGCTGCCGCCGGCCACCGCCACCGCGATCACCACGGGCACCGGCGCCCGGCCCACCAGCACCGACAGGGCCGCCACGGCCAGCGTGAAGCACACGAGAGCGCCCACGTGGAACAACCGGGGGCGCGCGGTCCGCGCGGCGGCCGCGCCCGCGAGCGGGGCGGCCAGCACGTGCGGGGCCAGCCACGCGGTCAGGACGAAGGCGCCGTCCGCGGCGCTCCCGGTCCGCTCCAGCGCCAGCAGCACCAGCGCGATCCCCATCCCCTCGGACGCGAACCGGCCGGCCAGCGCGGCGGCCAGGTACCGCTTGAATCCGCGCATGCGGTCACCACCCCCGGTCGAGACGCTACCGCGCGCCGGTGGACGGAGGGTGGAGATGCCGTGAGGGGCCGCGCGGGGACGCGGCGACCGGGCCGGCGGCGGGGATCCGGCCGGCCCGGGGGCTCAGTCGGCTTCGCGGACCTGCGCCGGGGTGGGCGCCGTACCGCCGAGGTGCGCCGGCAGCCACCAGGCGTCGTCCGTGCCCTTCGGCTTCGCCGGGTAGGCCCGCTGCGCCGCCTCCAGCAGCTCCTGCACGCGCTCGCGCAGCCGCCGCGTGATGGCTCCGGCGAACTGGTCGGCCGGCGCGTCCATCGGCTCGCCCACCCGCATCGTCACGGGGATGTGACTGCGCTTGAGGTCCTTCGGGCGGCCCTTGGTCCACATCCGCTGGGTGCCCCACATCGCGAGGGGGATCAGCGGGACCCCGGCCTCCTGCGCCATCCGCGCCGCACCCGACTTGAAGCTCTTCAGCGTGAAGGACTGCGAGATCGTCGCCTCGGGGAACACCCCGATGATCTCGCCGCCGCGCAGGGAGTCGAGGGCGAGCTGGTAGGCCGCCTCGCCCTGCGTGCGGTCCACCGGGATGTGCTTCATCCCGCGCATCAGCGGACCGGACACCTTGTGCCGGAACACCGAGTCCTTGGCCATGAAGCGGATGAGCCGCTTGGACGGCCGGGCCGCCATCCCGGCGAAGATGAAGTCGAGGTAGCCGACGTGGTTGGAGACGAGCACCGCGCCGCCCTTGCGCGGGATGTTCTCGGTGCCCTTCATGTCGATGCGGACGTCCAGCGCCTTGAACAGCGTGTGCGCCGCGCCGATCACCGGGGGGTAGACGAACTCAGCCATGTGGGGAGACCCCGCTTTCTGCCTGGGGAAGAACTCCCGGCCGTAAGTTACGCCATCGTAGGTACGTAGCCATGGGGATCGTGCCCCATACCTGCCCCGGTAGCCAGTCCAGATGCCCCGACCAGGAGAGATTCTTGTCACGCCGGGAATGTGGCGTACCGCGGGGGTGCTCGCAAGACCGTACGGAGCGGACGGCGGCGGTGACGGGAGAGCACATGCGGGGCCAGGACGGGCGACCGGAGCACGAGACGCGGAGCGAACGGCGGCTGGGACGCGCGGAACTGGGCGCCGAGCCGGGGGAGCGGGCCACCCTGGTCCAGTTCTCCAGCGCCTTCTGCCAGCCCTGCCGGGCCACTCGCCGGATCCTCGCCGAGGTGGCCGCCATGGTCGAGGGCGTCGCGCACATCGAGATCGACGCGGAGGACCACCTCGCCCTGGTCCGGGAGCTGGCCGTCGAGAAGACCCCGACCGTGCTCGTGCTGGACGCGGCGGGCCGGATCGTGCGGCGGGCCGCCGGGATGCCCCGCAAGGCGGACGTGATCGCGGCCCTGGGCGCGGCGATGTGAACCGGTGCGCGCGCCCCCACGCAGCGTGACGCGCCCGACATCTGGCCGCTGTCGCTTGACTGGGCGCGCCGGAGATCGCCAGGCTGGCGGCATGCGGTACGAACTCCTGCTTTACGGACGGGTCCCCGCCGGGCCCGCCCGGTACGCGAGCGCGCGCTGTCGGGGCCGTTGACCGCCCCACCCCCCTCCGGCGACCCGGCCGGGGCAGACGACGCGGCAGAAGGAAGAGACACACCGATGACGGCGCTGACCGCCACCACGGACACCACCGCGAAGGACACCAGCGCGAAGGACACCAGCGCGACGGACCCCACCACGACGGGCATCACCGCCGCGGGCCCGACCGCTCGCGAGGAGAACGGCGCCGCCGGCGCCGCGGGCGTCCTCCCGGGCTCGCCCGACCTGCTGCGCTCGGTCTTCCGGCAGCACGCCGCGGGCGTCGCGGTGATCACCTCCGAGACCGGCGGGCGCCCGGCGGGATTCACCGCCACCTCGCTCAACTCCGTCTCCGCCGACCCTCCGCTGCTGTCCTTCACCATCGGCACCGGGTCCTCCAGCTGGCCCGCGATACGCGACTCCGAGCACGTCGGGGTGCACATACTCGGCGAACACCAGCGGGACCTGGCCGGACTCTTCTCCCGGAGCGGAGCCGACCGCTTCGGCCCGGCCACCGCCTGGGCCGCAGGGCCGCACGGGGTCCCGCTGCTGGACGGCGTCCTGGCCTGGCTGGTCTGCCGGATCGTGGCCCGCGTCCCCGCGGGCGCGCACCGGGTGATCATCGCGGAGGCGGTCGCCGGTAACCCCGCCGGGGACGGCCGCCCGCTGCTCTACCACCAGGGGCGCTTCAACGCGTTGCGGGACTGAATCGTCCCTGCTGGGGCCCCTTGCCCCGGCGTTGGCAAGGTCACAGTTAGGCGGCCTTGCCACCGGGGAAGACCAGGGGTGTACTGACGAGTAACATTCCCTTCGGAGCGCGGACCGCCCCGACCGGGATCGGCCCGACAAGGCGCCTATGCTGCCTGCATCAAGGCAGCACCAGAAAAGACGATGCAGTAGGAGAGCCGGCGTGAGCTTGAGGATCGTTGTCTGTGTGAAGTACGTGCCCGACGCCACCGGCGACCGGCACTTCGCCGATGACCTGACCGTCGACCGCGACGACGTCGACGGCCTGCTGTCGGAGCTCGACGAGTACGCCGTCGAGCAGGCGCTGCAGATCGCCGACGAGGCCGACGACGCGGAGATCACCGTCCTGACGGTCGGCCCCGAGGACGCCAAGGACGCGTTGCGCAAGGCGCTCTCCATGGGCGCCGACAAGGCGATCCACGTCGAGGACGACGATCTGCACGGCACCGACGTCATGGGCACCTCGCTGGTGCTCGCCAAGGCGATCGAGAAGGCCGGCTACGACCTGGTCATCACCGGTATGGCGTCCACCGACGGCACCATGGCCGTCCTCCCGGCGATCCTGGCCGAGCGCCTGGGCGTCCCGCAGGTCACCCTGCTCTCGGAGGTCAAGGTCAAGGTCGAGGACGGCACCGTCACCGGCCGCCGTGACGGCGACACCGCGAGCGAGCAGCTCCAGGCGTCCCTGCCGGCCCTCGTGTCGGTGACGGACCAGTCGGGCGAGGCCCGCTACCCGTCCTTCAAGGGCATCATGGCCGCCAAGAAGAAGCCGGTCCAGGCGTGGGACCTGTCCGACCTGGAGATCGAGGCGGACGAGGTCGGCCTGGAGGGCTCCTGGACCGCGGTCGACTCCGCGACGCAGCGCCCGGCCCGCACCGCCGGCACGATCGTCAAGGACGAGGGCGAGGGCGGCAAGCAGCTGGCCGAGTTCCTGGCCGGCCAGAAGTTCATCTAAGAGCTTCGGCCGCGCACCACGGCCACGCCCCACCTCCCCCGACTACTTCGCTTTCGCAGGAGCAACCCCATGGCTGAAGTCCTCGTCTACGTCGACCACGTGGACGGCGCCGTCCGCAAGCCCACCCTCGAACTGCTGACGCTGGCCCGTCGCATCGGCGAGCCCGTCGCCGTCGCGCTGGGTGCCGGCGCCGCCGCCACCGCCGCCGTGCTCGCCGAGCACGGCGCGGTCAAGGTCCTCACCGCCGACGCCCCCGAGTTCACCGAGTACCTCGTCGTACCGAAGGTGGACGCGCTCCAGGCCGCGTACGACGCCGTGTCGCCCGCCGCCGTGCTCGTCCCCTCCTCCGCCGAGGGCAAGGAGATCGCGGCCCGCCTGGCCGTCCGCATCGGCTCCGGCATCATCACGGACGCCGTCGACCTGGAGGCGGGTGACGAGGGCCCGGTCGCGACGCAGGCCGCCTTCGCCGCGTCGTTCACCACCAAGTCCCGCGTCTCCAAGGGCACGCCGGTCATCACCGTCAAGCCGAACTCGGCTCCGGTCGAGGCCGCCCCGGCCGCGGGCACCGTCGAGGAGCTCGCCGTCACCTTCAGCGCGCTGGCCACCGGCACCAAGGTCGTCTCCCGCACCCCGCGCGAGTCGACCGGCCGCCCGGAGCTGACCGAGGCCGCGATCGTGGTCTCCGGCGGCCGCGGCGTCAACGGCGCCGAGAACTTCCACATCATCGAGTCGCTCGCCGACTCGCTCGGTGCGGCCGTCGGCGCCTCCCGCGCCGCCGTGGACGCCGGCTGGTACCCGCACTCCAACCAGGTCGGCCAGACCGGCAAGTCGGTCTCCCCGCAGCTGTACATCGCCTCGGGCATCTCGGGCGCGATCCAGCACCGGGCCGGCATGCAGACCTCGAAGACCATCGTGGCCATCAACAAGGACTCCGAGGCCCCGATCTTCGACCTGGTCGACTACGGCGTCGTCGGCGACCTCTTCGCCGTCGTCCCGCAGCTGACCGACGAGATCAAGGCCCGCAAGGGCTGAGCCGCCGGTCTCCGCTCCGCTGACCGGAGCTGACCTGCGCAGACGTGCTGCCCCGGGGCCGCGTGGTGACTCTCGCCACGCGGCCCCGTGCTGTTTCGGGCAACCATTGACGGAGCGGAATGCGCTGACTAAATTCTGCTATGCGGATCAATGCTTCCGTGTAGCGGAAAAGAGGAGAGTGCACGATGGGTCAGCAGGAGAAGGTGGCGACCAGCCTCGCAGGCGCGGTCAGCGAGGGCATCAGCGCCTCCCTCGCCCCGGTGGACGCGGAACTCGCGCGCCACTACCCGGGCGACCCCGGCACCCGCCAGCCCATCCACACCGTCTACGTCCCGGGCGACGTCTTCGCCGCGGACACCATCCGCTCCTGGGGCGACCAGGCCCTCGCCGCGCTCGACGAGCACGCGCCGGACGCGACGACCTTCGCGAAGGTACTGGGCATCAGCGACGAACTGGCGGTACCGGTATACGACCGGGTGCGCGCCAAGCTCGCCGCCGAGCCCGTCGAGGACCTCCGCGTCGACTTCGAGGACGGCTTCGGCGTCCGCTCCGACGAGGAGGAGGACCAAGCCGCGGCCCGCGCCGCCCGCCTCGTCTCGGAAGCCTTCTCCAACGGCACGAACGCGCCGTACATGGGCATCCGCATGAAGTGCATGGAGTCCAATGTCCGCGACCGCGGCATCCGCACCACCGACATCTTCCTCTCCGGCCTGCTGGAGCACGGCGGCCTGCCCGACGGACTCGTCCTGACCCTGCCCAAGGTGACCTACGCCGAGCAGGTCAGCGCCTTCGTCAAGCTGCTGGAGGCCTTCGAGACCGCGCGCGGCCTGCGCCCCGGCCGGATCGGCTTCGAGATCCAGATCGAGACCAGCCAGTCCATCGTCGCCTCCGACGGCACCGCCACCGTCGCCCGGATGATCGAGGCCGCCCAGGGCCGCGCCACCGGCCTGCACTACGGCACCTTCGACTACAGCGCCTGCGTCGGCGTCTCGGCCGCCTACCAGTCCAGCGACCACCCCGCCGCCGACCACGCCAAGGCGATCATGCAGGTCGCCGCCGCCGGGACCGGCGTACGCGTCTCGGACGGCTCGACCAACGTCCTGCCGATCGGCAGCACCCAGCACGTCCACGAGGCCTGGAAGCTGCACTACGGCCTCACCCGCCGCGCCCTGGCCCGCGCCTACTACCAGGGCTGGGACATGCACCCGGCGCACCTGCCGACCCGTTACGCGGCCGTCTTCACCTTCTACCGCGAGGGCCTGAAAGCCGCCGCCGCGCGGCTGAAGGCGTACGTCGCCAAGATCGAGGGCGACGTGATGGACGAGCCCGCCACCGCCAAGGCCCTGGCCGGCTACCTGGTCCGCGGCCTCGACTGCGGCGCGGTCGGCGCCGAGGAGGTCACCGCCCTGACCGGGCTGTCCCGCGCCGAACTGGACGCCTTCGCGATCCCGCGCCGCTCGGCGACCCTGCACGCCTGAGCCGTGTACGGCGGGGCCCGGCCGGATGCGCTCCGGCCGGGCCCCGCGCGTTCACCCGCCGCCGACGATCCAGCGGCGCAGGGTGCCGTCACCGCCCGCCGTGGCCGGCAGGCTCCCGTCGGGGGAGAAGGCAAGGCCGCTGACGGCGCCGGTGTGGCCGGTGAGCGGAGCCGCCGCCGGCAGGCCCGTGCGCGGGGACCAGAGCCGGACCGTTCGACCGCGACCCGGACAGCCCGCGCCATGCGCGGCGCCAGCGCTCAACTCCGCGGCGGAGTGCGGCGGTACCGGCACCTCCATGACGGCGCCCGACCGCGGGCACCTGCACACCGCCTTCGACCTCGTGACCGCCGTCCTGATCGGCTGCTCCGTGGGCGTACGTACGGCGCGGGCTCATCCGGTGACGGGGAAGCCGGCGGCGTCGGGGCGGATCTCGCCGGAGCCGCGGGGGATCAGGCGGGTCGGGAGTTCGATCCGGGCGGGCGGCAGTTCCGCGCCGGCCAGGCGCTGGAAGAGGCGTTCGGTCGCGACCCGGCCGAGGGCCGCCGGGTCCTGGGCCACCACGGTGACGGCCGGGCGGAGCAGGTCGGCCAGTTCGAAGTCGTCGAAGCCCACCAGCGCCACCGGCGGCGCTCCCCGCGCGGCCACCGAGGCGAGGACCCGGACCAGGGTCACCGTCACCCGGTTGTTGCCCGCGAAGACGGCGGTGACCGGACCGGGTCCCGTCAGCATGGCCGTTGCGGCCGCCGTGACCCGCTCCGGGGCGGTCGGGCCGAGGGACTCCCAGCCGGCGTCCACCGCGAGCCCCGCCGCCGTCATGGCCGCCCGGTAGCCGCGCAGTCGCTCGGTCGCCGTGTGGATGTGCGGATGGTCGCCGATGAAGCCGATCCGGCGGTGGCCGTGCGCGATCAGGTGGGCCACCCCGTCACGGGCGCCGCCGAAGCTGTCGGAGAGCACGACGTCCGCGTCGATCCGGCCCGCCGGGCGGTCCACGAACACCGTCGCGACCCCGGCCCGCATCTCCGGCTCCAGGTAGCGGTGGTCGTCCCCGGCCGGAATGACGATCAGCCCGTCCACCCGGCGCGCGCACAGGGCGAGCGCCAACTCCCGCTCCCGCTCAGGGTCCTCGGCGCTGGAACCGTTGACGAGCAGGGCGCCGTGGGCGCGCGCGACCTCCTCCACGGCCCGGTTCAGCGGCCCGTAGAAGGGGTCGGCGAGGTCCTCCAGGACCAGCCCGACCGTCGCCGTACGGCCCTTGCGGAGCACGCGTGCGCTGTCGTTGCGCCGGAACCCGAGTTCCTCGATGGCGTCGTGGACCCGCTTCTCGGTGTCGGGGGTTACCCCGGGCTCGTCGTTGACGACCCGGGACACGGTCTTCAGGCCGACCCCCGCCCGGGCCGCCACGTCCTTCATCGTCGGCCGCCGGCCGTAGCGGGACTCGGGCGAACGGCGGGAATGCGGCACGGTGGGGAACCTCCGGTGGTGGTGGGCGCGGCGGTCACGCGTCCGGGCGCGACGCGCTGACCTCGAGGATAAGCACCTCGGCCGATAACCGGGTTTCCGCGACGGGCCGGGGCGGGCAAGCCACTGGGGGTTCGGACGAGCCGAGGGCGCATCGGGAAGAGGGGTAATCGTGATTGTCTGGATCAACGGCACTTTCGGGGCCGGGAAGACCAGCACCGCCCGTGAACTGACCGGGCTCCTGCCGGACGCCACCCTGTACGACCCCGAGACCGTCGGCGACGCCCTCCGGCTCCTGCTGCCGCGCGAGCGGCTCGACGAGGTGTCCGACTACCAGGACCTGCCCAGCTGGCGGCGCCTGGTCGTGGACACGGCCGCCGCGCTGCTCGCGGAGGTGGGCGGCGTGCTGGTGGTGCCCATGACCCTGCTGCGGCAGGAGTACCGGGACGAGATCTTCGGCGCCCTCGCCGCGCGCCGGATTGCGGTCCGGCATGTGCTGCTGACCCCCGAGGAAACGATCCTGCGGCAGCGGATCGCCGGCCGGAACGAGGCCCGCGCGTGGTCCTACGCCCACTTGGAGCCCTACCGGCGGGCGCTCGGCTGGCTCACCGCCGACGCGCACGTCATCGACAACGGCGCCCTGACGCCCCGGGAGACCGCGCACCGCATCGCCGAGGCGCTGCGCTCCGACGAACTCGCCCTCTGTGACATCGTGCAGACCCCCGAGCCCACCGCCGAGACCGTCGCCGCCGGGGTGCTGCTCTTCGACGAGCACGACCGGGTGCTCCTGGTGGATCCGACGTACAAGCCCGGCTGGGAGTTCCCCGGCGGGGTCGTCGAAGCGGGCGAGGCACCGGCCCGGGCGGGGGTGCGGGAGGTCGCCGAGGAACTGGGCGTCGTCCTCGCGCAGCCGCCGGGGCTGCTGGTCGTCGACTGGGAACCGCCCTGCTCCCCGGCCTACGGCGGGCTGCGGCTGATCTTCGACGGGGGCCGGCTGTCCCCACAGGCGGCGGCGGAGGTCCGGCTGCCCGGGCCCGAACTGCGGGCCTGGCGCTTCGTCACCGAGGAGGAAGCCGCCGGACTGCTCCCGCGGCACCGGTTCGAACGGCTGCGCTGGGCCCTGCGGGCGCGGGAAAGGGCGACCGTGCTCAACCTGGAAGCGGGGGTCCCGGTCGGCGCGCCCTGAAGCCCGGGCCGCGCGGTGACCAGCGCGGCCCGAACCGCGCCTGCCCGCACCCCCCGCGCTCAGGCGGAAGCCCGCTGCGCGGCCGTCCTCAGGGCGGCCGCGGCGCCCTCGGTGACCGGGTCGCCGTGTCCGAAGCAGGCCACGGACGGGGCCAGGGACGCCAGCCGCCGGAAGGAATCCAGGGCGCGGCCGCGGTCCACGTTGAACACCCCGAGCATCACCTGGCCCACCGCCGCCACCGCGTCCCCCGTGAACAGCACGCCGTGGCGCGGGAGATGGACGCCGATGCTGCCGTCGGTGTGCCCGGGCGCGTGCACGACGTACGCCCCGTCCCCGAAGCCCAGCGCGTCGCCGTCCTCCACCTCCCGGTCCACCCGGGTCGGCGGGGCCTCGGGAAGGGTGAGCCCGCGCTCGTACAACGGCATCTCCCAGTCCAGGAGCACCGGTTCGGGGACGGGCGCATCGCCGCGGATCACCGGCGCGTCGAGCCGGTGCGCCACCACGGCAGCGCCCCAGCGTTCGGCCAGTTCGCCCGCGCCGCCGACGTGGTCGCGGTGGCAGTGGGCCAGGACGATCCGCTCCAGCCGCTCGGGACGCAGCCCGAGGGAGCGGACCGCCTCCTCGATCCCGGCGGCGGCGCCGGCCGGCCCGGAGTCGACCAGGGTCAACGCCTCCCCGTCGCGCCACAGGTACGCCTGGCCGATGGGGTAGCGGAGCATGTACAGCCGCTGCGGTACGACCTCCACGAGGTCGGGTGTGGCGAAGGTGTTCACGGAGCGAACGTACGCTCCACCGCGCCCGCACCGCGGGGGACTTCACTCGCAGCGGACTCCGCCCAGAGCGCACTGCGCCCTGGGCGGACAGCCGGAGGGACCGGACCGGCGTCTCAGCCGCGCTTGGACTCCGCGTAGTTCACCAGGAAGAGCGCCTCGGCGACCGAGAGCCGCTCCAACTCCTCCGGGGACACGCTCTCGTTGACCGCGTGGATCTGCGCCTCCGGCTCGCTCAGCCCGATCAGCAGCATCTCGGCCTCGGGGTAGAGGGAGGTCAGCGTGTTGCACAGCGGAATCGATCCGCCCATGCCGCTGATCTGCATCTCCTGCCCGGGGTACGCCGCTTCCATGGCCGCGCGCATCGAGGTGTAGGCCGGGCTGTCGGTGTTCGCCTGGAACGGCTGGCCCTGGCCCACGACCTCGAGGGCGAGGCGCGCCTGCCACGGGGTGTGCGCCACCAGGTGCGCTTCCAGGAGCTTGATGGCCTCGGTGACGTCCACGCCCGGCGGGACCCGCAGGCTGACGAGGGCGCCCGCGGAGGCGTGCACGGACGGCGTGGCGCCGACCACCGGCGGGCAGTCGATGCCGAGGACCGTCACGGCCGGTCGGGCCCACAGCCGGTCAGCGACCGTGCCGTTGCCGATCAGCTCCACTCCGTCGAGCACCCGCGCGTCGGCGCGGAAGTCCGCCTCCGGGTACTGAAGCCCCTCCCACACGGCGTCCGAGGCGAGCCCGTCCACGGTGGTCGAGCCGTCGGCCGCCCGCAGCGAGTCCAGTACCCGGATCAGCGCGGCGAGCGCGTCCGGGGCGACGCCGCCGAACATCCCGGAGTGCAGGTTGCCCCCCAGGGTGTCCACCTTCACCTTGAGCAGCGTCATGCCGCGCAGGGTCGCCGTCACCGTCGGCAGGCCCAGGCGGAAGTTGCCCGCGTCACCGATGACGATCGTGTCGGCGGTCAGCAGTTCGGGGTGCGCCTCGGCGTACTGCTGGAGGCCGCCGGTGCCCTGCTCCTCCGAGCCCTCGACGATCACCTTCACGCTGACCGGCACCCCGCCGTTGGCCTTGAGCGCGCGCAGCGCCAGCAGGTGCATGATGAACCCGCCCTTGCAGTCGGCCGCGCCGCGCCCGTACCAGCGGCCGTCGCGCTCGGTCAGCTCGAAGGCGGGGGAGATCCAGGCGGCGTCGTCGAGCGGCGGCTGGACGTCGTAGTGCGCGTAGAGCAGGACGGTCGGCGCGCCCGCGGGGCCGGGCAGGAAGCCGTACACCGACTGCGTGCCGTCCGGAGTGTCGAGCAGGGCCACGTCCTGGAAGCCCTCGGCGCGCAGCGCGTCGGCCACCCAGTTGGCCGCGGCCTCGCTCTCGCTCCGGGGGAACTGGGCCCAGTCCGCGACCGACTGGAAGGCCACCAGCTCGGACAGCTCCTGCTTGGCGCGGGGCATCAGCGAGGCGACGGTCTCGGCGATCGGATCGATCGGCATGGGCACGCTCCTTTTGGGTGCGACGTCGTTGTGCGTGTGAGGGCGGAAACGGGGGCATACGGTGTGCGTGCGTACGCCGGGTTACGGCGTATGACGGTCCGATCCTCCCACAGCGGGGTGAGCCGGACCCGCGCCGTAGGATTTCCCCGGCATCGGGACACCGGGACCGTCGGGACCATCGGGACCAACGCGTGATCAGGAGCAGCAGCACATCGTGAGCAGCGACGACGTACACGGCGCGGACAACGCGGACGACGCGGGTAGCGCGGACGAGGCGGGTACCGCGGACCGCGCGGGCACCGCGGGCGGCACGGACAAGGCCGGCGACGCGGGGCAGGACGCGCGGGAGCCGGGCGAAGCGGCGGAAGCGACCGCCGAGGTGCCCGGGGAGCCGGAAGGGGCGGACGAGGTCTGGGACGTGATCGTCGTCGGCGCCGGACCGGCCGGTGCCTCGGCCGCGCACGCCGCCGCCGGTGCGGGCCGCCGGGTGCTGCTGCTGGAGAAGGCCGAACTGCCGCGGTACAAGACCTGCGGCGGCGGGATCATCGGGCCCTCGCGGGACGCGCTGCCGCCGGGCTTCGCGCTGCCGTTCAAGGACCGCATCCACGCGGTCACCTTCTCCCTCAATGGCAAGCTGACGCGCACCCGCCGTTCCAAGAACATGCTGTTCGGACTCGTCAACCGCGCCGAGTTCGACGCCGGGCTGGTCGCCGAGGCCGAGAAGGCGGGCGCGACCGTCCGCACCGGCACGGCCGTCTCGCGCGTCGAGCAGCACGGCCCGGCGGTGCCCGACCGGCGCACCGTCGCCGTGGTGCTGTCGGACGGCGAAGTCGTCCTGGGCCGCGCCGTGATCGGCGCGGACGGCAGCGCGAGCCGGATCGGCGCCCATGTCGGGGTCGAAATGGACCAGGTCGACCTGGGCCTGGAAGCGGAGATCCCGGTCCCGCCCGCCGTGGCCGAGGACTGGAAGGGGCGGGTCCTGATCGACTGGGGCCCCCTGCCCGGCAGTTACGGCTGGGTCTTCCCCAAGGACGACGTCCTCACCGTCGGCGTGATCTCGACGAAGGGCGAGGGGGCGGCGACCAAGCGCTATCTGGAGGACTTCATCGCGCGGCTAGGCCTGGCCGGTTTCGAGCCCTCCGTCTCCTCCGGGCACCTCACCCGCTGCCGCACGGCCCAGTCGCCGCTCTCGCGCGGCCGGGTCCTGGTCGCGGGTGACGCGGCCGGACTGCTGGAGCCGTGGACCCGGGAGGGCATCTCCTTCGCCCTGCGCTCGGGGCGGCTCGCGGGGGAGTGGGCCGTGAAGATCTCCGAGGCGCCGGACGCGGTGGACGCGCGGCGCCAGGCCCTCAACTACGCCTTCGCCGTCAAGGCCGGGCTCGGCGTAGAGATGGGGGTCGGCCGGCGGATGCTGGGCGTCTTCGTGACCCGGCCGGGCATCCTGCACGCCGCGCTCATCGGCTTCGGTCCCGCGTGGCGGGCCTTCGCCCGGATCACCCAGGGTGCGACGAACCTGGCCGACCTGGTGCGTACGTACCCCCTGGCCCGCAAGGCGCTGCACGCGATGGACCGCAGGGAGGGCCGGGCGCAGGCAGAGGCATCGCACGCCCGGGCGCAGACGCAGGCAGTGAAGCAGGCACCGGCGCAGACGCAGACGCAGACGCAGGGCCAGGAAGAGGCGTAGGCGCCGGAGGGCGGCGGAGGCGGATCAGTCCGAGACCGTCAGGCGGAAGACCGGGTGGTCGGCGGCGGCCGCGCGCAGTTCCTCCTCGGAGGAGCGCGCGGTCACGCCGCGGAAGAACCGGTTGACCTCCCAGCCCCACTTCACGAGGTAGCCGCGCAGGACG
This sequence comes from Streptomyces sp. NPDC043876, assembly GCF_056435825.1. Classification (NCBI taxonomy): domain Bacteria; kingdom Bacillati; phylum Actinomycetota; class Actinomycetes; order Kitasatosporales; family Streptomycetaceae; genus Streptomyces; species Streptomyces sp. NPDC043876. The sequence goes on along the minus strand of NZ_JBWKDV010000008.1, from coordinate 93,674 downwards.
ACGGCCTTCTCGGCCGGGTCGGTCAGCTCGACCGCGGTGAAGGTGCGGACCCGGCGGCCCACGCGGAGTTCGCCGCCGCCGGCGGCCCGCATATTGCGCACCCACTGGGAGTGGCCGCGGGCGGAGACCAGGTACTGGGCGCCGTCGACGGTGTACGGGTTCACCGGGATGCGCCGCATATCGCCGGACGTACGGCCGCGGACGGACAGCTCCGCGGTGCCCGCGAGACTGATGCCCAGCCGGGCCAGCCTGCCGAACAGGGCGTTGAACCGGGTCTCGAAGGCGCTGGCCTTCAGGTAGTAGGGGGCGGGCGTGCTCATGGCGGCCTCCGGTGGTCTGGCTGGTCGGTTGGTTGGTCGAGATTGGCTGGCTGGCTGGCTGGCTGGCTGGCTTGTGCCGGGATGGGTGCTCCCCTCCCTTTCGAGAGCGCCGCTCTCGCTTGAGATCAGTGTGCACGTATCGCCGCACCAAAGCAAGAGCGGTGCTCTCGAATGAGAGCGGCGGTCGCGTTTGTGGGCGCCGCTCACCTCCATGCCACACTGATCCCCATGAGCACCGTGCGTGGGGCCCGGGAGCGGGCCCGTACCGAGATCACCGCCGCCATCAAGGACGAGGCGCGCCGCCAACTGGCCGCCGAGGGAGCCGCCAAGCTCTCCTTGCGAGCCGTCGCCCGCGAGGTGGGCATGGTCTCCTCCGCCCTGTACCGCTACTTCCCCAGCCGCGACGACCTGCTCACCGCGCTCATCGTGGATGCCTATGACAGCCTCGGCGCAGCCGCCGAGGGGGCGCACGCCCGTACCGTCGCCGCTCCGCCCCGCGAGCGCTGGCTCTCGGTCTGCCGGGCGGTGCGCGCCTGGGCCCTCGCGCACCCGCACGAGTACGCGCTGATCTACGGATCGCCGGTCCCCGGCTACGCCGCCCCCGACTCCACCGTCGCTCCCGCCTCCCGGGTCGGCAACGTCCTCATCTCGATCGTCCGCGCCGCCTGCGAGGGCCCCGGCCTCGCCCTGCCTCCCCTCGCGCCGGTGCTGCGCGCGGAGGCGGAGCGGATGGCCGAGGACTTCGCCCCCGGGCTGCCGCCCGAGGCCGCGCCCGCCCTGGTCGCGGCCTGGGCGCAGCTGGTGGGGCTGATCTCGTTTGAACTGTTCGGCCAGTTCCACCGGGTGGTCGAGGAGCGCGAGACGTTCTTCGAGCACGCGGCGGGACGACTCGCCCACGAGGTGGGCCTTCCGGTCCCGCCCGGCAAGTGACCTGCGACCGGGGGCACGGGGCAGGAGCACCGCAGGGGCGCCGCCCCGGTGAAGATCACATGACAAGGTGACAAGTCGCTTGTCTGTTCCTCACATCAAGCGAACCGATTCTGCCGCCCCCGCTCGGCGGCGCGTCTAGTCTTCCTCGCGTCGGTGCCCAGTCGCCCAGACGCCTGCCGGAGGAAGAAACGCCATGGCCACGACTCGCGCATCGAGGTCCCTCTACGCCGTCCTGATGGTCGTCGCCCTCGCCGCTCCCGCGCCGGCGATCTGCTCGGCCGCGGCGGGCCCGGGGCAGGGCTCCGGGGCCGCCGCGAAGGCGGGTCCGCGGGCGTCCGGCCCCGTCCCTGCTCCGGCCCCCGGCCCGAACGAGCCGGTCCGGCCCCGGTTACCCGGGGTGCGCGGCCTGGACGTCGCGGTGCCGGCGTACGTGTGGGCGGACGACCCGATGCTGGACGAGCTGGCGGCCACCGGCCCGGCCGCGTCCGTCGTCGTCCTCAACCCCGGCAACGGCGACGCACCCTTCGACGCTCCCTGGCAGGCCCGGGCCGATGTGCTGAGGGGCGGCACCACTGCCGACGGAGAGCGCACCAAAGTCCTCGGCTACGTCCACACCGACCACGGCAACCGGCCCCCGGCCGAGGTCAGGGCCTCCGTGGACCACTACCTCAGGACCCCCGACGGCCGGCTCCATGTGGACGGCATCTTCTTCGACGTCGTCAGCCGTGACTGCGGCCCGGCCAACGCGACCCGCGACCTCTACGCCGACTACCACCGCTACGTCCAGGACGCGATGCGGGCGGTCGACCCCACCGTCCCCGACCTGGTGGTCGACAACCCCGGCACGGCCATCGCCGACTGCTACCTCGAACCCGGACACCGCACCGCAGACGTCTTCGTGACCTTCGAGGACACCTACGCCGCCTACACCGGAGGCGGCTGGCTCGGGGGCAACGTCTTCAACGAGGGGACCGGCTACCGGGCGGGCGCCGAACTCGACCCGAGCGGCACCGCCTTCTGGCACCTGGTCCACGACGTCCCGGACGCCCCCGCGATGCACGCCACCCTCCGGACGGCCTTCACCCGCGGCGCGGGCTACGCCTACGCGACCAGCACGGACATGCCCAACCCCTGGAACGCCCCGCCGGACTGGAAGTTCCGCCCCCAGACCACGTACGCGAGCACCCTCGGCTGACCTCCGACCCCGGGCCGCCCCCGACTCCGCCCCGCCCCGCGAGCGAGACCTGTCGGTGGCTCAGATCCCCGCCGTTTCCCGCCACAGCCGCGCCAGTGACGCGTCGCCGCTGACGCCGGGACCGTCCAGCGGGGTGCGGTTCCACAGGGCCGTGTACAGCCACGCCGCCTCACCCGTCACCTCGCAGTCCGCCGGACCGGCGTCCCCCCGGACCGTACGGACGGGCTCGCCCGACAGGTGTACGGTCCAGGCCTCGCCCGTGTCGGAGGTGCGCAGCCGCAGCACCCGCGGCTCCGGGGTGCGCACCCGGCTGCGCGGTCGCGCGTGGAACCCGGTGAGCACCTCGTCCACCCCGTCGGCCGCGAACGCCGGATCCACCGGAGTGAAAGCCGTGCCCAGCGCGCCCTCCGCGTCCATCCGGTGCACCGCCGTCTCATGGGCCTGGCGGCGCGCCCAGAATGCCAGCGGGGAGGGCGGCTCCGTCGGCAGGAAGGTCCAGCACTGCACGTCCGCCGGGGCGTCGGTCAGCGTCCGTATCAGTGCCGCGTGCCCCTCGCGGAACCAGCTCACCAGCGGCGCGCCGGTCAGCTCGGGGGCTTCGGGGAACGGCACGGGCTCGGGCAGGGCGCCCGCGACGAACCCCGCCGCCCAGCGGTGGACCGCCCCCGTGTGCCGCAGCAGGTCGGCCACCCGCCACTCGGGACAGGACGGCACCGGGGCGTCCGGGCCCGCCTGTTCGGCCGCGTCGGCGAGCAGCCGGCCGTCCCGGTCCAGCGTCTTCACGTGCTCGATGATCTCCATGGGGCGAGTGTGCCAGCGGGCACTGACAATGGGGAGATGGAGCGGTCACTCCCCCCTTCGCGACCCACGCCCGAACTCTTCCCGCGCGAGCGGACCGAGATCGCGCCCGGCGCGGTCCACGTGCCCGACTGGCTCGGCATCGACCGCCAGCTCGCCCTGCTGGCCGCCTGCCGCGAGTGGGCGCGCCCGCCCGCCGGTCTGCGCACGGTCCGGACCCCCGGCGGCGGCGCGATGACCGCCCGCCAGGTCTGCCTCGGGCTGCACTGGTACCCGTACGGCTACGCCCGCACCGTCGTAGACGGCGACGGGGCGCCGGTGAAGCCGATGCCCGCCTGGCTCGCGGAGCTGGGCCGGGAGGCCGCGGCCGTGGCGGCGGTGGAGCCCGTACCGCCGGGCGGAGCGCCGGCGTACGACATCGCCCTGATCAACTTCTACGACGCCGGCGCCCGCATGGGCATGCACCGCGACGCCGAGGAGCGCTCCCCGGCCCCCGTGGTCTCGCTGAGCCTGGGCGACAGCTGCGTCTTCCGCTTCGGCAACACCGTCTCGCGCGGCCGCCCGTACCAGGACGTGGAACTGCGCAGCGGCGACCTGGTCGTGTTCGGCGGTCCCGCCCGCAGGGCCTTCCACTCGGTGCCCAGGGTCCTGCCGGGCACGGCTCCGCCCGCGCTGGGCCTGACCGGGCGGCTGAACATCACCCTGCGCGTCGGCGGGCTCGGCTGAAGGGCGGCGTCCGCGGCCTGCCGCTCATGCGAGGATCGCTGTCATGAACGGCAACACGGCCCCGCGGCGGGTGGGGGATGTGACCACCGGCCCGCTCCCGGACCCGACCACCGACGCCACCCGGGCCGCGGCCCCGGGCACGAGGACGGCCACGGGCAGGGGCACGAGCGCGGACGCCGACATGAGCCCGGACGCGCGGACGGACGCGGCCACCGGCCCGGCCACCGAGCCGGGTACGACGTCCGCCCGCACCAAGCTGGAGCGGGGCCGCGGCGCGCTCGGCCCGGCGCTGGAGCTGGTGCACACCGGGCGGGCCCCGACCCGGGCGGTCCTCACGGCCGAGCTGGGCGTGACCCGCGCCACCGCCGGAGCCGTTGCCGCCGAGCTGGAGGCCCTCGGCCTGATCCGCGTCGATTCCCGCCCCGGTGGGGCCGGCGGCACCCAGGGCCGCCCTTCGCACCGGCTGTCGGTGGACGAGAACGGGCCCGTCGTCCTGGCCGCGCAGGTCCACCCGGACGGCTTCCGCGCCGCGCTGGTCGGCCTCGGCGGCCGCATCGTGGCCACCGCCCCCGGGCAGGTGAAGGTCTCCGCCGACCCGGCCCAGGTGCTCGGCGCGGTCGTCGAGGCGGGCGCCGCGCTGCTCGCGAGCAGCGGTCGCCGGTGCGTCGGCGCGGGTCTCGCCGTGCCGTCGGCGGTCGCGGAGCCGGAGGGAACGGCGCTCAACCCGCTGCACCTGGCCTGGCCCGCCGGTTCGCCGGTGCGCTCGATCTTCGCGCGGTGCGTCCGGGCGGCGGGGATCGAGGGCCCGGCCCTGACCGGCAACGACATCAACCTCGCCGCGCTCGCCGAGCACCGCCACGGCGCCGGGCGCAGCGCACAGCACCTGCTCTGCGTGGCCACCGGCCACCGCGGGGTCGGCGGCGCGCTGGTCCTCGACGGGCGCCTGCACAGCGGGAGTTCGGGCCTGGCCCTGGAAGTCGGCCATCTCACGGTGAACCCGGAGGGCCGCGCCTGCCACTGCGGCAGCCGCGGCTGCCTGGACGTGGAAGCGGACCCGCTGGCCTTCCTGACGGCGGCCGGCCGCGTCCCGGGGCCGGCGGTCTCGCTCCTCCAGCAGGCCCGTGACCTGCTGCGCGCGGAGTACGCCGACCCCTCGGTACGGGCGGCGGCGGAGGAACTCATCGACCGGCTCGGGCTGGGGCTGGCCGGGCTCGTGAACATCCTGAACCCGGACCGGATCATCCTGGGCGGGCTCCACCGAGAGCTGCTCCAGGCCGACCCGGACCGGCTGCGCGCGGTGGTCGCGGACCGCAGCCTCTGGGGCCGCAGCGGCGGCGTGCCGATCCTGCCGTGCACCCTGGACCACAACAGCCTGGTCGGCGCCGCGGAGCTGGCGTGGCAGCCGGTCCTGGACGACCCGCTCGGCGCCCTGGGGGCGGCGGCCTGATCCCGGCGCACCGCGCCCGGTCCCGCTGCCGGGCGACCGGCGCGAGGGCCGGCCACGGTCAACCCGGTACGGCGCCCAGCGCACCCACCCGCGCGGGTTCGGCCACCGGCACCCCCTGGTCCACCGCGGCCGCCACCGGCTGCGCGAGCGGCTCGGCGGTGACCGGCGGCGCCGTCGGCCGCCGGAGCGGCACGGGACGGATCCGTACGGGACGCGCGGGCGCGGCGGGGGCGGGGGCCGCCCGGAGCGAGAACCAGACGACCTTTCCCGCGCTGTCCGGCTGCGGCCGGGCGCCCCAGGACTCGCTGACCGCCGCTATCAGGGCGAGACCGCGCCCGCAGGTCTCCAGCGGGTCCGCGTCCCGGCTGACGGGCAGCCTCGGATCGTTGTCGTGGACCGAGACGGTGAGCCTGCCGAGGCGCAGCTCGATCTCGACCCGGCAGGCCTTGTCCGGCTCGGCGTGGCGGTGGACGTTGCTGAGCAGTTCCGTCACGCCGAGCGCGGCCCGGTCTATGAGCGGGTCGAGCTGCCAGTGGCGCAATTGTGCCGAAATGATGCGGCGGACCTGGCCGATCCGCGGTGGCAGGGCCTGCAGTGCGACGACGCAGTGCCTGCGTGGATGACTTATCACGGCTGCGACTCCCCGACATGAGTGTTACGGGTGCTGCACCCTCTGTGACGCCCCACCAGAGTCACCCACCGTCCGCCCCCGTGCAACCGAAAGCAACCAAAAGGAAAGCGCATGGAACCCCAAAGTGACTGTTTGTGCAGGTGAGGGGGGTACATTGCGAAAGCAGGGGGAGCGCGGAAGCAGTACGCACGAAGGAGCACGGCGCATGAGCACCACCGGTACCACGGCCACCACCGTTGACATCGACCGCAGCGACGCCGCCTGCCGGGCCTGGCTGAAAGAAGCCGTCCGCAAGGTCCAGGCCGATGCCAACCGCTCCGCCGACACGCACCTGCTGCGCTTCCCGCTCCCGGAGGAGTGGGGGATCGACCTCTACCTCAAGGACGAGTCGACCCACCCCACCGGCTCGCTCAAGCACCGCCTCGCCCGGTCGCTGTTCCTGTACGCCCTCTGCAACGGCTGGATCCGCCCCGGACGTCCGGTGATCGAGGCCTCCTCCGGCTCCACCGCCGTCTCCGAGGCGTACTTCGCCAAGCTGATCGGGGTCCCGTTCATCGCCGTCATGCCGCGCACGACCAGCCCGGAGAAGTGCCGGCTGATCGAATTCCACGGCGGGACCTGCCACTTCGTGGACGACCCGATGAAGATGTACGAGGAGTCGGCGGCGCTGGCGGCGCAGACCGGCGGCCACTACATGGACCAGTTCACCTACGCCGAGCGCGCCACCGACTGGCGGGGCAACAACAACATCGCGGAATCGATTTACCAGCAGCTGCGCCTGGAGCGGTACCCCGAGCCCACCTGGATCGTCGCCACCGCCGGTACCGGCGGCACCTCCGCGACCATCGCCCGCTACGTGCGCTACATGCAGCACGACACCCGCGTCTGCGTGCCGGACCCGGAGAACTCCTGCTTCTTCGACGGCTGGACGCACCACGACCCGGACGCGAGCAGCGACTGCGGCTCGCGCATCGAGGGCATCGGCCGCCCGCGCATGGAGCCGAGCTTCGTGCCCGGCGCGATCGACCGGATGATGAAGGTGCCGGACGCCGCGAGCGTCGCGGCCTGCCGTGCGCTGGAACGGGCCATCGGCCGCAAGGCGGGCGGCTCGACGGGCACCGGCCTGTGGAGCGCGCTGAAGATCATCGCCGAGATGGTGGCCGACGGCCGCAGGGGCAGCGTCGTCACCCTGCTGTGCGATCCGGGCGAGCGCTACCTGGACAAGTACTACTCGGACGACTGGGTCGCCGCCCAGGGCATGGACCTCGCCCCCTACGCGAAGACCATCGAGACCCTGCTGGACTCGGGCGCCTGGCACGAACCCGCCGCCTGAGCCCGGCACCGCGGGCGTGCGGGCCGCCGGGCGGCTACCGGGCCGCCGCCAGCCGGCCGTCCAGGGTGCGGACCGCCGTGCGGAACGAGTGCCCCAGCCCCGGCCGGGCGGCCGCCAGACCCAGCCGGAAGGGCGCCGAGCCGTCCGCCGCGAAGGTCCACCGGACCCGGGTGCCGGAGCCGGAGGCGCTCAGCAGCCACTCCTCCAGCAGGGCCCGCACACCGGGGACGTTGGTCCGGTCCACCCGGTAGGCGTAGCGGCGTCCTGCGTCGGCGGCCATGACCGTCTCCTGGAAGCGCACACCGCCGACGAGTCCGATCTCCCGCCCCGCGCCGCCGTGCGTCGGCCGGGCGAGGGTGACCGCCCTGAACCAGGACGGCCAGCCCGTCACCTCCTCGGCCAGCGCCCGGTACACCGCGTCCGGCGAAGCGGCCGCCTCGGCCGTGTACACGAGGCGTATCGGGGCGGTGTCGGTGAAGTCCAGCCCCACGGGGCGCAGTCGGCGAGCCATGACGCAACTCCTGTGGCGGGTGAGGGGGAAGGGCGAGGGGCGGGCGGCCGCCGGTGCGCGACACCCTAACCGTCCGGCCGTCAGTTGTCTGCGTCAGCCCTCCGGGTGCTGGGCAGCCGGTCCCGCGCGCGGGATGCTGGACCGGGGCCGCAGCCGCCCCGAGAGTGGAGGCCACCGTGCCGGACATCCCCACGTCCCGTCCCCGCCCCGCCGCCCCTTCGCCGGCCTCCGGACACGCGCCGGGTACGGCCGCGAAACCGCTCGCCCTCGAACTGCTGGTCCACGGAGTCGCGGGCGCCGCCCCCGGGGAACTCCTCGGCGACCCCCGCACCGTCCGCGTCACCGGCGACTCCACCGCCGCCGTCTTCCGGCGCACCGAGGACGCCGACGCGGAGGCCCACCCCGAGCGCTACACCGGCCGCCCGGTGCCCGAGGTCTACTGCTGGTCCCGGCTCACCTCCGGGAACGGCGCCCGGGCGCTGTGGCTGCTGCTCCTGCCCTTCATGGTGGCCAACCTCGCCCACTGGGCGCGGCCGCCCGCGCCCGCCGGAGCCGCCCGCGCGGTGCGCGCGTACGGCCTCCTCGTCCGGACCGTCGCGCTGAGCCTCACCGTCCTGCTGATCGCCGCCGCCTGCGAGGTCTCCCTCGACCTGTTCGCCTGGCAGTGCGCGGGCTCGGCGCGCTGCGCCGCCTCCCGTTCCTGGCTCGCGGTCCTCTCGCCCGAGCGCGGCGGCTGGTGGTCGCAGCCGGGACGGCGCCTCGCCCTGGGCGCGCTGGTCCCGGCGGGGCTGACCTGGCTGCTCTGGTACCTCTCGAACCGCACGTGGAGCGCGTACGAGTCCCAGCCGCCGCCCCCGGCCGCACCCGAGCCCGACGAGGCCGAGGACGGCGTGGAGGGCGGCGCCCCCGCGCTCGGCCGGCCCGGATTCTGGTACGGGCGACGGCTGGTGGCCCGGCTGCGCGCCGCCCACACCGCCGCCGGACTGCTCACCGTCGCGGCGGCCGTGCTGGTCCCGACCCTGCGCTACGACGCCCAGGCGGCCGGAGCCGCGCTGCCCGCCGCGGCGGGGCGGGCCGCACAGGCGCTCCTCGTGACCGGGGGCGCCGTCGTGCTCTGGGTGGTGTGCCGGCGCGGGCGCACCGAGCACCGCGCCGACCACCGCCCCGACCGCGCGGTGGTCGCCGTACTCCCGGGCTGCGCGCTGGCCCTGCTGGCCGCCGTGCTCTGCTACGCCTGCTGGTCCCGGCCGGGCTGGACCTCCACCGGCCGCCTCCCCGGGGACGCCGTCTTCGGGGCGCTCGCGCTGGCCCAGGGCGGCTGCGTGCTGGCCCTCGCCGCCGTGGCCGCGCACCTGCACCGCGGGGGCACGGGGGGCGCGTTGCGCGGGCTCGGCGGCCCCGCCGTGGCGATGCTCGGCTGCGCGCTCGGCGGGGTGCTGTCCGGCGGGGTCGCGCAGCGCGTGGGCGACTGGCTGGCGGACACCGGCGCTCCGGGACCGGGGAGCGCTGCGGCGGGAAGCACCGCCCTGGGGGCGGTGGGGCGTACGGCGCCGGGCGCCGGCGAGGTGGCCGGGCCGCCCGTGCTGCTGTCCTGGCAGGCCGCCGTCCTGCCGCCGCTGCTCCTCGTACTCCTCTTGGCCGCCTGCTGGTTCGGGGCGCGCGGCGCCCGCGCCCGGCGCGCGATGGCCGCCACCGTCGCCGCCGAGTACCCGGGAGCGGTGCCCGACCGGGCGCGCAGCCGCCGGATCGCGGGCGCCCGGGCCGCGGCGGCCCTGACCGACTCGGCCCCCTGGTTCGTCGGCGCGGTCTCCACCGTCACGCTGCTCCTCGGCGCGGGCGCGGTGGCCGGCGCCTGGCTCAGCGGCCGGGACCCGGGCGACGCCGCCCGGCACGGCCCGCCCCTCCTGGAGGCCGCCGCCCGCGGCGCCCAGGACGCCGGGTCCTGGCTGGTCGGCTTCGGCTTCGTCCTCTTCGTCACCCTGGGCCGCCGCGCCTACAAGGACCCCTCCGCCCGCCGGACCATCGGGATCCTCTGGGACGTGGGCACCTTCTGGCCGCGCGCGGCGCACCCCTTCGCCCCGCCCTGCTACGCCGAGCGCGCCGTCCCCGACCTGACCTGGCGGATGACCACCTGGACCGACCGGACCGGCGGCCGCCTGGTCATCTCCGGTCACTCCCAGGGCAGTGTGCTCGCGGCCGCCGCCGTCTGGCAGCTGCCGCCGCAGGTCCGGAGCCGGGTCGCGCTGCTGACCTACGGGTCACCGCTGGCCAGGCTCTACGGCCGCTGGTTCCCCGCCTACTTCGGGCCCGGTCCGCTCACCGCGCTGCACCGCGAGGTGGAGTGCTGGCGCAACCTCTGGCGCGCCACCGATCCGATCGGCGGTCCGGTCCTGGTGGAGGACGTGGACCGCGGGCCGCTGGCCGACCCGGTCGCGTACGGACGTACCGCCCGGCACCCCTTGCCCGCGCCCGTCCTCGGCCACTGCGACTACCAGGCCGATCCCGCCTTCGCCGCCGAACGCGCCGCGCTGCTGGCCCGCCTCGTCCTCGGCTCCGGCCCGGCGGGGGAGGGCGGGCCCGGCCGTGCGGTCAGCAGGGAGCCGGCAGCAGCGGAAGGTCCGCCGCGAACAGCAGGGTGAGGTCGTCGGTCGTGGGCTCGGCCAGCTGGGCCACCCGGCCGGCGTGCCGCTCGACCATGGACTCGAAGGTCTGGCGGGCGGTGCGGCCGTTGCCGAAGGCGGGACCCTTCGGCAGCTGGGTGAAGTACGCGAGCAGTGCCTCGGTCGTGCCCTCGCCCAGGCGGTACTCGTGCTCCTCCGCCTGCTGTTCGACGATCCGCAGCAGCTCCTCGGGCCCGTAGTCCCCGAAGGTGATGGTCCGGGAGAAGCGCGACGCCACCCCGGGGTTGACGGTGAGGAACCGGTCCATCTCCGCCGTGTACCCGGCGACGATGACCACCACCGCCTCCCGGTGGTCCTCCATCAGCTTCACCAGGGTGTCGATCGCCTCGCGCCCGAAGTCACGGCCCGAGTCCTCCGGAGCCAGCGCGTACGCCTCGTCGATGAACAGGACCCCGCCCCGGGCCCGGTCGAAGGCCTCCTGGGTCCGGATCGCCGTGGACCCGATGTGCTCGCCGACCAGGTCGACCCGGGACACCTCCACCAGGTGGCCCCGCTCCAGCACCCCGAGCGAGGCCAGGATCTCCCCGTACAGCCGCGCCACGGTGGTCTTGCCGGTCCCGGGGGAACCGGTGAAGACCAGGTGGCGGCGGACGGAGGCGGCCTTCAGGCCCGCCCGCTGACGGCGGCGGCCCACCTCGATCATGTCCGTCAGGGCGCGGACCTCGCGCTTGACGCTCTCCAGGCCCACGAGGGCGTCGAGCTGCCCCAGCACCTCGCCCGAGCCGCGGGCCGCGCTGCCGGGCGCCCCCTCCGCGTCCCCGGCGCGCTGCCCCGGAACCACCGCCTCCGACCGGGCCGGGCCACCGCCCGGGGCCTGCGCCGCGTCGGCGGCCGCCCGAGCCGTCGCGGGTACGCCGCCCCGTGCTCCTGCGCCGGTGCCCGCCGCGGGGCCCGCGCCCGCCGCGGACGCCGTCCCCAGCACCCCGGCGCGCACCGCCGCCTCGTCGCTCGTGCAGTCCTCGGAGAGCGGGCCCTCCTCGGCGAACTCGTAGCCCCCGCGCGCGCACCGCTCGGTGTGGCAGCGGGTCAGGGAGGTCCGGCAGCCGTCGATGACGTGGAAACCGAAGCCGGTGCTGCCGCTCACCCGGCAGGCGTGGAAGGTGCCCCGGCCGCCCGCCGACACGTAGAACCCGGCCTCGGCGGCGGAACTGACGGTGCACCGCTCCAGCGTTGGGTCCGCGCCCTTGGTGACGATCACGCCGGTCTGCACCGCGTCGATGGTGCAGTTAGCCAGCGTGCCGCCGCTCCCGTGGTCGCGGAACCAGGCCCCGGTGGCCGCCTCCCGGATCCGGCAGTCGTCGAGCTGCGCGGTGGCGCCGTCGCTGACGGACACGGCGGTGTTGCGCACCTGGGACAGGTCGCTGTCGACCACGTCCACGCGCGAACCCCGGTCCAGCACGAAGAGGGCGTCCGGCACGTCGTGGACGCGGCAGGAGTCGAGTGAGGCGGCGGCTCCGTCGCTGACCCACACCGCCGGATAGTCGCCCGTACTGTCGTGGATCTCGCAGGATTCGGCGTCCACCCGGGTGCCCGGGTCCCACACCGACAGGCCGTTGCGGCCGAACCGGCGCACGGTGGTGCGGCTGAGGGTCAGCACCGAACGGGAGCGCAGGTCCACGGCGTTCTCGGGAATGTCGTGGATGTCGCAGCCCGCCAACGCCAGCACGGCGTCCGTGTCCAGGGTGACCCCGTCCGCGGAAGTACGGTGCACCGAGCAGTCGGTGAGCCGGGCCGTGGCCCGGGCGGCGATCTGCACGCCGGTGCCCTTGATCTCGTAGACCTCGCAGCCCAGCGCGTCCAGGCCCGAGCCCTCGCCGGTCACGCCGATGCCGGCGCCGGTGCTGTGGTGGATCCGGCAGCGCTCCAGGCGGGGATGGCCGCCGCCGCGCACCGAGACACCGGTCTGCCCGGCGGACACCACCTCGCACTCCTCGAACACCCCGCCGCCGCCGTCGATGACGGAGATGCCGACTCCCGTCGGGTTCTCGACGGTGCACCGGCGCACCACGGGCCGGGCGCCGCCGCGCACTTCGATGCCGGCCGCCGACCGGGTGCTCACCCGCAGGTCGGTGAGTTCGGGGGAGCCGTCCTCGACGAGCAGCGCGGGAGCCGCCCGGTCCTGGCCCTCCAGGTGGAGGTCCTGGACGATCGCGGAGGCCCGCACGGTCAGCGCCACCCCGTCGGGCGGGGCGATGCGCACCGAACCCGGGCCGCCGCCCTCGGATCCGCGCAGGGTGACGGCGTGGTGCAGCACCAGGTTCTCGCGATAGGTGCCGGGGGAGATGGACAGGACGTCCCCGTCGCCCGCGGCGGCGAGCGCCGCGGTCAGCGTCGGATACTCACCGGAGCGGCGCCGCCATCGCGAAGGCCCGCCGTGCGTCACCTGGACCGTGCCCTGTGCCATCGTGCTGCCGTGCCCCCACCCTCGTGCTCGTGACCCTCGTGCGCGCCGAAGCGGCTGGACCGGCCCTCGACGGCCCGCGTTCGCGACCCTGCCCGCGCCGGCCGGTCCACCGTAGCGCGCGCGGGCCCGGTGGGACGCCAGGTCAGCTGCCCGCGCCCGCCCGGCCCCAGTCCGGCCCGGCCGCCGCCCAGGCCCTGTCCAGCCGCGTGTACCGCCGATGTACGAGGCGGCGTACGACCATGCGCCGGAGCGTCTCCACGAGCGCGGCCGCGCCGATCGCGGCGGCCAGGCCCACCAGCCCCGCGTGCACGGCGGCGGTCGAGGGGTCCAGCGGACGCCCCACCACCCGGCCCCGGGTGTCGGTCCATATCCGGAACCGGTCGCCCGGACGCGGGGGTTCCTGTGCCGCCGGGACCGTGCCCCGGTGGCTGGTGCCGTCCGGCGCGGTCCACGCGGCGACGATCTCCGTCCGCTGCGGGGACTGCCGCTGCGCGGCGGGATCGGCGGCCGCCCCGCCTGGGGAAGCCGCCCCGGCCGGGGAATCAGCGGCGGGCCGGAGCACGACCGCCGGGACCAGGTACCGCTCCTGCCGCTGCTCGCGCGCGGCGCGCTGCAAGGTCCCGTCCACCCGCAGACCCGCCGTCCACCCGACGGCCGGCACCACCACCAGGACGCACACCAGGGCGGCGAAGGCCACCCACGCTTCGATCAGATCCGTCCGCCGGCGCAGCGGATTGCGCCGCCAGCGCCAGACTCCCATGGCCGTCCACACGGTCGGGCACCCCCTCGCCTCCGTCTGTCTGCGCGTCCAAGCCTCGCCCATGTCCCGCGGACGCGCATTCCGGGACCTCGATCCGCGTGTCACCCGATCCGGTGGTCAGCCGGACGACCGGTCACGCACATCTCATGCGGCACAACGGCGCCGCGGTGCCGCTCGGTTCCCGATGCCGCGCAGAGCCCCCCGAAGGTGTCGGTCCGGACACGGTCGAACGGACTCGGAACGCAGCCGAGGCTCCGTCAGGGACCACATCCGCGGCCGCACTCGAGACCCCTTCAGGAGCCGCGTCCGCGCCGCGCCCGCGCCGCGTCCGGGCGGGTCGGCCCAGCCCCCGCCCAGCCTCGTCGGGCCGGCTCGGGCCCGCCTCGTGCGCCGCTCGCGCCGGGCGGTTCAACCGAGGACGCGGACCTCGTCGCCGACCCGGACCGTCCCCAGCTCCACGGGGGCCAGCATCCGTCCGAAGGCCAGCGACTTCCCGATCCGCCGGTGCTTGGCCAGGGTCTTGAGCGGCTCCTTGCCGCGCTCCGCCGTGCGCTGGTCGGTGGTGGTGATCACGCACCGGCCGCACTCGCGGACCCCGCGGAAGACTGCGTCGCCGATCGCGACGCGCGTCCAGCCGTCCTCGGCCCAGGCCTCGGCTCCCGAAACCACCACATTGGGCCGGAAACGGTTCATCGGCAGCGGCCCCTCGGCGGAGTGATCCCCTTGCGCCACCAGCTCGTTGAGTGCGTCGAGCGACGCCTGGGTGGCCACCAGCAGCGGGTAGGCGTCGGCCAGGCTCACCGTTTCGCCAGGCAGCGCGTAATCCGGGTCCACGGGCCGCCGTACGGCCGGGTCGTCGAGGTGCACCAGCCGGGCCGCGAACCCGAGGTACTCGCTGAACCAGGCGTGCCCGGCGCCGTCCGCGACGACGGTGTCGATCTTCTTCCCGAACAGCACGACGGGCTCCAGCGGCCCGGGCGCGGGCGGTTCCACCACGGTCGTCGCCAGACCGGGGGCCGACAGTGCGACCCCGCCGCTCTCCAGCGGGCGGGCCGCGGCCAACGCGAGGCGCGGCTGCTCGCGTTGGGTGACGATGCGGCCCTCGCTGTCGATCACCGCCCAGCGCCGGTCCCCGGCGAGGCCCCAGGGCTCCACGGCCACCTCGTCGGGAGAGGTCCCCGCTACCGATTTGACGGGGTGGACGTGGAGTTCCTGGACACGCATCGTGGTCATGGGGGCATCATTCCAGTCGCCCCCGTCGGCATACCAGCGGGTATCGGCCGCTCTTGCCGTCAGTTCACCGGCGCCGTCACCACCGGACGCCGACCTTCCCCCGCGGCGTCAGTAGCCGCGCCCCTGGTACGGGCGGCCGTACTGGTCCTCGTACCCCGACTGCGCCGGAGCCTGGGCCTGGGCGGGCCGCGGCGCCGCCGGGCGCATGGCCTCGTAGCCGGTGGCCGTGGCGACCGGCCGCGGCTGCTGCGGCTGGGGCGCGTACCCACCGCGGGCGGCGACGGGCTGCTGCTGCGGGATGTACGGGGCGGGCGCGTGGTGCAGCGGCATCGGCTGGGGGGCGCCCTGCTGCTGGTACGGGTACCCGTAGGCCGGCTGCTGCGGCGACGGGGCCGCGGGCAGCGCGGGCAGGGCCGACGGCAGCGCCGGCAGGTATCCGCCCGAGTAGCCGTTGTTGCCCTGCGGGGCGTTGTGCCCCTGGTAGCCACCGCCCATGGAGTCGTAGGCGGCCGGCACGCGGATGGGCGCGATCTGGGGGGTGCCGCGTTCGGCGACGAGGGAGTCGTAGATGGGGGTGTCCGGGAAGGAGGGCGCGGAGTAGTAACCGCCGCCATAAGTGGAGCGGGGGGAGGTCATGGCACATAAGTTAAGCCCACGACTTCACCGGGTCCATAGCGAGGGCTCGTCAACACCGCGCTGACCTGCATCTTCGCAGGTCAGCGGGCCGGCTTTCACTTGACGTTCACGTGCACGATTCGTCGCTTCCACCCCGGCTTGTTCGTACTCGTACCCGCCTGACGGTGCGTCGGGTGAATGTCCGTCACACGGCTGTGACCTCGGATGACGCCGGTTCAGGCTGCAAGCGGAAGCCGTTTCAGGCGTCGCTGGGGCGGGCGTAGGTGCGTCCCTTCCACGCGGCGCCGCGCCCGCGGTAGTGCTGCACGGCCGAGTCGACCGTCATCAGCAGGTAGAGCAGCGCGGTCAGCGGCAGCAGTGGTGCGAGCGCCGCCGACTGCCGGTAGTAGCGCAGCATCGGCAGGTACGTACCGGCCATCAGCAGCCAGGCCGCGGCGCCCGCCGCCGCGGCCACGGGCCGCCCCGTCAGCAGCCCCGCGCAGCACGTCACCGGCGGCGCGAGGTAGACGAGGGCCAGTCCCGCCACCGTGCCCACCAGCAGCGACGGCTGGTGGCGCAGCTGTGCGTAGGCACTGCGCGAGACCATCCGCCACAGGTCCCCGAGCCCGTCGTACGGGCGCACGCTGTCCACCCGCTCCGCCAGCCCCAGCCAGATCCGGCCACCGCTGCGCCGCACCGCGCGGGCGAGGGACACGTCGTCGATCACGGCCTGGCGGATGGACTCCGGTACGCCCGCCCGTACGGCCGCCTCCGTGCGCAGCAGTACGCACCCGCCGGCCGCGGCGGCGGTCCGCCCCGCCCGCCGGTTGATCCAGCGGAAGGGGTAGAGCTGGGCGAAGAAGTAGACGAAGGCCGGCACGACCAGCCGCTCCCAGACGGTGACGATGCGCAGCCGTGCCATCAGCGACACGAGGTCGAGGTCGGCCGAGACCGCGGCCGAGACCAGCTCGCGCAGGCTGTCCGGCTCGTGCGCGATGTCCGCGTCGGTGAGCAGCAGGTACTCCGGAGCCCCGGCCTCCGTGGCGCGGGCCAGCCCGATCCCGTGCCGCAGGGCCCACAGCTTGCCCGTCCAGCCCGCGTCCGGCTCGCCGGGGGAGCAGACGGTGAGCGGCAGTCCGGGGTGCTCGCGGGCCAGGGCGCGCGCGAGCGCGCCGGTGCCGTCGGTGCTCCCGTCGTCGACGAGGAACACCTCGGCCTCGCCGGGATAGTCCTGGGCCAGCAGCGACGGCAGGCTCAGCGGCAGCACGCCGGCCTCGTCCCGGGCGGGCACGACGACGGCGACCGAGGGCCACCGGGCGGGCGGGGTGCGCGGCGGCAGGCGGACATCGGTCCGCCAGAACATGCCCTGGCCGAAGGTGAGCCAGAGCCAGACGGCGAGCGAGGCACAGGCGGCGATGCTGAGGGGGCCCATTCCCGCAGTGTGCCGAAACGGGGCCCGGGTGTCGCGCATCCACGCCAGGGGGGATTGCGGGGCGGGGTCTCGGGCGCCGGCACGGGTGGAGGGCGTCCGCCCTGGCCGTCGGGGCGTCGGCCTGCGCGGCGGGGATTCGGCTTGGCTGCCGGACGTCGGGCCAGTGTGTCGGGACCCGGCGTGGCCGTTTGATGCCTGGCCTGGCCTGGGGTCGGGCGCTCGGCTCGGGCATCGCGTTCTCGGCCCGTGGGCCTGGCACCCGGCTTGGCCGTCGGGCACCTCCGCGGACGCCGGACGTCGGACGGGGGCCTGCGTGCCGGGCACTCGGCGTGACCACGTCGGATGCCTGGCCTGGCGTCGGGCGCCTGGCTCGGCCGTCGCGTTCTCAGCCCGCGGGCATGGCACCCGGCTTGGCCGTCGGGCACCGGCTCGGACGGCGGACGCCGGACCTGCGTGTCGGGCGTTCGGGCGTGGCCGTCGGCTGCCTGGCCTGGCGTCTGGCGTTCGGCTCGGCCGTCGCGTTGTCGGCCCGCGGGCACGGCACGCGGCTTGGCCGTAGGGCAACCCTTCGGACGCCGGACGCCGGACGCCGGACGCCGGACGCCGGACGCCGGACGCCGAAGCCGGACCTCGGGTCTGCGTTTCGGGCATCGGCGCGGCCGTCGGGCGCCTGGCTCGGCCGTCGGGTTGTCGGCCCGCGGGCATGGCTCGCGGTTTGGCCGTCGGGCACCCGCTCGGACGCCGGACGCCGGACCTCGGGCCTGCGTGTCGGGCGTCCGGCTTGGCCGTCGGGGGCCTGGCGTGGCGTCGGGGCGCCCGCCTGCGGCTGGGGGTGCGCGCTGTGGGGCGGCTGCCGGGCGCGGGCTCCTGTGCGGACTGGTCGCGAGGGCGGGCGCGGGGCGCCGGGCCTTCGAGTTGCCGTCGCAGCCTGGGGGCTGAGGGGACAGCCTGGGCGGGCCCTGGCCCTCCGGCCTTGCTCGGCTCTCCTGTGCGGCCCCTCGGCTCGGGCCCCCTGCGGGGGCACCACGTACGCGGGCCCGTGCCGGAGCCCCTGTCCTGCCCGCCTGCCGGGCCCGTTGCTCGGTCTCCCTGCGGGGCGCCCCCGCAGACGGTCCCTGGGCGGTCCCCGGGCAGGGGCGCCTTGCCGGGCCCCGGCTGGGGCTCGGAGCGGGAGCGATCGCCGCGCGGAGGTGGTCGGCCAGCCGTGCGGTGCGGCCGCCCGGCGGCGCCTGGCCGCCCCTCACTGGGCCCCCTGCGGTGCGACCGGGCACGGGCCCCTGGGCGGGGCCCGGCCACGGGCGCCGCGCGTGGGCGCCCGGTGCGGGCCCGGCCCGCGGCTCCTGCCCCCCCGGCCGCGGCTCCGGCCGACCTCCGCCCGCCGCCGCCGGGGGCCTGCGCGGCCGGAAACGGGGCGTGCCGGGTGGGGGCGTGGCGGGGGTCGATTAAGGTGACCAAGTGAAGATCGCGCTCATGGACTCCGGCATCGGCCTCCTCGCGGCGGCCGCCGCGGTGCGACGGCTGCGGCCGGACGCCGACCTGGTCCTCTCCTCCGACCCCGACGGAATGCCCTGGGGACCGCGTACCCCGGCCGACCTCACCGGTCGGGCGCTGACGGTCGCGCGCGCCGCCGCCGCGCTGCGTCCCCGGGCCCTGATCGTCGCCTGCAACACCGCCTCCGTGCACTCGCTGCCCACCCTGCGGGCGGAGCTGGAGCCGGGAGTTCCGGTCGTCGGCACGGTTCCCGCGATCAAGCCCGCCGCGGCCCGCGGCGGCCGGGTCGCCATCTGGGCCACCCCGGCCACGACCGGAAGCCCCTACCAGCGCGGGCTGATCCGCGACTTCGCCGCGGGCGTCCCGGTCACCGAGGTGCCCTGCCCCGGTCTGGCCGACGCGGTCGAGCACGGGGACGAGGAAGCCGTCGTACGGGCCGTCGCCGCCGCCGCCGCGCTGACCCCGCCGGACGTCACCGACGTGGTCCTCGGCTGCACGCACTACGAACTCGTCGAGACCGCGATCCGGGCCGCGCTCGCGACCCGCACCGGGGGCGCGGCGCTCGTCTTCCACGGGTCGGCGGAGCCCGTCGCCGCGCAGGCCCTGCGCCGTATCGGCGTCCCCCCCGAGCCCGGCCTGCCGCGCACCGGCACCCTGACCGTGCTGCACAGCGGCCGCCCCGGACACCTCCCGCCCGCCGCCCTCGGGTACGCGGAGGGACGCCTCCTCGCCGCGGAACCACAGGACGCCGCCGCGCGTTAGGGGACACCCCTTAGGTCCGACGCCGGCGCGTGGAGTAGGCCCAGGTCAGGAGCAGGACGAGTGGTCCCCACAGCATCCCGGGGGCGATGCAGAGGCGGGCCAGTGTCGCCCAGCCGTCACCGCGGAAACCGGCGGCGTCCCCCACACCGAACCAGCTCAGCAGCACGGGTGCCCAGAACGCGGTCGCGCCCAGGCCGCCGAGGGTGGCGGGGACGATCGCAGCAAGGGGAGCGATCCGCTTCCCGCCGATGAACGGCAGCCATGAGGGGGCGACCTCGCCCCATCCCCGCACCAGTCCGAAGGACAGCAGGGCGAACCCCTCCGTGATCAAGCTGAGCCCGAAGACGTAGGGGACGGAGATCCACCACGACGACGGCATCGCCCCGTCCGCCTCCAGCCCCATCTCGAAGCCGAAGGCGAACGGCAACCGCCACAGGCACTGGGGAAGCAGCAGGAGTGGGATCGCGTGGGCAATGAGCGAAGCCCAGGGTGGGACCGGCCGCGCGGTGCCGTGCGCGGTCGTGTCCGGTGCGATCGGGTTCCATGCGGTCGGGTTCGGTCGGAGTCCGTCGGTCGCTGTCATGGCACCAGCCTCTTCGGTCCTCTGCGGCCGGTCGTCACCCCCGCGTCGGGACCGCCGCCCGCGCGGGGGAGCCGCGAGTCAGCCTGCGGGCTGATGTCCCGGCCGCCCGGCGGTCGCTAGCGACGCGGCCAGTTCCCGCAGTGCGGCCGCGTCCAGCACCCGGCCGGCGAACCCGGGCAGCGGTATGTGCAGGGGGCCGGTCCACCGCCGGGGGATCGCCCCGGATCCGTAGACGGCTCCGGCCAGGGTTCCGGTCACCGCCGCCACCGTGTCCGTGTCACCGCCGACGTCCACGGCCGCCCGCAGCGCCTCCTCGAAGCCGTCCGTCGTCCGCAGTGCCCACACCGCCGTGCCCAGGCAGGGCCACACCGCGCCGTTGAACTCGGTCGCCAGCGCGGGATGCCAGTCCGGTGCGAGGACCCGGGCGTAGCGCTCCCGGTGGCCGGGGTCCACCGCGCCGAGCACCTCGGGCAGGGCCGCCAGGGGGTCGGCTCCCGCCAGGGCGGTACGGACCAGCTCGTGCAGCACCGCCGTCCCCTCCCAGGCCGCCGCGTCGCCGTGCGTGAGCGCCGCGATCCGGCGGGCGGCGTCCATCGTGGCGGTCCGGCCCGCGGCGGCGAAGTACACCGCCGATGTCGACGCACGCATCAGGGAACCATTGCCCGCGGCCCGGGCGTTGATCTGGAAGTGCAGTGCGGCGGCGAGGTCCCAGGGCTCGCCGTTCGTCAGTACGTCCTCCGTCTGCAGTCCGATGTCCTTCGGTTCGCCCGCCGCCCACCGTTGGAACCGGTCGAAGACGTCGGGCAGCCGGAGCCCGCCGTGCTCCAGCAGCGATTCGCCCACCAGGACGGCCATCTGGGTGTCGTCGGTCGCCTCGCCCGGCTCCCAGCCGCCGCCCCCGCACATCTCGCCGCCCCCGCCCGGCGTCGGGAAGCGGGCCGAGAACGCGCCCTCGGGCCCGAACTCGAAAGGGGCGCCTAGCGCGTCCCCGACGGCCGAGCCGAGGACAGCCCCGACGGCGCGGTCGATGCGGTCGCCGTCGTGCGGGCTCACGGGGTGCGCTCCGTCCGTGCCCGGTGCGTCCGCCCGCGCCCGCCCGCCTGCCTCCGCCGGTACGTCGACGGCCGCGTCCCGCAGCAGATCTCTCCGGTCCTGGTTCACCGGGGCAGCGTAACCACCGGCACGTCGCCGCAGGCCTGCCCCACGCAACCCCGCACACCGTCCTTGCGCCAAAGGGCCGAGAGGCGGTGGCGCGGGGGCGGAACGTGGGTACGCTGCTGGACATGACGGACCACCCTCCGGGCCCGCTCTGGACCGGCCGGGCCTCCAACCGCGCGCAGTGGCTCATCGCCGCCGCCGGCGCGGCCTGCCTGGCGCTCGGCATCGAACTCGCCGTCGACTCCGCCTGGACCGCCGGGATCGTCCCGCTGGTGATGTCGGTGGTCGGCTGCCTCGCGGCCGGGCTGCTGATCCTCTACGGAACCCTCGCCTTCGTCCACGTCGCCGTCACCGTCGATGCCGAGACCATGGAGGTCCGCTGCGGCCACATAGGGCTGCCGCGCCGCCGGATCCGGCTCGCCGAGGTGACCGCGGCCGAGTTCGTCCCCCGGATCACCCCGCAGCAGTGGGGCGGCTGGGGCTACCGCTGGCGGCCCGAGAAGGGCACCGCCGTCGTCGTCCGGCGCGGCGAGGGCCTGGAACTGCACCTGGGTGACGGCAAGATCTTCACCGTCACGGTCGACGACGCGGAGAACGCCGTACGCGTCATCCGCACCCACCTGCGCGCCCTCACCCGCTAGCCACCCGACCTGTACAGCCCTTCGCACGGGCCGCCGAGGGCCCGCGTGCGGACCACCGCCGCGGCCCCCGGGCCCTCCGGGCGCCCCCGCGCCCAGGTGGGCGACGTACACTCCGCCAGATGAGCAGCAGCGCCACCCGTGCGGTCGAGAGCGAGCCCCCCGTCGAACCACCCGCCGATCCCTCCGTCGAGCCCTCCGAAGCCCCGGCCGCCCGCCGGGCGCGCCGGATCGCCTGGGCGCTGCGCGCCGGCGGCTCGGTGGTGGCCGGGGTGCTCCTGTACCTGAGCTTCCCGCCCCGGCCCCTGTGGTGGCTGGCCCCCTTCGCCTTCGCCCTGCTCGGCTGGTGCCTCGGCGTGCGCCGGGCGCGCGCCGGATTCGGCTTCGGGCTGCTGGCCGGGCTCGGCTTCATGCTGCCCCTGCTCTTCTGGACCGGTGAGGAGGTCGGTCCGGTGCCGTGGCTGGCGCTCGCCGTGCTGGAGGCGGTGTTCGTCGGGCTCACCGGGCTCGGGATCATGCTGGTCCGGCGGCTGCCGGCCTGGCCGCTGTGGGCCGCGGCCGTCTGGGTCGCGGGCGAGGCGGTCCGGGCCCGGATCCCGTTCGGCGGTTTCCCCTGGGGCAAGATCGCCTTCGGGCAGGCCGACGGGTTCTTCCTGCCGCTGGCCGCCCTCGGCGGCACCCCGCTGGTCGGCTTCGCCGTCGCCCTGTGCGGGTTCGGCCTGTACGAGGCGCTGGGCGTCGCCCGCCGCCCGAAGGGCGCCGTGACGCGGGCGACCGCCGTGACCGCCTCCGTCGCCGCGCTCAGCGTGGCCCTCCCGCTCGCCGCGGCCCTCGCCGCCCGGCCGCTGGTCTCCGACGCCGCCGAGGACGGCACCGCGGTGGCCGCCGTCATCCAGGGCAACGTGCCGACGATAGGGCTCGACTTCAACTCGCAGCGCCGCGCGGTCCTCGACAACCACGCCAAGCGCACGCTCCAGCTCGCCGACGACGTCCGGGCCGGCCGGGTGCCGAAGCCCGACTTCGTGGTCTGGCCGGAGAACTCCTCCGACCTGGACCCCTTCGCGGAGGCCGACGCCTACGCCGTGATCGACCGGGCCGTCAAGGCCATCGGGGTGCCCGTGGCCATCGGCTCGGTGCTGGCCCCGGAGACCGGCCCGCTGCGCAACACGATGATCCTGTGGGACCCGGTCAAGGGCCCCACCTCGACGTACGACAAGCGCAAGATCCAGCCGTTCGGCGAGCGCATGCCGATGCGCTCCTTCGTACGGATCTTCAGCTCCGACGTGGACCGGGTCCGCCGCGACTTCGGCCCGGGCAAGGAGCCCGGCGTCTTCGACATGGCCGGTAGCGGGGTCGGGATGGTCACCTGCTTCGAGGCCGCCTTCGACGACGCCGTGCGCTCCACCGTCCGCGCGGGCGCCCAGGTGATCGCCGTCCCCAGCAACAACGCCACCTTCGGGCGCAGCGAGATGACCTACCAGCAGCTCGCCATGGACCGGGTCCGGGCCGTCGAGCACAGCCGGACCGTCCTCGTCCCCGTCACGAGCGGGGTCAGCGCCGTCATCCAGCCCGACGGCAAGGTCGTCCAGCAGACGAAGATGTTCACCCCGGACGCGCTCGTCGCCACCATCCCGCTGCGCTCCTCGCAGACCCCGGCCACCCGCGTCGGCCCGCTGGCGGAGTACGCCCTGCTCGCCCTGGCCGCGGGCGGTTTCGGCTGGGTCCTGCTGCGCGGGATCCGGGCCCGGCGCGACGCGTCGTAGGGTCGGGGGATGAGTACCCCCGAGTTCATCCGCAGGATCCGCGAACACGCCGGGCACCGGCTGCTCCTGCTGCCCGGTGTGACGGCCATCGTCATCGACGATCTCGGGCGGGTGCTGCTCGGGCGGCGCACGGACACCGGCCGCTGGTCCGTCATCGGCGGGATCTGCGAGCCGGGGGAGCAGCCCGCGCTGACCGCGGTGCGCGAGGTGTACGAGGAGACGGCGGTCCGGTGCGTTCCGGAGCGGGTCGTGCTGGTCCAGCAGCTGTCCCCGGTGGTCTACCCCAACGGGGACGAGTGCCAGTTCACCGACATCACCTTCCGCTGCCGCGCCACCGGCGGCGAGGCCCGGGTCAACGACGCGGAGTCGCTGGAGGTGGGCTGGTTCACCGTCGACGCGCTGCCGCCGCTGGAGCCCTTCGCCCTGGACCGCATCCACCGGGCCCTCTCGGACGAGGAGCGCACCTGGTTCGAGGTGGCGGACGAGTCCCTGGCGCTGCCGCCGCAGACCGCGTGAGGGGGGCCGGGGGGCTCACGACCACCAGGTGTCCCGGATCCAGTGGTGGACGCCCTGGTCGGCGGAGCGGCCCGCCGCCTCGCGGTACAGCGCCTGCGCGGCGTCGCCCATGACCGCGCTGTAGGAGACCTCCGGGACCTCGCCGCCGGCCTGGTAGCCGCCCAGTACGCCCACCAGCGCGCCGTCCGCCAGCCACGGGCTGCCGCTCGTGCCACCGGTCAGGTCGGGGCAGCCGATGCGGCGCTGGGTGTCACTCTGCATCGTGGTGTCGTTCGAGCACAGGAGCGGGGTCTCCTCGGCCGCCGGGTAACCGAGGACCGTCACCGTCACGTCGTCGGGCTGCTCGGCGATCACCGGGAAGCCGCCGACCACGTCCTCGATCCGGCGCCCGTCCAGCGGGGCGACCGTCGCGAAGGAGATGTCCGCGTCGGGGTCGTGCGCGTCCTGCCAGCTCCGGTCGACGTACTGACCGGTGAGCTGCCACACCCCGTACGGCGCGGTGCCGTCCCGGTAGCCCGGCACGAAGACGGTGTTGCGCACGTCGCCCAGGCAGTGCGCGGCCGTCGCGATCACGTCGTGGCCGTCGCTGCGGACCACGGAGGCGGTGCAGTAGTGGCCGCCGTCCGTTCCGCCCGCGAAGAGGGCGCCCACCCGCCGGGCCGCGCCGTCCGCCGGGGCCAGGACGGTCACCCCCGGGGGCGGGGCCGCCGAGGCGTCCGGAATGTCGACCGTGAGCAGGGCTGACATCGCGGCGATCGCCAGCACGACACGGGCTGCGCGGCGCGCGCGGGGGGCCTGTCGGGGAAGGATGCGCTGGATCATGGTCAGAGGATGGAACGCGAACCTTTGGCCGGAGCCTCGGATTCCATAAGAATCCCCTGTGAATTCGTGCCCCGCAACGGGAACCCGGACGCCCTAATGCGCGTCAGGGGTCCGCTCGTACACCGTCACCCGGCGCCCCCGCACCTGCCGGTCGGCGACGGCCACGAAGGCCTCCCGGAGCACCGCGGCCTTCACCCGGTCCCGCTCCGCGCCCGACGGCTTCGCGACCGCCTCCGCGTCCGTGACCAGCAGGATCCGCCGGTGCGCGAGCATCGCCGCACGCAGCCTGGCCGGGTCCTCGCCCTCCACGCCCTTGAGCGTCCCGGACGCCGCGGGGGACCGTACGAGCGCGATGTCGGCCAGGCCCGCGAAGCGCCCGGGGGAGACGAGCGCCGTGTCCCGGCGGGCGGCCGGTACGAAGAGCACCGCGTCCCCGGGGCCCTTCAGCCGGGCCACCTCGTCCGCCACGGCGAGCACGTCGTCCACCCGGCTGGCCGGTGCCCGCCGGTCCAGCTCCATGGGCAGCATCGCCAGCGCCGCTCCGAGGACCGCCACCGGAACCACCAGCGCGGCCCCCCGCGGCGATCGGCGCGCGGTGGCCCGAACGCCCGCGCCCAGGGCGGCGCCGATCAGCAGCGCCAGGCCGAGCATCGCGAAGAGCACGTACCGGTCGAGGAACAACGGCTGCACCAGGGACAGCCCGGCCAGCGCGCCGAAGGGCACCACCAGCAGCGGCAGCCCGACGGAGGCGACCGACAGCCGCCCGGCGTGCGGCCGCTCCACCAGGGCGCAGACGCCGCCGATCGCGAGCAGGACCGCGGGGCCGGTCAGCATCGGCCAGGTCAGCGGCGGTATCCAGGAGACCTGCCCGGACTGGGTCCGGCTGAAGAGGACCAGCGGCAGCGCCCCCAGCACCGCTCCCGCCGCCGCGACGGCCCACGGCCGCACCACCGCGCCGCGCGCCCGCACCCACCACAGGGTGGCCGCGTGGGCGGGCAGGATCAGCAGGGAGAGCCAGTTCAGCAGCGCGCAGACCAGCACCACCAGCGCGTACGCCGCCCAGCGCGCCCACCCGCTCCGCCCGCCCGGCGGGCCCTCCAGCCGCCGGACCAGCAGCAGGGTCGAGAGCGCCGCCCCGGCCAGGACGAGGGCGTACGGCCGGCCCTCCTGGAGCTGGAACTGCACCGCCGGCAGCAGCCCGAGGACCGCTGCGGCGCCGAGCCCCGCCCAGTACCCGGCCCGTCCCGGGGTCAGCCGGCGCGCGAGGACAGCCGCCCAGCCCGCCGCGGCCGCGACCGCCAGCACCGAGGGCAGCCGCAGGGTCACCGGGCTCGCCCCGAAGACCGCGAAGAGCCCGTGCATCAGCAGGTAGTACAGCCCGTGCACGGCGTCGACGCTGCCGAGCATGTGCCAGATCTCGCCGGTCGAGCGCCGGGCCACCTGCCAGGTCGCCGCCTCGTCGCGCCAGACGCTGTTCTGCCGGGTGATCCCCCACAGTCCGAGCCCCAGGGTCCACAGGACGGGAACCAGCCACCCGGCCGCGCGACGGACGGCGCGCGGCCGGACCGCCTGCACGGCCCGGACCGCCGGGGACCCGCCCGGCGCGGACCCGACCGGTGGGGTCCCGTCCGACCTGCTCCCGGCCCGGGAGGACGCGGCCTCGGAGGTGCCGGACGGGCCAGGTATGCCGGAAGTCATGGGAGTGCTCGGGTCCTCGGTCGTTCGTTCGGGGCGCAAGCGCCCAGTCTATGGACGCGGCGGAGGGTTCCCGACCGCTTGTTGTGCGCCGCGGTACGTGATCGCCCGCGGACCCCGGCCCTAGCCTCACCGCAAGGAACACGCAGGCGCAGTACGACGAGGGGCGGCACCCGGTGAACTGGCTCATCCACGACTACCGCGAGAGCGATCTCGCGGCGGTCGTCCACCTGATCGACACCACCGCCGAACTGGGCCAGGAGTCCGTCTTCTCGCTCGCCGAGTGCATCAGCGCGCTCACCGGCCGCCAGCCCGCCGTGGTCGCGGTGCACCAGGGCGTTCCGATCGGCGCGGCCCTGGCCTGCGTCGCGGGGGAGCGGGCGTGGGTGATGCGGATCGCCATCTCCGCGGGCTGGCGGGGCCGCGGCCTGGCCAGCGCCCTGCTGGTCGAGCTGGAGCGCCGGCTCATCGCGGCCCGGGTCGGCCGGATCGCGTACGTCCTGCCCGAGGAGGACCTGCTCGGCGAGGGGCTCCTCAACGCCGGGTACACGCGTCAGCCCGCGGTCGCCTACTTCGAGAAGACCGAGCCCCTGCACGGACCGGCGGCCGGGCTCCTCGACGAACTGGGCGGCCGCTTCCTGCCCGCCGACCTGTGGGACGCGGTCGCGGGCATGGAGACGGAGAAGGACCTGATCGAACGGCGCGTGGTGCTGCCGCTCGCCGAACCGGAGCGGGCCGCGCAGCACGGCGTGCGGCCGCCGCGCGCCATCACCCTCTTCGGGCCGCCCGGCACCGGCAAGACGACCTTCGCCCGCGCGATCGCCTCCCGCCTGGGCTGGCCCTTCGTGGAACTCCTGCCCTCCCGGCTCGCCGACGAGGGCAACCTGGCCACCGCGCTGCGCGGCGCCTTCACCCGCATCGCCGAGCTGGAGCGGGTCCTGGTCTTCATCGACGAGGTCGAGGAGATCGCGCCCGTGCGCACCGAACCCGCGCAGCCCGGCGGGATCCACGGGGTCACCAACGAGCTGCTCAAGCTGATACCCGGCTTCCGGGAGGGCGGGGAGCGGCTGCTGGTCTGCGCGACCAACTCGATCCGCTCGCTGGACCCGGCGTTCCTGCGGCCCGGCCGCTTCGACTACCTCATCCCCATCGGCACGCCGGACGCCGGGGCGCGCGCCGCCATCTGGGCCCGTTACACGGCGGGGCGCGCGGACGTCGACGTCGCCGCCCTGGTCGCGGCGAGCGAGCTGTTCACGCCGGCCGACATCGAGCACGCGGCGCGGATCGCGGCGCAGGTGTCCTTCGAGCGGGACCTGGAGGGGGCGGGCGTCCGCGGGGCGCTGGGCGGGCCGCCCGGCGCGAGCACCGAGGACTACCTGGCGGCCGTGGCCCAGTGCCGTCCGACGGTGACCCCGGCGCTGACCGGGCAGTTCGAGGCGGACATCACGGCGCACGCACGGTTCTGAGCGCCGACGCCGCCGGGCGCGGCGGTGATCCGCCTTCGTGCGGCCCGGCCCGGCCCGGCCCCGTCCGCTCCCGCTACCGGGGGCAGCGGTAGACGAAATCCACCGCCGCCGTGTGCCGGCCGGGCTCCTCGATCCGCACCTCGGCCCGCGCCGGGTAGTCGCCCGTGCCGCGGAAGGTCCACAGCAGGTGCAGCCGCGCCTCCCGCTGACCGCGCGGCACCCGCTCGGTCAGCAGGTCCGAGCGGCTGCCGTCGCTGCGGACCCACCGGTAGGAGAGCGTCCCCGGGCGCCCGTCGGTCCGTACGACGGCCACCACGTCGGCGGCCGAATCGCAGGCCGGGCCGCGCGCGTCCGTGCTCACGACCACGTCCCGCACCACCACGGCGGGCCCGTACCGCTGCCAGCCCAGGTACGCGATCACGGCCGCCAGCACCAGCAGCGCGAGCGCGTAGCGGCGCAGCCCCGCGCCCCGGCGGCGGCGCGGCCGGGGCGCCTCGGCCGCGCCGGCCGGCACGGGGAAGGGCGCGGCCAGGGCGGCCGTCACCCCGGGCCCGAAGCGCAGGACGGAGCCCTCCACCCGGTCGGGCACGGCCTCGGGGTGCTCGAACCGGGCGGTGGCGGCCCGGGGCCCGTCGAGACGCGCGGTGACGGCCTCGGCCCCGGGCCCGTCGAGACGCGCGGTGGCCGCCTCGGGGCCGTCCTGACGCAGGGTCGCCGCCAGGCCGTCGGACCGCTCCGGCGGCCCGCTGATCCAGTGGCTGCCGAGCACGGTCGCGCTGTAGTCGTCGCCCTCCGGCGCGGGTGCGGGGGTACGCGGACCGGTCATCGCGGTACCTCCTGCACCGGGCAGCGGGGGATGTACTGGCTGGCGGTCGCCGACCCGTTGTCCGCGGCGGGCGTGGTGGTGACGCGCACGCTCAGGTAGCAGCCGCGGCCCCGGGCGAAGGTGTGCGTCTGCGGGGGCAGCGCCCCGCCCTGGGTCATTGCGGAACCCGAACCGTCCGCCACCCGCAGGTCGCCCGGGGAGTTGCCCAGGAACCACTCCAGCACCACGCCCGCCTCACCGCCCGTCACCTTGAGGGAGACCGTCGCCTGCCCGGCGCCGGTACCGGCGCGCAGGGCGACCGAGAGGGAGCCGACGGACACGGTCGGCTTCGGCGGCACGGTCTTGGACGGCTTGGGCGTGGGGGTCGGCGTCGGGGACGCCGACGCACTCGGGCTGGGGCTCGTACTGGCGCTCGCGCTCGCGCTGGGCGAGGGGGAGGGCGAGGCGGAAGCCGACGCGGACGGCGACGGCGAGGCGGAGCCCGACGGGGAAGGAGAGGCCGTCGGCGCGCCCGGTCCGGGCGGTCCCGCGCTGGTCGTCGCGAACGCGCTCACCGCCGAACTCCCGCCCGGGGAGGCCCCGACCGCCTCGGCCGCGAACACCAGCACCGCGCCCAGCACCAGCGCGGTCCCGGCCGCGATCCAGCCGCGCCGGCCCGGCTGCCAGGACGGGGGCGGCGGCGGAGGCGGCGGCGGAGGCGGCGGCAGCACGGTCGTGGCCAGCGCGGTGGTGCCCACGGCCGGGGGACCCGACGAGGGGAACAGCAGCGGCAGCAGCGCGGCCAGCGCCGCGAGCTTGCGCTGCCCGCGCTCCTCCCAGTCGGGGCCGTACGCCGCGCGGGCCACGTCCTCCAGCTCCACGACGAAGGCGTCGGCGTTCTCCGGACGCTCCTGCGGCTGCTTCGCCATGCCCCGGCGGATCAGCGGACGGACCGGCTCCGGGGCCTCGGTCTCGGGCACCGGCGCCTCGATGTGCTGGACGGCGAGCTCGGCGAAGTTCTCCCCGGCGAAGGGCTTGCGCCCGGTCAGGCACTCGAAGAAGGTCGCCGTCGCCGCGTACACGTCGGCGGCGGGCGAGGCCGGCTCGCCCTGCCACTGCTCCGGGGCCATGTAGGCGGGCGTGCCCGCGACGCCCGGTTGCGTGCCGCGTCCCGCCGCGATCCCGAAGTCGACCAGCTTGGACGAACCGTCCTGGGCGACCAGGACGTTCTCCGGCTTGTAGTCACGGTGCACGACTCCGGCGCGGTGCGCCTCGGCCAGGCCCAGCAGCGACCCCTTGAGCACCACCAGGGCCGCTTCCGCGTCGGTGGCGCCCGAGTTCCGCAGGACCGCGCGCAGGGATATCCCGTCCACCAGCTCCATCACGATGGCCGCGCCGCCGGGAGCCTCCACGTACTCGTACAGCCCCACGACGTACGGCGAGTGGAGCCCGCCGAGCAGCCGGGCCTCCGCCCGGAACTCCCGTACGAACGCCGGGTCCCGGCGCAACCGGTCGGCGAGGTACTTGACCGCGACCGCCGTGCCCGTCGCGTCGTGCACGGCGAGCACCACGCGCCCGCTGCCTCCCGCGCCGAGTTCCCTGCTCTCCGTGTAACCGGGGACCGTCCACGTGTTCATCGTTCGCCCCCTGCCATGGCGTCGCCGCGTCCTGCGCTGTCGTCCGACGGTCCGGCGGTGCCGGGCCATCTCCTGGGACACGGATTGTGCCGTGGCCGGTTCCCGGCCGTACAGCTGTCCCATCCACTGGTTCTCGGCCACACGTTCCCGGCCGTCGGCCACCCCCGTGACCGGGAGCGGGCGGCCGGGCCTCAGGCCGCCGCTCGGCGCACCCCGATCATGTCGTGCAGCCGGTCGGCCGCCGCGCGCCCGAACGCGGGATCGTTGATGTGGGTGTCGTAGTCGTGGAGCCGGGCCGCGCTGCCCCGCAGCCCCTCGCGCAGCGCCGTGAACAGGGCCCGGTCCGCGCCCGGATCGTGGTACGGACCTCCCGGCGCGCCCAGGGTGGACAGCCCGCGCAGCGGCAGGCACACGGCGGTCGGACCGGTGGCCGAGCGTAGCTTGGCCGCGACCCGGCGGCCCAGCTCGGCGCACTCCGCCGGGGTCGTACGGATCACCGTGATCGACGGGTTGTGCACCCGGACCCGCCGGTAGCGGGCGTGCTCCGGCAGGCTCTCCAGCGGGCCGAACTTCACCATGTCCAGCGCGCCCAGGCTCACCACCTGCGGGATCCCGGCCCGTCCGGCGGCGCTGAGCCGGTCGGGACCGGCGGTCAGGACGCCGCCGCACAGGTCGTCGGCGAGTTCGCTGAGGGTGAGGTCGAGCACGCCGGTGAAGAGGCCCTGCCCGGCGAGCGTCTCCAGGGTGCGGCCGCCCGCGCCGCTGGTGTGGAAGACGAGCACCTCGTAGCCGAGTTCGCTCAGCCGCTCGCGGGCCGCGTCCACGCCGGGCGTGGTCACGCCCGCCATGCTGGCCGCGATCAGCGGCCGGCCGCCGGTCCCGAGGCGGGCCGGGGGCGTGTCGCGGGCGGTGCGCGCGTACCCCTCGGCCATCCCCGTGACGGCCTCAGCGGCGTTCGCGAGGACGGGCGCCGAGACGCTGTTGATGCCCGCGATGTCCACGACGCTGTACATCATCGTGATGTCCGACGATCCGACGTACGGCGCCACGTCACCGGACGCCATCGAGGACACCATCAGTTTCGGCACCCCGAGGGGCAGGGCCCGCATCGCCCGGGTGGCGATCGAGGTGCCCCCGCTGCCGCCTATCGCCAGCACGCCGTCGAGCCGCCCCTCGGCGTACAGGCGCAGGACGGTCGCCTCCGCGCCCCGCGCCATCGTGGTGACGGCCGCGCCCCGGTCGGCGGCGGCCCGCAACTGCGTCAGGTCCGCGCCCGCTGCCCGGGCCACCGCTTCCCGCGGTACGTCGGCGGGCACCCGCGGATCGCCCATGATTCCTGTGTCGACCAGGACCACCTCGACGCCGGCGCGCGTGATCCGCTCGCGCAACCAGCCGTACTCGACACCCTTGGTGTCCAGGGTTCCCACCAGCACGACGCTCGTCATGAGTTGTAATGTCCACGCAGTCGGGTCCGCTGGCAAGACAAGGTCGAGTCAATCGTTCAATAGCATCAACAGCCGGTCCACAAAGGGGACTTGGGACATGACCAGGCTCTTCCTGGCCGTCTCGGGTGCGAACCAGGCGACCCGGTCCAGCTCCGGGAACTCCTCCGTCCGCCCCGTCCCGGGCGGCCACTCCATCGTGAAGGTCCCGGGCCGCATCAGCGCCGGGTCGAGGTCCGCCTCGACCGCCCAGACCGTCACGAGCTTCCCGCCCGTCTGGCGGACCTCGCCGAGCGGAAGGTAGACGCCCTCCGGCGGCGGCAGCCCGATCTCCTCGGTGAACTCCCGGCGGGCCGCGTCCCGCGGGCTCTCGTCCGCGAGGTACTCACCCTTGGGGATGGACCAGGACCCGGCGTCGCGCCGCTCCCAGAACGGCCCGCCCATGTGCCCGAGCAGGACCTCGACCCCGGCACCCCCCGGGGCGCCCGGCTCCTCTTGCCGCGGGTCCCGGCGGAACAGGAGCAGGCCCGCGCTGCGCTTCTGCGTCATGGACCCATGTATGCCCCGCGCGGGCCCGGGTCACCACCCCCGCTCGGGCCCCGGTCAGTGCCCGTGCGGGCCCTCGCGGTGCACCGGGCCGTGGGCATCCGCGCAGTGGCCGTCCCCGGCCCGGCCGGGCGGCTGCTCGCCCGCGCGGCCGACGGACAGGAGGGCGTCCTGCACGTGGTCCACCTGGAGGGTCGTGTGGGTGATCCCGTACTCCGTGCGCAGCATTTCCTCCAGGTCGCGGCGCACGGCGTGGCAGTCGCCCGCCGGTGCGACCAGGACGTGGGCCGAGAGCGCCGCCTGCCCGGAGGTGATCGTCCAGATGTGCAGGTCGTGCACCTCGGCCACCGGAGCGTGGGCGACCAGCCGGTCACCCACCGCGTCCGGGTCCACGTGGGCGGGAGCGGCCTCCAGGAAGATCCGGCCGGACTCGCGGACCAGCCCGTAGCCCGCCTTGACCATCAGCACCACCACGATCAGCGTCGCGATCGCGTCCGCCTGGACGAAGCCGGTGGTGAGCACGATGAGACCGGCCACGGCGGTCCCGATGAAGGCGAACAGGTCGTTGAGGATGTGCTGGTAGGCGCCTTCGACGGCCAGTGAGGACCGGTTCGCCTTCGAGATGCACCAGGCGCAGACCACATTGACGACGATGCCCGCCAGCGCCGTCACCAGCACCAGACCGCCCTGGACGGCGGGCGGGTCGAGCACCCGCCGGACCGCCTCGTACGCCAGCCAGAGCGCCAGCAGCAGCAGCGTGAGCCCGTTGGCCTGGGCGGACAGGATCTCCGCCCGCTTGAGCCCGTACGTGAACCCGCCGCGCGCGGGCCGGGCGGCCAGCCGCATGGCTATCAGCGCCAGCACGATCGAGACCGCGTCGGTCAGCATGTGCGCGGCGTCGGAGATCAGGGCGAGCGAACGCGCGACGACACCGATCACGACCTCGACCGCCATGAAGGCGCCGATCAGGCCGAGCGCGATCCCCAGCCAGCGGCGGTCGGCGTTCTCCGCGACCCCGTGCGCGTGCCCGGCGTGGCCGCCGGCCGCGCCCGGGCCGTGCCCGTGCCCGTCGTCGTGTGCGTGGTCGTGCGCACCCATGACTGGTCCCCCGTCTGTTCGGTTCGTTCCGTCCGGTCTGTTCGGATCCGACGCGTGAAGTGAAGCGCACCCGCAGGCGAACGGCAAAGGCTGCAACGGGGACCGTTGTCATTCCCCATAAGACCGCCCTGACCTGCGACGATGCGAACGAGCCGGAGAAGGGGCCCGAACGGCCGCGCCGTGGGAAAATCGCCTCATGGCCCAGCGTCACGGTGTGCCCGCAGCCCCCGAACTGGTCATGGAAACCGACCGGGGCTCCACGGTGATGACCCCGGGCCGGACCTATCACGTGGGCCGCGACCCCGGCTGCGAGATCTGCCTCGACGACGCGCGGGTCTCCTGGCACCACGCCGTGCTGCGCCCCGAGGGCGACCACTGGACGGTCGAGGACGAGGGCAGTACGAACGGCACCTTCGCCGAGGGCCACCGGGTCCGGGCCTGGAGCGTGGGCCCCGGCAGCGAGCTGCGCTTCGGCCACTCCGAAGACGGTCCGCGCGCCGTCTTCGCCGCCCCGGCTGCGCCCGGCCGTCCCGCGCCCTCCCCGCGCCCCTCCTCCGTCACGAATCCGGCCTTCACCGGCACCTTCCGGCAGCCCACCTCCGTCCGCGCGCTCCCGGCCCGCGGCCACGGCATGCCGCGCACGGTCCTGACGATCGGCCGCGACCCCGGCAGCGACCTCGTCCTCGACGATCTCGTCGTCTCGCGGCGCCACGCCGAACTGCGCTCGCTCCCCGACGGCGGCTACGAGATCGCCGACGTCGGCAGCCACAACGGCACCTACCTCAACGGCTTCCCCGTGGACCGCGCCGCCCGCCTCGCCGAAGGCGACATCATCGGCGTCGGCCACCGTTCCTTCTGCCTGATCGCCGGCCAGCTCCAGGAGTACGTCGACACGGGCGAGGTCTCCCTCGACGTCCAGGACCTCACCGTCGCCGTCGACCGCGGCCGCAAGGTGCTCCTCGACCACGTCTCCTTCCCGGTCGGCGGCAAGTGCCTGCTCGCCGTCGTCGGACCCAGCGGAGCGGGCAAGTCCACCCTGCTCGGCGCCCTCACCGGCCTGCGCCCCGCCGACCAGGGCACCGTCCTGTACGACGGCCGCGACCTCTACCGGGACTACGCCGAACTGCGCAGCCGCATCGGCCTGGTCCCCCAGGACGACATCCTGCACGCGCAGCTCACCGTCCGCCGCGCCCTCGCCTACGCCGCGGAGCTCCGCTTCCCGCAGGACACCGTCAAGGCCGAGCGCGAGGCCCGGGTGGACGAGGTGATCCGCGAACTCGGCCTCGTCCAGCGCGCGGACCAGCCGATCCACAGCCTCTCCGGCGGACAGCGCAAACGCGTCTCGGTCGCCCTCGAACTGCTCACCAAGCCCTCGCTGCTCTTCCTCGACGAGCCCACCTCCGGCCTGGACCCCGGGATGGACCGCTCCGTGATGCACATGCTGCGCGGTCTCGCCGACGACGGGCGCACCGTCGTCGTGGTCACCCACAGCGTGCTCAGCCTCGACGTCTGCGACCGGCTGCTCGTGCTGGCCCCCGGCGGCCGGATCGCGTACTACGGGCCGCCCGACAAGACCCTCGCGTTCTTCGGCTACGACCAGTGGCCCGAGGCCTTCGAGGCCTTCGAGAACGACCAGGGCCGCGACTGGGCGGCGGAGTACCGGGCGTCGCCGTACCAGCGCCGCTACGCCACCAGCGCGGCCTCGCCCGTCCGGGCCCGCACCGACGGCGCCCCCTCCGCCTCCGCCGCCGGGCTGCGCGTGCCGCCGCCCAAGCCGCAGAGCTGGGGAGCCCAGCTGGGGACCCTGATCCGGCGGTACTCCGCCGCCCTCGGCGCCGACCGCACGTTCCTCGCCATCATGATCGCCCTGCCCTTCGTCATGGGCGCGATGGCCCGCGCCCTGGCGGGCAGCGAACTGACCCCCGAGACCGCCATGAACGCCCTGCTCATCCTGAACGTGGGCGGGGTCCTCACCGGCGCGGCCAACGCCGTGCGCGAACTCGTCAAGGAACGCGTGATCTACCAGCGCGAACGCGCCGTCGGCCTGTCCCGGTCCGCCTACCTGATGTCCAAGGTGGTGGTCCTGGGCGCCGTCACCGTCGCCCAGGCCGTGGTCCTCACCCTGGTCGGGCTCTTCGGGGTGAAACACAACGCGCCGGGAGGCAAGGGCGTCTTCATGCCCCCGCTGATCGAAATCACCCTCGCCGTCGCCCTGTTGTCGTTCACCGCGATGATGCTCGGCCTGCTGGTCTCCGCCCTGGTCAAGAAGGAGGAGGTCACCATGCCGCTGCTGGTCCTCCTCGCCATCGTCCAAGTGGTCTTCTGCGGCGCACTGTTGCAGCTCAACGGAGTGCCGGTGATCGGTCAGCTCGCCTGGTTCGTGCCCTCGCGCTGGGCGCTCGGCGCCATGGCGGCCACGATCGACCTGCACGCGCTCGTCCCCGGCAAGATCACCGACGACCCGCTCTTCGTCCATTCCGCCGGCACCTGGCTGCTCGACCTCGGCATGCTGGCCGCCCTGTCCGTGCTGTTCGGGGTGCTGGTCCTCACGCTGCTGCGCCGGCACGAGCCCGCGATCATGCGGAAGTAGGGGGAGCGGACGATGGCGCCGCCGACGGCAGGCCCGGACGGGCCCGACGACTTCCGGCCCACGCACGTCGTGCCGCAGGAGGGGCTGCCCGCGTGGGAGGCCCCGGACCTCTCCCTGGCCACCACGCCGCTGGACCCGTTCCTCCCCGTACAGCTGCTGTCCCGGCGCGGCGAGTGGGGCGAGATCCTCTGCTCCAACGGCTGGTCCGCCTGGGTGGACGGGCGGCTCCTCGTGGCGGTTCCGCAGCCGCCGCCCACCGCCGGCCGGCCGCTGACCCGGACGGAGGACCCGCGCCCGCTGCTCGCGCGCTCCGGGGACGCCCTGGAGCGCTACCGGCGGGCCGTCGAGGACCTCGCCGCCGGGCAGGCGGACACCGAGGGGTTCCGGCGCGGGACCCGGGGGCTGCGCGTCGGGGTGGTCCTCGACGGCGAGGCCGCCTGGCTCTACGACGACACGGACGGGCGCTGGATGTACTGCGACGGGACGCGGCTCGAAACCTACGCCGTCACGGCCGCCCCGGCCGCCCGCCCCTTGAGGGAACCCGGATCCGGCGCCCGCGGGGCGGAACCCGGCGCCCCGTCGGCCGCGGAGACGGCCGTGCAGGACCCGGGGACGCCGGGTGGCGGGCCCGCGTCCCACGCGCCGACCAGGCTCGTCGGCCTGCCCGACGGTGAGCGGGATCCCGGCGGGGACCAGGGCCGGCGCCCGGAGGCGCGATGAGCGCCGCGGGCGAACCGGAGGGCGCGGACGGGGCCGGGGACGCGGCGGAGGATGAGCGGGAGCCCCGGGCCGCCGGTGCTTCCGGCGACGAGCCGGTCCGGGGCCGGCCGTCCGACCTCCGGGGCAAACGGATCGCGGGCTACCAGGTCGAGAGCGAACTCGGCCGCGGTGGCATGGCCGTGGTCTACCGCGCCCTCGACCTGCGCCTCGACCGTACGGTCGCGCTCAAACTGCTGGCGCCGGAACTGGCCCGCAACGACACCTTCCGCCGCCGCTTCGCCCACGAGTCCAAGGTCGCCGCCGCCATCGACCATCCGCACATCGTGCCGGTCTTCGAGGCGGGCGAGACCGACGGGCTGCTGTACATCGCCATGCGCTACGTTCCCGGGCAGGACCTGCGGGCCATGCTGGACCGCACCGGCCCCCTCTCGGTGGAGGACGTCGCGCGCATCGCGGGCCAGGTCGCCTCCGCCCTGGACGCCGCCCACGAACACGACCTGGTCCACCGGGACGTGAAACCGGGCAACATCCTGGTCGCCGGGGGCACCGACAGCGAGCACCCCGAGCACGTCTACCTGACGGACTTCGGCCTGACCAAGAAGTCGCTGTCGCTGACCGGGTTCACCAGCGTCGGGCAGTTCGTCGGCACCCTCGACTACGTCGCCCCCGAGCAGATCTCCGGTAAACCCGTCGACGGCCGCTGCGACGTCTACAGCCTCGGCTGCGTGGTCCACGAAATGCTGACCGGCGGGCCGCCCTTCCAGCGCGACGACGACATGGCGCTGCTCTGGGCCCACCAGTACGACGCCCCGCCCCCGCCCTCCTCGCTGCGCCCGCAGCTCCCGCCCGCCGTGGACGACGTACTCGCCCGGGCGCTGGCCAAGTCCCCGGAGGACCGCTGGCCGAGCTGCCTGGCCTTCACCTCGGCCCTGCGCCGGGCGGGCACCGGACCCGTTCCCCGGCGCGTCCCCACCCTGCCCCCGTCCCCCTCGGCGCCGGCCCCGCCCCCGCCGGGCTGGGCGCTGCCGGTCTTCCGCGGGCGCGCCGTCTGAACGGGGCCGTACCGGGCCGTGGGCCGAAGCGCGGGGCTTCGGCCGTCAGTGGCGTTGAGCGGGCGGAACCGGGTCGGCCCGGCCGGTCCGGTCGGTTCCGTCCTTCCGGTCGCGGCGGCGGACCGGGGCGGCCAGGAGGGCGCCGAGGAACCCGGCCACCGCCCCCGCGAGGAGGGCGAGGGGGACCGTACGCCCCAGCAGGGGGAGCAGGCGGACCTTGCCGCCGAGGCCGTCCACGTCCCCGATGCCGAGCAGGGACAGGCCGAACCGCGCTTCCACCCCGGCCAGCAGGCAGACCACGAGCGTGGCCAGGGCCAGCGCGACGCCCAGGTGCAGGGCGTGCTGCCAGGGGCGCACCCGCGCGGAGGACCGTACGGCCATCAGGAAGCCCGCACCGAGCAGCAGCGCCACGGCCACCGCCACCAGCCACCAGGCCCTGGCGTCCTGCCGGGCCAGCGAACCGACGTCCACGGTGGACAGGTCGGGGGTGCGCAGCACGTCGTCCAGGACCCGGGGCATCGGCAGCCCGAAGGGGCCCTCGACCCGCCCCTGCCAGGCCCCGCCGAAGCCCAGGGTGAAGGCGAGCCAGGTGAGGTTCGGCACCCCGAGCAGGACGACGGCCAGGGTCTCCCGGGCATGCCCCTGGGTCGCCGCGACGACCAAGCCTGCGACGACGCCGAGCGCGGCGTACGCCAGCAGCAGCGCGACGACCGCGAAGGCGGCCGGCCGCACCGCGTCGTGGAAGCGGACCAGCCGGGCCGGCAGCGGCGCGCGCCGCGACACCAGCAACGACACCAGCACGACGCCCAGGATCCACAGGAGGCCGAGGAACAGGGTGCCGGGGAGGGCGGCTTCGAAGCCCACCGTCGGCGCGGAGTCCAGGAGTTCGCTGATCTCCCCGATCGGTGAATCGCCGGTGGAGATGCCGAAGGTGTGCCGGGCGAAGAGGGCGAAGGCGGTCAGGGCGAGCAGCCAGAGCAGCACCAGGGGGGCCGCCCGGGCCAGGAGCCGGCGGGGTCCCGCGACGGCGTGGTGACGCAGCGGACGCAGGAAGCAGAAGGCGGCGGTGAGCGCTCCGGCCAGGCTGACGGACAGCGGCATGACCGACAGACCGGCCTGGGCTCCCGCGAGGAACCCGGCACCGCCCGTCACGTCCACCGATCCGCCGGCCGCCAGCACGACCACGGCGGCCACCACGTGCGGGAACGCCCCGCCGGGCAGACCGTCGGCGCCCGCGCAGACCAGGCCCGCCGCCGCGACCACGGTCATCGCGACGAAACCGGCCAGGACGGCGACCAACGCGTCCAGCCACACCCGCTCGGAGCCCCGAGATGAACGGCTCACACGCAACGGTAGGCACCCTCCGCTTGCGAGCACCACCTGAACGGCGCACACAATGGTCGGCAGGAGTACACGAAATCCGGAGATTTCCGAGCAATGCGGAACATCCACATGGGTACCGGAACTCCTCCGTCTGGGAAGAAGAGCCCGTGACCACGCAACCTTCCGGCCAGTCGCCGTCCGAGCGCCCCACCGGACCGCCGTCGAGGCCCCCCTCCGGGGCGTCGGGTCCGCCCTCCGGCCCGCTCTCCGGCGGGCGGCACGGCCCACCACCCCCGCCGCCGCCCGGTGCGCCCCCCGGCGCCGGTCCGCCGGCCGGGGGATCCGGGCCGCCGCCGCACGTCGCCTGGTGGCGCTCCGTACCGCGGCTCGTCACCGCCCTCATCGCGGTCGCCGCGGCGATCACGCTCGCGGTCGTCCTCACCCGGCCGTCCGGCACGACGGCCAACGCGGGCGAGGTCTTCCTGCAGAACGCCTCGGCATCGGGCCCCGACCCCTTCACGGAGTCGACGGCCGCCGAGCCCGCGGCCGTGGACACACCGGCCACGCCGGAGCAGACGCAGGTGCCGGGCGGCGAAACGCCAACGGCTCCCCCCAGGGGGACGACGGCCCCGACCCGGGGGACCACGGTCACCCGCAGCGTCAGCGGGGCCGCCCCCGGCCTGTACGGGGGCACGAAGGACGTGGCCAGCTGCGATGTGGAGAAGCAGGTGCGGGTGCTGTCGGCCGACCAGTCCAGGAACAGCGCTTTCGCCGAGGGCGCGGGGATCGAGCCCGGCGCCGTCCCCGACTTCCTGCGCTCGCTCACGCCCGTGCAGCTGCGGATGGACACCCGGGTCACCAACCACGGCTACCGGGACGGCCACGTGACCGCGTACCAGTCGGTCCTCCAGGCCGGGACGGCCGTCCTCGTGGACGGCCGGGGCGTGCCGCGGGTGCGCTGCGCCTGCGGGAACCCGCTGGGCGCGCCGGTGGCGCTGCAGGCCGACCCGAAGCGGTACGGGCAGCCGTGGGCCACGTACCACCCGGCGAACGTGGTGGTCATCGCTCCGGCGGTGACGGTCGTCCACAAGTTCGTGATCTACGACTACCACGAACGGCAGTGGTACGAGCGGGACCGCGGCGACCGGCCGCGGCACGACAAGCCGGTGCCTCCGCCGGTGGTTCCGACGCCGCTGGTGTCCCCGTCGCCCTCGGGGACGGTGACCCGGCCGAACTCGCATTCGCCTTCGACCCCGCATTCGCCTTCGACATCGCCTTCGACATCGCATTCGGCTTCGACGTCGCCGTCCAAGCCGGCTTCGCCGTCCAAGTCGCCGTCCGAGTCGCCGTCCAAGTCGGCGTCGGAGTCTCCGGCGCTGCGGCCCTCGGACTCGGACTCGCCGTCGGAGTCACCGAAGTCTTCCTCGGAGCCCCCGTCGAAGTCGCCGTCGGAGCCCGCGTCGAAGTCCTCGCCGAAGTCGGCGTCGGAGTCCCCTTCGGCGTCCCCCTCGCCCTCGCACGCTCCCTCCTCCTCCCCGTCGGAGTCGGCCTCGCCGTCCCATCGGCGCTCCGGCTCGCCGTCCCGGGCCCCCAGCCACTCCGCGTCCCCCGGCCCCAGCGCCTCTCCATCCGTGAAGCGGTCGGCGGCGCCCACGGCGCTGCCGACGCCGACCAAGCAGGAGCCCCTGCCCGCGGTGACGTCCTCCGCGGCTCAGCTGCCCCCGGTACCGCCCGTGCCGCCGGCGCCCTCCCGGCCGCCCCTGCCCACCGCGACGCTCGCACCGCCCGCGCCGTCCGCACCGGCTGCGCCGCTCCCGACGCCGGGCGGCGGCGAGACCGGGTAGCGCGGTAGCCCCGCAGACAGGACCGGGCCGGCCTCCCCCACGTGGGGGAGGCCGGCCCGGTCCTGTCCGCCTGCCGTCGTACCCAAGGGGGAGGGGACTACGCGCCGTTGTGCGGGCGCGGGCCGGGCGGCGCAGGGGAACGCCCCGATCGAGCGGCCGAATCTCGGCCGTCTGTCCGGATATCGCGTAGTACGCGAGAGGGACGAAAGGTCGGCTCTTGTGGGGGATTCGTCCGAAGTGGTCCGTCCAACACAGTGGAGGCGCAAGGGATTTCACCGGAAGAAAGCACGGTCCTCCGCGCATGAAACGTCTCGTCCCGCTGCTCGCCGCCGCCGGCCTCATCGCCACCGCCCTGCCCTGGGCGGCGTCTTCCCAGGCGTCCGCCGCCCAGACCCCCGAATACCTGCGCCAGAAGCCGACGTGGCAGCGGTGCAGCCCGGACAAACCGGAGGTGGTGGAGTGCGCGACCTTGAAGGTGCCGCTCGACTACCAGCATCCCGAGGGGCGCATGCTGGACCTCGCCATATCCCGGATGAAGAGCGGGGACCCGGCCAAGCGGCGCGGGGTACTGCTCGTCAACCCGGGAGGCCCCGGCGCTAGCGGGCTCTACCGCACGATACGGACGGAC
The DNA here is from genome assembly GCF_056435825.1 of Streptomyces sp. NPDC043876. NCBI lineage: Bacteria > Bacillati > Actinomycetota > Actinomycetes > Kitasatosporales > Streptomycetaceae > Streptomyces > Streptomyces sp. NPDC043876. Next base: position 52,079 of record NZ_JBWKDV010000008.1, on the reverse strand, counting down.
AGGGAGATGCCCAAGGACGTGCGGGACCACTACGACCTCATCGGCTTCGACCCGCGCGGCGTCGGTGAGAGCAGCCCCGTCACCTGTGGGCTGAACCGCGACGAGCGCGGCATCGGCGGCGCCTACCGGCCGGAGACCTTCGCCTCGGACGTGGCCTGGGCGCGCGGAATCGCCGACAAGTGCCGGGAGAAGTCCGGCGACGTGCTCCCGCACATCACCACCCGCAACACGGCGCGCGACATCGACGTCATCCGCGCCGCGCTCGGGGAGCGCACGATCTCCTACCTCGGCTACTCGTACGGGACCTACCTCGGCGCGGTCTACTCCCAGATGTTCCCGCAGCGCACCGACCGGTTCGTCCTGGACAGCGGCATAGATCCGCAGCGCGTCTGGCGCGGGATGATCCAGGTGTGGGGAACGGGAGCCGAGCCGGCCTTCGAGCGGTGGACCCGGTGGGCCGCGGAGCGCGACGACTACTACAAGCTCGGCGCGACGCCCCAGGCGGTGGCCGACACCTTCTGGGCGCTGGTGGCCCGGGCCGACCGCGAGCCGTTCCTCTACAACGGGCAGAGGATGACGGGCGACACCATCCGGGAGGAACCCTCGCTCTACTTCTCCCCGCATGAGGCCTCGGTCGGCATCAAGGGCCTCAAGGCGGCCGCCGACAAGGCCGCCCAGCCGCCGGGCGGCACGAACGACCCGGCCGGCAAGGCGCCGCTCGGCACGCCGCGCGCCGGGGGCCCGAGCGTCGGCCAGCCGGAGCCCACCACCGCTTCGGACGATGCTCCCGACGACAACGCGATGGCCGCGTACTGGTCCGTCGTGTGCGGGGACACGGACAGCTGGCCGCGCGATCCCGGCCAGTACGCGCGGGACGCGGCGCAGGACAAGGTGAAGCACCCGCTGTACGGGGACTTCGCCTCGAACATCAAGCCCTGCGCGTTCTGGCAGCCGCCGCTGGAGGCCGCGACGCCCATGAAGACCCGGGCCGCCGTGCTGACCGTGCAGAACGAGTGGGATCCCCAGACGCCGCTGACCAGCGGCCAGGGGCTGCACGCGGCACTGCGCGGGTCGCGGATGGTGACGGCTCTGGGCGCCGAGGGGCACGGCGCGTACCTCGCGACCCCCACGGCCTGCGCCAACATACCCGTCAACGCGTACCTCACCACGGGTCGGCTTCCCGCCCAGGACGTGAGCTGCCAGAACCCGCCGCCCAGCACGGAGCCGGGGCAGGGTCACGGCGGCTGACGGCGGCCCGGGCCACGGCCGGCCTGGCCACAGCGTGCCCCGGCCACGGCGGCGCCGTCCGCGGCGGCCCCGGCCGTGACGGGCCTCCGCCTCCGGTGCGGCTGCCGCGCCGGAGGACCCGCCGGTCGCAGGGCGAGGGGCCGCAGCGCCGGGTGGCCGGATCCCGGTCGGTGCGCCGCTCGCCCCGCGCGCCGGGCGGATGGGTGAGATCCTGGCTGCATGGCCGAAAGGGGCGAATCCCTCGCGGTCGACTGGCCTGCCCGTCCGGACCTGAGCCTCGCGCTGAATCGGATGGGCACCTTCGACTGGGACCTCGACAGCGGGCAGATGCATCTGGACCCGACCGCTCTCGAGGTGTTCGAACTGCGCCCGGAGGAGTTCACGGGCACCCCCGGCGGGCTCCGGGCCCGGATACCCGCCGGCGAAGAGGCGCGGCTCGACGCCCGGGTCGCCCAGGCACTCAAGGACGGGCGAAACCATTACGGCGCCTACTTCCGCATCCGCCGCCGTGACGGATCGGCCAGCTGGACCCACATCCAGGGCCACATCCTGCGCGACCCGACCGGACGTCCGTACCGGATCATCGGGATCGTCCGGGACGCGGACCTCGATCCCGGCGAGCCGGGGGCCGGCAGCGAGCGGGACGAGGGGCGGCGCCGGATGACGGGCGTCGTGGAGCGCACCACCGCCATCCTCGCGCACGCCCGGACCGTCAACGACGTCACCGACATCCTCAAGGACCCCGCCGCGCTCGGCCACCTCGGAGCGGTCAGCATCATGCTCGGCGTGGTCGACGGGGGCCGGGTCCATCTGGTGGCGGAGGGGCAGCTGGGCACGTACGTCCCGGAGATCGAGTACACCCGGATCGAAGCCGACCTCCCGATGAGCGAAGCCGTACGCACGCTGCAACCGGTGTACGTCACTTCCCGGGACGAGTTCCAGCGCCGCTTCCCCCTGCTGTGGCGGTACATCCAGCCGCTCAACGTGCGCAGCGGGGTCTATCTCCCGCTGATCGCGCAGGGCCGCCCGATCGGAGCGCTCGGACTGCTGTACGCGCGGGAGGGAGACTTCACCGCGGAGGAGAGCAACCTGCTGGTCGCCCTCGGCAGCGGCATCGCGCAGAGCCTCCAGCGGGCCATCCTCTTCGAGCAGGAGCACGACCTCGCCGAAGGGCTCCAGCGGGCCATGCTGCCGCGCAGCATCCCGGAGGTGCCGGGCGCGCTGATCGCCGTGCGCTACCGATCGGCCCGGATGGGGCGGGACATCGGCGGGGACTGGTACGACGTGATCCCGCTCGGCGAGGGCCGGGTCGGCGTGATGATCGGCGACGTGGAGGGTCACGACACCGACGCGGCGGCGGTCATGGGGCAGCTCAGGATCGTCCTGCGCGCCTACATCGCGGAGGGGCACACCCCGGGCACCGCGATGGCACGGGCCTCGGCCTTCCTGCGCGAGCTGGAGACGGAGCGCTTCGCGACCTGCACGTACGCGGAGATCGACCTGACCACCGGGATGCTCCAGATCGTCCGGGCCGGTCACCTGGACCCCGTCGTGCGGCGCGGCGACGGCAGCTGTCACCGGGTGTCCGCGGCCGGCGGCATGCCGCTGGGGCTGCCGCCGCGCGACCGGTCCGGGGCGGATTCCGGTTACCCGGTGACCACCATGGAGCTGCATCCGGGAGACACCCTGCTGCTCTGCACGGACGGCCTGATCGAGCGGCCCGGGGCCGATGCGGACACCGGCATGCGGGAGTTCATGGACGCGGTGTGCGACGGACCGGTGGACGTGGAGGAGCTGGCCGACGTGCTGTGCGATCTGGTCGGCGACTCCGGTACGGGCGACGACATGGCCCTCCTGCTGCTGCGCCGCCGGGGCACCCCCACCCCGCGCGGCGGCGGCCCGCTCCGGCAGCGGCTCCTGCCCGGCGACCAGGAGGGCCCGACGCTGGCCCGGCACCTGATCCGCGCGGCGGTGGCCGCCTGGGGCGCCCGGGACATGGCGGACGAGATCGAGCTGGCCGCCGACGAGCTGATGACCAACGCCCTGGTGCACACCGACGGCGGCGGCCAGGTGAACCTGCGGCTCACGGTCGAGGGCCGGATCAGGATCGAGGTCGAGGACTCGTCCAGCGCCCTGCCCCGGCGGCGCGAGGCGGGCGACTGGGCGGTCTCGGGGCGCGGGCTGATGCTGGTGGACCGGCTGGCCGACGACTGGGGCGTCGAGCCGAAGGGCGCGGGCAAATGCGTCTGGTGCGAGTTCGCCGTCCCCGTCGTCGCGGCCCCCGCCGCCGCGGCGCCCGTGCCCGCCGGGTGAACGCGGGCGCGCCCCGTAGCGCGTGCCCGGTGCCCGGTGCCCGGTGCCCGGTGCCCGGTGCCCGGTGCCCGGTGCCCGGTGCCCGGTGCCCGGTGCCCGGTGCCCGTTGTCGGGTGACAGGTGGCCGTGAAGGAGCGTCAGGCGAGGGCGTTGGGTCCTTCGGTCGCCTTCGTGACCTGGAGGGCGGTCAGCTTGCGGACGAAGAGGACCGCGAACAGCGCCGAGACAGCCGACAGCAGGTCGCCGCCCGCCTCGCTGGCGCGGCCGACCAGGTTCGACCCGATGAAGGTGAACCACCAGACGGTGACGGGCGTGACGCCGAGGGCGCGGGCGGAGCCGTCCGGCCCGTACCGGACGCTGGCCCGCCAGGTCTGCTTGGCGATCCGAAAGGGCAGGAAGAGGTTCCCGATCGGGATGAACCAGGATCCGATGGCCCAGCCGGGCCCGTTGTCGAAGAGGTCGGGCCGGAACACTCCGCCGTTCACGCGGACCCGGTGGAACCAGATGATGAAGACGATCCCGGTGCCCAGCAGGAGGACGAGCTGGACCAGCGCGACGGAGCCGGACAGGAGCGCGTCGCCGCTCAGCGCGTCCGTGCCGTCGCCGACGGCGATGTCGCTGACACCGGCGCCCTTGCCCAGCCCGATCAGCGCCGCCGCCAGGTCGACGACGCCCGCGACGCCCAGCAGGATCGTGACCGCGAGGCCCAGTCCACTGGGAGAGCGGAGCGCCGGGGCGGGGGCGACGGGGCCGGAGCCCGGTACGGGCGGATCGTAGGGACCGGGTGCGCCGGACGGACCGGGCGCACTGGTGGCGTCGTAGGACATGACGGAGGACCCCCCACGGGTACATGTGGTGCGCGCATGTGGTGCGCACAAAGAAACCCGCCGAGGGCGGGTCCCGCGCGAACATATGAGAGAGGATCGTCCTCTGTCCAAAGCTTTCCGGCCAGGGTTCTGACGATGCGCGAAGGGTCCGCCCGGCGAATGGCTGAACCGGCCGCGCAGCCGCGGGTTCATCCGCTTGTGTGCTGAGCGGACAGATCATTCTGCCGTGGTGTCCCCACTCCGTCCGTTGCTGGTCCTGCTCCTCGCCACGGCCGCGCTCGCGGGCCCCGCCCCCACCGCTGCCGCCGACCCGGGCCCGGTCGCGGCCACCGGCACCGAGACCGCCCGGACCGGCCGTCCCCTCGCCCCCGGCGTCCGGTTGGAGTCCTATGACCGCCTGGAGCGCGACCGCTGGCTGCGGATCGACGAACTCGCCGTGGACCTCGGGGCCCCGGGCGTACGGGCCGAGTACCTGGGCGGGGGCGGCCCGGCGACCGTCGCCGATTCCGCGGCCCGCCACCCGGCCGGACCGGGCCGCCGGGTGGTCGCGGCCGTGAACGGCGACTTCTTCGACATCGGGGGTACGGGCGCCCCGCTCGGCCCCGGCGTCCGCGGCGGCCGACTGCTGCACGCCCCCGCCCCGGGCGCCGGGGCGGCCATCGGCTTCGGCGCGGACGGCGCCGGACGCATCCTCACCCTCGGACTCACCGGCGGCGTCACCCTGCCCGGTGGTCCGGACGGTGCGGACGGTCCCACCGGCCCTGGCAGCCCTGGCAGCCCCGCCGGTCCCGGCAGTGCGCGAACCACCGTCACCACGCACCCGCTCGCCGGGTACAACACCGCCCGGCCGCCCGCCGAGGGGTACCTCGCCTACACCGCCGACTGGGCCAGTGGAACGCTCCCCGCCGCCGGTCCGGGGCCCACCGCCGAGGCAGACGTCGCCAACGGGCGGGTCACGTCGGTACGTTCGCCCGCGCGCGGCATCCCGCCCCTGCCCGGCGTCACCGTGCTGGTCGGCCGGGGCGGGGCGGCGGCCCGGGTCGCCGCGCTGCGCCCGGGAGACCCCGTCACCCTCTCGGCGGCGCTCCGGCGCGACGACGGCGGGCGCGAGCCCCTGGTGTCCGCCCTCGGCGGGCGCGCGGCCCTGGTGGTGGGCGGCGTACCGCAGAACCACGACGGCGGGCCGAACGACGCCTCCGCCCCGCGCACCGCGGTCGGCCTCTCCCGGGACGGCCGCACGCTCCGCCTCGTCACCGTCGACGGCCGCCAGCGGGACAGCGGAGGCCTCACGCTCACGGGGCTCGGCCGGCTGATGCACGGCCTCGGGGCCCACGACGCGCTGAACCTCGACGGCGGCGGTTCCACCACCCTGCTCGCCGCACGCAGCGGGACCTCCCGGCTCGACCTGGAGAACTCCCCCTCGGACGGTGCGGCCCGCAAGGTCGCCAACGGGCTGGTCCTCACCGTCCCCAGCGGCCCGGGACGGCTCACCGGCTACCGCGTCGAGGCCCTCGGCGGCGCCACCCGGGTCTTCCCCGGCCTGACCCGCACCCTCACCGCCACCGGCTACGACGCCGCGCTCGGCCCGGTGCCGACCGCCCCCGGCGCGCCCGGGCCCCGCTGGTCGGTGGACCCGGGCGGCTCCGGCCGGGTGGACGCCGCGGGCGTCTTCCACGCCCGGCGGCCCGGTGGCGCGTCGGTGCGGGCCCGCGCCGCGGCGGCCGGCGGAGCGCTGCGCCTGGACGTCCTCGGCCCGCTCACGGGCCTGCGCCGGAGCACACCGCGGCTGGGCCTCGCGGACCGGGCCGAGACGGGCACCTTCGCGCTCACCGGGCGCGACGTGCAGGGCCGGGCGGCCCCGGTGGAGGGGCGCGACGTGCGCTGGGAGTACGACCGTACGCGCTGGCGGATCGGCGAGGACGGGCGCGGCGGCTTCACGGTGACCGCCCTCCAGCCGCGGGCCACCGGCCTGCTCCGGGCCACCGTGGCGGCGCCCGGAGCGCCCGTGGTGACCACCGAACTGGCCGTGGGGGTGGGGCTGGTGGAAGAGGACCTGGCGGACCTCGGCGACGCGGAGCGGTGGAAGGGGCCGGGCGCGGGCGCGGCCCCCGGGCACCCGGGGACCGGACTGCGCCTCGACCTCACCGCGGAGGCCGCCGGAGCGGCGCCGCGGCGGGAGCGGCGCCGCCCCGCGTCCCCGGCCCGGCGGCAGGGCGGCTCGGCCGCGGCGGAGCCGCCGCGTCCCGTACCGCTGCCGGACCTCGCGCGTTCCCTGGCCCTCTGGGTCGAGGGCGACGGGTCGGGGAGCCGGATCGCGGCGCGGCTGCGCCAGGGGGACGGGGCGGAGGTGGTCCTGCGCGGGCCCGCCGTCGACTGGACCGGCTGGCGCCGGGTCAGCCTGCCCGTCCCTGCGTCGGCGGAGCGGCCGCTGGTCCTCGACCGGCTCTCGGCGAGCGCCGGGTCGCGGCCGGGCACGGTGGTGCTGGACACGCTGACGACGGTGGGTCCGCAGGCCGGTGCGGCGCCGCGGAACCCGGTCGTCCGGGACCCGGCGCTGGCCGCGACACCCGCCGAGGTCGGTGCGCGACCGTGGCGGTTCGCGCTCCTGCCCGGCGGCCAGTCGGCGGCCGACCTGCGGCGGGCCCGGGAGGAGATCGGGGCGGAGCGGCCCGACGTGGTGCTGGCCTCCGGCGACGCGCCCGGTTCGTGGGTGCACCGGGGCGTACGGTTCCTGCGCTTCGACGGGACCCGCCGCACCCTCGACGGGGGCGGGCTGGAGCGCCTGCGGGCGCTGCGCGAGGGGATCGCCGCGGCGGGCCGGGAGGCCGCCACCGGGGCGCTGGTCGTCGTACAGGACGACGGGACGGCAGGACGGTCGCCGGTGGACCGGAAGGAGGCGGCGCTGCGGGACCGGCTGCTGGCGGAGTTCCGGTGGGCGACCGGCAAGGGCGCGGCGGTGGTCGTCCTCGGCGGCGGCGCGCCCGAGGTGGGCCGGAGCGAGGGGGTCGTGTCGGTGACGGCGGGAGGCCCCGGCTGGGTGCTGGTGGGGGTGGACGGGGCGGGCAGGGGCCCCGGCGGAGAGGGCGGCGGCGAGTGGCTTTCCGTGCTGCCGCGGCCGGTCCTTGCGCCGACGCCCCGCTCCGCGCCGGCTGCTGCCGTTCCCGTAGCGGCCGCCGGGGTCAGAGGGCGATGAGGGTGACCTCGGTCGCCTTCACGCTCGTCCAGACCTCGGCGCCGTCCGCGAGGCCGAGTTCGGCGGCGGCCTGCGGGGTGATCTCGGCGACCAGGTCGGGGGCCTCGGGCGAGGAGACCAGGATCCGGAGCCTGCTGCCGATCGCCGTGATCTCGCGGACGGTGCCGGGCCACACGTTGCGGGGGCTGCCGCCCGGCCGGTCGCGGTGGACCGAGACCGCCTCGGGGGCGATGATCGCCAGCGCCGCGGCGCCGTCCGGCAGGGTGTCCGCGAGCACCAGCCGGCCGCCGCCCGCCAGCGCCAGGCCCTCTCCGGTCGCCGTGCCGGGCCATGCGTTGCGGCCGAGCATGCGGGCCACCCACGGAGACCGCGGATGGCGGGCGACCTCGGCGGGCGGGGCGTCCTGGAGGGCGCGGCCGTCGGCGAGCACGAGCACCCGGTCGGCCAGGGACACGGCCTCGACGGGGTCGTGGGTGACGATCAGGCAGACCCCGCCGAAGCCCGCGAGATGGGTGCGCAGGGTGTGCCGTACGTGCGCCCGCGTCGTCTGGTCGAGGGCCGCCAGGGGCTCGTCGAGGAGCAGCAGCCGGGGCCGGGCCGCCAGCGCACGGGCCAGGGCCACGCGCTGGGCCTGACCGCCCGAGAGCTGGGCGGGCTTGCGGCGGGCGAGGTGGCCGACGCCGAGCCGGTCGAGCCACGTCTGCGCCTCGGCGCGGGCCTCGGCGCGCGGAACGCCCCGGGCGCGGAGTCCGTACGCCGTGTTGGCGAGGGCGTTCAGGTGCGGGAAGAGGGCGCCGTCCTGGGGGACCCAGGCGACCTGCCGCTTGTGCGGGGGCAGGGCGCTGACGTCGAGGTCGCCGAGGGTCAGTGCGGCGTGGGCGCGCGGGGTCAGCCCGAGGAGGGCCCGGAGCAGGGTGGTCTTGCCGGCGCCGTTCTCCCCGACGACGGCGATGGTGGTGCCGGGCTCCGCGTCCAGGGTCAGTTCGTTGAAGCCGGTGACGGTCGCGTGCAGCGGCCAGCTCCCGCCCGCCGCAGCGGCGGAGCCGCCGGGCGCCGCCGCGCCCTCGACCGGGGGCCCGGCCGCGGGCTCGGGAGCGGCGTGGGCGCCGGTGGTCTCCGTACGGCCGACGGCGGGCGGTGCCCCGGTCCACCGGCCGCGCAGCCCGATCAGGACGGCCATGGCGATCGCGAGCAGCAGCAGCGACAGCGAGGTCGCGGCCTCGGGCTGGTCCTGGAGGAGCAGGTACACCTGGAGCGGCAGGGTCTGCGTGGTGCCGGGCAGGTTCCCGGCGAAGGTGATGGTGGCGCCGAACTCGCCCAGCGCACGCGCCCAGGTCAGCGCGGCTCCGGCGATCAGCCCCGGGGCCACCATGGGCAGGGTGACCGTGAAGAACACCCGGACCGGTGCGGCTCCGAGGGAGGACGCGGTCTCCTCGTAACTCTGCCGGAGCCCGCCGAGCGCCCCCTCCAGGCTGATCACCAGGAACGGCATCGCGACGAAGGTGGCTGCGATGACCGCGCCCGAGGTGTGGAAGGGGAGGGTGACCCCGAAGGTTTCCTCCAGCCAGGGACCGAGCAGTCCGCGCCGCCCGAACCCGAGCAGCAGGGCGACGCCGCCCACGGTCGGCGGGAGCACCATCGGCAGCAGGACGAGCGAGCGCACGAGGGGCTTGCCCGGGAACCGCACCCGCGCCAGGAGCCAGGCCAGCGGCACCCCGAGCAGCAGGGAGAGCCCGAGCGCCCAGAACGAGACGAGGAGCGAGAGCCGCAGCGCCTCGACCACGCCCGGGGTGGTGAGGTGCGTGCCCAGCCGGCTCCACGGGGTGCGCGCGAGGATGCCGAGGAGGGGCAGGAGCAGGAAGGCGACGGCCAGCAGGGCGGGCAGCGCGAGGGCGAGCGGCGGACGGATCCGGGTCTGCGTCCGCGTACGGGATCTGGCCATCTGCGCTGCCTCTTCTGCTTCTGCCACTGCCTCGGACGCCGCGTCCTGTGCCTGTTCCACCGGACGGCGGTCAGGCCGGCTGGAAGCCGGCGTCCTGCAGGATCCGCTGCGCCTCGGGGGTGCTCAGCCACGCCACGAACGCGGTGGCGGCCTCGGCGTTCCCTGAGCCCTTGAGGGCGGCGGCGGGGTAGGAGGCGACGGCGTTCTGCCCGTCCGGGATGTCGATGGCCGTGACCTTGTCCTTGGACTTGTCGGAGTCCGTCTTGTAGACCAGGCCGGCGTCGGCCTCACCCAGCTCGATCTTGGAGAGCACCGCGCGCACGTTGGGCTCCTGGGAGACCGGCTTCACCTCGATCTTCTGGGCGTCGAGGATCTGCTTGCCGTACCGGCCGACCGGGACCTCGGGCGCTGCCAGGACCACCTTGATCTTGGGATCCGCGAGGTCCTTCAGCGCGGCGATCTTGAAGGGGTTGCCCTTGCCCGCCGCGATGACCAGGCGGTTCTTCGCGATGACCTTCGAGGCGGTGGTCTCGGCGGCAAGTCCGTCCATGGTCTTGGTGTCGGCGGTGACCAGTGCGTCGGCCGGGGCGCCCTGCCGGACCTGGGCGGCCAGCTCCTGGGACCCGGCGAAGGAGAAGGTGATCTTCGTGCCGGGGTGGGACTTCTCGTACGCGGCGCCGGCCGTCTTGAAGACGTCGGTGAGCGAGGAGGCGGCGAGGACGGTCAGCCGGGCCGGCTTCGGCCCGGCGGCCGACGCGGAGCCGGACGCGCTCGCGCTGTCGGCGGCGGGCTCCTTCGGGTCGTCCTTGCCGCAGGCGGTCAGCGGGACGAGCAGGGCGGCGCCGAGGACGGCGGCGGCCGCGCGGCGGCGGTGGGTACTCGTGGAGAACACGGGTTCGGCTCCTCGGGTCTGGCAAGGACCCGCGCCGGGGACGGGCGGAGCGGGTAGGGCGGTGGGACCGCAGGTGCCACACGTTAGGGCCACTTCTGCCGCATGTGCAATCACCTTCGGGCGATCTACCTGGCACCTGCCGTGCGATTTGGCGCATCCGCCAAGGATGCCGCGCCGAGCCGCCCCGGGGACGGCGGTCCCGGCGGATCCCGCGCGGCCCGGCCCGGTGGATAGAGTCGGGGCATGGCTGAAGAGGGAACCGCAGCGGGAACGGGAACGGCGCGGGTGGACGTCTGGATCTGGTCGGTCCGGCTGACCAAGACCCGCTCGATCGCGGCCGCCGCCTGCCGGGCGGGGCACGTGCGGGTCAACGGCGAACGCGCCAAACCGGCCCAGGCGGTCGGCCCGGGGGACGAGGTGCGGCTCTTCCACGCCGGGCGCGAGCGCATCGTCGTGGTCCGCCGGGCCGTGACGAAGCGGGTCGGCGCGCCCGTGGCCGCCGAGTGCCTGACCGACAACAGCCCGCCCCCGCCGACCCCCGTCGAGGCGGCGGTCGTGGGCATCCGCGACCGGGGCGCGGGCCGCCCCACCAAGCGCGAGCGGCGCGAGATCGAGAACCTGCGGGGCCGCTGAGACGGGCCGCGCCGGGGCGGGGTCAGACCTTCCGGTACGCGTAGGCCTCGCCCGCCGCCGCGGCCACGGCGTCCAGCGGGGCGCCGGTCGCCGCGGTCACCACGGCCGCCACCGCGCCCTCCAGGAAAGGCGCGTCCAGCAGCCGCGACCCCGCCGGCAGTTCCTCGTCCAGCAGCAGCGCCTTGACGGTCAGCACCGAGCTGCCGAGGTCGGCGATCAGCGCCACCCCGGCGCCCCGGTCCACCGACCGGGCCGCCGCCGCGATCAGCTCGGCGCTCGTGCCCAGCGCGCCCTCGGGCGTGCCGCCCGCGGCGGCCACCGGGACGGCGGGCCCGCCCGCCACCAGGTCCCCGGCCAGCTCCGCCACGGACCGGGCCACCGCCGCGCTGTGCGACACCAGCACGATCCCGACGAGGGCTCCGTCCCCGGTCCCGGCTTCGCCGTTCGCCGTCGCGCTCACTGCCCGGCCTCCGCCGGTCCTGCGGCGTCGTCGGCATCGGCCGTGTCGGCGAGCGCCCGCAGCAGCAGCGCCGCCGAGGTGGCCCCCGGATCCTGGTGCCCGATGCTCCGCTCGCCCAGATAGCTCGCACGTCCCTTGCGGGCCTGGAGCGGAACGGTCGCCAGCGCCCCGTCCTGCGCCGCCAGCGCCGCCGCGCGGTACGACGTGCTCAGCGCCGCGATCCCGGGAACCAGCGCGTCCAGCATCGTCTTGTCGCCCGGCGCGGCCCCGCCCAGCTGCGCGACCGCGCCCACCCCCGCGTACAGGGCCTGGCGCAGCTCCTCGTCGGAGACCCGCGCGGCGTCGCCGAGTTCCTTGCCGGTGCGCCGCAGCAGGGTTCCGTACAGCGGGCCGGAGGCCCCGCCCACCGTGCTGATCAGGGTCCGCCCAGCCAGCTGGAGCACCGCGCCGGGGGACTGCGGCGGCTGGTCGCCGAGTGCGGACCGTACCGCCAGGACACCGCGCAGCAGATTGCCGCCGTGGTCGGCGTCGCCGATGGGGGAGTCCAGCTCCGTCAGCCGGTCCGCCTCGCGCTCCACCGACACGGCCACGGCGGCCAGCCAGCGTACGAAGAACTCCGCGTCCCGCACCGTGTCCCGCCCCTCGTCCGGGTCCCGCTCCGCGTCTCGCACCGGATCTCCTCGCAGCCGATCGACGTCATCCTGCCCGCTCCGTTGTGACCGCTCCCAGCCTACGGTCCCGGAGCCCGCGTTCCCGGAGCCGCGCTGCCCGTGTCAGCGGCCCCAGCGCAGGGCGGTGGTCTGCACCGGCGCGTCCCACAGCCGCAGCAGTTCGTCGTCGGCGCGGCACAGGGTCAGCGAACACCCCGCCATGTCCAGCGCCGTGACGTAGTTGCCGACCAGGACGCGGGCCACGGGCACGCCCCGCTCCGCCAGCACCCGCGCCACCTCGGCGTGGAACCCGTACAGCTCCAGCAGTGGGGTCGCGCCCATCCCGTTGACCAGTGCGAGCACCGGACCGCCCACCGGTCCCACCTCGTCCAGCTCCGGGAGGACCGCCTCGACCGCGATCTCCGCGATCTCCCGGGCGCTCGTCACCGGTCGCCGCTCGCGGCCGGGCTCGCCGTGGATGCCGATGCCCAGCTCCAGTTCGCCGTCCGGCAGGGCGAAGGTCGGGCTGCCCTTGGCCGGGGTGGTGCAGGGGCTCAGCGCGACGCCGAAACTGCGGGAGGCCCCGTTCACGCGCCGGGCCAGTGCCACGACCCGCTCCAGAGGCGCTCCCTCCTCGGCGGCGGCTCCCGCGATCTTCTCGACGAAGAGGGTGGCGCCGGTGCCGCGCCGTCCGGCGGTGTGGAGGCTGTCGGTGACGGCGACGTCGTCGTCCACCAGCACCCGCTCGACCCGGATGCCGTCCTCGTCGGCGAGTTCGGCGGCCATCTCGAAGTTGAGGACGTCCCCCGTGTAGTTCTTGACGACGAACAGCACCCCCTCCCCGCTGTCCACGGCGGCCGCGGCCCGCAGCATCTGATCGGGCACGGGGGAGGTGAACACCTCGCCGGGGCAGGCCGCCGACAGCATGCCGTACCCCACGAACCCGGCGTGCAGCGGCTCGTGACCGGACCCGCCGCCGGACACGATCCCGACCCGCCCGCTCCCGCGCACGTCCCGCCGCAGCACGATCCGCCGTTCCACGTCCACGTCCAGCTCCGGATGCGCGGCGGCCATCCCCCGCAGCGCGTCCGCGACGACCGTCTCCGGACTGTTGATCAGCATCCTCATGCGCGTCTCCCGGTGGGGTGGGCGGGTGATGCGCCGTCAGCCGCAGGCCCGGGGCGCATCGCTCACCCCGACCGTAGGGGAGCCGGCCCCGCGGCGACAGGTGGAGGGGCTCCCGGCGTGCCGTGGGACCACGCACGACTGCCGTGGCCGGCGGGAAGGTCCCGTCGGCCACGGCAGTCACGCGGGCGCGCGTCGGCGCCGGGCGGGTCAGCGGTGCAGCTTCAGGCGGTGCACCCCGCCGTCGACCGTGCCGACGTACAGCGTGCGGCCGTCTGGGGCGGCGGCCAGCTTGGTGGTGTCGGTGTTCTGCAGGCCGCCGGAGACGTTCTCCCAGGTGAGGCCGTTGTCGGTGCTGCGCAGGACGCCCCGGCCGCCCTGCACGAGGCCGGACTCGGTGGAGCGAGTGGTGGCCGCGTAGAGCGCTCCGCCGACCCGCAGCAGGTCCGACACGTGGACCGCGAGCGGGCCGGTGTCGGCGGTGCGGAACGTCTTGCCGTCATCGGCGGTGATCCGGACGGACGAGCCGCCGACGATCAGGCGTCGGCCGTCCATCGTGAGCGCGGTCACCGGGCCGTCGGCGACCTTGGTCTTGGTGACGCCGCCGTCGTCCGAGCGGTAGAGGCCCGAGGCGTTGCCGAGCCACAGGCGCCGCGGGTCGCGCGGGTCACCGGCCATGGCGTCGAACGACCTTTCGTGGAAGAGGTTCTTCCACGTCCTGCCTCCGTCGGCCGTCGAGAACAGCCCGTCGCCGAAGATGCTCCGGAAGCTGATCGCCACCCGGTCCGGGTCGGCGGGGTGGACCAGGAGGGAGGTCGGTATCTCGGAGGACGTGCCCTTCACCTGCCAGGTCCGGCCGGCGTCGCCGCTGCGGGAGACCTCGAAGAGGCCGGTCGCGGTGCGCCGCACCTGCCACGCCACCTTGGAATCCTTCGGCGAGACGGCGATGTGCGAGGTGAGGCGACCGGTCATGCCCTCCGAGCCGGACTGGCCCCACTCGGGTCCGGCGACGGGGATGGCGGTGCGGTAGGTGCCGCTCACCGTGCCGGCGAGCAGTTGGTCGCCGCTGGCTGCGAGGGCGAGGGTGGTCAGGCCCTGGACGCCGATCCTGCGGTAGCCGGCGCCGTCGGCCGAGCCGCGGTACAGGCCGTCCTGTTCGCTGGACACGGTCACCGAGCCGTCGGCCCAGCGGTCGTAGTCCATCGCGATGGCCGCCTTCGAGGGCGCGGCCACGGGCTTCCAGGTCCTGCCGTGGTCGCGGCTCACCTGCCCGGCGCCGAACAGCGCGCGCAGGTACAGGTCGCCGCCGGAGGCGGTCAGCCCGTTGCCGCCCTCCGGCAGGGTCAGCAGGGTGGACCAGGTGCGGCCCTTGTCGTAGGAGCCGCGGATGCCCGTACCGGGGACGTAGGCCGCGACCACGGTGGAGTCGGCGGCCAGGCCGCGGATGGTGTTCACCGGCTCGTCGAGGATGCGGTGCGCCGTCCCGGGGTCGCCCTTGCCGACGCCGTCGATCCGCCAGACGCCGTCGAAGGTCGCCAGGTACAGGGTGTCGCCGACGAGGGCGGCCTCGCGGACGCCTCCGGTGATGCCGGTGGGGTACGTCGCCCAGCTGTCGCCGGCGTCGGTGCTGACCAGCAGCGAGCCGTCGACCATCGCGGCGAGGGTACGGGTCTGCTCGTCCGCGACGAGCTCGTCGATGTGGGCGTCGGGCACGTCGAGCTTGCGCCAGGTGCGGCCGTTGTCGTCGGTGCGCAGGATGGTGCCCCGGCGGGTGGGGTCGGCGGCCGTGTTCACGGCGTACCACCAGCGATCGGGGCGGCGGGCGTCGACCACGACCGCTCCGGTGCCGTTGCCGTCGGCGATCGGCAGCCTGCCGACCTGGCGCCAGTGGGCACCGCCGTCGGTGGTCAGCCAGGGAGCGGCCTTGCGGTACTGGGTCACGACGGCCTGCTTCGGCCGGGCGGGCGAGAGCGCGACGTAGCCGGCCTCGCTGTTCGGACCGATGGGCTCCCAGCGCTCGCCGCGGCTGTTGGCGGGGGTCACCTCGAAGGCGCTGGACCCGGTGATCCGGCGGCCGTCGGTGGTCGTGGCCTGGACGGCCACCAGGTAGGCGCCGGCCGCCTTCCCGGTCACGTCGGCCTGGTAGTAGCCGGCGCCGTTCATGGTGGTGGGCAGGGTGAATGCCTTGCCGTGCGGCGGCGTGACCTTGATCTCCGGCGGCGCGTCGAGGGCGGCCGGCGCGGCGATGTGCACGGTGGAGCGGCCGTCGCTCGGGTCGGGGGAGGCCTGGACGACCAGGTGCCGGACGACGAGCAGGTAGGGCACCTGGAGGGCCGGGCCGCGATCGGGGGTGGCCGTGATCCGGCCGCTGATCTCGGTGTCGGTGGCCGGACGGTCGGCGCGCAGGGTGGCGGTGACGGTCGCGGACCCTCCGGCGGGGAGGGTGACCCGCGCCGGGGAGACGGTCGTGGGCCCGCTGCCGGTGAGGGTGACGGTCAGCGGCGTCTTGCCGGGGTTGGCCAGGCGCACCTGCGCGGAGGCGCCGACGCTCTTGTCCGCCAGGTCGGCGAGGCCGAAGGACACGGCCGTCGGGGAGGAGGTGAGGGCGGCCGAGGCCGCGGCGGCCACGTCGAGCCGGCCGCTGCCCTGGACGGTGGGTCCGGTGCCGGCCAGCGGCTTCGCGCTGCCGACCAGGGCGGACTTGACGGCGTCCGGGGCCTGGTCCGGGCGCAGTTGTCGCAGCAGGGCAGCGGCTCCGGCCACGTGCGGGCTCGCCATCGAGGTGCCGGACATGCGGTAGACGCCGGGTGCGTACATGGCGGTGGGGATCGTGGAGCGGATCTCCACGCCGGGGGCGACCAGGTCGGGCTTGAGGCCGAAGCCGGTGCCCGGTCCGCGCGAGGAGAACGAGGCGATCTCGTCGGTGGAGTCGGTGCCGCGCAGGGTGACGGACACCTTCCCGGCGGCCAGTTCACGGCTCAGCTGGGCGTACTGGGTGGTGTCGATGCCCATGACGACCAGGCGGTCCATGCGCAGCGAGTCGCCGGACGCGGTGGTCCGGCCGAGGCCGGGGCGGGCCGGGGTCGCCGGGACCTCGACCGTGCCCGGGGTGGCGGCGGCGAGCACGGGCCCGTCGTGGGACGCAAGGCCGCCGAGCACGGCGAGCGCGCCGCGCTTCTCGGCCTCGCGCGCCCAGTCGATGTCGCTCCCGCTCAGCACCTCCGTACTGGGCGGGACGAGGATGTCGGCCCGCAGGATCTTGCCGCGGACGTCACCGACCCGCTTCCAGTCCTCGGGGGTGCCCGCGCCGACGTCGACGAGCGGGGCGGTGACCGGCTCCCGGGGCGGGTTCGCGGACAGGATGCCGCGGTACGTCTGGATCAGTTCGGGCTTCCTGCCCGCCAGGTACGCGCTGGGCATCCGCACCCCGCTGGTGGAGGCGCCGACGGCGATGACCCCGTCGGCGGATGCCGGGGAGCTGACGGTGCCCTTGCCCGGCCCGGAGTTGCCCGCCGCCGCGACGACGACCACTCCGGCCCGCACGGCGGCGGTCGCCGCGCGGCCCAGCGGGTCGGTGCCGTCACCGGGGCCGCCGAGGCTCATGTTGATGACGTCGGCCGGGTGGGGGCCCGCCGGGTCGGCCGCCGCCTCGATGCCGGCGATGATGTCGGAGGTGTAGCCGCTGCCGTCGGCGCCGATGACCTTGTAGGCCAGCAGGCTCGCGTCGGGCGCCATGCCGGTGACGCCCCCCTTCGCGGCCGCCTTGCCCGCGATGATGCCCGCGACGTGGGTGCCGTGGCCGTTGTCGTCCATCGGGTCGTCGTCGCCATTGGCGAAGTCGTAGCCGCCGACGACCTTGTGGCCCTTGCCGAAGCCGCCGCCGAGGTCCGGGTGGCCGTAGTCCACGCCGCTGTCCAGGACCGCCACGACGGTGCCCTTGCCGGTGGCCTTCACCCCCGACGGGTCCGTGCGCTTCCAGACCTCGGGCGCGCCGGTCAGCGGCACGCTGGCGTCCGTCTGCACCTGGACCCGGGTGTCGGGCCGGACGCCGAGGACACCGGGCTGCGCGGCCAGCCGCGCCGTCTCGGAGCCGGGCACCGTCATCGCCACCGCGTTGACCAGCAGGCCGAGTTTGCGGGGGGAGGCGGGGTGCAGGCCGGCCCTGCGCACCGTCTCCACGAAGGCGTCCTGGCGTACCGCGAGGGCCCGCCGGGCGTCGGCCACGGTGGACGCGGGACCCGCGGCCAGGGAGGTGAGCGAGCCGCCGGGTGCGGCGGCGACGGCGGCGTCCCCGGACAGTTCGACGATGACCCGCTGGTTCGGGTCGGGTGACTGCGCGCTGGCGGTGCCGGGTATCGCGGTCAGCGTCCCGGCCAGGGCGACCGTGGTGACGGTGAGGGCCACCAGGCGTCGGCTTCTTCGTGCGTTCTTGGCCATGGAGAGAAGTCCTAGTGCCGAAGTCACTCTCCGTACAACGGATCCCGGCGGCCCATTGCTGCCTGTGGCACAAGTGGGCCAGTATCCGGATATGACGAACGATCTCACCGCGGCAGGCATCGATCCGTTCGACGAGAGCGTCTACCGGGCCGTGCTGACCCGGCGTACGGCGGCCCCGACCGAGCTCGCCGCCGACCTCGGCTGCTCCCCCGTGCGCGCCGCCAGGGCGCTGGACCGGCTGCACGACCACGGTCTGGTCGGGCGGCTCGCGGGGGTGCGCCGCCGGTACGCGGCGATCGAGCCGGGGGCCGCGGTCGAGTCCCTCGTGCGCCACAGGGCCGCGGAGTTGGACCGGGTCCGCTCGGCGGCGGCCGAACTGTCGCGGCTGTTCGCGGCGGCCCAGGCGGGCACCGCGGGGGAGGAGGAAGTGGAGATCACCACCGGCCGCGAGGCGCTCGGCCGCTGGTTCGTCCGCCTCCAGCAGGAGGCGCGCGAGGACGTCATGACGCTGGACCGGCCGCCGTACGCGCTGACCACCTCCAACCCGGTGGAGAGCACGGCGCTGGGCCGCGGTGTGCGCTACCGCGCGGTCTACGCCCCCGAGGCGCTGGAGTGGCCGGGGGTGCTCGACGACATCCGCGGACTCGTGCGCCGCGGTGAGCAGGCCCGTGTCATGCCGGGCCTGCGGATCAAACTGGCCATCGCGGACCGCCGGTTGGCCCTGATGCCGCTCTCCCTGGACCTCGACGGGGTGCGCGCCGCGGTCATCCGCCCCTCGGCGCTGCTGGACGCCCTCACCGACTACTGGGAGCTGTGCTGGAAGCAGGCCCTGCCGCTGGACGTCCCCGCCGAGGACCCGCTCGACGAGGAGGACCGCCTGGTGCTCACCCTGCTGGTGAGCGGCCTCAAGGACGAGGCCATAGCCCGCCAGCTCGGCTGGTCGGTCCGCACGATGCGGCGGCGCATGAGCCGCCTCCACGAACTCCTGGGCGCGGTGAACCGCTTCCAGGCCGGCGTCGTCGCGGTCCGCCGCGGCTGGATCTGAGCGACCCTCGCCGGGGCCGGGGGATCAGGCCTCGGTGCGCCACTGGTGACCGGGCAGGAAACGCACGTCGTACCGCTGCGGCACGGTGGCGAACTTGTGCGGTTCCGGTACGTACGGCTCTGTCGGCAGGCCGAGTTCCTCGGTCGGGACACCGAGGTTCTCGAAGAACCGCTCGAAGGTGCCGCCGGGTCCCGCGGCCACGCCGACGACACGGCTGTGGTGGCGCTCGATGCGGTAGGCGTGCGGGCAGTTCTTCGGTACGAAGCCGAAGTCGCCCGCCGTGAGCAGGCGTTCCTGCTGCTCGCCCGCCAGGTCCTCGACGAACAGCCGGACCGCGCCGTCGGTGATGTAGAAGACCTCGTAGGTGTCGGAGTGGACGTGCGCGGGGATCACGTCGCCCCTGGGGCCCTCCACGGTGAAGAAGTTGAAGGCGTTCTCGGTCTGCTGGCCGCCCGCGTAGACGGTGACCAGGTCGGTGAACAGGTGGGCGCGGTCGCCCATGCCCTTCTCGATGAAGTACGGCTTCCCGGGCTCGGCCGGGATGAGCGAGCGCGAGCGGCTGGGACGGGCGAACTCCATGGTCATGAGGACCTCCGGCGCGACGGCGACGATGAGTGTCAGGTTACCTGACATGCAGGCCCGGGCGCGCCCCCGTACGGTCTCTGTCCACGCCACCCCGTCCCGCGAGGAGCCATGACCACCCCCGCGCCCCACCCGCCCCACCCGCCCCACCCGCCCCACCTGCCCCAGCTGCTCACCGAGGCCAGGCGCTGGTTCGACGACGCGTTGCTGGCCAGCATGCGGGCCGCCGGCGAACGGCCCGTCACCGCCGGGCAGGCGGCCGTCTTCGCCGCCCTCGACGACGGGGGCACCACGGTCTCGGCGCTGGCCCGCCGGATGGGCGTCACCCGGCAGACCGCCCATCAGGCCGTGCACGCCCTCATCGGCATGGGCCTGCTGGAGCAGGCGCCCGACCCCGCCTCCGCCCGCAGCCGCCTGATCCGTCCCACCCCCGAGGGGGCCCGCGTGCACCGGCGCGCCCAGGGCGCCCTCGCCGTCATCGAGGGCGTCCTGGCGGAGCGCATCGGAGCCGATGCCGTCGGCGCCCTGCGGGAGGCGTTGACGCTTCCCCTGGGGGAGCCACCCTTGGTCGAGGTGCCCTGAGCGATGGGCGGGGTGGCTGACGCGCGTCCCCTCCACGCCGTCTTTGCCGTCGGGGGTTGACGCGGGGGAGGTGTGAGTGGTCTATTACTCACATGAGTGCGACGAAGACCCGACAGCTGTCCACGGCCGACGCCCGACGTGGCGAGGTGCTCGCCACCGCCGCCCGCGTCTTCGCCGGGCGCGGCTACTACGGCACCTCGACCACCGAGGTCGCCAAAGGGGCCGGGATCTCGCAGTCGTACCTCTACCGGCTCTTCCCGGACAAGGAGGCGCTGTTCGTCGCCGTCGTCGAGAACTGCTCCCGGCTGATCCGCGAGCGGCTGGCCGAGGCGGTCGCCGAGGTGGCCAGCGCCGAGCCCGCCGCCGTGCTGGACGCGATGGGGGACGCGTACGCCCACCTCATCGCGGACCGGGACGACCTGCTCAGGGTGCTGATGCACGCGAACTGCGCGGCGAGCGAGCCGGCCATCCGGGAGGCCGTCCAGGGCATGTACGCGCGCCTGGTGGAGTACGCCCGCTCGGCCTCCGGGGCTCCGGATGCGTTGATCCAGGGCTTCTTCGCCACCGGTTTCCTCTGCAACGTCGCCGTCTCGATCGGCGCCACCGAAACGGACGCGCCGTGGACGCGGACGCTGCTGACGGGCATCCGGCACTACTGACCCGCCCGGAGGACGGCCGCGCCGACGCGCGGCCCTCTCTTTGACCAAAAGAGAGAGTGGTCAATCACTCTCTTCTTCCTCCTTCTTCCTCTTCTGCGGAGTCGCGTCATGAACGAAACGGCCAAGCCCTACCTGACCGGGCACTACGCGCCGGTCGCCGACGAGATCACCGCCCGCGGACTGACCGTCCACGGCACGCTCCCGCCCGAGCTGAACGGCCGCTACTTCCGTAACGGCCACAACCCCAAGCCCGGGGTCAGCCCCACCCACTGGTTCAAGGGCAGCGGCATGATCCACGGCCTGCGGCTCCAGGACGGCCGGGCCGAGTGGTACCGCAACCGCTGGGTGCACACCCCCGCCCTGGACGGCGCCCCGTACATCGGCGCCGACGGCGTTCCCGACCTGCGCGTCAGTGACGCGGCCACCCACGTCATCGAGCACGCCGGCCGGATCCTCGCCCTCCAGGAGGCGAACCTGCCCTACGAACTCACCCCGGAACTCGACACCATCGGCGCCTACGACTTCGGCGGCCGCCTCACCAGCGCGATGACCGCCCACCCCAAGACCGACCCGGTCACCGGCGAACTGCACTTCTTCGGCTACGGACCCTTCCCGCCCCACCTCACCCACTACGCCGCCGACGCCACCGGCACGATCGTCCGCGCCCAGACCGTCGACGGAGCCGGACCGTCCCTCATGCACGACTTCGGCCTCACCGCCCACCACGTGATCTGGCTCGACCTGCCCGTCGTCTTCGACCCCGCCGAGCACTCCGGCATCCCCTACCGCTGGAGCGACACCTACACCCCGCGCATCGGCGTCATGCCGCGCTCCGGAGCGCCCGAGGTCACCTGGTTCGAGGTCGAACCCGGCGCCCTGCTGCACGTCGCCAACGCGTACGAGGACGAGCGCGGCCGGATCGTCCTGTCCGGTCCGCGCTACGACCGCTCCGCCTGGGGCCAGACCTGGAAGTGGTGGACGGGAAGCCTGGGCCACGCGCCCACGCCGATCGTCGGCGCCACCGCCCACCGGTGGGTCCTGGACCCCGCGACCGGCACGGCGCGCGAGGAGGCCCTCGACGACCTGGTGGCCGAGTTCCCCACGATCAACGAGGAGCGCACCGGCCTGCCCCACCGCTTCGGCTACTCCGTCGCCTTCCCCGGGGCGGGGCTGACCGAGCACGCCCTCGTCAAGTACGACCACGTCACCGGGCGCCGGGAGGTGGTGCCGACGGGCCGCGACCGGATGCCGGGCGAGGCCGTCTTCGTACCGGCGGCCGGGGCCACCCGCGAGGACGACGGCTACCTGCTCACGGTCGTCAGCGACCTGGTCGCGGACGCCTCGCAGCTGCTCGTCCTGGACGCCTCCGCACCCGGCGCCGGACCGCTCGCCACCGTGGAACTCCCGCGCCGGGTGCCCTCCGGCATCCACGGCTCCTGGATCCCCGACGTACCCGGGCACTGAGCCGTGCCTCCGGCCCTTCCCGCCAGTACCAGCGCCAGCACCCCCGAGGAGACCTCATGATCACCACCCGGCACACGGTCACGATCGACGCCCCCGTCGAGGAGGTGTGGTCCCTGCACCTCGCCATCGCCGCCTGGCCCGAGTGGAACCAGGGCATCGACACGGCCGTCATCGAGGGGGAGCCCTGCGTGGGCGCCACCTTCCGCTGGCTCACGCACGGCCTCGACATCACCTCCACGATCACCGCCGTCGACCCCGGCCGGAGCATCGGCTGGAGCGGTCCCGCCGCGGGGATCGACGGGATCCACCACTGGACCTTCGACCCCGCCCCGGGCGGCGGGACCCTGGTCACCACCGAGGAGTCCTGGGCGGGCCCGCCCGTGGACGCCGACCCGGACGCCCTGCTGACGGCCCTCGACGCCTCCTTGACCGCCTGGCTGGCCGATCTGAAGGCCACGGCCGAAGCGCGGGCGGCGCGGGTGGCCGGGCGCGCGGGCGCGGCGCCGCGGGGCTGACCACCGGCGACGCGGTCCGGTCACCGTCCCCCGGGGTCCGGTCACCGTCCCCCGGGGTCCGGTCACCGTCCCCCGGGGTCCGGTCACCGTCCCCCGGGGTCCGCGGCGCCCGGGGGGTTCGGGCCGCCCTCCGCCGGCGCGGGCAGCGCGGTGCCCGTGATCCGGTGGACGCGCAGGGCGAGCTGGATCTCCAGGGCGCGGGAGGGGGTGTTCCAGCTCTCGCCCAGGAGCCGGCGGATCCGGTCCAGCCGCTGTACGACGGTGTTGACGTGGACGTGCAGCGCGTCCTTCGCCTTGGCCAGGCTGGCGCCGTGGGCGAAGTACGCCTCCAGGGTCCGGATCAGCTCGGTCCCGCGCCGGCGGTCGTAGTCCAGGACGGGGCCGAGCACGTCCTCCACGTAACCGCCCACGTCGGCGCGTTCGCCCAGCAGGATCCCGAGGAAGCCCAGATCGGGCAGGGCCGCGCCGTGCCCGGTGCGGCCCAGCGCGTGCAGGGCCTCCAGGCAGCGCGACGCCTCCGCGTACGTCGCGGGCAGGGCGGCGGGCCCGGTCGCCGGGCCGGCGGACCCCACGGTGACCGGGCTGCCGAGGACCTGCCCCAGGTCCTCGGCCAGTGACCGGGCCAGCGGACCCGGCGCCGCGGCCTGCGCGAGGAGCACCACCCGGCCCTCGTGCACGGCGGCGAGGCCCTCCAGGGCCCGCGCCCGGCGAGCGCCCTCCGCGGCCAGCCGGGCCCGCGGCGCGGCGTCGCAGTGCAGCACCAGCACGGCGTGCGGCCGGCTCAGGTCGACGCCGAGCTTGCGGGCCCGCAGGGCCCGGCCGTCGGGATCCCGGACCCGGCCGTCCGGCCCGGCGGACAGCAGATCGCCGAGCAGTTCGCCGCGCACCCGGTCCTCGGCCTGCGCCAGGGACCGGCGCAACAGCAGGAGCAACGCCGTGACGAGCGCGCTGCGTTCGAAGAGGCGGCGGTCAGAGTCCGGCAGGTCCGGGCGGCCGGTCAGGCTGATGCTGCCGAGCAGTTCGGGCCCGGCCAGGACCGCGCAGACCCATGTACCGCCCACCCGCACCGCCCGGCCGCCGGACCGGGAGGCCGCGACCCCCTGCTCCCGCGCGGCGCCGGGCCCTCCGGTGCGGGGCGGGAAGGCGACGGACGGATCGTGGGCGTCCCGCGTGTCGGGGTCCCGCGCACCGGTGTCGGGGGCACCGGCGTCCGGGCCGCCGGGGATGGGCGCCGCGGCGACCCGGGCGAGCTCGCTGCCGTCGGAGTCGTGGACCACCAGGCCGCCGCCCAGCAGGGCCGCGACCTCGCGGGCCAGGTCGGCCGTGTCGGCGCCGCGCAGCACCAGTTCGGTCAGCCGGTCGTGGGTCTCGGCCGCCAGCCGCATCGCCTCGCTGTGCGCGCGTACGGTGTCGTTCGCCACGCCGAGGTCGACGAGGGCCGCGCGGGTCTCCTCCAGCAGCCGGGCGCTGTCGATGGCCACGGCCGCGTGGTCGGCGAGCGAGGAGAGCAGCGCGACGGCCTCGGGCGCGAAGTCGCGGACCGCGCGGTCGGCGGCGTACAGCACCCCGATGACCCGGTGGCCGACCCGCAGGGGCACCCCGAGGATCCCGCGCAGCCCCTCCTCGCGCACCCCGCTGTCGATGGCGGGGGTGTGCCGGAAACGGCCGTCCACGCGGTAGTCGGCGGAGGCGTACGGCCGTGCGCTCTGCGCGACCAGACCGCCGAGCCCCTCGCCCATGCCCAGGCGCAGCTGCTGGAACGCGGCCGAGACGGACCCGTCGGTGACCCGCATGTACGTGTCCCCGGCGGCCGGGTCGTTGAGGGTGAGGTAGGTGACGTCCGTCCCCAGCAGCAGCCTGGCCCGGTGCACGATGGCCCGCAGGACCGCGTCCAGATCGCGCAGGGCGGCCAGGTCGCCCGCGGTGTCGAACAGGGCGGTGAGTTCCGCCTCGCGGCGCCGGTGCTGGTCGAGCGTGTGGCGGATGTCCAGGGCGACCCGGGTCGCCTCCTCCACGAGCGCCTGCTCCGCGGCCCCGGCCCCGGCGGCGCGGGCGTCCGCCGCGGGCCGGGCGAAGTGTTCGAGCGGAGCGCCGCGGTCGAGCAGGCCGAGGAGCTCCCGCAGCGCGGCCGCGGCCGGGGCCGCAGCCGTGGGCGGCGCCTCCTCCGTCGGAGCGGCGCCGCCGGCTCTTCCCACCGAGGTCATACGGGAGTCCCTTCCCCTGGGGCCCGGTCCGCGGACGCGGCCCGGGCCCGGTCAGGCGGCCCGCTGGGTCTGCGCCGCCTTGCGCCCGGCCCGTCCGGACGCCCCGGGCGCCGAGGTGTCGCTCACGGTACGCGCCAGGTCGCGGCCGCGGGTCTCCTTGGCGAAGGCGACCGTGAGGGTGGTCACCACGGCGGCCGCGCAGAGGTAGAGCGACACCGGGACGGAGGAACCGTAGTCCTTGAGCAGTTCGACGGCGATGATCGGCGCCAGTGCCCCGGCGACGATCGAGGCGAGCTGCGAACCCATCGAGGCGCCGGAATAGCGGACCTTGGTGTCGAACATCTCGGAGATGAACGCCGCCTGCGGTCCGTACATCGCGCCGTGCAGCAGCAGCCCGACGGTGACGGCCGCGGCGATCACGGGGAACGACTCCGTGTCGAGCAGGGCGAAGAACCCGAAGGCCCACAGGGCCATGCCCACGGACCCGATCAGGGTCACCGGGCGCCGCCCGATGCGGTCGGAGAGCGCGCCCCAGGCGGGGATGGTGACGAAGTGGACGGCGGAGCCGATCAGGACCGCGTCCAGTGCGGTGGTCTTGGGCAGACCGAGGTGCGCGGTGACGTACACGAGGAGGAAGGAGGTCAGGACGTAGTACGAGATGTTCTCGCCGAAGCGGGTTCCGATGGCGGTCAGCACCTGGCGCCAGTCCCGGCGGAACACCTGGATGACGGGGGCCTGTTCCCGGGCCCCCGCGGCCGCCTCCGCATCGGCCTTGGCGCGGGCGGCGAGGAAGACGGGGGACTCGGAGACCGAGAGCCGGATCCACAGTCCGACGGCCACCAGGACGCCGGAGAGCAGGAACGGGATCCGCCACCCCCACGCCAGGAACGCGGCGTCCGACTGGAGGGAGGCGAGCAGCGCGAGGACCCCGGTGGCCAGCAGGTTCCCGCCCGGCGCCCCGGACTGCGGCCAGGAGGCCCAGAAGCCCCGGTGCTCCGCCCCGCCGTGCTCCGAGACGATCAGCACGGCGCCGCCCCACTCCCCGCCGAGCGCGAACCCCTGCACCAGCCGCAGCAGCGTGAGCAGCACCGGCGCACCGACCCCGATGCTCGCGTGCGTCGGCAGCAGCCCCATGGCGAACGTCGCCCCGCCCATCATGAGCAGACTGAGCACCAGCAGCTTCTTGCGCCCGACCTTGTCACCGAAGTGCCCGAACACGACCCCGCCCAGCGGCCGCGCCAGGAACCCGATCGCGTAGGTGAGGAAGGCGATCAGCGTCCCGGTCAGCGGATCGGCCGTGGGAAAGAACAGCTTGTTGAACACGAGCGCCGCGGCGGTGCCGTAGAGAAAGAAGTCGTACCACTCGATGGTGGTCCCGACGAGGCTGGCGGCGACGATCCGCCGGATGCCGGATGGGGTCTGCGGGACGGTTCCGGGGGAGACCATGTGCACCACTTCCAGGGAGTCTGCGGGGACGTCGGGGGTGGCCACAACGTAGAAGTCCCCAGCTCACGGGCATATGTGGGCCGCCCTCACAATCCGGCTACGACTGATGTGCCCGCGCACTACATGGCTCGACTATCGGCCCCGGAACCCCTCCGGAACGGGGTCGTGAGACCCTGCCGGAATTGCAGAGCTCGCCCCATTTTGGGGAGGCGGTACTCCCTCCCGTGCTGGTTTGGTGCTGGTTACGCTGCGTTGAGCGGGTCGAGGCAGGGTCAGCCCTGCGCTTGGAGGAAGGCGTCAGCGTGGACATGGCCGTACTCGTCGCGACTGTGGAGCAGGACGGCGACTACACGGCCCGTCCGGCCGACTGATGCAACAACGTCGATCGGCGGCAGCAGCCTCGTTTGCGCGGTCCGGCCAAAGAGCCTTGCGGCCGTGCCACCCGGCGGCCGCAGCGCGATGTGCTGGCCCGATCGGACCGAGTGGTGGGTTGCCGTCGGTACCGCGCTGCCGGACGTAGGCCGCTTGGCTGATGCGGCTGAGCCCGTAGGTGAGGCGCACCGGACCGGCTGACTCGTACACTTCGTACGACTTCACCCCCTGGCCGTCGGCGTGATGAAGGTGCCCCGGCCCGCGACCGGAGGCGGACGCGTCTCCCTGGATGGAGTTCACACGGGCCGGCTCCGGACGACGCCAGCCCAGTTGCCGCCGTGGCCTGCAATGCGGACGGTCAGCGCGACGCCGTGGTGAGGGTGGTCGTGCGGGTCCCGAAGGCCCCAGGCTCGCGCGGGCTCCGGTGGCGCGGTCAGGCTAGGCAGTGTCTGATGGCTCTTTGATGAGGTCGCGGAGCCAGATCACGATGGCGGCGGTGGCCAGGGTGCCGTTGAAGATGTGGTCGCGTTTGTCGTACCGGGTTGCGACGGCCCGATGCTGTTTCAGTTTGCCGATGCAGCGTTCGACGGTGCTGCGTTGGCCGTACTGCTCACGGTCGAAGGCCGGCGGGCGGCCACCGGCCCGGCCGCGCCGGCGGCGCTTCGCGCGTTGGTCGTCCGGCTGCGCGATCGTCGCCTTCATCCCGCGTTTGCGCAGGTAGACGCGGTTGGCGCGACTCGAGTGGGCCTTGTCGCCGCGGGCCCGGTCCGGGCGGGTGCGGGGACGCCCGGTCCCGGTGCGGGCCACGCTCAGGGCCTGCATGAGCGGGATGAACATCGGACTGTCCCCGCGCTGGCCCGGCGAGGTCAGCCATACCAGCGGCCGGCAGCGGTCATCCGCCAGGAAATGGACACCTTGCTGGTCAGTCCGCCCCGGGAGCGTCCCAGGGCCTCACGGTGCTCTGGATCCACACGTGTGCCACTCCCTTTTCGGGGTGGTCGGCCGGGGGTGCGTGCCGGGCCCCGGCCGCGTGCTGGTGGGCCCGGCACATGGTGGAGTCGACGTTGACCGCCCACGCACCGTCCGCGTCCCGGGCGGTGGCATCGGCGCCGGCTTGCAACGCTCGCAGGATCTTCGACCAGGTGCCGTCGGCCGACCAGCGGCGGTGGCGTTCGTAGACGGTCTGCCAGGATCCGTAGCGTACGGGCAGGTCACGCCGGGGAATCCCCGTCCGGGTCCGGTAGAGGACACCGTTGACCACGGTGCGGTGATCCGCCCACCGCCCACCCGGCCCGCCCGTCTCCGGCAGCAGCGGAGCTATGTGTTCCCACTGAGCATTCGTCAGTTCATGCCGACGCACGATGACCGACCCATGCCCGGAACAGCGGTAGATCCACCACCCCGGGCAAGAACCATCAGACACTGCCTAGCCCTGCCTGTCAGCGCTTCGTCAAGCTCACCCGTACGTAGTTGTCTTGATGACGGCCAGACCTGGCCGGCGGATCGAACGGCCGCGGTCCCCTTCGCCCTGGTGGCGGGCGCAGCGCTGCCGCCGTTCAGCGTTCGACGGTCACGGCGGTGGCGGCGATGCCGTCGCGTACCAGCCACCGGCCGGTGAACCCGTTTAGCTGCCGGCCGTCGACCGTCGGCCCGGGCACGAGCAACCGCGCCCTGAACCGGCCGTCCGGCTGGAAGACGATGTTCGCCTCCTCGAAGCCCAGCCAGCGCCGCGTGAGCGGGAACCACGCCTTGTAGACGGCCTCCTTGGCACAGAACAGCAGTCGGTCCCACGGGATGTCGGACCGGGTCAGTGCCAGGGCGGCCAGCGGCCCGCGTTCCGCCTTGATCGTCACCGCCTCGAACACGCCCTTCGGCAGGGGAAGAGCGGGCTCGGCGTCGATGCCCAGTGAGGCCACGTCCGCCTCGGGCGCGACCGTCGCGGCGTGGTAGCCGCCACAGTGGGTCATGCTGCCGACGACACCGGGCGGCCATCCCGGCGCACCGCGCTCACCGGGCACAAGGGCCACCGGCCCGAATCCGAGGCCGGCCAGCGCGCGCCGCGCGCAGAAACGCACGGAGGTGAACTCTCGGCGCCGCTCGTCGACGGCCTTCGCGATCGCCTCCTCTTCTTCGGCGAACAGCCGCGCCTCGGGGTATCGGTCGGCGTCCAGGACGTCGCCGAAGACGTCCACCGACACGGCGGAGGACGGCAGTAGTTTGCCTATCAGCCCGGCCGACTGCGGCACCGACGCGGCCGCCCCGGCTTCGGCAGGGGCGTGTACGGACGCCAACTTCCCGGTGCCTGCGGTGGGGGTCATGCGGCCTCGACCGAGGGTCACCCCAGCCATGCGGCCCATGCCGTCCTGGCCGTCGTCTGCGCCGATGAACACGCCTGCCATCCAACCCGGAACGGACTGATGCCACTCACCTGTAAAGAGATCCAACGCCTGTTCACCACCTTGTTCATCCGGTTCGTGCACGATGCCGCCCATCGGCTCCGCTGGTCCGCATGGCGACGCCGTCGCCATGGGCTGTGCCGTAATCCGCGGTGGACCAGTGCGCGGCGTCGGATGTGATGCCTCGCACGGCGGAGGGTCATCCTCGTGCCGGGCGATCCGACAACGCGGCGGGGTGCCGTAGTCGGTGTCTCGCGTCCGCCGGGGATTGCGGGACATGCCCTTGGGTCCGAGCCCACACCAGTCATTGCCGCCGCCAAGCCGCGAACCGGACATGGAGATCACGATCCACGGCTGCAACACAGGTAGATCGCGCGGGGATGGTCGGCATATTCCTCATGGACCCATCCCTTCGGCCGCCGCAGCCCGGGCTCCTATGCGGGGCCGTGGTGGCCTCATCGGTGGCTCATTGCGGCGCTTTCTCTCGAATTGGAAGAAGCAAAGGCCGATTCGCTTCCTCGGGCGTCGTCCGCCTACCGGCGTCGATTTCCTGGCGTCCGCGCCGCGTCTCTGCCGCCGTGGTGCCAGGGCCGGTCTCTTCATCGGCGTGTCGCGTTCGTCCGAGCGCGTTCAGCCGGGCCAACTGGTCATTGGTGAAAACGAGGTCCGACGCCGCGACGTTCTCCCTGAGATGCGAGGGCGAGCTGGTCCCGGGAATAGGGATGATCGTCGGGGAGCGGTGCATGAGCCAGGCAAGCGCCACCTGACTCGGAGTCGCCTCCAGTTCGGTGGCGATGTCGGTCACCGGGCTCCCCTCGGCCGCGAGTTCACCGCGGGCGATCGGCAGCCACGCGATGAACGCGATCGAGTGCTTCTCGCAGTACTCGACCACCTCGTCGTTGTGCCGGTCGGTCAGGTTGTACAGGTTCTGCACGCTGGCCACGGTGATGTGCTCACGGGCCTCTTCCAGTTCCGCGACGGTGACCTTCGACAGCCCGATGTGCCGGATCTTTCCTTCGTCCTGCAGTTCCTTGAGCGCGCCGAACTGCTCGGCCGCCGGCACCTTCGGATCGATCCGGTGCAGCTGGAAGAGGTCGATGCGGTCGAGTCCCAGCCGGCGCAGGCTCAGCTCGGCCTGCTGGAGGAGGTACTCCGGTCGGCCGCACGGCACCCACTGGTCGGGGCGGGGCCGGCACTGCCCGGCCTTTGTCGCGATCACCAGGCCGTCGAGGTACGGGCGCAGTGCTTCGGCCAGCACCTCCTCGCTGGTCCCCAGCCCGTAGGAATCGGCCGTGTCGATGAAGGACACACCGAGGTCCACGGCCAGCCGGGCCACGCTGATCGCCGCCTCACGGTCTTCCGGCGGACCCCAGTGCCCCGTGCCGGTCAGCCGCAGGGCGCCGAATCCCATCCGGTGAACCGCAAGGTCGCCACCCAGAGAGAAGGTGGTCCTGACGGGCTGTGCCATTCGTTCCTCCTGGACGACGTCCGTGAACTCGGTTGGGGCACGTGGTGACTTCGGTGCGGGGCGCGCCGGTGACTGCGGCTGTGCCGCAACGGGTGGGCGCGCCACCTCTGGCGACAACCACCGTAACCCGGCCCACCACCCGGTCGACGCCGACGCCGACGCCCGCCCGGCCGAACCGACGGGACGGCCTTCGCCATCCGGACATGGTGGATCCCCTGATCAGGGGGCCATCGCGGAGGGCACCCGCTCGTCGGCTCTGCGGGTCACCTCGTGTCCCCGCTCCAGAGTGAGCCGTACGATGTCGCAGACCCGACGGATGTCCTCGCGAGAAACGGTGGGACCAGTGGGCAGGGCGAGCACCTTCTGCGCGAGCCGTTCGGTGTGGGGCAGGGACACTGGCCGCTCCGAGCGGTGGGGCTCCATCTCGTGGCAGCCGGGAGAGAAGTACCGCTGGCACATGATGTTCTCCGCCCTCAGCACCTCGTCCAGCAGGTCCCGGTGGACACCGGTCACCGAGGCGTCGACCTCCACGACCAGATAGTGGTAGTTGTTGCGCTCGGCACGGTCGAACTCCATGACCTTCAGCCCGGCGAGCCCCGCGAGTTCCGACCGGTAGTCGTCGTAGTTGGCCTCGTTCCGGCGAACCGTCTCCTCGAAGGCGTCTAGTGAGGTGAGGCCCATCGCGGCGGCGGCTTCGGTCATCTTCCCGTTAGTGCCGGTCTCCGTCGACACCCGTCCCTGGGTGAATCCGAAGTTGTGCATCGCGCGGACCCGCTGGGCCAGGTTCTCGTCGTCGGTCACCACCGCGCCGCCCTCGAAAGCGTTGACCACCTTCGTGGCGTGGAAGCTGAACACCTCGGCTTGCCCGAAACCGCCGATCGGCTGCCCCTCCGACGTGCAGCCGAGCCCATGTGCGGCATCGTAGAAGAGCTTGAGGCCGTGATCGGCCGCGACCTTCGCGAGCCGGTCGACCGCACAGGGACGGCCCCACAGATGGACCGGGACGACCGCACTCGTACGGGGGGTGATCGCCGCCTCGACCAGTGCGGGGTCCAGGCAGTTGGTGGCCGGGTCGATGTCGACGAAGACCGGGGTCAGACCCAGCCAGCGGAACGCCTGGGCGGTCGCAGGGAAGGTCAGCGACGGCATGACGACCTCGCCGGACAGATCGGCGGCGCGGGCCAGCAGCTGGAGGGCGACGGTCGCGTTGCAGGTCGACACGCAGTAGCGAACGCCGGCCAGCTCCGCCACGCGCTGCTCGAACTCCCGGGCCAGCGGCCCGCCGTTGGTCAGCCACTGGTGGTCCAGCGCCCAGTTCACACGGTCGAGGAACCGGGCTCGGTCACCCACGTTGGGCCGACCCACGTGAAGCGGTTGCAGGAACGCCGACGGACCGCCGAACACGGCGAGATCACCGAGATTGCGTTTCATGGTCATACCTCCCCGGTGCATGGAAAGGTGCACCCGGCAGCAGCCGGCACAAAGGACGTGGACGTGCCGAAGGGACAGAGACCGCATGTGCATGACGGCTTCTCCGCCGTGCACATGCGAAAAGGGCGTACGGACTCGATCAGTGCTCGCGGCGCCAGTAGACGCCCGTCACGTCCACCGTCTCGATCGGCTCGTCGATGCCGTGTTCGCTCCGGTAGTCGTGGACGGCCTGCTTGCACGCCGGGATCAGGTAGTCGTCCACGATCACGAACCCGCCCACGGACAGCTTGGGGTAGAGGTTGACCAGCGCGTCCATCGTCGACTCGTACAGGTCACCGTCCACCCGCAGCACCGCGAGCCGGTCGATCGGCGCGGTCGGCAGCGTGTCGGCGAACATGCCGGGCAGGAACCTGACCTGCTCGTCCAGCAGACCGTAGCGGGCGAAGTTCTCCCGCACCTGCTCCTCGGAGCAGCTCAGTACCCAGTTCAGGTTGTGGAACTCCATGGCCCGGTCGAGCGGGTGGCTGTCTTCGGACGTCACCGGGACACCGGCAAACGAGTCGGCGAGCCACACCTTCCGGTCTTCCACGCCGTGCGCCTTGAGGAGCGCGCGCATCAGGATGCAGGCGCCGCCGCGCCACACGCCGGTCTCGATGAGATCGCCGGGAACACCGTCCTGGAGTACCTGCTCCACACACATTTGAATGTTGTCCAGGCGGTGCAGGCCGATCATGGTGTGCGCGATCGTCGGCACGTCCAGGCCTTCGGCCCGGTGGTCGGCATCGAACGTCCCGCGGTCGACGGCCGGGCCTTCCGCGCCCGGACGCATACGGTCCGCCAGTTCCTTGTCCAGGACGTTCATCCCGACCGGGAAAGTCGGGTGATCTCCGTAGATGGTGTTCGACACGACGTTTTTTATGAGGTTCACATAAAGCTCGCGGGTCTGCACAGTCGAAATACCTCCGGCCGGATAATTGAACAGAGAAAGAATTTGGTTCGACGGCATCTGTGGATGCGGCTGGCCATACGATTTCGGAATCGCTTGCGCTTCTCGCCCATCCGCCGTCTGCGGGTCATTGTTTCACCGCCGTACAGCCCATTGCAATCCTCGCCTGCAGGAATCCCGGTAATGGAACGCGACGTTGGTGAATTCCGGTCGGTCGCCCCGAGGCGGCGCGGGCCGCCGTGCTCACGTCACCGCAAGAAGCCGCGTGCGTCCTCCCAGCCCGCCACGACATCGGCCTCCAGCTGGTTGAGCCGTGCCGCGACCACTTGGTCGAACCCGTCCATGAAGTACTCGTCACCGGCGTGCGGCGCTATCCGACGGCCGTCGTTCACGAATCGCTCGACGACCTCCGCCAGGGAGGTGCCCGGCCCTACCCGGCCCGCGATGTACCGTTCCGCTCCGGCGAGATCCGGGAACCCCGCCTCCCGGTACAGGTACACGTCACCCAGCAGGTCCACCTGTACCGACACCTGGGGATGCGCGGACTGGCGCATGGTTCCGGGCCTGATCCTCAGCAGCTCGGCGTCGGCGCCGGTCTTCAGGCTGTGCAACGCGTAGCCGTAGTCGATGTTCAGCGTGGGGGTCCGCTGGCTCACCTGCTCCTCGAACGCGAGCAGTCCTTCCTGGAGTTCGGCGCGTTCGGCCTCGAACAGCCTGCCGTCCTCCCGGCCGCTGTAGTCCTCGCGCACGTTCAGGAAGTCCACCGGCCGGTCCGGCGCCGCCTCGTTCAGCTCGGCGATGAAGTCGACGAGGTCGAGCAGACGGTGGACGCGCCCGGGCAGCACGATGTAGCTGAGCCCGACCCGGATCGGGCTCTCCCGCTCGGACCGCATCTGCTGGAAGCGTCGCAGGTTGGCGCGGACCCGTCCGAAGGAGGCCCGCTTACCCGTAGTCTCCTCGTACTCCTCGTCGCTGAGCCCGTACAACGATGTGCGCACCGCGTGCAGGTCCCACACCCCGGGCTGTCTGTCCAGCGTCCGTTCGGTGAGCGCGAACGAGTTCGTGTACACGGTCGGCCGTAGGCCGCGAGCCGCCGCACGGCTGCTGAGCGCGCCCAGGCCCGGGTTGGTCAGGGGCTCCAGACCGCCGGAGAAGTACATGGCGTACGGGTTGTCGGCCGGTATCTCGTCGATGACGGACTCGAACATCGCGTTGCCGGACTCCAGCGCCGAGGGATCGTAGCGCGCACCGGTCACCCGGACACAGAAGTGGCAGCGAAACATGCAGGTCGGCCCCGGGTACAGGCCCACTACGTAGGGGAAGGTCGGCTTGTGCGCCAGCGCCGAGTCGAAGACCCCCCGCCGCTCCAGCGGCAGGAGTGTGTTCTGCCAGTACTTGCCCGCCGGCCCGTTCTCCACGGCGTGGCGCAGCTCCGGGACGCGGCCGAAGAGGCCGAGGAGCCGGCCGAAGGAGGCCCGGTCGACGTCCAGCAGCCGGCGTGCCTCCTCCAGGGGAGTGAAGGGGTGGTTCCCGTAACGCTCGGCCAGCCGTACGAGCCGGCGCGCGAGCGTCGGGCCCTCGTCGGCACCGACGTGGCCGTCGGCCACCAGGGCGCGGTGCACCGTGTGGACCGCTGCCGGGAGGTCGGCGCCGGGGCGTGCGCAAAGGGCGACCGGATCGGCCGGGGCGGAGGCTTGAGGGGTCATCCTTCATGTCCAATCGTCTGCGTCCGGGTGCTCGGTCCGTTCCCCGGGAAACACGGCGGGGCGGTCACCGGGACGGCACCGTGACGGATGTGGTCAGGGACGTCTCGGCGGCGGACGGGCCCACGTGCACGGACCTCTTGCCGGTGCCCGGCTTCCACGTGCCGGCGGAGACGTCCCAGTAACGCAGTTGCTGCTCGTCGACGGGGACGGTGACGCGCCGCTGTTCTCCCGGCCGGAGCGTGACCTTGGTGAATCCGGCGAGTTTGCGCAGCGCCTGGGGGGCCTGGGTGTCCGGGCTGGCCCCGAGGTAGACCTGGACGGTCTCCCTGCCCGCCCGGTCACCGGTGTTGCGGACGGTGACCGTGGCCTCCAGCCCCCGGGCAGTGCGCGCCACGGACAGGTCGCTGTAGGCGAAGGTGGTGTACGACAGGCCGTACCCGAACGGGAAGAGCGGTGCCACGCCGGTCCGGTCGTACCAGCGGTAGCCGACATCCAGTCCCTCGGAATAGGTCTCCCTGCCGTCGACACCCGGGTAGCGGTGCGGGTCACCGGCCATGGGGTGGCCGGTCTCGGTGGCGGGGAAGGTCTGTGTCAGCCGACCGCTGGGATTCGCGTCGCCGAACAGCAGGGAAGCGGTGGCCTCCGCGCCCTCCTGTCCCGGATACCACATCTCCAGCACGGCGGCCGTCTCACGCAGCCAGGGCATGAGCACCGAGGAACCGGTGTTGAGGACGACGATCGTGCGGGGGTTGACCTTGGTGATCGCCGCGATCAGCTCGTCCTGCCGGCCGGGCAGGGACAGGGAGGACCGGTCGACGCCTTCGGCGCTGTCGTCATGGGCGAAGACGATGGCGGTGCGGGCCTTGGCCGCCGCCGCGACGGCGCGGCTGAAGTCGTCCCGGGCAGCCTCGGGAGTGACCCAGCTCAGTTCCACCGACAGGGGGGTCTGTTCGAAGGCCCAGCCGTTCATGGTCACCTCGTGCGTGCCGCGGGTCAGCCGCATCGTGGTGGTGACGGTGCCGAACGCCTCGGTACCGAGGACAGCGGACTGCCCCGCGATCCGCAGGTTGGCGACCCCGCCGACGGCGGTGAAGGCGATCTTGTAGTCACCGTCGGCGGGGACGGTGAGCCGACCCTCGTAGAAGACGCCCTGGCCGTTGGGATCCAACTGCTTCCCGCTCTTGAAGGCGGGGGTGAGCGAGCTGTCGGGCACGGGCACGCCGACCAGGTCCTCACCGGGCTCATGGACGACCCGGGCCTTGTCGCCGGCGCGCCGTGCGAGGGCGTCGACGGGGGCGGTCGCCCGGTCGGGTATGACGTGCGCGCTGCCGTTGCCGGTGACCTTGGGGTGCTCGGCGCTGTTGCCGATGACGGCGATGTCCGTGGCGTCCTCGCCGGTCAGGGGCAGCGTCCGGCGCTCGTTGCGCAGCAGCACACCGCCGTTCTCGGCGATGGTGCGGGCCGCCCTGCGGCCGGCCTCGGGGTCACGCCGCGGGCGCTCGGTCGCCTTGCCGTCGAGCAGGCCGAAGCGCTCCATCTGGCCGACGATGCGTATGACGGACCGATCGAGCGTCGCCTCGGGGACGCTGCCGTCCCGGACGGCCGTCCTGAGCGCGGAGGAGAAGTACTTTGAGTCCGGCACCGGCTGACCCAGAGTCAGCTCGACGCCCAGTTCCTGGTCGAGGCCCTTGGTGATGTCGCCGGTGGCGTGGGTCGCCAGCCAGTCGGACACCACCCAGCCGCGGAAGTCCCACTGTTCGCGCAGTACCTCCTGCAACAGATGCTCGTTGCCGCAGGCGTGCGCGCCGTTGACCTTGTTGTACGAGCACATCACCGAGGCGGCTCCCGCCCGCACGGCGCTGCGGAAGGCCGGCAGCTCCACCTCCTGGAGCGTCTGCTCGTCGACCACGGCGTCGACGGTCTCCCGCTGGTACTCCTGGTTGTTCGCGGCGAAGTGCTTGACCGTGGCCATCAGGCCCTGGTCCTGGATGCCGCGGACCTCGTGGGCGGCCATCCGGGACGACAGCAGCGGATCCTCGCTGTACGTCTCGAAGTTCCGCCCGGCGTGCGGCACCCGGATGACGTTGGTCATGGGACCGAGGACGATGTCCTGCCCGAGGGCTCGTCCCTCCCGGCCCAGGACGGTGCCGTACTCCTCGGCGAGGTGTTCGTCGAAGGTGGAGGCGAGCGCCACGGGCGTGGGCATGGCGGTGGCGGTACCGCCGAGCAGACGGATGCCGACCGGGCCGTCGGCGGTGCGCAGCTCGGGTATGCCGAGCCGTGGAACGCCCGGCAGATAGCCGATGCCGGTCATGGTCGGCCCGCCCACGGGCCCGGTGGTCCAGTGGACGAACGAGATCTTCTCGTCGAGGGTCATCTTCGCCACCAGGCCGCGCACCCGCGCGGTCCCGGGCTCGGCGTCCGGAGCGCCGGTGGCGGAAGGGGCGGTGAGGAGACCGCCGACGCACAGGGCCGCCAGCGCGCAGCCGACGGTGCGCCGGATGCGGCGGCGGCTCGTCCTCCTTCTTGTGCCGAACAGCATGCTGACGGACGTCCTTTCTGCTGAGGCTGCCGTCCTCATAGGGGCAGGGTCGTTTCTGTCCGTGCCGCCACGCTCACCAGCCCACGAGCATCGTGCGCGGTCCCCGCACCACCATCTCCGTCTTCCACTCAACGGCCCGGGCGAGGTGCAGCCCGGGGAGTCCGTCGAGCAGGGTCCGCAGCGCCTCCTGGAGCTCCAGCCGCGCGAGGGACGCGCCGAGGCAGTGATGCGGACCGTGTCCGTAACCCAGGTGCTGGCGGGCGTCGTCGCGGGTGATGTCGAGCACGCCGGGCGAGCGGAAGCGCAGGGCGTCCCGGTTGGCCGCGTTCATCTGGATCAGAACCGGATCGCCCGCCCGCACCAGCGTCCCGCCCACCTCGACGTCCTCGGTGGCGTAGCGCGGGAACCCCGCCTGGCTGCCGAGCGGAACGAACCGCGTCAGCTCTTCAACCGCGTTGTCCAGCAGGTCCGGACGGTCGCGGAGGAGGACCAGCTGGTCCGGCTGTTCGAGCAGGACCAGGATGAAGTTGCTGATCTGGCTGGCCGTGGTCTCGTGCCCGGCGAACAGGAGGAAGACGATCAGGTTGACCAACTCCTCCTGCGAGAGTCGGCCCTCGGCGTCGCGGGCCTCCACGAGTGCCGATACGAGGTCGTCCCGCGGCGCGGCGCGGCGGTCCGTGATCAGGTCCGCCAGATAGCCGGTCAACTCGCCGGCCAGCCGCAGGTGGTCCTCGGGGGTGAGCGAGCTGGTGGACATCGCTATGTCGCACCAGCCGCGGAACAGCGCACGGTCCTCCTCGGGCACGCCCAGCAGGCCGCAGATGACCGCCACGGGGATCGGGACGGCGTAGTGTTCCACGAGGTCGACGGGCGAGCCGAGCACCCTCATGTCCCGGAGCAGCGACTCGGTCATCTTCCTGACGTGCGGCCGCATGGCCTCCACGCGGCGCGGAGTGAACGCCTTGGTGACCAGCCCGCGCAGCCTGGTGTGGTCCGGCGCGTCCATGCCGAGGATGCCGTTGGGAGTCCGCAGCTCCCGCATGCGCGGCGCGTCGTTCTCCGCCTCCGCGGCGTGGCTGAACCGCCGGTCGCCGAGGACGAAACGCGCGTCGTCGTAACGGGAGACGAGCCAGCCCGGCTCCCCGTGCGGCATGTGGACCCATAGAAGTCCTTCGCTCTTCTGGGCCTGCTCGTACGCCTCGTCCAGGTCCAGTCCCTCCGGGCGGCCGAAGGGATAGGAGACGGGTGCGGACTTCGTGCTGGTCAATTCGGACCCCATATCGAGTCGTTCGGGTTCTTTCTCGTCCTGGGACGGATCACTCGGCCGGGTCGCCCCAGGTGACGGGGACTGCCTCGGGGGTGCGCATGAGGGAGCCGGCCCGCCAGCGGAGCTCGCTCGCGGGGACGGACAGCCGCAGCCCCGGCAGGCGTTCGACCAGGGTGCTCAGCACGACCTGCAGTTCGAGCCGTGCCAGGGGGGCGCCCATGCAGTAGTGGGCGCCGTGACCGAAGCCGAGGTGCGGGTTCTGGGCGCGTGTGAAGTCGAGGGACGCGGCACCGGGAAACGCCGTGTCGTCGAGGTTCGCGGACGCGATCGAGGTGATGACCGCCTCGCCCGCGCGGATGAGCGTGCCGCCGATCTCGACGTCCTCCAGGGCGATGCGGGCGAACCCGTCCATGGTGCTCAGCGGGGTGAAGCGCAGCAGCTCCTCGACGGCGGCGGGAACCAGGTCCGGGTCGGCGACCAGGCGCTCGTAGAGTCGGCGGTCGTCGAGGAGGAGGTGGACGAAGTTGCCGATCTGGGTGGCGGTGGTCTCGTAGCCGCTGATCAGCAGGCCGGAGCCCATCATGAGAAGCTCGGCCTCGGAGAGCCGGTCGTCTTCGTCGCGGGCCTGGACCATGGTGCTGAGGAAGTCGTGGGTGGGCCGGGCGCGGCGATCGGCCACCAGCTCGGCCATGTAGGTGGTGAAGTTTTCTGTCGCCCGCTGCACTTCCGCGGGACCCAGGGAGGAGGAGACCAGCGCCTCGGAGAAGTTCCGGAAGAGATGGCGGTCGTCGTAGGAGACGCCCAGCAGTCTGCAGATCACGGAGATCGACACGGGCAGCGCCAGATCTTCCATGATCTCACCGGACGGCTCGTCGCGCGCGACCATGCCGTCGAGCAGCTCATGGGTGAACCGCGAGACCTGCGGGCGCAGTTCCTTGACCCGGCGGGCAGTGAACGCCTTCCCGGCCAGCCGCCGGAGCCTGGTGTGTCCGGGCGGGTCCATGGAGATGAGGCCGCCGGCGGGCAGCGGGTACTCGGTGGGCCGGGGCACGTCACGTCCAGCCCCGGCCTCCATGCTGAACCGCGGGTCGCCCAGGACCGCCTTCACGTCGGCGTGCCGGGTCAGCAACCAGGCCTCACCCCCGTACGGCATACGGATCCGGGACACGGGCTCGTGCTCCCGCAGGTGGCTGTAGAGCGGATCCAGCGCGATGCCCTCGGGTAGGGAGAAGGGGTACGGGCGAGTCCGGTGGACCGGACAACTAGACGTCATGGACGCTCTCTCGGTCATACGGGGCGGCGGGAGGGCTTGAGGGGTGCGGGCGCCGTATGGCGAGCCCGGTTGCCGTCCGGATCGTCCGGCACACCGCTTCGGCGTGCTCGGTGAGGTAGAAGTGGCCTCCGGGGAAGGAACGGAACGCCGTCTCCCCGGTGGTCAGCTGGTGCCAGGCCAGGGCTCCGCCGGTGGGGACGTGGGGGTCCGCGCTTCCCGTCAGCACGGTGATCGGGCAGGCGAGCGGCGCCCCCGGGCGCCAGGTGTATGTGGCGGCGGCCCGGTAGTCGTTGCGGATAGCGGGCAGGGCCAGCCGCAGGACTTCCTGGTCGGCCAGCACCCGGGGGTCGGTGCCTTGCAGTTCGGCGAGCTTGGCGACCAGTCGGTCGTCACTCAGGAGGTGCGCGGTGGTCCGATAGGCGATGGTCGGGGCGACGCGGCCGGAGACGAACAGGTGCGCCACCCTGGCTTCCGGCGCCTGTTCCGCGAGGCGGCGGGCGGTCTCGAAGGCCACCAACGACCCGAGGCTGTGCCCGAAGAGCGCCACCGGCCGGTCCAGCCAGGGTCCGAGCGCCCCGGCGATGTGCGTCACCAGGCCGTCGACGGTGTCCACGAACGGCTCCAGGCGCCGGTCCTGCCGCCCGGGATACTGGACGGCGAGCACCTCGACCGAGTCCGGCAGCAGGTGGGTGAAGGGGAGGAAGGCGCTGGCGCTGCCGCCAGCGTGCGGAAGGCACACGAGCCGAAGCGCGGGGTCGGCGACGGGCCGGTAGCGGCGCAGCCAGAGGTCGCCCGCGTCGGTGGAGCCGGGCGCGGTCGCGGCGGAACCTCCGCTCATGCGTGATCCGCTTCCGGGCGTCACGGTTTCAGCGCCTTCCACCACGTGCCGTTGTCCCGGTACCAGTCGACGGTCTCCGCGAGCCCGCGCTCGAAGGCGACGCGGGGAGCCCATCCCAGCTCCTCGGTGATCTTCCGGGTGTCCACGCAGTAGCGACGGTCGTGCGCCGCCCGGTCCGGCACCCTGTCCACCACGGACCAGTCGGCGCCGAAGACGCCGAGAAGACGACGGGTGAGGTCGACGTTGGACAGTTCCGTACCACCACCGATGTTGTATACCTCTCCGGCCCTTCCCCGGTCGGCGACCATGGCGATGCCTCGGCAGTGGTCGTCCACGTGCAGCCAGTCGCGCCGGTGGAGGCCGTCGCCGTACAGGGGTAGGCGCAGGCCCTCCAGCAGGTGGGTCACGAAGAGCGGGACGACCTTTTCGGGGTGCTGATGGGGGCCGTAGTTGTTGGAGCAGCGCGTCACCCGGACGTCGAGGCCGTGCGTGCGGTGGAAGGCGAGCGCCAGGAGGTCGGAGGAGGCCTTGGACGCCGCGTAGGGCGAGTTCGGGTCCAGTGGGTCGGTTTCGGCCGAGGAGCCCTCGGGGATCGAACCGTACACCTCGTCGGTGGAGACGTGGACGAAGCGGCTCACGCCCGCCTCGAGCGCCGACCGCAGCAGTGTGTGCGTCCCCAGCACGTTGGTGGTGATGAAGGCGGCGGAGTCGGTGATCGAGCGGTCCACGTGCGATTCGGCGGCGAAATGCACCACCAGGTCGATGCCGCGCAGGGCCTGGGTGACCGTGGGCCGGTCGCAGATGTCGCCGTGCAGGAAGGTGTGACGGGGGTGGCCGGCGACCTCGGCGAGGTTCTCGGTGTTCCCGGCGTACGTGAGCTTGTCCAGCGAGAGGACGTGGCTGTCGGCCAGCTCCGGATAGGAGCCCGACAGGAGCTGTCTGACGAAGTGCGAGCCGATGAAGCCCGCCGCCCCGGTAACCAGGACGCGCATCCTTGGTCTGCCTTTCTGCCGTGCTGTGTGGGGAGGGGTGATCAACCCGTGAGCGTGGCCCCGAGTCCCGAGGCGACCTCCATGAGGTAGCCCCCGTAGCTGGAGGCGCTCAGCTCCTCACCCAGCCGGTAACAGGTGTCCGCGTCGATGAAACCCATGCGCAATGCGATCTCCTCGACGCAGGCGATGCGTACGCCCTGGCGCTGCTCCAGCAGTTGGACGTACTGACCCGCCTGGAGCAGGGAGTCGTGGGTCCCCATGTCCAGCCAGGCAAATCCACGACCGAGCTGGGTCAGCCGCGCCCGGCCCTGCTCCAGATAGGAGAGGTTGATGTCCGTGATCTCCAACTCGTTGCGGGCGGACGGCTTGAGGGCCTTCGCCAGCTCCACCACGTCGTTGTCGTAGAAGTACAGCCCGGTGACCGCGAGGTTGGAGCGGGGACGGCTCGGTTTCTCCTCCAGCGACAACAGGTTCCCCTGCTCGTCGATCTCGGCGACGCCGTAGCGCTCGGGCGACTTGGACGGATAACCGAACAGTTCACATCCGTCGAGACGTTGGAGGGAGTGCTTCAAGACGGTGGAGAATCCAGGGCCGTGGAAGACGTTGTCGCCCAGAACGAGCGCCACCCGGTCGTTCCCGATGTGTTTGTCGCCGACCAGGAACGCGTCGGCGACACCGCGCGGTTCGTCCTGGACCGCGTAGTCGAGGTGGATACCGAGGCGTGAGCCGTCGCCGAGCATGACCTGGAACGTCTCCACGTGCTGGTACGAGGAGATGATGAGGATGTCCTGGATTCCGGCCAGCATCAGCACCGACAGCGGATAGTAGATCATGGGTTTGTCATAAACGGGCAACTGCTGCTTGGAAAGCGCACCGGTCAGCGGCTGCAGTCGAGTGGCGCTGCCCCCAGCGAGGATTATCCCCCTCACCTTGGGGCGTTTCAGCGGTGTCTCGAACACGTTTGGTCCTCCGGGCCTGTATTGCCGATATGGGGGGGTGGAGAGGCTGTCCGAAGGGGCCGGCCGGACCGGCGATCGTCTCGCGGACACAGCGGCAGACAGCATTCACCCCGACCCGGGATCAGTAATCCGAACACGAGGAATGCGGTGTTGGGAATGCCGAGGGCGAGGAGTGCCTTTTGGTCTGCCGCGAAGCGGCGCGGCGCTTCCGAACCGCTGGGGATTCTCAGGCGACGGCAAGGAAAGGAACCATGGCCGTGCCTCCTCCACCGGAACGGTCTCCGGTACGGCGGGCTGTGCTCGGACGCCCTATGCTTCCGCCTGCTGCTGTTCCTGCCACGCCTGATAGGTCGGCAGTAATCCAAGACGTTCGGCCGTCGCGAGG
The DNA here is from genome assembly GCF_056435825.1 of Streptomyces sp. NPDC043876. NCBI lineage: Bacteria > Bacillati > Actinomycetota > Actinomycetes > Kitasatosporales > Streptomycetaceae > Streptomyces > Streptomyces sp. NPDC043876. Next base: position 9,287 of record NZ_JBWKDV010000008.1, on the reverse strand, counting down.
GTCGGGGCGTTCTTGTCCCTGTCGGAGAGCAGCGGCTCGATGTCGGCCGGCCACACGATTCCGAGGTCCGGGTCGAACGGATTGACGGAGTGCTCGCGTTCGGGAGCGTACCCGGAGGAGCACAGGTAGACGAGAGTGGCGTCGTCGGTGAGGGAGAGGAAAGCGCGGCCCAGTCCCGCGGTCAGATAGACGGCGGTGTTGCGTTCCGCGTCCATGGGCACGATTTCCCAGCGCCCGAAGGTCGGCGAACCGATGCGGACGTCCACGATGACGTCGAGGCCCGCTCCGCGCACACATACGCTGTACTTGGCCTGACCGGGCGGGATCTCGGTGTAGTGGATCCCGCGCAGCGCGCCGCGGTGGGACACCGCGACATTGACCTGGGCTACCGGGAAATCATGACCGAACGCCTGGCGGAACCTCTCGCCCCGGAACCACTCGTGGGACCTCCCGCGGTGGTCGGCGTGGATGACGGGATCCTGCGACCAGGCCCCCTCGATGCTGAGTGGGTGCATCGCGTTCTGTCCTTCGGACCGATTGGTTGGGCAATGGCAGGGCTGAGTGGTCACGGCCGAGCCAATCAGCTGGAGCGTCTCCAGTAGGAACCCTGGCGGTCGATCTGGTGGATCTCGTCTGTGATGCCGTGCTCGTCCCGGAACTCATGGACAGCCTGTCGGCACGCCGGAATGCAGTAGTCGTCGACGATGATGTATCCGCCGGCCGACACCTTGTCATAGAGGTTCGTGAGCACAGCCTTGGTGGCTGCGTACGAGTCCCCGTCGAGCCTCAGCACCGCGAGCTTCTCGATGGGAGCGGTCGGCATCGTGTCCTTGAACCAACCGGGTAGGAATCGGACCTGGTCGTCCAGGAGTCCGTAGCGTGCGAAGTTGCTCTTCACCGTCTCCACGTCGACCGGGATGCTGAGGACTTCGTTGTACTGGCCGAGGTCGATGTCGACATCCAGCTGATGATCGTCCTCGGTGGTCTTGGGGAAACCCTGGAAGGAGTCCGCGACCCACACCTTCCGGTCCCGCACGCCGTGCGCCTGGAAGACGCCGCGGGCGAAGATGCAGGCCCCGCCCCGCCAGACCCCGGTCTCCGCGAAGTCCCCCGGTACTCCGTCGCGCAGCACGTCTTCGAGACACTTCTGCAGGTTGTCGAGCCGCTTGAGGCCGATCATCGTGTGCGCGACGCGCGGGTAGTCCTCGCCCGCCGCGCGCAGTTCCGCAGAATACGAGCTGCTCGAGATGAAGCCAGCGACGTTGGTCTGGTCCTCGTAAATGGTGTTCGTTACGACCTTCTTCAGAAGGTCGAGATACAAGTCTGCGCCGACAGGTATGACCGTCATTTTCCTCGCCTACGGGTAGCAGTGCCCAGCGGGCGGCTCGTTCAGGGCAGGCCGCCGGGGCTGAATTCGCTGTATCCACGCTGATGAGTTGGATGCGGTGACCATCTAACCGCAGTGATCACATTCGGGCAAGGGTCGAAAACGAGCCATGTCAAGTGCCGTGCCTGTCTGGAAATAAAGGTCATATGGCGCAAAACGGCAATGGTTGCTCTGGTCGTCCCTTGCTGGGCCGCAGACCGTGTGCTTGCATGTTGGAGAGAGATCAACTCCTCACGATTGCGTTTAGGGCGAGGAAATCCCTTGAAATCTTTGAAAGTTGCTCACAATGGCCCTCCGGAATCAGGTGTGGCATGGCCCATTGCGCGTACTTGCCCCTTTGGTCTCCCCGATCAGTACGCTGAGAAGCGCAAGAGCGAGCCCATATGCCGGGCTCAGATCTGGGATGGCTCCAGGACCTGGCTCATCACCAAGCACGAGCATGTGCGAGCCCTTCTCGCCGACCCCCGGGTCACCGTCGATCCGGCCAAGCTGCCCAAGCTCTCCGCCTCCGACGGTGACGGCGAGGGTTTCCGGTCGCTGCTGACCATGGATCCGCCGGACCACAACGTTCTCCGCCGCATGCTCATATCTGAGTTCAGCGTGCGTCGCGTCCGGGAAATGCGTCCGGGCATTGAACACGCGGTGCACGGACTGCTGGACGGAATCCTCGAACAGCGGGGCCCGATGGACCTGGTGGCCGAACTCGCGCTGCCGATGTCCACCCTGGTGATCTGTCAGCTCCTCGGAGTGCCGTACGAAGAACGCGAGTTCTTCCAGGAGCGCAGCGAACAGGCCACGCGGGTGGGCGGGAGCCCGGAGTCACTGGCCGCCCTCCTGGAGCTGCGTGACTATCTGGACCGGTTGGTGACCGCGAAGATCGAGACGCCGGGTGACGACCTGCTGAGCCGGCTCATCGCCAGTCGACTGCACACCGGTGAGATGCGACACGCCGAGATCGTGGACAACGCCGTGCTGTTGCTCGCCGCCGGCCACGAGACCAGTGCCAGCATGGTGGCGCTGGGCATCCTGACGCTGTTGCGGCACCCCCGCGCCCTGGCGGAGTTGCGCAGCGACGGTGCGCTGCTGCCGCAGACGGTCGACGAGCTCCTGCGTTTCCACTCCATCGCGGACGGCCTTCGACGGGCGGTCACGGAGGATATCGAGCTCGGCGGCCTCACGCTGCGCGCCGGAGACGGCCTCATCATCTCGCTGGCCTCCGCCAACCGCGACGAGAGCGCCTTCGCCTCCCCGGACGGCTTCGACCCGCACAACCCGGCGAGCCAGCACGTCGCCTTCGGTTACGGCCCACACCAGTGCCTGGGACAGAATCTGGCCCGGCTGGAGCTGGAAGTCACACTGGGCGCGGTGGTGGAGCGCGTTCCCACGCTCAGGCTGGCCGGCGAAGTCGACGCACTGCGCGTCAAGCACGACTCGACGATCTTCGGGCTGCATGAGCTGCCGGTCGAGTGGTGACGGAGGGGGACACAGCGTGCGGGTGATAGTGGAACAGAGCCGGTGCCTGGGAGCCGGTCAGTGCGAGCAGCTGGTACCGGAGGTTTTCCGCCAGGACGAGGAAGGACTGAGCCGGGTCCTGGTCACCGAGCCCGAGCCGGCATCATGGCCGCGGGTGCTCCAGGCGGTACAACTCTGCCCCGTACAGGCCGTGATCGTCGAAGACGGCCCTGGTCACGCGCCGCAGGACACCAAGTGACCGCTGAACGCTGGGCCGGCCGCACGGTGCTCGTCACAGGAGCGCTGGGGTTCATCGGCTCCCACTTCGTCCGACAGCTGGAGGCGCGCGGAGCCGAGGTGCTGGCCCTGTACCGTACCGAACGGTCCGAAGTGCAAGCCGAGCTGGCCGCACTGAGCCGGGTCCGCCTGATACGGACAGAGCTGCGGGACGAGTCGGACGTGCGGGGAGCCTTCAAGTACCTGGCACCCTCCATCGACACCGTCGTCCACTGCGCGGCCATGGACGGCAACGCACAGTTCAAGCTGGAGCGCTCGGCCGAGATCCTCGACAGCAACCAGCAGACCATCTCCCACCTGCTCAACTGCGTGCGGGACTTCGGCGTGGGCGAGGTCGTCGTCATGAGCTCCTCCGAGCTGTACTGCGCGCCGCCCACCGCGGCGGCGCGCGAGGACGATGACTTCCGCAGATCCATGCGGTACACGGACAACGGCTACGTCCTGTCCAAGACCTACGGCGAGATCCTGGCCAGGCTCCACCGCGAGCAGTTCGGCACCAACGTCTTCCTGGTGCGACCGGGCAACGTCTACGGGCCGGGGGACGGTTTCGACCCCTCCCGGGGCCGGGTGATCCCGAGCATGCTGGCCAAGGCCGACGCGGGCGAGGAGATCGAGATCTGGGGGGACGGCAGCCAGACCCGGTCCTTCGTGCACGTCACCGACCTGGTACGGGCCTCGCTGCGCCTGCTGGAGACGGGCAAGTACCCCGAGATGAACGTGGCTGGCGCGGAACAGGTCTCCATCCTGGAGCTCGCACGGATGGTGATGGCCGTCCTGGGACGGCCCGAGCGCATCCGCCTCGACCCCAGCCGCCCGGTCGGCGCCCCGAGCAGACTTCTGGATCTGACCCGAATGTCGGAAGTGATCGACTTCGAACCCCAGCCCCTGCGGACCGGGCTGGAAGAGACCGCTCGCTGGTTCCGCCTCCACAAGCGCTGAACCTCCTCTCGAACACCCCTGGAAGGTAAATCGTGGTGACACACGCCCCGAACTCGTTGATCAGCGACATAATCCGGGCCTCCGGCGGGCATGACGCCGACCTCAAGGACCTGGCCGCGCGACACGCTCCGGCCGACATCGTCCGCGTGCTCCTGGACGAGATCACCACGCGCTGCCCCGCTCCCGTGAACGACGTCCCCGTCCTCGTCGAGCTGGCCGTCCGGGCGGGAGACCAACTCTTCCCCGCCTACCTGTACGTCCTCAAGGGCGGCCCGGTGCGCCTCGCCGCCAAGGACGAGGCGTTCGTCGCCATGCGCGTCGAGTACGAGCTGGGCGAACTGGTGCGGGAGCTGTTCGGACCGGTGCGGGAGAACGTCACCGGTGTGCGCCGGACCACCCTCTTCCCGTACGTCGCGGACGCGCGGTCGGAAGGCGAGGAGGACTCGGGAGCCGAGCACATCGGCACGCACTTCCTGGCCGCGCAGCAGGGCTCCCAGACCGTGCTGGCCGGCTGCCATTCTCACAAGCCGGATCTCAGTGAACTCTCCTCGCGCTACCTCACCCCGAAGTGGGGTTCGCTGCACTGGTTCACCCCCCACTACGACCGCCACTTCAGCAGCTACCGTGACCAGCAGGTACGCGTTCTGGAGATCGGCGTCGGCGGTTACAAGCACCCCGAGTGGGGCGGTGGCTCACTGCGCATGTGGAAGCACTTCTTCCATCGCGGTGAGATCTACGGCCTGGACATCGTCGACAAGTCACACTTCGACGCGCCGCGCATCACGACCCTGCGCGGCGACCAGAGCGACCCCGACTACCTGCGGTCGATCGCCGAGGAGTACGGCCCGTTCGACATCGTCATCGACGACGGAAGCCACATCAACGACCACATCCGTACGTCGTTCCAGGCGCTGTTCCCGCATGTGCGGCCCGGCGGCCTCTATGTGATCGAGGACCTGTGGACCGCCTACTGGTCCGGCTTCGGCGGCAACGAGGACCCGAAGCAGTACAGCGGCACGAGCCTGGGTCTGCTCAAGTCCCTCGTGGACTCGATCCAGCACGAGGAACTGCCGGAGGCCGGCGGCCACTGCCCCGGCTACGTCGACCAGCACGTGGTCGGCATGCACCTCTACCACAACCTGGCCTTCATCGAGAAGGGCACCAACGCCGAGGGTGGCATCCCCCCGTGGATCCCGCGCGACTTCGAGACGCTGGTCGCCGTCTCCTCCGGGGGACACGAATGAGGAGCCGTCGGCACCAGCCACCGGGACACACCCGACCGGAGGGCAGGGGGCCGGCGTGCGCGTGACCTTGCTGAGCGTGGGATCCCGAGGCGACGTACAGCCGTTCGTCGCCCTGGGGATCGGCCTGAAGGCCCGCGGCCACGACGTCACCCTGGCCGCTCCCGCCACGCTGCGGCCGCTGGTCGAGCGCGCGGGACTGACGTACAAGCTGTCGCCCGGGGACCCCGACGGGTTCTTCAACATGCCCGAGGTCATCGAAGCGCTGCGGCGCGGTCCCTCGTTCAAGAACATGCTCGCGGGGATGCCCGAGGCACCCGAGAGCTACACGCAGCAGGTCGTCGACGCGATTCACGACGCCGCCGAGGGCGCCGACCTCATCGTGAACGCGCCCCTCACCCTGGCCGCCGCGTACGGGCACCCGCCCGCCCCGTGGGCCTCGGTGTCCTGGTGGCCCAACAGCATGACCTCGGCGTTCCCGGCCGTCGAATCCGGGCAGCGCGGGCTCGGTCCGCTGACGCCCCTGTACAACCGCTACACCCACCGCAGGGCGGCCCGCGACGAGTGGGAGTGGCGGCGTCCCGAGGTCGACGGCTACCGGAGACGACTCGGCCTCCGGCCCTTCGGCGACGAGTCCCCGTTCCTCCGGCTGGGCCACGACCGCCCGTACCTGTTCCCCTTCAGCCCCAGTGTGCTGCCCAAGCCGCGGGACTGGCCGCGCCAGAGCCATGTCACCGGCTACTGGTTCTGGAACCAACACTGGGAGCCGCCCGCCGAGCTGGAGGCGTTCCTGGAGGACGGTGAGCCTCCGGTGGCGCTCACCTTCGGCAGCACCTGGTCACTCCACCGGCAGGAGGAAGCCCTCCAGGCCGCTCTCGAAGCCGTCCGCGGCGTCGGACGCCGACTGGTCATGGTCGACGGGCCGGACGGCGACCTGCCCGACGACGTGCTCCGCCTGCACCAAGTGGACTACGCCACCCTGTTCCCCAGGATGGCCGCGGTGATCCACCACGGCGGCGCCGGCACTACCGCCGAAGTCGTACGGGCCGGAGTGCCCCAGGTCATCGTGCCGGTCTTCGCCGATCACCCCTTCTGGGCGGCGCGGCTGTCCAGAATAGGCGTCGCCGCCCGGCCGGTGCCCTTCGCCCGGTTCAGCCGGGAGGCACTGGCACAGAGCGTCCGTCAGGCGGTCACCGATCCCGCGATGGCGGTCCGGGCCAGGCGGCTGGGCGAACTGGTCTCCAAGGAACGGGGAGTGGACACCGCCTGCGACATCCTCGAGAAGTGGGCGGAGGCGGCACGGGCCTCGGCCTGAGACGCCCACCGGCGGGCGGGCCCGGAACCCGCTCGCCCGCCGGCCGACGGCCCCCGGAACCGCGCCGCTACGCCGACAGCCGGTAGGCGGAGAGCCGCACGGAGAGCGTGACCCGAGACGGCACCGGCAGCCGCTGGATCGTCTCCAGATCCCGCTGCGCGTCACGGTGCCAGGCGTTGGGCCCCATGCCGACCAGGTGCGCCAGAGCCTGGTGGTCAAGTGCCATGGTCCGGGTCAGCCGCTCCGTGGCGACGGCCGAGAAGTGCGGGGCGAGCTGCTCCGCGAGACGCGACTCCTTGCCTTCGTCCACCTGCAGCAGGCCGAGGGCGCCGATGACTTCCTGCAGGTGATCGGGCAGGGGAGTGACGACCAGGAGGACACCACGGGGATGGAGGATGCGATGCAGTTCAGGACCGTTGCGGGGAGCGAACGTGTTGATCACCACGGCGGCGGAACCGTCCTGCAGCGGAAGCGTCTGCCAGGCATCGGTGACGGCGGCCGCGATCCGTGGATGGGCCTTCGCGGCACGTCGCACGGCGTATTTCGAGATATCCAGCAGCTGTCCGTCGACATCAGGGAACGCGTCCATGACCTTGGCGTGATAGTGGCCCGTTCCACCACCGATGTCGACGATGCAACCGGGCACGGCCGGATCGGCCGTCCGCCGCGCCAGATCGACCAGCGCATCCATCACGGGATCGTAGTGACCCGCCGACAGAAATGCGTCCCGGGCCTCCACCATTTCCTTTGTGTCCGCTCGCAGCTTCGTCGCCTTGGGAAGCAGATTCACATAACCCTGCTTCGCGATGTCGAAGGAGTGTCCGGCGGGGCAGAAAAGTGCGTGGTCGCCCAGCGCCAGCGAAGCGCGGCAGTGCGGGCAGGCGAGGTAGCGCACGATCCTGTTGAGCATGTGGCACCGTTCCTTCGGGCGAGTCGGCAGACCGGCCAACCCTAACGCAGGCGTCCCACCGCCGACCGCCTGGCGCAGTGCCGAAGAGCCACCGTGACGCGCACCGCAGCGGGTGAACCCACATTGCGCGCACCGTACGACAACTGGCCAATCACCCGGCGATTCCTTATGGAATACCGCGGATGTGGCCTCACTGATTTCAGCAAATGCTGACAGTCGACCTGTTCTGTCAGCGTGACAGCCCCTATCGATCGACCAGGAGTTCCGATGGCCCCGAAGAGTGGTGCGCAGCGTTCGAGCGACATAGCCGTCGTCGGCATGTCCTGCCGCCTTCCGGGGGCACCTGGCATCGATGAGTTCTGGGAACTGCTGACCACCGGAGGCAGCGCGATCGAGCGTCGCGCCGACGGCACCTGGCGCGGCTCCCTGGAGGGGGCCGCCGACTTCGACGCCGCCTTCTTCGGCATGACCCCCCGCCAGGCCGCCGCCGCGGACCCGCAGCAGCGACTCATGCTAGAACTCGGCTGGACCGCCCTGGAGAACGCCGGGATCGTCCCGGGCAGCCTCGCCGGCACGGACACCGGCGTCTTCGTCGGGATCGCGGCTGACGACTACGCGGCACTCCTGCACCGGTCCGAGACCCCCGTCAGCGGCCACACCGCGACGGGCCTGAGCCGGGGCATGGCCGCCAACCGCCTCTCCTACCTCCTGGGCCTGCGCGGTCCCAGCCTCGCGGTGGACAGCGCGCAGTCCTCCTCGCTCGTCGCGGTCCACCTGGCCTGCGAGAGCCTGAGCCGCGGCGAGTCCGACCTCGCGATCGTCGGCGGCGTCAGCCTGATCCTCGCCGAGGACAGCACGGCGGGCATGGAGCTCATGGGTGCGCTCTCGCCGGACGGCCGCTGCTACACCTTCGACGCACGCGCCAACGGCTACGTACGCGGTGAGGGCGGAGCCTGCGTCGTTCTCAAGCCTCTGAACCGGGCACTGGCCGACGGGGACCGCGTCCACTGCGTCATCCGAGGCAGCGCAGTCAACAACGACGGCGGCGGCTCCACCCTGACCACACCCCACCGCGAGGGCCAGGAAGCCGTGCTGCGCGCGGCGTACGAACGGGCCGGGGTCGGCCCGGATCAGGTGTCCTACGTCGAACTGCACGGCACGGGAACACCGGTCGGCGACCCCGTCGAGGCGGCGGCTCTCGGCGCGGTGCTCGGCAAGGCCCGGGGCCGGAGCACACCGCTGTCCGTGGGATCGGCCAAGACGAACGTCGGTCACCTGGAAGCGGCTGCGGGTCTCGTGGGATTCGTGAAGGCCGCCCTGTGCGTCCGTGAGGGCGCGGTACCGCCGAGCCTGAACCACACGACGCCCAACCCCGCCATCCCCATGGACCGGCTCAACCTGCGCGTACCCACTCGACTGGAAACCTGGCCGCAGCCGGACGAGCAGGCAACCGGCCGGCTGCGACTGGCCGGCGTCTCGTCCCTCGGCATGGGTGGGACGAATGCGCATGTGGTGTTGGAGGAGGCGCCGGCCTTGGAGGGTGGGGAGGCAGTCGGGGCTGGTGTGCCGTTGGCTGTGGTGCCGGTGGTGGTGTCGGGTCGTTCGGCGGGTGTGGTGGGTGAGCTGGCGTCCCGTGTCAAGGAGACGTCTAGGTCTGGTCGGTTGGTGGATGTGGGGTTGTCGTCGGTGGTGTCGCGGTCGGTGTTCGAGCATCGGTCGGTGGTGCTGGCGGAGGACTCTGCTCAG
>NZ_JBWKDV010000007.1:0-514578 GCF_056435825.1 Streptomyces sp. NPDC043876 | reverse complement strand
ATCCACCGAAGTGGACGGGGTATCAACTTCTGGCGTTGATTTTTGGCACGCTGTTGAGTTCTCAAGGAACGGACGCTTCCTTCGTACTCACCCTCTCGGGTTTTCCTCCGGGCTTCGTTCTTCGTTTCCGACTCTATCAGATCCTTTCGGGCCTGACCCCCGGTCAGCGGGGTTTGTCTTTCCGGCTGTTGGGCCGTTCCGACTCCCGAACTCTAGCGGATTTCCCGGGCGGCTCATAATCGGGCCTTGGAAATGAATTCGGGCATGCCGAATTCGTTCCCGGTGGGAGATCGTGCTGAGTTGGGTGCCGCTACGAGGCGGCGTGATCTGCTGTCACAGAACCGTTCCGGCTCCGGGACAACTCGAAGAACCTTACGGATCCACGGGCTTGGTGTCAAACCGGCTTCCCGTGCCGGTCCGGGCGGGCTACTGGAGGCCTTCGACCCGGTCCAGCAGGCGCGTGAGGATGTCGCCGAGGAGGGCGCGCTCCAGGGTGGAGAGGTCCTGGAGGAGGTCCTCCTCGAAGACCGTGGCCGCGCGCATCGCGTCGAGCCACTTGCTGCGGCCCTCGTTCGTCAGCTCCACGATCACCCTGACCCGGTTGGACTCGTCGCGCTCGCGGGTCACCAGGCCGTCCGCGGTCATGCGGTCGATCCGGTGGGTCATCGCGGCCGGCGTGAGGCCCAGCTGCTTCGCCAGCTCGCTCGGGCCCATCCGGTACGGGTCGCCCGCCAGCACGAGGGCCTTGAGGACCTCCCACTCGGCGTTGCTGATGCCCAGGGCCGCCGTCTGGCGTCCGTACGCGACGTTCATCCGGCGGTTGAGGCGGCTCAGCGCCGACACGACCTTCTCGACCTGGGGGTCGAGGTCCTGGAATTCGCGCTGGTAGCGGGCGATCTGCTCGTCGAGGCTCGGCTCGTGGACGGGCGTGGCTCCGTCGGGGGTGTCACCCATGGACCGAAGTATGGCACGAGCCCATTGGCATCTAACTCCTTCGATGTGTAGAGTTAAGCATCGAACTTTAGGTATGAAGTCTTCAGGCTTCAGTAGTGAAGGCAGGTGAGAAGTGACCAGGGTGATGGGCGCTGCGATGCGGCGGATCCAGGCCGGCAACGCGCTGACGGCGTTCGGGATCGGCTTCACGGTTCCGTTCCTCTACATCTACGTGGCGCAGGTGCGGGATCTCGGGGCGGCCACCGCGACGTGCGCTTTCGTGGCGTTCGCGCTGGGCGCTCTGCTCGCACTGCCCCTCACCGGCCGGGTCATCGACCGGCGCGGGCCCGTCCCCGTGGTCATGGGCGCCGCGGTCGCCGCGTCGCTGGGCGCGATGTCGCTGGGGCTGTCGAGCGGCGTCGTACCGATCCTGGTCTCGGCCCTGGCGCTGGGTGCCGGTCAGGCGGTCATGCAGCCCGCGCTGGCCACGATGATCGTGTGGTGCTCCACCCCGAGCACGCGTACGCGTGCCTTCGCGCTGCAGTTCTTCATGCAGAACCTGGGCCTGGGCATAGGCGGCCTCATCGGCGGCCAGATCGTGGACGTGGACCGTCCCGGCAGCTTCACCCTGCTGTTCGGCATCGAGGCCGTGATGTTCCTGGTGCTGGCGGGCGTGATCGCCACCGTGCGGATGCCGCACGCGCCGAGCATCAAGGACGCGGTGCCGAAGGACCCCGCCCAGTCCGGCGGGAGCGGCTGGAAGCGGCTGCTGGAGCACAAGGCGATGGTCCAGCTCTGCGTGCTGGGCTTCGTGATCTTCTTCGCTTGCTACGGACAGTTCGAGTCGGGTCTGGCCGCCTTCGGTACCGAGGCCGCCGGGATATCCCCCTCGACCCTCGGCTTCGCGCTGGCCGCCAACACCGGTGCGATCGTCGTGGCGCAGTTCGTGGTGCTGCGGCTGGTCGAGAAGCGGCGCCGGTCGCGGGTCATCGCGCTGGTCGGTGTGATCTGGACGGGTGCCTGGCTCATAGCCGGGTTCTCGGGCCTGGGGCACGGCAGCGCGATGATGGCCGCCGCCGCGTTCATCGCGACCTACGCCCTCTTCGGCATCGGCGAGGCCATGCTGTCGCCGACGCTGGCTCCGCTGGTGGCCGACCTGGCGCCGGAGGGTTCCGTCGGTCAGTACAACTCGGCGTTCGCCCTGGTCAAGCAGATGGCCTTGGCCCTCGGTCCGCTGGGCGTGCCGGTCGGCGCGGGCGTGCCGATGCTCTACATCGGGATCTTCGTCGTGGTCTCGCTCGGGATCGCCTGGCTGGCGCTGCGGCTGGGCGGGAAGCTGACGCCGGTGCAGGACAACCCGTCGCTGCTCAAGGGTGTGCCGGCCGCGGTGCCGGTCCCGCGGGCCGTCCCCGTCGCCGAGCCCGTGTCGGCGTAGCGGGAGAGCGAGCGCGTACGACGGAAGGCCCGGTCCGGTGGACCGGGCCTTCCGTGCGTCCGGCTACAGCACTACGTGCCCGGCAGGGCGAACTCGCACCAGACGGCCTTGCCGCCCGGGGTGCGGCGGGTGCCCCACGAGGAGGCGATGGTCGCGACGATGGAGATGCCGCGTCCGCTCTCGTCGGCCGGTTCGGCGCGGCGGCGGCGCGGGAGGTGGTCGTCCCCGTCGGTGACCTCGATGATCAGGCGGCGGTCCGTGCGGCGCAGCCGCAGGCGCATCGGCGGGGTGCCGTGCTGGAGGGAGTTGGCCACGAGTTCGCTGGCGGCCAGCACCCCGAGGTCGCACAGTTCGACCGGGAAGCGCCAGGAGGCGAGGACGCCCTGGGCGAAGGCGCGGGCCCGGGGAGCCGCCTCGATGCCGCCCAGCAGTTCCAGGGCCGCGTTGTGGAACAGCTCCGCGTCCGTGCCGATGCGGGCGGGCTGCTGGACGACCATCACGGCGACGTCGTCGTCGTGGTCGGCGTCCACGCCCAGCGCGCGCATCAGGCGGTCGCAGATGACGGCGGGGGTGCCCAGGGCGCCGGAGAGGGCGCGTTCCAGGGCGGCCACGCCCTCGTCGATGTCCTCGCCCCGGCGTTCGACCAGGCCGTCGGTGTAGAGGACGGCGGTGGAGCCGGGCCCGAGGGCGATGGTGCCGCTGGTGTGCAGCCAGCCGCCGGTGCCGAGCGGGGGCCCGGTGGGGTCGGCGGCGCGCCGGACGGTGCCGTCCTCGTCGCGGACCAGGATGGGCAGGTGGCCGGCGGAGGCGTAGGCGAGCAGGCCTTCACTGGGGTCGTGGACGGCGTACACGCAGGTGGCGATCTGGCTGGCGTCGATCTCGGCGGCGAGTCCGTCGAGGAGCTGGAGCACCTCGTGCGGGGGCAGGTCGAGCCGGGCGTAGGCGCGGACGGCCGTGCGCAGCTGGCCCATGACGGCGGCGGCGCGGACGCCGCGGCCCATCACGTCGCCGATGACGAGGGCGGTGCGGCCTGCGCCGAGGGTGATGACGTCGTACCAGTCGCCGCCGACGGCGGCTTCGGTGCCGCCGGGCTGGTAGGTGGCGGCGATGCGCAGGTCGTCGGGCTGTTCGAGCTCCTGGGGGAGCAGGGAGCGCTGGAGGGTGACGACGGCTTCGCGCTGGCGGCGCTCGGCGGTGCGCAGCCGGTCGACGGCTTCGGCGTGGTCGGTGACGTCGGCGAGGTGGATCAGGACGCCGGCGCTGCGGTCCGCGCCGTCGGTCTCGGGGAATTCCACGGGGGTGCAGGTGGCGGTGTAGGAACTGCCGCCGGGTGCCCTGCGGTTCTTGGCGGTACGGGGCTTGCCGCTGCGCAGGACCTGGTCGAGGAGCGGGAGCAGCCCCAGCTCGTCGATCTCGGGCAGGGCTTCGCGGGCCGCGGCGCCGGTGGGGCGGGGCCCGAAGCCAGTGGTGTAGGCGTCGTTGACGTAGGCGATGCGGTGCTCGGGGCCGTGGACGAGGGCGACGCGGGCCGGGAGGCAGCCGAGGACCTCGCGTACGGAGAGCAGGTCGAGGGAGGGCACCGCGGCGAGCGCGGCGGCGGAGCCGGTGCCCGTTCCGCAGACGGTGGGGTCCGCGGGGGCGGCGGGGGCGGCGGGTCCGCCGCCCGGGGTGGACGGGGTCCGTTCGGGGCCGGGGCCGGTGCCCGGAGGCTCGGCGCGGCCGCCGCGGGCCGCCGGGACGGAGCCTTCGCCCCGCTTGGCCTGGGCTGCGGCGTGTTCGGTCCGGGCGGCGGCGCGGCGCTGCGTTCCGGGAAACCGGGCGCTCCAGCGCGTGAAGTTCACTGCGTTCAAGCCTCGTGGTGTCGCTATTGGTCGCTACATCGCTCGTGCTCGGTCGCCGGGCGGCGTCACTCTGTGCAGGTGTGAGCCCACCTATGGTCACACGTCCCGTGTGGCCGACCGCACTGGCGACGTCAGCGCTGGTCGTCCTTCGGGGGGTTGGGGGCGGACGGGGGCGGCGGGGCCTTGGGTCCGCCGCCCGCGGCGAGTTCGAATTCGGCCCTGGGGTGTTCGAGGGAGCCGAGGGAGACGATCTCACGCTTGAAGAGCCCGGAGAGGGTCCATTCGGCGAGGACGCGCATCTTGCGGTTGAAGGTGGGGACGCGGCTGAGGTGGTAGCCGCGGTGCATCAGCCAAGCGGGGTAGCCCTTGAGCTTGCGGCCGTAGACGTGGGCGACGCCCTTGTGGAGGCCGAGGGAGGCGACGGAGCCGGCGTACTTGTGCGCGTACTCGGTGAGCACTTCGTCGCGCAGGGCGTGCACCAGGTTGTCGGCGAGGACCTTGGCCTGGCGGACGGCGTGCTGCGCGTTGGGGGCGCATTCGGTGCCCGCGGCGGCGGTGATGTCGGGGACGGCGGCCGCGTCGCCGGCGGCCCAGGCGTGTTCGACGCCCGCGACGGTGAGGAAGGCGGTGCAGTCGAGCCGGCCGCGCTCGGTGCGGGGCAGGTCCGATGCGGCGAGGACGGGGTGGGGTTTGACGCCGGCGGTCCACACGACGGTGCGGGTGGGGAAGCGGGCGCCGTCGCTGAGGACGGCGACGCGGTTCTCGCAGGATTCGAGCCGGGTCTCCAGGCGCAGGTCGATGTTGCGGGCGCGCAGTTCCCTGATCGTGTATTTGCCCATTTCGGGGCCGACTTCGGGGAGGATCCGGTCACTGGCTTCCACCAGCACCCATTTCATGTCTTCGGGTGTGACGTTGTGGTAGTACCGGGCGGCGTAGCGGGCCATGTCCTCGAGCTCGGCGAGTGCCTCGACGCCCGCGTAGCCGCCGCCGACGAAGACGAAGGTGAGGGCGGCGTCGCGGATGGCGGGATCGCGGGTCGAGGAGGCGATGTCCATCTGCTCGATGACGTGGTTGCGCAGGCCGATGGCCTCTTCGACGGTCTTGAAGCCGATGGCGTACTCGGCGAGTCCCGGGATGGGGAGGGTGCGGGACACGGAGCCGGGGGCGATGACGATCTCGTCGTACTCGATCTCGATGGCGCCGGTGCCCTCCTCGTCGGTGGCGAGGGTGGTGACGGTCGCGGTCCGTTTCGCGTGGTCGATGCTCCGGGCCTCGCCGATGACGATGCGGCAGCGGTTCAGCACGCGGCGCAGCGGTACGACGACGTGGCGGGGCGAGATGGAGCCGGCGGCCGCTTCGGGCAGGAACGGCTGGTAGGTCATGTACGGCTCGGGGGTGACCACCGTGACCTCGGCCTCGTCGGCTCTCAGCCTTCGCTGGAGCCGGAGCGCCGTGTACATGCCGACGTACCCGCCGCCGACGACGAGGATGCGTGTCCGGGGCGGGGTGCCGGGGGCCGTGCCCCGGGAGTTAGCAGCCTTCACCATCCCATGACGCAACGTGGCCGGGAGTTTGTCCACAGGCCCGACACATTGTGTGACCGGAGGTGGGGCCGGGGGCGGCCGGTCGGGAGGTGCCGTTGGGGGGTGAGGTGCGCAGGTCAGGCAGTGCGGAACGGGTAATTCCGGGGGCTTGGAACGGAAAAGTGGGGGTCGATGCTCCGATCGGGCGATGGTCCGTACGGGGCTGCCTCTTCTGAATTGAGTCTGGCTCAACTATGTTCGTAGCCCGTCGAGGAGTTACGACCGGGCCCACATGACCGTGGCCCCCCTCGACACGAAGGCGGGGACTGTCTCCGGGGGGAGACAAATGATTACCGGGGGAAACATATGAACATTTCCGATTTCCATGGCTCTGCGACCGCGCTCTCGGCCGAGAGCGCCAGTCGCGTGATGGCCGGCGGCACCTCGCACGGCGTGGGCCGTTCCACGCCCCTGCGGGTCGACGCACAGCGCAACCTCGAACACGTCCTGCGCGCCGCGCGCGAGGTGTTCGGCGAGCTGGGCTACGGGGCTCCGATGGAAGACGTCGCGCGGCGCGCCCGCGTCGGTGTCGGCACCGTCTACCGGCGCTTCCCGAGCAAGGACGTACTGGTCCGGCGCATAGCCGAGGAGGAGACCTCCCGGCTGACCGAGCAGGCACGGGCCGCGCTCGGCCAGGAGGAGGAGCCCTGGCAGGCGCTGTCGCGCTTCCTGCGCACCTCCGTCGCCTCGGGCGCCGGGCGGCTGCTGCCGCCGCAGGTGCTGCGGGTCGGCGCGGCCGACGAGGACGGTCAGGACGTCCTGGAGGCCGTGGACACGGCGCGGGTGCCGCAGCAGCGGCAGGCCACCGTGGTCGGCGGCCAGCCGGACCTGCGGGTCGTGGGCGGGCGTACGCAGCTCGACGACGAGCCGTCGGAGGACTCGGGCTCCGGTGCGCTCCTGGAGGTCGTCGGCCGGCTGGTCGACCGCGCCCGGGAGGCCGGTGAGCTGCGCCGTGACGTGACGGTGGCCGATGTCCTGCTGGTCATAGCGACGGCGGCGCCCGCGCTGCCCGACCCGGCCCAGCAGGCGGCCGCTTCGGCCCGGCTGCTCGACATCCTGCTGGAGGGGCTGCGGTCGCGGACCGTCTGAGTCGGCGCGTGCCGTCCGTACGGATGCGGCCGCGGTGCTGCGGCCGGGTGGGTGCGGCCGAGTCGGCCTTCGTCGGGTGACAGGAGTGCGGCGGGGCCGCCGGGTGACCGGAGGGCCCGCCGCACATCCTCCGTCCGCGCGCTCGGCTTCCCGGGTGAATCCGGGGCGGGGCTCCTCGGACGGTCCTCACTCGAACGAACGGGCCAGGACACGGGAACGGGCCGGATCGTGCCCGGATGAGTG
Source organism: Streptomyces sp. NPDC043876 (assembly GCF_056435825.1). Classification (NCBI taxonomy): domain Bacteria; kingdom Bacillati; phylum Actinomycetota; class Actinomycetes; order Kitasatosporales; family Streptomycetaceae; genus Streptomyces; species Streptomyces sp. NPDC043876. The sequence continues at coordinate 507,454 of NZ_JBWKDV010000007.1, read as the reverse complement.
GATGAACTCCGGAGCGGCCCCGGAGCGTGGTCGCCGTGTGACACGCTGGATCGGTGTACCGGTTGAGTGTGTCCTGCGGGGGCTTGCGCGATGAGCGTTGACGGGCGCGAAGATCCGGTCTCCGGAGCCGCGGGTCCCGGCGGCGAAGCCGACGCGGCAGCGCCGGCGGCCCGTCAGTCCCCGGCCGAACAGGTCCCGGCCCAGCGCGAGCCGGGCGGCGGGCGCAGCTCCGGCTCCCTGAGCGCTTCCGGGACGGAACCACCGCCCTCGGACGCCGAGTTGATCGCCCGGATGCGGGCCGGCGACGACGGGTCCTACGAGGAGCTGTTCCGTCGGCACGCCGATTCCGTACGCCGCTACGCCCGCTCCTGCTGCCGGGACGGCCACACGGCCGACGACCTGACCGCCGAGGTGTTCGCCCGGACCCTCCAGGCGGTGCGCGGCGGGGCCGGGCCCGACCAGGCCGTGCGCGCCTACCTCCTCACCACCGTCCGCAGGGTCGCCGCGACCTGGGCGAAGACCGCCAGGCGCGAGCAACTCGTCGAGGACTTCGCGCTGTTCGCGGAGCAGGCCGGAACGGGAGCCGAGGCCGGGACGGGACTGGCGCCCGGCGCCGACACCCTCGAACTGGGCGCGGACGTCCGCGCCATGCACGCGGCCGAGCAGTCACTGGCCATGCAGGCCTTCCGCAGCCTGCCCGAGCGGTGGCAGGCCGTGCTGTGGCACACCACCGTCGAGGAGGCGTCGCCGAGCGCGATCGCCCCGCTGTTCGGGCTGACCGCCAATGCCACCGCGGTGCTGGCCAGCCGGGCCCGGGAGGGGCTCAAGCAGGCCTACCTCCAGGCCCACGTGAGCACCGCGCTGAGCGAGGGCGGGGACTGCGCCCGCTACGCCGACCGGCTCGGCGCCTACGCCCGGGGCGGGCTGCGGATGCGGGCCGAGCGGGGGTTGCGGGGGCACCTGGAGGAGTGCGTGAAGTGCCGGCTGGTGGCCGGTGAGCTGAAGGACGTCAATGCCGGGATCCCGGCGCTGCTTCCGGTCGCGGTCATCGGGTGGTTCGCCGCCGGGTACGCGGTCAAGGCGGCCGGGGTGGTGGCCGGCGGGGTCGTGGCGGCCGGGGGCGCGGGCGCGGCCGCCGCTGCCGCGGGTGGTTCGACGGCCGGTGCCGGTGCGGCGGGTGCGGGGGCCGGGGCGGGGTCGGGTGCGGGGGCGCTGGCCTCCGAGGGGCTCGGCCTGCCCGCCAAGGCCGCGATCGCCGCCGGGGTCGTGGTCGCCGCCGCGGCCGGGGTGGTGTTCGCGCTGGCCGGGGACGATGCGAAGCCGCAGGCCCGGGTGGCGCCGAAGCCACCCGCGGTGGCGCCCGTGGTCCCGCAGGCTCCGGCTCCGCTCCCGCCGAAGCCCGCGGCGCCCGCGCCGGAGCCGCCGGTCGCGCGGAAGCCCGTACCGTCTCCGCGGAGCGCGGCCCCGCGCCCGCCGCGGGCCTCGCCCACGCTGTCCAAGGCGGCTCCCGCGAAGCCGGGACCGGCGCGGCCGGCGCCGAGTCCCTCCCGGCCCCTGCCGACGCCGCCGCCCGCACCGGCCGCCGGGTACCAGCTGGTGCGGCTGGGTCAGTCCGTACTCGGCGACCACACGGGCCCCGAGGTGCAGACCTGGCGCAGCAGCTGGGTGTGGCAGCGGTGGGGGCTGGTGGTCGGCGAGCGGCGGTTCGCGCAGGGGATCACCGTCAACGCCCGTTCCTCGGTGGAGATCACCCTGAACCGCAGGTGCAGCGCGTTCTCGGCGCGGGCCGGGGTGGACGGGCTGTCGCTGCCGGGTGACGGCGCGGTGCGGTTCTCCGTCTACGGCGACGGGGTGCGGCTGTGGCGGTCCGCCGCCCTCTCCTACGGGGACCCCGCGGTGCCGGTCGAGGTCGGGCTGCGGGGCCGCAAGACGCTGCGGCTGGTCGTGGAGCACGCCGACCGGTACACGGACCTCACCCTCGCCTCCTGGGCGGACGCGGTGATCAGCTGTCCGTGAGGCCCGCACCTTCCTGGGGCGCGGGGTCGGGTGCTGCCGCTTCGAGCAGCGTGCTGAGGACGGCCCGGGGGGACAGGGCCGCCCCGGCCGCCGCCTCGCGGTCGTGGGCCTGCGCGCCCAGGACCGCCCGGGTGCGGTCCGGCAGCCCGCGCACGAACGCCTCCTCGGGTACGGACCGGGGCCACCCGCCGCGCCACGCGGTGGCCGCCGCCAGCGCCCGTACGGACTCGGCGGCCCGGCCCGCGTCGGCCAGCAGCCACGCGGCCGTCTCCGCGAGCGCCGCCAGCACCCGCTCCGCGCAGTGCCCGGTGACCGCCGCTTCCAGGGTCGGCGCGAGCACGGCCAGTCCGGCGGCCGGGTCCTCCTCCAGCCCCTTGAGGCGGGCCTCCAGGTTGCCCAGGCCCGCGGAGAACTGCGCCGGTACGGGCGAGCGGAGCGAGACGCTCAGGGCCTGGTCGTACGCGGCGCGCGCCCGGGCCGGATCGCCCTGGTCCAGCGCGATCATCCCGGCGAGCAGCCGGGAGAAGGCGTGCACGTCGGTGACGCCGGACTCCCGCGCCCCGGCCTCCGCCTCCGCCAGCAGCCGCTCGGCGCCGGCCGCGTCGCCCGTGCAGTAGGCGGTCTCCGCGATCCGGGCGAGCGCGAACGGCGCCTCGAAGTCGGTGCCGACCTCCCGGGCGAGCCGCAGGCACTCCTCGTACTCGGCGCGCGCCCAGTCGTACTGGCCGCGGGAGAGCGCGACCTCGCCCGCGGCGCTGGAGACCTGCGCGCGGGTCCAGCGGTCACCGACGCGGCGGGCTATCTCGTGCAGTTCGGCCAGGTCGGCGTCGATGGTCGGCAGCCCGCCGGTGATGTCGACGGCGACGTGCGTACGGAGCATGAGGGTCACCCCGAGTTCCCATTCGCCCCCGTACCGGCGGCAGTTGGCGACGGTCTCGTCGAGTCCGGCGTGGAAGTCGAGGGCGTCACCGGTGAGGTAGCAGGTGAGCGGCCACATCATGCCGGGGAAGCGGGCGGTCTCCGGGCCGCTGCGGCGGAAGGCCCGCTGGAGGCGCTCGGCGAGGGCGATGCGTTCGGGCGTACGGAACTCCGCGAGCGGACGGGTCTCCGCGACGAGGAACACGTGGAGCAGCTGGAGGCGCATCCAGCGCCAGTACGCGGGGGTGTCGGGCGCCGGCTCCACGGGGTCGAGGGCGATCACCCGGGCGGTCCAGTCGCCGCCCTCGGAACGGTAGTTGCGCAGCCACCAGAACCAGCCGAGGGCGAAGGCGAGCCGCTGGGCGGTTTCGGTGTCGGGGCGGGGGCCGGTGCCGGGGGCCCGGGCAGGGCCCGAGACAGCGGCGGTGAAGGCGGCGCGGAGGTTGTCGAGTTCCGTCTCCAGCCGGGCGATCCAGGGCAGCTGCTCGGCGGAACGCAGGCGGGGTTCCGCTTCTTCCGCGAGGGCCGTGAAGTGGTCAGCGTGGCGGCGGGCGGTGGCGGCCCGGTCGGCGGGGTCCTCCGCGGCGCGTTCGGCGGCGTACTCGTGGATGGTCTCCAGCATGCGGTAGCGCATGGTGGCGGGTGCCGGGCCGGGTTCGGCCAGGACGAGGGACTTGTCGACCAGGGCGCCGAGGACGTGGGCTACGTCGGGGGCAGCGGGGGCAGCGGGGATGCCGGTGGTTTTGGCGCCGTCTTCGCCGTCGCCGTCGTGGGCGCAGACGGCTTCGGCGGCAGTGAGGTCGCAGCCGCCCGCGAAGACGGACAGCCGGGCCAGGACCGTACGTTCGGACGCGTCCAGCAGCTCCCAGGACCAGTCCACCACCGCCCGCAGGGTCTGCTGGCGCGGCAGCACCGTACGGCTCCCACTGGTCAGCAGACGGAAACGGTTGTCCAGCCGGTCCGCGATCTGCCGCGGGGTCAGCAGCCGCAACCGCGCCGCCGCCAGCTCGATGGCCAGCGGCAGACCGTCCAGACGACGGCAGATCTCGGCGACGGCGGCCGGATCGTCGGCGACGGCGAAGCCGGGCCGGGCAGCGGCCCCGCGGTCGGCGAAGAGCCGGTGCGCGGGGTCGGGCGGCAGGGGTTCGACGGGGCGGACGGTCTCCCCGGGCACACCGAGGGGTTCGCGGCTGGTGGCCAGGATGCGGACGCCCGGGCAGTGGGTGAGGAGCCGCTCGGCCAGTTCGGCGGCGGCGCCGATGACGTGCTCGCAGTTGTCGAGGACGAGGAGGAGGCGGCGCTGGGCGCAGTGGTCCAGGAGCTGGGTGGTGGGGTCCTGGGCCGTGGGCTTGTCGCGGCCGACGAGGGCGGTGTCGCGCAGGCCGAGGGCGCTGAGCACGGCGGCGGGGACGGCCGCCGGGTGGTCCAGGCGGGCCAGTTCGACCAGCCAGGCCGGTTCGGCGGGGGCGGCCTCGCCGGTGCGGGCGGCGTGCTGGGCGGTGCGCGCTGCGTGCTGGGCGGCGGCGTGTTCGGCGAGGCGGGTCTTTCCGGAGCCGCCGGGGCCGGTGAGGGTGACCAGGCGTGAGCGGTCCAAATCGGCCTGGATGGCGGCGAGTTCGGGCTCGCGACCGACGAAGGAGGTGAGGCGGGGGCGGAGGTTGCCGCGGCGGTCGGTGGGGGGCGGGGATGCGGGGGTGTGCCGGGAGGCGGGGGCCGGATCGGGGCGCAGGAGGTCGGCGTGGAGGGCGGTGAGTTCCGGGCCGGGGTCGGTTCCGAGGCCTTCGGCGAGGGCGCGGCGGGTGCGGTCGTAGGCGGCGAGGGCGTCGGCGGTGCGGCCCGCACCGCGCAGGGCGCGGAGCTGCTGGACGCGCAGCTTCTCGTCGTAGGGGTGGGCCGCGATCAGCGCCTCGATCTCCGGGAGGAGGGTGGCCGGATCGGTGGCGGGGGTGCGGAGTTCGGCCTCGATGAGGTCGCGGAGGGCGGCGGTGCGCTGGGCCTCCGGCCGGGTGGCGTGGGTGGCGCGGGTGGCGGGGTCGGGGAGGTCCGCGAGGGCGGGGCCGCGCCAGAGGGAGAGGGCGGTGCGGAGGGTTTGGGCGGGGGTGGCGGGGGTGGTGGCGGTGGTGGCGGTGGTGGTCCGCGGTTCCGGGTGTGTGGCCGGGGGGCCGGTGGGGGATGCGGGGTCGGGCGACGCGGCGGGAGCGGGGTCGGGGGTGGCGAGGGCAAGCGCGGCTTGGCGGGCGAGGCGTTGGAACACGTACAGGTCGACGTCCTCCGGGGTGGCGTCGAGGCGGTAGCCGCCGGTGGGGTCGGCCTGGACGGTGTCCTTGCCACCGAGGGCGCGGCGCAGCCGGGAGGCCAGGGCCTGCAGGGCGGCGGGGGCGTCCTGGGGCGGGTCCTCGCCCCAGACCTCGTCCACGAGGACGGATACCGGGACGGCGGGGCCGCCGGCCCGGAGTGCGAGGGCGGCGAGGAGGGCGCGGAGGCGGGCGCCGTTGACGGGGAGGGGGGCGCCGGATGCGTCACGGGCTTGGGTGGTGCCGAGGATCAGGTACCGCACGGGGTCATTTTGCCTTGGCCGGTGGGGCGGGTGGGTGAGTGGGCCCGGGGCGGGGGCCGCGGGGTGGGCCGCTGCGCGGGGGCGGGGCGTTGGCCTTGGGCGCGGGCGCCTTGGTCGGCCCTGTCCCGGGGCCGGGGCCGGGGTGTTGGCCCCGGGGTGCGGGCTCCCTGGCCACCCGGGGCCGCGGGGAGGGCCGGGGTGCGGGGCCGGGGTGTCCCAGGGGGCGCGGGCTCCCTGGTCGGCCCCTGCACCGGGCCCGGCGTCGGGTGGGCCGGGGTGATGAACGGGCCGGGGGTGGGCCGCTGCGCGGGGCTGGTCCCCTACCCGCCCCTTCCCGAAACCGGGCTCCGCCCGGACCCGGTCCTCAAACGCCGGACGGGCTGGATTTGCTGGGCCAGCCGAGGTCGTCGCTGCCGCGGACGGGGCGAATCCAGCCCGCCCGGCGTTTGAGGGCCCGCCGGAGGCACGAGTGGGGCCGACGCCCGCAAACAGCCGGGCCCGCCGCCGCGCCAGGGGCAAGCCGTGGCCAGCCACACCCAGCCCGCCCGGCGCTTGAGGGCCCGCCGGAGGCACCAGCGGGGCACACGCCCCCGGCCCGCACCCCGCGCCTCCGCCCGGGGCACCGGTAGGGCACGCGCCGGGCAGCCGCAGGCAGCGGCCGCCCAAGGCCCCGGCCACGCCGGCCGGCCCGGGTCAGGACAAGGCCGGGCGGCGGAGGGGGACGCCTGTGGGGACGGCTCGGCGGCGGGGGGAGGAGGTGCCCGTCCAGCAGGTGCCGCGGCGCGACAGGAGGCGGCGGAGCCAGAGTTCGACCGAGACGAGTTCCGCGAGGCCGTCCAGCGGGACCGGGTGGCCGTCGGCGGCGTCGATGAGGGCCTGCTGGATGACCCGGGCCTCGATCAGGCCCGCGTCGGCCAGCAGCGGGGCGGTGAAGAGGGCCAGCAGCGGGTCCAGGGCGGCGCGCAGGCCGAGGCGGACCGCGCTCTCGTTCGCGGCGTGGGCGGGGGCGCCCCAGCCGGGCGGGAGGGCGCGTACGCCCGTACCCGCGAGGACGGTGCGCAGGATCGCGGCACGGGCGCCCGGCTGGACGCGCAGGGATTCGGGGAGGGCGCGGGCGGCGCGGACGACCTGGTTGTCGAGGAAGGGGGCGTGCAGGCGCTGGCTGCGGACCTCCACGGCCTGTTCGAAGACCCGGTGGTCGGCGGCGTGGCGGGCCAGGACCGAGCGGGCGCGGGCCTCGCCGGGCCGCAGCGAGAGCGGGGGGCGACCGGCGGCGGTGGCGAGCCGGACGGCGACCTCGGCGAGGGCTTCGCCGGTCAGCCAGCTCGCGGCGGGGCCGGGCCGGCACCAGGTGAGGGCGGCGAGGGAGGCGTCGAGCGGGGTGGCCGCGCCGCCGGGCAGGCGGCCTTCGCGGAGCCGGGCGGCGGCCTCTTCCATGCCGGCGCGGTAGGGCGTGCGGGCGAGGCGGCGGGCGGCGGCGTACACGGTGAGGGGGACCAGCAGGGACGGGCCGGCGGACCGGCCTTCCGCGCCGGCCGAGCGGGCCAGGGCTGCGACCGGGCGCAGCAGGTGGCGTCTGCGGCGGTCCATGAGGAGGTCGGCCAGCCGGGCGGGGTGCGCGTCCAGGACCTGGCGGGCGCCGTGGCCGACGAAGTGGTCGGCGCTGCCCGCCGCCAGCCGGCGCCGGTCTCGGGCGGCGAGGACGAGGGAGGGGCCGGGTTCGTCGGTGAGCGGGCCGTCGAGGTCGGCGTACGGGAGGGCCTCTTCGGCGGCGGCCACGACGACGTGGTGGAGGCGGGGGTCGGCGGCGATGGCGTGGGCGCGTTCGAGGTCGCCCTCGCGGCCCCGGGGGGTGGTGAGGTCGTTGAAGGTGACGGCGAGCAGGCGTTCACCGGCGCCCGAGCCGTGGCCGAGGACCGTGCCGGGGGCGCCGGGCAGTCCTGCGGCGAGGAGGGCGAGGGTGGCGGAGGCGCTGCCGCCGGAGAGGTCGGCGCCCACGCCGGGCGCGGGGGCGCCGCGGGCGGCGCGACGGTCGGCGGGGCCCATTCCGGGCACCGGTCCGGGGTCGTGGGAGACGGTGTCGGGGGCATGGCGGGGCGCCGTGAGCCGGGCGCGCACCGCGTCGACCAGTGCTTCCCGTACGCCCTCGGTCGCGGCCCCCGGTTCCATCTCGGGGGCGGCGACGGCGAGGGAGGCGACGGGCTCGTACCCGGTGATCTCGCGGGAGCCCTCGCGCAGGATGAGCGCGTGCCCGGGCGGGATCCGGCGGACCCCCGCGTACGGTGTGCCGTCGCCCAGTGCCTCGGGGCTGTCGGGGCAGGCCAGCAGCGCGGCGAGGTGGCCGATGTCGAGCTGGGCCTCGATCAGGTCGGCGAGCGGGAGGGCCGCGGTGGCGTACGCCGTTCCGGCCGCCCAGGGGGTGTAGAAGACGGGCCGGGCGCCCGCGAGGTCGCCGACGACGGTGATCCGGCGGCCGGCCTGGACGACGGCGGTGTAGCTGCCGGGCCACTGGGTGAGGTGGCGCAGGGCGCCGCCGCGGGCGGCGTACAGGGCGCGGCGCAGTTCGGCGTCGCCGGCGCCGCAGCAGCCGAGGACGGCGAGCCGGGTGAAGGGGTCGGCGGGGTCGGCGGTGATGGTGCGGATCTCGTCGGGGCGCCAGTCGCCGACCGCCCACAAGGGGTCGGGGTCGCCCCACAGGAGTTGGGCTCCGACGGGGTGGAAGGTGCGTTCGCTGTATTCGTCGGGCTCGCCGTAGGCGCCGTAGGCGCCCTGGTCGGGGGAGGCGCCGCGGTCGAAACCCGTCGAGCCGTAGGGGGGCGGGGCGGCGTACGAGGCGCGCGGGGCGTCCGCGAGGCCGCCGCGCGGCCCGTCGGACCCCCGGGCGGGCTCGCCGACCCGTCCGGCCGTGCCGAAGCTTGCGGCGATACTGCTCCAGCCCACCAACCACCGCATAGCCGTCTCCCCAGCCTGTGGGCACGTGACCGGGGCCGGACGGCCGGACGGCAGGACCCCGGGTGGCTCGGGTCCATGCTGCCACGAGACAGGCGTGCGAGAGGGGTTAAGGGGGGCGCACATGCAAACGAACACGCCCCACGCACGCGGTATTTGGCGTTCCGTGCCCCCCGCCCCATAGGTCGGTTTCAGCCATTCTTCAGCCGCCCCGGGCGCCTTGGCGCGAGCGCGGCCCGGGAAGCGGCGTCCACCTCCCGGACCGTACCGACGCCCGCGGGGACTGGGGCGGCGGCGTCTTACGGCCCGCCGGATCCACGCGCCGGGCCGACCCACGCACCGCACATCGAATCGCCGGACCCCGGGGCGGGCCAGAGCGCACGGGCGGGCGCACGGCCACACGGGCGGAGCACGCGCTGACACGTGCGCCCCGGGTACGACCCCGGCCACGACTGTGCGCACGGACAACAATCTCGCCATCCGGAAGGCGGGCCCTTAACGCTTGGGATGCGGCGAACTACGCTGGGTTTACGTTGCCGGGCGCCTATGCCCCGATGACGGTCTGCGTTCCACGTGTGTGACGAGGGGTGGCGCATGTCCAGGGAGCTCCGTGAGCCGAACGAGAAGCTCGGCGCCGTCCTCGCCCTCGCGGGCATCAGCAACGCGGGGCTGGCCCGGCGGGTCAACGACCTGGGAGCGCAGCGCGGACTGACGCTCCGGTACGACAAGACCTCGGTCGCCCGGTGGGTGTCCAAGGGGATGGTGCCGCAGGGCGCGGCGCCCCATCTGATCGCCGCCGCGATCGGCGCCAAGCTGGGGCGGCCGGTACCGCTGCACGAGATCGGGCTGGCGGACGCGGACCCCGCGCCCGAGGTGGGCCTGGCCTTCCCGCGCGACGTGGGGGCGGCGGTGCGCTCGGCCACCGACCTCTACCGGCTGGACCTCGCGGGGCGGCGCGGGGGCGGCGGTATCTGGCAGTCCCTGGCCGGATCCTTCTCCGTGGCGGCGTACGCGACGCCCGCCTCGCGCTGGCTGATATCTCCGGCGGACGGCTCGGTCGCGCGTGAGTCCACGACGGCGGCCCCCCTTCTCTCGGGCGGTACGGCGGGCGGTACGGGCGGTACGGGCGGTACGGGTGGTACTGGCGGTACGGGCACGGCGGGTGCCGCGGGTCCTACGGGCGGCGCCGCGGCCGTCGGGGGCGCTGCGGGCACTGCGGTCGTCGGGAGCACTGCGGGCGCTGCGGGTTCCACGGACGCCGCGGATGGCGCTCCGGGCGGTCCGGCAGCCCCGGGCGCGGCGTTACCGTCCTCCTTTGTGCCCGCGCGCTCCGGCCCCGAAACGCCCCGCGCCCCCGGTCAGTCGACAGCCGCGCACGCCCCCGACCCCACCCCGCAGCGGGTCGGCCACAGCGATGTGACCAAGCTGCGCGAGGCGGCCGAGGACGCGCGCCGCTGGGACTCCAAGTACGGCGGCGGCGACTGGCGTTCCTCGATGGTGCCGGAGTGCCTGCGGGTGGACGCGGCCCCGCTGCTGCTGGGCTCCTACACGGACGAGGTGGGCCGGGCCCTGTTCGGCGCGACCGCCGAACTGACCCGGCTGGCCGGGTGGATGGCCTTCGACACCGGCCAGCAGGAAGCCGCCCAGCGCTACTACATCCAGGCGCTGCGCCTGGCCCGGGCGGCCGCCGACGTGCCGCTCGGCGGGTACGTCCTGGCCTCGATGTCCCTCCAGGCCACCTACCGGGACTTCCCGGACGAGGGCGTGGACCTCGCGCAGGCCGCCGTGGAACGCAACCGGGGTCTGGCCACCGCCCGCACCATGAGCTTCTTCCGGCTGGTGGAGGCCCGGGCGCACGCCAAGTCGGGCGATCCGGTGGCGGCCGGCGCCGCGCTGCGGGCGGCGGAGGGCTGGCTGGAGCGGGCGCGGGAGGGGGACCCGGACCCGACGTGGCTGGGCTTCTACTCGTACGACCGGTTCGCGGCGGACGCGGCGGAGTGCTACCGGGACCTCAAACTGCCCCGGCAGGTGCGCCGGTTCACCGAGCAGGCGCTGTCCCGCCCCACCGAGGAGTACGTGCGCTCGCACGGGCTGCGGCTGGTGGTGAGCGCGGTGGCCGAGCTGGAGTCGGGCAACCTCGACGCGGCGTGCGCGGCCGGGACCCGGGCCGTGGAGGTCGCGGGCCGGATCTCCTCGGCGCGGACCACCGAGTACGTACGGGACCTGCTGCACCGGCTGGAACCGTACGGGGACGAGCCGCGCGTCGCCGAGCTGCGCGAACGGGCCCGGCCGCTACTGGTCACGCCCGCGTAGCGCCCCCGCGCGGCGCCGCGCCGAGGCGGGCGGGGGGCGGCGGGTCGTAGAATCGGGGCATTGTGTCTGAGTCTCTGAATCCGCAGCCCGGTACCCCCGACGCCCCCGAGGGGGCGGCTTCCCACGTTCCGCCGCGCTGGCGCACGGAGCCCCGTTTTCCCGACGGGCCGGCGCCCGATCCGGCGGGGTCGCACCACGAGCGGCGGATCCGCAGCTTCCAGCCGCGCCGCAGCCGGGTGACCACCGGCCAGGGCGAGGCGCTGCGCCGGAAGTGGTCGACCTGGGGGCTGGACATCGACGGGCACGAGGTCATCGACCTCGGCCGGCTCTTCGACGGCCGCCCCGTCGTCCTGGAGATCGGCTTCGGCATGGGCGAGGCCACCGCGCAGATGGCCGCCGCCGACCCGGACACCGGGATCCTCGCCGTCGACGTGCACACGCCCGGGCAGGGCAACCTCCTCGCGCTGGCCGAGCGGGGCGGCCTGGAGAACGTCCGGGTCGCCAACGGCGACGCGATCATCCTGCTGCGCGAGATGCTGCCGCCGGACTCCCTCGCCGGGATGCGCGTGTACTTCCCGGACCCGTGGCCCAAGGCCCGCCACCACAAGCGGCGGCTGATCCAGCCCGAGTTCCTCGACCTGGCGGCGACCCGGCTGGCGCCCGGAGCCGTACTGCACTGCGCGACCGACTGGGAGCCGTACGCCGAGCAGATGCTCGACGTCCTCGGCGCGCACCCCCGGTTCGAGAACACCCGGCCGGACGGCGGCTTCGCGCCGCGCCCCGCCTTCCGGCCGCTGACCCGGTTCGAGGGCCAGGGCCTGGACAAGGGGCACGTCGTCCGCGACCTTCTCTTCCGCCGCGTCCCGTAACACCCCTCTCCCGCACCCCGGTTGCCCCGCGCGGCTGTACCCCGTAACGGGGAGAACAGCGAACGTCACTGCGCGTGTCGGACCCGCTCGCTAGGGTGATGACGTGTTCCGAGCGCTCCCCGGTGTGCTCGCACGTCCGTCGGGCGCGGTCCGCACGTGCGTGCTCGTCGTCCTGCTCTCCTGCGTGGCGCTGTCCGGCGTGGCCATCCTGGAGCTCGTCCGGGAACAGACGGGCACCGCCGGGTTCTTCGTCGGCCTCGGCCTGGCCCTGCTGCCGGTGGCCCCGCTCATGGCGGCGTTCCGGTGGCTGGGCCGGGCCGCGCCGCTGCCCTGGTCGCGGCTGCTGTTCTGCGCCGGGTGGGGAGCCTGCACGGCCGCCCTCATCGCCATAGTGGCCAACGACTTCGCTACCGAGTGGATGGCCGCGGCGGCCACCGACCCCTCCGCCGCCGACCAGCTCGGCTCGGTGGCGATCGCCCCCGTCGTGGAGGAGTGCGCGAAGGGCGCCGCCCCGCTGCTGGTGTTCGTCTTCCGAAGACGGCACTTCACCGGTCCCGCGGACGGCCTGGTCCTCGCCGGGTTCACCGCCACCGGTTTCGCCTTCACCGAGAACATCCTCTACCTCGGCAACGCCTTCGGCGAGGACCTCGGCAGCGGCACCAGCGTGCTCGACTCCATGACCGCGGCCACCTTCTTCGTCCGGATCATGCTGTCGCCGTTCGCCCACCCGCTGTTCACCGCGCTGACCGGGCTCGGCCTGGGCGCGGCCGCGCGCAGCACCCGCCGTGGGGTGCGGGCCGGGCTGCCGCCGCTCGGGCTGGCCCTCGCCATGGCCGCGCACGCCCTGTGGAACAGCTCGTCCGAGCTGGGTGCGTACGGCTTCTACGTCGTCTACGGCTCCGTGATGGTGCCCGCCTTCGCCGCGCTGGTGTGGCTGGCCGTGCGGCTGCGGCGCGGGCAGCTGCGTACGGTCGACCGCGAGCTGAGGGTGTACGCGGGGGCGGGCTGGCTGGGCCCGGCCGAGGTGCCCGCGCTCGCGTCGGTGCCGGCGAGGTCACTGGCCCGCGCGCTGGCCCGCAGTACGGGAGGGCGGCCGGCGGCCCGGGTGGTCGCGGCCTACACGGCGGACGCGGCGGCCCTCGCCCTGCTGCGCGACGAGGCCCGTACCGGCGGTCCGCGCCGGGCGGCGGACTTCGCCGCCCGGGAGCGGGAGTTGCTGGAGCGGCTGCTGCGGGGCCGGGCGGCCGCGGCGCCCGCGCTGGCCCGGGCGGCCGTCATGGAGCAGCTCTACGCGGCGCCGCCGCTGCGGACGACGAGCGCGGGGCGCACGCTCGTCCGGGTGCCGGCTCAGGTGCGGGTACCGCTGCCCGTGCCCGTTCCGGCTGCCCGGCGGCCTAGACAGCCAGACCCTTGCCCCGCAGCCAGGTGAGCGGGTCCCGCGTCTGACCGTCCGTACGCACTTCCAGGTGGAGGTGGGGGCCGGTGACGTTGCCCGTGGCGCCGACCCGGCCGATCGTGTCGCCGGTCGCCACCTGGCCGGCGGTCACCGACATCGAGGAAAGGTGGCAGTACCAGACCTCGGTGCCGTCGGCGAGGCGGAGCACGATCCGGTAGCCGTACGCGCCGGACCAGCCCGCGGAGGTGATCGTGCCGCCGTGCACCGCCTTGACGGGGGTGCCGGTCGGGGCGGCGAAGTCGAGGCCGGTGTGCATCCCGGAGGACCACATGGAACCGGCGTCGCCGTAGTGGGAGGTGAGGGTGTAGGCCGAGGTCGGGAGGGCGTAGCCACCCGTGGCCGGGGCCGCGGAGCCGGACGGGGCGGGCGCACCGGCGGAGGCGGGCGCACCGGCCGGCACGGCGTCCGCCGCCCGCCGCGCCGCCGCGGCGGCGGCCGCTTCCGCCTCTTCGCGGGCCTTGGCCTCCGCTTCCGCGGCGGTGCGGGCGGCTTCCTCGGCGGCGGCCCGCTTCTGCCCGGCCTCCTCGGCGGCGGCCTGCCGCGCGGCCCGCTCGCTCTCCGCCCCCGCGGCGGCCGCTGCGGCGTCCTGCTGGGATTCGGCCTGCTGGAGGATCCGGTGGCGCAGCACCTCGCCCGGGTCGAAACCGGCGGCCTGCCGGACGTGCCCCGGCCCGGCGGCCGGCTGCGCCTGGTCCGCGGCCTGGTCGCGGCCCTGGACGATGCCGTTCGCGGAGCCCTCCGCGGCCTGCTCCGACGCCTCGCCGGGGCCGCCGAGGCCGCCGAGGTCGCTCAGTGACGGGATGCTGATCCCGACCTGTGGGCGGTCCTGCGCGGTGGCGATCCCGCCCGCGCCGACGGCCGCGATGACGCCGACCCCGAGCACGGTGGAGCTGCGGGCCAGACTGCCGCGCTGGCGCGCCACGCGGTGCTTTCCGCGCACCGGGCGGGCCGAGTCCTCGGTCGGGTTCCACTCGCCCCAGGCACCGGCGGTGGGCGCCTCCTGGATGTCGACGCCGTCGGGGGCGGGCAGTTGGGACGGCACCGGGGCACACTCCTCGAAATCCGCGCACGCGCACTGTGCCGTCTCTTGCGACGGCGGTGGCGACCGCGCTGCGTTATCGAACGGTAATAGACGCGAGGGAGTGATTCCAAGCAGTTGCGATTGATCGTTCACGCCAATCAGCCACCCACCGCGCAGCTTTGGCCTTGACTTTCCGCCTCAATACATGACGAGACCGGGCGAATGGGTGCACCCACCCGCGCATCTCCAGCCACCCACATCTCATGACGGGCCGTCAATTGCCGATGCGGGGCCCCCTTTCCCCTCACGCACCGTCAGGCCCGCTCGTGCGGAACGGCCGGTACGGTCCGCCGCCGGCCCGAACGGCCCCCGCCCGGCCGGGCCACCGCCAGCAGCGCCATGTCGTCCGTTGCCCCGCCCCCGGTATGGCGGCGCACATCGGTGGTGAGCGCGTCCAGCACCTCCTCGGGTCCCGGGAAGACCCGCCCCCGCAAGCGGGCCGGCGGATCGTAGAACTCCCCCGCCCGGTCACGCGCCTCGCTCAGCCCGTCGGTGTACAGCAGCAGGGTCGCGCCCACCGGGAAGGCCCACTCGTCCGCCCGGTCCGGCCAGCTGCCCAGCTGCCCCATGCCCAGCGGCATCGCCGCCTCCGCCGGGTACAGCGGCGCCACGGAACCGTCGGGGCCCAGCAGCAGCGGCTCCGGGTGACCCCGGTTCACGATCCGCAGCAGCCCCGTACCGCGCGGGATCTCGGCCAGCACACAGGTGGTGAACCCCTCGAAGGCGTCCAGGCTGTCGCGCCGCACGCCCTCCCGGGCCAGCGCCCGCTCCAGCCGCCGGGCCACCCCCTCCAGCGCGGGCTCCTGCTCGGCCGCCTCCCGGAAGGCGCCGAGGACCACCGCCACCGCCTCCACCGCGCCCAGCCCCTTGCCCCGTACGTCACCGACGGCCAGCCGCACGCCGTACGGGGTGTCCTGGACGGCATACAGGTCCCCGCCGATGAACGCGTCGGCCTCCGCGGCCTCGTACCGGGCGGCGATGCGCAGCCCCCCGATCCGCTCGGCGGGGGTGGGCAGGACCGCGCGCTGCGCCGCCTCGGCGATTCCGCGCGCGGAGGCGAGCCGGGCCCCGCTGCGCCGGACCACCCGGTTGATGAGCAGGGCGAATCCGGAGACGGTCAGGACGGTCACCAGCTCGGTGAGGGCCTCGCCCTGCCAGGTGGTGCCGTTGTAGACGTGCAGCGCGACCACCGCCAGCGAGGCGAGGGCGCCGGTCAGCAGGGTCGTCCCGAGGGAGAAGAGCGGCGCCGCGACCAGCGGGGCGGCGGAGAAGAAGGGCGAGCCGGTGTAGCTGGGCGGGGTGAGCAGGTCGAAGACCAGGCCGAGGACGACCAGGACCGCCGGGAGCACGCGGACGATGCGCCGGGCCAGCCGGGTCGCGCCATTGGTTCCCGCGCCGTGGGAGTCGTCCCGCTGCCCCAGCCCCACCAAGGTCTTCTCCTGCCGGCTCCCTCACACGGGCGCGGGCCGCTGCCGCCCCGCCCCTCAAGGGTGCGGGCCGCGGGAGCAGGCGGCGAACCGGCCGGAGCCGTCCGGGTGAAACGGGCGCGGCCACGCGGTCCGGGAACGACGAAGGCCCGGATCCGTGAGGATCCGGGCCTTCGTCATCGCCCCTGAGGGCTTTCGTAGCGGGGGCAGGATTTGAACCTACGACCTCTGGGTTATGAGCCCAGCGAGCTACCGAGCTGCTCCACCCCGCGTCGGTAAACCCAACTCTACGCCATCCGGGGCGGCCCTCCGACCACTTATCGGCCGGGCCGCCGGACGCCCCCCGGAGCCGCCGTCACCACCCCTGTCACAGCCGGTCCAGGAACCCGGTCAGATTGCCCGTCATCCGCTCGATCTGCTCCTCGACGGTGAGGGTCTCCTCGAACCGCCCGCCCGCCTCCGGCAGCTTCTTGCCGCGCACGTAGAGCGAGCAGGCCAGGTCGGTGCACATGTAGAGGCCGAGCGAGTTCCCCTCGCGGCCGTCCTTGCCGCGCTTGCGTGCCGTCATCAGGGAGACCCCGCCGCCCGGGTGGAGGGTCAGGCACAGGCCGCACATGCTGCGGTGCAGCGCCCCGCGCTTGACGGTCGCGAAGCGCAGCGTCACCCCGACGGGCCGGCCGCCGTCGGCGCCGCCGGTGACCAGGTAGCTGCGGTCGGGGGCGGACAGGTCGCGCCAGCCGAGGAAGTCGAGGTCCTCCCACGGCCGGGCGGCGAGGTCCCGGGGCAGCGGTATGCGGGCCGCCTCGCCCTTGGAGCAGTTCACGAACGAGCCCCGGATGTCCTTCTCGGTCAGTGCCTTCATGGGACCCACGCTAGGGTTGCCTAGAGCATCTAGGCAAATCATTAACGGCTTTCGCCAGATCCCGAGGAACCCGAGGAGTCACCCCTTTGTCCCGAGCAGGCCTCACCCCCGACCGCATCGTCGAAGCGGCCGCCGCCCTCGCGGACTCCGCGGGCCTCGACCAGGTCACCGTCTCCGCCCTCGCCCGCGGCTTCGGCGTCAAGGACGCCAGCCTGTACTCCCACATCCGCGGCCTCGACGACCTGCGCGCCCGCCTCGCCGTGCGCTCCGCCGCCCAGTTCGCCGACCGGCTCGGCGAGGCACTGGCCGGCCGGGCCGGGGAGCAGGCGCTGACCGCCTTCGCCGACGCCTACCGGGCCTACGCCCTCGAACACCCCGGCGGGTACGCCGCCACCCAGCTGCGGCTGCCGCCCGAGGTGGTCGCCGCCTCGCCCGGGCACCTGCGGATGATCGAACTCACCACGTCGATGCTGCACGCGTACGCGCTGCCCGAACCCGACCTCACCGACGCGGTCCGACTCCTGCGCAGCACCTTCCACGGCTTCGCCGCCCTGGAGGCCACCGGCTCCTTCGGCCACCCGCGCCCCGTCCCGCGGTCCTGGGCCCGGATCACCGCCGCCCTGCACACCCTGCTGGTCAACTGGCCCCGTACGGACCCGGCCGCGCGGCAGCCCTAACTCGCCTCCGGCACCCCGCGTTTGGCACCCGGCCGCGGCTCCGCGCTGCACGACGCCGCCGAACCGGCCGCGCCCGCCCGCCCCTTCACCGGCACGGGCCGTGGCAGGAAACCGCCGGAGCCGCTCCGGGTGATACCCGATCGGTCCCGCGCCCCTCTGCGGCTATGCTCTGGGGTGAGCACTCCGCGGGCCATTAGCTCAATTGGCAGAGCAGCGGACTTTTAATCCGTTGGTTGTCGGTTCGAGTCCGACATGGCCTACCGCTCACCGAGCGCCCCACCCGGTTCCGGCCGGGTGGGGCGCTCCGTCGTTCCCGCGCTCCGGGGCCCGTACGGACCCGGGCGGCGACCCGCCCGGAGCAGTGGGCCGGGCGCATTGCGGTGATGCTGCGGGTCCTCGCGGGGACACCGGAAAAATGTCGTAGGCGATGACCGTTCGCGCATGATGCCCTGCCCGCCATGACCACTCGCACCACGCTCGTGCTCGCCGCCGTCGCCGCGGCGCTCGCACTCGCCGCCCCGGCGGCGACCGCCTCGCCGTCCGCGGCCGCGCCCGAACCGACCCCGGCCCCCCTGTCCAGCGCGCCGCACCCCGTGCCCGGCAGCTACATCGTGATCCTGCACAAGGGCGCGGACCCGGCCGCGGTCGCGGAGCGGCTGGGGGTGAAGCCGGCGTTCGTCTACCGCAAGGCCCTCAACGGCTTCGCCGTCACGCTGACCCCGGACCAGCTGGAGAGCGTCCGGGTGAGCCCGGGCGTGAAGGCCGTCGAGCAGGACGCCGAGGTCGCGCGCCCGCCGCGGCCGGTCACCGAGCCGGGCACCCGGGCACCGGCCGCCTCCTGGGGCCTGGACCGGATCGACCAGCGGAACTGGAACGCGGACCAGGGCACGGGCGACGGCCGCTACGACGCCCGGCACGACGGCGCCGGGGTGAGCGCCTACATCCTGGACACCGGAATCGACTACGCGCACGAGGAGTTCGACGGCGGGCGCGCCACCTTCGGCTTCGACGCGGTGGGCGACGGGGGCGCCGGCATGGACTGCAACGGCCACGGCACGCACGTGGCGGGCACGGTCGGCGGCAGGACCTACGGGGTGGCGCCCAAGGCGGACCTGATCAGCGTCCGGGTCCTCGGCTGCGACGGCAGGGGCTCCTACGCCGGGATGATCGCCGGCATCGACTGGGTGGCGGCGAACGCCCGGCACCCCGCCGTCCTGAACGGCTCGCTCGGCGGGGACTACTCCGACGCCCTCAACCAGGCGGTCAACGCCCTCGCGGACGCGGGCGTCCTGCCGGTCATCGCCGCGGGCAACGACGCGGACGACGCCTGCCTGACCTCCCCCGCCTCGGCCGAGCGCGCCTTCACGGTCGGGGCCTCGAACCGGCGGGACCAGGAGAGCGCCTTCTCCAACCACGGCCGCTGCGTGGAGCTGTACGCGCCCGGCGAGGCCATCGTCTCCGCGAGGCTCGGCGGCGGCAGCGAGGCACTGGACGGTACGTCGATGGCCTCCCCGCACGCCGCCGGTGTCGCCGCCCTCTACGAGCAGGCCCGGCCGAACGCGCTGCCCGAGGAGGTGGCCGGATTCCTCCTGCGCGAGTCCACCGAGGGGGTGTTGACCCGGGTCTCCCCGGGCAGCCCCAACCGGCTGCTCCACACCGGCGGCCTGTAGCGGGCCCGTCCAAGACCTGTCCGAAAGCCCCGGCGGCCCCCGCCGGGGCATCTGGCGGCAGATGGCCCACAGCATTGCGGTGACGCTTCACGCCGCGCCGCCGGACACGTGCAATGTCCTAGGTGGTGATCGTCTCTGCATGATCCTCTGCCCGGCATGAACACGCGCACCAAGTTCGCCCTCGCGGCCACCGTCACCGCGGCCCTCGCCCTCGCCGCCCCGCTGGCGAGCGCCTCGCAGTCCACCGCCGCACCGGAGCCGCAGCCGGCCCCGCTGGTCCGCGCGGGCAATCCCGTACCCGGCCAGTACATCGTCACCCTCGACAAGCCGGTGGACCCGGCCGCGGCGGCGAAGAAGCTGGGCCTGAAGCCGAAGTTCCTCTACAGCAAGGCGATGAACGGCTTCGCCGTCCCGCTGACCCCGCTCCAGCTGACCATCGTCCGCAGCAGCCTCGGCGTGAAGTCCGTGGAGGAGGACGGGAAGGTGTCCTCGCCCGCGTGGGACCGCGCGGCGACCCCCTCCACTCGCCGCAGCCCGACCGCGCTCTGGGGCCTGGACCGGATCGACCAGCAGAAGCTCCCGCTCGACGGCAACTTCACCGCCGAGGGCAACGGCGCGGGCGTGACCGCCTACATCCTGGACACCGGCATCGACTACCAGCACACCGAGTTCGGCGGCCCCGACAACACCCGCGCCGGCTTCGGCTTCGACGCCGTGGGCGACGGCAAGCAGGGCATGGACTGCAACGGCCACGGCACGCACGTCGCGGGCACGGTCGCGGGCAAGACCTACGGCGTGGCCTCCAAGGCCAACGTCGTCAGCGTCCGGGTCCTGAACTGCGAGGGCAAGGGCGAGTACTCCGGGATGATCGCCGGGATGGACTGGGTGGCCAAGAACGCCAAGCAGCCCGCCGTCCTGAACGGCTCGCTCGGCGGCGACAAGTCCCAGAGCCTCAACGACGCGGCGACCGCCCTGTCCGACGCCGGTGTCCTCCCCGTCCTCGCGGCCGGCAACGACTCCAAGGACTGCGGCTTCGTCTCCCCCGCCTCCGCCCAGCGGGTCGTGACCGTCGCCGCCAGCAACAAGTACGACGAAGAGACCGACTTCTCCAACTGGGGCCCCTGCGTCGCGCTCTACGCCCCCGGGGAGGACATCGTCTCCGCGAAGCTCGGCGGCGGATCGGTCTCCGAGAACGGCACCTCGATGGCCGCCCCGCACGTCACCGGCGCCGTCGTCCTCTACAAGCAGGCCCACCCCAAGGCGGACCCGGCCGAGATCGCCGAGTACCTGGAGGACCACGCCACCAAGGACGTCCTGTCCAAGGTGAGCAAGAGCTCCCCCAACCAGATCCTCTTCACCGGCGGCCTGTAGCCCCCGGCGCCACCCGCTCCACCGATGACGCGGCCACCCCGCCGTCCCGCTCCACCGCGGCGACGTCGGGGTGCGCCCGCAACGCCGCCACCTGGGCCCCGCTCAGGTCGGCGGCGAAGCCCCGCACCGTGCTCCGGTAGACGAACCGGGGCTCGGCCACGCCGGTCTCGCGCATCACCCGCCCGGGATCGGCGCCGGGGGCCAGGGTGACGACGTACGCACCCCGCCCGTCGGCCTCGGGAGCGGCGGCCTCCGTGCCCCGGTCGTCGTCCGCGGCGTACGCGGCGGGCGCCAGCGCGACGGGGGCGGCGAGCAGCAGGGCGGCGGCCACCACGGGACGCAGGATCGGGCGCATGGGAACTCCTCGGGTCGGACGGACGGTCGGCCGGAGGGAACCGGCCGCCCCCGCTCCTTCGGCCGGACGGCCCGGGAACTTGAGCCCGCGGCCGACTCCCGTGCCGGACACGGTCCCCGCAACGCACTCGGCCCCCACCGCACCGGAGTGCCGTGGGGGCCGAGCGGACGCCTGGATCAGGCGTCAGGTGGTACTAGGGCCGACGATCAGCCGTTGCGCTTCCAGCGCGGCTTGTCGTCGCGACGGGCGGTGCCGCCGCCGAAGGACGAGCCGGAGCCGGAGCCCGACGGACGGTGGTCGTCACGGCGGCCGTACGGGCGGTCGCCGCCACCGGAGCGGAAGCCGCCGGAGGGACGGTCGCCACCGCGGTCGTCACGGTTGAAGCCACCCGAGGGGCGGTCGTCGCGACGGAAGCCACCACCGGCGGGACGGTCGCCACCGGAGCGGAAGCCGCCACCGGCCGGACGGTCGCCACCCGAGCGGAAGCCGCCGGAGGGACGGTCGTCGCGGCGGAAGCCGCCACCGGCCGGGCGGTCGCCGCCACGGTCGTCACGGTTGAAGCCGCCGGAGGGGCGGTCGTCGCGGCGGAAGGAACCGGACGGACGGTCGTCACGACGGAAGCCACCACCGGCGGGACGGTCGCCACCGGAGCGGAAGCCGCCCGAGGGACGGTCGTCGCGGCGGAAGCCACCGCCCGAGGGACGCTCGTCACGACGGTCGCCACCGGAGCGGAAGCCACCGGACGGACGGTCGTCGCGGCGGAAGCCGCCACCCGAGGGACGCTCGTCACGACGGTCGCCACCGGAGCGGAACCCGCCGCGGTCGCCACCGCGGTCACCGCGGTCGTCGCGGTTGAAGCCGCCACGGCCGCTGCGCTCGCCGCGGTCGTCGCGACGCTCGAAGTTGCCGCGGTCGTCACGGCGCTGGACGGCCTGCGCCTCGGCGGCGGCAGCCGCGGCCGCGGCCTCGGCCGCCACCTCGGCCTCCGCTGCCTCGGCGACCTCGGCCACCGCGGCTTCCGGGTCCTCGCCGCGCTCACGGGCGGAACGGGCGACGAGGCGGTCGGCCTCCTCGCGCAGCTCCACGGCGCGGCGCTGGACGCGCTCCAGCTGCTTGGTGAGGTCGGCGACCTCGCGCTCGGCCTGCTTCGCGGCGTTGTTCGCGGAGTCGGCCTGGACCTCGGAGAGCGAGCGGGCGCCGGTGATCTCGGCGACCTCGGGCTCGAACGCGCCGGCTCCGCCGACGATGTGGCGCGAGGCGTCGACGCCCGCGTCCTCCATCAGCCGGAAGATCTGGCGGCGCTGGTGCGGCAGCGACAGCGAGACCACGACGCCCGACTTGCCGGCGCGGGCGGTACGGCCCGAGCGGTGCAGGTAGTCCTTGTGGTCGCCGGCCGGGTCCACGTTCAGGACCAGGTCGATGCCGTCGACGTGGATGCCGCGGGCGGCGACGTCGGTCGCGACGAGCGCGTTGACGTAGCCCTTCTTGAAGTCTTCCAGGACGCGGGTGCGGGCACCCTGCGTCATGCCGCCGTGCAGCGCGTCGGCCTTCACGCCGGACTCGATGAGCTGCTCGGCGATGCGGTCGGCGCCCAGCTGGGTGCGGACGAAGATGATCGTGCGGCCCTTGCGGGCGGCGATCGCGGCCGTGACCGGCGCCTTGTCCTTCGGCTTCACGACGAGGACGTGGTGGGTCATGGTCGAGACGTTGCCCTGCGCGCTGTCGACCTCGTGGGTGACCGGGTTCGACAGGTAGCGCTTGACGAGCGTGCCGATCTCGTTCTCCATGGTGGCGGAGAAGAGCATGCGCTGGCCGCCGCCGGGGATCTGGTCGAGCAGCTCGGTGACCTCGGGCAGGAAGCCCAGGTCCGACATCTGGTCGGCCTCGTCGAGGACCGCGACCTGGACGTTCTCCAGCGAGCAGGCGCCGCGGTTGATGATGTCGCGCAGACGGCCCGGGGTGGCGACGAGGACGTCGACGCCGCGCTCCAGGGCGTAGATCTGGTTGCCCATCGAGGTACCGCCGCAGACGACCTTGAGCTTCAGGCCGAGGACGTCGCCGTACGGCTGGAGCGCGTCGGCGACCTGCATGGCCAGCTCACGGGTCGGCGTGAGGATGATCGCGCGGGGCTTCTTCTTCTCGGTGGTGCCGCCGGCCAGCGAGGCCAGGGTCGGCAGACCGAAGGAGAGGGTCTTGCCGGAGCCGGTGCGGCCACGGCCGAGGATGTCCTTGCCGGCCAGGGCGTCCGGGATGGTCGCGGCCTGGATCGGGAAGGGGGCGGTGACGCCGTTCTGCGCGAGCTTGCGGACGATGCCGTCCGGCAGACCGAGGTCGCCGAAGGTGAGCGTGGGCTCGGCGTCGGCAACCTCGTCGGCAGCGATGGCGTCGATGGACTGGTCGGTCGTCAATTCGGCCTCAAAAGCTTCGTCGATGTCGGCGGCGAGGGAGTCGGTCACGATCTCGTCGAGCACGAGGATCTCGGTGCTCTCGACGATTTCGGGGCTCCCGACGGCCTCTACGGCCTCGATGGAGTCGTTCTCGGGCATGACGGCACGGTCAGAACTGGAAATGGACATGCGAAATGCGAAACCTTCCGGAGTCTCGGCACGCGCCCAAACTCCGTGAATCGCAAATCGACCGCCTCAATGCGGTCAGCCACGGTAGGGGAGAGTACGCGCCACGCGGCGCTCTTCGGAGTCGGCGCCGGGCAATGGGATCAAACGATCTATAACCATACGCACCCTCCCCCCACTCTGGCAAGTCACCTCGACCACGAGGCCTCTGACCTGCCCGAATGCCATGCGGCCGAACGTGAGTACGAGCCTCCGCACTCCCGTTCAGCCACCCGGAGGAGGGCTTCGGACTAGCTCCCCGGCGACGGCGACGGGTCCGCCGCGGAGGGGGAGGGAGTGGGCGGAGTCACAGGACCCGGATCGGACGGACTGGCCGCCGGAGAGGGCGCGGTGCCCCCTCCCGTCCCACCCGAGCCGGCGGTGGTCCCGCCCGCCGAGGGCGGCAGCTGCGTCCCGGGGCCGGGCCCCGGTCCCACCGGCCCGCCGGCGCCCCCGCCCGCGGACGCCCCGGGCCCGGCGGACGGCGAGGGACCGCCGGGAACGCCCGCCGCCACGGCCCCCGGGCTGGCCGGGGCGCCCGGTGGCAAAACCTTTCCGTCGGGGCCCACGACGGCGCCCTTGGCGCCCGCGGCGTCCTTCTTGTCGTGCCCCCCGCCGTGCGTTCCGCCGTTCTTGCCCCCGGCGGAGGCGCCCGCGGATCCGGAGGCGGCTCCCTGGTGATCCGCGGGGGAGGTGGCGCCGGGCTTGGCGGCGTCGTCGCCGACGCTCATGCAGCCCGCCGAGGCCGCGAGCGCGAGCGTGGCGACGGCCAGTCGGACGGAAGCGGGCAAGTGGCGCACGGGTGGCACCTCCGGGGCTGGGCGGGGTTCCGTGGTGAACGGGTCAATGTGCCCAACTCTCTTTGCCCCGTAAGAGACACGCCCCCGGCGCCACCGGCTCGCGCGCCCCTCGGTCAGCCCCCGGTGTACGCCCGCGCCACCTGCAGGCCCAGCTGTACGGCGCCCAGTCCGGCCAGCACGGACGCGGCCACGTTCGCCGCTGCCAGGAACCCCTGGCCCCGCTCCGCCAGCCGGAGCGTCTCGTAGGAGAAGGTCGAGTAGGTGCTCAGCGCCCCGCACAGCCCCGTCCCGAGGAAGAGGCTCAGCCGCGAGGACGCCGCCCCGTCGAGCACCGCCCCCGTCAGCGCCCCCAGCAGGAGGCAGGCGCCCGCGTTCACCGCGAAGGTTCCCCAGGGGAAGACGGAATCGTGGCGGCCCTGCACCGCGCGGTCGGCCAGGTAGCGCAGCGGGGCGCCGACCACCGCGCCCAGCACCACCGCGAGCCAGTTCACCGGACCGCCCCGGCCGCGCCGCGGCCGGCCACCGCGAGGCGCGTCACCCGGGCCGCCACCGCCACCGCGCCCAGCGCGGCCACCACCGTGAGGCCGGCGTAGGCCAGCGCGGTCCCCGCCTCCCCGGCGTCCAGCAGCCGGGCGAAGTCCACGGCGTAGGTGGAGAAGGTGGTGAACCCGCCGAGCACCCCGGTCCCGAGGAACGGCCGCACGAGGGGGTGCGCCGACCGGCCGCCCTCGCTGATCAGCACCATCAGGACGCCGATGAGCGCGCAGCCCGTCACGTTGACCCAGAGCGTCCCCCACGGGAAGGCCCCGGGCGCCGCCGGCCACAGCAGCCCGACCCCGTAGCGCGCCGAGGCGCCCGCCGCGCCGCCGGCCGCCACCGCCGCGAGCACGCGCAGCCGCGGCTCGCCGCGCTGCTCCGGCACGTGCAGGTCGACATCCGGGTCGATCGCCTCGAAACCCCCGGCCGGCCGGGTCATCCGCCGCCCGCCGCACACCTCGCCACTGTCACCACGGGCCCATTCTCACGCGCCGGGGCGCATCCCTCCCGGAGGGCGCGTCCCTCCCGGACAATGGGCGGGTGCTGCAGATGACGCGCGACGACTTCGAAGAGCTGGTGGCCCAGGCCCTGGACCGGATCCCGCCCGAGCTGACCCGGGTGATGGACAACGTGGCCGTGTTCGTGGAGGACGAACCCCCCGCGGACGACCCGGAACTGCTCGGGCTCTACGAGGGGACGCCCCTCACCGAGCGCGGCGAGTGGTACGCCGGGGTGCTGCCGGACCGGATCTCGATCTACATGGGTCCGACCCTGCGGTACTGCGAGGCGCCCGACGACGTGGTGCACGAGGTCGCCGTGACCGTCGTGCACGAGATCGCCCACCACTTCGGCATCGACGACGACCGCCTCCACGAACTGGGCTGGGGCTGAGGCCGCGCCCGCCGCGGGGCCCGGCCGCCGACCGGGGGAAACCGTTTTGGCGATCGCCGCTCCGATCCCATATGCTTCTCACGTCCCCGACGCGCTGGAAAGTGCCTAGGCGGGCCTTTAGCCCTCATCGTCTAGTGGCCCAGGACGCCGCCCTTTCAAGGCGGTAGCACGGGTTCGAATCCCGTTGGGGGTACGCAACACCATGTGCGAGACTTGCGCTCGCACATAGCAAGGACCTGTGGAGCAGTTGGTTAGCTCGCCACCCTGTCAAGGTGGAGGTCGCGGGTTCAAGTCCCGTCAGGTTCGCTGAAGCTCGCGAGAGCTTCGTGGCTGGGTAGCTCAGTTGGTACGAGCGATCGCCTGAAAAGCGATAGGTCGCCGGTTCGACCCCGGCCCCAGCCACCACGAGAAGGCCCCGTCCATCGGACGGGGCCTTCTGCTTTACCCCTCGCCCCCGGCCGCCTCACCGGTACGGACCGCGCGGCGCCACCGCGCCAGGCCGAAGGCCGATGCCCCGGCCGCGATCAGCCCGAGCAGCGCCCAGTCCGGCACTGCGCCGGCGACGGACCGCACCCACTCCTCCACGGCGAACGAGTCGTCCACGTCCAGCAGCCCCGGCAGCGCGCTCGCCCCGTCGTACGCCAGGAACATCGCGCCCAGCGCGATGAAGAACAGGCCGGACGCCAGCGTGGTGGTGTGCAGCTCGAAGCGGCCGGCCCGGACCACCCGGCCGCGCAGCCAGCGGCGCCGCCCGAGGTCGAACCGCTCCCAGAGCAGGGCCAGCAGGAACAGCGGCAGGGCCATCCCCAGCGCGTACACGGCCAGCAGCAGGCCGCCGTAGACGGGGCTGCCGCTCACCGCCGCGACGGTCAGGACGCTGCCCAGAATCGGACCCGCGCAGAAGCCCGCCAGCCCGTAGACCGCGCCCAGCGCGTACACCGACAGGGCGGTCGTCGGACGGATCCGGCCGGACAGGCCGGTGAGGCGCCGCGAGGCGAAGCCGAGGCCCAGGATCTGCGCCAGGCCCAGCGCGATGATCAGCCAGCCGCCGAAGAGGACCAGGGCGTCCCGGTTGCCGTGGAAGAAGCGGCCCGCGTACGAGCCGGCCGCGCCCAGCGGCACCAAAGTGGTCGCGAGCCCCGCGTAGAAGATTCCGGTCCGGGCCAGCAGCCGGGACGCGGAGTCGATGGAGTAGGCGAAGAAGGCGGGCAGCAGCAGCGCGCTGCACGGGCTGAGCAGCGCGAGGAGGCCGCCCAGCAGGGCGGCCAGGTATCCGATGCCGGTCACTTCGCGGCCGCCGCCCGCTGGGCCCTGGCGATGGCCTCGGTGAAGGCCTCCACCGGCTGGGCGCCCGCGATCGGCTGCCCGTTGACGAGGAAGGACGGGGTGGAGGTGACGCCGATGCGGTAGCCCTCCTCCTGGTCGGTGCGCACCGCTGCGGAGGCCCGCTCGCCGGCGCTGTCCCGCGCGAAGCGCTCCAGGTCCGGGACCCCGGCCTGCCGGGCGATCTCCCGCAGGTGGGCCGCGCCGAAGCCCTTCTCCTTGGAGCCCTCGGCGTAGGCGGCGGCGTGGAACGCGGCGAACCGGTCCTGCTGTCCGGCGGCCCACGCGGCCTTCGCGGCGGCCTCGGACTCGGCGCCGAAGATCGGGAAGTTGCGCCATTCGATGCGCAGGGTGCCGTCCTCGACGTACTTCTTCACCAGTTCGGGTTCGGTGTCGCGGGCGAACTTGCCGCAGTAACCGCATGCGAAGTCGGAGTACTCGATGAGGACGACGGGCGCGTCGGCGCGGCCGGTGGTCAGCTTGTCGGCCGCGTCGCGGCGGGCCAGCTTCATCAGCTCGGCCCGGGCGTCGGGGGCCCGGGGCGCGGACGCCGGGGCGGACCCGGAGTCGGTGGCGTCCTTCGGGGCGGTGGCCTGCCAGGAGACGAGGCCGAGGGTGACGGCGGCGAGCGCGACCCCGGCGGAGATGAGCAGGGGCTTGCGGGCGGAACGCGCGGAGGAAGGCATGGAGGTGCTCCGGAGTGGTGGGTGAAGGGGAGGAAAGCGGGACCGGCGGGACCGGTTCTCCTAGACCCGCATCACGGACAGCTCCAGCGGCCCCGGCGCCACCCGGTCCGGCCCGCGCGCGAGCACGCGCAGCGGCGCGCCCTTGCCGTGCCAGGGCTGCTCCGGCAGGCACCGCGCGAGCGGCGGGTGGCCGTGGTCCCCGGTCGGGCGCTGCGGCACCGCCGGAACCCGCCCCTGGTCCGCGTCCGCCGGGGAGCAGGAGGGCCCGCGCTCGGCGGGCACCGCCTCCGGGACGGCCGCGGCCCGGCTCGGAGGCGACGTGACGGGCCCGGCGGCGTACCCGTACACGGGTCCGGATCCGGCCCGCGCCGCCGACGCAACCGGCGCCAGGCACCCCAGCAGCACCGCGAGCACGGCGCCCAGCAGGCACCACTGGCGCGGGGCGGGGCGGGACATGGCGGGCCTCTCACTCACTCGGCCGGGGTTCTTGGGGTGACTCGTCCGGAAATGGTACGGGGCCGCCCCACAAATGCGTTCGCCACCCGACGCCCACGGGTGAGATCCTCGACCAGGTATGTCTACTTCCTTCGCCGCCCTGCAGACGCTTCTCGGTGAGATCTCCCTCCGCGACGCGCACCGCCTCGGCCGCCGCCTCGAAGGCGCCCGCCGTATCCGCAAGCCCGAGGCCAAGCAGGCCGTACTCGACGAGATCGCCGCGGAGGCCGAGAAGGCCGCCGCGCGACTGGCCGGGCGCGCCTCGCGGATGCCCGAGGTCACCTATCCCGAGAACCTTCCGGTCAGCCAGAAGAAGGACGAGATCGCCGAGGCGATACGCGACCACCAGGTCGTGATCGTCGCGGGCGAGACCGGCTCCGGCAAGACCACCCAGATCCCCAAGATCTGCATGGAGCTGGGGCGCGGTGTCCGGGGCATGATCGGCCACACCCAGCCCCGCCGGATCGCGGCGCGCACCGTCGCGGAGCGGATCGCCGAGGAGCTGAAGTCCGAGATCGGCCAGACGGTCGGCTGGAAGGTCCGGTTCACCGACCAGGTGGACCAGGACGCGACCTTCGTGAAGCTGATGACGGACGGCATCCTGCTCGCCGAGATCCAGACGGACCGCGAGCTGCGCGCGTACGACACGATCATCATCGACGAGGCCCACGAGCGGTCGCTGAACATCGACTTCCTGCTCGGCTACCTGGCGACGCTGCTGCCGAAGCGCCCCGACCTCAAGGTGATCATCACCTCGGCGACGATCGACCCCCAGCGGTTCTCCCGGCACTTCGGCGACGCCCCGATCGTCGAGGTCAGCGGCCGTACGTACCCGGTCGAGGTGCGCTACCGCCCGCTCCTCGAAGAGGAGGGCGACGACAGCGACCGCGACCAGATCACCGCGATCTGCGAAGCGGTGGACGAGCTGCAGTCCGAGGGCCCGGGCGACGTCCTGGTCTTCCTCTCCGGCGAGCGCGAGATCCGCGACACGGCGGACGCGCTCAACAAACGCAACCTGCGGTTCACCGAGGTGCTCCCCCTCTACGCGCGCCTCTCGCACGCCGAGCAGCACCGCGTCTTCCAGCAGCACACCGGGCGCCGGATCGTCCTCGCGACCAACGTCGCCGAGACCTCGCTGACCGTCCCGGGCATCAAGTACGTGATCGACCCGGGCACCGCCCGGATCTCCCGCTACAGCCACCGCACCAAGGTCCAGCGGCTGCCGATCGAGCGGATCTCGCAGGCCAGCGCCAACCAGCGCAAGGGCCGCTGCGGCCGCACCTCGGACGGCATCTGCATCCGGCTGTACTCCGAGGACGACTTCCTCACGCGGCCCGAGTTCACCGACGCCGAGATCCTGCGCACCAACCTCGCCTCCGTCATCCTCCAGATGACCGCGGCGGGCCTCGGCGAGATCGAGAAGTTCCCCTTCATCGACCCGCCGGACCACCGCAACATCCGCGACGGCGTGCAGCTGCTCCAGGAACTGGGCGCGCTGGACCCGGCGGAGAAAGACCACAAGAAGCGGCTCACGCCGATGGGCCGCCAGCTGTCCCAGCTGCCCGTGGACCCGCGCCTGGCCCGCATGGTGGTGGAGGCGGACAAGAACAACTGCGTGCGCGAGGTCATGGTCATCGCGGCCGCCCTCTCGATCCAGGACCCGCGCGAGCGGCCCTCGGACAAGCAGACCCAGGCCGACCAGCACCACGCCCGCTTCAAGGACGAGACCAGCGACTTCCTCTCGTTCCTGAACATGTGGCGCTACGTCCGCGAGCAGCAGAAGGAGCGCGGCTCCAGCTCCTTCCGCCGGATGTGCAAGCAGGAGTACCTGAACTTCCTGCGGATCCGCGAGTGGCAGGACATCTACTCGCAGCTGCGCACGGTCGCCAAGACCATGGGCATCCACGTCAACGAAGCGGACGCCCCGGAGCAGCACATCCACGTGTCGCTGCTGGCGGGCCTGCTGTCGCACATCGGGCTCAAGGACACCGACAAGAACGAGTACCTCGGCGCGCGGTCGGCGAAGTTCGCGATCTTCCCCGGTTCGGCGCTCTTCAAGAAGCAGCCGAAGTTCGTCATGTCGGCGGAGCTGGTGGAGACCTCGCGGCTGTGGGCCCGGGTCAACGCCAAGGTCGAGCCCGAGTGGGTCGAGCCGCTGGCCCAGCACCTGATCAAGCGCACGTACAGCGAGCCGCACTGGGAGAAGGACCAGGCGGCGGTGATGGCGTACGAGAAGGTCACGCTGTACGGCGTCCCGATCGTCGCCCAGCGGAAGATCAACTACGGCCGGATCGACGCGGAGGTCTCGCGCGAGCTGTTCATCCGCAACGCCCTGGTCGAGGGCGACTGGCGCACGCACCACAAGTTCTACGCCGACAACCGCAAGCTGCTGACCGAGGTCGAGGAGCTGGAACACCGGGCCCGGCGCCGGGACATCCTGGTCGACGACGAGACCCTCTTCGACTTCTACGACCAGCGGATCCCCGAGCACGTGGTCTCGGGCGCGCACTTCGACTCCTGGTGGAAGCACAAGAAGCGGGACGAGCCGGAGCTGCTCGACTTCGAGCGCGAGATGCTGCTCACCGAGAAGGCCGCCGGGGTCACCAAGGACGACTACCCGGACTCCTGGCGCCAGGGGCCGCTGAAGTTCCGGGTGACCTACCAGTTCGAGCCGGGCGCGGACGCGGACGGCGTGACCGTCCACATCCCGCTGACGGTGCTGAACCAGGTCACCGACGAGGGCTTCGACTGGCAGATCCCGGGGCTGCGCGAGGAGGTCGTCACCGAGCTGATCCGCTCGCTGCCCAAGCCGATCCGCCGGCACTACGTGCCCGCGCCGAACTTCGCGACCCGCTTCCTGGCCACGGCCGTGCCCCTCCAGGAGCCGCTGACGGTGACGCTCGCGCGCGAGCTGAAGCGGATGGTCGGCGTGCCGGTCACCGCCGAGGACTTCGACCTGAGCCGGATCGCCGACCACCTGAAGATCACCTTCCGGATCGTCGACGAGCGCCGCAGGAACATCGCCGAGGACAAGGACCTGGAGGCGCTGCGGCTGCGGCTGCGGCCCAAGGCCCGCCAGGCCCTCTCCCAGGCCGCCGCGGCGACCGCCGAGCGCGCGGGCGGCGAGACCATCGAGCGGACCGGGCTGACGGACTGGACGATCGGCACCCTGACCAGGGTCTTCGAGACCCGCCGGGCGGGCCAGCCGGTGAAGGCCTACCCGGCCCTGGTGGACGCCGGCGCGAGCGTCGACGTACGCCTCTTCGACACCGAGGCCGAGCAGCAGCTCGCGATGTGGCGCGGGACCCGGAAGCTGATCCTGCTCAACATCGCGGTGAACCCCGCGAAGTTCGCGTCCGACAAGCTCGGCAACCAGGCGAAGCTGGCCCTGTCCCGCAATCCGCACGGTTCCGTCCAGGCGCTCTTCGAGGACTGCGCCACGGCGGCGGCCGACAAGCTGATCGCCGACCACGGCGGGCCCGCCTGGGACGAGGCGGGCTTCCGCAAGCTCTACGACGCCGTGCGTACGGACCTGGTGGACACGACCGTACGCACGGTCACCCAGGTGCAGCAGGTGCTGGCCGCCTGGCAGGCCTGTGAGCGGCGGCTGAAGGCGACGAACAGCCCCACCCTGCTCCGCAACGTCCAGGACGTGCAGAAGCAGCTGGCGGCCCTGGTGCCGGCCGGCTTCGTGACCCTCACCGGGCTGCGGCGGCTGCCCGATCTGATGCGCTATCTGGTGGCGGCCGACCGGCGGCTCCAGCAGATGCCGACCTCCGTCCAGCGCGACACCACGCGCATGGAGAAGGTGCACGAGATGCAGGACGAGTACGCCTGGCTGCTGGAGCAGTTGCCCCAGGGGCGGCCGGTGCCTACGGCGGTCACGGACATCCGCTGGATGATCGAGGAACTGCGGGTGAGCTACTTCGCGCACGCACTCGGGACGGCCCATCCGGTCTCCGACAAGCGCATCGTGAAGGCGATCGACGCCCTGGTTCCGTGACCTCGCGGTGATCGGGTTAGACCACACCCCCCGAGCTGTTGTACAGTCGGTTTCGCAGCCACCAAGTGGCCGCGAACGAGGACCTGTGGAGCAGTTGGTTAGCTCGCCACCCTGTCAAGGTGGAGGTCGCGGGTTCAAGTCCCGTCAGGTTCGCAGTGACGTCAGGGCCCGTATCCCCCAGGGATACGGGCCCTGACGCGTTCCACGGCACACACGCCCGGCGCGGTGGCGGCTCCCAGCGGCCCCTGCGGCCACCACAGGCACGGGAGGCGGGTTTCCCCTCATGAATGCCCGGGACGAGCTCAGAGCGCTCCTGAAGGCCCATCTGGCGGCCTCGCGCGGACGCCGCCACCTCAGGCGCCACTGCCTGGTCTGCAACCGGCTCCTGCGCCTCGCCCGGGAGGCGGCCCGGCGGGACCAAGGTCCCCCGGCCGGCTGACGCCCAGCTCCGGAGGACCCCATTACGGGGTGCAATGCCGGATGTACAAGAGTTGTTAGCTGTGATGGGAGTCACCACACGAGTTTTTGGGGCCCCCACATTTATCACGCACATACGCACCTTCGATTTAATATGTGCAATGGCACCCCCACCGCAGGGGGGCGCCGACCGCGGCCCGCGCGCCCCTTCCGGGCATAAAAAAAGATCGCGCTGGACCCGGCGGAGTCCAGCGCGACCGACGGCTGGGGAACCTGTTGGGGCAGGTCCGGCCGCATGAAGCGCGGTGGGTTTCGTCGGATTGGGGGATCCGATTTCTACCCGGTAAAACGTTGTGCTGCGGTACCTCAGGCTTCGCTGCGCTGCTGCGGAATTCCCGCGAGCAGTGCGCGAACCTCGGCCTCGCGGTAGCGGCGGTGCCCACCCAGGGTGCGGATGGACGTGAGCTTGCCAGCCTTGGCCCAGCGAGTGACCGTCTTCGGGTCCACGCGGAACATCGTGGCAACCTCAGCCGGGGTCAGCAGCGGCTCGGCATCAGGGGTGCGAGCGGTCATGAGCGGCCTCCTCGGGAGAACCGAACCATCTCGGTTCTTTCCTCTAAATTCTGCACCTTGGCCCTCGTTGCCCGAAATGGACAGACGAAGGCCGAGTCGGTTATAGGACGAACGGCTTGTCCTCGGCACTACAACTACACCATCTGTCCAGCCTCGTCGGCCAAACCGATGGAATTGCCCTCCGAGGTGTTCATCAGCGACGGAAGCCGATGGACTGGCCCATAACGGACAGTCACCCCACTGTGACGATCAGTCACAGAGCGATCAGGAGTCGCCAGACCCCCCATAGCGTGCAATGTCGAGCAATCCGCCCAAAGTTGGACGGACGGAACCCTCCCCGGACTCCTTGTCCTATTTTGGCACGAGGGTAGGGGAAGGGCGCAAGGGTGTGGAAAGTGCGGTCCGTCACGCTTGAGCCAATGGCCCGGATCGGGACGTAGGTCCTGGAACTAAGACCCCAATGAGTGAATCGTCCTGAAGTGCCACGGCTTGTGACTGTTGGGACCAAAGGGCTAGTTGGCGAACAGTCTCTCCCGAACGGCCCGCCAGCGGTCGGCCAATATGACGTACGTCTCCACGGCTCCGTCAGAATCGCCCGCCCGCAGCGCCGCGATGCCCGCCGCCAGTTCGGCCGCCGACCGGTCCTGCTCCAGCCCCGCCGCGGGCAGCCCGTGCACCAGCCCGCCGTAGTCCAGCTCGACCATCGAGCGCGGATGGAACTCCTCCAGCCAGCTGCCGACCTCCACCAGGCCGTCCGCCAGCGCCCCGTACCCCTCCGCCTCGCGCAGGGTCCGCAGCCCGCGCGCGAGCCGCCGCCGGGCCTGGACCATCGGCGTCCGGTAGCGCAGCACCTCCCCCGGCACGTACTCCCGCTCCTCGTCGGCCACCAGCACGAACCAGCGCAGCGGCACCTGCCACACCGCGGTACGGATCCACGGGCGCGCGTCCGGGTTCCGCGCCCGCCAGGCCTCGTACTCATCGGCCGCCCGGCGGCGCACCCCCGGCGGCAGCGCCGCGTCCAGCACCGGGGCCGGGAAGTCCGCCACCAGCTCCTGCAGCGCCAGCCAGCCGCGCAGCCGGGTCCGCCACGGGCACACCAGCAGCACCCCGTCCACCTCCGCGGTGAAGGCGTCCGCGCTCTCGTGCGCCGGCACCCCCACCGGCGGCACGCGGACCAGGTCGGCCAGCGACCGGCGCAGTTCGTCCTGGGCCGTCGGCGTGTGCCCGCGCCGGGCGTAGTCCGCCCAGTGCGCGCGCTCCGGCTCGGCGAAGGCCGCGAGGGGTTCGTAGACGCGCAGGTAGGACGCGTAGGGGACGGTCGGCACCTGGCGCGCGGCGGGCAGCCGGGGTTCGGGGGATTCGCTCACGCTCTCGTACTCCCCCGCGCCGGGCGCCCGTACGCGGCCGCGCGCCCCCGAGGGGGAGAAATCCGGTCAGAAGTCCGAGCGGGGGTCCGATCCCCGGACAGGCCGGTCCGGCGCGGCCCCCAGGTCTTACGCTGCTCCCAACACCGCCCTCCCCACCCGCAGGAGGGCGCTTCCCGCCGCATCTCATCCATGGGAGTCACCACCGTGACCGAAATGACCGACGGCGTCCTGCACACCCTGTTCCGCACGGAACAGGGCGGCCACGAGCAGGTCGTGCTCTGCCAGGACCGCGCCAGTGGCCTCAAGGCCGTCATCGCCCTCCACTCCACCGCACTGGGCCCCGCGCTCGGCGGTACGCGCTTCCACGCGTACGCCTCGGACGAGGAGGCCGTCCTCGACGCCCTCAACCTCGCCCGCGGCATGTCGTACAAGAACGCCCTCGCCGGGCTCGACCACGGCGGCGGCAAGGCCGTGATCATCGGTGACCCGGACACGCTGAAGAGCGAGGAACTGCTGCTGGCCTACGGCCGGTTCGTGGACTCCCTCGGCGGCCGCTACGTGACCGCCTGCGACGTCGGCACCTACGTCGCGGACATGGACGTCGTCGCCCGCGAGACCCGCTGGGCCACCGGCCGCTCCCCCGAGAACGGCGGCGCCGGCGACTCCTCGGTCCTCACCGCCTTCGGCGTCTTCCAGGGCATGCGGGCCAGCGCCCAGCACCTCTGGGGCGACCCGACCCTGCGCGGCCGCAAGGTCGCCGTCGCGGGCGTCGGCAAGGTCGGGCACCACCTGGTGGAGCACCTGCTGGAGGACGGGGCGGAGGTCGTCATCACCGACGTCCGCGCCGAATCCGTGCGGCGGATCCTGGACCGGCACCCCGGGAAGGTGACGGCGGTCGCCGACACCGACGCGCTGATCCGGCTGCCCGGTCTGGACATCTACGCGCCCTGCGCGCTCGGCGGCGCCCTCGACGACGCCACCGTGCCGGCCCTGACCGCGAAGGTGGTGTGCGGCGCGGCGAACAACCAGCTCGCCCACCCCGGCGTCGAGAAGGACCTCGCGGACCGCGGCATCCTCTACGCGCCGGACTACGTGGTGAACGCGGGCGGGGTCATCCAGGTCGCCGACGAACTGCACGGCTTCGACTTCGACCGCTGCAAGGCCAAGGCGACGAAGATCTTCGACACCACGCTGGCCATATTCGCACGTGCGAAGTCGGACGGGATTCCGCCCGCCGCGGCGGCCGACCGGATCGCCGAGCAGCGGATGGCCGAGGGACGCGCCGCGCGGGGCGCGTAACCGGGTTCCGCCACAGGGGTCCGGCGCGGGTGGGAAACCGGCGCCGGCCCCGTACGGCGGGGGTTTGCACCCGCCGGGGTTGCGGAGAGACGGAACTCACTGCGCTTCGGCGGGTCGCTCGCCAATATAGGGTTAAAATCGCAGCTGACCAGCGAGTACGGGGCGTCTCGCAGGCACTGTGCCGGGGCACGTCATGCGGGCGGCGTACCGTATGGCCGCGGAAGCAGGTACCGTTAAAGCTCTACGGACGGTCTCTCCACGGAGAGCCCGCTCCGAACCATGAACGCGTGTCAGACTCTGGGGCCGTCGAGCCCCGTCACCGAGGGGGTCGAGCCATGGGGCGCGGCCGGGCCAAGGCCAAGCAGACAAAGGTCGCCCGCCAGCTGAAGTACAACAGCGGCGGGACTGACCTCTCGCGTCTGGCCAATGAGCTGGGCGCATCGCCGGCGGAGCCGCTGCCTGTCAGCGTGCCGGTCGAGGTCGATGACGAGCTGGAAGACGACGACGACCCGTACGCCAAGTACGCGAAGTTGTACAACGGCGATGACGAGGACGAGGACGAAGAGTCCGGCCCCTCCGCGCAGCGTCGCGGCGCTTGACGCATCCAGCGTCCACACCGCACCAGCAGCCATGCAATACGGAAACCCGGTCCGGGGCTGAGCCCCGGACCGGGTTTCCGTGCGTTCCGGCCCGGGTTTCCGTGGGGTCCACGGCCCGGGCCCGGCGGTGTGCGCCGGGCCCTTCGCGGCCGGTCGGCCTCGCTCAGTTGGCGTAGTCGCCGGTGAGGGTCGAGCCCTCGGTGTGCGCGCCGCGGTCCTCGATCTCGCCCGCGACCCAGGCGTCGACGCCCCGGTCGGCCAGCGTGGTCAGGGCCACGTCCACGGATTCCTGCGGTACCACGGCGATCATGCCGACGCCCATGTTCAGCGTCTTCTCCAGCTCCAGGCGCTCGACCTTGCCGGCGCGGCCGACCAGGTCGAAGACGGCGCCGGGGGCCCAGGTGGAGCGGTCCACCGCGGCGTGCAGGTGGTCGGGGATGACCCGGGCGAGGTTGGCCGCGAGGCCGCCGCCCGTGATGTGCGAGAAGGCGTGGACCTCGGCGGTGCGGGTGAGGGCCAGGCAGTCCAGCGAGTAGATCCTGGTCGGCTCCAGGAGCTCCTCGCCGAGGGTCCGGCCGAGCTCCTCCACGTGGCTCTCCAGTGCCATCTTGGCCTGGTCGAAGAGGACGTGGCGGACCAGCGAGTACCCGTTCGAGTGAAGTCCGGACGACGCCATCGCGATGACGGCGTCCCCCGTACGGATGCGGTCCGCGCCCAGGAGGGCGTCGTGCTCGACGACACCCGTACCGGCGCCGGCGACGTCGAAGTCGTCCGGACCCAGCAGACCCGGGTGTTCGGCGGTCTCGCCGCCCACCAGGGCGCAGCCGGCCAGGACGCAGCCCTCCGCGATGCCCTTGACGATGGCCGCGACGCGCTCGGGGTGGACCTTGCCGACGCAGATGTAGTCCGTCATGAAGAGCGGCTCGGCGCCGCAGACGACGATGTCGTCCATGACCATCGCGACCAGGTCGTGGCCGATCGTGTCGTACACGCCGAGCCGGCGGGCGATGTCCACCTTGGTGCCGACGCCGTCGGTGGCCGAGGCCAGCAGCGGGCGCTCGTAGCGCTTGAGGGCGGAGGCGTCGAAGAGGCCGGCGAAACCGCCGAGGCCGCCGAGGACCTCGGGGCGCTGCGTCTTCTTCACCCACTCCTTCATCAGCTCGACGGCGCGGTCGCCCGCTTCGATGTCGACGCCCGCGGCTGCGTAGCTGGCACCGGTGGTCTTCTCTGTCATGACAGGGATGAGCTTTCGTGTCGTTACTGCGGTTACTGCGGGTGCGTGATCAGGGACGACGGAGCGCGTCGGCGGCGTCCTTGCCGCCGGCCAGCTCGGTCTCCAGGAGCTGCTTGCCCAGGAGCTGCGGGTCGGGCAGCTCCATGGGGTACTCGCCGTCGAAGCAGGCCCGGCAGAGGTTGGGCTTCTGGATGGTCGTCGCCTCGATCATCGAGTCGAGCGAGATGTACGAGAGGGAGTCCGCGCCCATGGAGGTGGCGATCTCGTCGACGGTCATGCCGTTGGCGATCAGCTCCGCACGGGTGGCGAAGTCGATGCCGAAGAAGCAGGGCCACTTCACGGGCGGGGAGGAGATCCGGATGTGGACCTCGGCCGCACCGGCCTCGCGGAGCATCTTGACCAGGGCGCGCTGGGTGTTGCCGCGGACGATCGAGTCGTCGACGACCACCAGGCGCTTGCCCCGGATGACTTCCTTGAGGGGGTTGAGCTTCAACCGGATGCCGAGCTGGCGGATCGTCTGCGAGGGCTGGATGAAGGTCCGGCCCACGTAGGCGTTCTTGACCAGGCCCACGCCGTACGGGATCCCACTGGCCTCGGCGTAGCCGACGGCGGCGGGCGTGCCCGATTCCGGCGTCGATATCACCAGGTCGGCCTCGGCCGGGGCTTCCTTGGCCAGGCGCCGTCCCATCTCGACACGCGAGAGGTAGACGTTGCGGCCGGCGATGTCGGTGTCCGGGCGCGCCAGGTAGACGTACTCGAAGACACAGCCCTTGGGCTTCGCTTCCGCGAATCGGGAGGAGCGCAGACCGTTCTCGTCGATCGCGATCAGCTCGCCCGGTTCGACCTCGCGGACGAAGCTGGCGCCGCAGATGTCGAGGGCGGCGGTCTCGCTGGCGACGACCCAGCCGCGCTCCAGCCGGCCGAGGACCAGCGGGCGGATGCCCTGCGGGTCACGGGCGGTGTAGAGGGTTCCCTCGTCCATGAAGACGAGCGAGAAGGCTCCCTTGACCTGCGGGAGGACCTTGGTGGCCGACTCCTCGATGGTCAGGGGCCTGCCGTCGTCGTCCGTCTGGCCGGCGAGCAGCGCCGTCACGAGATCGGTGTCGTTGGTCGCCGCCACCTGGGTGGCACGGCCGTCCTGCCGGGGAAGGTCGGCGACCATCTCGGCGAGCTCGGCGGTGTTCACCAGGTTCCCGTTGTGACCCAGGGCAATGGAGCCGTGGGCCGTCGCGCGGAAGGTGGGCTGAGCGTTCTCCCAGACGGAGGCTCCGGTGGTCGAGTAGCGGGCGTGACCGACCGCGATATGACCTTGGAGGGATCCGAGAGAGGTTTCGTCGAAGACCTGGGACACGAGGCCCATGTCCTTGAAGACGAGGATCTGGGAACCGTTGCTCACAGCGATTCCCGCGGACTCTTGTCCACGGTGCTGCAGCGCATACAGTCCGAAGTAGGTGAGCTTGGCGACCTCTTCACCCGGAGCCCAGACACCGAAGACGCCGCAAGCGTCCTGGGGGCCCTTCTCACCGGGGAGCAGGTCGTGGTTGAGTCGTCCATCACCACGAGGCACGTTCCCGAGTGTAGGCGAGATCGACCACTGGTCCGAATTGGGGACGGCCGGAAAAGGTCACAGTGCGGACAGTCGGGTAAACCGGACGCAGGGTGACCGTCTCGATATCCGGGATGCCGTGGTTGACAGGGGCCTGTGGGTTCGCACAAGCTCCACGCCATGCAGCCCCTCGGTGACGCTTCCGTCACCCTTGTCGAGCGCCGCCACGTAGACCTGGTCCGTGTCGCGAGCGCTATCTGTCGCTGTTCCGCGTAACCACTCACATTTCGCGGTTCTTTTCCCTTTTCCGACCCTTTCCGGGTCTTTTCTGTCTGGGCCGGCCGGATGACGTCCGTCGGCGGCTCCGCCCTGGACTGGAGTACCTCTGTGAGCACCAACCGATCCGAGCTGTCCCGGCGCGCCTTCGGCGGTGCGGTCGGCGCCACGGCCGCCACCGCGGCCGGACTCGCTGCCGCCGCTCCCGCCGGGGCGGCCCCGGCCGCCGCCGCCCCGCCCGCGTCCTCGACCGGAGCGCAGTACGCGCGGTCCGGGGAGCGGGAGTTCACCGCCGCGCGGGGCCGCTCCGCCCGCCGCCCGAACATCCTGTTCATCCTGGGGGACGACCTGGGCTGGGCCGACCTGTCCTCGTACGGCGCCCCGCACATCAGGACCCCGCACCTGGACCGGCTGGCGCGCCAGGGCGTCCGGTTCACCGACGCCTACGCGGGGTCGGCGACCTGCTCGCCGACCCGCTTCAGCCTCTACACCGGCCGCTACCCGGGCCGCACCGAGGGCGGACTGGCCGAGCCGATCGCCGACACGTCCGTGGGCCTGGACCCCCGCCACCCCACGCTGGCCTCGCTGCTGCGGGCCGGCGGCTACGCCACGGCGCTGATCGGGAAGTGGCACTGCGGCTACCTCCCCGACTACAGCCCCACCAAGTCGGGATGGGACGAGTTCTTCGGCAACTTCGGCGGGGCGCTGGAGTACTACTCCAAGCTGGGCCTCGGCGGCGAGTACGACCTCTACGAGGGCGACGCCGCGTACAAGGACCTGCGCTACTACACCCGGATCCTGACCGAGCGGGCGAGCGAGTACGTCGGCCGCCGGCACGACCGGCCGTGGCTGCTGAACCTCAACTTCACCACCCCGCACTGGCCTTGGATCGCCGACGGCGACACCGCCGAGAGCAGGGAGATCGTCCGCCGGATCAAGGCGGGGGACGCCCGCGCGCTGTGGCACCAGGACGGCGGCTCGGTCGAGAAGTACCGGCAGATGGTCGAGGACCTCGACCGCTCCGTCGGCGAGGTGCTCACCGCGCTCGACCGGTCCGGGCAGGCCCACGACACCCTGGTCTTCTTCGCCAGCGACAACGGCGGCGAGCGGTTCTCCCACAACTGGCCGCTCAGCGGCAACAAGGCCTCCCTCCTCGAAGGCGGCATCCGCGTCCCCACCGTCCTGCGCTGGCCCGCCCGGATCGACGGCGGCCAGGTCAGCCACGTGCCGGTGGTCACCCCGGACTGGACGGCGACCCTGCTGGAACTGGCCGGGGTGCGCCCCGACCGCGCCTTCCCGCTCGACGGCCGGAGCCTGGCCGGGTACCTGCTGCGCGGCGAGAAGGCCCCGCAGCACGACCTGTTCTGGCGGGTCCGCGGGGAGCGGGCGCTGCGCCGCGGTGACTGGAAGTACTACCGCGGCACGACGGGCCGCGACCAGCTGTTCCAGCTGGCCGGGGACCTCCGCGAACAGGCCGACAAGGCGGCCCGGGAGCCGGCCCTCCTCGCGGAGCTGCGGGCGGCCTGGGAGTCGACGGCCGCGGGACTGCTCCCGTACCCCCGCTGATCGCGTCGCTGGACGCGCGTCAGCGCGTCACCGCATCAGCGGGAGCAGGGCGGCCAGGTCGGCCCGTTCGCCGCTCGCGCTGACCCGGGCGTCGGCGAGGGCCTCGGCCCACGCGGTACGGCCGGTCGCCAGCCGGATCCAGGTCAGCGGGTCCGTCTCCACCACGTTGGGCGGGGTGCCCCGGGTGTGCCGGGGCCCCTCGACGCACTGGACCACGGCGAACGGGGGGATCCGTACCTCGACCGAGCCGCCCGGGGCCTTCTCCGCGAGGGCGTCGGCGAGCAGCCGGACGCACGCCGCCAGCGCCTGCCGGTCCACCGGGATGTCCAGCCCCGCCGCCCGGTTCAGGTCGTCGGTGTGGACCACCAGCTCCACTGTGCGGGTGACCAGGAAGTCCCCCAGGGTCATGGCCCCGATCCACAGGTCCAGCACCCGGTCGTCGCGGTGGGCGGCCAGCGCTGCGGACATGCGGTCCGCCGCCCGTTCGTACAGCTCGGGCAGCGGCGCCCCGCCCAGGGTCTCGGCCGCCGCCTGCGCGATCCGGCCGGCCAGCGGGGCGGTCGCGAAGGGCCACTCGGCGGCGCGGAGCACGGCCTTCGGCGCGGGCGGCCGGGCCAGGCCGCCGGCGAGCGAATCCGCGATCCAGGCGATGTGGGCGGCGAGTTCGCCGACGGTCCAGGTGCCGAGGTGCGCGGGGCGGGCCGACTGCTCCGCGCTCAGGGTCCGCACGGCGTCCGCGACGTGCGCGAACTGCGCCGTGACGGCGGCCCTGGTCCGGGCGGAGTCGTAGGTGCGCGGCTTCTTCTTGGCGGGCGGCATGCGGCCGACCCTACTCGGGCAGGCTGGTCGCGCAGCCCGCCTTCGCCGCCGCGCGCAGGGCCGCCCCGCGCGCCAGCGCCGCGAGCGCCCCGGCCTCGCCGCGGTCCGCGCGGTCGTACTCGGAGGCGGCGGTGACCCGCAGGGCGCGCACCGCGCTCGCGGCCGCCGGAGCGGCGCAGACCGCCGTCACGGTGACGGCTCCGGAGCCGCTCTCGACCCGGCTGACGCCGGGTTCGGCGTCCCGGGAGGGGACCACCGTGAGTGAGAAGTATTCGGCCATGTCCCGCTGCCCCTCGAAGGTCACCGCCCGGCGCAGCACGCACAGGTGGTCCCCCGCGGGGCCCGCGTCGACGATGCGCGCGGGGCCGCCGAACCGCATCACGGTGTCCGGGTCCACCAGGCCCTGGCAGGCCTCGGTGATCGCCGCCCGGCTGTCAGCGCGCTCCTGGCGGATCCGGTCCCACGCGTACAGGCCCCAGCCGCCCAGCACCACGGCGGCCGCGACGGCGGCGGCCACGAGCGGCTTCCTCCTACTCACGGGCTGGTCCATGCGGCGACGGTACGGCGCCCCGTGATCACCGGCAAGGGACCGCGGCCCCCACATGCGGCGGGCCCCCGTCCGGAAGTCCCGGACGGGGGCCCGTACCGCCGCGAACGGCGACGACCGGCTGCGGATCAGGCCAGCAGGGCCGGGATCGTCGCCTCGTGGGCCGCGCGGAGTTCGGTCAGCGGGATGCTGAACTCGCCCTGGATCTCGATCTCCTCGCCGTCCACGACACCGATCCGCGTGGCGGGCAGACCGCGCGCGCCGCACATGTCGGTGAAGCGGAGCTCCTCGCTGCGCGGCACGGCCACGACGGCCCGGCCCGCGGACTCGGAGAAGAGGAAGGTGAAGGCGTCCAGGGTCTCCGGGACCACGATCCGCGCGCCGTTGCCGCCGCGCAGGCAGGACTCGGTGAGCGCCTGGATGACGCCGCCGTCGGACAGGTCGTGCGCGGCGTCGATCATGCCGTCGCGCGAGCCCGAGATGAGGATCTCGCCGAGCAGCTGCTCGCGGGCGAGGTCCACCTTGGGCGGCATGCCGCCGAGGTGCCGGTGGACGACCTCGGACCAGGCGGAGCCGCCCAGTTCCTCGGCGGTGTCGCCCAGCAGGTACAGCAGCTGGCCGGGCTCCGTGAACGCCATCGGCGTGCGGCGGTTGACGTCGTCGATCACGCCGAGGACCGCCACGACGGGCGTCGGGTGGATCGCGGTCTCGCCCGTCTGGTTGTACAGCGAGACGTTGCCGCCGGTCACCGGGATGCCCAGCTCCAGGCAGCCGTCCGCGAGGCCGCGGCAGGCCTCGGCGAACTGCCACATGACGCCCGGGTCCTCGGGGGAGCCGAAGTTCAGGCAGTCGGAGATGGCCAGCGGCTTGGCGCCGGTCGCGGAGACGTTGCGGTAGGCCTCGGCCAGCGCCAGCTGCGCGCCCGTGTACGGGTCGAGCTTGGCGAAGCGGCCGTTGCCGTCGGTGGCCATGGCCACGCCGAGGTTGGTCTCCTCGTCGATGCGGACCATGCCCGCGTCCTCGGGCTGCGAGAGCACCGTGTTG
This sequence comes from Streptomyces sp. NPDC043876, assembly GCF_056435825.1. Taxonomy (NCBI): domain Bacteria; kingdom Bacillati; phylum Actinomycetota; class Actinomycetes; order Kitasatosporales; family Streptomycetaceae; genus Streptomyces; species Streptomyces sp. NPDC043876. The sequence continues at coordinate 464,299 of NZ_JBWKDV010000007.1, read as the reverse complement.
CCCTGCACGAACCGGTCGTACTGGTCGGTGATCCAGGACTTCGAGGCCTGGTTCGGGGAGGAGACCAGGGCGAGGACCTGCTCGCGCAGCTCGGCCGCGGTCGCCGGGCGCGCCAGCTTGTTCGCGTCGTCCGCCTGGAGCGCGTCCTGCCACTCGGGGCGGGCGTACGGGCGGTGGTAGACGGGGCCCTCGTGGGCGACGGTGCCCGGGGGCACGTCCACGATCTGCTCGCCGTGCCAGAAGATCTCCAGGCGCTCGCCCTCGGTGACCTCACCGATGACGGTGGCGATGACGTCCCACTTCTCGCAGATCTCCATGAACCGCGCGACGTGCTGCGGCTCGACGATCGCGCACATGCGCTCCTGCGACTCGCTCATGAGGATTTCCTCGGGCGAGAGGGTCGCGTCGCGCAGCGGGACGGTGTCCAGCTCGACGCGCATGCCGCCGCTGCCGGCGCTGGCCAGCTCGGAGGTGGCGCAGGAGAGCCCGGCGCCGCCGAGGTCCTGGATGCCCGCGACCAGCTTCTCCTTGAAGATCTCCAGGGTGCACTCGATGAGGAGCTTCTCCTGGAAGGGGTCGCCGACCTGCACGGCGGGCCGCTTGGTGGGCTTCGTGTCGTCGAAGGTCTCGGACGCGAGGACCGAGACGCCGCCGATGCCGTCGCCGCCGGTGCGGGCGCCGTAGAGGATGACCTTGTTGCCGGGGCCCGAGGCCTTGGCGAGGTGGATGTCCTCGTGCTTCATCACGCCGATGCAGCCGGCGTTGACCAGCGGGTTGCCCTGGTAGCAGGCGTCGAAGACGACCTCGCCGCCGATGTTGGGCAGGCCCAGGCAGTTGCCGTAGCCGCCGATGCCCGCGACGACGCCGGGCAGCACGCGCCGGGTGTCGGGGTGGTCGGCCGCGCCGAAGCGCAGCGGGTCCACGACCGCGACCGGGCGGGCGCCCATGGCCAGGATGTCGCGGACGATGCCGCCGACGCCGGTGGCCGCGCCCTGGTAGGGCTCGATGTACGAGGGGTGGTTGTGCGACTCGACCTTGAAGGTGACCGCGTACCCCTGGCCGACGTCGACGACGCCCGCGTTCTCGCCGATGCCGACGAGCATCGCGGTGTTCTCGGGGGCCTTCTCGCCGAACTGCTTCAGGTGGACCTTGCTGCTCTTGTACGAGCAGTGCTCGGACCACATGACCGAGTACATGGCGAGCTCGGCGCCGGTGGGACGGCGGCCGAGGATCTCGCGGATCCGGGCGTACTCGTCCTCCTTGAGGCCGAGTTCCTTCCAGGGCTGCGAGGCGTCCGGGGTGTCGGTGGCGTGCTTGACGGTGTCCAGGCTCATGCGCTGACCAGCTTCTTCAGGATCGAGGTGAAGAATCCCAGGCCGTCGGTGCGGCCGGTCCCGATCAGCGGCTCGACCGCGTGCTCGGGGTGCGGCATGAGGCCCACGACGTTGCCCGCCGCGTTCGTGATGCCGGCGATGTCCCGCAGCGACCCGTTCGGATTGCCGTCGAGGTACCGGAAGGCCACGCGGCCCTCGGCCTCCAGCGCGTCGAGCGTGTGCTCGTCGGCGGTGTAGCGGCCGTCCATGTTCTTCAGCGGTACGGAGATCTCCTGGCCGGCGGTGTAGTCGCCGGTCCACGCGGTCTCCGCGTTCTCCACGCGCAGCTTCTGGTCGCGGCAGATGAAGTGCAGGTGGTTGTTGCGGAGCATCGCGCCCGGCAGCAGGTGGGCCTCGGTGAGGACCTGGAATCCGTTGCAGATGCCGAGGACGGGCAGGCCGCCCCTGGCCTGCTCGATGATGGTCTCCATCACCGGCGAGAACCGGGAGATGGCTCCGGCGCGCAGGTAGTCGCCGTAGCTGAACCCGCCCGCGAGGACGACCGCGTCGACCTGGTGCAGGTCCTTGTCGCGGTGCCACAGCGAGACGGGCTCGGCCCCCGCGAGGCGGACGGCCCGCAGTGAGTCACGGTCGTCGAGCGTCCCGGGGAACGTGACGACTCCGATGCGAGTGGTCACCGTCAGGCCTCGACCTTCACGGTGAAGTCTTCGATGACGGTGTTGGCGAGGAACGTTTCGGCCATCTTGTGGATGCGGTCGAGGGCGGCCTGGTCGACCGGTCCCTCCACTTCCAGCTCGAAGCGCTTCCCCTGGCGGACGTCGGCGATCCCGTCGAAGCCCAGACGCGGCAGTGCACGCTGCACCGCCTGGCCCTGGGGGTCGAGGATCTCCGGCTTGAGCATGACGTCGACTACGACGCGTGCCACTGGCACTCCCGATGAGGTGGTTGGTGCGAAGGCGGTTCCATCAGCGTACCCGGCCAAAATTTCTACGCGGGTAGATTCGGGTTGGAGGTACGCTCTGCACGGTTTCGGCTTCACCAACGATTCGCAAAATCCACCGGAAAAACACGCCCCCGGGATTGCGGCGGGACACGCGGAGCGAATTAACTGGGCTTCGCTATACAACGCGAATCACGGTACAAAGGAATCCCTCGTGAAAACGGGGGAAAGAAGCAATACTCCGAAGCATCCACACAGTCGGCATCCCCGCACGTCAACAGGCGCGGGTGCCGCACGAAGGGACCGATATCCGTGGCGCAGCGCGTAGTAGTCACGATCTCCGACGACATCGACGGCGGAGAAGCGGCGGAAACGGTCGTCTTCGCTCTGGACGGTAAGTCGTACGAGATCGACCTCAATGTCGCCAACGCAAAGAAGCTCCGCAAGGGCCTCGCCCCTTACGTGGCCGCCGGCCGCCGGCAGTCCCGCTCCGGGCGGACCTTCAAGCACACGGCGATCGCGCCCGACCCGGCGGTCGTCCGCGCCTGGGCGCGCTCCAACCAGCTCGACGTGCCGCCCCGCGGCCGCATCCCCAAGAAGGTCTACGAGGCGTACAACGCCGCCCACTGACCCCGCCCCCACCCCGATTTGCCATCCACCCCCGGGGATCGGCTAGTGTGTGGATCACGCCGAGGGGCCAGACCGCAGGTCAGAGCCCCGAAGGTCGTGCGGGTGTAGTTCAGTAGCAGAACATCCTCCTTCCAGGAGGAAGGCGCAGTGTGCAATTCCTGTCACCCGCTCTGCACGCTTTCCCGACCACTGTGGTGGATCGGGTAGAGTGATGCTCGCAACCGCTTGGTGGCTTCCCCCGGGAAGCGATCATCGCGAGTTTGCGGACGTAGCTCAGTTGGTAGAGCACCACCTTGCCAAGGTGGATGTCGCGAGTTCGAGTCTCGTCGTCCGCTCTTGTTCCAAGAGTTTCACCGGAAGGCCCCAGTCATCGACTGGGGCCTTCCGCGTTGCCGGGCGCCGACCACCCCGGCGTGATCGCGGACCGGACGCCGGAAGGCGTGTGCCGAGCACGCCCGGGATTGGGTATAGTAGGTCTCGCCTTACGGCGCCTGCGGACATAGCTCAGTTGGTAGAGCACCACCTTGCCAAGGTGGATGTCGCGCGTTCGAGTCGCGTTGTCCGCTCTGTAAGGAAGAAACCCCCGGTCTGCGACCGGGGGTTTCTTCGTGTGCGCCGCGCGTGCGCGCGGCTGCTGCCGGGTCCTCCCGGGCCCGCGCGGCGGGCCCGGGAGGCGCCTCTCAGGCCCAGCTCTTCCAGCTCTGGCCGCTCAGCCGCTCGTACGCCTCGATGTACTTGGCGCGCGTCCGCTCCACCACGTCCTGCGGCAGCGCGGGCGGCGGCAGCTCGCCGTGGCGGTCCCAGCCGGAGGCCGGGGAGGTCAGCCAGTCGCGGACGTACTGCTTGTCGAAGGAGGCCTGGGGGCGGCCCGGCTCCCACGTCTCGGCGGGCCAGAACCGGGAGGAGTCCGGGGTCAGCACCTCGTCGGCGGCGATCAGGGCGCCGTCCGCGTCGAACCCGAACTCGAACTTGGTGTCGGCCAGGATGATCCCGCGCTCCCGGGCGATGTCGCGGGCCCGCCCGTACACGGCCAGGGTGGTCTGGCGCAGCAGCGCCGCCGTCTCGGGGCCGGTGGTGCGCGCGACCTCCTCGTAGGAGATGTTCTCGTCGTGCTCGCCGACCGCCGCCTTCGCCGCCGGGGTGAAGATCGGGGCGGGCAGTTCGGAGCCGTCCACGAGGCCCTCGGGGAGGGCGAGTCCGCACACCGTCCGGGTCTGCTCGTACTCGGCGAGGCCCGAGCCCGTCAGGTAGCCGCGGGCCACGCACTCGACCGCGACCATGTCGAGGCTCTGGCAGACCAGCGTGCGGCCGGCCCAGTCGGCGGGGGCGCCGGCCGGCAGGTCGGTGCTGATCACGTGGTTCGGCACGAGGTCCGCGAGCTGGTCGAACCACCACAGGGACAGCTGGGTCAGCACGCGGCCCTTGTCCGGGATCTCGGTGGGCAGCACCCAGTCGTAGGCGGACATCCGGTCGCTCGCGACCATGACGAGCCGGCCGTCGCCGTCGCGGTAGAGGTCGCGCACCTTGCCGGTGTGGAGGTGGACGAGGCCCGGCACCTGCACCGGCTCGGGCTTTTCGACGAATCCGGACACGGGTTCTCCCTGTGGTTCTGTACGAGCGCAGGCCCATTCTCCCGCACCGGGCACGCTGCCCGGCCGCAGGGGTCCGGGTCCGGCCGCCCCCGTGTCGCCCCGCGGGCCTCAGTCCCGCTTGCAGATCCGGTCGAGGAGGTTGGCGGTGGCCTTCTGGACCCGCTCGTCGACATGGCCGGGGCGGTCGAGCGCCGGGGACCAGGCGAAAGTGCCGGACGCGAAGACGAGGGCGCCGCTGGGGGCCCGGTACAGGGAGGTCTCCTGGTGGCGCCGGTGGCCCTCGGTGTCGTCGTACGGGGAGTGCGCGAGCAGGATCCGGTCCTGGTGCTCGGGCAGCTGGGTGCGCGGGAAGTAGCGGTCAGCCTCGCCCGCGACCAGGCCGGGCAGTTCGTCGTTCTCCGTGGCGCCGGTGGAGTCCCAGAGCCAGTGGGTGGCGTTGCGCACGATCAGCGGCGCGGGTTCGGGGACGCGGCCCGCGTACTGGATGCCCAGCAGTTGCTGTTCCGGCCGGTCCACTTCGCGCCAGAGGGCGGGGCGACCAGGGCCGCGGCGTTTTCGGCAGGTCAGCAGCCGGTCGGGGGTGCCGGAGGGCGAGGGGGACAGCTCCACCTGCCAGTACATGGTGTTGGCGGAGAGGAAGACCAGGGAGGTGCCGTGCGCGCGGGCCCGCTCGACGGTCCGGCGCATGGGCACCGACCAGTACTCGTCGTGGCCGGGGAAGACCAGGCCCCGGTAGCGGGTCGGGTCGACGCGGCCCGCGTGCAGGTCGCTGGTGTCGGCGTAGGCCAGGTCGTAGCCGTAGCGCTCGGCCCAGCGGATGAAGTCGTAGGCGTGGCCGACGTGCAGGGGCAGGCCCGCGCCCGCGTAGGGGCGGTCGTAGGAGACGGTGATGGCCGCGTCCTCCTCGCCCAGCAGCCGTCCCTCGTCGTCCCAGGCGTGGTAGAGGCTGGCACCGGTGCGCCCGTCCTCCGGGTAGAGGTTGTAGGCCTGCCAGGTGATGTCGGGCAGCAGGAGCAGCAGGTCGGCGGGGTGGTCGTCGCGGACCGTGAAGGGGATGTGGGAGCGGTAGCCGTCGTCGGTGGTCAGGACGGCGACGTAGGCGCCGAGGTTCCAGTACGAGGGGACCTGGAGCCGCCAGGACAGCCACCAGTGGTGGCAGGAGACGGTGCGGTCGGCGGCGAGCGGGGCGGGCTGGACGATTCCGGAGAGCCGCGGACTGGAGTGGATCTTCGAGGCGCCGTCGCCGCCGTAGTGACCGATCCGGTAGATGTCGACCGAGAACTGCTGCGGCGGGTCCACGGTGATGCGGAAGTCGATGGCCTCGCCGGGGGCGACGGCTCCGGTGGAGGCGAAGCCCTTGATCTGGCGGTGCACGTCGTCGGCGGTACGGGGGCCGCTGGTGCGGGCGCGGGGGATCTGGCCGGGGGCCAGGGACGGGTCGACGTACCAGGGGAGCACCTGGCCGGCGTCGCCGATGTAGAGCTCGCTGCCCCGGAACCAGGGCAGGGGTCCTTGGCCGAAGGGGTCGGTCACCGCGTGCGCGAGCGCACCTGACTCCCAACGCCGGATCTGGTCCGCACCCATACCGTTCCCCTCCTTCGCTCCCCCGAACACACATGCCCGGTCCCGGCGCGGCCCATGTCCGCAGCCGGTCCCAGCACATCACATAACGCACGCACTCCGTCACCGTTCGTCGCGAATCGACGTGAACGGAACATTCACATCCGCTTGTGCGTGCGACGGGCGCGGGGACGCGCGGGGCCACGGCGGCACGGGCCGCCCCCGGTCACCCCAGCCGGACCGGCTTCTCCGGCCGGACTCCGAGCGCCGCGAGCCAGCCGCGCAGCGGCAGCGGATCGCCGTCCTCCACGAGCGCCAGCACCGGCGGCGCCAGGTCCGCGCAGCGCGTCCCGGCGACCAGCAGCACCGGCCCGTCCAGCCAGTCCAGGCCGGGCGCACCGCCCGCCGAGTCGACGGCCGCGCAGCACACGAGCGCCATGACGTGGTCGGCCAGCAGGTCCCGGCCGCTGCGCGGGGCCTGCAGCGGGAACAGCGGGACCGCGTCCGCGCCGCGCCCCTTCGCCGCTCCGGCGGCGGCACCCGCGCCGGCCCGCTCGGCCGCCGCGCGCTCCTCGCGCGCCAGGTCCCCGCTCAGCCGCCCGGCCAGCAGGTCCGCGGCGGCGCCGTCGTCCCCGCCGGAGGCGAGGTGGCGCAGCACCCGCTCCAGCGTCGGTGCACCCACCGGGTCCACGGCCGCCGCCGCGCCCTGCGGCGCCGCACCGGCCAGGACGTCCAGCGACCGGTGCAGGCGGGCCGCCTCGGTGCGCCACTTGCGGTCCACGACCTCCTCCGGATACGCCGCCCACTCCACCGGCGACCAGTCCGGACCCACTTCGGCCGGACCGCCGTGGAAGAGCCGCGCGGCCAGCAGCGAGGCCGCCTCGTCGACCACCCCGGGCTGCTCCAGCAGATCGCAGGCGGGCCGCTCGCCCAGCCGGGAGGTGAAGCCCTCGGCCAGCCGGTCGCGCCGGGACAGCTCGGTGAGCGCGCGCACCACCCCGGTGTCGAGGTGCGCGGGCCAGCGGCCCATCCGCCACGCGGGCAGCGCGACCCGGGTCAGCAGCCGGTCCCAGCCCGCGTAGGCGAGTCCGACCTGCTCCTGGGCGAGGATGCGCAGCCCGTAGTCCACATCCTGTGCACGATCGGAGGCCGCCGCCGCCACCCCACGCTCCATCTCGGCCGCGTCCGTCCGGCACAGCCGCAGCAGCAGCCGGGCCGTCCGGCCGATCCAGCCGAGGCCGGGCCGGTTGCCGACGTCGGCGGCCGCGTCCAGCCCGCGCACGAAGCGGCGGGCGTCGGCTATGTCGGGGTGCGCGGAGGGTCCCGTCCCGGCGACGACCGGGGCGAGGACCGCCCGTAGCTCGGCGACCCGCATCCACCACAGGAAGGGCGAGCCGATCACCAGGACGGGAGCCGCGCCGGGAACCGACTCGGGGGCCGCCTGCGGGCCGGCGGCCGCGCCCCGCCGTCGGTGCGCCGCGTGCGTACGGTCCTCCAGCCAGCTGTCGCAGTCGGGTGTCAGTGCTATCGCGGAGGGCGCCGGGACCTGCATCCGGTCGGCCAGGTCCCGCACCATCCGGTAGAGGTCGGGCGCCGCGGCCTCCGTCAGCGCGACCGTCGGCGTCACGGCCGGGGCGGCTCGCAGCACCACCGCGCCGAACACACCGGCGACCAGCAGGACGAGCGCCGCGACGGCGCACACGACGAGGGTGGCGGTGCCCCAGGAGTCCCCGGTGAGCCGCCCGGTCGTCCGCGCGGCCACCAGGACCACCGCGAAGGCGGCCGGGAGCAGCGCGAGGGCCAGTGCCCTGCTGCGCACGCGCAGCACGGCCAAGGCTCGGGAACGCGCGGACTGCGCGCCCACCTGCATGGTCGAAACGGTTCCGGACACGGCCGGACGTCACCCCCTCTGCCCTGCGACGGTGTTGGTCACTCCCCCACTGTGACACCCGCCACCGACATCGCAATGCCGGTGGGCCAAGTGCCGGAATGCTTCCGCCGCACCCTAGTTGGGGGCCGGGCGGCCGTCAGGCGGACCGGGCTTCGATCACCCGATGGAATGGCTTTGGGTAAAGCTGGGTGCGTTCGAACGCGGCCGGATGCAGTCGCACGCGCGGGCCCGGAGCGCGTGGTGTGCGCTCCGGGCCCGCGTCGAGGTGGTGGGGGAGTGACCGGGGAGTGACCCCGCCGGTCAGCGCCCCGTGGGGCGGCGTGGTCCCGCGGTCAGCGGCCTTCGGCGGCCCGGGCCGCGATGTCCGTGCGGTACTGGGAGCCCGCCAGCCGGATCCGCGCGACGGCCTTATACGCCCTCTCGCGGGCCTGCGCCAGATCGGAACCGGTCGCCGTCACCGACAGCACGCGGCCGCCCGCGCTGACGACCGCGTCGCCGTCCCGGCGGGTGCCCGCGTGCAGGACGTACGCCTCGGGGGCGTCCTCGGCGGCGACCTCGGCGAGACCTTCGATGGGGTCCCCGGTGCGCGGGGTCTCCGGGTAGTTGTGGGAGGCGATCACGACGGTGACGGCCGCGTCCTCGCGCCAGGACAGCGGCGGTTCTGCGTCGAGGGTGCCGAGGGCCGCGTTCAGCAGGACGCCCGCGAGCGGCGTGCGCAGCCGGGCGAGGACGACCTGGGTCTCGGGGTCCCCGAAGCGCGCGTTGAACTCGATGACGCGCACGCCGCGCGAGGTGATCGCCAGGCCGGCGTAGAGCAGCCCGGAGAAGGGGGTGCCGCGGCGGCGCAGTTCGTCCACGGTCGGCTGGAGCACGCTCGCCATGACCTCGTCGACGAGCTTGGGATCGGCCCAGGGCAGCGGCGAGTAGGCGCCCATGCCACCGGTGTTGGGGCCCTCGTCGCCGTCGAGCGCGCGCTTGAAGTCCTGCGCGGGCTGGAGCGGGAGCACGGTGACGCCGTCGGTGATGGCGAAGAGGGAGACCTCGGGGCCGTCGAGGAACTCCTCGATGACCACCCGGTCGCAGGCCAGCGCGTGGGCGCGGGCCGCGGCGCGGTCGTCGGTCACCACGACGCCCTTGCCCGCGGCGAGTCCGTCGTCCTTGACGACGTACGGGGCGCCGAAGGCGTCGAGGGCCTCGTCCACCTCCGCGGGGGTGGTGCAGACGTAGGACCGGGCGGTCGGGACACCGGCTCCGGCCATCACGTCCTTGGCGAAGGCCTTGGAGCCCTCCAGCCGCGCCGCCTCGGCGGACGGGCCGAAGACCGGGATGCCGACCGCGCGCACGGCGTCGGCGACCCCGGCGACCAGGGGCGCCTCGGGCCCGACGACGACCAGGCCCGCCCCCAGTTCGGTGGCCAGCCGGGCCACGGCGTCGCCGTCGAGGGCGTCCACCGGGCGCAGCTCCGCCACCTCGGCGATGCCGGCGTTGCCGGGGGCGCAGTAGAGCGCACTGACGTCGGGGTCGAGGGACAGAGAGCGGCACAGGGCGTGTTCGCGGGCGCCGCCGCCGATGACGAGGACCTTCACGGGGTGCAGCCTAGCCCGCCTGCGCCGATGCCTTTCGTGCGGCCACCCGATGACGGGCCCCCTAGTCGTTCGTGTATTCCTCCACAACGGTGGCCCCCAGCTCGCGCACGATCAGCTCGTGGCCGGTCAGCGCGCTGTCCACGAGGTCCGGATCGTCCTCTTCCGGTACGTCGTCCTCCGGGCGTACGGGCTCCCGTGCCGGTACGGGCGGCGGCGCGGCCGGGGGCTGTTGCTGGCGGTGCCCCGGGGACTGCTGCTGCGGCGGCTGCGCCGGGCCCGGGGACTGCTGCGGCGGGGGCTGCTGCGACGGCTGGTACGCGGGGGCCGGGGCCGGAGGCGCGTAGGACGGCGGCGGGGCCGCGTAGGAGGTGGAGACGGGGGCGGGCTGGCCGCCGCCCACCACGGCCTCGATCTTCCAGTTGACCTGGAACTGCTCGGACAGGACCTGCTTGAGGACGTCCTCGCTGCCGCTGCTGGCGAAGTTGTCGCGGGCTCCGGCGTTGGGGAAGCCGAGCTGGAGGGTGGCGCCGTCGAAGCCGGCCACCTGGGCGTTCTGGCTGAGCAGGATCCAGGTGAAGCGGCGCTTGTTCTTGACCGCCTCCAGGACCCCGGGCCACATCGCCTGGACCTGCCCGGCCCCGGCGGCCATCGCGGGACCGGAGGCGGCGGGGGCGGCGGGCCCGGTCGGGGCGGCGTGGGCGGGCGGCGGTACGGCGGCCGCGGGCGCCGGAGCCGCGGCGCCCGCGGAGGCGGAACCCGGGGAGGCGGCGCTGGGCCACGCCCCGCGCCCCGGCTGCGCGGCGCCCGGCCAGGCCCCGGGCGCGGGGGCCGGGGGCGCGGCGGGGGGCGCGGCGGGAGTCTGGGCGGCGGGGGGTGCGGAGGCGGGGGCGGGCGCCATGGCGTGCGCCTCGGGCCCTGCGACGTAGCCCATGGACGGTGCGGCGGGCGCGGGCTGCGCGACCGGGGCCGCGGCGGGCGCGGGAGCGTGGGCGGCGTGGGCGGGCGGGGGCACCGAGGCGGGCAGCGGGACCGGCCCGGCGACGCCCGCGCCGATGCCGGCGGCGGCCAAAGCGGCCGCTCCGCCGCGCTCCAGCCGGTCGAGCCGGGCCTGGAAGGACCGCTCGTCGTCGAAGGCGGCGGGCAGCAGCACCCGGGCGCAGATCAGCTCCAGCTGGAGCCGCGGCGAGGTCGCCCCGCGCATCTCCGTGAGCCCGGTGTTGACGAGGTCGGCGGCGCGGCTCAGCTCGGCGGCCCCGAACACGGAGGCCTGGGCCTGCATCCGCTCCACCACGTCGGCCGGGGCGTCGATGAGCCCCTTCTCGCCGGCGTCGGGCACGGCGGCCAGGATCACCAGGTCGCGCAGCCGCTCCAGCAGGTCGGCGACAAACCGGCGCGGGTCGTTGCCCCCTTCGACCACCCGGTCCACGACCTCGAAGGCGGCCGCGCCGTCGCCGGCGGCGAAGGCGTCGACGACGGAGTCGAGCAGCGAGCCGTCGGTGTAGCCGAGGAGGGAGGTGGCCATGGCGTACGTCACACCGTCGGACGCGGCGCCCGCGAGCAGCTGGTCCATGACGGACATCGAGTCACGCACCGAACCGGCGCCGGCCCGCACGACCAGCGGCAGCACCCCGTCCTCGACGGTGGCGCCCTCGCGGCCGCACACCTCGCCGAGGTAGTCGCGCAGGGTGCCGGGCGGCACGAGCCGGAAGGGGTAGTGGTGCGTGCGCGACCGGATCGTCCCGATGACCTTCTCGGGCTCGGTGGTCGCGAAGATGAACTTGAGGTGCTCCGGCGGCTCCTCGACCACCTTCAGCAGGGCGTTGAAGCCCGCCGAGGTGACCATGTGCGCCTCGTCGATGATGTAGATCTTGTACCGGCTCGACGCGGGCCCGAAGAACGCCTTTTCGCGCAGGTCACGGGCGTCGTCCACACCACCGTGGGAGGCGGCGTCGATCTCGATGACGTCGATGGACCCCGGTCCGTTGCGCGCGAGGTCCCGGCAGGACTGGCACTCCCCGCAGGGCGTGGGCGTGGGGCCCTGCTCGCAGTTCAGACAGCGCGCCAGGATGCGGGCGCTGGTGGTCTTGCCGCACCCCCGCGGCCCGCTGAACAGGTACGCGTGATTGACCCGGTTGTTGCGCAGGGCCTGCATCAGCGGGGCAGTGACATGCTCCTGCCCGATGACCTCGGCGAACGACTCGGGGCGATAGCGGCGGTACAACGCAAGGGACGACACACTTACGAGGTTATCCGGGCCCGCCGACAACGCGACGCAGTCGAGCGGCCGGGACCCGGGGAACATCCGCCCGCCGGTCGGCCCAGCACCGGCCAGTACGCCCGCACCGGCCTCCGCGCGGCGCCCGACGCCACTCGCACGGCCAACCCTGCGAACCCGCCCCGGAACGCAAAGCGCCCCCCACGCACCCGCCAGAGCCCACTTACCCTTGCTGCCTTCCGGCCCTGGGGGAGTTCGGTGAGATAGCGCCACGTGAGGGGCTGGCCCCACCCTAGCGGATGGATGCCCCCGGAATCGAGCCGGACCCCCCACCACCCCCGCCCGGACCTCCGCCCGACGATCACGTTCGCGAGCACCCCCCAACGTCTTGTATTGTTCGTCGCGGAGGATTCGCCTAGTGGCCTAGGGCGCACGCTTGGAAAGCGTGTTGGGGGCAACCCCTCACGAGTTCGAATCTCGTATCCTCCGCCATTGCTCTCACCGGGCAATACGTCGAAGGGCCCCGCTGCTTGCAGCGGGGCCCTTCTTCGTTCTCCGTCTCCGTTCCGGTCTTCGGTGCAGATGGGCATACTGCCCGGACAGTCGCGCAGCCGTGGGGGGAGCGAGTGCAGGAGCAGGCATCCGAATCAAGACGCGGTCGGGCGTGGAGCGAGGCAGAGGACGCCCGGCTCGTCGGCGGTGTGCGGGAGGGAGTCTCTCTGCAAGCACTTGCCGAGCGGCACGGCCGTACGGAAGGTGCCGTCCGTGCGCGCCTGGACCGGATGGTTGTCCAACCGGCCGTCGACGAGCCGCTGGCGTGGTTGAGGGCTCGGCTGACCGTCGACCCCGCGTACCCGTGGCACAGCGTGTTGGCCGAGCGCCGGCTCCGCGAGCAGCGCGAGCGGCAAGCCCGGGACCGGGATGCGAGCGCCCCCGCCCCTGCCGGCCCGCCGAGTGCGGCAGAAGCTGCCGAGGTTCTGGCCGACTGGGAGCAGGCGACCGGTCACGTCCTTCGTCCCGAACGCCGCGAAGCCTTCCTCGCTCGCTCAGTGGTGCTCTCCCTGGCGGCTGTGACCTCGGACGTGCGACGAGCGGCGGCCCGGCGGCTGTGGCAGGCCGGAGCGCGACTGCTGCTGGACGATTGGCTGCTGGAATGCGTGTGTCCAGGTGCTGTGGGCGTGACGGCCGACTGGGACCGCATTGCCGAGCGGGATGCGGACGTGCTGCTGGTCCTGCGCGAGCTGCTCGCTGCCGCTGTGGGCGAGATCGTCAGGGAGCGGGACCGGGATGTCCTCTCGCGGCGCCTCGGTCTGCACGACCAGCCGGCTCACACGCTGGAGAAGGCCGGCGAAGCCCTCGGAATCTCCCGAGAGCGGGTTCGGCAGCTGCAGACACGAGCCATCCGCAGCATGGCCCGCACCGTCAGCCCGGCGGCCCGGAAGATCCGCGCGGTGCTGGCCGAGCTGAGCTGCGTGGACCATGTGCCACCGGACTCGGGGCCGCCGGCTGCGGAACGTCTGCTCGACCTGGCCGACGCGCTGCTCCCCTCGGTGGCTCCGCGACAAGCGGTGCCCCTGCTGGCCCGTCTGGCCGGAGCCGACAAGGTACGCGCGGACAATCTCGGCGCCGAGGCCGCCACGGTGCGCATGCTGCGCCACGAGGCCGCTCGCCGCGAAGTGGCGCGGCAGGGGCGCGTCGACCGTGCCGCCCGGCGCTGGGACGCCCTGTCCACCGACGTGAACTGGTTCGGGAGGGCGGAGCCGGCGCCTGCGCGTGAAGAGCTGGAAGGGCTCCGGGAGAAGGGCGGCCGCGGGGACTTCGGGATGTGGCACTGCCCGAAGCTCGGCCGGGAGGTGGCCTACGAGTCGGACACGGAACTACGGGTGATCCAGCTGCTCAGCTTCGCCCCTCAGGTCGCGTACTACCAGGAACAGCCCCTTGCGATCAGCTACCGGTTCGCCGGGCGGCAGCGCACCTACTACCCCGATCTGCTGGTGGCCACGGTCGACGGCCGGTGCGTCCTCATCGAGGTGAAGCCCCTCTACGAGATGGCGATGGCCGTCAACATCGCCAAGTACCGAGCGGTCCGGACCCTCTGCCGCGACCGGGGCTGGGGGCTCATCGCCACCGACGGGAACCGCACGCTCAGCCTCCTTGAGAACCGGCCCGTCGACCCGCGCGTGGACAGCGCGCTGACCGCAGCACTGGAGGCGCACGGCGAACTGACATGGCCCGGGGTACGTGTGGCACTGGGCGACCTGGAGGTGGATTCTCTGACCATGTCCGCCCTGATCCTGAAGCGCGGCTGGTCGTGGTCCACCCGCCCGTATCGCCTTCGAGCGCGCGATCCTGCCTCCGGCGCTGCCGGGTAACGGGGCCCGGGCCGGCGTTCACCAGAGCGTTGAGTGACGCCTGACGATCCGCGGTGCCCCGGTGGGGGGACCCTTCTCGGTTCCTCACGTCCACACCCGTCGGATGCGCCATCCTTGATCCCGGTGCCGGACCGGCCGAGGTGCGGCCGCGGCCCGTTCCTGGCCGGAGGAGAGGTTTCCATGGCGTCCGGATCAACGCTGACAGCCTGGCTGAGCGGTCTCGACGGCCCGCGCCTGGCACGGGTGCTCGCGGCACGGAGCGACACCACGGCCCCTCCGGAGCCCCGCTCCCTGGGGGAGCTGGCGGACCGCCTTCAGCGGCCGGGGTCGGTCGCACGGGCACTGCCCTCGCTCACCCTGCCCAAACTGCAGGTGGCCGAGGCCGTGGCGGCGCTCGGGGCGACCGCGTCGCGCGAGGCCGTGGCGAAGCTGCTGGGAGCGACGGAAGGCGAGGCCGGCCTCGCACTGGAAGCGGTCCTGGACGGCCTGGCCGGGCACGCGCTGGTCTGGCCGGACCGCGACGGAAGGCTCCACGCCGCGGCGCCGTTGCGGCAGGCGTGGGACGCGCCGCTCGGGCTGGACGCGCCCCTGGCGGAGCTGCTGGCGGACGCGACCTCCGACGAGCTGCACTGCCTGCTGGCGGCACTGGGCATCAGAACGCCGGGCACCAAGCAGCAGCGCATGGCGGCGCTCGTCGCCCACCACAGCGACCCCGCGGTCATCGTCGACGTGGTGGCGCGAGCGCCCGCGGTCACCCGGGAGCTGCTGACGGACTGGGCAGGACCCGCCCCGCAGCGGCGGCGGGCCGACGTGTACGGGATCTACGACCCCGCCCTCGAACCGGGGGCGCGTTGGGCACTCGACCGGGGCCTGCTGATCGAGGACCACAGCCGGTACGGTCCTGTGCTCATGCCCGTCGAAGTCGCGCTCGCGTTGCGCGGCCCCGCGTGGCGCGCCCCCTTCACCCCGCTTCCGCCCGTCCCTCGGCTGGTGGCCGTCACCCCCGCCGACGTGGAGCGGGAGTCCGCGGCCGCGGCGGCGGCGTGGTCGGCCCAGGCCGCCTCGGTCCTCTCGGTCTGTTCCTCGGCTCCGCCCGCACGGCTCAAGTCCGGTGGGATCGGTGCGCGCGAGCTGGCCCGGATCGGCAAGGCCGCCCATGCCGACGACGCGGTGGTCCGCATCACCCTGGAAGCCGCTTACGGGGCAGGGCTGCTGGCACCGGCCGGCGACCGCGTGGCACCGACCGGGGCGTACGACGACTGGGCGGAACAGGAGCCCGCGGAGCGTTTCGCCACGCTGCTCCGGGCATGGCGCGAACTGCCGCTCACGGCCGCCCGTGCGCGCGACGAGAACGACAAGGCGCTGCCCGCCCTCGCGGGAGCACCGCCCTGCGACGGCTGCCGCGAGGCCCGCCACGGGCTGGTCGCCGCCGCGGCACGGCTCCCGGCCGGTCAGGGTGTGAAGGACGCTGCCGATCTCGGGCCGGTGGTGGCCTGGCACCGCCCGCTCGCCGACACCTCGCCCGCGGACATCACCCCGTTCGCCACGGTGATCCGCGAAGCGGAGATCGTCGGGGTGATCGCCCGGGGCGCCCTGTCGGCCCTGGGCGTCCACCTGTTCGCCCACGACGCGGAAGGACTGGCCGCCACCTGCCGACGACTGCTGCCCCCGGCCGCCGAGACCGCCCGGATCGGCGGTGACCTCACCGCCGTCGTCGCCGGCACACCGGCCGCGCGGGTCGCCGAGGTCCTCGACGCCACCGCCGACCGGGAGACCAGTGGCACGGCCACGGTGTGGCGGTTCAGTCCCGCCGGCATCCGACGGGCCCTGGACGCCGGCCGCACCCCGCAGGAGATCGCAGCCGACGTGGCCTCCGTCGCGGCCGGGCCGCTGCCCCAGCCGCTGTCCTATCTCATCGCCGACACCGCACGCGGCCACGGACGCGTGCGCATCGCTCCGGCCGCCTGCGTCCTCCACGGCGAGGAGCCGGCGCTCCTCGCCGAACTCGCCGCCCACCGCGGGCTCTCCCGGCTCGGCCTGCGCCGGCTCGCGCCGACCGTTCTGGTCAGTGGCAGCCCGCTCGACACCACCCTTGCCGCACTCCGTGCCGAGGGCTACGCGCCCGTGGCGGAGACGGCCGGGGGAACCGTACGGATCGAGAAGGTCCGCCCCCTGCGGGCCACCGCTCCGGTGCCCGCCCCTCGTCGGACCGGTGACGGACGCGGCGTGCGAAGCGCTGCCGCCCCCACGGCGAAGCCGCCGAGCGGCGCCGACACCGAGGCTCTCGCCCTCCGGCTGCTGGCCGCACCGCCCACCGCGCCGGAACCCGCCCCCCTGCGCGGCGGAGTCCCCTACGGGACGGACACCGAGGAAATCGTCGCCGGATACGCGAAGCAGCTGTCGTACAGCGATGTACGCCAGCTCGCCCACGCCATCGACGCCGGCACCGCCCTCACGGTCGACTACGTCGCGTCATCGGGAAGTCGCACCGTACGCACCCTGAGCGGCCTGGAACTCGACCCGCCCTTCCTGGAAGCCTGGTGTCATCTGCGGGAAGCCGAACGCGTCTTCACGCTCTCCCGCATCCACGGCGTCATGCCCGCGTAGGCCGGCCGGGCGCCCGGGGCCCACGGACGAAGGGCCCCGCTGCGAGCAGCGGGGCCCTTCGTCGCGCCTGACGGGTCGCAGACGGCTACCAGAGGTTGATGCCGTCGCCGGCCGGGGGAGCGGCCTCTTCCGGGGCGAGGGCGGGCTGGCAGGTGAAGCCCAGCCGGGTCAGCGCGCGGACGACCTCGTTGGCGGTGAAGTCGCGCGGGTCCTGGCGGGTGATGACCTGGCCGACCTGCTTGACCGGGTACACCCGGCGGCCGATGGTCACCGACGCGACCGAGGCGACGGTGATCGGCTGCGGTGCGACGCCCTTCATGGATGCCTCCACTTCGCTCTTGCTCAGGTCGAAGGGGAAGCGGGCGATCACAAGGCGCATGGTGGTACCTCCTCGGGGCGGGAGCGACCCTGTCCGGCGTTCCCGGCCAGGGGTGGTGCTGGTGGTGCGGGGGTGGTGCGGTGCGGCCGGCGGTTCAGGCGGCCCGGCCCGTCGGCGGGCGGTGGGCCGCGCCCGCGGCGGCGTCCGCGTCCGGGGCGGGGCCGCGGACCGGGTGGACCGGCGGGGAGCCGCCGGGCAGGGGCGCCGGGGCGTATTCCACGGGGGCGCGCAAGTAGCGGCGTACGAGCTCGTCGACCCCGTGGTCCAGTGCGGCGGAGAACAGCATCCGCTGCGCGTCCGGACCCACCGCGTCCAGCAGGGAGTTGACCCGCGGCAGCAGGCCGAGGTCCGCCATGCGGTCGGCTCCGTCGAGCACGACGACGCGTACGGCGTCCAGTTGGCAGTCCCCGCGCTGCACGAGGTCGCTCATCCGCTGCGGGGTGGCGATGACGATCTCCACGCCTTCGCGCAGCGTGGCGGCCTGGCGGCGCGAGGAGGCGCCGCCGACGGCGGTGGCGAGCCGGAGCTCCAGCGACCGCGCGTAGGGCGCGAGTTCGGACGCGAGTTGGTCGGCGAGGTCTCTCGTGGGGGCCAGTACGAGGGCCAGTGGCCGTCGTGCTTCGGCCCGGTGCCCGGCGGTGCGCGCCAGCAACGACAGGCCGAAGGCAAGGGAGTTGCCCGAGTCGGCGCGTTCCCGGCCGAGTACGTCCCGGCCCGCGAGCGAGGCCGGCAGCGTGGCCGTCTGCACCGGGAAGGGAAGGGTGATGCGGTTCGCGATCAGCGCGGCCACGAGGGGCGCGGGCAGACCGAGCGCCGTGAACGTGCTGTTCGTGTCCGTGGTGCGGTCCATGAAGAACCCTCCTGGTACGACACGTCGCGGAGAGCGGAAGAGCGGAAAGCGGCCGGTAAACGAACCGGGGCCCGCACCCAAGGTGCGGGCCCCGGCGAAGTCGCCTCGGCGATCAGGCGGTGACGATGTTCTCCGCCTGCGGGCCCTTCGGGCCCTGCGTCACGTCGAACGAAACCTTCTGACCCTCCTGGAGCTCGCGGAAGCCCTGGGAAGCGATGTTCGAGTAGTGGGCGAAGACGTCGGCGCCGCCGCCGTCCTGAGCGATGAAGCCGAAGCCCTTTTCAGCGTTGAACCACTTCACGGTGCCAGTAGCCATGTCAAATCTCCTTGTAACGGGGCAGTTCCGGAGGCCGCACTGTGCGAGCCCCGCGTCGCCGCGATGATTGCCCCGTACCGGAAAGCACCGGAAACAAAAAGCGCGTCCGCCGGTAGAACACCAGGTCGGAAGCGCTTGTCGTTTTTTGGGAACCACAACTGCAACTGAATCGACAGTACCACGGCCTTGAGTGGCACCGCTGTGCGCCGGTTATTCGAATTCGCCCGCACAGTCGGCTCCTTGAACACAGTTTCTGTATCCGCGAAAGCAGATATTTCGCCAGTCCACCGCGGCTCCCCGCCCCCGTACAGGGCTTCGTCCGGCCGCTCTCCCCACGGGCGGACGCCGCACCCCGGCCATTGCCGGATAAAGTCTGCCGCGGCCGTCGTAGATATTCTCGGGCCACTCCGGAGAAGCGCAGGCCACGCATCCGCCGGGCATCGGCGGGCGCTTCTCCCGCCCGCGGGGTTACCGAACGGTAGCTCCGGCGATAGCGTGACGCCGAGCGGCAGTCGCGAGACGGCCGAGAGACATGAGAGACCGGAGTGTCATGCCCCGCACCTTCAGCGTGTCCGACAGCATCCGCATCGGCGTCAGCCCGGCCACCGCCTACCGGCAGGTCTCCGACCCGGCGCTGATGGGAAGTTGGAGCCCGGAGAACCTGGGTGCGACCCTGCGCGGGGAGCGCCGGGAGGGCGCGTACGCCGGCATGACCTTCGACGGCCACAACAAGCGCGGCCCCTTCCGCTGGACCACGCGCTGCACGGTCACCGCGGCCGAACCGGACCGGCTCTTCCGCTTCCGGGTACACGCCATCGGGCTCAGGCGGCCGCTGCTGCCGGGGCCCATCGCCACCTGGGAGTACCGCTTCGAGGCGGCCGGGGACGAGACCCTGGTGACCGAGACCTGGACGGACGACCGGCGCTCGTGGCCCGACCCGGTGGCGCACGCCTTCGACCGGCTCGCGACGCGCGGCCACACCTTCGCCGACTTCCAGCGGCGCAACATCCGTACGACGCTGCGCAACCTCAAGTCGGCACTGGAAGCCGGTCCGTCGGCGGGCTAGGCGGCCTCAGCCCAGCTGCGGCATCTCGCCCACGGTCGTCGTGACGTCGATCAGGGTGAGGGCGGCGCCCTGCGGGTCCGTGATGGCGGCGAACCGGCCGAAGGGGCTGTCCATCGGTCCGAAGCGGAGCGTCCCGCCGCGTTCCGTGGCCCGGGCCAGGGCCGCGTCGCAGTCCGGGACGGTGAAGTAGACCTGTACGTACGAGGGCATCTCCGGCGGGAACTCGGAACCCATGGTCATCCGGCCCAGCACCGGGTTGTCCGGGCCGCCCAGGGCGAAGACCTTGAAGTCCATGCCCGCGGCCTCAGGGCTGTCGCCGAGCTCGACCTGGTGCGCGGTGTAGGGGAAGACCTTCGGCAGGAAGGCGTCCGCCGCGGGCGCGTCCCGGGTGAAGAGCTCCGCCCAGCAGTAAGCGCCCGGTTCCGCGACCTTCTCGAAGCCCTTGTGGTCCCCCGGCTGCCAGATCCCGAAGACCGCGCCGCTCGGTTCCTTCGCGAGCGACATGGTGCCGAAACTGCCGACCTGCATCGGCTCCATCAGCACCTCGCCACCCGCCTCCTTGATCTTCCCGGCGGTCGCGGCCGCGTCGGGCGAGGCGAAGTACAGGCACCACTGCGAGGTCCCCTCCTGCCCCGGCATCGGCGGGACGACGGCCGCCACCGCCTTGCCGTCGGCGTAGGCCTGCGTGTAGTTGCCGAACTCGCTGGACGAGTCACCGAAGGTCCAGCCCAGCACCGCGCCGTAGAACTCCTTGGCGCCCTCCACGTCGGTGAACATCGCGTCCACCCAGCACGGTGCGCCTTCCGGGAAATCGGTCATGGTCATCGGCTCCTGAGTCGTTACGGCGGCCCGTGGGGCATGCGGGGCCTGCGGGGGCCGCGCGAGGCGTGACCCGCCACGTTCGCCTCTCACGCTAGGTGCGCGTCGTGCCGCCCGCGCGCGGAGCGCGGGCACGCGGGACGCTGGGGGCATGGACATCACGATGCGGCTGGCCCAGCAGCCGGACGCCGACGCGCTGCTCGCGCGCAGCCCCCTGGCCGCGCTCGTCGGCATGCTGCTGGACCAGCAGGTGCCGATGGAGTGGGCGTTCGCCGGCCCCTGGACGATCGCCCGGCGGCTGGGATCGCAGGATCTGGACGCGCACGCGATCGCCGCCCACGACCCGGACGCCTTCGCGGCCCTGCTGTCGGAGAAACCGGCCGTGCACCGCTATCCGGCGGCCATGGCGAAGCGGGTGCAGCAGCTGTGCGCGTATCTGGTGGAGCACTACGACGGGGACGCGGCCGCCGTGTGGACCGGCGTCACCACCGGCGCCGAGCTGCTCGAACGCCTGCGCGCGCTGCCCGGCTTCGGCGACCAGAAGGCCCGGATCTTCCTGGCCCTGCTGGGCAAGCGGCTCGGCGTGCGGCCGAAGGGGTGGCGGGAGGCTGCGGGCGGGTACGGCGACACCGGGGTGTACCGCTCCGCCGCCGACATCACCGGGCCGGAGTCACTGGCGAAGGCACGGGCCTACAAGCAGGAGCAGAAGGCGGCGGCCAAGGCGGACCGGGGGAAGAGCGACTGACCGGGAATTGACCGGGAAATCAGGGTCGGGATTGGCCCCTGACCCCGGTCAACAGGGCGCCTAGATTGAGGACATGAACACCGAGACCGCGCAGAGCGCCCCGCACCTCACCCGAGCCGCCACCGCCGAGACCATCTCCGACGCCCCCGGCAGCCTGATCACCCTGCTCGCCGACTCGGACACCACCGGCGGCGCGCTGACCTGCAACACCGCGGTCTTCGACGAGGGCGCGGCGGGTGCTCCGGTGCACTTCCACACCAAGGCGACCGAGTTCTTCTTCGTGACCTCCGGGCAGCTCGACGTCCTCGTCGACGACGAGGTCCGCACGCTCGGCGCGGGCGACTTCCTCGCCGTGCCGCCCGGCGTCAAGCACGCCTTCGCGCCCGCCGCCGGGCACACCGCCGAGGTGCTCGTCGGCTTCACGCCCGGCATGGGGCGCTTCGACTACTACCGGCTGCTCGGCCGGGTCCACGCGGGCGGGGCGAGCGTCCAGGACATCAAGGACTCTTCACCCCTCTACGACAACCACTACGCCGAGAGCGCCGCCTGGAGCGGCCGCCGGCGCAGCGCCGAGCCGTAGGTCTCGTCGGCGTCCAGGCGGCGCAGCTCCTCCGCGATCAGCTCGGCGTTGCTGCGGATCTTCAGCGCGACGGTACGGTCCGGACTCCCCGGCAGCACCAGCGTGGCCAGCGCACCCTTGGGCCGGTCCACCCGGATCTCGCCGCCCGTGGTCTCCAGCCGGACCCGGGTGATGACCGGGCCCTCGGTGGTCACCCGGGTGAAGGGCACCCCGAGCCGGTCCTCCAGCCACCGGGCCAGCAGCTCGGCGCTCGGGTTGTCGCCCTCGCTCTCGACGGACCCGCCGGTCACCGGGAGCGGCTTCTGGTCCAGGGCGGCGGCCAGCAGGGCCCGCCAGGGGGTCAGCCGGGTCCACGCGAGATCGGTGTCCCCCGGGGCGTACACCGCGGCCCGCTCGTCCAGCACCGCGACCGGGTCCAGCGCCGACTGGGCGTCGGTGATCCGGCGCTTGGCCAGGGCGCCCAGCGGGTCCCGGGCCGGATCGGCCGGGGCGTCGGCGGGCCACCAGGCCACCACGGGCGCGTCCGGCACCAGCAGCGGCAGCACCACGGGGCCCGGGTGGCCGGTCAGTTCGCCGTGCAGCCGCAGCAGCACGACCTCGCCGCTGCCGGCGTCCGAGCCGCCGACCCGCAGTTCGGCGTCGAGCCGGGTCTGGCGCAGCTTGTGCGGGCCCCGCGCGGTCCGCTTGATGACGGCGATGATCCGGCAGGGGTGCTCGCGCGAGGCCTCCGAGGCCGCGCGGACGGCGTCGTAGGCGTTCTCCTCGTCGGTGACCACCACCAGGGTCAGGACGAGGCCCATGGTCGGGCTGCCGACGGCGCGCCGGGCCGCCAGCAGGGCCCGGTTTACCTGGCTGGACGTGGTGTCGGTGAGTTCGGTCCGCATTCCACGAGTCTCTCAGCGTCGGGTACGGGGACGTCACCCGGATGGCTCGATTCCCCCTGGAGGCCCGGAACGTCCGGGCGGGGTCCGCTCCCCGGCGGGACCTCCCTCAGCGGCGCCGCTTCGCCGTGCCGAAGAGCGAGCGGGAGATCTCCCGGCCCAGCTGGGTCCCGATCGAGCGGGCCAGCGAGCGGAACAGCCCGCTGCCCACCACCTGTTCGGCCAGCGAGGGATCCGGCTTCGCGGCGCCGCCCGCCGTCTTCCGGGCCTCCTTCACCTCCTTCTCCGCCTGCGCCTGGGCGGCCGCCGCCTCCGCCGCGGCCTCCGCGGCCGCCTGCTCGGCGCTGATCTTCTCGTACGCCGACTCGCGGTCCACGGGCTCGGCGTAGCGCGCGTACAGCGGCGAGGCCTTCACCGCCCGGTCGAGCTCGGCCGGTTCGACCGGCCCCATCAGCGACTGCGGGGCGCGCAGCCGGGTCGCGGCCACCGGCGTCGGCGCGCCCTTCTCGCTGAGCACGGTGACGACGGCCTCGCCGGTGCCCAGTGCGGTGAGCAGTTCCTCCAGGTCGTACTCCGACGTGGGGAACGTCCTGACCGTCGCCTTGAGCGCCTTCGCGTCGTCCGGGGTGAAGGCGCGCAGCGCGTGCTGCACCCGGTTGCCGAGCTGCGCGAGGACGTCGGCCGGCACGTCCTTCGGGGTCTGCGTCACGAAGAAGATGCCCACGCCCTTGGAACGGATGAGCCGGACGGTCTGGGTGAGGGAGTCGAGGAAGGCCTTCGACGCGCCGTTGAAGAGGAGGTGCGCCTCGTCGAAGAAGAAGACGAGCTTCGGCTGCTCCAGGTCGCCGACCTCCGGCAGGTCGTGGAAGAGGTCCGCGAGCAGCCACATCAGAAAGGTGGAGAAGAGCTGCGGCCGGTCCTGGACCGCGGGCAGCTCCAGGACAGAGACGGTGCCGCGCCCGTCCGCCGCCGTACGGAGGAATTCGCCGGTGTCGAATTCCGGCTCCCCGAAGAACTCCGCGGCCCCTTGCTGTTCGAACGCCGTGAGCGCGCGCAGGATCACCCCGGCGGTGACCGTGGAGAGCCCGCCGATCCCCTTCAGCTCCGCCTTCCCCTGGTCGGAGACGAGGAAGGCGACGGTGGCCCGCAGGTCCTTGAGGTCGATGAGTTCCAGGCCCTTGGCATCCGCGTAGTGGAAGATCAGGCCGAGCGACTGCTCCTGGGTCTGGTTGAGCTGGAGCACCTTCGACATGAGCACCGGCCCGAAACTGGTCACGGTCGCCCGTACCGGGATTCCGGGCCCGATGCCGCCGAGCGAGTAGAACTCGCCGGGGTGGCCCGTGGCCCGCCAGTCCTGGCCGACGTCCTCGGCCCGCTCCCGCACCTTCTCGCCCGGCGCACCGGGCGCCGAGATGCCGGAGACGTCCCCCTTGATGTCGGCGAGGAAGACCGGCACGCCGTGCGCCGAGAGCTGCTCGGCGATCAGCTGGAGCGTCTTGGTCTTGCCGGTGCCGGTCGCGCCCGCGACGAGCCCGTGCCGGTTGAGCATGGACAGCGGGATGCGGATCTGGTGGTCCGGAAGGCAATTCCCGTCCCAGAGCAGGGCCCCCAGGTCGAGTGCCGGTCCGGTGAAGGCGTACCCGGCGGCGATCCGGTCGGCGGCGGCTCCGGCCGCCGTGTCGCCGTTCTCGTGGCTGCTCTCGCTCATGCATCACTCCCGAAATAGCACTATCCGCCACTTTTGCACCCCGAAGGCGAGGCTGCGCCCGCAGCCCCTTGACCGGTAGGCTTTCCGTGTGATCTTCAAGCGCATCGGAAGCGGGCGGCCGTACCCCGACCACGGCAGGGAAACCACCCGGCAGTGGGCGGACGTCGCCCCGCGCCCGGTCCGGCTGGACCAGCTGGTGACCACCAAGGGGCAGCTGGACCTCGAAACGCTGCTCGCCGAGGACTCGACCTTCTACGGCGACCTCTTCGCGCACGTCGTGAAGTGGCAGGGCGACCTCTATCTGGAGGACGGGCTGCACCGCGCCGTCCGCGCCGCGCTCCAGCAGCGCCAGGTGCTGCACGCCCGCGTCCTCGAAATGGGCTGACGCGCGGGCGCGTGAAGGGGTCCGGGCATCCGCACCGGGTGTCGGGTATCCCCTGGATTGCGCCTTTCGGGTCTCCCTTGGCCTATGAACAGATCATTGAGTAGGCATCCCCACGGGGCCGCACTACGCTGCCGCTCATGAGCATGCTCACTCCCCCCGGCATGGGCGGAAAGTACCGCGTCACGGGAGCCGCCTACCCCCGCATGCACCGTCCCCGGCGACGCCGGCGGATCGTGTTCGCCGTGCTCGGAGCGGTCGTCGCGCTCGCCCTGCTCGGCTACGGGGGGCTGCAGCTCATCGGCGTCTTCCGGGGCGACGGCGGCAAGCGCACGACCGCGGCCAAGGATTGCGCGAAGGCCGCCGCGAGCGCGAAACCCGTCTCCAGGACCGACACGGCGGGAGGCGCCGCGGGCAAACCGGCCGCCGCGCTCCCGCAGCCCGGCCAGATCACCGTCAACGTCTACAACGCCACCCCGCGCGCGGGCCTGGCCAAGGCCGTCGGCGAGGAACTGAAGAAACGCGGGTTCGTCGTCGCCAACGTCGGCAACGCCCCCGCCGGCTTCGACAAGAAGGTCACCGGCCCCGGGATACTGCTCGGCTCGCCCAAGACCGACAAGGCCGCCTTCTCGGTGCTCGGCGCGCAGCTGGCCGGTGCCTCTCCGCAGACCGACACCCGCGCGGGCGCGGACATCGACCTGATCCTCGGGGACGCCTTCACGGAGCTGACCAAGAAGGAGGACGCGGACAAGACGGTGGCCCTCCTGGCCCACCCCAGGCCCGCGGCCGCCAAAACCTGCTGACCGGGCCGCCCCGGCCCCGCCCCGGCCGCGGAAACGCCGGACCGCCCCCGAAGCCGCGTCGGCTCGGGGGCGGTCCGTTCTGTTCTCGGCCGCTTCGCCGGTTACTCCGCCGAGCCGTACATGCGGTCGCCCGCGTCGCCCAGCCCCGGCACGATGTAGCCCTGCTCGTTGAGGCGCTCGTCCACGGCGGCCGTCACGACGGTCACCGGCGCGCCCGCCAGCTCGCGCTCCATGAGCTCGACGCCCTCGGGCGCGGCCAGCAGCACCACGGCGGTGACGTCGTCGGCGCCGCGCTTGATCAGCTCCTGGATCGCCACGACCAGCGTGCCGCCGGTGGCCAGCATCGGGTCCACGACGTAGACCTGGCGCCCGGAGAGGTCCTCGGGCATGCGCGTCGCGTACGTGGAGGCCTCCAGGGTCTCCTCGTTGCGGACCATGCCCAGGAACCCGACCTCGGCGGTGGGCAGCAGCCGCACCATGCCGTCGAGCATGCCGAGACCGGCGCGCAGGATCGGCACCACCAGCGGGCGCGGGTGGGAGAGCTTGACGCCCGTCGTCGGGCCGACCGGAGTGACGATGTCGCTCTGCTCGGTGCGGACGTCCCGGGTCGCCTCGTAGGCGAGCAGGGTCACCAGCTCGTCGGCGAGCCGCCGGAACGTCGGGGAGTCCGTGCGCGCGTCGCGCAGAGTGGTGAGTTTGTGCGCCACCAGCGGGTGGTCGACGACATGAATCCGCATGACTCCACAGTAACCGGGCGGACCGGCCCCGGACCCCGCCCGGCCGCCCGGCCCGTTCCGTCGCTCGTGTGACCTGCCGAAATGCCGGAACTGTGCCGGGACAATGCCGCCGAGCCCTGGCATCAACCCGGGGGTCGGGGGGAAGGTGAGTGGCGGGGGGTCTGCTTCGCGACGCGGAGGAGGACGACCGGACCAGCCGGGGTGGTGGCGGATGCCCGACGTTCAGCCGATCGAAGAGGACCGGGAAGTACCGCAGGCGCAGGAGAGCGCCGCGCAGCGAAGGGCGCGACGCGCGCAGTTCCTGCGCGACCTCAACGAGGCCCGCGAGCTGCGCGACCGGGTGCAGCCCCGGCGTGCCCGCGCGGCCCGGATGCGCCAGCAGATGCGGATGCGCACGTTCCGCTGGTGAGCCGCGCCCGTACGGCGTCCTGGCCGCGCCCGCACGGCATCCGCACGGCATCCGCGCCCCGGCGGTCCCGCGTGCCCGGTGCGCGCCCGCGGTCCGCGCCGCGCCCCGCCCGCACGCCCCCCGGTCGGCCCCCGGACACCCCCCGAGCAGCCCACCGGCGACACGGCGCGGCACGCGGCAGCGCCGAAGACCTCTCGCAAAGCCGCTGTTTCTGCCACGATGCCGATTGGGCGGGGCAGTACGGCGAGCACGACGGCCGTTCCACCCCAACCTCCGGCCGGGGGGACCTCCAACCGGCACGCCTATGACCAGTGGGAGAGTCACGGTGTACTTCGCCGCACTGCTCGCGCGCACCGAAGACGGGTGGGAAGCGAGCGACACGGATCTCGACAACGTCGAGTCGCTGACCGATCTGATCGATCTCGCCCGGTCCACCGCTGTCGACGACGACACGGTGGTCGCCCTCATCGAGCAGGAGGACGCCTGGTTCGGCGTCGTCCGCGTGGACGGGGAGGAGGACCCGCGGATCTTCGTCTCGAACGCCGCCGCGGCGTCCCGCAGCTCCTACGGCTCGATGCTCACCGACGAGCTGCTCGGCAGCGACGAGGAGGAAGACGAACTCGACGTGCTGGACCTCGACGGCACCGAGGACGGCGAAGAGGACGTGGTCGCCGTGTTCGAGCAGGGAACCTCGACCGAGGACGCGGTCGACGACGTGGACGACGGGGTGGGGGCCGGCGCGGAGCCGGTGCCCGCGGGGCCGCTCGGCGACCCCCGGCTCCTCGACGACCTCGGCGTGGGCCACAAGGAACTGCTCGACCTCGACGGGGACGCGCTCACGCAGATCGCCGAATCGCTCGGCGCGACCGAGGTGCTGGAGGCCGTCCGCTAGTGGGCCCCGCGCACCACCCCGTCCCCGATCCCCCCGTCCACCCAGACGACCGCGGGACCGATCCGGTCCGGGACCCGTGGCGGACCTCCATGCGCCTGGCGCTGTCGGAGGCCGCCCGGGCGGTCCCGGCCGGTGACGTGCCGGTCGGCGCCGTCGTGCTCGGCCCGGACGGCGGCCTGCTCTCGACCGGCTACAACGAGCGCGAGGCGACCGGCGATCCGACGGCGCACGCCGAAGTGGTCGCCATCCGCCGGGCCGCGGCGCGGCTCGGGGAATGGCGGCTGCCCGGGTGCACGCTCGTGGTGACCCTGGAGCCGTGCGTGATGTGCGCGGGCGCGCTCGTACAGTCCCGGATCGCCCGCGTCGTCTACGGCGCGAGCGACGAGAAGGCGGGCGCCGCCGGGTCGCTCTGGGACCTCGTACGGGACCGCAGGCTCAACCACCGGCCGGAGGTGATCCCGGGCGTGCTCGCCGAGGAGTGCGCGCGGCAGCTGACGGACTTCTTCCGGAACCTGTGAGGCGCAGGTTCCGGTCCCGGCACCGGCCCCCGAGCCGCGGGGCGGGGCGCCCGGCGCGAGCCGTCCGCGCGTCCCGGGGAATCGATTTCAGAGCACGGGCCACCTTGGGCTAAGCTCTCTCTCGGTAGCGTGTCCGAGCGGCCGAAGGAGCACGCCTCGAAAGCGTGTGATGGTGCAAGCTGTCCGTGGGTTCAAATCCCACCGCTACCGCTCTGATCCGAGAGCCCCGCCCCGCAAGGGTCGGGGCTCTCGGCGTATCCGTCGGGACTCTCTCGGCGTATCCGGGGGCATGCGCCGCCCGTTCCGGAGGCGCCGGCGGCCCCGCGCGCGTACTCCGCACCAGTGAGCCCGCGGCCGTGTCGGGCGGGGCGGGCGTGACCGGCCGGGTGCTCGGCCGTTGACACGGCATGACCAAGACCCAGCGCATGCTCGCAGCCCTGGCCCTCGCGGGCGCCACGGCCGGTTTCGCCGCCGCCACCGCCCCCCTCGCCTCCGCCGCCCCGATCACCCTGCCTGACCTGCCCGTCGCCGCTCCCGGGATGCCCGCGGGCGCGACTCCGGGGTCGGTGCAGGAGATCGGCGCGAAGCTCAACGAACTGAACCAGCTCAACCAGCTGATGAACCTCCCCGACCAGCTCTCGCCCGTGGTGGACCCGGTGGCGCCGGTGGCCAATCTGGTGACCGGCATCGAGTAGGGCCGCACCGGCGCGTGCCCAACGCGTCAAAGGCCCCGGCCGGAGCCGGGACCTTCGTACGGGTGGGACGGGGGAAGTGACATCGGGGGGACACGTCACTTCCCCCGAAGAGGACGGGACCTGCCGACCCGGCCGCGGTCAGGGGGGGGGGAAGCCCGCGGCCGGACCCCGCAGTGAGGCCCTGTCCCTCACCCCCCGGTTTCCTGCCAGAACCGGTGGGCGCACCCCCATCCTGCTCCCCCCGCCACCGCCTCCTCGGCGCCAAAGGGCCCGGAACGCCGGGTCATTGGTCCTTAAAGGACAGGTGAGTGATCGAACCTGACCGGTTAGACTCACTCGTCGTTGCAAGGACCGGCAGGGGAGGCCGAACCCGCTCGTGGACATCAAGAAGGTCGTCGTGGGCGGACTCGTCGTCTTCGTGCTTTATGTGATCATCACCCAACCGGTCAAAGCGGCTGAATTCGTTCAGATCGGCTTCCAGGGCATCTCGGACGCCGCTTCCGGCATCGGCGAGTTCATGACCGCACTGGTGCGCTGAACCCGTACGCTGCTGCGGCTTCCGGATTTCCCGGCCCCCCACTCCGACGGGTGGGGGGCTTTTTGCGTTCCCGTTCGATTCGCATTGCCCCTTAATGCTCACTAAATTCCCAACTTGCCCTCAACACGGCTAGATAGGGTGCTTGCGCACAGTGCACATGTCTTGTGATGCTATGACCGCTTTTGACTGATTGGTTGACTTGACTGAAGGGGTGGCGTGACCGTGCCGGCCAGTACTGCGCCTCAGGTGCCACCCCAGCAGGACCCGCAGACCGATCCACCGTCCGACGCGGCCGGCGCCGTCACGACGGCCGTCGCCTTCGCCCGCCGCCCCCCGAGCACCCGTGGCGCCGACACCCGGGCCCTGACGCAGGTCCTCTTCGGGCGCCTCAAGGACCTGCAACCGGGCACCAGCGAGCACAGCAGGGTCCGCGGGGCCCTCATCGAGGCGAACCTCCCGCTCGTCCGGTACGCGGCCGCCCGCTTCCGCAGCCGCAACGAGCCGATGGAGGACGTGGTCCAGGTCGGCACGATCGGGCTCATCAACGCGATCGACCGGTTCGATCCGGAACGCGGGGTCCAGTTCCCCACCTTCGCGATGCCGACCGTCGTGGGCGAGATCAAGCGGTACTTCCGCGACAACGTCCGCACCGTCCACGTCCCGCGCCGCCTCCACGAGCTGTGGGTCCAGGTCAACGCGGCCACCGAGGACCTCACCACGCTCCACGGACGCATGCCCACGACCTCCGAGATCGCCGAGCGGCTGCGCATCGGCGAGGACGAGGTGCTGTCCTGCATCGAGGCGGGGCGCTCCTACCACGCGACCTCGCTCGAAGCCGCCCAGGAGGGCGACGGCATGCCCGGCCTGCTGGACCGGCTCGGCTACGAGGACCCGGAGCTGACCGGGGTCGAGCACCGCGACCTGGTCCGCCACCTGCTCGTCCAGCTGCCCGAGCGCGAGCAGCGGATCCTGCTCCTGCGCTACTACAGCAATCTGACGCAGTCGCAGATCAGCGCGGAGCTGGGCGTCTCCCAGATGCACGTCTCCCGGCTGCTCGCCCGGAGCTTCGCGCGACTGCGGTCCGCAAACAGGATCGAGGCGTAACCGGTACGGGTGAAAGCCTCCGGACGCTTTACCGACATGCCCGGCTACACCCCTTCTGTCGCTGGAGTTATATGTCGACTTGGCGCTACAGCGTGTTGCCGACATGTGACATTCTGCTGGAACCGCGTTTGCCGCAGCCCCGCCTCCGGTATTCAGGTGGAGGCTGCGTTCCTCCGACGGGCGCGCCACCGCGACCGTCCGCGATCCCAAGGGGGTGGCATGTCCGTAGAACAGGGCAGCTCCAAGGTGCTCACGCTCGTCAAGAGCGAGACGCCCGCTGTGTCCGACCGCACGGAAGCCCCGCCAGCGCCCAATGACACCCGCTCGCTCTCCCGCTCCCTGTTCCACCGGCTCGCCGCCCTGGACGCGGACAGCCCCGACCGGGCGTACGTACGCGACACCCTGATCGAGCTGAACCTGCCGCTGGTCCGCTACGCGGCCGCGCGCTTCCGCAGCCGCAACGAGCCGATGGAAGACATCGTCCAGGTCGGCACGATCGGCCTGATCAAGGCGATCGACCGGTTCGACTGCGAACGCGGGGTGGAGTTCCCGACGTTCGCGATGCCGACCGTCGTCGGGGAGATCAAGCGCTTCTTCCGCGACACCTCCTGGTCCGTCCGCGTCCCGCGCCGGCTCCAGGAACTGCGGCTCGCGCTGACGAAGGCGAGCGACGAGCTGGCCCAGAAGCTGGACCGCTCGCCGACCGTGCCGGAGCTGGCCGCCGTGCTCGGGGTCTCGGAGGAGGACGTCGTCGACGGCCTCGCCGTGGGCAACGCCTACACCGCCTCCTCGCTCGACTCGCCCTCGCCCGAGGACGAGGGCGGCGAGGGCTCGCTCGCGGACCGGCTGGGGTACGAGGACACCGCGCTCGAAGGCGTCGAGTACCGCGAGTCGCTCAAGCCGCTGCTCGCCAAGCTCCCGCCCCGGGAGCGGCAGATCATCATGCTGCGCTTCTTCGCCAACATGACCCAGTCGCAGATCGGCGAGGAGGTCGGCATCTCGCAGATGCACGTCTCCCGGCTGCTGACCCGCACCCTGGCCCAGCTGCGCCAGGGCCTGATCGGCGAGTAACCCGGCCACCGGGCCCGCCGGGCGAGCCGGGTAACCATGCCGCGAGCGCTTCCCAATTGACACTCCGTCAGGAAAACTGGCGCGATGCGAAAGGGACCGCTCACCCTGCTTGCCGTGTGTGTGACCGCCGTGACCCTGACGGGCTGCGGCGGTCCGCCGCGCGACGGCTACGTGGCCGTGGGCGCCGCCGCCCCGGGTCCCGAACGGGGCGCGGGGGAGACCGTGGCCCCCCGGGGCGCGGTCGAGTACCATCCCCTCGCCGACCCCTCGGCCGCGGGCACCGCCGCCCGATCCACGAGTACGTCGCCCAATGCGCCGGGAAACCCGGCGACCGATGGCTCCGGCGCGGGCGGAGCCGTCCCGGGCGCCCCCACGGGCTCCGCGAGCGCCCCCGGATCCACCCCGCCCGGCGGACCGGGCACCAGCCCGACGACACCCGCCCCGAACCCCCGGGGCAGCGCCCCCGCGTCCGGCGGCGCCACCTCATCCGGCGGGTCGGGCAGCTCCCCCGGGACAGGCTCCTCGGGCGGCACCGGCGGGTCGGGCGGGACAGGCTCCTCGGGCGGCACCGGCGGGTCGGGCGGCACCGGCGGAACGGCCACGCCCACGCCTCCGGCGAGCACCCCGGCCCGGCTCGTGCTCGGCGCCCCCGCACGGTCGGCGGCGGCGGACCGCTGGTGCGAGCGCGTCGGCGTCACCTTCACCAACACGGGCAACACGGCGGCCCGTTCGGGCACGGTGACCTTCTCCACCCACATCATCGGCGCGCTCGGCATCGACTGGGCCACGATCACGTCGGCCCAGCCCCTGCCCGCCCCGATCGCGGGCGGGTCGGCGAAGACGCAGACGTACACGGTGTGCGTGGAGTCCTGGCGGGTCCCCCTGGGCATGCACGTCGACACCCAGCGGGTCACCGCCACCTGGAACTGACCGCCCCGCAGGGCGGGGTTCAGCCGAGCGCGAGCCAGGCGACCGCGCCGATCACGACCACGAGCGCGGCCGCGAGCGCCAGCCACAGCCCCGTCCTGGAGGCCTGCTGCCGGTGCGAGGCGGCCGCGGCCGCCGGGCGGGCGGTCTCCGCCTCGTCGACGAAGGCGCGGAACATCTGGGTGCTGCCCGCGGGGTCGTAGTTGCCCTCGGGGCCCTGGGAGTTGGTGTGTGCAGCCATGGCTCAGGACCCTAGCCGGTTTTCCGATTCCTTTACCGCCCCCTCCCCCCGATTCGTTTGCCTGTAGCAACCATCCGCTTATATGGTTGCCCAAAGCAACAACATGGGGAGGGGAGCGCGGTGCTCACGCGAGAGACGCAGCACGAGCAGCACGGGCAGCACGAGTTGTACGCGGAGCTGGCCCGTCAGCTCACCGCCATCGGTGCCGTCAAGCGCGAGCTCGCCCGTACCCTCCCGCCCGAGTGCCCGCCCGGATCCGCCGCCGTCCTCGCCGTCCTCGACCGGCACGGTGAGATGCGGCTGAGCCGCCTCACCGAACTGCTGGCGATCGACATCTCGGTGACCAGCCGTCACGTGGCCCACGTGGCCGAACGCGGCTGGATCGCCCGCGAGGCGGACCCCGGCGACGGCCGGTCCCGGATCCTGCGCCTCACTCCGGCGGGCCGCGCCCTGCTCCTCGAACTGGGCGCGCGCTCCACGGCCGCCCTGAAGAGGACGCTGGGCGACTGGGCCGCCGAGGACATCACCCTTCTGACCACCCTGCTGGCCCGACTCCGATCGAGCTTCTAGACCTAAGGAACCACATGGCGACGACCACACCCACCGGTGTGCGGGGAGGCGGCCGGCCGGAGCCCGTGCCGGACGGCGCACCCATGACGCACCCGCAGATCATGAAGGCGCTGTCCGGCCTGATGCTCGGCATGTTCGTGGCGATCCTGTCCTCCACGATCGTCTCGAACGCCCTGCCGCAGATCATCAGCGATCTCGGCGGCACCCAGTCCTCCTACACGTGGGTGGTCACGGCCGCCCTGCTGTCGATGACCGCCGCGACCCCCCTGTGGGGCAAGCTGTCCGACCTCTTCAGCAAGAAGCTGCTGGTCCAGATATCCCTGGTCATCTACGTCCTCGGCTCGGTCGTCGCGGGTCTGTCCCAGAACACCGGCACGCTGATCGCCTGCCGCGTGGTCCAGGGCATCGGCGTCGGCGGCCTCTCGGCCCTCGCCCAGATCGTGATGGCCGCGATGATCTCCCCGCGCGAGCGCGGCCGGTACTCCGGTTACCTCGGCGCGGTCTTCGCCGTCGCCACCGTCGGCGGCCCGCTGCTCGGCGGGGTCATCACCGACACCGCGTGGCTCGGCTGGCGCTGGTGCTTCTACGTCGGCGTCCCCTTCGCGGTCATCGCGCTGATCGTCCTGCAGAAGACGCTCCGGCTCCCGGTCGTACGCCGGGACGTCAAGGTCGACTGGCTCGGGGCGCTGCTCATCAGCGGCGCCGTCTCCACCCTGCTGATCTGGGTCACCCAGGCCGGCACCTCGTACGACTGGATCTCCTGGCAGACCTGGGCGATGACCGGCGGGTCCGTGGCCCTCGGCCTGCTCTTCGTCCTCGTCGAGTCCCGGGCGAGCGAACCGATCATTCCGCTGCGCCTGTTCCGCAACAAGACCATCACGCTGGCCTCGGCGGCCTCGCTGTTCGTCGGCGTCGCGATGTTCTCGGGCACCGTGTTTTTCAGCCAGTTCTTCCAGTTGGCCCGGGGCGAGACCCCGACGATGTCCGGAATCCTCACGATTCCGATGATCGGCGGGCTGTTCGTCTCCTCCACCGTTTCCGGTCAGGTGATCACCAAGACCGGCAAGTGGAAGGCCTGGCTGGTCTCCGGCGGCGTCCTGCTGACGGCCGGACTGGGCCTGCTCGGCACGCTGCGCCACGACACCCCGTACTGGCACATCGCGCTCTACATGGCGCTGACCGGTCTCGGGCTCGGCATGATGATGCAGAACCTGGTCCTCGCCACGCAGAACCAGGTGGCCCCCGAGGACCTCGGGGCGGCCAGCTCCGTCGTCACCTTCTTCCGCTCGCTCGGTGGCGCGGTGGGCGTCTCGGCGCTCGGCGCGGTGATGGCGAACCGGGTGACGCACTACGTCAAGGACGGTCTGGCCGCACTCGGCCCGAAGGCGGCGGCCATGGGCCACGGCGGCACCGGCGGCGGGTCCATCCCCGACGTGCACGAGCTGCCCGAGCCCTTCCGTACGGTCATCGAGTCGGCGTACGGGCACGGCGTCGGCGACGTTTTCCTCTACGCCGCCCCGACCGCGCTGCTCGCGCTGGTGCTCGTGGTCTTCATCAAGGAGGTCGCGCTGCGCTCGAAGCCGATGGCCGACGCGCCGGTGGCCGCCTCCCCGGCCACCGCGACGGCCGCCGCGCCCGTCGTCGCCGAGGCCCAGGTCCCTGCCGGGCCGGTGAACCGCTCGGCAGACGGCTCGTGAACCGCTCGGGGAACTGAGCGCCCCGTTCTCGTCCTCCGGCGCCCGCCGGACCGGGCCCCGCAGCCGTACGGGAAGTACGGCTGCGGGGCCCGGCTCAGGACGGGGTGAGGTCGTAGAAGGTGGCTCCCCCGACCGTGGTGGAGCGGTAGTTCGCCTTCACCCAGGCCTCGATGGCGCTGCTGGTGCCACCGCCGGGGCCACCGGCGCGGGTCGCACCCCGGCCGCCGCCCTCGCCCGCTCCCGCGGCGGTTCCCACCTGCGTGGCCTGGCCGATGAAGTAGTGGATCCTTCCGGCCTTCACGTACTCCTGGAACCGCGCCAGCGTCGGCGAGGGATCGCTCCCGTTGAAACCGCCGATCGGCATGACGGGTTCGCCCGAGGCGAGCTGGTAGCTCGCGGCGTTCTGCGCGCCGATGGCCGCCGCCGCCCAGGTGTAGCGGTCCGCGTCCGCGCGCAGGGCCGCCGTGGCCGCCGCGCTCGCCTTCGTACCGCCCAGCAGACCGCCCATGCCCCCGCCGCCGGGACGGCCGGCGCCGGGACCGCCCTGGCCCGCGGGGCCGCCCGGCGCGGTCGCGCCCGGTCCGGTGCCCCGGCCCGCATTCTGCGGCGGTACCCCGCGCGGGAAGCCGCCCCGGCCGGGGCCGCCTTCCGCCCCGGCGAACCGCGGGCCCGCACCCGTGCCGCCCGGGCCCCGGCCGCCCGCGACCGCCGGACCGGCCGTCACGATCGAGCCGGTGTGCGCGGTGCCCACCGTGTCCAGGGTGTACGCGAAGGGCCCGGCCAGTGCCGCGCCCAGGCCCAGCGCCGCCGCGCCGAGCACGGCCCGGCGGCCGAAGCGGGCGCCCGCCAGGAGCCCCGCCGCGGCGAGCAGTCCGGACACGAGCACCGTCCAGCGCAGCCAGGGCAGATAGCCCGCGGCCCGGCCCAGCAGGACGTACGACCACACCGCGGTCAGCGCCAGGGTGCCCGACAGGGTGAGCGCGGCGGCCCGGCTGCCCCGCTCCTCCCACAGCACGGCCGTGCCCATGCCGGTCAGCGCGGCCACGTAGGGCGCCAGCGCCACCGTGTAGTACTCGTGGAAGATGCCCTGCATGTAGCTGAAGACCAGCGCGGTGACCAGCAGCGAGCCGCCCCAGGCCAGGAAGGACGCCCTGGCCGTGCTCTCCAGGGAGTCGGTCGCGCGCCGGGCCCGCCAGGTGATCACCAGACCGGCGACGAGCAGCACCAGGGCCGCCGGGAGCAGCCAGGAGATCTGGCCGCCGATGTTGGCCGAGAAGAGCCGGTCGATCCCGGTCTCGCCCCAGCCCCCGCCACCGCCGCCCGGGCCGCCACCGGCGCGCGCACCACCGCCGACGCTGCCGGTCTCGTCGCCGTTGATCCGGCCGAGACCGTTGTAGCCGAGGGTGAGCTCCAGAAAGGAGTTGTTCTGCGAGCCGCCGATGTACGGGCGGGAGGAGGCGGGCCACAGCTCGACGACGGCCACCCACCAGCCGCCGGCGACGACCATGGCCAGTCCGGCCAGGCACAGCTGGCCCAGCCTGCGGCGCAGCCGGGTGGGCGCGCAGACGGCGTAGAGGAGGGTGAGCGGCGGCAGGATGACGAAGGCCTGCAGGGTCTTGGTGAGGAAGGCGAAGCCGACGGCGACGCCCGCCCAGACCAGCCACTTCGTGCGGGCGCCTTCGAGGGCGCGCAGCACGCAGTAGACGGTGACGGTCATCAGCAGAGCCAGCAGCGCGTCGGGGTTGTTGAAGCGGAACATCAGCGCGGCCACCGGGGTGAGCGCAAAGACCGTGCCGCTGAGCAGTCCGGCCACCGGCCCGAACCGGCGGCGGACGGCCGCGTACAGGACCGCCGTGGTGCCGACGCCCATGAGGGCCTGCGGGACCAGGATCTGCCAGCCGCCGAGGCCGAAGAGCCGTACGGACAGGGCCATCGGCCACAGGGCGGCCGGGGGCTTGTCGACCGTGATCGAGTTCCCCGCGTCGGAGGAGCCGAAGAAGAAGGCCTTCCAGCTCTCGCTGCCCGCCTGGACCGCGGCGGAGTAGAAGGAGTTCGCGTAGCCGGAGGCGCCGAGGCCCCACAGCATGAGGACGGCGGTGGCCAGGAGGAGCACGGCGAGCGCCGGGCGCTCCCAGCGGGGCCGCAGCGGTACCGCGGCGGCGGGGGCGCCTTCGGGGAAGGGTGGGTCCAGGAGGGGCAGGGCCGTGGTCATCGCAGGTCGTCCTTGGTGGGAGCGGGGCGGTCCGGGAAGACCCAGGCGCGCAGGAGCAGGAAGCGCAGCACGGTCGCGGCGAGGTTGGCGGTCACCAGGACGGCCAGCTCCGTGCCGTGCGCGGGAGTGGTGGTGGCCGCGCCGAGGGCGGCCAGGGAGCCGCTGGTGAGGGCCAGCCCGATGGCGAAGACCACCAGGCCCTGGGCCTGATGGCGCACGGCCCGGTCCCGGCCCCGGACGCCGAAGGTCAGGCGGCGGTTGGCGGCGGTGTTGGCGATGGCGGAGAGCAGCAGGGCCGCGGCGTTGGCGAGCTGCGGTCCGGCGCCCGAGCGGAAGGCGGAGTAGAGCGCCAGGTAGAGGAGGGTGCTCAGCAGGCCGACCGCGCAGAATCCGATGAGCTGGCGGGCGAGGCCCCGGGGGACGCCGCTCAGCGCGCGGTCGCGCGGGTCGTCTCCGAAGGGGCGGGCGATCCGGTCGAGGGGGAGGGCGCCGACGGCGAGGGCCCGGCCGACCCGCCAGACCCCTTTGAGGTCCTCGGTGGCGGTGCGGACGATGTGGACCGAGGAGTCCGGGTCGTCCACCCAGTCGACGGGCACCTCGTGGATGCGCAGCCCGGCGCGCTCGGCGAGGACGAGCAGCTCGGTGTCGAAGAACCAGCCGGAGTCCTCCACCAGGGGCAGCAGCCGCTCGGCGACATCGCGCCGGAGGGCCTTGAATCCGCACTGGGCGTCGCTGAAGCGGGCGGCGAGCGAGGAGC
This sequence comes from Streptomyces sp. NPDC043876, assembly GCF_056435825.1. Lineage (NCBI taxonomy): Bacteria > Bacillati > Actinomycetota > Actinomycetes > Kitasatosporales > Streptomycetaceae > Streptomyces > Streptomyces sp. NPDC043876. Next base: position 426,675 of record NZ_JBWKDV010000007.1, on the reverse strand, counting down.
GCAGGAGCAGGTTGTAGGCGCGGGAGACGAACTCGCGCTTGGCGCCGCGCACCACCCGGGAGGAGCGGGCGAGCCGGGTGCCGATCGCGAGGTCGGAGTGCCCGGAGATCAGCGGGGCGACCAGGGGCAGCAGCGCGTTGAGGTCGGTGGAGAGGTCCACGTCCATGTACGCGAGGACCGGGGCGTCGGAGGCGGCCCAGACCGTGCGCAGGGCCCTGCCGCGGCCCTTCTCCTCCAGGCGGGTGCTGCGGACGCCGCCGATCGACCGTGCCAGGGCCGCCGCGACCTCGGGGGTGCGGTCGGTGCTCGCGTTGTCGGCGATGGTGATGCGGAAGGCGTACGGGAAGGTGCGGGTCAGGTGCTCGTGCAGGCGGCGCACGCAGGGGCCGAGGTCCTCCTCCTCGTTGAAGACCGGGATGACCACGTCGAGTACGGGTTCGCCGGGCACGGGTGCGAGCGGCGCCCGGGCGGGCAGGGCGCCGGTCCCGGGAAAGACGTCGGTTGGCATGCTCCGACTCTCGCGGGACGGGCTGTCACGGCCGTGTGGTGAGGCTGTGGCCCCTCTGTGAGTACCGCGGCTTCGCCTGCCCGGGCTCGGCGTGGAGAGGCGGCTCGGCGTGGAGGGGCAGGCGGACCTCGAAGCGGGTCCGGTTCGGCTCGCTGCGTACGCCGACGGTCCCGCCGTGGGCCGAGACCACGGCCCGCACGATGGCGAGGCCGAGACCGGTGGAGCCCGCGTTGCGGGAGCGGGAGGCGTCGCCGCGCGCGAACCGCTCGAAGACGTGGGGCAGCAGCTCGGGCGGGATGCCGGGGCCGTCGTCCTCGATCTCCACGCGGACGGAGGATGTTTCACGTGAAACACGGGCGGTCACGGTGGTCCCCGGCGGGGTGTGTGTGCGGGCATTGGCCAGCAGGTTCACCAGGACCTGCTGGATCCGGGCGGCGTCGGCGGTCACCGGCGCGGCCTCAGCGGGCAGTTCGAGCCGCCAGTGGTGTGCGGGACCGGCCGCGCGGGCGTCGCTGACGGCGTCCACGACCAGCGGTGCCAGGTCGGTCGGGGCGGCGGACAGCGGCCGGCCCGCGTCGAGCCGGGCCAGCAGCAGCAGGTCTTCGACCAGGCCGGTCATCCGGGTCGCCTCGGACTCGATCCGGCCCAGCGCGTGGCGGGTGTCCGGGCCGGTCTCCTCGCGGCCCCGGCGGGTGAGTTCGGCGTAACCGCGGATGGAGGCCAGCGGGGTGCGCAGCTCGTGGCTCGCGTCGGCGACGAACTGCCGGACGCGGGTCTCGCTCTGCTGTCGTGCGGTGAGCGCGGAGGAGACGTGGCCGAGCATCCGGTTGAGGGCTGCGCCGACCTGGCCGACCTCGGTCCGGGGGTCCGCCTCCGCATCGGGAACCCGCTCGTCGAGGGCGGGTTCGCCGCTGTGCAGCCGGAGTTCGGAGACCCGGGTCGCGGTGGCGGCCACCCGGCGCAGCGGACGCAGGGCGACGCCGACGAGGGCCTGTCCGGCCAGGGAGGCGGCGATCAGCCCGGCCAGGGTGACGCAGACCTCCACCACGATCAGGGTGTTCACGGTGGATTCGACCCCGTCGAGGGGGAAGCCCAGGACCAGGCTCCCGTCGGCGGCGGTGATCACCCGGTAGGTGCCCAGGCCGTGCAGGCGTACGTCGACCGGCCGCTCCTCGCCCGCGCGGGCCGCCCCGGCGGCGACGAGGGCCTTGGTCTGGGCTTCGGTGAGCGGCTGGCGGTGGTCCGGTGCGGCGCCCTCGGCGGGTTCGCTGCGGGCCGCCGTGATGACCTTCCCGTCCGTGTCGAGGCGTACCCCGGCGGCGCCGAAGGGGCTGCCGGGTCCCAGGACGAAGGCGAGGGGGTCACGGGTCGGCTTCGCACCGCCGGGGCCGCGGACGGCCATGTTCACGGAGGTCGCGAGCTGGTGGTCGAGCTGGCTCACGAGGTAGGAGCGCAGGACGAGGATGGTGACGGCGCCGATGGTCGTGCCCACCACGGCGATGAGGACGACGGCCGAGACGACGAGCCGGGTCCGCAGGGACCAGGGTCGCCGGCCCGGCATCCGCGGCCGCACTATTCGCTCGGCTTGATCAGGTACCCGGCGCCGCGCCGGGTGTGGATCATCGAGGGCAGCCCGGGGCCGCTCTCCAGCTTGCGCCGCAGGTAGGAGATGTACAGCTCGACCACGTTGGCCTGGCCGCCGAAGTCGTACGACCACACGCGGTCCAGGATCTGGGCCTTGCTGAGCACCCGGCGCGGGTTGCGCATCAGGTAGCGCAGCAGCTCGAACTCGGTGGCGGTCAGGTGGATCTCCCGGCCGTCCCGGCTGACCTCGTGGCTGTCCTCGTCGAGCCGTAGGTCGCCGACGGTCAGTACGGACTCGCCGCGCGCGGCCTGGGCCGCCCCGGAGCGGCGGACCAGTCCGCGCAGGCGGGCCACGACCTCTTCCAGGCTGAAGGGCTTGGTGACGTAGTCGTCGCCGCCCGCCGTCAGCCCCGCGATGCGGTCCTCGACCGAGTCCTTCGCGGTGAGGAAGAGCACGGGCACCTGCGGCAGCCGACGGCGCAGCTGGCCGAGGACGGCCAGCCCGTCCATGTCCGGGAGCATGATGTCGAGGACCACCACATCGGGCCGGAACTCCGCCGCCGTGCGCACCGCGCCCGCGCCGTCGCCCGCGGTGCGGACTTCGCAGCCCTCGTAGCGCAGGGCCATGGAGAGCAGTTCGGAGAGCGAGGCCTCGTCGTCCACGACGAGCACGCGGCACGGGCCGCCGTCGGGCCGGACGAGGGCCATGGGGTTGCCGGTGGCCGTGGACGCGTGGGAGGTGGTCGTCGCAGTCATGGCGACCACGCTGACCCGCCCCGGTGAAAGCCCCCTTGGCCCTTCCTGTGATTCTCCTGAGAATCCGTTTCAGGCCCGCGGGGCCGCCTCGGGCGTCTGGGGGCCGCTCGGGAGCCCGAAGAGCCGGGCGGCGTTGTCGTGGCAGACGGCGCGCAGCCAGTCGTCCCCGAGGCCCAGCCGCTCCAGGGCGGCCAGCTGGTGTTCGTAGGGGTAGGGGATGTTCGGGAAGTCGGTGCCGAGCATGATCCGGTCGCCGAGGGCCGCCAGCCGCCCGAGGTCCGCTGCCGGGAAGGCGCTGGTTCGCTCGGAGAAGTCGGTGAAGGCCATGGTGGTGTCGAGGCGCACCTCGGGGTGGCGGTCGGCGAGGTCCAGGAACTCGGCGTACTCCGGCATCCCCATGTGGGCGATGATCAGCGGCAGCCGGGGGTGCCGGGCGAGCAGCCGGGCCACCGGTCCGGGCCCGGTGAACCGGGCGGGGGCCGGCATGGAACCGCAGTGGATCACCGTGGGGATCCCGGCCTCGGCGAGCAGACCCCAGACGGGGTCGAGCAGCGCGTCGTTGGGGTCGTAGCCGCCGACCTGGAGGTGTGCCTTGAAGACGCGGGCGCCGTTCTCCACGGCCTGGCGGACGTACCCCCGGGCTGCTTCCTCCGGAAAGAAGGTCGCGGTGTGCAGGCAGTCGGGGGTACGGGCGGCGAACTCCACGGACCAGGAGTTGAGCCAGGCCGCCATGGCCGGCTTGTGCGGGTACAGCATGGCCGTGAAGGCGCGGACCCCGAACTCCCGCAGCAGGGCGACCCGGTGCTCCTCCTCGTGCCGGTAGGTGATGGGCCAGTGCATGCCGGTCAGCGGCCCGGCGGCGTCGAAGTAGTCCCACACCTTGGCCAGGACGCGGGCGGGCATGAAGTGCGTGTGGACGTCGACCAGCCCGGGGAGCCCGAGCCGCCGGCGGAAGGCGTGGACGGCCGCGGCCGTTTCAGCGGTGCCGGGCGTTTCGGCGGTGCCGGGCGTTTCCGCCGCTCCCGGTGTCTCGGCTGTTCCGGGCGTACCGGGCGTGCCGGGCGGCGTCGTGGCTCCGCTCGTCTGGATGCTCATGGCACCCACCCTCGGCGTCGGCCCCCTCGGATGTCCACGGTTCGGCCGGTCAGGTCCGGGCCGGGCCGGGCCGGGCCGGGCCGGGCCGGCTGCCGCTCGGGTCAGAAGAGCCCGTCCTGCTCGGCCGCGGGAAGCGCGGGCGACAGGTCCCTCCACGGCGCCGGGGTGGCCGGCAGCGCCCCCTGCGGTGCGGCCAGCGCCCAGCCGGCCAGCAGCCGGGTGTCCACCACGAGCCCGTCGCCGAGGTGCAGGTCCGGTCCGGCCGCCCCCACCAGCACGCCCTCGACCGACCCGCCCGCCGTCATCTCCGTGATCACCCGGGCCGGCACCGGCAGCTCGTCGAGGTGGAACAGCCCGGCGTGGTCGGCGACCTCGCAGGCCGTGCGCTCCAGCGATTCGGGCCATCCGGCGAGCGCGGTGGCCCGCGCGTGCAGCTCGGCCACCTCCCGGGCCCGCTCCGCCGCGGGCGGCAGAGCGGCCCGTACGGCGCGCTTGCGGGCGTACGCGATCCGGTCGGGCACCCCGAGCGCGGCCCGCAGCAGCTCCTCGGTGCGGCGGGCCGCCATCAACGGCCCCCGTCCGAGCCAGCTCCAGGCCACCGCGCCCTGCTCCCGCAGCCGGTCCGGGCCGCGCTCCTCGGCGGTGATCCCGACCTTGACCAGGCCGGGCCCGAACCAGGCGAGGTAGACGCGGTAGGTCCGCGGATCGGCGGCGTTGGTGTCGGCGGCCACCGAGAAGGACCGGTCCAGGCGGGCGCATTCGGGGCACTGGGCGTTGCCCGCGCGACCCGGCACCGCGGCGGCGGTCGGGCACGGGGTCCGCTTCCCGGCCCGCCGGATGCCCAGGCAGCGTCGCTCGCCCCGGCCCTCGAAGGCCAGCCGCTGCCCGGCTTCGAGCACGCTCCTGCGCTCGCCGGACCCCGGCCCGGCGGCCTCGGCGTACCAGCCGATGGAGGGCTGTCCGCCGCTCCACCCCATGCCGGTGCACCGCCAGATCACAGCGGGAGCGGTCGCTCGAAGAACGTCTCCAGGACCACGGTCGCCTGGGTGCCGCTCACGCCCTCGATGGCGTAGAGCCGGCGCAGCACGTCCTGGAGCTGCTCGGTGCTCGCCGTGCGGACCTTGACCAGGACCGAGGCGCTGCCCGCGATGATGTGGGCCTCCTGGATCTCGGGGATCGCGGCGAAGGCGGCCCCGGACTCGCCCATCCAGGCGTTGGAGTCGACGTTCACGTAGGCGAGCACCCCGCTGCCGACGGCCGCGGGGTCCACGTCGACGGTCGTCCGCCGGATGACCCCCCGCTCGCGCAGCTTGCGCACGCGCTCGTGGGTGGCCCCGGCCGAGAGCCCGACGGCAGCGCCGAGGGCGGCGTAGGACTGGCCGGCGTCCTCCTGCAACCGCAGGACCAGCGCCCGGTCGATGTCGTCCACGTGTGCTTCCCGCCCCGCCGTCCCGCGGACCCCGGCCGATCCCGGCGATCCTGTACGGGGACGCTATCGCATCCTGCGATAGCGTCCCCGGGCCAAACCCCATTCGGCCCGCTTCGGCTAGCGGGCGACGAACTGGGTCAGGATCGCCTGGACCTCGTAGATGTCCACGCCCTTGGTGAAGGTCTTCTGCAGCGGCGCCGCGGTCCCCGAGATCCAGATCTTCAGCTCGGCGTCCAGGTCGAAGTGGCCGGCCGTCTCCACGGAGAAGTGCGTGATGCTCCGGTAGGGGACCGAGTGGTACTCCACCTTCTTGCCGGTGATCCCCTGCTTGTCGATCAGCACCAGGCGCCGGTCGGTGAAGAGGATCGTGTCGCGTATCAGCAGGTACGCCGCGTGCACCTGCTCCCCGTGCCCCAGCAGCCGCGCGTAGTCCCGCTGCGCCGACACGGGGTCGACCGTGTGCGCGTTCCCGAACAGACCCATGAGGGCCCCCCTCATTCCGGTGACAGGTTCACTGACTGGCTCAGTGCCCGGCTCGCGCCGGGTCCAACGCAAGAGGCCCCCTGGATTTCTCCAGGGGGCCTCTTGGGCTGTGCACTCGGCAGGATTCGAACCTGCAACCTTCTGATCCGTAGCTCTAGCGAGATCGGTCAGCAGCGGCCATTTCAGCCGCTTCAAGGCCCCTGAAGGACCCTACCGGACAGGGCCAGCTGCTGCGGTTGCGGTACATCACTGCTGTACTACGCCGACCTGGACGGCCTCGCGGCCGTCTCCAGGAAACCTCTCCTTGCGTGGCGTGAGGCGCGACGGAACTTCTCGGCAACCGCGAATAGGGCGGTCGCCAGGCCCAGATAGACGGCCGCCATCGAACCATCCCCCTTCGCGATCTCCTTGAGTAGGGCAAGGGACGCTACAGCCGCTGTCAGATATAGGAAGGCAACCCCCACATAGCACAGGTGGGCCGTGATTTTGTCATAACGGGCCAATCTCGCGCGCTCAATTGCTGAGAGATGCCCAAAGGGCCCGGTCGGCGTACGGTCGTTCATGAGAGCTCCGATGGGTCTCGACTTCAGAGGGGCTAGAGGCACCCAGGGAGCCGAACTGCTGGCGTGGGACGACTCCCTGGGTGCTCGCCACAGCGAAGGTGCATCCCCCTCGGATCATTTGCACCTTGACGGCACATCAAGTCTTCACGTCGAAGACTCCAGGGACCCCCCACGCTCACCCGTTCGGGTGGCATATCCCATTCAAGTCTTCCGTTGGGCCGTAGATTCGCGGAAAGTTTTCGGCTTTCCCATATCGATTGCCCGACTTATTGCTTAATGTCACCGTTTGGGCAACGGGTCAGCAACTCGTGCCAGATCCGACTGGCGCCAGCCGCAATGAGCCCCGGCTGTCATCCCGTCTGCCGTCGTCCCACACGGAGTGGTAGCAGGGCAGTCGCCAGGGGCCCAGGTGGAGCGCCCCGCTGGACGAACGACCTGGGCCCCTGGCGGCTGGTCTGCTACGGCTTGCCCTGGGACGACGGCAGGCGGGATGACAGCCCCACCCGAACCACAACGGAGCTGCGGCCGCACGACTGGCCCCGCATCCCGGAGTCGGAGCGCCCCCGCCGGAGGCATGTCGGTGAGGGGAGGGATTCCGTGGGCGTCAGGTTCAGCTCATGCCCTTGGGCCTATCCCGCCGTAGGGGCGCGCGTCGGCGGCGGCAGCGCCGAGCGGGCCGGAGGCAGGAGCGCGGGCGCAGCCAGAGCCGGGAAGCGCGCCCGGCGGAGCGGAGCGCAGCCGGGTGCCTTGATGAGGTAGAGAAACCTGTAACAGCTCCGCGCCGCTCCTCAGCTATGCCGCGAGTACATCGGCGATGGCTTGCATCGCATCCGTGATGGCGTCGGCCCCGGCTTCGGCAAACAGCGCTGCCTTGTGCGGCTTGTTGGCGTAGCCGATGACCGTCGTGCCGGCTGCATGAGCGGCCTGGATGTCCGTGAGCGAGTCGCCGATCAGGGTGCAGTGCGTGATGTCCACGTGCACCTCCTCCGCCGCCCTGATCAGTGGGAACGGGTTGGGCTTCATCAGGTGCGGCTCCCCGGAGGGACGGCCCACGATCCTCGCGACGTACTCACCCAGGCCATGAAGCTCCAGGAAGCGCTGAACGCAGGCAGCAGAGTTGTTGCTCACCACCACCACTGCCCGCCCGGACAACCGCGCGGCCTGGAGTGCTTCCACCGCCCCAGGAGTCGGCGGACCCGCCACCGCCACGGCTTCGACTTCCGCGGCCGTCAGTGCCTGCTCCGCCTCCCGGCCGAAGCTGGCATCGGCTTCGTGAGCGATGCGCAGGACCTCGATCGGGTCGTCCGTCTCGGCGGCCTTGGTGCCCGCAGCTTCATCCTGGGCGGAGAGCCGTGCCGTGAGCTGCTTGGCGACCTCGGGGGCGGGCAGTCCGGCGAAGACGTCGCACACGGGGCCGTCGAAGTCGAAGAAGACCACCCGGGCCTTCTCCAGGACTCCGGAAAGGCGGTCATCGTGCGTCAAGGTCGTAGTCCCTTCCGATGGTCTCCCACACGCTGTCGAACCACATGCGAGCCTGCTGGACCTGCTGGGCTCCACTCGATGACTCGCCATCGTTGATCGAGTGGTGGAAGAGCGTCGCGTCCTTGCCGACCAGGTCGTAGATCTCGATCGTCTCGCCCTGGGCGACCACCTTGTTGGGGCGGATCGGGTAGTACCCGAAGAACGCGTCCTCACCGTTGACCACGTAGAGCTTGAAGAACTGCGTGCCGCTGTGGACACGGACATTGATCCGGGTCTCGGCAACAAGGCCAAGGTGCTCCAGCTCGGTGATGGCGTCCCTGATGCTGCGGGTGTAGCTCACCATGATCTCGTGCATGCGGTCGCGGAGCCGCTTGTCATCGGCCCCATCCGCCATGCGTACCGGCGCGGCCTGGGGCACGGACATGTCCGGGACGAGTATCCGCACCGTGATGCTAGACGGCGTGAGGCGACCGACCCGGATCTTGTCGAGCGGTTCTTGCAGCGCCCCGTGCAGGGTCTCGCTGGAGAACCCGGCGAAATCGATGGTCACGTGCTGCTTGGCGAATGCCTGCTCCACGTAGGGCCGCAGTCCTGCCGGCCGTTCGGTCCGGTTGCGGACGTACACGCCGCTGCCCTTGCGGGAGACCACGAGCCCTTCGTCTTCCAGGTCGCGCAGTGCGCGCTGGATCGTCGCCCGCGCGAACCCGTACAGCTCCGTCAGTTCCTTGTGGGACGGGAGCTTTTCGCCAGGGGCGAGCCGCCGCGTTCGGATGGCGGCGCTGAGGCTGCTGGCCACCTGCTCGTAGGGGGCTCGGTCGTCGTCTGGGTCTAGGGGCTCGGGGACGAAGGTCATGGGTCGATGGTAGGCGAGTGGCCTAGGCCAGGACAGTCATGGCAGTCATGTTGTTGACATGGCTAGCCAACTCTCCTACCTTCGAGATGTGACCAACCAGGTTAGCCAAGTTGGTCATCTAGCTTCCTGCTGGCATCTCTGAAGGAGAAACCATGCCGTCGTTCAAGGTGGACACGTCGACCGCCGTGGTGTTCGTCGCTACGGCTCCCACGCCGAAGCTCGTGAGCAAGCAGACCGGTGAGCGCGCGATGGACCGGGAGACCGGTGCCGGGCTCTCCACGGTGGGCCTGCTGATCTCGGACGAGGGGGAGGGCAACCTCTACCAGGTGACAGTTCCGGAGACCGGTCTGCCGGAGGGGCTGACGCCGGGCATGCCGGTGTCGGTGATCGGCCTCAAGGCGCGGGACTGGGAGAACACGTTCAACGGCCAGACCCGGCACGGCATCTCGTTCCGCGCCGTCGCCCTCACGGCCGGGGCCTGATCATGGGCGACCTGACTGCCTTATGGGAGGTCGGCCTCCCGCTGGCCGGTGCGGGTGGCGGTCTCGCCTACGCGAAGACCCGCGCGCCGCGGGTGTTCTGGTCCGTGGTCGGGCTGCCGGTGGCACAGGTCCGGTTCGCGGTGACGTACCGCTCCACGATGGACGTGTGCGGGCTGACCGTGCAGCCGTCCCGCTTGCGGGCGTTCCTCGTGCGCAGCGTCGCCCGGCGCAGTGATGTTCAGCCCGTGCCGCCGAAGATCCGTAGCGTGCGGGGTTCCTCGACCGGGATGCGGGCAACGCTCCGTCTTCCGGCCGGTCTGGAGCCTGCCGACGTGGTCGCGGCGTCGGAGCGGCTGCGGCACGCCTGGGGGGTCCACTCCGTCTCCGTGGTCGAGACCCGGCCGGGTTTCGTCGAGCTGCGGATGACCGGCTACGACGTGCTTCGGCGGGTGAAGATGCCGCGGCGCCGCCCGTCCGGGCCGATGACGGTCCCGGTCGCGCTCCGGGAGGACGGCACCGCGTTCGTCCGGGACTACCGGAAGGTGCCGCACGCGCTGACGCTCGGCGCCAACCAGTCGGGCAAGTCCATGTACCTGCGCAACCTGGTCGTGGGCCTGGCGCGGATGCCGGTCGCTCTGGTGGGGATCGACTGCAAGCGGGGTGTGGAACAGCGCGGGTACGCGCCCCGGCTGTCGGCACTCGCCACGACGCCCGACGAAGCATCGGGGCTGCTGGACGCCCTGGTCGGCGAGATGGAGAGCCGTTTCGACCTGCTGAGCAGCCATGGTGCGGCCGACGTGTGGGCCCTGCCGGAGAAGATCCGCCCGGTGCCGGTCGTGCTGCTGGTGGACGAGGTCGCCGAACTGTTCCTCGTCGCGCTGAAGAAGGACGAGGAACGCCGGGACCAGATGGTCATGCAGATGATCCGGCTCGGACAGATGGCCCGCGCCGCCGGGATCTACCTGGAGATCTGCGGGCAGCGCTTCGGCTCCGACCTCGGCAAGGGCGCCACGACCCTGCGCGCGCAGCTCACCGGCCGTGTGGTGCACCGGGTCAACGACAAGCAGACCGCCGACATGGGCTTGGGGGACATCGCCCCGGACGCGGTGGCGGCCGTGACCGCGATCCCGCCCGACCGGCCCGGCCTCGCGGTGGCCAGTGACACCTCCGGCGGCTGGTCCCGCATCCGCACCCCCGAGGTGAGCGCCGAAGAGGCAACGGCGGTCTGCGCACAGTTCGCGCACCTGACCCCGCTCTTGCCGTGCCTCGCCCCCTACCGGCCGCAGATCCTCGTCAGTTCCTCGGCGGCTGCCCCGGGTGCGCTGGTTACGCCGGTCCCGGTCGCGGACTAGCGATCCTCTCCCCTCTCAGTCGGCGCGGCTGTCTCGCGCCAGGTCCCTACCGGGCCATGCCCGAAACCGAAGGGAACTGCCATGACCACCAGCAACAAGCCGACGACCCGGACCCGGCGGCCCCGGTCGCCCAAGCCCGCTCCGGCCCCCGAGCCCTGCGGCACCTGCGCCGGATCCGGCGAGACCACGACGACCGTGCGGGTCGGACGCAAGCAGCGGGAGATCGACGCCACCCAGACCGGACTGTGCCTGGACTGCCTCGGCACCGGCACCGCCTGACCAGCCCGTTCCCGAATCTGCTGGTGCCGGAGGACACCGCCGGCACCGGCCTCCCCCGAAGGAGGTGACTCCGTGTTCCGCACCCTCCGTCTCGACCCCGTGCTCGTCCAGGCCGTCATCGCCGGTGCCCTGTCCTTCGCCCACCTGCACGACCTGGCCGCGGCGGCCGGTCAGGACGGCTGGAAAGCCTGGGCCTACCCGGTCAGCGTGGACCTGCTGTTGGTCGCCGCCTGGCGCCGGATGCGCACCGACACCGAAAACCGCGACGCCTGGCTCTGGTTCGCCATCGCCCTGTTCGCCTCGCTCGGCGCCAACGTCGCCACCGCCGGACTGCTCGACCTGAAAGACGTCCCGGCCTGGCTACGCATCCTCGTCGCCGGATGGCCCGCCCTCGCCTTCCTCGGCGGCACCCTCCTCGCCCACGCCCCGGCCCCGGCCCCGGCCCCCACGGTCGTCGTATCCGAACCTGACGAAGAACCCCGTCTCGAACCCGCGCCGGACCTGACCGTGGAACGGACCCCCGAGGCGGCTCCCGAACTGCCTCCCGCAGCGCTCGTCCAGGAGGACGCGCCACCGGAGATCACACCGCCGACACCCCCGCCCACGGCGCCCGCAGCACCGGCTCCGCCCGCGCCCACGGCACCCGCCGCACCGGTCCCGCCCGCTCTCCTCGACCACGCCCGGAAGATCGCGGACGCGCACCAGGCACAGACCGGAACGCCGATCGACGGAGCCACCCTCCGCGGCCGTCTCGGCGTACCCGCCGCTCTCGCGGACTCGATCGCACTCCAACTCACCTGACCTGAACGGAGATCGCTCCCATGCGCCCGAACCGCTTCCACAACGTGATCCGCATCGGCCCGGTGCGCGTCGCCACCTTCAGCGACGGCCGGGGCCGCACGAAGCACACCGCGGTCTGCACCGCCCCCGGCTGCGACTTCTCCGCCGACTACCTCAGCCGCGCCGGAGCCGAACTCGCCGCCCGTACCCACCGCTGCAAGGCCTAGGAGATCACCGTCATGGACGTCCCGCTCTGGCTCGCCCTGATCGTCGTCGGCGCCCTCGGAATCAAGCTCGTCCGCCCGCCCTGGTGGCTCGTCGCCGTCATCCTCCTCGGCGGCTACCTCCTCGCCGGAAGCTCCCTGTCCGCTCTCATCCCGCTGACCAGCAAGTAAGGAGAACCGCCATGATCCGCCCCCGAGTCCCCGTCAACCCGCTCCCGACCGGCATCACGACCCCGCTCGTCCAGCCCTTCCCGCTGCCGGGTGCCGCTTCCGCTGCTCCGGTGACCTACGGCCCCCACGGCCTGGCCGACCTCGCGCCGTCCAGCGCGGCCCCGGCCAACCCCGCCCCGGCTCCGGCCCGCTCCACGGTCCAGCTCACCCCCGGCAACGCGGTCGCCCTCGTCGCGGGCGGCGCCGCCGCGGTCCTGGTCGTCGGGGCGGTCCTCGTCTCGATGCTGCTCGCCGTCGCCATCACGGGCGTCTCGGTCGCCCTGGTCGCCGTCGTCCTCCGTCTGCTGATCAAGGATCTCCAGAAGGGCCGGTGACCGGCATGGACACCCACGTGATCGCAGCGGGCTTACCGGCCCTGGGCTGGGCCCTCCACGGCGGGACGCTCCTTCGCCGACTGGCCACCGCCCGCCGCGACCCCCTCACCGGCCTGCACACCCGCGCCGGTTGGACCACCCGCGCCGAACACCTGCTCACCAAGCACCCCGGCGCCCTCGTGCTCCTGGTCGACCTGGACGACTTCAAGGCCGTCAACGACACCCACGGCCACGCCGCCGGGGACGCGGTCCTCACCGCGACCGCTCTCCGCCTGGCCACCTGGTGCGGAAACCGCGGCTTCGCCGCCCGCCTCGGCGGAGACGAGTTCGCCGCCATCGTCACCAGCCCCGGACGCGCCCCGGGCCTTCCGGCCCTTCGGACCGCTCTGGACCAACCCGTCACGCACCACGGGATCGTCCTGCCGGTCTCGGCCTCGGTCGGTCACTGCCACCGCGCCGACCTGCCGGTCCCCGCCCTCACGGACGCGCTGTCCGCCGCCGACTCCGCGATGTACGCGGCCAAGGGCCACGGCAGGCGCAACACACGCTGAGCGGCCCCCGGGGCGGCCTCGGTCGCCAAACTTCCACCGCCCCGGGCGCCTGATCCCCTCCAAATCCAACGGACCCGAAAGGGAGCCCTCATGATGCCCCAGACCCCCTCGACCGCGCCGCGCATCTGCAACGACTGCGACGGCTTCGCCACCGCCACGATCACCACCGGCACCCACTTCCCGGACGGTTCCCGGACCACCATCCGCGTCAACTGCCCGACGTGCCGCGGCCTCGGCCGCACCATCCCCGTCGGCCTCGTCCGCGCCGGGAAGTGATCGCCTTGACCGACACCGCCACCGCGGCGGGCCTGGACCCGGCCACCCTGAGCGACCTGCTCCGGGTGGCCGGGGCCCCCGGCTTCGACCGCCTCCACGAACAGATCCGCCGCACCGGAGGATGCACCGCCCCGATCCGCCTCTCCGGCGGCACCAAGCTCCTCGACCCGGCCACGCGGACCGTCCTCCACTCCTACACCACCGACACCGAACCCGGCGGGGTCCTGCGCGTCGCCTGCGGCAACCGCCGGGCCTCACGCTGCCCCGCCTGCGCCTGGACCTACGCGGGCGACACCTACCACCTGATCCGCGCCGGGCTGATCGGTGACCAGACCAAGGGCACCCCGTACACGATCCGCGAACACCCCCGTGTCTTCGCCACCCTGACCGCCCCGTCCTTCGGCCCGGTCCACAACCGCCCCGGCCCCCGCCCCTGCCGCTGCGGCGCCCGCCACCCCGAGGACGCACCCGAACTCGGCACCCCGCTCGACCCGGGCACCTACGACTACGCGGGCGCGGTCCTGTGGAACAACCACGCCTCCGAGCTGTGGCGCTACTTCACGATCTACCTCCGCCGCGAGATCGCCGCCCGCGCCGGGTTGACGCAGAAGGATGCCCGCGAGCAGTCCCGCGTCTCCTTCGGCAAGGTCGCGGAGTACCAGAAGCGCGGCGCCGTCCACTTCCACGCCGTGATCCGCTTCGACGGACCCGCAGGTCCCCACACCCCGCCCCCGCCCTGGGCCACCCTCGACCTGCTGACCGACGCCATCCGCGCCGCGGCCGCCCGCGTACGCGTCGTCGTGCCGGCCAACCCGGACCACGGCTACGCGACCGACTGGGTGCTCCAGTGGGGCGATCAACTCGACGTCCAGCCCATCGGCGCCTTCGGCAACGGTGAGGACCTCACGGAACAAGCGGTCGCCTCCTACGTCGCCAAGTACGCCACCAAGGCAGCGGAGACGACCGGCACCGTCGACCACCCCGTCGGCAATAAGGAAGCGCTGTTCCTCCTCGGCGTGCCCGACCACCCCCGGCGGCTCATGGCGGCCTGCATGGACCTCGACGCGGCCTACCCCGACCGACGCCTCCGGGCCTGGGCCCACATGCTCGGCTTCCGCGGGCACTTCTCCACCAAGTCCCGCCGCTACTCGACCACCCTCGGCGCCCTGCGCCAGGTCCGCGCCGACTACCGCGCCGCCCAGCAACGCGCCTCACTCGGCCTGCCCAACCCCGACGACCATCCCGAGGCCACCCTCCTCGTCGTCGCCCACTGGGCCTACGCGGGCCACGGCTCCACCCCCGGCGAATCCTGGCTCGCCGCCAACATCCGCCGGGACATCCAGCACGACCGCGAGACCGCCCGCGAGCTGCGGGCCGACCTGTCCGAACTGGAAGGAGAAACCGCGTGGCTGCCGTAGTCATCCAGCGGAAGTGGTACACCACCACCGAGGTCGCCGAGATGCTCGGCTTCGGCCTGTCCAAGACCAAGATGCTGGTGCTCACCGGCGAGATCCGCTCCGTGAAGATCGGCCGGAACCGACGGATCCTGCCCGCCTGGGTGGACGAGTACGTCCAGCGGATCACTGCCGACGCCGAGGGCCGGTGGTCGGCATGAGCGGCAAGCGTGCCAATGGTGAGGGCTCGATCTACGCATACAAGAACGGGTTCGCCGCGTACGTCTGGGTCGACACCCCCGACGGGAAGCGCAAGCGGAAGTACGTCTACGGCAAGACCCGCGACGAGGTCCACGACAAGTGGATCAAGCTGCACAGTGAGGCCAAGAAGGGCCCCGTGGCCACTCGGCACCGCACCGTCGCCGCCTTCCTCACGTACTGGCTGGACGAGATCGTCAGGCCCAATCTCGCACCGCTGTCCTACGTGTCCTACGAGGGCTCGGTCCGCCTCTACATCGCCCCGCACCTGGGGACGAAGCGGCTCGACAAGCTCACGGTCCGGGACGTGCGGGAGTGGCTGAACAAGCTCGCCACGATCTGCCAGTGCTGCGCCCAGGGCAAAGACGCCAAGCGCGCGCCCGACCGCCGGAAGTGCTGCGCGGCCGGTGAGTGCTGCGAGGCGTACCCGTCCCGCCGGGTAGTCCAGGCCGCCCGTGACGCGCTGCGGGCCGCGCTGACCCACGCCGTCACCGAGGAGGAGATCGGGAAGAACGTCGCCTCGCTGGTGAAGGTTCCCAAGCCCCGCCGTCGGCGGATCAAGCCGTGGTCCGTCGCCGATGCCGGCCGTTTCCTGGCCGACGGAGCGGCCCGGGATGACCACCTGCTCGCCGCCTGGGTGCTCGTCCTCACGCTCGGGCTGCGGCGCGGCGAGGTGCTGGGTCTGACCTGGAAGTCCGTCGATTTCGAGACCGGGGAGCTGTACGTCGACCACCAGATCCAGCGGGCCGGGCGGGAGATCTTGCACCGCGAGACCAAGACGGAGGAGTCGGACGACTTCCTGCCGCTGCCCCCGCTGTGTCTGAAGGCCCTGCGGATCCGGCGCGCACAGCAGGCCAGTGATCGCAAGGCGGCGGGAGACCTGTGGCAGGACGACCACGGTCTGATCTTCACGACGAAGTACGGGACGCCGATCGAGCCGGGGAACCTCACCCGGATGTTCGCCCTGCGCGCCCGCCGGGCCGGTCTCCGGGTGATCCCGCTGCGGAACACCCGGCACACCTGCGCCGCGCTCCTGGTCGTGCTCAAGGTCCACCCGAAGGTGGCACAGCGCATCCTGCGGCACTCGCAGATCGCCATGACGATGGAGGTCTACGCCGACGCCAGCGACGGAGACGTGCGCGAGGCCCTCGGCAAGCTGTCGGAAGCCATGGGCGGCACCGGCTGACCCGGTTGCTGTACTTCGCTGCTGTACGGCGCGAAACGAAGAAGGCCCCGGACTCTCGTCCGGGGCCTTCGACCTGCTGTGCACTCGGCAGGATTCGAACCTGCAACCTTCTGATCCGTAGTCAGATGCTCTATCCGTTAAGCTACGAGTGCTTGTGCTTCCCGGGGTTTTGCGCCCCGTTGGCCTTGCGAGAACAACAATACATGGACCTCGGCGGGACGCGAAATCCATTAGGCAAACCCCGCCTGACCTGCGGAAACGGCCCGGAAGGGGCGATTCCCCGAGGGGGCGGCGCGCCTCCCCCGCCGTGGTCCCGCGGGTCCGTGGCGCTTGCGTACCCGGAACGCACCGAAGCCCCGGTCCAAGAGGACCGGGGCTTCGGTGAGGTGCGGAGGCGGAGGGATTTGAACCCTCGATGGGGGGTAAGCCCCAAACCGCATTAGCAGTGCGGCGCCATAGACCGGACTAGGCGACGCCTCCAGCACACCCTCGCGTACGAAGGTGCGTGCAGATGATGACACAGGCGCAGGGCCCCTCACCAATCCGCTCTCACGGTACTAGGCGGCGAGCCCCGAGGGCAAAGCCTTAAGCCGACGAGAAGTGACCGCGCAACGTCGGGGCGAGCGGGTCGTTGGGCAGGCGTACGACGTACGGACGACCTGGAGTGCCCCATGCTGCGTCTCGCCGCCTTCGCCGTCACCACCTCCGCCCTGGCCGCCGCGGCCGCCGGGCCGCTGCCACCGCTGCCCCTGGGACTGCTGGCATCGCCCGACCGGCTCACCGTCGGCGTGTCCTCCAGCGGCAACCCGCGGGCCGACGGGGAGTACCGGCTGGAGTGCGGCACCCCGCCGAGCGGTACGCACCCGCAGGCGGCGAAGGCCTGCGAGCGGCTGGACGAACTCGCCCGGCAGCACAAGGACCCCTTCGCCCCGGTCTCCAAGCGGCAGATCTGCACCTTCCAGGACGGCGGGCCGGCGACAGCGCGGGTGACCGGAACCTGGCACGGCCGCGAGGTGAACGCCCGGTTCGACCGCAGCAACGGCTGCGAGATCAGCCGGTGGAACGAGTTGGAACCTCTGCTTCCGAGTGCGCGTTCCTGACCAGGCAGGATGCGGCCCGGAAGTGGGATATGCCCGACTCGGGCACCGCATCCGCCGCCCCGCCGAGGGGAGGTGCCCTTAGACTCCTCCCGTGACATGCCGGTAGTCGTGGTCAGGGAGGAAGCTCGTCGTGAGCAGCAGGCCATCCCGAGGCGCTGCTCGCCTCGCAGCAATACTCGACGCTCTTCCTGACGCACTGTTGCTCGTGAACGCCAACGGCACAGTCGTCAACGCCAATTCGATCGCGCTCGAGGTGCTGGAGAGTCCCGGTACGGGGCTCGTGGGGCGCGGAGTGCTCGACCTCCTGCCCGGATTCGACTCGAAGCTGATCCCGGGTTCCATGCGCCGTCCCGACGAGGACAAGGAACAGCGCGCCACGCCGATGCGGATGGTCGCGCGCCGCACCGACGGCAGCGAGTTCCCGGTCGAGGTCACCAGCGCCAACCTCGACGGCCGCGACGCCTACCGCGACCCGTACCCCGGTTACACGGGCGACGAGCTGCTGATGCTCGTCGTGCGCGACCTGACCGGCACCCTCGACACCGAGGCCGAGCTGGCCCGCTCGCAGCGGCAGACCGAGATGATCCTGCGCGCCGCCGCCGAGGGCGTCGTCGGCACGGACACCGACGGACGCGTGGTGCTGGTCAACCCGGCCGCCGCGCAGATCCTCGGGTACCGCGCCACCGACCTCGGCAACCGCGAACTGCACGGCCTGATCCAGCACTCGCGCGCCGACGGCTCCCCCTTCCCCTTCGACGAGTCCCCGCTCGCCGACACCCTGCGCAGTGGCCGCAAGCACCGGGTGCGCGGGCAGGTGCTGTGGAACAAGAACGGCAAGCCCGTCTCCGTCGACCTGACGACCTCACCGGTGCGTGACGGGGAGCTGCTGGTCGGGGCCGTGATGACCTTCACCGACCGGCGGCCCTACGACGCCCTCGCTGCCCGCCACGCGCAGTTGCTGGCGGTCCTCGGCGACTCCCTGCGGGGGCCGCTGGAGGAACTGCGGGGCGAGCTGGCCACCCTGGCCGCGGACGACGCGGGGCAGCTGTGGCCGGAGGCGAACCAGCTGCTGCACCACCTGGCGGCGGGCTACGCCCGGATGACCACCCTGGTCGACAACGTGCTGGGCTTCCAGCGGCTGGACGCGGGCACCGAGAAGCTCGCGAAGAAGAAGGTGCTGATCGACGGGGTCGTCACGGCCGGTGTCGACGGGGCGGTCGAGCTGATCGGGCCGGGCCGCGCGCAGTTCGCCGTCCACGCCCCGACCATCGAGGCGGAAGTGGACGGCGCCCGGATCTCCACCGCGCTGGCCCACCTGATCGCGGACGTCGCCGGGGTGGACGCCACCGGCAAGACCCCCCAGGGCAGCGGTTACACGGACTCGACGATCGTGGTCGCCGCCGCGCAGCGCGGGGACGTCGTACGGATCGAGGTGCGGGGCCCCTACAGCGGGGGCAACGCGGTGCATGAGCCGATCGTGCGGGGCATCGTGGCCGCGCACGGGGGTGTCCTGCAGACCGTGAAGGTTCCCGGGGCGCCCGGTGGCGCGTTCGTCCTGGAGCTGCCGCTGGGGTCGGGGGCCGGCACGGTGACCCTGCCCGACCCGCCGCCCGAGCCCGCTCCGGCAGAGCCCGCCGGCGGCTCGGACGATGCCAAGAACGCCCAGGACGCCAAGGACGGCCCCGCAGGCCGTCGCGCCCGGCGCGGTGTGGACGCCTTCCTCGACGACGAGGTCCGCCCCGGCCAGGCTCCCGCAGCGGCCTCCGGTTCCGGCGGGAGCGCCCTCGCGCTGCCGTCCGGGCGGCGCCGCGCGGGTGACGCGGCGGAGGCGGCCGATGCTCCCGCGGGCGGCGGTCTGGCCGCGTCCCCGGTGAACCCGGCCGGGCTCGGTACGGGCCGCAGGCGCGGCCGGGCCGGTGACGGCGACAGCGGTGCTCCCGAAGGGGGCGCCGGCGCGGACGGCGGTCCCGAAGGCGCTCCGGTCCGGCGGCCGGTGTCCCCGCAGGGCATGCCCGCCCTGCCGCCCGTTCCCGTACAGGGCCCGCCCGGCGAGGCCCCCGTGGGCCGGCGCCGCGCGCTGGGTCCGGCGCAGGGGTCCGCACAGGGTCCCGCGCGAGGGGCCGAGGCGGCGGACCGGCCGCAGCAGCCCGTACCGGCCACCGGTCTGGCACCCGTGGCTCCCGTACCCGGTACCGGGACCAGCAGCGCCGGGGTCCGGCGCGCGCTCGGCGGCCCGCAGGTCCCCGCTCCCTCCGCTTCCGCTGCCCACGTGCCCGCGGCCGCTCCGGCCGATCCGCCGGTCGAGGCGGAGCCCGAGGGGTCCGGGTCGCCCGAGTCGCCCACCGGCCGGCGCCGCGGCCTGCCGGCCGCCCCCGCCTGGCCGGTACCGGCCGCGCGGACCGCTCCCGAGGAGGAGGACCCGGCAGCCCCGGTGGCGCTGCCCGGCGCCCGGCAGTCCCGGGACACCGCGGCCCCGTCCGCTCCGCAGGCCGCCCAGCCGATCAGCGTGCGCCCGCTCGGCAGCACCCTCGGCCAGGGCATCTCCGTGGATTCCCCTTCCGGCCGCAGGCGCCGACTGTCCGAACCCGCCCCGCAGGGCCGGGCCTTCGCCATAGGAGCACCCGAAGCCGGTTCCGCGGAGGGTCCCGAGCCGCTCGACGGGCCCGGTGGCGCCGTCGAGGTGGTCAACCGGCCCGCACCTCGCCCCATGGACGACGAGCTGCCGCCCGAGCCGCTGGACAACCCGCGGCGGCTGCTGGTCTGGCCCGCCCCGGACGTACAGACCGAGCAGGCGCTGAGCGAGCGCGGCTACCGCCCGGTGATCGTGCATTCTCGCGAGGAGGTGGACGCGCAGATCGCCGCGTTCCCCGCCGCGCTGTTCGTGGACCCGCTGACCGGCCCGATCACCCGGACCGCCCTGCAGTCGCTGCGGCAGGCCGCGGTGGCCGCCGAGGTGCCCGTGCTGGTGACCGCCGGCCTGGGACACGCGACGCGCGAGGCGGCGTACGGCGCGGACCCGGCCGTCCTCCTCAAGGCCCTCGCCCCGCGCGACAGCGAGCAGCACCCCTCCCGCGTCCTGCTGATCGAGCAGCACGACGAGATCGCCACCGCGCTGACCGCCGCCCTGGAACGGCGCGGCATGCAGGTGGCGCGGGCGGACGCCGACACCGACGCGGTGGAGCTGGCCAGCCGGATGCGGCCCAACCTCGTGGTCATGGACCTGATGCAGGTCCGTCGGCGGCGGGCCGGGATCGTGGACTGGCTGCGTGCCAACGGGCAGTTGAACCGGACCCCGCTGGTCGTCTACACGACCGCGGGGATCGAACCGGCCGACCTGCCGGGGCTCGGTTCCGGCGAGAGCGTGCTGTTCCTCGCGGAACGTTCGACCACCGCCGAGGCGCAGGGCCGCATCGTGGACCTGCTGGCCAAGATCGGAACCAATTAGCGACCCTGGTCCGATGGCCATCACCGATACGACCGAACACACCGTCCCCGCGGACAACGGAGAGGTGAGCCTCCTCATCGCCCGGCAGGTGGAGCCGGGCCACGAGGAGGCCTTCGAGGTGTGGGCGCGCGGGATCCTGGAGACCGCGGCGACCTTCCCCGACCACCTGGGGTACGGCTTGTTCCGCCCGGCGACCGAGGGCGGCCCGTGGTTCCTCGTCCACCGCTTCCGCCACCACGCGGCCTTCCAGCGGTGGCAGGACTCGGCGGAGCGCGCCGAATGGTTCGCCCACTGCCACGGCCATCACCACACCGAGATAGCCCGGCGCGAGCTGCACGGCATGGAGACGTGGTTCGCCAAGCCCGGGACGACCCGGCCCGCGCCGCCGCGCTGGAAGATGGCGGTCAGCTCGGGCCTGGCCATCTTCCCGATCTCGCTGCTCGGCAACGCGGTGCTCGGGCCGTACCTGGTCGACCTGCACTTCGTCGTGCGGACGGCCGCCTTCGCCGTCGTCTTCAGCACCCTGATGACCTACGTGGCCATGCCCGCCGTCAGCAAGCTGCTGCGGCCATGGCTCACGCGCGGGTGAACCCGCTGCCCCGGGCGGGACCGTCCGGGGTGGCTAGTCGAGCGTGGTGACGTCCAGCGCGCCCTCCGCGTACTGCTTGCGGATCACCTTCTTGTCGAACTTGCCGACGCTCGTCTTCGGCACGGATTCGATGACCGTCCAGCGCTCCGGGAGCTGCCACTTGGCGACGGACCGGGCGAGGAAGGCGCGCAGGCCGGTGTAGTCCACCGTGGCGCCCTCCTTGAGGACGACCGTGGCCAGCGGACGCTCGCCCCACTTCTCGTCGGGGACGGCCACCACCGCCGCCTCGGCGACCTCCGGGTGGGCCATGAGGGCGTTCTCCAGTTCCACGCTGGAGATCCACTCCCCACCCGACTTGATGACGTCCTTGGCCCGGTCCGTCAGCGTCAGGTAGCCGTCCGGGCTGATGACCCCGACGTCACCGGTCTTGAGCCAGCCGTCGGCGCTGAACTTGTCCTCGGGCCGCAGGGGCTCCCCCGCCGCGCCGCCGAAGTAGGCGCCCGCGATCCAGGTGCCGCGCACTTCAAGCTCACCCGCGGATTCGCCGTCCCAGGGCAGCACGTCACCCGCGGGCCCGACCAGCCGCGGTTCCACGCCGGCCGGGAAGCGGCCCTGGGTGAGGCGGTACGGCCACTCCTCCTCGGCGCTCAGACCGGCCGGCGGGTGGGCCATGGTGCCGAGCGGGGAGGTCTCCGTCATGCCCCAGGCATGACAGACGCGGACGCCGAGCTTGTCGTACGCCTCCATCAGGGAGGGCGGGCAGGCCGAGCCGCCGATGGTCACCTGCTTCATGGAGGTCAGGTCCCGGGGGTTCGCGGTGACCTCGGCCAGCAGTCCCTGCCAGATGGTGGGGACGGCCGCCGCGTGGGTGGGGCGCTCCCGTTCGATCATCTCTGCGAGCGGGGCGGCCTGCAGGAAACGGTCCGGCATCAGCATGTTGATGCCGGTCATGAAGGTGGCGTGCGGCAGGCCCCAGGCGTTGACGTGGAACTGCGGGACCACGACGAGGCTCGTGTCGCGGTCGGTCAGACCCATGGACTCGGTCATGTTGACCTGCATGGAGTGCAGGTAGATGGAGCGGTGGGAGTAGATGACGCCCTTGGGGTCGCCGGTGGTGCCGGAGGTGTAGCACATGGCGGCGGCCTGGCGTTCGTCCAGCTCGGGCCAGTCATAGGTGTCCGGGCGTCCGGCCAGGAGGTCCTCGTACTCGTGCACGCGGACGTCCAGCCCTTCCAGCACCGAACGGTCGCCGATGCCCGCGACCACGACGTGGTCGATGGTGGGCAGGTGCGGCAGCAGCGGCGCGAGGAGCGGCAGCAGGGTGCCGTTGACCAGGACGACCCGGTCCACGGCGTGGTTCACGATGAAGACCAGCTGCTCCGGCGGCAGCCGCAGGTTGAGCGTGTGCAGGATCGCGCCCATGGAGGGGATGGCGAAGTACGCCTCCACGTGCTCCGCGTTGTTCCACATGAGCGTCGCCACGCGGTCGTCCTGCTGGACGCCCAGCTCGTCCCGCAGGGCGTTGGCCAGGCGGGTGGCACGGACACCGATCTCGGCGAAGCTGCGCCGGTGCGGCTCGGGCTCCCCGGTCCAGGTCGTGACCTGCGACTTCCCGTGGATCGTCATCCCGTGTCGAAGTATGCGGCTGACGAGCAGTGGTACGTCCTGCATGGTGCTCAGCAAAGCGTCCTCCCGGTGGGCGCTGCGGCGCTGCGACGGCTACAGATGCTGCCGATTCTGCTCACGTACCGCTCGGCATGTCACTACCCGGAGGGGGAGACTCGTTGTTTCACGTGAAACATGCCGCGGCTGGGTCTGTTTCACGTGAAACATGCGGCTGTCCGGAGGGCGGCCGAGGACGGCGGAGCGAGCGACTCAGCGGACCGGGCTCAGCTCCGGGTCCTCGCGCAGCTTGACCAGAGCGCGGGAGACGGCGCTCTTGACGGTGCCGACGGAGACCCCGAGCAGTTCGGCGGTCTGCGCTTCGCTCAGGTCCTCGTAGTAACGGAGCACGACCATGGCCCGCTGCCGGTCGGGCAGCCGGGTCACCGCACGCCACATCGCATCGTGCAGCGCCTGCGCCTCGGCGGGATCGGCCGCCGGGCTCACGTCCGTCTCCGGCACCTCCTCGCAGGCGAACTCGTCCACCTTGCGCTTGCGCCACTGGGAGGTGCGGGTGTTCACGAGGGTCCGGCGGACATAGCCGTCGAGGGCCCGGTGGTCCTCGATCCGGTCCCAGGCGACGTAGGTCTTGGCGAGGGCCGTCTGCAGCAGGTCCTCGGCGTCGCAGGGGTTGGCGGTCAGCGACCGCGCCGTGCGCATCAGGGATGTCCCGCGGGTCCGCACGTACGACGAGAAGGACGGGTACGACGACGGGTGCGACGACTGGTTCGATGCGTACGTGCACACTGGCGTGGTCATGTCCCCACGCTAAGAGCGGCGGCCGCCCCGGGGATCGCCCGCAGGTGCCGAAGCCGGGTCCCTCTCAGGTTGTAGGACGGGGGTTTCCCCCACCTCCTGAAGGTGGAGGAGGCGGGGGTCGCAGCTCCCCCCGCTAGCCGTCCGTGCCCAGGATCAGACCGGAGGTGGGCACCCCGGTACCGGCCGTGACCAGGGCGCGGGATGCGCCCGCCACCTGGTTGACCGCGCTGCCGCGGAGCTGGCGCACCGCCTCGGCGATGCCGTTCATGCCGTGCAGGTACGCCTCGCCGAGCTGGCCGCCGTGGGTGTTGAGCGGGAGCGTGTCGGCGGCGACGAAATCGGCGGCCTCCCCCGGCTTGCAGAAGCCGAACTCCTCCAGCTGCATCAGCACGAACGGCGTGAAGTGGTCGTAGAGGATGGCGACGTCGATGTCGCAGGGGCGCAGCCCGCTGGTGCGCCACAGCTGGCGGGCGACCACGTCCATCTCCGGTAGGCCGGCGAGGTCGTCCCGGTAGAAGCTCGTCATCGCCTCCTGGCGGCGCCCCGCACCCTGGGCCGCGGCCGTGATGACGGCGGGCGCCTGCCGCAGTTCCCGGGCCCGCTCCACGCTGGTGACCACGATCGCCTGGCCGCCGTCCGTCTCCTGGCAGCAGTCCAGCAGCCGCAGCGGTTCCACGATCCAGCGGGAGGCGGCGTGGTCGGCGAGCGTGATGGGCTTGTCGTGGAACCAGGCGGCCGGGTTGGTCGCGGCGTACCGGCGGCCGGTGACGGCCACGTGCCCGAAGGCCTCGGGGGTCAGCCCGTGGACGTGCAGGTAGCGCTGCGCGGCCATGGCCACCCAGGAGGCCGGGGTGAGCAGGCCCCAGGGCAGGGACCAGCCGAGGGCCGCGCCCTCCGCCGACGGCTCGCGCTGCTGCACTCCACTGCCGAAGCGGCGGCCGCTGCGCTCGTTGAAGGCGCGGTAGCAGACGACGACCTCGGCGACGCCCGTGGCAACGGCCAGCGCCGCCTGCTGGACGGTGGCGCAAGCGGCCCCACCGCCGTAGTGGACGCGGGAGAAGAAGGAGAGGTCACCGATCCCGGCAGCCTGGGCGACGGTGATCTCGGGGCTGGTGTCCATCGTGAAGGTGACCATGCCGTCGACATCGGCGGGCGTGAGACCCGCGTCGTCGAGCGCCGCGTGCACGGCCTCGACGGCGAGCCGCAGCTCGCTGCGGCCGGAGTCCTTGGAGAACTCCGTGGCGCCGATCCCGGCGATGGCGGCGCGGCCCCCGAGGGAATCCCGGGCGCGGACGCTCATGCCGCGGCCCCCTTCCCGGTCGGGGACGACAGGGTGGCGGTGACCGTACCGGTGACGTGGTGGCCGATGCCGTTGGCGCCGACCACCTTGATCTCGACGGTGTCCTCGGCCACCGCGGTGACCGTACCGGTGAGGGTCATGGTGTCGCCGGGGTAGTTGGGCGCGCCCAGCCGGATCGCCACCTTGCGCAGCACGGCGCCCGGCCCGAGGTGATCGGTGATGTACCGGCCGACCAGCCCGTTGGTCGTCAGGATGTTCATGAAGATGTCCGGAGAGCCCTTCTCCCGCGCCAGCGACGCGTCGTGGTGCACGTCCTGGTAGTCGCGGGAGGCGATCGCGCCCGCCACGATCAGCGTGCGCGTGACCGGTATCTCCAGCGGCGGCAGGCGGTCGCCCACCCTCATCCCGTCGGCTTCCATCCCTCAGACCTCCCGCGCCAGGACGGCGCCCAGTTCTTCCAGTAGTTCGCTGCCACAGCCGAGGTACGCGTCCAGCTGGCGCCCCCAGAGGAAGTGCCGGTGGACGGGGTGGTCCAGGTCGGCGCCCGTACCGCCGTGCAGGTGCTGACCGGCGTGCACGACCCGCTTGCCCGCTTCCGAGGCCCACCAGGCGGCGGTCAGCGCGTGTTCGCGCGCCGGGAGCCCCTGGTCGATCCGCCAGGCCGCCTCGTACGCCGTCACCCGGATGGCCTCGGTGTCCATGTACGCGTCGGCGGCGCGCATCATGACCGCCTGGTTGGTGGAGAGCGGACGGCCGAACTGCTCGCGTTCGCTCGTGTACGCGACGGCCCGGGCCAGCGACCCCGCGCAGACGCCCGCCTGGAGCCCCGCGAACGCGGTCCGCGCGCCCGCGAGCACGGCCTCGTACGTCCCGCCGGGCCCTTCTTCCGCTCCGGCCACCGGTGGAGCGCCGTCCCCGAGCCGTTCGGCTCGGGCGCTGGTCAGGGTCAGCCGCCCGGCCGACCACGGGGCGGTGGTCTCCTCCCGCGCCGTCCCCGCCCCGGGGGCGTCCGTCCGTACGAGCCACAGCGCCCGGTCGGCGTCCGGGACCAGGACGTGCGTGGCATCGCGCAGCCACGGCACGGCCGGGGCCACCCCGGTGAGGCGGCCGTGCGCGTCCGCCGTGAAGCGGCCGCGTGCCGGGAAGGCCCCGGTGACCACCACGTCACCCGCGCCGAGGGCGGGGAGCAGGCGGGCGCGCTGCTCCTCGCTCCCGTGGGCGGCGACGGCGAGCAGTCCGTACACGCAGGTGGCGGCGAAGGGGACCTGGGCGGTGGTGCGCCCCTGCTCCTCCAGCAGCAGCACCAGGCCCAGCAGCCCGATGTCCTCGACCGCGGTGATCAGCCCGGAGCCCACGAGTGCTTTCCACAGTTCGGCGTCCGTGCCGGTACCCGCGGCAGCGAGGCGCTCATGGGTGGACAGATCGCGGAAGATCCGCGCGGCGAGACCGACGGCGGCGGTCTGCTCCTCGGTGGGCCGGAAGTCCATCAGCCCTCACTCCCCCGGAAGACGGGCAGTTCCAGTTCCTCGTCCACGCGCAGGAACTCCAGTCGGACGGGCATGCCGATGCGGACCTTGTCGTAGGGGACGCCGGTGATGTTGCTGACCATCCGGACGCCTTCGGCGAGTTCGACGACCGCCACCGCGTAGGGAGGATCGAAGGCGGGGAAGGGCGGGTGGTGCATGACCACGTAGCTGAACACCGTCCCGGCGCCGGACGCCTCGACGGTGTCCCACTCCAGGCAGGCGCAGTCGTTGCAGCCGGGGAGCCAGGGGAAACGCAGGGCCGCGCAGGAGGCGCAGCGCTGGATGAGCAGCCGGTGCTCCTGGACCCCGTCCCAGAAGCCCTGGTTGTCGCGGTTGACGACGGGGCGGGGCCGCAGGGCCTTGGCCTTCGCCTTGGCGTCCGTTTGTGCCCGCGACCGGTCCTCCGCTGGCGTGGTGGGCCCGGGGGCGGTGGTGGCGGGGGCGTACTTCAGGATGCGGAAGCGGTGGGTCCCGGCGAGTTCGCCGTCGGCGTGGACGTCCATCCGGGTGGTCACGAAGTACCCGGTGCCCAGTGCGGTGCTCTTGCGCGGGGACACGGACTCGATCACGGCGTCGAAGGTGATGGTGTTCCCGGGGCGCAGGGGCCGCAGGTACTCCTGCTCGCAGTCGGTGGCGACCACGGAGGTGTATCCGGCGCCCTCCAGGAGGACGAACAGCTCGTCGTAGGCGGAGGAGCGGTCGGTGTGGCCGGAGAGCCCGCCCATCGTCCAGGCCTGGAGCATCGTGGGCGGGGCCGTCGCGCCGGGGCCGGTGTACGCGGGGCTGGTGTCGCCCATGGCCTCGCACCAGTGGCGGATCATCGGCTCGTTGACGGGGTCCTTGCCCCGGCCCGAGGTGGCCGCCGCACGCCCTTCGAAGGCTTTCAGCAGCGGGTGCAGCCGGTCTTCCGCGTCGTCGTGGTGCGGGGCCGGGCCCCTGCTCCCGCCCTCTTCCCCGCCCTGGCTCCGTGGTGTCGCGATCACCGCTTCCTCCCCTTCATGCCGAGCCGCATCATGGCGACGATCTCGCGCTGGACCTCGCTCACACCGCCGCCGAAGGTGTTGATCTGGGCCGCTCGGTTCATCCGCTCCAGCTCGCCGCCCGCGAAGGCGTCGGGGCCGCGTACGAGCGCCTCCTCGCCCACCACCTCCTGGCACATCCGGTACACCTCGACGGTCGACTCGGTACCGAGGAACTTCACGCCGCTCGCGTCGCCGGGGGCCAGGTTGCCCTCGCCCACGTCCTGGACGAGGCGCCAGTTCAGGAGGCGTACGGCGGCCAGCCGCGCGCGTGCCTCGGCGAGCCGCGACCGCACCCAGGGGCGGTCGGCCGGGCGATCGCCCGTGGCCGGGTCGGGGGTGCGGGCGTGGGCGAGGGCGGCGTCGTAGAAGTCCTCCGCCTGCATGCCGATGGCGGCGAGGGCGACGCGCTCGTGGTTCAGCTGGTTGGTGATGAGACCCCAGCCGCCGTGCTCGGGGCCGACGAGGTTTCCGGCGGGGACGCGGATGCCGTCGTAGTAGGTGGAGGTGGTCGTCAGTCCGCCGACGGTGTCGATGGGCGTCCACGAGAAGCCCGGGGCGTCGGTGGGGGCGAGGATGATGGAGATCCCCTTGTGCTTGGGAGCCTCGGGGTCGGTGCGGCAGGCGAGCCAGATCCAGTCGGCGTGCTGCGCGTTCGACGTGAAGATCTTCTGTCCGTCGATCACCCACTCGCCGACGGCGTCGTCGCGCACGGCCTTGGTGCGCAGGGAGGCCAGATCGGTGCCGGCCGCGGGCTCGGAGTAGCCGATCGCGAAGACGATCTCTCCCTTGAGGATCCGGGGGAGGAAGAAGTCCTTCTGCTCCTGGGTTCCGTAGCGCATCAGCGTTGGACCGACGGTATTGAGCGTGACCATGGACACGGGCGCCCCGGCCCGGTAGGCCTCGTCGAAGAAGACGAACTGCTCGTCCGGGCCGCGCCCCTGACCGCCGTACTCGACGGGCCAGCCGAGGCCGAGCAGCCCGTCGGCGCCGATGCGGCGAAGCAGGGCGCGCTGAGCGTCCGGGTCCTGAGGGACTCCGTCCGGCATCACGGTCCGGAAGTACGAGCGCAGTTCGGCGCGGAGCCGCAACTGCTCTTCGGTCGGGGCGAGGTGCACGGCGCGGGCCTCCCGGCATCACACATCAGCGAGGAACCTGACTGTCCGTCAGATTCCCCGCTGATGTCAAGGTCGGGAACGCACCGCGGGACGACCCCGGCGCGCGAGGGCGCCCGCGCTACCGGACCCCAGCCGGTCCGGTCGCACGGGCGCCCTCAGCGTTCAGCGGGCCTCTACCACCAGGGGTGGAAGTTGACCGCGACGCTGCTGTTCGACTGATGGATCGCGGTGAAGGCGGAGCCGTTGACCTGTGCGGAGTTGTTCTGGTTGGACGCGCCGGCGCCGGTGGCCACCTGCTGGGTGGTGGCGGAGTTGCCGTTGTTGTTCCCGCCGACGCCGCTGCCGATGATGCTGGCGACGCTCGCATTCGATCCGTCGTTCGCGAAGCCGCCGTTGTCGGCCTGCGCCACCCCGCCGAAGAGGGCGAGGGCGAAGGGAAGTGCGGCGACGGTGGCGATGACGCGGGCGGTACGGATGCTTGCCATGTCTTTATCCTCCAGAGAACCCGAAATCGGGCTGTTGACAAGGCAGTTGGCCGACCGCCTCGATCGCTGTGTGGTGACGACGTCGCTGGACCAGAGTTGCCCACCGAATCCCCGGCGAACCACCCCGGAGCCCACGATTCCCCCGCAAGCATGAGCAACATCGGATAAACCCTCTTCGCGCCCCCGGTGCCCCAGAACACAGCAGGCGCACCGTGCGTAACTCCCGACACACAAGAGGCGAATCGTTTCGCCAATTCCACCGGCCCCGGGCATGCCAAAGAGGACCGCTCCGTCCGGGAACCCCACCGTCTCCCGGGTCTGCGGTCCTGCACACGCGCTCGCGCGCCCCCTGCACGCCCCCGGCGCTCGCCGGGGCAGCCGAGCGGTACGCCCCGTGGGCGCTCTCGCCGGCCTGATGTCCGTCCGAAGTCCGTGCCGAATGCGTGCCACATCGGGCGGCCTGCTGGAGGCTCTGCCCTACGCCGTTACCCAGGCCTCTGCCGAGGCCCCTGCCCGACCGTGCGCGCTACCGGGCGCACCACCACATCGGGCCCACTGACCACTTGCCTACCGGCTACTGCCTGCGGCCTGCTGCTCAACTGCGGACCGATCGCTCAATGCCGGCCGCTCAATTGCCTGCCGATTTCAGCGGCTTCCGCGCTCCTCCTGCCCCACGTCAGGCGACGAGCTCCAGCGCATCCAGCGACCGGTCCGACTGGGCGTGGGACGCGGCGGTCGTGGAGCGGCGGCGTACGGAAGGCGTCGAACCGTGGGCCTCGGCACGGATCCGCTGGGCGATGGTCGGCGGCAGCGATCCGCCCCGCATCATCGCCCGCCAGCTCCGCCGCGCCTGCGCCGCCATCGTCCGCGCCACGGATCCGGCCGGGACGGCGGGAGCGGCGGGAGCGGAGACCGAAGCGGCGGCCGGCGCAGCCGCGCTGCCACCGAGCCCCAGGGCTGCGAAGAGCGCCACGAGTGCGGCGAGGACACTGGTCCAGATCGACGTGAAGATGGTGGTGCCGGCCATGACGAACCCCTCATTCCAGGATGTTCCGACGGGTGGATCTGAATACATTCGTCATGATGTGACCGCAACCGCAGCGCGTCCGACACCCGCGCCGATCTTCCGACAAACACCACTCGGTCGGCCCATCACCACGTGCGGAACCCCGTCGGCACCCGCACCGGAACCCCCACCACACGCACAACGGCCCCTGACCGGACGTCCGGTCAGGGGCCGTTCACCTGCGGTGGGTGTGGGATTTGAACCCACGGTGACATCGCTGCCACGACGGTTTTCAAGACCGTTCCCTTAGGCCGCTCGGGCAACCCACCTGGCGCGTACAGAGTACCGGCCGGGTGGGGCGGGTGGAGGCCGTGGGCGCGGATCGATCAAGCGCCGCGCGCCGGGGCTACATCGTGAGCAGCACGCCCGCGTACGAGACCCCCGCCACCACCACCCAGGCGCTGAGCCCCAGCACCGCGGCCCGGCCGCCGGTCCGGGCCAGGGTCGGCAGGTGGACGGCGCTCCCCAGCCCGAACAGCGCGGCGGCCAGCAGGGCTTCCTGGGCCACGTGCGCCCCCTCCAGCGCGGCGCCGGGCAGGATGCCGGTGGCGCGCAGCGCGGCCGCGGCCAGGAATCCCACGACGAAGAGCGGGACCGGGGTCGTGCGCCGACCCGAGGCGGTCCGCACCCCGCGCCGCCGGGCCCGTAGCGAGAAGGCCACGGCCGCCACCAGCGGGGCCAGCAGGGCCACGCGCATCAGCTTGACGAGCACGGCCTCCCCGAGGGCGTCCGGCCCGGCGGTCTGGGCGGTGGCCACGACCTGGCCGACGTCGTGCACACCGGCCCCCACCCAGCGGCCGAACTCCGGGTCGGTGAGGCCCAGCGGCCCTTGGAGCAGCGGGAGTATCGCGATCGCGAGGGTTCCGCACAGGGTGACGAGCGCGACCGAGGCGGCCACGTCCTCCTCGTCGCTGCCGGAGACCTCGCTGACCGCACCGATAGCCGAGGCCCCGCAGATCGAGTAGCCGGTCGCGATCAGCAGCGGCTGGTCGCCGCGCAGCCCGAGCCGCCGGCCCAGCCACAGCGTGCCCAGGAAGGTCGCCGCGACCACGGCGACCACCATCGCCACCGTGGCCCAGCCCAGCCCCAGCACGTCGTCCAGACCGAGTCCCAGACCCAGCAGGACGATGCCGATCCGCATCAGCCGCCGTCCGGCGAGCGACAGGCCCGGCCGGGCGGTGCCGCGGACGAAGGTCCGTGCCCGGGGGAGATGGGCGGCGGCAATGCCGAGCACCACGGAAGCGGTGAGCCAGGGCACGGCCGGCAGGATCCGGTGCACGCCCCACGCGATCGCCGCCCCGGCCACGGCGGTCGCCAACCCGGGCCAAGGGGTGGACGTTTCACGTGAAACAGGCCGGACCGCTCCGGCGCGCTGCGCGGGCCGGTTCAGCAGCGCCATCAGTCGATGGGGAGCGTGTAGACACGGCGGACGCTGCTGCCCAGCCGGGCCACGTCGGCGCCGTAGACGTGCAGGGATATCGCCTTGGTGCGACAGGAGTTGCGCACCTTGTGGATGTCGCCGGGAGGGGCGAAGCCGCAGACGTCCCCCGGGCCGTTGACCACCTTCTCCGTCGCCACCAGTCGGGCACCCCGGCTTCCCGTCGCCGGGACGAGCCGGTAACGCAGTTCGCTTTCCTCGCCCTCGTGCACCCCGGCCACGCACCAGGAGACGTGATCGTGGATGGTCGTCTCCTGCCCGGGCAGCCACACCAGCGCCACCACCGAGAAGCTGCCGTCCGGCTCCGCGTGCAGGACGTGCTGCCGGTACCGGTCCGGGTGCCCCTCGCACTGCTCCGGCGTGAGCAGCTCGGGCGTCCCCAGCTGGGGCGCCACGCGCTCACCGACGAGGTAGGCGGTGAGGTCGGGGGCCAGCCCCCGGTCCACGACCGTACGGATCTCAGCGACGAGGGCGGCCATCCTCGCGGTGGTACGGGCCGGCGTGGTGGTGGTCATACCGGCAGCGTCCGCCAGCCGATTCATCACGTCCAACGACAGTTTTTACCCGAAATTCCAAGGCGCGCTTATGGATGGGGGAGCGGCGCGGGCGGTGCGGGGCAGCGGGCCGCCGGGCCGGTCAGCAGCCGACGCGGTTGGCGGCGACGCGCTTCAGTTCGTCCAGGACGGCGACCGTCGCCGGTATGCGCAGGTGGTCCCGGTAGACGTAGGCCGCTATGTGGCGGCGGGCCACCGGCGCCAGGGGCCGTCCGCACACCTTGTTCAGGGAGAGCGACGGCAGTACCAGCGCGGGCATCATGGCGACCCCGAGCCCCTGGGCCACCAGGCTCTGAACGACCAGGTTGTCATCGGTGGAGAACCGGATGTCGGGAACGAACCCCAGCTCGGCGCACTCGTGCAGCAGGTTGGCCCGGCAGCGCGGACAGCCCGCTATCCACCGCTCCTCGGCCAGGTCGGCCAGGTGCACGGCCCGGCGCCGGGCCAGCGGATGGCCGGTCGGCAGCAGGACCGTCAGCTGGTCCTCCAGCAGCCTGACCTCGGCCACCTCCTCCGGGACCTCCTCGTGCAGCCCGGGGTAGGTGAAGGCCAGCGTGATGTCGCACTCCCCCCGCTCCAGCCTGCGCAGCGAGTCGGGCGGCTCGCCCTCCAGCAGCTCGACCTGGACCCCGGGATGGTCCTTGGCCAGCCCGCACAAGGCCTCGGGGACCAGAGTGGCGTTGGCGCTGGGAAATCCGCACAGCCGCACCCTCCCCGCGCGCAGCCGGGCGTAGGCCTTCATCTGCGCCTCGGCGGCGGAGAGGCAGCCGAGGATCGATTCCGCGTGCCGGACCAGGGAGTTCCCCGCCTCGGTGAGCTGCATGCGGCGACCCACCCGGGTGAACAGAGGGGTGCCGACGGCTCTTTCGAGGGCCTTCATCTGCTGGGTGATCGCGGGTTGCGTATAGCCCAGGACGCGGGCGGCCGCCGAGTACGACCCGGAGGCGACCACCTCGTGAAAAGTCCGTATGTGCCGCGAATCGAACACGTCCGAAGCATAAGCGGATGTTGGGAGGGGGCGCGGACGGAATTCCGCCCCCGCCCCCTCCCGACGGGACTACTTGTCGCCCACCCGCGATCCGAGCGTGATGTCGACCGTGGTCGCCTTGCCGCCGCGCAGGTACGTCAGCTTCACCGTGTCGCCGGGCTTGTACGTCCAGATCTCACTGATGAGCGTCGGGCCGCTGTCGATCGGCTTGTCACCGAACTGGGTGATCACGTCGCCGGGCTTGAGGCCGGCCTTGCCCGCCGGACCGGCCGGGTCGACCAGCTCGTTGGCGGAGGCCCCCTGCTCGGAGATCTTGGCGCCGTCCGTCTTGGACTGGAGGTCCACCGAGACGCCGATCACCGGGTAGGTCGGCTTGCCCGTCTTGATGAGCTGCTGGGCGACGTTCTTCGCCTGGTTGATCGGGATGGCGAAACCGAGGCCGATCGAACCGGCCTGGCCGCCGCCGAAGCCGCCGTTGCCCGCCGACTGGATGGCGGAGTTGATGCCGATGACCGCGCCGCGTCCGTCCAGCAGCGGACCGCCGGAGTTGCCCGGGTTGATCGAGGCGTCCGTCTGGAGGGCGCTCATGTAGGAGTTCTTGTTGCCCGCGCCGTCGCCGGAGGCCACCGGGCGGTTCTTGGCGCTGACGATGCCGGTGGTCACGGTGTTCGACAGGCCGAAGGGGGCGCCGATCGCGATGGTCGTGTCTCCCACCGCGACCTTGTCCGAGTCGCCGAGCGCGAGCGGGACGAGCCCCGCGGGCGGGTTCTTCAGCTTCAGCACGGCCACGTCGTAGCCCTGGGCGCGGCCCACGACCTCGGCGTCGTACTTCTTGCCGTTGGAGAAGGTGGCGGAGAGCTTGCCGCCGTTGGCGGCGGAGGCCACCACGTGGTTGTTGGTGAGGATGTGCCCCTGCTCGTCGTAGACGAAGCCGGTGCCCGTGCCGCCCTCGCCATCGCCGCCCTGAGCCTCGATGGTGACCACGCTGGGCAGCGCCTTGGCGGCCAGGCCCGCGATCGAGCCGGGCTCGCGCTTGAGGTCCTTGGGCGTCTCGCCGGAAGAGCTGACCGTGGTGGAGCCGGCGCCGTCGAGGCCGCCGTCGGCGAGCTTGTAACCGATGCCGCCGCCCACCCCGCCGGCGAGCAGGGCGGCCGCCACCACGGCCGCGATCAGGCCGCCCCGGCCCTTCGGCTTGGGCTGCGGAGCGCCGCCGAGCGGGGGAGCGCCCCAGACACCGGCGCCGTTGCCACCACCGTGGCCCGTGGCTGCGTACCCCGCGGCGGTCGGCGGGGGCGGCGGCCAGGCCCCGGCGCCGTGTGCGGCAGGGGGAGAAGCGGGTGCGCCGTACGGGTCCCCGGACGCGGCGGTCACGGGGGCCGCGGGAGCGGTCCCGTACGGATCCGCGGGGGGAGTCGGCGGCAGCTGCCCGGTCTGCTGCGCGTCGGCCGCCGGGGTCGTCGGCAACTGCTGGGTCGCGTGCTCGCCCGGCACGGGCCCGGTGACGTACCCCTGATCGGCGGCGGCCGGGGTCTTGCCCATGTCCACGGGGGGCGCGTCCACGGGGCGCGGATCCGCCGGAGCCACGTCCGCCGGAGCCACGGGCCCGGGGGTCGGCGCGGCCACCGGCACGGGAGGTGCGGACGGGGCCGCGGGGGGCGTCGGGGCCGCGGTGCCCTCGTTCTCGGTGCTCACAGCGCTCTCTCCTCGTCACACACGGCTTGCTGGATCTCGGACGGTACATCCGGCGGACCATCGGTCCGGGTGAACGTTCGAGCAGTCATACAAGTTCCTGGGCAAAGCCTTTACCATCAACCGTCAGAGCACTGTAAGCCGGACCTGTGCGTCCCGCCCCCATCCTTTATCCCGGGCATTTCGGACGCATCTCCAAGGTCCCGCCCGGCGCCGGGGTTGCGCGCGGTGGCACCATGACCCGGTGACCCACGCAACGCCGCGCCCCATCCAGGTCGTCGCCCACCGCGGCGCCTCGGAAGACGCTCCCGAGCACACCCTGGCCGCCTACCGCAAAGCCGTCGAGGACGGAGCCGACGCCCTCGAATGCGACGTCCGGCTCACCGCCGACGGGCATCTCGTGCTGGTGCACGACCGGCGCGTGAACCGCACGTCCAACGGCCGCGGCGCGGTCTCGGCCCTGGAGCTGGCCCACCTCACCGCGCTCGACTTCGGCTCCTGGAAGGACCGCGACGAGTCCCCCGACTGGGACGCCGGCACCGGCGCCGCCGGGGAGTACGGCAAGGAGCCCGATCCGGAGCGCACCTCCGTCCTCACCCTGGAGCGGCTGCTGGAGCTGGTCGCGGACGCCGGGCGGCCGGTACAGCTCGCGATCGAGACGAAGCACCCGACCCGCTGGGCCGGACAGGTGGAGGAGCGGCTGCTGTTCCTCCTCAAGCGCTTCGGGCTGGATTCGCCGCCGGCCGAGGGCCCGCACCCGGTGCGGATCATGAGCTTCTCGGCCCGCTCGCTGCACCGCGTCCGCGCGGCCGCCCCGACGATCCCGACCGTGTACCTGATGCAGTTCGTCTCGCCGCGGATGCGGGACGGACGGCTGCCCGCCGGGGTGCGGATCGCGGGGCCGGGGATGCGGATCGTCCGCAACCACCCCGGCTTCATCCGCAAACTGCAGGCCGCGGGCCACTCCGTGCACGTATGGACGGTGAACGAACCCGAAGACGTTCAGCTCTGCGCTGATCTGGGTGTGGAAGCGATCATTACGAACCGACCCCGCCAAGTTCTGTCCCAACTTGGGCGCTGACGTCCCTATTCGCTCACCCGTCACCCCTTCACCTCTCGTCACAGGGTGTGCCCCGGCGCATCCGGTCCGCATTCGGTCGTCATGAATGCGTCAGGGGTCTTCGCCGCGGCGGTTTCCGGTCCAGGCCAAGGGGGCATCCAGACCTTGGCGTGGGGCTAAGGAGGTTCCGGGGGTGGCGTTGGTGGTGGCACAGGAGGTGCCCACGTCGTCGTGCATGGCCGTACCCCATGGCCCTGCGGGCGTGGGTACGGCGAGGCATCGCATGCGTGAGCAATTGCGTATCGGCGGAGTGCCCGATTCAGTCGTGGACGATGCCGTCCTGATCCTTTCCGAACTGCTCAGCAACGCCTGCCGGCACGGCAGGCCCCTGGGCGCGCGGGAGATCGGCGACGGGGAGATACGTGCCGCGTGGCGCGTCGACAAGGCGGGGCGGCTGACGGTCGAGGTCACGGACGGAGGCGGCCCCACCCGCCCCGTTCCGGCCACGCCCTCGGTCACCGCGCGCGGCGGCCGCGGGCTGAACATCATCAGCGCCCTGGCCCAGGACTGGGGCGTCCGGGACGGCGCGGGCGGCGAGGTCACCGTATGGGTGACGGTCGCGTGCGGGCCCCGGCACGACGATTTCGCTACGCGCGTCGCTGCGCCCGCGATCGACTTCACCGGGCCCTTCGACGATCTGGATCCCTGAACTCTGGTTCCCGACGCGGAGAGCGGCCGCGGCAGGAGTCCGGCCACGAACGGTCGGCGGCCGTCCGGGAGCGCACGCCGACCGCGCTCCCGGCCGCACCCACCCGGTTGCGGCGGTACGAACGGCTAGGCTCGCGCCGTCACGTAACGACGCACCGCCGCAACCGGGAGACACCCACGATGGCCAAGAAGCGCCCCGCAGCGAAGACTGCAAAGCCGCAGCTCAAGGACGGGGAGATTCCCGTGGTGGGCGCCCGCGAGCCCTGCCCCTGCGGATCCGGGCGCCGCTACAAGGCCTGCCACGGCGCCGCCGCCTCGCACGCCGTCACCGAACTGGTGCAGCGCCCCTTCGAGGGACTGCCCTCCGAATGCGACTGGGTGGCACTGCGCGAACTGGTGCCGGCCGCCACCATCCCGCTCACCCTCAAGGGCGGCCTGCCCGAGGGCGTCCCGTCCGTCACGCTGGTGACCGTGCTGCCCATGGCGTGGCCCGCCCTGCGCCGCGAGGACGGTTCCGTCCTGCTCGGCCTGCAGAACGAGTCGTCCAGCGGCAACCTCTCCCGGGACCTGGCGGACACCCTGGAACGCGCGCTCGTCGCGGAACCGGGTAATCCGGTTCCGGCCCGCCGCGTTCCCGCCGAAGGGCCCCGGCTCCAGGACCTCCTGGACCCGGACGGCGTTTTCGAGCCGGTTGTCCACAGCGGTTTCGAATTCTGGATTCCGGATGCGGAGAGCGCCCAGGCTGCTTCTCCGGAGATCGCCGCCTCGCTGGAGCGCGCCAACGCGGCCGCCATTCCGACCGTCAAGCTCACCGGCGTCGACGCGGCCTACTGGTGCGAGACCCCGGAGAAGAACCACCTGCGCTGGGTCATGCCGCACCCCGAGGAGCAGCTGCTCGACGCACTGGCGCGGCTGACCGCGGCGGGCGAGTCGACCCTCGGCGAGGGCACCAAGCTCGTCGGGTCCTTCCGCGCGCACGGCCTGATGGTCCCGGTGTGGGACCTGCCCGTCGGCGTCACCGCCGACCAGGTGGAGGAGCCGGCGGCCCGCCTCGCCGAGCGCCTCGCCAAGGCCCTGACCACGGACGCGCCGCTGACGACGGAGGAGCGCCGGGCGCGTGGCGGGCTCACCAACCGCCAGGTGACCCTCAGCTGACCCGGGGCCGGCCCCGCGGCCCGGCGGTGGACCCGGCAGCGGGTCCGCCGACGGGCCGTCAGCGCTCCGCCGACCCTCCGGAGCAGCTTCCCGCGGGCGCTCCGGGGGCCCGCCCCGGGCGGTGACCGGAGTCACAACTCCCGCTAATCGTCTGCAAATCGCTGTCTGAATATCAGAGATCGAATTTGCGAACAGGCGATCTCTTGTTACCGTTCTTGTAGCCCGGTCGCTGGTGCATCCCCCGTCGCCAGCGACCGGGCCCTTGTGTTTCCGGTGGCACTAACCGCCGCTCGGTCCCGGTGAGTTGCTCCCGGACCGCAGGAGCAGGGGCCCTTCAGTATCCGGAACTGCAAACTCCGCTACTGCCGTGTACCGGTCCGCCGGACCCAGGGACTTCTCGTGCGGGGTCTCGCACAGCCCCGGCTCGTCACCCGCTCCGATCGCGCAGCGGATCTGCACCGTCCGGCCCGCCGGCCCCATCAGGGTCAGTACGGATTCCAGGACGCGCCCGCTCGTGTTGCGGTAGTAACTGCGCCCCCAGCTCTGCCCCTCGCCGGTCAGCACGCACGTCTGCGCCTCGACCCCCTGGGGAGAGGAGAGTTCGGGCCCGCAGTGCGCGTCCGTACGGGGCTGCTCGGGCGGACCGGGTGGCGCGACCCGCACCGCGGAAGGCCGGCCGGAAGGGTCCGACAGACCCAACGTGGTGAGCAGTCCACCGCCCTTTGCGTCGTCCCGAGCGGCGAAGTCCGGTCCGGCGATCGCACCCGCGAGCGGAAGCGTCAAGATGATCAGCACACCGGCGCCGATACCGATCAGGCGGAGATTCATTCGCCGAAGATAGCGATGTGGGAATGCGGCACGGAGATCCCCGCGCCCAATTCCCTTGGAAACCGGCGTCGGTGGCACCCGTTCGAGTGATCCGGCGAACCGATGGAGTGAAGGGCGAGCGCGCGACGTACGGACGGCCGGTGGACGGGCGCCGGAGCTGCGAACGCCCGGCGCACGCACCCCGGACCGGCGAACGCCCCGCGGGCGCCCGTCAGTACGCCAGTCGGCTGCCGCCGCCCGGGGCTCCGGTGCTCGCCTCCACCAGCGCGTCCACGACCGCCTCGATCTCCGGCAGCCAGGGCGGCCCGTCCTGCGCCGAGGGCTCCCTTTCCCAGCGCACCTGCCCCCCGCAGGACGCGGCGGAGGGCGGCAGGAGCAGGTAGCCGCCCTCGCCGTGGAAGCGCAATGACGAGGGCACGTGGTCCTTGGCGTACAGGAGTTCACCGAGCCGCTCCAGCGAGTACGGCGCCACCAGCAGCGACCAGCGAGTCGGCGTCGCGACCACCGGGCCCAGCCGCATGCCGCGCTGATCGAGGCGGACCAGCGCCCGCGCGGCCGCCGTGGCCGGCAGGCTCACCGCGCAGGGAGCGTGCCCGCCGGTGGCCAGGAGCAGCGGCGCGGCGGGCCGGTTGGTCCACCACCAGCCCACCATGCGCGGGTCGGTCGTGGCCGCGAGGAGGCCCGGGTCGAAGGGATGCGCACCGGGAACGACGCAGTCCGGATCGGGGCAGGCGCAGCGCGCGCTGTCCGGGGCCACCCGGCCCACCCCGGGCAGGACGGGCCACCGCCAGGCGGTGGCGCACATCAATGCGGCGTCGAGGGGCCCGGGGTGGAGAGCGGCGGGACCCGGCCGGGACGCGGCCCGCGAACCGAGCCGGAGGGACTGGAGGGGCCGAAGGGCCGGGAGAGTCGGGAGAGACCAGAGAGACGGCAGGGGCCGGAGGGACTGGAGGGAGCTGCGGAGCCGCTGGAGACGCCTTCCGAGGATCTCGCGCATGAGCGCTCGTTCCTTTCCGTTGAACGCCGAGGGCCACATCACACCACGTATGCGGTGTTTCACCACACGTACACGTTTCGCGTCACTAGTCCGCCAGAAGCAGGTTCACACGGTTCGTGCAGTCGTCGTACGGGTCCATGGAACGTCCGGCAAGGGCGGTACACGGCCCCCGACGGGCCGCGCCCGGCCGCCCCCGTTAAGGACGGCGGCCCGTGCCGGGCGGTTCCCGGCGGGTCCGGGATGGCGTCAACTCACCCCGTGCACCACCGTTTACGTACCCGCGCCGACGGTGGCGCCTGCCCAGTCGACCGCAAAAAGGCATCCCATCCAACCTTTTCCGGCCAAGTTTTACCCTTGACCGGACGGTGAGTTGTCGTCCCACGGACACCAGGATTCCCACCTGGGCAATGCTGGACATCGCTCCACGTGTGCGTGTAGATGTGGATCCATTGATGGCGGCGCAGAACGATCTGGGGGTTTGCGATGCTATTCAGCGAATCGCACCAGGTGGAAAGCCGGACGCCATGAGCGCCCCGCATCCGCCGAAAGTGGCTGGAATCGATTCAGTAGTTACGTCTTCCCCTCACACTGCGGCACCCGTGCCCCCGCGCACCGCTCCCGCACCGGCCCTCGCCCCTGCCCCCAGCACCCTGATCCAGGACCGGCTGGCGGGCATGGTCTCCGACCTGACCACCCTCAACGAGCTGACCGAACGCCTCGCGCGGGCCGCCGGGCTCGACGTCTGCCTCCAGGAGTTCCTGCGCGCCGGAGCCGCCCTGGTCGGCGCCCGTCGCGGGCTGATCGTGCTGGAGCCTTCCGACGGACTCGGCCCCGCCACCACGCTCGGCCTCGGTTTGGCCCGCGCGGACCTCGGCCACATCGAGACCGTGCCGCGCGGTGCCACCTCGTACGGCCGCATCCTCGACGGGATCCCGGGTGCCGTCGGCGGCTCCGAAGTCCTCCCCGACGTCGGCGCGATCCCCGGGAGCGGGGGGTACGCGACCCCGGTCGATCCCCGGCACCGCGAGGTCGCAGCCCGTCTGGGGTACGCCGCCAGCTACACGCTGCCGCTGACCGCCGAGGCCACCGGCCTGCTCGGCGCCATCGTCTGGCTGTACGACGAACAGGTCGAGCCGAGCGACCGCCAGCGCGACCTCGTCGGGCTCTACGTGCGGCACGGGGCGGAGCACCTGGCCCGGGTGCTGGAGTCCCAGCGGGCCCGGGAACGGCTCGCCGACGTCGCCGAGGAACTGCTGCCCAGCAGGCTGCCCCGGGTGCCGGGGGTCCGCCTCGCCGCACTGCACCACACCGGTCCGCGCGGCGGCGGCGACTGGTACGACGCCCTGCCCCTGCCCGAGGGCGCCCTCGGGCTCGCCGTCGGCTCGGTCACCGGCGCCGGTCCCAGTGCGATCGCCGCGATGGGCCGGATGCGGGCCTCGCTGCGCGCGTACGCCGTGATGGAGGGCGAGGACCCGGTCGCGGTCCTCTCCGATCTGGAGCTGCTGCTGCGGCTCACCGAACCCGCGCGGTCGGCCACGGCGCTCTTCGCCTACTGCGAGCCGGGTGCCCGCAAGATCGTCCTGGCGGGCGCCGGACACGCCCCGCCGCTGCTCATCGGTGAGCACCGGACCGAGTACGTGGAGACCTCCCTGTCCGCGCCGCTCGGCATGCTCGCCTGCTGGGAGGCCCCGAGCGTGGAGATCGAGCCCGCCCCGGGAGAAACGGTGCTGCTGTACACCGACGGGCTGCTGCGCCGGACCGGTGACCCCATGGACCGCGCGTACGCCCGGCTGCACGCGGCCGCTGCCTCGGTGCCGCGGGCGCTGCGCGAGGACCCGGCCGCGATCGTGGACCACGTCCTGCGGAGCGTGCTGCCGGAGGGGGACGGGGCGGCGGACGCAGCGGACGGCGGCGGGACCGGAGCCGGCCCCGGGCTCGGCCTCGGTGAGGACATCGTCCTGCTGGCTGCCCGGTTTGACTGATTTATCACAGCCCGTCGGGGCCA
This sequence comes from Streptomyces sp. NPDC043876, assembly GCF_056435825.1. Taxonomy (NCBI): domain Bacteria; kingdom Bacillati; phylum Actinomycetota; class Actinomycetes; order Kitasatosporales; family Streptomycetaceae; genus Streptomyces; species Streptomyces sp. NPDC043876. The sequence goes on along the minus strand of NZ_JBWKDV010000007.1, from coordinate 385,104 downwards.
CTTCCTCTCGCACATACGATGGATGGGGTCCGTACCCGGTCCTGTCGTAGCTGAGGAGATGACGTGGCTGACGAGCTCACCCCGGAGACCCCGGAAGAAGAGCAGCCCAAGAAGACGCACAAGCAGCGCAAGAACGGGCTGTACCCGGGGCTCAGCGACGAACTCGCCGAGAACATGCGCACCGGCTGGGCGGACACCGAGCTGCACGGCCTGGAGCCCATCGCCCAGGCCGCGCACACGGCCGCACGCCGCGACGCGCTGTCCGCGAGCTTCCCCGGTGAGCGCCTCGTCATCCCCGCCGGCCGCCTCAAGACGCGCTCGAACGACACGGAGTACCCCTTCCGTGCCTCCACCGAGTACGCGTACCTGACCGGCGACCAGAGCGAGAACGGCGTCCTGGTCCTGGAGCCCACCGGCGAGACGGGCCACCAGGCGACCATCTACCTGCTCCCGCGCTCCGACCGCGAGAACGGCGAGTTCTGGCTGTCCGGCCAGGGCGAGCTGTGGGTCGGCCGCCGCCACTCCCTCGCCGAGGCCGAGCAGCTCCTGGGCATTCCCGCGAAGGACGTCCGCACCCTGGCCGACGCCCTGACCGAGGCCACCGGCCCCGTCCGGGTCGTCCGCGGGCACGACGCGGTCATCGAGGCGGCCCTGGCCGACAAGGTCACCGCCGAGCGCGACGGCGAGCTGCGCGTGAACCTCTCCGAGGCGCGCGTGGTCAAGGACGCCTTCGAGATCGGCGAGCTGCAGAAGGCCGTCGACTCCACCGTCCGCGGTTTCGAGGACTGCGTGAAGGTCCTCGACAAGGCGGAGGCGACCAGCGAGCGCTACATCGAGGGCACGTTCTTCCTGCGCGCCCGCGTCGACGGCAACGACGTCGGCTACGGCTCGATCTGCGCCGCGGGCGCGCACGCCTGCACCCTGCACTGGGTCCGCAACGACGGCCCCGTCCGCTCGGGCGAGCTGCTGCTGCTGGACGCCGGTGTGGAGACCCACTCCCTGTACACGGCCGACGTCACGCGCACCCTGCCGATCAACGGCCGGTTCACCGACATCCAGCGCAAGATCTACGACGCGGTGTACGAGGCCCAGGAGGCCGGGATCGCCGCCGTGCAGCCCGGCGGCAAGTTCCGCGACTTCCACGACGCCGCACAGCGCGTGCTGGCCGAGAAGCTCGTCGAGTGGGGTCTGGTCGAGGGCCCGGTCGAGCGGGTCCTGGAGCTGGGCCTGCAGCGTCGCTGGACGCTGCACGGCACCGGTCACATGCTCGGCATGGACGTCCACGACTGCGCGGCCGCCCGCACGGAGGCCTACGTCGACGGCACCCTGGAGCCGGGCGTCTGCCTCACCGTCGAGCCCGGGCTGTACTTCCAGGCCGACGACCTGACCGTGCCGCAGGAGTACCGCGGCATCGGCGTGCGGATCGAGGACGACATCCTGGTCACCGAGGACGGCAACCGGAACCTGTCGGCGGCCCTTCCGCGCCGGTCCGACGAGGTCGAAAGCTGGATGGCGGCGCTGAAGGGCTAGCGCCCCCGGGCCTTCGCCGCCTCCCGTACCACCGCCGATGGGCGGGGTCCCCTGTACCGGGACCCCGCCCATCGGCGGGTCAGGACGCCTCCAGCAGCGCTCCGTCGCGCCACTTGAGGACCTTGTCGAAACTGACGACGGCTCCCCGGCCCGGGCGGTTGCGGAACCGGGCGTGATCGGCCAGTTCGGCGATCAGGGACAGACCCCGGCCGTGCTCCGCCAGCGGGGGTCTGCGGCGCGACACCGTCGCGGGCGGGAAGCCCGGGCCCGAATCGGCCACCTCGATCCGGCAGCGGTCGCCGTCGAGAAAGGCCGTGACGCGGTACGCCGCACAGGCCGCCGGAGCGGGAGGAGCAGGCACGTCGCCTTCGGCGCGGCCGCCGGCCACCGCCCCGGCCACCGGTCCGCCGTGCTCCACCGCGTTCGCACACGCCTCGCTCAGCGCCACCGACAGGTCGAAGGAGATGTCGGGGTCCACCCCGGCGGTCTCCATCGTCCCGATCAACAGCCGCCTGGCGAGCGGCACGCTCGCGGCCTCGCGCCTCAAGTGGAGGGACCACCAGATGCTCATACCGTTACCTATTGCCGTCCGCAGCACCGGGTAAGCCCCGAAGGCCCGTCAGAGCGCTCGTTCGGCCGATGCGACCCGCCCGGACACCGTTGTATGCGGCGGGGGTGCGAGCACGGGGCCGCGGCGCCGTCCCCCACCGGAGCATCCCGGGGCGCACCGCGTCCAGGGGGACTCAAGGGACCTTCCGGACCTGCCGTATGGGAAGCCCCGGCACAGTGCGATGATGGCCCGGCCATGACTGCCCCCCACACGACGCGTGCAGGAGCCGGGCTCCTGACCCTGCGGGCCGCGGTGTTCACCGCGGTCTGCGTCGTGCTGTCCGCCGTCGGGCACGCCCTCGCCTCCTGCGCCACCGTTCCCTGGTGGACGCTCTGCGCGGGCTTCCTGGCCGTCTTCGCCGTCGCCGTTCCGCTGGCGGGACGCCGGCGCACGCTGCCGGGCCTCGCCGGCGCGCTCGCCGTGGGCCAGTTGGGTCTGCACACGCTGTTCGGCCTCGGCCAGCACGGCGCCGCCTCCGTCACCGCGTCCGCGGCCTCCGCTTCGGCCGCGGCCGACACCGCGGGCGCTTCCGCGCAGGCCGCCTCCGACGCCTCGCTCGCGGCGTTCGCCGCCCGGCTGATCTGCGGGGGCAACTCCGTACCGCTCAGCCCGGCCGACGCCCGGCAGGTGCTGGAGACCGCGGGGCTGAACCCGGCCGCGCTCGGTGCGGCGGGCCACGACGCCCACGCGCACCTGGCCCAGGCGGCCACCGCCCCCTCGACCGGGCTGTTCAGCCTGCCGATGGTGCTGGGCCACCTGCTGGCCGCGCTGGCCGCGGGCTGGCTGCTGGGCCGCGGGGACGCGGCCCTGTTCCGGCTCGTCGAACTCTCCCGGCTCGCCGCGGCGACCGCCCCGGTCCGGGCCCTGCGCGCCGCCCTGGCCTTCGTCCTCGCCCTCGGCGCCGGGCTCGCGGGTACGTCCGTACGGGTCCCCCGCGCGCCGCGCACCACCCCGGACCGGGCCCTGGCACCCGGCCGGACGGCACTCCAGCACACGGTGATCAGGCGGGGCCCGCCCGTGGCCCTCTCCCTCGCAGCCTGACGCGGCACCTCCCTCCCCGGGACACCCGGGGGAGCACCGGTGCCGCGAACTCCGCGCGCACCCGAGCGCCGGAGCCACCGTCACCCCTGCTTCCCACGGAGTGTTCCTGCCATGAAGACCTCGCGCGTCTCCTTCGCCGCCGCCCTCGCCGCCGGTACCGTCCTCGTCCTGTCCGGCACCGCCTTCGCCCATGTCGGCGTCCAGCCGGGCGAGGCCGCCAAGGGCGGTTACGCGACGATCAACTTCAAGGTCCCGAACGAGCGCGACGCCGCCTCGACCAACAAGCTCGAAGTGAGCTTCCCGACCGACCACCCCCTCTCGTCCGTCATGCCGCAGGACGTCCCGGGCTGGACGGTCAGCGTCGAGAAGAGCAAGCTCGACAAGCCGCTCACGGTGCACGGCAAGCAGATCAACGAGGCCGTGACCAAGGTGACCTGGACCGGCGGCAAGATCGAGCCCGGCAAGTTCCAGCAGTTCCCGCTCTCCGTCGGCCAGCTCCCCACGGACGTCGACAAGCTCGTCTTCAAGGCCGTCCAGACGTACGACAACAACGAGGTCGTCCGGTGGATCGAAGAGGCCAAGGACGGCGCCGCCGAGCCGCAGAACCCGGCGCCCGTGCTGAAGCTGACGGCCGCGGCCACCGGGGCCGACCACCACGACGGTGACAAGAAGGCCGACGAGGCCAAGAACACCGAGCACCACGACGGCGCCGAGAACTCCGCGGCCTCGGGCTCCGACACGACCGCGCGCGCCCTCGGCATCGCCGGCATCGTCGTCGGCCTCGGCGGGGTCGCCTTCGGCGTCGCCTCGCGCCGCCGCACGTCCTGACCGACGTACGCAGCCATCCGAACCACCCCCGATCCCAGGGACCACCCATGCGCACCGCACGTGTGACGGTCGCCGCCCTCGTGGCGGCGGCCGCACTCGCCCTCACCGCCTGCGGCGGTGACAACGGCAAGAGCAAGTCGCTCGCGGAGGTCAACGCCCCCGCCAAGAGCAAGCCCGGCACCGTTCTCGACCGCCCCTTCGCCAAGCCGGACCTGGTGCTGACCGACACCAACGGCAAGCCGTGGAGCCTGCGCGAGCAGACCAAGGGCAAGCCGACGCTCATCTACTTCGGCTACACCAACTGCCCGGACGTCTGCCCGCTGACGATGAGCAACCTCGCCGTCGCGAAGAAGGCGCTGCCCAAGGCCGACCAGGACAACCTCCAGGTCGTCTTCGTCACCACCGATCCCGACCGGGACACCCCCGAGTCCCTCGGCAAGTGGCTCAAGGCCCAGGACCCCGCCTTCACCGGGCTCACCGGGGACTTCGCCACCATCCAGGCAGGCGCTCGCAGTCTCGGCATCGGCATCGAGGCCGCCAAGAAGGAGGCCGACGGCGCCATCGTCTCCATGCACGGCGCGCAGGTCATCGCCTTCTCCCCCAAGACCGACGAGGGCTACGTCCTCTACGGGGAGTCGGCCACCGTCGAGGACTACACCAAGGACCTGCCGAAGATCATCAAGGGAGAGAACCCGTGAACCGCCGCACCACCCGCACCCTCGCCGCCGCCCTCTCCCTGTCGGCAGCCCTCGCCATATCCGGCTGTTCCTCCGACTCCGGCGACGGCAAGCCGAAGCTGTCCGTGAGCGGCGGCTACATGCCCGAACCGGTCGACGCCCAGATGGCCGGCGCGTTCATGGTCATCAAGAACGGCTCCGGGACGGCGGACAAGCTCACCGCCGTCACGAGCGACCTCTCCGGCGACGTGACGATCCACGAGACCAAGAACCAGAAGATGCAGCAGGTCCAGGCCCTGGACGTACCGGCCAAGGGCGAACTGAAGCTGGCCCGCGGTGGCGACCACGTCATGTTCATGGGCCTGAAGAACCAGCCGAAGGTCGGCGACAAGGTCACCGTCGAGCTGCGCTTCGAGAAGGCCGACCCGGTCAAGGTCGAGCTGGACGTGAAGGAACGCACGTACAACCCGCAGAACGCCGGCTGACGGACCGAGGGACTGACACGCCATGACGGCCACCGCCCCCGCCCCCTCCACGGCCCGCACGACCGCGGCAGCCCGGCTGCCGCGGCTCCTGCTGGTCCTCGCGGCCCTGGTCGCGGCCCTGTTCACCGCGGCCGGACCGGCCTCGGCGCATGCCGCGCTCACCGCGAGCGATCCCCGGGACGGGGCGGTGGTCGCCACGGCCCCCGCCCAGGTCACGCTCTCGTTCTCGGAAGCCGTCGCCATGAACGGCGACTCGATCCGGGTCATGGACCCGCAGGGCAAGCGGGTCGACACCGGCGAACTGCGCGACCTGTGCAGCGGCTCCACGATCCGTTACGGCACCGCGTTGCACGTCGGACTGCCCGACGGCACGTACACGGTGGCCTGGCAGGCGGTCTCCGCCGACAGTCACCCGGTCTCCGGCGCCTTCACCTTCTCCATCGGCGCCCCCTCCGCCACCAGCGTCTCGCTGCCCACCCAGGTGGCGGGCGGCGGCCCCGTGGGCATCGCCTACAGCCTCGCGCGCTACGCCGCCTACGGCGGTTTCGCGGTGCTCGTCGGCGGCGCGGCCTTCATCCTGCTGTGCTGGCGCCGGGGCGCCGCCGAGCGGCCGCTGCAGAAGCTCGTCCTGCGCGCCTGGGTCACGCTGACCGCGGCCACGCTGGCCATGCTGGTGCTGCGCAACCCCTATACCGGGTCGGGCGACTTCTCCGACGTCTTCGACCTCGCCGGGCTCAAGGCCGTCCTGGAGACCAAGACCGGGGCGTCCCTGGTGTCGCGGCTCCTGCTGCTGGGCGCCGTGGCCCTCTTCATGGCGGTCCTCTTCGGCACCTTCGCCCGCACGGTACGGGGCGGCGACGAGAGCGACGGCAACGCCAAGGACACCAGCGACCTCACCTTCGGCCTCGCCATCGGCGGGACCGTGGTCGCCGGTGGCATCGCCGCCACCTGGTCGCTGTCCGAACACGCCTCCACCGGTATCCAGCCGGGCATCGCGATGCCGGTGGACATCGTCCACCTGCTGGCCGTCGCCACCTGGCTCGGCGGGCTGGCCGCCCTGCTGGTCGCCCTGCACAAGGTCCCCGACATCGAGCGCGCGGCGGTCCGGCGCTTCTCCCGGGTCGCCTTCGTCAGCGTCCTCGCCCTCACCGTCACGGGCGTCTACCAGTCCTGGCGTCAGCTCGGCAGCTGGTCCGCGCTGACCGGGACCGAGTACGGCCGGTACCTGCTCGTCAAGGTGTGCCTGGTCGCCATCCTGGTCGCCGTCGCCTCCGTGTCCCGCAAGTGGACCGGCCGACTGGCCGACGACACGAGCGGTCACATCGCGCAGGTCCTCGCCCCGGCCGATGTTTCACGTGAAACAGAGGCCTCGGTCACGGTGCCGCCGAGTGCCAAGCGTGCCGCCCAGCTGGCCCGGCAGCGCGCCGCCCGTGAGAACGCGCGGGACAGGCAGCGCCGGGAGGCCGACCCCGACCGCGCGGGTCTGCGTCGTTCCGTGCTCGCCGAGGCGGGAGTGGCCGTCGTGCTGCTGGCCGTCGCCACCCTGCTGACGGGCACGGAGCCCGGCAGGGCCGCCGAACTGGAGAGCGGCCGCTCCGTCACCGCCGTACCCAACCGGCCGGTCAAGGTCACCCTGCCCTTCGACACCGGCGGCCAGAACGGCAAGGGCAGCGTCCGGATCGAGCTGGATCCGGGCAGGGTCGGCGCCAACAGCCTCCACGTCTGGGTGGACGCTCCCGACGGCCGCCCCTTCGACATCCCCGAGGTGAAGGTCGCCTTCACCCTCCCCGCCAAGGACATCGGACCCCTGCCGCTCGCCCCCGACCACGCCGCCCCCGGACACTGGAGCGCTTCCGGCGTCCAGCTGCCGCTGGCGGGTGAATGGCGCATCGACGTGAGCGTCCGTACCTCCGACATCGACCAGACGACCGTCCAGAAGACCGTCAAGATCGGCTGAACAGCGTGACCGAGAGCAACCCCGACATCGAGATCTCCCGACGCCGCCTGCTGGGCACCGTGGGCGCCGCGGGCGCCGCCGGTCTCGCACTCGGCGCCACCGGTGGCGCCCTGGCGCATTCCGCGCTCGCCGGGTCCGAAGGGAGCGGCGGCGCAGCCGGCCCGTCCGCCGCCCTAGGCGCCACCGCGGTCGCCTTTCACGGCGACCACCAAGCGGGCATCACCACCCCGCTCCAGGCCAAGGGCCATGTGCTGGCCTTCGACCTGGCCCCCGGCGCGGGCCGCAAAGAGGCCGTCGCGCTGATGCGCCGCTGGTCCGACAGCGCGCGTCGGCTGATGGCCGGTCAGGAAGCGGGGGCCGCCGATTCCGGGATCGCCCTGGACGCCGGACCCTGCTCCCTCACCGTCACCTTCGGCTTCGGCCACTCCTTCTTCGACCGCACCGGCCTCACCGCCCGGCGGCCCGTGGCGCTCGACCCGCTGCCGGAGTTCTCCGCGGACCGGCTCGACCCCCAGCGCGGCAACGGCGATCTGTGGATCCAGATCGGCGCCGATGACGCGCTCGTCGCCTTCCACGCCCTGCGCACCCTCCAGAAGGACGCCGGGGAGGCCGCGCGCGTCCGCTGGCAGATGAACGGCTTCAACCGCACCCCCGGGGCGACGGCCAAGGCGATGACGGCCCGCAACCTCCTGGGCCAGATCGACGGCACGGGCAATCCCAAGCCGTCGGACGCCGACTTCGACCGGCGGATCTTCGTGCCCGCCACGGGACCCGGTCCCGCCGAACACGCGTGGATGGCGGGAGGGTCGTACGCCGTCGTGCGGCGCATCCGGATGCTCCTCGACGACTGGGACAAGCAGTCGCTCGCCAAGCAGGAGCAGGTCATCGGCCGGAAGAAGGCCGACGGGGCGCCGCTGACCGGTGGCACGGAGACCACCAAGCCGGACCTCGACAAGATCGGTCCGGACGGGAAGCCGGTCATTGCCTCCAACGCCCACGCCCGCATCTCCGCGCCCGCGCAGAACGGCGGGGCGGCGATGCTCCGGCGCCCCTTCTCCTACCACGACGGAATCGGCGCGGACGGCACTCCCGACGCCGGCCTCCTCTTCATCTGCTGGCAGGCCGACCCGCTGCGCGGCTTCGTCCCGGTCCAGCGCAAGCTCGACCGGGGTGACGCCCTGTCCGACTTCATCCGCCACGAGGCGAGCGGGCTGTACGCCGTCCCGCGCGGCCCCCGGCCCGAGGAGTACGTGGGCCAGCCCCTGCTCGAAGGATGAACAGCACCCCGGGGCCGGGGGCCGCGGCATTAGGCTGATCACATGTCGGCCACCCGCTTCACGTATCTCGGTCCCGAGGGCACCTTCACCGAAGCCGCCCTGCGCACACTGCCGGAAGCCGCGACCCGGGAACTCGTTCCCATGGTGTCGGTCCCGGCGGCGCTCGACGCCGTACGCAACGGGGAGGCGGCGGCAGCGCTGGTTCCGATCGAGAACTCGGTGGAGGGCGGGGTCACCGCCACCCTCGACGAGCTGTCCTCCGGCGAGCCGCTGATGATCTACCGCGAGGTGCTGCTGCCCATCGCCTTCGCGCTGCTGGTGCGGCCGGGGACGAAGCTGTCGGACGTCAAGACCGTCACCGGGCACCCGGTCGCCCAGCCGCAGGTGCGCAACTGGCTGCGGGCGAACCTGCCGGACGCCCTGTGGGAATCCGCCGCGTCCAACGCGGACGGCGCCCGCCTCGTCCAGGAGGGCCGCTTCGACGCGGCCTTCGCCGGTGAGTTCGCCGCCGCCACCTACGGACTGGAACCGCTCGTCACCGAGATCCACGACGCGGAGAACGCCGAAACCCGCTTCGTCCTCGTCGGCCGCCCGGCCCGGCCCGCGGCTCCGACCGGCGCGGACAAGACCTCCGTCGTGCTCTGGCTCGGCGAGGACCACCCCGGCGCCCTGCTCGAACTCCTCCAGGAGTTCGCCGTCCGCGGGGTCAACCTGATGCTGATCCAGTCCCGGCCCACCGGCGAGGGCATCGGCAACTACTGCTTCGCCGTCGACGCCGAGGGCCACATCTCCGACCGGCGGGTGAGCGAGGCACTCATGGGGCTCAAGCGCACGTGCCCGCAGGTACGCTTCCTCGGCTCCTACCCGCGCGCGGGCGTCGCTCTGAGTGAGGTGCGCGACGCGCGGCCCGGCACCTCGGATGGCGATTTCACGGCCGCCTCCGATTGGCTGACCCGCTGCCTCGACGGCCGGGCGTAGACCGCTCACAGCGAGACGCGCTTTATCCACAGAGTTATCCACAGGGGACGCTGAAGACCTGGGGACAAGTCGACAGTGCGGCACGACAAGGTCGACAAATCGGTCGGGGGCTCAGGTTTCGCGCTAGGGAGCGGAAGGTGAACGGCGTCACCTCCGTATCACTGATCAACTCTTTGGGGCGAGCCATTCCCACCCGAATGAGTGTGTGAGGGGGGTTTGAACCCTGATTCGCTCCGGCTTGCCGACGATCGGGAGCGATCTCCTTTCGTGTCCACAGATACGGCACACAGCCTGTGGATAAGACGTCCCGGAACGCAATTCCTGTGGACAAGAGGCCGCTTCGCCGCTGTTCAGCCGCCCGTCCACAGCCGCGCGAGGCGCCCCTTTTCGGGGATTCGGGCCGGTTTACAGGCCCATCGTCAGGCGGGGACCGGCCCGGTGGGAAGGTCGGCTTCCGGCCACACGGCAGGAGTTTTGCATTCGCGGCATTCAGGACATAGCGACACGCAGCGTTATATCGGTTCAAGCCCCGGAAGTCAGGCCGGTAGCCTGGTGGGGTGATTGACCTCCGGCTGCTCCGTGAAGACCCTGACCGTGTCCGCGCCTCGCAGCGCGCCCGTGGAGAAGACGTCGACCTCGTCGACGCCCTGCTCTCCGCCGACGAGCGCCGCAGGTCCTCCGGCTCGCGCTTCGACGAGCTGCGCAATGAGCAGAAGTCCCTGGGCAAGCTCATCCCCAAGGCCTCGCCCGACGAGCGCGCCGAGCTGCTGAAGAAGGCAGAACAGCTCAAGACCGACGTCAAGTCCGCCGAGGCCGAGCAGAACGAGGCGGACGAGACCGCCAGGAAGCTGCTGCTCCAGCTCGGCAACATCGTGCACCCGGACGTCCCCGTCGGCGGCGAAGAGGACTTCACCGTCCTGGAGACCCACGGCACGATCCGCGACTTCGCCGCCGAGGGCTTCGAGCCCAAGGACCACCTGGAGCTCGGTGAGTCCCTCGGCGCCATCGACGTCGAGCGCGGCGCGAAGGTCTCCGGCTCGCGCTTCTACTACCTCACCGGCGTCGGCGCCCTGCTGGAGCTCGCTCTCGTCAACGCGGCGATCGCGCAGGCAGGCGAGGCCGGCTTCATCCCGATGCTCACCCCCGCGCTGGTCCGCCCGCGCGCCATGGAGGGCACCGGCTTCCTCGGCCAGGCCGCGGAGAACGTGTACCACCTGGAGAAGGACGACTACTACCTCGTCGGCACCTCCGAGGTACCGCTGGCGGCGTACCACATGGACGAGATCCTGGAAGCGGACCAGCTGCCGCTGCGCTACGCCGGGTTCTCGCCGTGCTTCCGCCGCGAGGCCGGTACGTACGGCAAGGACACCCGCGGCATCTTCCGCGTCCACCAGTTCGACAAGGTCGAGATGTTCTCGTACGTCGCGCCGGAGGATGCCGAGGCCGAGCACCAGCGTCTCCTGGGCTGGGAGAAGCAGTGGCTCACCGCTCTCGAACTGCCCTTCCAGGTCATCGACGTCGCCACCGGTGACCTCGGGTCCTCGGCCTCCCGCAAGTTCGACTGCGAGGCGTGGATCCCGACGCAGGGCAAGTACCGCGAGCTGACCTCCGCCTCGAACTGCGACAGCTTCCAGGCCCGCCGCCTGTCGGTGCGCATGCGCGAGACCAAGGACGGCAAGAAGGCCATGCGCCCGCTGTCCACGCTCAACGGCACCCTGTGCGCCGTACCCCGCACCATCGTGGCCATCCTGGAGAACCACCAGCTGGCCGACGGCTCGGTACGGGTGCCCCCGGTCCTGCGTCCGTACCTCGGCGGTCGCGAAGTCCTGGAGCCGATCGCCAAGTGAGCCCGGCACCGTTCCCGTACAAGCTCGTCGCGACCGATCTCGACGGCACGCTGCTGCGTGACGACGACACGGTCTCGGAACGCACCCGCGAAGCACTGGTCGCAGCCACCGCGGCGGGGGCGGTGCACATCATCGTCACCGGCCGGGCCGTGCCCTGGACCCGGCACGTGCTCGACGATCTCGGCTACAAGGGGATCGCGGTGTGCGGGCAGGGTGCTCAGGTGTACGACGCCGGAGCGGGCAGGCTCCTCACCTCGGTGACGCTGGACCGGCAGCTGGCCGGTCTGGCGCTCGCCAAACTCGAAGCCGAGGTCGGCCCCCTGGCCTTGGCGGCGAGCCGCGACGGGCTGGACGGCGAAGTGCTGTTCGGGCCGGGCTACCAGGTGCAGGAAGGCCTTCCGGCGGTGTACCTGCGGGACACCACCGAGGTCTGGACGGCTCCGCTGAACAAGCTGTACATCCAGCACCCGGGCCTCGGCGACGACGAACTGGTCCGGGTCGCCCGCGCGACGGTCGGCAGCCTCGTGGACGTGGTGATGGCCGGTCCGGGCATCGTGGAGATCCTGCCGCTCGGTCTGAGCAAGGCCACCGGCCTGTCGCTGGCCGCCCGCCGGCTGGGGGTGAAGGCGGCGGAAACGATCGCCTTCGGAGACATGCCCAACGACATCCCCATGTTCGCGTGGTCCGCACACGGTGTGGCGATGGCCAACGCGCACGCGGAGCTGAAGGCCGTGGCCGACGAGGTGACCACCTCGAACCAGGCCGACGGCATCGCGGTGGTGCTGGAGCACCTGCTCGGCGCCGCCTGAGCGGAACGACCGCGAGAAGGTCCGGAACGGCCCGCGCCGCGAGGCGCGCTCGAAGTGGCCGTCCCGGACCTTTTTGTTGCTCCCCGCACTGTCACTCTGCCCCCGGCCGGTGGCTTCTACCAGCGAATAACCGTGGGTCGGGCCCGGCCGGCTCCGCGTCAGCCTCCTCATGTTTCACGTGAAACATGAGAAGCGTGCGCGTCTGCGTGCCCGTGACCATGCCCGTGCTCGTGCCCATGCCCGTGCGGATGCGGGTTCCGGGTGAGCGGCCAGGCGAGCAGGCCGATGGAGAGCGCGATGGCGTGCCCGGCGTCCGTGAAGGTCCCGCCCGTGGCCAGGGGGAGCCCGAAGAAGGCCACGGTGCCGGCCAGGTAGAGCCATCGCCAGGGATTCGGCAGCCGGTAGGTGAGGACGCCCACGGCAGCGGCCAGCCCGTAGCTGACCCCGATGTCGACGACGTGGGCCATGCTGCGCGGAGCGCGGTGGTCCCGGATCGCAGTCAGCACGAGCTGCTGGCTGATCAGGGTGGCGACCACATGGGCGGTGGCGACGATCGCCAGCCAGCGCAGGGTCCCGAGCCAGCGTTCCACGGACGCGTGGAACACCTCGAAGAGCACGGCGTAGAGGGCCAGCGAGGCCGGGTTCTCGATCCAGAAGGCGCTGCCGACCAGGGCCTGGAACGGGTGCTTGACGAGCTGCTGGATGTTGCTGCTGTTGCGGTGGAACAGGAAGTGGTCGACGCCTTCGGGGGCGATGGCCACGATGACGCTGGTGACGGCGATGATCAGCAGCCAGGCGTGCGTACCCGGCGAGGCCCGGATCCAGGACCGCAGGGGCCTGGATCGCTCGGGCTCGGTGTGCGGCTGCATGCCCCGATCATGACGCGCGAAGCTGTGCCCCGCCCGGCACGTGGGCCGGGCGGGGCACAGCTTCGCGCGACGGGCGGCGGGCCCTACTCCTCGCCCGCCAGGGTCAGGCGGCGCAGCTTCTGACCGGCGTAGACGGTGGCGCCCGCGGTGACGACGGCGAGCAGGATCACCGCCGTGGTCAGTCCGACCGAGGAGTCGACGTACCCGGGACCGGCCACGCGCTCGGCCAGTGCGAGCGCCCACTGCTGGACGCTCAGGGTCTTGGCGCCCGAGACCAGGCTGCCGAAGAGCGACTCCCAGATCAGGGCGTAGACCAGACCGAAGACGACCGCGTGCCGGCTGACGGTGCCGAGCAGCAGGAACAGCGCGCTGTAGGCGATCGAGGCGACGAGCGCGGCGACGGTGTAGGCGACGGCGATCTGCTGGCCGTTGCCGTTCAGGATGAACCCGGCGATAAGGGTGGGGATCGCGGAGAACGCCATGGTGACGGCGACGGCCACGATCAGCTTGGTCATGATGATCGTGGGCCGCTTCACCGGCTTGGCGAGCAGGTAGACGATCGAGCCGTCGTCGATCTCCGGGCCGATGGCACCCGTACCGGCGATGACGCCGATCAGCGGGACCATGGTGGCGAGGGCGAACCCGCCGAGCAGGTCGGCGGCGACCTTGTCGTCCACGCCGGTGAAGGTGCGCACCGCGATGGAGATGATGATCAGCAGCGCGGGCAGCGCGAAGAGGATCAGCGCGCGGCGGCGGCCGAGCAGGGCTCGGTAGGTGAGCCGGGCAACGGTGGGGTTGTACATGGTGTGCCAGCTCCTTTCAGGCCGCGACGAGGTAGGAGAAGACCGATTCGAGGGACTCGTCGGAGGGCGAGACCGTCGTCAGCCGGATGCCGTGCGCGCGGGCGACCCGCGGGAGCAGCTCGGTGAAGCGCCCGAAGTCGACGGCCTGGATCCGCAGGACGCCCTCCTTGAGGTCGACCTCGATCCCAGCGGTCGACGGGTCGGCGATCAGGGCCGCGGCGAGCGCCCGGTCGTCGGAGGAGCGGACCAGGTAGCGGTGCGGGCGGTCCGTCATCAAGCGGCGGATCTTGCGGAAGTCCCCGGAAGCGGCGTGCCGTCCGGCGACGACCACCTCGATGTGGGAGGCCAGCTGCTCGACCTCCTCCAGGATGTGGGAGGAGAACAGGACCGTCCGGCCTTCGGCGCCCATGCGCCGCAGCAGCTCCATGAGCTGCATGCGCTGGCGCGGGTCCATGCCGTTGAAGGGCTCGTCGAGGAGCAGCACGGAGGGGTCGTGGACGAGGGCGGAGGCCATCTTCACGCGCTGGCGCATGCCCTTGGAGTAGGTCGAGATCTTGCGGTCCTGGGCGGACTCCATCTCGACTGTGGCCAGCGCCCGCTGGGCGGCCGCGTCGTCGAGCCCGTGGAGCTCGGCGTTGGCGACGACGAACTCCCGGCCGGTGAGGAAGTCGTACATGGCTTCGCGCTCGGGCACGACGCCCACGCTCTTGTAGATCTGCTCGTTGCGCCAGATCGGCGCCCCGTCGAGGGAGACGGTCCCGGTGGAGGGGGCGAGGAAGCCGCCCATCATGTTGATGAGGGTGGACTTCCCGGCGCCGTTGGGGCCCAGCAGGCCGGTCACGCCGGGGCCGATCCGCATGGTCACGTCGTTCACGGCGACGACGTTCCCGAACCAGCGCGAAGCGTGGTCGATGTCGATGATGCTCACAGCCCGGCCTTCCGGTAGCGGGCCATCAGCGCGGCGTAGGAGCCGACGATGAGGCCGAGTACGACCAGCAGATAGACGATGCCGACGCCGGTCGAGGGTCCTTCGCCGCCGGGGAAGGCGGAGGCGCCGCCGAGGAAGGCGGTCTGGACCCCGTCGATGAGGGTGATCGGGGAGAACAGGCCCATCCACTGGACGGCGTCGGCCGACCCCGTGTTGTAGGCGACGGCCTGCACGGTGGAGACGGCGCCGTAGGGGATGACCAGCAGGCCGATGACGGCGGCGACGCCGAAGCCGCGGCGCGGGGTGAGCGCGGCGGCGACCAGCCCGAGGCCGGAGAAGAGCAGCGAGAGCAGCAGTACCGACACCAGTCCCTGCCCGAATCCCTTCGCCTGGTGGGCGAAGTCGAACTTGGCCAGCAGCGCGCCGACGAACATGATCAGCAGCGGGGTGGCGGTGAGGATGAAGAGCGCGGAGGCCATCGCCGCGAATTTGGCGAGCACGTAGTCGACGCGCTCGATGGGCCGCGAGAAGTACAGCGGGACCGTCTTGAAGCGCAGGTCACGGGAGACTGACTGCGGTGCCTGGGAGGCGAGGTACAGCCCGATGATCACCTGCGTGGTGACGGCGTACGTCGTGTACTTGATCGGCAGGTCGGTGTTGCCCGGCACCGCGATCGCCACCGCGACCATGATCAGCGCGGGGATGCACATCACGCCGAAGAGGATCATGGGGAGCACCTTGGACTTGGCTGAGCGGCCGAGTCCGTAGGAGCCGCGGAGGGACTGCGAGTACAGCGAGGTGCGCGCGTAGGCGCGGCCGAGCCGGGAGCCCTCGTAGGACCGGTAGCCGATGTTGTGGATCTGGGTCGAGGTGTCAGGCGCCATCGGAACCGGCTCCCTTCTGCTGGTCGTGGTCGCGGAAGACCTCCGCGATGTGGTGGCGGCGCTGTTCCATGCGGACCAGGCCGAGGCCCAGAGCGGCGACGGTGTCGCGGATGGTGTCGTTGGTTTCCTCGCCCGCGGCCTCGACGAGGAGGATGTGGCCCGCGCCGGGCAGCCCCTGCTCCTCGCCCGCGTGGAGGGTGAGGCCCGCCTCGGTGAGCGCCTTGCGCAGCGCGGAGGTCCCGTCGGGGTGGGCGTCGGTGTCGGTGACCTCGACCGCGAGGGTCGTCGTGGTCTGGGTGAAGTCGCTGGTGGAACTGGAGCGCAGCAGCTTGCCGCCGTCGACGACGACCACGTGGTCGCAGGTCCGCTCCAGCTCGCCGAGCAGGTGGGAGGTGACCAGGACCGAGATCCCGAAGTCGGTGTAGACGCGGCGGATCAGGTCGAGCATCTCGTCGCGGCCGACCGGGTCGAGGCCGTTGGTGGGCTCGTCGAGGAGGACCAGCAGCGGGTCGTGGACCAGCGCCTGGGCGAGCTTGACGCGCTGCTTCATACCGGTGGAGTAGCCGCCGATGGGGCGGTAGCGCTCTTCGTAGAGCCCGACGTGGCGCAGCGTGTCCGCGGTCCGCTCGCGGGCGGCGGTCGGCGGCAGCCCCGACATGCGGGCCATGTGGACGACGAACTCGGTGGCCGAGACGTCGGGTGGCAGGCAGTCGTGTTCGGGCATGTAGCCGACGCGTTCACGGATGGCGCTGCCATGCGTGGCGACGTCGAGCCCGAGCACGGCGGCGCGGCCCTCGGTGGCGGGGGACAGTCCCAGCAGAATCTTGATCAGCGTGGACTTGCCGGCTCCGTTGGCGCCCACGAGTCCGGTTACGCCGGGCCCGATGTCCAGGGAGAGCCGGTCGAGGGCGGTCACTCGGGGGTACCGCTTGCTCAGGCTTTCGGTCGCGATGACAGTCACGGGAGTGACGTTAGTGCGCGCGCCGGCGCGGAACGTCAGCCTTGGAGCGGGACCCCGTCTCCGCCTTGAGGCGTACACGAGGTGCCGGAAGGCTGACAGGGTCGTCCACATCGCAGGACTTTTCCACAGGTCCGTGCACGCCCCTTGACGTCGTCTCCAACCATTGTCACATTCATCAGTGTCAAGTTACGGACGCGTAGGGCTACACGGACGGACGGCTGGCATGTCAGGGGAGACCAAGCAGCGGAGCACCGGGCGGGCGGCCGGACCACGGGCCACCGATCTCGACGGGTTCAGGGAAGTGCAGCGCCTGGCGTACGCCTGCGCCGAAGCGGTCGCGGCGCAGCTGAGGCCCGGCGTGAGCGAGCGCGAGGCGGCCCGGATGCAGCGCGACTGGCTGCGCGAGCGCGGGGTGCGGGACTGGTTCCACCTGCCCTTCGCCTGGTTCGGCGACCGCACCGCCTTCGTGAACTTCCGGATACCGCTCCAGTTCTTCCCCACGCACCGGAAGCTGGAACCGGGGATGCCGTTCATCCTCGACATGGCTCCCGTCTACAAGGGGTACACGGCCGATGTCGGCTACTCCAGCTGCCTGGGGCTCAATCCGGTGCACGACCTGCTGCTCTCGGACCTGCGGGCGCACCGCGAGCTGATCCTGGAGCAGGTGCGCGAGCGCCGCTCGCTGCGCGACATCTACGAGGACGTCGAGCGGCTGATGGTCCGCCAGGGCTATGCCAACCGGCACCGCGCGTATCCCTTCGGCGTGATCGCGCACAAGGTGGACCGGGTCGCCGAGCGGCGCTGGTCGCCGACCGCCTTCGGCTTCGGCACGCAGGCCCTGAAGGGGCTCGCGAGCGACGCGTTGCACGGGCACCGCGAAGGATGGTCCCCGCTGTGGAGCCCGTACTCCTTCTCCGACCACCCGCCGCAGCCGGGCCTGTGGGCCGTGGAGCCGCACCTGGGCTTCCGTGGCACCGGCGCGAAGTTCGAGGAGATCCTGGTCGTGACCGACTCGCAGGACCCCGAAGAGAGCGCGTTCTGGCTCGATGACGATCTGCCGCACGTGCGGCGTTGGGCGGAGGAGAAGGCGGCGTGAGCGAGATGCGACTGGCGGGAGCGCGGGAGCGCTGGGTGCGCACGGGCGGGGTCGAGCTGTGCGTCGCGGAACTGGGCGACGCCGACCGGCCGACCGTGGTGCTGGTGCACGGCTACCCGGACAGCAAGGAGGTCTGGTCGGAAGTCGCCGAGCGCCTGGCGGAGCACTTCCACGTGGTGCTCTACGACGTGCGCGGACACGGCAGGTCCACCGCGCCCGTGCCGCTGCGCGGCGGCTTCACGCTGGAGAAGCTGACCGACGACTTCCTGGCGGTGGCGGACGCGGTCAGCCCGGACCGGCCGGTGCACCTGGTCGGGCACGACTGGGGGTCCGTACAGGGCTGGGAGTTCGCGACCGTGCGGCGCACGGAGGGGCGGATCGCCTCGTTCACCTCGATGTCGGGTCCCTCGCTCGACCACTTCGGGCACTGGATCAAGAAGCGCATGTCCCGGCCCACACCCCGCCGGGCCGCGCAGCTGCTGGGCCAGGGCGCCAAGTCCTGGTACGTGTACGCGCTGCACACCCCGCTCCTGCCGGAGCTGGCCTGGCGCGGACCGCTCGGCAAGCGGTGGCCCGCGATCCTGGAGCGGCTGGAGAAGGTACCGGCGGGCGACTACCCGACCGACTCCCTGCCCTCCGACGCGGCGCACGGCGCCTGGCTCTACCGGGACAACGTCCGGCCGAGGATGCGCCGCCCGCGTACCGACGCGTACGCGCACGTACCGGTCCAGCTGATCACCCCGACCGGCGACGCTTTCCTGTCCGAGCGGCTCTACGACGACCTGGAGCAGTGGGCGCCCGATCTGCTGCGCCGGACCCTGCCGGCCAAGCACTGGGTACCGCGGACCCGGCCCGACCAGTTGGCGGCCTGGATCGGCGCGTTCGTCACCTCCCGGGAGGAGCCCGCGACCCGGGCACCGGAGCAGAAGGCTCCGGGCAGGCATGCCGACCGGTTCGGCGGACAGCTCGTCCTGGTCACCGGCGCCGCCAGCGGCATCGGGCGGGCCACCGCCTTCGCGTTCGCCGAGGCGGGCGCCCGGGTGGTGGCCGTCGACCGCGACGGTGAAGGGGCCGCCCGGACCGCCGAGATGGCCCGTCTGGTGGGTGCCCCGCAGGCCTGGGGCGAATGCGTGGACGTCGCCGACGAGCAGGCGATGGAGAAGCTCGCGGAGAAGGTCGCCGCCGAGTACGGCATCGTCGACGTGCTGGTCAACAACGCCGGCATCGGGCTCTCCGGGCCGTTCCTGGAGACCAGCTCGGAGGACTGGAAGAAGGTCCTCGACGTCAACCTGTGGGGCGTCATCCACGGCTGCCGGATCTTCGGCAAGCAGATGGCCGACCGCGGGCAGGGCGGTCACATCGTCAACACCGCCTCCGCAGCCGCCTATCTGCCCACCAAGAGCCTGCCCGCCTACAGCACCTCGAAGGCGGCGGTGCTGATGCTGTCGGAGTGCCTGCGCGCCGAACTGGCGGACAAGTCGATCGGCGTCTCGGCGATCTGTCCCGGCATCGTCAACACCAACATCACCGCCACCTCCCGGTTCACCGGGGTGGACGCGGCGGAGGAGAAGCGCCGCCAGCAGCGGTCCTCGCGGCTGTACGGGCTGCGCAACTTCCCGCCGGAGAAGGTCGCGGACGCGATCCTGCTGGCCGTGGTCAGGAACCAGGCGGTCGTGCCGGTGACGCCCGAGTCCAAGGGCGCCCTGTGGATGTCCCGCTTCGCGCCCGGCGCGCTGCGGGCCTTCGCGAAGCTGGAGCCGCGGCTGTGAGCGGGGCGACCCGGAGAGAGCCGGGCGCAGCCGTATCCCGCTCCTTCCGGCGGTCGTACCATCCCTCGCAGGAGGGCTCACCGCGCGTGGGCCTGTCGTAGGGAGTGGGATTGTCCGATCAGGCGGTAGCCGAGTACCGGATCGAGGACCTGGCGCACCACAGCGGGGCGACGGTGCGCACGATCCGGGCGTACCAGGACCGCGGCCTGCTGCCGAAGCCGGAGCGGCGCGGGCGGTCCAACGTGTACCGGGACACGCATCTGGCGCGGCTGCGCCAGATCGCCGACCTGCTGGACCGCGGCTACACCCTGGCCTCCATCAAGGAGCTGCTGGAGGCCTGGGACGCCGGGCGCGGCCTGGGCGGCGTACTCGGCCTGGTCGCCGAGGTGCACGGTCCGTGGACGGACGAGGAGGCGGCCCGGATCAGCCGGGCCGAACTGGACGAGCGCTTCGGCGGCACGCCGGACGACACGGCGGTGGACGAGGCCTGCGAGCTGGGCGTCCTGGAGCGGATCCCGGGACGGGCGGACGAGTTCCTGGTCCCGTCGCCGCAGGAACTCGCGGTGGCCGCCGAGCTGTACGCGGCCGGGGTGCCGCTGCCGGCGATCACCGGCCACTTGCGGGAGCTGCGCGGCCAGGTGGAGCACATCGCCTCGCGCTTCCTGGAGTTCACGACCGAGCACGTCTTCGCCCGCTACCTCGGCCACCACACCGACGCCACCGCCGCCGTCGACCCCGCCTGCGCGGTCGAACTGACCTTGACGGACGCGGCGGCGACCGCCGCCGCCGCGATGGTGCGCAGGCTGCGTCCCCTGGCCCAGCAGACGGTGGACGCCGAGCTGGCCCGGGCCATGCGGCTGCTCGCGACCCGGCACCTCCAGCGGCACCTGGGCGCGGCCGGCCCGCCGCAGCCGCCGGGGCCCGCTCCCGTGGTGCTGCCGGCCGAGACCGTACGGGCGGTCCAGGAGCTGGTCGGGGCCGACCACGTGGCGGCCTTCGTCCGGGCCGCCACGGAGCGGGAGTTGCAGGCGCGGACCATGAACGAGCTGGCGCGGCGGGGCGGTTAGTTTCCACAGGCGGGTCACCCGTTTGCCGACAAAACCCGCCGAAACGGCTGTGGACAAGTGGGTCCACCCTGTGGACATCCCGTCCGGTGGCTGCTCAGCCGGTGGGTGCGCCGGCGTTCGTGGTGGTGCCGTCGGCGGTGTCGGCGGGCGCGGCGGAGGCTGCCGGGTCGGCGTCGGCGGCGGGCGCGGTACGGCGCCCGTAGAGCACGCTCGCCACGAGCAGGCCCACGGCCCCGCCGACGAGTTGCGCCGCGACGAATCCGGGCAGTGACCGCGGCGCGATCCCGGTGAAGGAGTCGCTGAAGGCGCGCCCGACCGTGCCCGCCGGGTTGGCGAAGGAGCCCGAGGAGGTGAACCAGATCGCGGCGGCGATGTACGCGGCCACCGCGGCCGGGATCAGCTTCGGCCGCCCGATCCGCCCCAGCCCCTGGATGACGAGGACCAGCCCGGCGGTGGCGACGACCTCGCCGACCAGCAGGTGCCCGCCGCCCCGGACCTGCGTGGCGAAGGTGCCGGGCACACGCCCGAACATCGCCTCGGCAAGCACCGCGCCGCCGACGGCGCCCGCGGTCTGGGCCGCGGTGTAGACGAGGGCCTCGCGCCCGGCCAGGCCCTCGCCCCCGCCGCGCCGCGCCCACCAGGAGGTGAGGCTGACGACGGGATTGAGGTGCGCTCCGGACAGCGGCCCCAGCAGGGTGATGATCAGACCGAGGCCGATCGCGGAGGCGAGCGAGTTGGCGACGAGGGCGACGCCCGCGTCCCGACTGAGGGCCGCGGCCTGTATGCCGGAACCGATGACGACGACGAGGAGCCCGCAGGTTCCGATCAGCTCGGCTGCGGCGCGGCGCGACAGCGAGGCTGTCGTGACGACGGTGGATCCGGTGGCGGCGGGTGCGGCGTCGGATGGTGCGGTCACTGCTGGCGCGGTGATCGCCGATGCGGTCATGGTGTCTCCCGGGAGTCGAGTACAACGGAAAAAGTATTCCGTATACCGAAAACACGGAAGAGGCGTCTCGGCGGAGCCCGGGGACGTAAAGCCTTTGGCAGGGCGCCCTCCACCGGGCAACCTGACCTCCATGGACGAGAAACGCGCCGTGAAGGTGTCCAAGTACGTCTCGAAACACCTGCGGCACCAGCCGGAACGGATCGGGCTGGTGCTCGATGCCCACGGCTGGGTAGAGATCGACGACCTGCTGCGCGCGGCCGCGGAGCACCGCTTCCCGTTCACCCGGGCGGAACTCGACCACGTCGTCGCCGCCAACGACAAGCAGCGCTTCGCCGTGGCGGGCACCCGCATCCGGGCCAGCCAGGGCCACACCGTCGACGTCGACCTGGAGCTGCCCGAGGCCGAACCGCCCGCATACCTCTACCACGGCACCGTCGCCGCCGCCCTCGGCCCGATCCGCGCCGAGGGCCTGCGCCCCATGCGGCGCCACCACGTCCACCTGTCCCCGGACCGCGAGACAGCCACCCGGGTGGGCGCCCGGCGCGGCAGGCCGATCGTCCTCGCCGTGGACGCGGGCGCAATGCGGGTGGCAGGGTACGTGTTCCGGATCAGCGCCAACGGGGTGTGGCTGGGGGACGCCGTCCCCCCGCAGTTCCTGCGCCTGCCCTAGTGCTGGGGGCGGCCGGGGCGAGCGCCCCGGCGCGGCCCCACCCCGCCACGTCTCACCTCAGCCCAGCTGCGCGAGCCCCTCGGTGGCGATCTTCTCGAAGACGTCCTGGTCGGCGGCGAACTCGGTGTCCGGGATCGGCGCGTGGATCACCAGCTCGTCGAAGCCCAGCTCACGGTGGCGTCCCACGAAGTCGACGAACGCGTCGAGCGAGCGCAGCATCGTGTTCGCCTCCGGGGTGAAGCCGGTCAGCAGGATCTTCTCCACCGACTCCGGGTTCCGGCCGATCTCGGCGCAAGCCTTGCCCAGCTTCTCGATCTGGCCCCGGAGCGCCTCGACCGACTGCTCCGGCGTGCCCGTCTCGAACAGCTTGGGATCGCCCGTCGTCACCCAGGCCTGCCCGTGCCGGGCGGCCAGCTTCAGCCCGCGCGGTCCGTTCGCGGCCACCGCGAAGGGCAGCCGGGGCCGCTGGACGCAGCCGGGAATGCTGCGGGCCTCGTTCGCGGAGTAGAAGGTGCCCTCGTACGTCACCGCCTCCTCGGACAGCAGCCGGTCCAGCAGCGGGACGAACTCGGCGAACCGGTCGGCCCGCTCGCGCGGGGTCCACGCCTCCTGCCCGAGCGCGGTCGCGTCGAAGCTGTTTCCCCCCGCCCCGATGCCCAGGGTGATCCGGCCGCCGGAGATGTCGTCCAGCGACATGAGGTCCTTGGCGAGGGTCACCGGGTGCCGGAAGTTCGGCGAGGTCACGAGGGTGCCCAGCCGCATGCGCCCGGTCGCGGCGGCCGCGGCGGTCAGGGTGGGCACCGCACCGAACCACGGACCGTCGCGGAAGGTCCGCCAGGTGAGGTGGTCGTAGGTGTAGGCGGCGTGGAAGCCGAGTTCCTCGGCTCGCAGCCACTGGTCACGGCCGCCGTCGTGCCAGGGACGTACCGGAAGGATCACAGTGCTCAGACGCAGGCTCATGCCCGAGAGCCTACGGGGATCCGTCCGGCATCCCTGGTCCGGCCGGACGGGTCCATGGGCGAAGATGGAGCCGTGACCTCGGCTCCCCAGCGCCCGGACGGGCCAACCCCCACGCCCCGCCTCATCGCCACCGACCTCGACGGGACCCTGCTGCGCGACGACAAGTCCGTGTCCGACCGGACCGTCGCCGCCCTCGCGGCCGCCGAAGCGGCGGGCATCGAGGTCTTCTTCGTCACCGGCCGCCCGGCCCGCTGGATGGACGTCGTCGCCGAGCACGTGCACGGCCACGGCCTGGCCATCTGCGCGAACGGCGCGGCCGTGGTCGATCTGCACGCGGGACGGGAGTTCGTCCAGGTCAGGGAGTTGCCCCGGGCCGACGCGCTGGCCGTCGTGCACGCGCTGCGCGCCGCCGCCCCCGGCAGCTCGTTCGCTGTCGAGCTGACCACCGGCATCCACTACGAGCCCACGTACCCGCCCTTCTACCAGGACCCGGGTGCCACGGTCGCCACCGCCGAGAAGCTGCTGTACGAGGACCCGTCCACGGCGGCGGCGCCCGTGCTGAAGCTGCTCTCCCACCACCCCGAGCTGTCCCCGGACGCGTTCCTGACCCTGGCGCGCGCCGTCGCGGGAGAGCACGGCGCGATTACGCGCTCCAGTCCGACCGCGCTGCTGGAGATCAGCGGCCTCGGCGTCTCCAAGGCCAGCACGCTGGAGCACTGCTGCGCCGAGCGCGGCATCTCCCCCGCCGAGGTCGTCGCCTTCGGGGACATGCCCAATGACGTCGAGATGCTGAGCTGGGCGGGCACCTCGTACGCGATGGGCAACGCCCACCCGGCCGTGATCGCGGCCGCGTCCGGACGTACGGTCGCCAACAACGAGGACGGGGTCGCCCTCGTCATCGAGCGGATCCTGGCGGACCTGCCCCGCCGGGACTGACGAGCGCACGGCCCCGGCGGCGCGCGGGTACGGCGTCCGGGGCACACCGACTACAGCGGGGCCTCCCACACCAGGGTCGTCCCGCCGCCGTCCTCGCCGATCCCCGGGCCGTACGAGCTCGAGCCGCCCAGCGACTCCGCCCGGCGCCGCAGGTTCCGCAGCCCGCTGCGCCGACCGCCCTCCGGGATGCCCACTCCGTCGTCCGCAACCTCCAGCCGGACGCCGGGCCGGCCGTCCGCCAGCGTGATCGTCGCGTCCAGCACCACCTCGATCCGCTCCGCCTCGGAATGCCGGAAGGCGTTCGACAGCGCCTCGCGCAGCGCGGCGATCAGGTTCTTGCCGACCAGCTCGCCGACCACCGCGTCGACCGGCCCGACGAAGCGGTGCGCGGGCTTGAAGCCCAGTGGCACGGCCGCCATGTTGATCTCGCGCAGCACCCGCGTGCGCAGCCCGGACGGGGCCTCCGCCGGGCCCTGATGGAGCGCGAAGATCGCGGTGCGGATCTCCTGGATCGTCACGTCCAGCTCGTCGACGGCCTTGCCGACCCCGTCGCGCACCTCGGGAACGATGGAGCGGCGCTGGGCGCCCTCCAGCATCATCCCGGTGGCGAACAGCCGCTGGATGACCAGGTCGTGCAGGTCACGGGCGATCCGGTCGCGGTCCTCGAAGACCGCGAGCCGCTCCCGGTCGCGCTGCGCCTCGGCCATCATCAGCGCGAGCGCCGCCTGCGAGGCGAATTGGGTGGCGAGCGTCCGTTCGGCCTCGGTGAACGGCCGCTTCCCGCGCGCCCGCGGCGTCACGAGCGCACCCAGCACCCGCCCGCCGCTGTGCAGCGGGAGCATCATGCAGGGCCCGTACTGGCTGGTCAGGCGGCCCATCGTGCGGGGATCCGAGGACGCGTCGTCGACGAACACCGGCTCGCCGCGGAGCAGCTTGTCCACCACGGGGCTCTCCCCCGGGATGAGGACGCCGAGCGAGGTGCCGGGGTGGTCGGCGGAGACCGCCACGATCTCCATCCCGCCCTCCTCGGCGGGGAGCATCACGATCCCGGCCGCCGAGTCCGCCAGCCGGCGGGCCTGTTCCGCGACGACGGCGAGCGCGTCGTCGGCGTCCCCGCCCGACAGGAGCGCGGTGGTGACGGCCACCGAGCCGTCGATCCAGCGTTCGCGCTGGGTGGCCGCCTCGTACAGGCGCGCGTTGCCGATCGCGATGCCCGCCTCGGTCGCCAGCACCCGGACCATGTGGACGTCGTAGTCGTTGAACTCGACGCCGCCGTTCTTCTCGGCGAGGTACAGATTGCCGAAGATCTCCCCCTGCACCCGGATCGGTACGCCCAGGAAGGTCTTCATCGGCGGGTGGCCCGCCGGGAACCCGGCCGCGCGCGGGTCGTCCGCCAGATCGGCCAGCCGGACCGGGTCCGGGTGCCGGATCAGCGCACCGAGCAGGCCCCGCTTGCCGTCGGGGCGGTGCCCGATGAGCCGGGCCGTCTCGGGGCCGACGCCGTGGGTGACGAAATCGGACAGGCCGCGGCCCTCCGTGTCCACGACGCCGATGGCCGCGTAGCGGGCGTCCGCGAGCTCCGCGGCGGTCTCGCAGATGCGGTCCAGCGTGGAGTGCAGTTCGAGGCCGGTGCCGACCGACCGCATCGCCTCCAGCAGCTGCGGCACCCGGGCGGTGAGCTCGGTGGACAGGCCCTGCAGACTGCGGGTGGCCTTGGTGGCGGCCTCCAGCGGGTCCGACGTGTCCCGCGGTTCCTGCGACTCCTGCACTGACATGCCCTTGAGACTAGTTAGTCCCTTTTGGCGGGGAAAGTCGGGCCGACGGGGAAAGTCGGCCCGACTCACCGGGGACCGCCGGTCCAGGCCGTCCCACCGCCCGATCACGCCGTTCCCCGGCGGCCCGTCGCGGCCAGGTCACCCTCCCGCTCCCGGTCCACCATCCGCCGCAACGGTCCCTCGACGCCCACGAGCAGGTCGTACGGGCCGCGCTGCACAACCTGGCCGCCGTCCAGCACGAGGATCTCGTCCACCGCGTCGAGCCCGGCCAGCCGGTGCGTGATCAGCACCGTGGTCCGCCCCTCGGTCGCGCGCAGCAGGTCCCGGGTCAGCGCGTCCGCGGTGGCCACGTCCAGGTGCTCGGCCGGCTCGTCCAGGACCAGGACCGGGAAGTCGGCCAGCAGCGCGCGGGCAAGGCCCAGCCGCTGGCGCTGCCCGCCCGAGATCCGTTCGCCGTGTTCGCCGACGAGGGTGTCCAGCCCGTCGGGCAGCCCGTCCGCCCACTCCAGCAGCCGGGCGGCGGCGAGCGCCTCGCGCAGCTCTTCCTCGCTCGCCCCGGTCCGCGCGAGGCGCAGGTTCTCCCGGACCGAGCTGTCGAAGAGGTGCGCGTCCTGCGCGCACAGGCCGACCAACCGGCGTACGTCGTCCCCGTCCAGCGTCCGTACGTCGACGCCCGCGACGGTGTACGCGCCCTCGCGCACGTCCAGGAAGCGCAGCAGCACCTGCGCCAGCGTGGTCTTGCCCGCACCGGAGAGCCCCACGACGGCGACCCGGCGGCCGGCGTCGAGCGTCAGGTCGATCCCCCGTACCGCGTCGTGCTCCTGCCCGGGGTGACGGGCGCCGAGCCCGGTCAGCCGCAGCGGGAACGGGGACGCGGGCGCGGGGCCCGGCCGCTCCGGCTCGGCGACCGGCGCCGGAGCGTCGATCACCTCGTACACCCGCTCGGCACTGCGCCGGACCCGCTGGCGGTAGCGGACGGCCAGCGGGAGTCCGTTGACCGACTCGAACGCGGCGAGCGGGGTGAGCACGGCGACGGCCATCGCCACCCCGCCGAGCCGGCCGTCGGCCACCGCGCCCGCAGCGACGGCGGCGGCCGCCACCACGGTCAGCCCGCAGACCAGGGCGGCCAGCCCACCGCCGATCCCGGTGGCAGCGGCCCCGCGGGCGGCGATCCGGGTGAGGACCCGGTCGCTCTCCCGCGCCCGTTCCTTACGTCCGCCCAGCGCTCCGGCGACGGTCAGCTCGGCGGTGCCCGAGAGCAGGTCCGTCACCCGCGTGGCCAGTTCGCCCCGGGCGGGCGCCAGCCGGCGTTCCGCCCGTCGCGTGCAGGCACCGCTGACCAGCGGCACGCCGACCCCGGCGGCGAGCAGCCCGACCGCGAGGACCGCGCCCGCCTCGGGCAGCAGCCAGGCGGTGAAGCCGACCGAGCCCAGCCCGACGAGCACGGCGGTACCGACCGGCAGCAGCCACCGCAGCCAGTAGTCCTGGAGCGCGTCGGCGTCCGCCACCAGACGGGTCAGCAGATCGCCGCGCCGCCGCTCGCGCAGCCCGCCGGGCGCGATGTGCTCCAGCCGCCGGTACACGGAGACCCGCAGCTCCGCGAGCATCCGCAGCACCGCGTCGTGGGAGACCAGCCGCTCCGCGTAGCGGAAGACGGCACGTCCCAGTCCGAAGGCCCGGGTCGCGGTGACGGCCACCATCAGGTAGAGGACGGGAGGGTGCTCGGACGCCCGGGAGATGAGCCAGCCGGACACGGCCATCAGACCGACCCCGCACCCGACGGCCAGCGCCCCCAGGAACAGCCCGAGCCGGAACCGGCCCTGCCACCGCGCGGCGTCCGCCCGTACCCGCGCGAGCGGATGCCCGCCGCGGCCACCGGCCGAGACGGGCGCCTTCCCGCCGGGCCGCCGCCGGGCCGGCTCCCCGTGCTCGGGGCGCTCCGCGTCCCCAGGGCGCTCCGTGTGCTCCGGGCGCTCCGCGCCGTCGTCGGCCTCGCCGAGGATCCATCCTCCGGCTTCCCCCTGCGGCCCGTTCGGCGCGTGGAGCGCGGAACCGGGGCCGGGATCCGGCACCGGGATCCGGGGCTCTGCGGCGTCCACGGCCCCCACGGCCACCACCCGGTCCGCCACGGCCAGCAGCGCCGGCCGGTGGACCACGAGCAGGACCGTCCGCCCGGCGGCCAGCCGGCGTACGGCGTCGACCACCGCGGCCTCGGTCTCGCCGTCCAGCGCGGCCGTCGGCTCGTCCAGGAGCAGCACCGGCCGGTCCGCCAGGAAGGCCCGGGCCAGCGCGAGCCGCTGGCGCTGGCCCGCGGACAGGCCGGCCCCGCCCTCGCCCAGCGCGGTCCCCGCCCCGTTCGGCAGCGCCGCTACGAACTCCTGCGCCCCGGCGTCCCGCAGCGCCCGCGCGACCTCCTCGTCCGAGGCGTCCGGACGGGCGAGGCGTACGTTCTCGGCGATGGTCCCGGCGAACAGGTGCGGGCGCTGCGGCACCCACGCGATCCGCTCGCGCCACCGCTCCGGGGACAGCTCGGCCAGGTCCACGCCCCCGATCAGCACCCGCCCCTCGCTCGGCGCCACGAATCCGAGCAGCACCTGGAGGAGGGTGGACTTGCCCGCCCCGCTGGGACCGGTGAGCGCGACGCACTCTCCCGGCGCGACGGTCAGCGAGACCGGGCCGGGTGAGCAGGCCGCGCGGCCCTCGTAGCGGACCGCGACGCCCTCGAACCGGAGCTCGGCGGAGGCGACGGGGGCCGGGGCGGCCGTACCGCCCGCGTCCGCGAGCGGGGTCTCCAGCACCTCGAAGATCTCTTCCGCCGCCGCCAGCCCCTCGGCCGCCGCGTGGTACTGCGCCCCCACCTGGCGCAGCGGCAGGTAGGCCTCGGGCGCCAGGATCAGGATGACCAGTCCCGTGTACAGGTCGAGGTCACCGTGCACGAGCCGCATGCCGATGGTGACGGCGACCAGCGCCACCGAGAGGGTGGCGAGCAGTTCGAGCGCGAAGGACGAGAGGAAGGCGATGCGCAGGGTGCGCATCGTGGCCCGCCGGTAGTCGTCGGTGATGGTACGGATCGACTCGGCCTGCGCCTTAGCCCGGCCGAACACCTTCAGCGTCGGCAGCCCGGCGACGACGTCGAGGAAGTGCCCCGAGAGCCGGGACAGCAGCCGCCACTGGCGGTCCATCCGGGACTGGGTGGCCCAGCCGATGAGGATCATGAAGACGGGGATCAGCGGCAGCGTGCCCGTGATGATGGCCGCCGAGACCCAGTCCTCCGTGACGATCCGCGCGAGGACCGCCACCGGCACCACGACCGCGAGTCCGAGCTGCGGCAGGTACCGGGAGAAGTAGTCGTCGAGCGCGTCCACGCCCCGGGTGGCCAGGCCCACCAGGGAACCGGTCCGCTGCCCGCTCAGCCAGGACGGCCCCAGGTCCGCGGCCCGGTCCAGCAGCCGGCCGCGCAGCTCCGACTTGACCGCGGCGCTGGCCCGGTGGGCGGCCAGCTCGGTGAGCCAGGCCACCAGCGCCCGCCCCAGGGCCACCGCCGCGAGGAGCAGCAGGGGTGTCCGCAACGCCTGGCCGTCGAGACCCTTTTCGAAGGCACCGACCACGATCTCGGCGATCAGCATGGCCTGGCCGACGACCAGCCCCGCTCCGGCGAGGCCGAGGGCCACCACCGCCCCCAGGAAGAGGCGGGTGGAGCGGGCGTACCGGAGCAGGCGCGGGTCGATCGGTTTCACGTGAAACATCCCCCAAGGCAGGGTCGGGCAGGAGGGTCGCCGGACGGGCCGGTGACCCGGGCTCAGTGCGTATCGGCGATGTGCTGCGTACCGATCCGCTTGCGGAACACCCAGTAGGTCCAGCTCTGGTAGAGCAGGACGAGGGGAGTCGCCACGCCCGCGCACCAGGTCATGATCTTGAGGGTGTAGGGCGTGGACGAGGCGTTGGTGACCGTGAGGCTCCAGGCATCGTTCAGCGAGGAGGGCATGACGTTCGGGAAGAGCGTCAGGAACAGCATGGCGACCGCGGCCGCGATGGTGATCCCGGACAGCGCGAACGACCAGCCTTCGCGGCCCGCCAGGTTGCAGCCGAGCGCCCCGAGGAGCGCGAGCACCGCGACGGCCATCGCGACCAGGCTCGCGGTGTCGCCCCGGGAGACCTGGGTCCACACCAGAAAGACGAGCGCGAGTACCGCGGTCACCACACCGAGCCGGGTCGCCAGCTTCCGCGAGCGGTCCCGGATGTCACCCACCGTCTTGAGCGAGGTGAAGACCGCGCCGTGGAAGGTGAACAGGGTGAGGGTGACCAGGCCGCCGAGGATCGAGTAGACGTTGAGCAGATCGAAGAGGGTACCGACGTATTCCTTGTGCTCGTCGATCTTCACGCCGCGCGTGATGTTGGCGAAGGCGACGCCCCAGAGGAAGGCGGGGATCAGGGAGGTCCAGAAGATGGCGTGTTCCCAGTTGGACTGCCACCGGTCCTCGGGCCTCTTGTGCCGGTACTCGAAGGCCACGCCGCGGATGATCAGGCAGAGCAGGATGAGCAGCAGCGGCAGGTAGAAGCCGGAGAAGAGGGTGGCGTACCAGTCCGGGAAGGCGGCGAAGGTCGCACCGCCGGCGGTGAGGAGCCAGACCTCGTTGCCGTCCCAGACCGGTCCGATCGTATTGATCAGGACCCGCTTCTCCGTGCGGTCGCGAGCCAGCAGCTTGGTCAGGACGCCGACTCCGAAGTCGAAGCCCTCCAGGAAGAAGTAGCCGGTCCAGAGGACGGCGATGAGCACGAACCAGACGTCATGGAGTTGCATGGTGTGGTCTCCCCGGCCTCAGTACGAGAAGGCCATCGGCCGGTCGGCGTCGGCGTGGTCGCCGCCGATCCTGGTGGGCGGGTTGAGGTCGGCCTCGGTCAGCTCCGGCGGACCGGCCTTGACGTACTTCACGAGGAGCTTGACCTCGATCACGGCGAGGACGGCGTAGAGCGCGGTGAAGACGGCCATCGAGGTGATCACCTCGCCCTGCGAGACCGTCGGCGAGACGGCGTCGGCGGTGCGCAGGACTCCGTAGACGGCCCAGGGCTGGCGGCCCATCTCGGTGAAGATCCAGCCCCAGCAGTTGGCGATCAGCGGGAAGCCGAGCGTCCAGACCGCACCGAGCCAGTAGAGACGGGTCAGCCGCGGGCTCAGGGCGCTCTTGAAGAGGACCAGGTGCGGCCGCTCGTCCTCACCCGTCCGCAGGGCCGGTGGGAGCATGAACTTCCGTCGGGTCAGCCAGAGCCCCACCGCGCCGAGGGCGAAGGACGCCATGCCGAAGCCGATCATCCAGCGGAAGCCCCAGTACGCGACGGGGATCGCGGGCCGGTAGTCACCGGGACCGTACTTCTCCTGCTCGGACTTGTTGACGTCGTTGATGCCCGGGACGAACGAGTCGAAGTTGTTGTCGGCGAGGAAGGACAGGACGCCGGGGACCTCTATGGCGACCTTGTTGTGGCCCTTGTCGACGTCCCCGTAGGCGAAGATCGAGAAGGGCGCGCTCCGCTCCCCGTCCCACAGCGCCTCCGCGGCGGCCATCTTCATCGGCTGCTGCTTGAACATCACCTTCGCGAGGGTGTCGCCGCTGATCGCGGTGAGCAGGCCCCCGATGACGACGGCGATCAGGCCGAGGCGCAGCGAGGTCCGCATCACGGGGATGTGGTTCTTGCGCAGCAGGTGGAAGGCGGCGATGCCGACCATGAAGGCGCCGCCGGTCAGCAGGGCGGCCGTCAGGGTGTGGAAGACCTGGCTGAGCGCGGTGTTCTGGGTCAGCACGAGCCAGAAGTCGGTCAGCTCGGCGCGGCCGGTCTCCTTGTTGAAGCGGTACCCGACGGGGTGCTGCATCCAGGAGTTGGCCGCGAGGATGAAGTAGGCGGACAGGATGGTGCCGATCGACACCATCCAGATGCAGGCGAGGTGGATCTTCTTGGGCAGCTTGTCCCAGCCGAAGATCCACAGACCGATGAAGGTCGACTCGAAGAAGAAGGCGATGAGCGCCTCGAAGGCCAGCGGGGCGCCGAAGACGTCGCCCACGAACCGCGAGTAGTCGGACCAGTTCATGCCGAACTGGAACTCCTGGACGATGCCGGTGACGACACCCATCGCGATGTTGATCAGGAAGAGCTTGCCCCAGAACTTGGTGGCCTTGAGGTACTTCTCCTTGTCCGTTCGCACCCATGCCGTCTGCAGGACCGCGACGAGCGCGGCGAGCGAGATCGTCAGGGGGACGAAGAGGAAGTGGTAGACGGTGGTGATGCCGAACTGCCACCGCGCCAGGGTCTCCGGTGCCAAAGCCAGGTCCACGTCGTCTTCTCCTTCGCGTCGGCGTGGTCACCGCTGCTGCGTGCGTCTCACAACCACCCATCCAGGGAGGAAGGGGATGCGCTTGTGAACGCGTTCACATTCACAAGCATTATGTCGCACAGGTGTGGGACCGCGCCGAGGGGGGTCCCCCTAGCCAACATCTTCAACAGATTGTTGAATGCCGCCCATGCAGATACGGATTTCCTGGCCCTCCGGCCAGCTCACCGCGACCCTCGACGACACCCCGACCGCCAAGGCCCTGACGCAGGCCCTGCCGATTTCCGCCTCCGCCAACCTCTGGGGCGAGGAGGTCTACTTCGACACCGGCGTCTCGGTCGCGCTCGAGGAGGACGCCCGGCAGGTCGTCGAACCGGGCACGGTCGCCTTCTGGACCGAGGGCGACGCGCTCGCGCTCCCCTACGGCCCCACGCCCATCTCACGGGGAGGCGAGAGCCGCCTGGCGAGCCCGTGCAACATCCTGGGCTCGTTCGACGGCGACCCCCGCCTGCTGGCCACCGTCCGCGAGGGCGACCCCGTCCGCGTGGAACTGGCGTAAACCGCGCCGCGCCCCACCAGCCCCTTCGGCCACCTCGGCATCCAGGGCTCCTACAGCTCCTACAGCCCTACAGCTCCTTGAAGAACGCCTCTGCCGTGTGCAGGAAGAGGTCGTTCGCCTCGGTCTCACCGATCGTGACCCGCAGGCCCTCACCCGCGAAGGGCCGGACCACCACACCGGCCTTCTCGCAGGCCGCCGCGAAGTCGGCGGTGCGCTCGCCCAGCCGCATCCACACGAAGTTGGCCTGGGTCTCGGGAACCACCGACCAGCCCTGGGCGATGAGCGTCTCGTACACCCGCGTCCGCTCCCCGAGGAGCGAGCCCACCCGGCCCAGCAGCTCGTCCTCGGCCCGCAGCGAGGCGACCGCCGCGTCCTGCGCGAGCTGACTCACGCCGAAGGGAACCGCCGTCTTGCGCAGCGCGGCGGCCACCGGCTCGTGCGCCACGGCGAACCCGACCCGCAGGCCGGCCAGGCCGTACGCCTTGGAGAAGGTGCGCAGGACCGCGACGTTCGGCCGGCTCCGGTAGATCTCGATCCCGTCCGGCACCTCGGTGTCGCGCACGAACTCGCGGTAGGCCTCGTCCAGCACCACCAGGACGTCCGCGGGCACCCGGTCCAGGAACCGCTCCAGCTCCGCACGGCGCACGACGGTGCCGGTGGGGTTGTTGGGGTTGCACAGGAAGATCAGCCGGGTGCGCTCGGTGATCGCGTCCGCCATCGCGTCCAGGTCGTGCACGTCACCCGGGGTCAGCGGGACCTGGACCGAGGTCGCGCCCGAGATCTGGACGATGATCGGGTACGCCTCGAAGGAGCGCCAGGCGTAGATGACCTCGTCGCCCGGACCGGCGGTCGCCTGGATCAGCGACTGCGCCACACCGACCGACCCGGTGCCCGTCGCCACGTGTTCGACCGGTACCCCGAAGCGCTCCGCGATCTCGTTGACGAGCGCCGTGCAGGCCATGTCGGGGTAGCGGTTGAAGTCCCCGGCGGCCGCGACGACGCTTTCGAGCACCCCCGGCAGCGGCGGGTAGGGGTTCTCGTTGGAGGACAGCTTGTACGCCACCGGGCCTCCGGCGGCGGCGGGCTTCCCCGGCTTGTACGTGGGAATGCCATCCAGCTCGGCGCGCAGCCTCGGGCTCTTCTCGCTCACCGCAGGTCCTCCTCGACCATCCCGTGCAACTCAATACTGCTCACCTTATGAGGATTCCGTCGTCCCGAGAATGGTGGGCGCCAGGAAAGAGGGGGAGCGCGTGCATATATGCGTGCGCCGGTGGCCTGCGCCGTGGCGCGCGTCCCTCGTGCAGGTGAGTTGAGACCGGTCCGAGACCTCATCACTTTGGCATGCTCGGACCCGACGACAAGCGCCACGATCACTTACGGCTACCAAATGCCTTGTATTCCAAGGTCATTTGGGGTGGCGCACCATGCAGAAACGTGTCTGTCAACGCCTGCATATGCATACGGACCAACCAGGCCCCCGAGCCCTACTATCGGCTCGCCATGACAGCAGCAGGGAAGCATCAGGTGAGCCGGACCGAGACCCCCCGGCGGACCGCGGGCCGTCCGGGCCGCGCGGGAATCAGGGACGTGGCCGCCGCGGCCGGCGTCTCGATCACGACCGTCTCCGACGCGCTCAATGGCAAGGGGCGGCTCCCGGACGCCACCCGCCGCCACGTCCGCGAGGTGGCCGACCGGCTGGGCTACCGCCCGTCCGCCGCCGCCCGAACCCTCCGTACCGGCAAGTCCGGCCTCATCGGCCTGACCGTGACGACGTACGGGGATGAACCTTTCACCTTCACCGAGTTCGCCTACTTCGCCGAGATGGCCAGAGCCGCCACCTCCGCCGCGCTCGCGCGCGGCTACGCCCTGGTCATCCTCCCCGCCACCTCCCGGCACGACGTGTGGTCGAACGTCGCGCTCGACGGGACCGTCGTCATCGACCCCTCCGACCACGACCCCGTCGTCACCGAGCTGGTCCGCCAGGGCCTGCCGGTGGTCTCCGACGGCCGCCCCGCCGGCACCCTCCCCGTCACGGCCTGGGTCGACAACGACCACGAGGCCGCCGTCCTCAACCTGCTCGACCACCTCGCCGCCGCGGGAGCCCGGCGCATCGGACTCCTCACCGGCACCACCACGGACACCTACACCCGGCTCTCCACCACCGCCTACCTCAGCTGGTGCGAGCGCGTCGGCCAGGACCCCGTCTACGAGTCCTACCCCGCCCACGATCCGTGCGCCGGAGCCGTGGCGGCCGACCGGCTGCTCGCCCGGCCCGACCGCCCCGACGCCGTCTACGGACTCTTCGACCCCAACGGCACCGACCTGCTGGCCGCCGCGCGGCGCTACGGCCTGCGGGTGCCCGAGGACCTCCTGCTCGTGTGCTGCAGCGAGTCCACCGTGTACGCCTCCACCGAACCCCCCATCACCACCCTCTCCCTCAAACCGCGCCGCATCGGCACCGCCGTCGTGCAGTTGCTCATCGACGCGATCGAGGGCGTCGACACCGGACGACCCGTCGAACAGGTGGTCCCGACCGAACTGATCGTCAGAACTTCGTCACAGCGCAGGCAGCCGCGCACCACCGTCAGTCCGCCCCGATCCCCGTCCGGAGACTGACCTCCGGGTATTTCCGCACCATCCCGCAACACGCATATCGGTTGAAAACGGTAGGAAGGGTCGGCTCCGGCCAGGATTCACCACCCCTGGTGCGTCACAGAGCGCGAGCCGCATTCCTATGATGGGCGCACGACATCACGGACCCTCCGATCCTGGAGGTCAGGAGGGTCCGCAGATGTACGGCAGCGCGACGGTGGTGGAGGGGTCGATGACTCAGGGGGCCGGTCAGGGACCCGCGATGCGGACGGAGACGCTGCGGGACTTCCGGGTTCCGGCCGCCCCTCCCGTCGCGTACGGCACGGACGCACCCACGCCCGCGGTACCCGGCGAGGTGCCCGTCTACGGCGAGTACCCGGCGTACTACGACGAAGGCGCGTCGGTGCCGCCGCCGCGGCCCGCCTACGCCCCCACCCCGGTGCACGCTCCCGGTCCGCCCCCCGCGCCGGACGCGGGCCCGCCCGGCGGCACGGCGGCGCCCGTACACGCGGAACAGCACGGTCCCTCCGAGCCGGCCGCGGAGTCCGAGGACTACACGCCCACGCAGCGCGACCTCCCGATCATCAGCCGCGGCGGACCGGGCGACACCGTCCAGGTCCAGTACGTCCCCCAGGACGCCCCCGCCGACGGGCCCGGGCCGCTCTACGTCGTCGGCGACGTCCACGGCTACCTCGACGAGCTGATCGCCGAACTGCACGCCCAGCACCTGATCGACGCCGACGGCCGGTGGTCCGCCGGGAACGCGCGCCTGTGGTTCCTCGGCGACTTCACGGACCGCGGTCCCGACGGCATCGGCGTGATCGACCTCGTCATGCGGCTCTCCGCCGAGGCCGCGGCCGCGGGCGGGTACTGCAAGGCCCTCATGGGCAACCACGAACTCCTGCTCATCGGAGCCAAGCGGTTCGGCGACACCCCGGTCGTGTCCGGCGCGGGCACCGCCAGCTTCCAGGCCGCCTGGCTGCTCAACGGCGGCCAGCGCACCGACATGGAGCGCCTGCAAGACGTACACCTGCAGTGGATGTCGCGGCTGGACGCGGCCGCCCTGGAGGACGGCCACCTGCTGCTGCACTCCGATACCACCGCCTACCTCGACTACGGCGACTCCATCGAGGACGTCAACGACAAGGTCCACGAACTGCTCAACCAGCACGACGCGGACGAGACGTGGGACCTGTTCCGCAAGTTCACCAAGCGCTTCGCCTTCCGCGACCAGGAGACCGGCCCCCAGGCCGTGCGCGAGCTCCTCGGCACCTACGGCGGCGGGCGCGTGGTGCACGGGCACAGTCCGATCCCGTACCTGCTGGGCGAAGTGGGGACCGAGGACGGCGAGCGCACCCACGGTCCGGAGACCATCGACGGCCCCCACGTCTACGCGGAGGGCCTCGCCATCGCCATGGACGGGGGGGTCACGATGGCAGGGAAACTGCTGGTCGTACAACTCCCGTTGACCGACTGAGGGTTCCTGGAGCAGGGTATTTCGGAAAGCCCCTGTCACCGCGTGGCGGGGGCGTTCTACCATCGCACTATCCGTAGCAGGCTCTCCTCCGTTTGTGCCGGTGCCCGGTCCACACGGGCTCACCGGTCTCCACGGAGCATCGGGGGATGCACATGACCAGCGCTCCGCACCTGCTGACCGAAGACCGACCGGAGTTCGATCGGATCCTCGACGAGGCGCTGCGCACCGCGCACGAACGGCCCGAACTCGCGACGCTCGGCGAACGACTGAACGCCGAACAGTTGCGCACCATGGCCCTCGATGCCAGTGCGCTGCTGACGGCCGCCGCCGCGGCCGAGTACGACCACTACGTGAAGATCCGCGGTGAGCTGCGCGACGAGACGGCGGCCACGCATGCCCACGCGCCGGACGACGACACGAGCGGTGGCGGCGCGGGGGTGGGCGCCGTGGTGGCGGTCCTGGCACCGGTGCTGGCCGGCACCGCCATGCTCATCTTCCTGCTGGTCGGCTACACCCTGAAGATGATCGAGCCCGAACCGGCCTTCGCGGAAACCATGCTGACGGCGGGTTGGCTCTTCGGCGCCCTCACGGCGGCGGCGATCCTGATCGCCGCGATCGGTCTGCTGGTCACCGCGGTCCGCAACAGCGCGACCGAGGTGACGGTGGACGTGGCGGAGACCGTCCCCGACGAGGTTTCGCGCGCCCGGGAGGCGTGGCGGCACGCACTGCTGGAGCGGGGCATCATGCCGTTCCTCCAGGACGCGCTGGCGGATCCCAGTGCCGGGACCGGCTCTCCGATACCGCGCCGCCGGCCCCGGCGCATCCCGCAACTGGGCTACAGCGCTCCCGATTTCAGCAGCCCGGGAAGTTCCGAGAGCCCCCATCCCGGCTATACGCCGCCGGACTTCACGAGTCCCGACTTCGGCGGACCGGAGCACGAGCCGAGCTGATGCCGCAGGGGTGGATGTTTCACGTGAAACACGACGGCGCGTGGAACACGGAGGACAGGCACCCGGCGCCCGGCGCCGTTCCCGAGGCGGACCGACCTCGGGGACGACGCCGGGCCATCCGTGTCAGTCGGCCAGCGGCAGGTAGACGCGGTTGCCCGCCGCGGCGAACTCGGCGGACTTCTCCGCCATGCCCGCCTGGATCTCGTCCGCCTTCAGGTCCCCGCCGTGTTCGCGACGGATGTCCTGCGAGATCTTCATCGAGCAGAACTTCGGGCCGCACATGGAGCAGAAGTGCGCGGTCTTGGCGGGCTCGGCCGGAAGGGTCTCGTCGTGGAACTCGCGCGCCGTGTCGGGGTCGAGGGCCAGGTTGAACTGGTCCTCCCAGCGGAACTCGAAGCGCGCGTCGGACAGCGCGTCGTCCCATTCCTGAGCGCCGGGGTGCCCCTTGGCCAGGTCGGCGGCGTGCGCGGCGATCTTGTACGTGATGACACCGGTCTTGACGTCGTCACGGTTGGGCAGACCCAGGTGCTCCTTGGGCGTCACGTAGCAGAGCATCGCGGTGCCCCACCAGGCGATCATCGCCGCGCCGATGCCCGAGGTGATGTGGTCGTACGCGGGAGCGACGTCCGTGGTCAGCGGGCCCAGGGTGTAGAAGGGGGCCTCCTCGCAGATCTCCTGCTGGAGGTCGATGTTCTCCTTGATCTTGTGCATCGGGACGTGACCCGGGCCCTCGATCATGGTCTGCACGTGGTGCCGCTTGGCGATGGTGTTCAGCTCGCCCAGCGTCTTCAGCTCCGCGAACTGCGCCGCGTCGTTGGCGTCGGCGATGGAACCGGGGCGCAGGCCGTCACCCAACGAGTAGGTGACGTCGTACGCGGCCAGGATGTCGCAGAGTTCCTCGAAGTTCGTGTAGAGGAAGTTCTCCTTGTGGTGCGCGAGGCACCAGGCGGCCATGATCGAGCCGCCGCGGGAGACGATCCCCGTCTTGCGGCGCGCGGTCAGCGGCACGTACGGCAGCAGCACGCCCGCGTGGACGGTCATGTAGTCGACGCCCTGCTCGGCCTGCTCGATGACCGTGTCCTTGTAGATCTCCCAGGTCAGCTCCTCGGCCCGGCCGTCGACCTTCTCCAGCGCCTGGTAGAGCGGAACGGTGCCGATCGGGACGGGGGAGTTGCGCAGCACCCACTCGCGGGTGGTGTGGATGTTGCGGCCGGTGGAGAGGTCCATGACCGTGTCGGCGCCCCACTTGGTGGCCCAGGTCATCTTGTCCACCTCCTCCTCGATCGAGGAAGTGACGGCGGAGTTCCCGATGTTGGCGTTGACCTTCACCAGGAAGCGCTTGCCGATGATCATCGGCTCGATCTCGGGGTGGTTCACGTTCGCGGGCAGGACCGCGCGGCCTGCCGCGATCTCCTCGCGGACGACCTCGGGGGCGACGTTCTCGCGGATCGCCACGTACTCCATCTCCGGGGTGATCTCACCGCGGCGGGCGTACGCGAGCTGGGTCACGGCCTGGCCGCCGCGGCCCCGGCGGGGCTGGCGGGGGCGGCCGGGGAAAACGGCGTCGAGGTTCTTGAGGCCGCCGCGGGGCGAAGTGTGCTTGATGCCGTCGTCCTCGGGGCGCACAGGGCGGCCCGCGTACTCCTCGGTGTCACCGCGGCCGATGATCCAGTTCTCGCGCAGCGGTGCCAGACCCCGGCGGACGTCGGTCTCGATCTGCGGGTCGGTGTACGGGCCGGACGTGTCGTAGAGCGTCACGTCCTTGCCGTTGGTGAGGTGGACCTGGCGGACCGGCACGCGCAGGTCGGGGCGGGAACCCGCGACGTACCCCTTGTGCCAGCCGGGCTGGCGCTCTTCCCGACCGTCGCTGTCCTGGCTGACGGCAGGCGTGTGTGCGTCCTGAATGGTCATGAGACCTGATCTCCCTACGCCGGCATTACCCGGTAACAGGTTCGGCGGTCGACGCAGCCTCTTCCCGTACGTGTCCACGTACGGTGATCAGCGCCCTCTCAGCCCGGTGCTCCGAGCTCCCGCGTTGTGCAAAGGTGCCCCCACGCTAGCGTCATCCCTGGCGTGCTGAACAGTGGGCCCCCTCATCTCTTGCGATGATCAGTCGGTGACGTCCTCGCCGCAGCCCCCCATCGAGCCCACGGAACCCACGGATCACACGGGTCACGCCCACGCCCGCCACGGGTCGCCGCACGAGGCCTCCCCCGGACCGTCCCACGGGCACTCCCACTCCCACGGTCACGGACCGGCAGCTCCCGTTTCGAAGCACCTGCGCAAGGTCATCGCGGCGGTCCTGATCCCCTTCGCCGCCGCCGTCCTGGTCGGCATGGTCGTCCTGTGGCCGGGTGGCGCCCCCGCCCACGAGCGCACCGGCGTGGGTTTCGACCGCCAGACCCAGCAGGGCGCGGTGGTGTCGATCGAGCGGGTCGACTGCAAGTCCGTCAACGCCGCCCAGGTCCCGCTCCCTTCCGACGCCCCCCGGAGCGGTGCGGCCGAGGCCGCCCGGGCAGGCGACTGCAAGAAGGCGACAGTGAAGATCTCCACCGGCCCCGATCAGGGACGCACCTTCGTGGAGATCGTCCAGCCGGGCGCGCCGCGGCAGTTGGAGGACGGCCAGGAAGTCGTGGTCGCCTACGCGCCGGCCGCCCCCCGCGAACTGCAGTACTCCGTCATCGACGTGAACCGGAAACTCCCGCTGGCGCTGCTGGCCGGCATCTTCGCCCTCGCGGTCGTGGTGGTCGGCCGGATGCGCGGGCTGTTCGCGCTGATCGCGCTGGCCGTCAGCTTCTCCGTGCTGACGCTCTTCATCCTGCCCGCCATCCTCCAGGGCTCGAACCCGCTGGTCGTGGGCGTCGTCGGAGCCAGCGCCATCATGCTGATCGCGCTCTACATGTGCCACGGCCTGACCGCCAGGACCTCGGTCGCCGTCCTCGGAACCCTGGTCTCACTGCTGCTGATCGGGCTGCTGGGCTCGGTGTTCATCGGCTGGGCGTTCCTCAGCGGCAACACCGACGACAACACCGGCCTGATCCACGGTCTCTATCCGCACATCGACATGAGCGGCCTGCTGCTCGCAGGGGTGATCATCGGATCGCTGGGCGTCCTCGACGACGTGACGGTCACCCAGACGTCCGCGGTCTGGGAACTCCACCAGGCCGACCCGACGATGGGTCCCCGCGCGCTGTACCGGGCGGCGATCCGGATCGGGCGCGACCACATCGCGTCCGTGGTCAACACGCTGGTCCTCGCCTACGCGGGCGCGGCGTTGCCGTTGCTGCTGCTGTTCTCCATCGCGAACAGCAGTGTGGGAACGGTGGCCAACAGCGAGCTGGTGGCCGAGGAGATCGTACGGACGCTCGTGGGCTCGATCGGTCTGGTCGCCTCGGTCCCGGTGACCACGGCACTGGCCGCACTGGTCGTGTCCGCCGACCGGTCGGGATCCCCGGCTGCCACGGCGGCCTCGGGGCCGAGCCGCGGAGGACGCGGTCGTCGACGTAAGCGGTGACACTGTGTGATGGCATTCAGCCCGCGTTCTGCTCGTTCTGCCGGGCCTCGGCGAGGATCTTTTCCAACGCCTCCTCCAGGTTTTCCTCGAAATCACCGAGGTTGCGCTCCTGACCGAGCGGCACGATGCGGTCCGTGCGGTCGAGGAACGCCACCAGCGGCGCCGCGCTCGCCCGGAACAGGGCCCGGTCGGCGCCGACCTGGAGCCGGATGTGCACGTCCGACAGCTCCTCCGGTTCGGTCGGAGCGATGTGCACATCGCCGTCACCACATGCCTTGTTGATGCCGTCCAGCAGCAGTTCGCGGCCGAATGCCCAGGTCACGGGCGCGTCGCCGGGGAGGTGGAACGTCAGGCGCACCGCGTAGGGGTCACGCGCCTCGTACCGCAGCTCCACCGGGATCCGGAAAGCGAGCTCCTCCGAAACGAGGAAGCTCATCATGACCTCTGCCTGTACCGATTCGCGCATTGCCTACCCCGCTGTCGTGGAAGTGGCCAGGAATGGTCCCTCAAGGCCCTCTTGACAAGAGTGGTGTAAGCGCTTGCAGATCACAAGGAGTGAGTTTTCAGATACTGATAGAGAACGAGAGGCTACTCAACAGCGCGCCTACTTCACTCCGTAGCCGAGCGAGCGCATAGGGCAACCGGCCTTCGAGGTGCAACGGAAGAGAAATCGCCAAGGTCGCGACGATGTCTCCGGCCGTGATCGGGATCGCCGCACACACCGTGCCGAGGGAATACTCCTGACGCTCCGTAACCGACTGCATCCGGCCGAGCGAGTCGATCCGCTGCTCGAGAGCGTGCATGTCCGAAACCGTGTACGGGGTGACGGGCTGGACCGGATGGCGGTCGTAATGGTCCTTGCGCGCCTTCTCGTCGAGCTGTGCCAGCAGGCACTGGCCGATGGCGTGCGCGTGGCCTGTCTCGCGGAAGGCGGCCCACTCCTCGCAGGCGGGGCCGGCCGGGGTGTCCGAAACACCCACGACCTCGATCTCACCGTCGCGGTAGACCGCGAAGTAGACGGGGGCTCCGACCGTCTCGCGGAAATGCGCGAGCGAGTCCAGGATCATGGTGCGACGTTTCTGCTCAAGCCCGCCACCAGCCAGTCGCCCCACGGCTTCCCCCAGGACGAACACTCCGCCCTCCCGGCGCAGATAACCCTCGTGCGTCAGGGTCCGCAGTAGGTGGTAGGCGGTGGCGAGCGGGAGACCGGCCTCGCGCGCCAGTTGCTTCGCCGGAGCTCCCTCGCTGTGGGAACCCACCGCTTCGAGCAGCCGCAGAGCACGCTGTACCGAGCCGATCAGTGTCGGCACACCGGCATTGTGAACCGATGGCAAAGCTCACCCCCAGGCGTGGCGGCGGGCCTTGGGGGCGGCCCGCCCGCGGGGGCCGCCCCCGCGTGTCCGCGCTTCCTGGGGGTCGCACTCGGCTGTACGTGAAATCACCGCGGGTCAGGGCGGATTACCGGCTTCAGCTCCCAGGGAACGGCACGGATTTTTCACTGTATCCGCCACGCCCCGGCGTGTGCGCGGTGTTCCGGTTCCCGTCCCTCACCTGGGTTAATCCGCCGCGTGGCGGGTTGCTACCACTCGCTCGACGAGGACTTGGAACCGCCGGTGACCTTCTTGACGACGAAGACCAGACCCGCGACCAGGCCGACGAAGAGCAGCACGTTGAAGAGCAGGTGGATCAGCGTTCCCAGGATGCTGGTGACCACACCGCCGAAGACGAACAGCGCCAGCAGCGGAACGGCGACCCACTTAACCCACCAGGGCATACCTGCGAATGTCTCCCGGATGCCGTCCATGTCCCAACCTCTTCCTGGTCCGTTGCTTCCTGCCTCCGATGCTAGGAGCCGGGGGAACGCAACGGGGGCCGCTGAGCCCTTGGAGTCCCCTGACCCGCCCCCTAGGGGCTCCGGGCCCGTGGAACACCGGGGACTCGGGGGTCACCCGGCCCCGGAGCCGGCTCGGCCCTCCGGCGGCGAGAAGACCACCAGCACCTTCAG
This sequence comes from Streptomyces sp. NPDC043876, assembly GCF_056435825.1. NCBI lineage: Bacteria > Bacillati > Actinomycetota > Actinomycetes > Kitasatosporales > Streptomycetaceae > Streptomyces > Streptomyces sp. NPDC043876. Next base: position 341,982 of record NZ_JBWKDV010000007.1, on the reverse strand, counting down.
GTCCTCGGTGATGTGGTGGAAGCGGTGCGGGACCCCGGCCGGGACGTAGACCACGCCGCCGCGCGCGACCGTCGTCGTCTCCTCCCCGACGGTGATCGACGCCCGCCCGCTGACGACGAAGTAGACCTCGTCCTGGGCGTGCGGCTGCTGGGGATCACTCTGCCCGGCGTCCAGCGCGTACAGCCCGACGGACATGTTCCGTTCGCGCAGGAACTGGAGGTAGGCGCCGTCATTGGCCAGTCGCTCGGCCTCGAGTTCGTCCAGCCGGAATGCCTTCATCGTCCTTGCGCCCCTTGTGCTCTTTCATGCCTGTCATCCGCTGTCGCGCTGATGTCCCAGCCGGATCTTCTCTGCAACGATCAGACACATGACGAATTTCGTAGTCAAGACGCTCGCCAACGCCGCGGCCCTGGCCGTGGCGATCTGGCTGGTCGCGGACATCACGCTCAACGACGGCAGCAGCATGGGTCACCGGACCCTCACCCTGATCCTGGTCGCCCTCGTGTTCGGCCTGGTCAACTTCCTCGTCAAGCCGGTGGTGAAGCTGTTCTCGCTGCCGCTGTTCATCCTTACGCTGGGCCTGTTCACCCTGGTCGTGAACGCCCTGATGCTGCTGCTGACCTCCTGGCTGGCCGGAAAGCTCGGCCTCAGCTTCCACGTCGAGGGCTTCTGGACGGCCGTGGTCGGCGCTCTGATCATCTCCATCGTCTCCTGGGCCGTGAACCTGGTCCTCCCTGACAAGGACTGAGCGGGCTCGCCCGGCAGCCATCCGTACCGCGCTGAAGGAGCACACCCCGTGAACCCCCACGACCGAGCCGGCCTCGGTGACGGCACCCGGGCCGTACGCGCCGGACTGCCCGATCCCGTGAAGAACGAACCGACGCTGCCGGGCCCGGTCTTCGCGGCCCACTTCCACCTGCCCGGCGATGTCGAAGGGCCCTACACCTACGGCCGCGACACCAACCCGACCTGGACCCTCCTCGAACGCGCCATCGGGGAACTGGAAGCGCCGGGCGAGGAGGTGGACACGGTCGTCTTCGCCTCCGGCATGGCGGCGGTCTCCGCCGTCCTGCTCTCCCAGACCCGCGCCGGGGACACCGTCGTCCTGCCGGACGACGGGTACCAGGCCCTGCCGCTCGTCCGCGCCCAGCTGGAGGCGTACGGAGTCCACGTGCGCACCGCCCCGACCGCCGGGGAGGCCCAGCTCGCGGTGCTCGACGGGGCCCGGCTGCTCTGGATCGAGAGCCCGTCCAACCCGGGGCTCGACGTCTGTGACGTACGGCGGCTGGCGGAGGCGGCCCACGCCGGCGGCACGCTGGTCGCCGTGGACAACACCCTGGCCACCCCGCTCGGCCAGCGGCCGCTGGCCCTCGGCGCGGACTTCTCCGTCGCCAGCGGCACCAAGGGGCTGACCGGCCACGGTGACGTCCTCCTCGGATACGTCAGCTGCCGCGACCCCGAACTCGCCGCCCGGGTCCGCCAGTGGCGCAAGGTCGTCGGCGCGATTCCGGGGCCCATGGAGGCCTGGCTGGCCCACCGCTCCCTGGCCACCCTCCAGCTGCGCACCCTGCGCCAGTGGGACAACGCACTGGCCGTCGCCGAGGCGCTGGCCGGCCGCGGCGATGTCACGGGCCTGCGCTACCCGGGACTGCCCGCCGACGCCTCCCACGCGACGGCCGGCCGGCAGATGTCGGGTTACGGCTCGGTGGTCTCCTTCACCCTGGCCGACCGGAGCCGCGCCGAACGCTTCATGAGCGCCCTGCACCTGGTGGAGGACGCCACGAGTTTCGGCGGTGTCCGCTCCACGGCCGAGCGGCGCGGCCGCTGGGGCGGCGACGCCGTTCCCGACGGCTTCATCCGCTTCTCCGCAGGGGCCGAGGACACCGATGACCTCGTCGCCGACGTGCTGCGGGCCCTGGACACCGCGGCTTCCGGCAGGTCGGGCGGGACCGGGACCCCGGGGAACCGCGACGCCTGAACCACCCGGGTGCAGGTGGTCCGGGCCGCCCCCGGCGGCCCGGACCACCTGCTCGGCGCCGCGGCGTTTCAAAAGCGGAGTCCTGGGCCACGCTTCACCCATGACCGAACGTCCTGTGGTCAAACGCACCGCCCGCGCGATCCTGCTCGACGGTGACGATCTGATCCTGATCAAACGCACCAAGCCCGGCGTCGATCCGTACTGGCTCACCCCCGGCGGCGGAGTGGAGTCCACGGACGCCACCGTCGTCGACGCCCTGCACCGCGAAGTCCACGAGGAACTCGGAGCCAAGATCACCGATGTGGTGCCCTGTTTCGTCGACACCGTCGAACACATCGCCGAAGCAGGAGTGACCGGCGTCAAGGTGCAGCACTTCTTCGTCTGCCACCTCGAATCGATGGACCCCAGCCAGCGTCACGGACCCGAGATCGATCAGCCCGAAGGCGAGTACGAGATCGTCAGGGTGCCGTTCAGCCGTGTCGGCATCGCCGCCGTCCACCTCGTCCCGCTGTCCCTGCGGCACTACCTCGACGGCAACATCGAGGGCGTCCGCGCCATGCACGCCGCCGACCTGGGCTGAGCCGCTCCGGTGGGGGCCCACGGCTCAGCCGGAGACCCCCACCGGCTCCTCGACCGAGTCGTACCGGATCCGGTCCCCCGGGATCCCGATCCGCTTCAGGGCGTCCACACCACTGCGGATCATCCCCGGCGGACCCGAGATGAAGGCGTCGTACGAGTTCCAGGGCCCGTGCTCACCGGCTGCCTGCGGCAGCTGCCCGGCCAGCCCGTCGCACACCACGGGCCGCACCGACAGCCACGGGTGCGAGCGCTGCAGACCCAGCAGCGTGTCCTTGTCGTAGAGGTCGTCGTCGCTGCGCGCCCCGAAGAACACTTCCATCGGGCGCCGCTCGCCGTGCCCCGCCACGTCCTCGATCAGCGCCTTGATCGGGGCGATTCCCGTACCACCGCCCAGGCACAGCATGCCGTTGTCGGTGGAGTGGTCGACCACCATCGAGCCCGCCGGCGGCCCCAGTCGCAGGACATCGCCGGGACGGGCGTGGCGCACCAGCGCGTTGGACACCCACCCCGCGGGGACGGCCTTGACGTGGAAGGACAGCAGCCCGTCGGCGCGCGGCGCCGACGCGAAGGAGTAGTGCCGCCACACCCGGGGCCACCAGGGAGTCTCCAGACTCGTGTACTGGCCCGCCAGGAAGGTGTAGGGCTGATCCGGACGGACCGTCAGTACGGCGATGTCCGGGGTGCGCAGGTCGTGCGAGACCACTTCGGCCTGCCAGAACGCGGGGGCCTTCCGTTCGTCGTCCGCCGCGGCATCGATCATGATCTGGGAGATCGCGGTGTACGCCCGCACCCAGGCGGCTTCCGCCTCCGGGCCCCAGCTCCGCTCGGCGTACCGGGCCAGCGCGCCGATCAGCGCCTCGCCGATGATCGGATAGTGCCCGGCCATGGTGCCGTACTTGCGGTGACCGGCGCCCAGCCGGCTCAGAAAAGGGGTGAGCACCTGCGGATCGTCGATGTGCTCGGCCGCCGTGAGCAGGGCCTTCAACAGCCTGTCCCGCTGCAGGTCCATGGCCACGGGGAACATCGACCGCAACTCCGGATGACCCGTGAAGACCAGGGCGTAGAAGTACGACGTCACCTTGTCGGCTATGGGACCGATCTCGGTGAGGGTCTGACGGATGAGCACGGCATCGGAGGAGGGCTCGGTCACGCCGCCCCCGGAGGGTATTGCGTCGGTCCCCCATCTGGCCGATCTGGTGGGCGGAGCGTCCATGCGGTGCCTCGCTTCGAACATCTCGGACGGTGTGCACGCGCCACGGCCTTGAATCCGTGGTTCCGGGCTTCGCAGCATGCCAGCCGAAAGAACGGCTTGCGGAGAAATGCGGAAATTCCGCAGTTCGAACCGGCGCCCGCCTTAAGATGCCCCGACTTCGGGCAAGGATGCCACCACTTCGGGGACGAGCGGCGCCGCGCCGACGAGCCGGTACGCCGCACGAAGGTCCCGGCCCTCGTAGACATGGGTCGCGAGGGCGGCCACGTGGGGCCGCGCATTGACCGCCACCGAAACCGGCAACACCCCGAACAGCACCGCGTCGGTCATGGAGTCCCCGTAGACGACACAGTCGCTCCGGCTCACCCCGAACTGCGCGCAGAGGCGGTCCGCCACCTCCAGCTTGCCCTCCGGGGTCAGGATCCCCGTCACGTCCACGGCCCGGGTGAACGGGACCTCGGGGAAGACGGAACCGTGCGCGGCGTGCGCGCCCCACTCCAGCAGGAGTTCCACGAAGAACGACGGTGACAAGGACACGACCGCGCAGTACTCCCCGCGCTCCCGGATCTCCTGCCAGACCTCGCGGATGCCCTCGATCCAGGGCGCTCCGTCGAACGCGGCCCGCACGTGAGCAGGGGTCAGTCCCGCCCAGAGGGCGTGCACGCCCACCGCGAATTCCGGCGGTCCGATCTCCCGCGCGCTGAACGCGCGCTCCAGCTCGGCGATCTCGGCACCGAGCCCGAGCTGACGGGAGATCTCGACGGGCGCCGCCGAGCCGAACATCAGCGTGCCGTCGAGGTCGAAGAGGTGGAGACGTGTCATGAGAGCCGAGGCTAGCCTGTCGGTTTCACGTGAAACAGCTGCTGGTTTCACGTGAAACAGCGCGTTTCACGTGAAACAACGGCCGGTTTCACGTGAAACATCCGCCTCCAAAACCTCTGGACGCTCCCCGTCCGGTGATCCACGCTGGGTCGGTGACACCACCACAGCTCATCGATCTACCGATCCGCGCACTGACCCTGGACGATCTCCGGTACTGCGCCGACCTCTCCCAAGACCGCGGCTGGCCCCGCGAGGACCACAAGTGGGGTCTGCTCCTCGCAGCGGGAGACGGGTACGGGGTCGACGCCCCCGACGGCCAGGGACTCGCGGCCGCGTGCGTCGTCACCCGGTACGGACAGACACACGACACGGCGGAGCTGGCCGCCATCGGCATGGTCCTCATCGCCGAGCGGTACTCCCGTCAGGGCCTGGGCCGCCGCCTGATGACGTACGTCTGCGACGACGTCCTCAAGGGCATCCCGCTCACCCTGAACGCCACTCCGTACGGCCGTCCCCTCTACGAGGAGCTCGGCTTCGACGCCACCGGCCGGGGCGAGATGCTGGCGGGCAGCTTCCGGCCCGGCCCGGCAGCGTCCGGCGCGGATGCCCACCAGGTCCGTCCGGCCACCGCGGAAGACCTCCCGCGCATCCTGCGGCTGGACGCGGAGATCTTCGGCGCCGACCGGACCCACATCATCGTCCGGCTGCCCGCCTTCGCGGACCGGCTCGCCGTCGCCGAGGACCACACCGGCGAACTCGTCGGGTACGCCGCCATCTGGCCGAACATGGAGACGCACGTCATCGGCCCTCTGATCGCGCGCGACACCTCCGGTGCCCAGGCGCTCGTCACGGCCCTCGCGGCGACCACCGATCGCCCCCTGCGCACGGACATCGACGTACGCCACGAGGAACTGCGCGACTGGCTCAAGGACCGCGGACTCGACTCCATCACCTACAACACCGTCATGACCCGGGGACTCCCGGATCTGCCCGGAGACTGGACCCGTCGCTGGGCCCCGCTCACCGTGGCCGCGGGCTGAGAGAGGACTGCTCCATGACCGACCCGACCGCACTGGACATCCGGCCCGCCACCGAGGCCGACCTCCCCGACATCGTCGCGATGCTCGCCGACGACCCGCTCGGAGCCACCCGGGAATCCCCGGACGACCTCAGCCCGTACATCGCGGCCCTCAAACGGCTCACCGACGACCCGAACCAGCACCTGGTGGTCGCCGTTCGCGCAGAGCGGGTGGTCGGCACCCTCCAGCTGACCGTCATCCCGGGCCTGTCCCGCAAGGGTTCGACCCGTTCCATCATCGAAGGCGTCCGTGTGCACGCCGATGAACGCGGCAGCGGACTGGGCACCCGCTTCATCGAATGGGCGATCGAGAAGTCCCGGGCGGAGAACTGCCAGCTCGTGCAGCTCACCTCCGACGTCACCCGTACCGATGCGCACCGGTTCTACGAGCGGCTCGGCTTCGTCGCCTCGCACGTGGGCTTCAAGTACCAGCTCTGACCGAGGTCGGCACACGGCCGATGGCCGGGCCCCTGTCGGTGGCCCGGCCTACCATCCCGAGGATGAGCCGCAGCCTCCCCCTCGTCACCACCGCCGACCGCCGTCACCGGCTCGGCCGTCGGCACCGTCTCGCGCCCTCCACCCGCGCCACCACGGTGGCGGAAGCGGCGGACGCCGTGGTCGCCCTGCACGCCACCGACGCGGCGACCGTCTTCCTCTCCGCCCGCGCGCGCCTGGTCAACTGCGGGCCCGACACCATCGAGCAGGCCCTCTACGAGGACGTGAGCCTCGTCCGCCTGCTCAGCATGCGCAACACGCTCTTCGCCGTCTCGCGGGAGTGCGCCCCCTACGTCGACTCCTCCACGGCGCGGGCGATCGCCCTCAAGGAGCGGCGCAGCCTGCTCAAGCACCTCGCGGAGGACGGCCAGGGACTGGACGCCGAGTGGCTCGCCGGTGTGGAGGCCGCGGCCCTCGCCGCCCTGGACGCCCACGGCCCCTCGACAGGAAGCCAACTCTCCGCCGCGGTGCCCGCCCTGCGCCAGAAGATCACCGTCGGACGCGGAAAGAAGTACGAGGCGGAGACCGGCGTGACCACCCGGGTGATCCGGCTGCTGGCCGCCGACGGGCGCATCCGCCGGGACCGGCCCCGTGGTTCCTGGACGTCCAGCCAGTACCGCTGGGTCCACACCGAGCCCTGGGCGCCCGTCCCCGCGGCCGAGGCACGCGCGGAACTGGCCCGGCGCTGGCTGTACGCCTACGGACCGGCCACCGAGGCCGACCTCAAGTGGTGGACCGGGTGGAACCTCTCGGACGTGCGCAAGGCCCTCGCCGCCGCCGGGACCGAAGAGGTACGTCTCGACGACGGCGGGACCGCTCTCGTCGCCGCCGCAGACTCCGGGCCCGAGGCGGCGCCCGAGCCCTGGGCAGCCCTGCTGCCCGCGCTCGACCCCAGTGGCATGGGGTGGGCCGACCGCCGCTTCCAGCTCGATCCGGCCCACCGCACCGCCCTCTTCGACTACGCCGGGAACATCGGTCCCACGGTGTGGTGGAACGGCGAGATCGTGGGGGGTTGGGCCCAACGGGCGGACGGAGAGGTGGTCTGGAAGCTGCTGGAGGACCGGGGCCGTGCGGCCGAGCGGGCGGTCACCGCCGAGGCGCAGAGGCTGGCCCGGTGGGTGGGCGACGCACGCGTCACCCCGCGCTTTCGCACCCCACTGGAACGCGAACTCGTCGGCTGATCAGCCGACGCCCCGCCACCCCTGGGGGTCGACGCCCCCGGGGACCGGCGCGGCCGGATCGTAGGGCACCCGCGTGAAGACGAACGACCCGATGTCCAGGTGGCTCACCGTTCCGTCCGCCCGGCGCACCGCGCGCAGGGTCTCGCCGGCGTGGTAGCCGCTCACTCCGATCCAGTTCCCGTCACCGGCGGCCCGGAAGCGGGCCGCCCGTCCGGTCGCCGCCACGGGACCGAGCGCCAGACTTCCGTCCGCGTTCAGCCGGAGCACGTGCGGGGCCGTGCCCCAGTACCAGGGGCCGGTCAGCTCCAGAGCCACCTCATCGGCCTCCCGGAAGGGCTTCCAGGGCTCCGGGATCCGCGGCTCCGCGTCTGCCACGATGCCCAGCAGTTCGGCGGCGAGCAGGGAGACCGGCAAGCCGGAGGTGCCGTTCGCCAGGGCGACCACGGCGAGGTCGTCCGTCTCGCTCGTCCACAGGCAGGCGACGAAGCCCGGGAGCGAGCCGCTGTGCCCCGCCAGGGAGCGCCCGCCGGAAGCCATCAGTTGCATGCCCAGGCCGTACCCGCCCTCCGCGACGCCCGGCTCGGGCGGCGAGGCCGCCGTCCGCATCTCGCGCACCGTCTCCGCGACCAGCACCCGCTCGTCGCCCCGCATGAGGAAGACGGCGAACCGAGCCAGATCCCGGGCCGTGGACCAGAGCTGCCCGGCGGGCGCCATGAGCCCCAGGTCTTCCAGGGGCTCCGGCAGCATCACGTCCGCCCAGGGGTGCACGGCCCAGCCGCCCGCGTGCGGGGCCTGCGGATGCACACTGGTCCGCTCCAGCCCCAGCGGCCGCAGCACCTCGTCGTGGAGCACCTCGGCCCACGGCTTCCCGCGCACCGCCTCCACCAGCGAACCGAGCAGGGTGTACCCCGGGTTGGAGTAATGGTGGCGCCGGCCGGGCACGTGCCGGAACGGCTCCTCCCCCAGGACGTCCGCCAGCTCGGGCCGCAGCGCGCCCGGGGTGCGCTCCCACCACGGAGCCGGAGTTTCCGCCGCCAGCCCACCCGTGTGGGCGAGCAGCTGAGCGATGGTCACCTCGCCCGCCCCCGTGCCCGGGAGGTGCTTCTCCAACGGGTCCTCGAGGTTCAGCAGGCCTTCGTCGCGCAGCCGCAGCACGAGCACGGCGGTGAAGGTCTTGCTGATCGAACCCACCCGGTACTGCACGTCACCGTCGGGCCCGTGCCCGTCCACACAACTGCGGGAGCCCTCCCACACGATCTCGTCGCCGCGGACCACCGCGGCCACGAGCGACGGCACCCGTCCCTCGCTCTGGGCGACGGCGATGCGGTGCAGCAGTGCCCGCCGGGTCGAAGGGAGCAGGTCCCGCTCGTCGGACGTACCTGCCGCGCCGAACGGACCTGCTGTGTCTGCTGTACCTGCGGAAGTCATGATCCGACTCTAGGTGTTGGCCATGTCCACGAACCGCGAATAGTGGCCCTGGAAAGCGACCGTGATCGTCGCCGTCGGACCGTTGCGGTGCTTGGCCACGATCAGGTCCGCCTCTCCGGCCCGGGGGGACTCCTTCTCGTAGGCGTCCTCGCGGTGCAGCAGGATCACCATGTCGGCGTCCTGCTCGATGGAGCCGGACTCTCGCAGGTCGGAGACCATCGGCTTCTTGTCGGTGCGCTGTTCGGGACCACGGTTCAGCTGGGACAGCGCGATCACCGGCACCTCCAGCTCCTTGGCCAGCAGCTTGAGGTTTCGGGACATGTCCGAGACCTCCTGCTGGCGGCTCTCGGGACGCCGGGAGCCGCCGGACTGCATGAGCTGCAGGTAGTCGATGACGACGAGTGACAGATCGTTTCGCTGCTTGAGCCGGCGGCACTTCGCACGGATCTCCATCATCGACAGGTTGGGGGAGTCGTCGATGTACAGCGGGGCGGCGGAGACGTCCGGCATCCGGCGGGCCAGCCGGGTCCAGTCGTCGTCGGTCATGGTGCCCGAGCGCATGTGGTGGAGCGCGACCCGGGCTTCCGCCGAGAGGAGGCGCATGGCGATCTCGTTGCGTCCCATTTCGAGGGAGAAGATCACGCTGGGCAGGTTGCTCTTGATGGAGCAGGCACGGGCGAAGTCCAGGGCCAGGGTCGACTTGCCCATGGCCGGGCGGGCCGCGATGACGATCATCTGGCCGGGGTGCAGCCCGTTCGTCAGCGAGTCCAGGTCGGTGAAGCCGGTGGGCACACCGGACATCTGCCCGCTGCGCGAGCCGATGGCCTCGATCTCGTCGAGGGCGCCCTCCATGATGTCGCCGAGCGGCAGGTAGTCCTCGGAGGTCCGCTGCTCGGTGACGGCGTAGATCTCGGCCTGAGCACTGTTGACGATCTCGTCGACGTCCCCGTCGGCCGCGTATCCCATCTGCGTGATCTTCGTGCCCGCCGCGACGAGCCGTCGCAGGACGGCCCGCTCATGGACGATCTCCGCGTAGTACTCCGCGTTGGCCGCCGTCGGCACGGACTGGACCAGCGTGTGGAGGTACGAGGCACCGCCGACCTTGCTGATCTCGCCGCGCCGGGTCAGCTCCGCGCCGACCGTGATGGGGTCGGCGGGCTCTCCCTTCGCGTACAGGTCGAGGATCGCCTGGTAGATCGTCTCGTGGGAGGGGCGGTAGAAGTCGTGCCCCTTGAGCACCTCGACCACATCGGCGATCGCGTCCTTCGAGAGCAGCATGCCGCCGAGGACCGACTGCTCGGCGTCGAGGTCCTGGGGCGGGACCCGCTCGAAGCCACTGCCGCCGCCGTCCCAGGAACCGCCCTCGCGGCCCCGCTCGGGCTGATCGTCCCCGCGGCCGCGGCCTTCGCCACCACGGCGCGGACGGGCGGGCAGACGGTCACCTGGACCGCTGTCGGCCCAAGGGTCGTCCATGGGCTCGGGACTGCTCACCGGGCCGCCTCCTCCCGTCCGCAAAGCGGACCTTGCCGTGCCGACTCTTTCTACGACACGGCTCTGACATTTGGGGCGCCCGGACCGGCTCTCGGCGCGTCGGGCAACGCACCACGGTAGAGCCGCCGGCGACGTCAGCCAATCTTGTTATCCACAGGCTGTGTGGATGAGATGTGGATGACGGGCCCAATGCTGTGGGTAACTCCCCGGAAGCTGTGTACGGACCGGGGGACGGAGCTGTGGACAAAATCACCCGACCCACCCCGTGACCCCATCTGACCTGCCCTTTCATCTTTCACGGCCTGTGGGGAAGAAAATTCTTCGCCTCCGTTCCGAGATCGCCTCCAAAGGGGTGGGAAGAACACCCAAGTCAGCGCGTCAGTAAGGCTCAGTAGGGGCTTGCATCCATTACCTGTGGAAGATTAGATTGAGCCCATGACACAGGCCCCCGAGACTCCGAAGGCTGCCCCGAGACGGCACGACCGCGAGATCTTCGCACTCGCGCTCCCCGCCTTCGGCGCCCTCGTCGCCGAACCCCTCTTCGTCATGGCCGACAGTGCCATCGTGGGGCACCTCGGCACCCCTCAGCTCGCCGGTCTCGGGGTCGCCGCCGCACTCCTGACGACCGCCGTGAGCGTCTTCGTCTTCCTGGCCTACGCCACCACCGCGGCGGTCGCGCGCCGGGTCGGCGCGGGCGACCTCCAGGCCGCCATCCGGCAGGGCATGGACGGCATCTGGCTCGCCCTGCTGCTCGGCGCCGTGGTGGTTGCGGTCGTCCTGCCCACCGCTCCCTGGCTGATCTCCCTCTTCGGCGCCTCGGACACCGTGGCCCCCTACGCCGTCACCTATCTGCGCATCTCGGCCCTCGGCATCCCGGCCATGCTCATGGTCCTGGCCGCCACCGGCGTGATCCGCGGACTCCAGGACACGCGCACCCCGTTGTACGTGGCCGTCGGTGGCTTCGCCCTCAACGGAGGCCTGAACGTCGCCCTGGTCTACGGAGCCGGGCTCGGCATCGCGGGATCCGCCTGGGGCACGGTCATCGCCCAGTGCGCCATGGCCGCCGCGTACCTGATCGTCGTGGTCCGGGGGGCCCGGCGCCACCACGCCTCCCTGCGGCCGGATGCCGCCGGCATCCGGGCCTGCGCACAAGCCGGTGTGCCCCTCCTGGTGCGGACCCTGTCGCTCCGGGCCGTCCTGATGATCGCGACCGCCGTGGCGGCCCGACTGGGCGACGCCGAGATCGCGGCCCACCAGATCCTGCTGTCCCTGTGGAGCCTGCTCGCCTTCGCGCTGGACGCGATCGCCATCGCCGGGCAGGCCATCATCGGCCGTTACCTGGGCGCGGGGGACACCGAGGGGGCCAAGGCCGTGTGCCGCCGCATGGTGCAGTGGGGCATCGCCTCGGGAGTGGTCCTCGGCATCCTGGTCATCGCGGCGCGACCGCTCTTCGTACCGCTCTTCACCGGTGACGCCACGGTCAAGGACGCCCTGCTGCCCGCCCTGCTGGTCGTCGCCCTCTCACAGCCGGTCTCGGGCATCGTCTTCGTCCTCGACGGAGTCCTGATGGGCGCCGGCGACGGCCGCTACCTGGCCGGAGCCATGGTCGTCACGCTGGCCGTCTTCACCCCGGCCGCCCTGCTCGTCCCGCGCGTCGGCGGGGGCCTCACCACCCTCTGGTGGGCGATGACGCTGATGATGCTGGTCCGGATGGTCACCCTCCAGCTGCGGGCCCGCTCCGGCCGCTGGCTGGTCACGGGCGCCGCGCGCTGACGGCTCCCCATGCCGGGCCTTCCCGGCCGACTCGGGCCTCCCCGCACCGCCGATGTTTCACGTGAAACACTCCGTTTCACGTGAAACAGCGTGTTTCACGTGAAACGTACGCCGCCGCAGGGCGCCCGTGCCGCCTGGAAACGACGAAGGGCCGCACCCCGAGGGGTGCGGCCCTTCGTGCGCGGCACTTAGGCGGCGACGACCTCGACACCAAGGTTCGCGACGACCTCGGCGTGCAGACGCACGGAGACCTGGTACGAACCGAGGGTCTTGATCGGGGACGCCAGCTCAACGCGGCGCTTGTCGACCTTGGGGCCACCGGAAGCCTCGATCGCCGTGGCGATGTCGGCCGGGGTCACGGAGCCGAAGAGGCGGCCGGTGTCACCCGAACGGGTGGCCAGACGCACCTTCACGCCCTCGAGCTTGGCCTTGAACTCGTTGGCCTGCTCGATGGTCGCGATCTCGTGGATCTTGCGGGCGCGGCGGATCTGCGCCACGTCCTTCTCGCCACCCTTGGTCCAGCGGATCGCGAAACCGCGCGGGACCAGGTAGTTGCGAGCGTAGCCGTCCTTGACGTCTACGACGTCGCCGGCCGTTCCGAGGCCAGAGACCTCGTGGGTCAGGATGATCTTCATTATTCGGTCACCCTTTCCTTATCGCGCGGTGGACGTGTAGGGCAGCAGCGCCATCTCACGGCTGTTCTTGACTGCCGTGGCGACGTCACGCTGGTGCTGCGTGCAGTTGCCGGTGACGCGGCGGGCACGGATCTTGCCGCGGTCGGAAATGAACTTCCGCAGCATGTTCGTGTCCTTGTAGTCCACGTACACGGTCTTGTCCTTGCAGAACGCGCAGACCTTCTTCTTAGGCTTGCGCACAGGCGGCTTCGCCATTGTGTCTCTCCTGTGTGATCAAGAAGTGGGGTAGAGCTGCCCTTAGAAGGGCGGCTCGTCCGAGTAGCCACCGCCGCTGGAGCCGCCGGAGCTTCCGCCCCAGCCGCCCCCGCCGCCGCCCTGCTGCGGCTGGCCGCCGGCCGGTGCGCTGGAAGCCCACGGGTCGTCGGAAGGTGCTCCGCCGCCCTGAGGGGCCGCACTGGGGGCTCCGCCCCAGTTGCCACCGCCGCCGCCCTGCTGACCGCCGGCACCGCCGCCGTAGCCGCCCTGGCCGCCGCGACCGGTGGTCTTGGTGACCTTGGCCGTGGCGTTCTTCAGGCTGGGGCCGACTTCCTCGACGTCCAGCTCGTAGACCGTGCGCTTGACACCCTCACGGTCCTCGTAGGACCGCTGGCGCAGCCGGCCCTGAACGACGACACGCATGCCCCGCTGAAGGGACTCCGCGACGTTCTCGGCCGCCTGCCGCCACACCGAGCAGGTCAGGAACAGGCTTTCGCCGTCCTTCCACTCATTGGTCTGGCGGTCGAAGGTGCGGGGGGTGGACGCGACACGGAACTTCGCGACCGCCGCACCCGAGGGGGTGAAGCGCAGCTCGGGGTCGTCGACGAGATTGCCGACGACCGTGATGACGGTCTCGCCTGCCATGGATGAACCTCTCGGCGGGTTTTGCTGGCTGCTTGTGCTACTCGAAATCCCGATTACCGCTGAACTGGGAGGTTCAGTGGGTCTCGGGACGGAGGACCTTGGTCCGGAGGACCGACTCGTTCAGGTTCATCTGTCGGTCGAGCTCCTTGACGACCGCAGGCTCGGCCTGAAGGTCGATGACCGAGTAGATGCCCTCGGGCTTCTTCTTGATCTCGTAAGCGAGACGACGACGGCCCCAGGTGTCGACCTTCTCGACCTTTCCGTTGCCCTCACGGACGACAGAAAGGAAGTTCTCGATCAGCGGGGAGACAGCGCGCTCCTCGAGATCGGGGTCGAGGATGACCATCACTTCGTAGTGACGCATGTGGAACCCACCTCCTTTGGACTCAGCGGCCACGGTCGTTCCGTGGCAGGAGGGTCGTGATGCGTATCGGCACCGCGTCCGAGTGAACGGACACAGGTGCAGACCGTACAGAGTACCTGCTCACCTCCTTCCGGTTGAAATCCGGCACCAGGAGGCCACACTCTGTACCCATCGGGTGTGCTCGGTGCTATGCCCCCGGCTCCGCCGGACGGCAACGCCGCAGCACCGCTCTGCGTCAGCCAGGAGGTGCCTTTCCGATGGCACAGGCAATGCGGCCCCAGTCGTCCATCTCGCTGTTCTCCACCGACGGGAAGCCCCACCCGCTGCAGGACACCCTTGTGGCGGTCACTCTGATCCTCGGCGTCGTGGCGTTCGTCACGGCGTTCTTCCACAACCTGCACCTGCTCAGCTCGTGGACCGGACTGATCGGCATCCTCACCGGCGCCTACGGGCAGTTCATCTCGGCCACGACACGCGAGCGCTTCGCACTGATCGTCGGCCTGGGAGCCGCTGCGGTCGGGTTCTATCTCGCCATGGCACACGGCGGTCTCTTCGGGTAGCCGGGCACCTCCGCGACGGGGCGTCGGCCGACCGCCGGCCCGGACCGGGTCCGTCCCCCAGATGGGTGGCGCCCTTGTCGCAGTAGGCTTCGCGCCATAGCCAGCGAAGCCGCCTAGGAGACGCCCCGCATGAGCCTGTCCCTGAGGACCATCAGCCGAGAGCAGCATCTGGCATACCTCCAGAGCCTGCCCTCGGCGAGCCACTGCCAGGTTCCGGCGTGGGCCGACGTGAAGAACGAGTGGCGTTCGGAGAACCTCGGCTGGTTCGACAACGCCGGTGAACTCGTCGGTGCCGCACTGGTGTTGTACCGGCAGCTGCCCAAGGTCAAGCGCTACCTCGCGTACCTTCCCGAGGGCCCCGTCATCAACTGGTACGCCCCGAATCTCGAGGAATGGCTCCAGCCGATGCTGGCGCACCTCAAGCAGCAGGGCGCCTTCACCGTGAAGATGGGCCCGCCCGTCGTCATCCGCCGCTGGAACTCGACGGCCATCAAGGCCGGCATCCAGGACCCCGACGTCAAGCGCCTGCGCGACGTGGAGGCTTCGGTCATCGAGCCGCGCGCCTTCGAGGTGTCCGACAAGCTGCGCCGCATGGGCTGGCAGCAGGCCGAGGACGGCGGCGCCGGTTTCGGTGACGTCCAGCCGCGCTACGTCTTCCAGGTGCCGCTCGCCGAACGCTCCCTGGACGACGTCCTCAAGGGCTTCAACCAGCTGTGGCGCCGCAACATCAAGAAGGCCGAGAAGGCCGGCGTCGAGGTCGTCCAGGGCGGCTACGAGGACCTGCCCACCTGGCAGCACCTCTACGAGATCACCGCCGAGCGCGACAAGTTCCGCCCGCGTCCCCTCAGCTACTTCCAGCGTCAGTGGACGGCCCTCAACTCCGAGGACCCGAACCGGATGCGGCTGTACATCGCCACGCACGAGGGGGAGCCGCTGGCCGCCGCCACGATGCTCACCGTCGGCCAGCACGTCTGGTATTCCTACGGCGCATCCGCCAACCACAAGCGCGAGGTCCGCCCGTCGAACGCGATGCAGTGGCGCATGCTGCGCGACGCGTACGCACTCGGCGCGAGCGTCTACGACCTGCGCGGCATCAGCGACACCCTGGACGAGAACGACCACCTGTTCGGCCTGATCCAGTTCAAGGTCGGCACGGGCGGCGAGGCCGTCGAGTACGTCGGCGAATGGGACTTCCCGCTCAACAAGATGCTGCACAAGGCGCTGGACATCTACATGTCCCGCCGCTGATCCCCACCCCACTCCCCGCTGCACCGCGCAGTTCTTTTCTAGAGAGGTTCCGGACGGGCATGGCGCTCACGCTCTACGTCGACACCGCGCGCTGGCGTGCGCACCAGAAGCAGATCCAGGATCAGTTCCCCGGACTGATCCCGGTCTGCAAGGGCAATGGCTACGGCTTCGGCCACGAGCGGCTGTGCGAGGAGGCGACCCGCATGGGCGCCGACATCCTGGCCGTGGGGACGACGTACGAGGCCGCCGCAATCAAGGACCTGTTCGGCGGCGACCTGCTGGTCCTGACCCCGTTCCGGCGCGGCGAGGAGCCCGTGCCGCTGCCCGACCGGGTCATCCGCTCGGTGTCCTCGGTGGACGGGGTGCGCGGGCTGGTCGGCGCGCGCGTCGTCATCGAGTGCATGAGCTCGATGCGCCGCCACGGGATCTCCGAACACGACCTGGGCCAGCTGCACGCGGCGATCGAGGACGTACGGCTGGAGGGCTTCGCGCTCCACCTCCCGCTGGACCGCCCCGACGGCTCGGACGCCGTCGAGGAGGTCATCTCGTGGATGGACCGGCTGCGCTCGGCCAGGCTGCCGCTGCACACGATGTTCGTCAGCCACCTGCGGGCCGAGGAGCTGACGCGGCTGCGCCAGCAGTTCCCGCAGACCCGGTTCCGGGCCCGGATCGGTACCCGGCTGTGGCTGGGCGACCACGAGGCGACCCAGTACCGGGGCGCCGTCCTCGACGTCACGCGCGTCGCCAAGGGCGACCGCTTCGGCTACCGCCAGCAGAAGGCCGCCTCGGACGGCTGGCTCGTCGTCGTGGCGGGCGGCACCTCGCACGGGGTGGGCCTGGAGGCTCCCAAGGCCCTGCACGGGGTGATGCCCCGCGCCAAGGGGGTCGCACGGGCGGGGCTGGCCACCGTGAACAGGAACCTGTCCCCGTTCGTGTGGGCGGGCAAGCAGCGCTGGTTCGCGGAGCCCCCGCACATGCAGGTGTCGATCCTCTTCGTGCCGTCGGACGCGACCGAGCCGCGCGTGGGCGACGAGCTGGTCGCCCACCTGCGGCACACCACGACCCAGTTCGACCGGGCGCTCGACGCCTGAGGAGCGGCGGGGCCCCCTAGGGCGTGTTTAAAAGTCCCGCCTGGCCTGCGGCGTCTGGCACCGCACCTCGCCGCGTTGTCGGGGCGCCCGAGTACTCCAGTACACGGGCGCCCCTCCGCCTTGCGATGCACGGCACCAGACGCCGCAGGCGCGCCCTCCGGGCGCCCCGGCGCTACTTTTAAAACACGCCCTAGTCCCGGGGGCTCCCCCACTCGACCACCCGCTGTCCCTCCGAGGGCGTCGCTGCGAGCGGCGCCCTCGTGGCGTGGGTGAGCGTGAAGCGGTCCTCGGCCCCGTCCAGGACGCCGCCCGAGGGGTCGTCCGAGCCGTCCCGGCGCACGACGTCCCGTTCGGGCAGCAGGACGTCCCGGACGATCACGGCGCAGAGGTAGAGCGTGCCGAGCAGATGGGCGGCGATGGCCAGCTGGTAGCCCTCGATGGGCAGCCCCTGGTGCTTCTCGCCGCTGGTCGTGTAGGCGAGGTAGAACCAGATCCCCAGGAAGTACGCGACCTCGCACGCCTGCCAGATGAGGATGTCCCGCCAGCGCGGGCGGGCGAGGGCGGCCAGCGGGATGAGCCACAGCACGTACTGCGGCGAGTAGACCTTGTTGACGAGGATGAAGGCGGCGACGACCAGGAAGACCAGCTGGGCGAAGCGGGGCCGCCGGGGGGCGGTGAGGCCGAGGAGGCCGATGGCCCCGCAGAGCAGCAGGGTCAGGCCGGTCGCGTAGGTGTTGGCGTTCTCCAGGGGGTATCCGGAGCGCTGGGAGATCAGCAGCCACACCGACCCGAAGTCGATCGGCCTCTCCTGGCTGAAGGTGTAGAACTTCGACCAGCCGTCCCAGGCGTAGAGCATCACGGGCAGGTTCACCACGAGCCAGGACGCGACGGCGCCGAGCAGTGCCAGGCCGAAGGCCCGCCACTTGCCGGCGCGCCAGCACAGGACGAACAACGGACCGAGCAGCAGCACGGGGTAGAGCTTGGCGGCGGTGGCCAGGCCGATCAGGACGCCGAAGGCCAGGGCCCGGCCGCGGGACCACATGAGCATCCCGGCGGCGGTCAGCGCGATGGCGAGCAGGTCCCAGTTGATGGTCGCCGTCAGCGCGAAGGCGGGCGCGAGGGCGAAGAGCAGGGCGTCCCAGGGGCGGCGGCGGTGCGTACGGGCGACACAGACCGCGATGACGGCAGCGCAGGCCATCAGCATGCCGGCGTTGACCATCCAGTACATCTGCTCGCGGTGCTGCATGGAGCCGCCCGTGGGCGTGAGCCAGGAGGCGACCTGCATGAAGAGGCCGGTGAGCACGGGGTACTCGAGGTACTGCATATCGCCCGTGAGCCGGTCGAAGTAGGGCGTCAGGCCGTCGGCGAAGCCGCGTACGACGTACAGGTGCGGGATGTCCGAGTAGCACGCGTGGGTGTACTGCGAGCCCGCGCCGCGGAACCACGCCCAGTCGTAACAGGGCAGCTTCTGGACCATGCCGAGCGCGAACATGCCGATCGCGATCAGGGCGATGACGCGCACCGGCCCCAGCCAGTGGCCGCCGAGCCGTGCGTACCTGCCCATCGGGCCGCCGAGCAGCTCGCTGCCGGCCGCTGCGACCTCGTCCTGCTGGGTGGGCAGTACGGGGCGGTCCTCGTGCACCTTCGTCATGCGCTCATCCTGCCGTACGGGGCTGTGCACGCGCCGGGGGCCGCCGCATCGGTATGCGACGGCCCCCGGACGGGTGGGACGGGACGGATCAGCCGGTGTCGGGGTCGGTTTCGGCGCCCGAGGGTCCCCAGATGCTGTTGCCCGGCCGCGTGGGCCTGATCTTGGTGGGAGTGGGCTTCCCGGTGGGCGAACCGCTGGGGTCCGGGTCGCAGTAGAGCTTCCACGGGTTGCAGCTCGGCTTGCCGCCCGCCGTCGGGGAGGGCGAGAGCGTCGGGGACGGCGACACGGTCGGGGACGGGGACACCGTCGGGGAGGGCGAGACGGGCGGGGTGGGCGTGGGGGTCGGAGCGCCCGCGGCGTCCGCCACCACACCGATGTCCTCGGCCTCGGGGAAGTCCTTCTCGGGTGCGCCCTTGAGCGCGTCCTTCATGTACTCGGTCCAGATCACGGCGGGGATGTCACCACCGTGGATGGAGTCGACACCGCCCACCTTGTTCATGGACATCAGCTTCTTGTCGGCCGAGTTCGGGTCGGTGCGGAACAGGGTGACGGCGGTCGACAGCTGCGGGGTGTAGCCGACGAACCAGGCCGACTTGTTCTGGTCGGTGGTGCCGGTCTTGCCCGCGGCGGGGCGGCCCAGCTTCTTGGCCTTGGTGCCGGTGCCGTTCTCCACGACGTTGCGCAGGACCTTGGTGATGTTGTCCGCGATGGAGTTGTCCATGGCCCGCTGGGCCTTGGGGGCCTGGAAGCCGGGCAGCTCCGTACCGTTCTTGAGCACCTTGGTGACCGAGAAGGGCTCGTGGTGGGTACCGGAGTCGGCGAAGGTGCCGTAGGCGTCGGCCATGCGGATGGCAGAGGGGGTGGAGGTACCGAGGGCGAACGACGCGTTGTCGGTCGGGTCCATCGACTCCTTGAGGATGCCGGAGGCCTGGGCCACTGCGCGCACCTTGTCGTGGCCGACGTCGAAGACGAGCTGGGCGAACGGCGTGTTGATGGACTTCTCCATCGCCTCGTTGAGGGTCACGTAGCCGTACTGGGTGGGGCTCTCGTTCTTCTGCTTGAAGGGCTTGCCGTCGGCGGAGCGCAGCGGCTTGCCCTCACGGTTGTTGATGACCGCCAGGTCGTTGCCGTTGTACTTGCTGTCGACGGAGAGGCCCTCGCCGTGCGAGTTCTGGGTGCCGTACTCGAGCGCCGCGGCCAGGACGAACGGCTTCCAGGTGGAGCCGACCGGGACGCCGATGGTGTTGGCGTTGTTGGTGAAGTGCTTCTTGTCCCAGCCGGGCCCTCCGTAGAGGGCGACGACGGCACCGGTCTTCACGTCCACCGAGGCCGCGCCGAACTGCACGAAGGTGTCGTAGTCGGGCCGCGCCTTCTCGTCCAGGAAGCCGTTGCGGGTGTCCTCGACCGCCTTGACCAGCGCGTCCACCTTGGGCTTCTGGAAGGTAGTGGTGATCTGGTAGCCGCCGAGGGCCATCTGTTCGGCGGTGATGCCCTGGGCCTTCATCACGTACTGCTTGGCCGTCTCGACCAGGTAGCCGGTCTGGCCGCCGAGCGAACGGGCCTGTGCGGAGTCGACCAGCTTGGGGAACTCGCGGTACTTGTCCCGTTCGGCCTGGTCCATCCGGCCCACGGCGACCTCACGGTCGAGCACCCACGCCCAGCGGGCCATCGCGCGCTTGGTGTTGGCCTCGGGCGTGGCCGCGGAGCCGATGCCGCCGTCCGGGTTGTAGAGGTTGGGGCCCTTGAGGACCGAGGCGAGGAACGCGCTTTCGGAGGGGGTCAGCTTGTCGCAGTCCTTGTCGAAGTACGCGCGCGACGCGGCCTGGATGCCATAGGCGTCCCGGCCGTAGTACGCCGTGTTCAGGTAGCCCGCGAGGATCGTGTCCTTCTCCGTGGTCACACCCAGCTTGATCGAGATGAACAGCTCCGTGACCTTCCGCTTCAGCGTCTGGTCGGAGTCCAGGAAGGTGTTCTTCACGTACTGCTGGGTGATGGTCGAGCCACCCTGGGTGGAGCCGCCCTTCGCCATGTTGACCACGGCCCGGGCGATGCCCATCGGGTCGACGCCCTTGTCCGTCTCGAAGGACTCGTTCTCCGCCGCGATCACGGCGTTCCGCATCGACCGCGGGATCGTGTCGATGGGCACGATCTGCCGGTTGGTCGAACCACCGGTCGCGACCATCTGGCTGCCGTCGGCCCAGTAGAAGACGTTGTTCTGGGCCTTGGCGGCCTTGTTCGCGTCAGGGGTGCCCACCATCGCGATGCCGATGCCCGACCCGGCCGTGACGATGGCGAAGAAGCCGAGGGCCGTGCCACCGACCAGCTTCCAGGAGGGCAGGAAGCGCTGCCAGCCCTCCCGGTCGGACCGCGGATAGTTGATCAGCCGCTTGTCCTTGCGGCCCGGCCCCTTGCCGCCGCGGCCGACGCCGGCTCCCCGGGCGCCCTGGCGGGCTCCGGCACGGCTGTCGTGGACCGGCTGTCCCGCGTACGGGCCCGCGGGCGATGCGGTGGGGGCGTCGCGCCCGGGCATGGCGCCCCGGCCGGGCCGCTGCTGGGCGGCCCTTCGGGCCGCAGCGCGCCCACCACCTTGTTGCTGCGGCGGTTTGCGGCGGTGCTCGCTCATCGAACGACTACTCCTCGGGCAGGCGAGTGGCCTGGAAGCGGCAGGCGTGTTCCGGATTCCCCCGGCGCACAGACTACGCACGCTCAAAACCTCACCACTGCCGAAGTTCACCCCAAATCAGGCAACTTGCCTCCCACGAATTGATGATGTGACGCCGGTCACCACGCCTCCCCTTGTCGTAACGGGCCGCCCGTTCTATCGTCTGGATGTATCGAGTCGATACATCAGCTCGGCATAAAGACTCAGGGGCGAGGAGGAAGCAGGCGGATGAGCCGGCGATCGGGCATTCTCGAGTTCGCTGTCCTCGGCCTGCTCCGCGAGTCCCCCATGCACGGCTATGAGCTGCGCAAACGGCTCAATACCTCGCTGGGGGTGTTCCGGGCGTTCAGCTACGGGACGCTCTATCCCTGCCTCAAGACGCTCGTCGCCAACGGGTGGTTGATCGAAGAACCGGGCAATGCCCTGGAAGACGCGCTCGCCGCTTCACTCGCAGGGCGCCGCGCCAAGATCGTCTACCGGTTGACGGCGGAGGGGAAGGAGCACTTCGAGGAGCTGCTCTCCCACACCGGCCCCGATACCTGGGAGGACGAGTCCTTCGCCGCCCGCTTCGCGTTCTTCGGTCAGACCGAACGGGACGTGCGCATGCGGGTGCTGGAGGGCCGCCGCAGCCGGCTGGAGGAGCGCCTGGAGAAGATGCGCACCTCCCTCGCCCGTACGCGGGAGCGCCTCGACGACTACACGCTTGAGCTGCAGCGGCACGGTATGGAATCAGTGGAGCGCGAAGTGCGCTGGCTGAACGAGCTGATCGAGAGCGAGCGGGCGGGCCGGGATCGCAGACGATCCGACCCGTCCGGTGAAAGTGAAAAGTGAGGCCCTGCATTCGCAGGCCTCGTCCGAGAACAAACAGGGAGCAACCGGAATGGGTTCGGTTCGCGTAGCCATCGTCGGCGTAGGCAACTGCGCCGCCTCGCTGGTGCAGGGCGTCGAGTACTACAAGGACGCCGACCCGGCGGCCAAGGTCCCCGGCCTGATGCACGTCCAGTTCGGCGACTACCACGTCCGCGACGTCGAGTTCGTTGCCGCCTTCGACGTTGACGCGAAGAAGGTCGGCCTCGACCTTTCGGACGCCATCGGCGCCAGCGAGAACAACACGATCAAGATCTGCGACGTCCCCAGCAAGGGCGTGACCGTTCAGCGCGGCCACACCCTGGACGGCCTGGGCAAGTACTACCGGATGACGATCGAGGAGTCCGCCGAGGCGCCGGTCGACATCGTCCAGGTCCTCAAGGACAAGCAGGTCGACGTTCTGGTCTGCTACCTGCCCGTCGGTTCCGAGGCCGCCGCGAAGTTCTACGCGCAGTGCGCCATCGACGCCAAGGTCGCGTTCGTCAACGCCCTTCCGGTCTTCATCGCCGGCACCAAGGAGTGGGCGGACAAGTTCACCGAGGCGGGCGTCCCGATCGTCGGTGACGACATCAAGTCGCAGGTCGGTGCCACCATCACGCACCGCGTGATGGCGAAGCTGTTCGAAGACCGCGGTGTCCGCCTCGAGCGCACGATGCAGCTCAACGTGGGCGGCAACATGGACTTCAAGAACATGCTCGAGCGGGACCGCCTCGAGTCCAAGAAGATCTCGAAGACGCAGGCCGTCACCTCGCAGATCCCCGACCGCGAGCTGGGCGAGAAGAACGTCCACATCGGTCCGTCGGACTACGTCGCGTGGCTCGACGACCGCAAGTGGGCCTACGTCCGCCTCGAGGGTCGCGCCTTCGGTGACGTTCCGCTGAACCTCGAGTACAAGCTCGAGGTGTGGGACTCCCCGAACTCCGCCGGTGTCATCATCGACGCCGTGCGCGCCGCGAAGATCGCCAAGGACCGCGGCATCGGTGGCCCGATCCTGTCGGCTTCGAGCTACTTCATGAAGTCCCCGCCGGTGCAGTACTTCGACGACGAGGCCTACGCGAACGTCGAGAAGTTCATCAAGGGCGAGGTCGAGCGCTAGGCAGGACACAGCGCGATGCGCCAGGAGCCACCGGCACTTGGACGTCGACTGTTCTTCCGCGGAGGGTCCCCAGGCAATGTGCCCGGGGACCCTCCGCGTATGTGACCCTTGCCCACATGCCTGTCGTAGGTGATCTGCGCGTACTGCTGCGCCTGAGGGATTTCCGGAATCTGCTCGCCGTGCGGCTGTTGTCCCAGGCTGCCGACGGCGTCTACCAGGTCGCGCTCGCCACCTACGTGGTGTTCTCCCCCGAGAAGCAGGCCTCGCCCGCGGCCATCGCCTCCGCCATGGCCGTCCTGCTGCTGCCCTACTCGGCCATCGGACCCTTCGCCGGAGTGCTGCTGGACCGCTGGCCCCGCCGTCAGGTCTTCCTCTACGGCAACCTGCTGCGGGCCTTCCTCGCCTGCATCACCGGGATGCTGATCGTCGCGCAGGTGCCCGACTGGCTGTTCTACGCCTCCGCGCTCTCGGTGACGGCCGTCAACCGCTTCGTCCTGGCCGGGCTCTCGGCCTCGCTGCCGCGGGTCGTCGGCGCCGACCAGCTGGTGACCGCCAACGCCCTCTCACCGACCGCCGGTACCCTCGCGGCCACCCTCGGCGGGGGCCTGGCCTTCCTGGTACGCCTGCTCGCCGCCGAGTCCAACGCGGTCGTCGTGCTCCTCGGCGCCGCGCTCTACCTGTGCGCGGCGCTCGTCTCGCTACGGCTGGACATCCGTCTCCTCGGCCCCGACCTGACCCCGGTGCACCGGCAGCCGACGGTGACTCAGGGCGTGCTCCTGACGGCGCGCGGCATGGTCCAGGGGTTGCGCCACCTGTACGAGCGCCGGGACGCCGCCCGGGCGCTCACCGCCATGACCCTGATGCGTTTCTGCTACGGCGCGCTGACGGTGACCCTGCTGACCCTCTGCCGTTACGCGTGGTCGGACAGCGAGTCGGACGGCCTCGCCCTGCTGGGGGTGGCCGTCGGGGTATCCGGCGCCGGGTTCTTCACCGCTGCCGTCATCACACCCTGGGGGGTGGGGCGGCTCGGGACCAGGGGCTGGATCATGCTCTGCGCGGCGATAGCGGCCGTGCTGGTACCGGGCCTCGGCCTGTTCTTCGCGCCCGGACCGATGCTGGCGGCGGCCTTCGTGCTGGGCACGGCCACCCAGGGGGCGAAGATCGCCACCGACACGGTGGTGCAGTCCCGGGCCGACGACGCGTTCAGGGGCCGGATCTTCTCCGTCTACGACGTGCTCTTCAACGTCGCCTTCGTCGGTGCGGCCGCCGCGGCCTCGCTCATCCTGCCGCTCGACGGGAAGTCCGTCCCCCTGATTTTGGGCGTCGCCGCGCTCTACGCGGTGACCGCCGCCCTGCTGATCCGGCGGGAGCCGGACCCTTCAGAGGCGATGTTTCACGTGAAACATCGCCCCTGAACGACCGCTGGAATGCCCGCGCTCCGCCCGCGACGTTTCACGTGAAACATCGGGCTGCGGTGCTCAGTTCTCGGCGGCCCACCACTCCTTGAGCGCCGCGACGGCCGCTTCCCGCTCCATCGGGCCGTTCTCCAGCCGCAGCTCCAGCAGGAAGGCGTAAGCCTTCCCGATCACCGGGCCGGGTCCGACGTCGAGCACCCGCATGATCTCGTTGCCGTCGAGGTCGGGACGGATCGAGTCCAGCTCCTCCTGCTCCTGGAGCTGTGCGATCCGCGCCTCCAGGCCGTCGTAGGCGTGGGAGAGGGCGTTGGCCTTGCGCTTGTTGCGCGTGGTGCAGTCGGAGCGGGTCAGCTTGTGCAGCCGCGACAGCAGCGGCCCCGCGTCCCGCACGTACCGGCGGACCGCCGAGTCCGTCCACTCGCCCGC
Organism: Streptomyces sp. NPDC043876; assembly: GCF_056435825.1. Taxonomy (NCBI): domain Bacteria; kingdom Bacillati; phylum Actinomycetota; class Actinomycetes; order Kitasatosporales; family Streptomycetaceae; genus Streptomyces; species Streptomyces sp. NPDC043876. Next base: position 317,032 of record NZ_JBWKDV010000007.1, on the reverse strand, counting down.
CCCGTAGCCGTGGAAGCGCAGGTGCAGCTCCACCAGCCGGGAGACGTCCTTCACCATGTCGTTGGAGTACTTGAGCGCCGTCATGCGCTTCTTGGTCATCTTGGCACCCACCATCTCGTGGTGGTGGAAGGAGACCCGGCCGTCGCTCTCGAAGCGGCGGGTCCGGGGCTTGCCGATGTCGTGGAGCAGCGCGGCCAGCCTCAGCACCAGGTCGGGGCCGTCCTCCTCCAGGTCGATCGCCTGCTCCAACACGATCAGGGAGTGGTCGTAGACGTCCTTGTGCCGGTGGTGCTCATCGCTCTCCAAGCGCAGCGCGGGCAGCTCGGGCAGCACCTGGTCGGCCAGGCCCGTTTCCACCAGCAGAGCCAGCCCCTGGCGGGGCCGGTCCGACAGCAGCAGCTTGTTCAGCTCCGCCTGCACCCGCTCGGCCGAGACGATCTCGATCCGGTCGGACATCGCCTTCATCGCGGCGACGACCTCGGGGGCGACCTCGAAGTCCAGCTGCGCGGCGAAACGGGCGGCCCGCATCATGCGCAGCGGGTCGTCGGAGAAGGAGTCCTCGGGCGTGCCGGGGGTCCGCAGCACGCGGGCCTCCAGATCCTCCAGGCCGCCGTGCGGATCGATGAACCGCTGCTGCGGGAGGGCCAGGGCCATCGCGTTGACCGTGAAGTCCCGGCGGACCAGGTCCTGCTCGATGGAGTCGCCGTAGGACACCTCGGGCTTGCGCGAGGTGCGGTCGTAGGCCTCGGACCGGTAGGTGGTCACCTCGATCTGGAAGCCGCCCTTGTGCGCTCCGACCGTGCCGAAGGCGATGCCGACGTCCCAGACGGAGTCGGCCCACGGCCGGACGATCTTCAGTACGTCCTCGGGGCGGGCATCGGTGGTGAAGTCGAGGTCGTTGCCGAGGCGCCCGAGCAGCGCGTCACGAACGGACCCGCCGACCAGCGCCAGGCTGAAGCCCGCCTCCTGGAAACGGCGGCCGAGATCATCGGCGACAGGGGCGACCCGCAGCAGTTCACTGACCGCGCGGTGCTGCACCTGACTCAGGGCACTGGGGTTGTCTTCGTTGGCGTTCGGCACAACTGAAAAGGGTACGTGCCCCGCCCGGCGGGAGCTTCCTTCTTTACGGGCACCCCGGCACAGCGCGGCCGGCCGGCGGACCCGATCATGTGGAGCAAGGCGCGGCACTCGCGCACAGCGGGCCTCGTTACCATGCGTGGACGCACAAACGACGACCACTGACACTTCGAGGACGGGCGGGCGCGTGGCCGAGGCGGCAGACATCCAGGGGACGGCACCCGCCCCTGTCCGGCGCCGCTGGCTGCGGCGCGCGATCGTCATGCTCACCGGGACACCGGTTCTCGCCGCCCTCGTGTACGCCCCCGCCCCACCGGCGCACGCCACCGGGAACGCCCCCGCCGCCACGGCGGTCGACGTCCAGCTGGACACGCTGACCCCGAGCGCACCGGTCAAGGGCGACACCCTCACCATCTCCGGCACCGTCACCAACAACAGCCGCGAGACGATCACCGAGGCGCACGTCGGCCTGCGCGTCGGCCCGGTCCTCGGTGACCGGGAGGCGATCGGCGACGCCTCCGAACAGAGCGGGTACCGGCCCGGCAGCGATCCCGCGGAGATCGACGCCGCCTACTCCGCGAAGCTCTCCGCCCTGCCCGCGAAGAACAGCCAGCCGTTCACCCTGAGGATTCCGGTCGACAAGCTGGGGCTCGACAAGGACGGCGTCTACCAGCTCGGCGTCTCGGTGTCGGGCGAGAGCGAGAGCCGGACGACCGAGCAGGTCCTCGGCATGCAGCGGACGGTGCTGCCGTGGCAGCCCGAGGCCGCCGCCAAGCGCGCGCAGCTCAGCTACGTGTGGCCGCTGATCTCGCGCGTCCACCTCACGGCCGAGACCGGCTCCGACGAGTTGCAGACCCCCGTCTTCGAGGACGACGCCCTGGCCGACGAGCTGCGGCCCGGCGGACGACTGGAGCAGATGGTCTCGCTCGGCAGGGACCTGCCCATCACCTGGGTCATCGACCCCGACCTGCTGTACACGGTCGACGCCATGACCAAGGGCTACCGCGTCCGGGTCCCCGGCGGGAAGCCGGTGCCGGGCAGGAACAAGGCGGTCGCCGAGCGCTGGCTGAGCGCCTTGGAGGCGGCCGTCCAGGGCAAGAAGGTCGTCGCGCTGCCCTTCGCCGATCCTGACCTCGCCTCCCTCGCACACCGCGGCAAGGACGTCTCGGGCACCCTGGGGCAGCTGCGCCCCGCCACCGACAAGGCGAAGCAGGCGGTGGAGACCGTCCTGCACGTCACTCCGTCCACCGACTTCTCCTGGCCCGTGGACGGTGCCATCGACCCGGCCATCGTCAATGTCGCCACGTCGGCCGGCGCCCACAACGTCCTCACCCGCAGTGACTTCCTCCAGGAGAACGCGGGCCTCGGCTACATCCCCTCCGCTGCCCGCCCGATCGGGGCGGGGGCCACCGCCGTGGTCGCCGACGCCCGGCTCTCCACCGCCTTCGAGGGCGACATGCTCAGCGCCGGGAACTCCGTCCTCGCGGTGCAGCAGTTCCTCGCCCAGACCCTCGTGCTCAACCAGCAGGGTCCCGACGAGCAGCGCAGCTTCGTCGTCGCCCCCCAGCGGATGCCCTCCGCCAGCCAGGTCCAGACGATGGCCACTGCCCTGCGCGGCCTCCAGGCGGGCCGCTGGAGCCAGCCCCTCGACCTCGAAGCCGCGGCGGCCGCCAAGCCGGATCCGAGCGCCGCCACGCAGGTTCCGGGAGCCGGCCAGTACCCCGAGGGCCTGCGCAAGCAAGAGCTGCCGGTCTCGGCGTTCGAGAAGATCCGCACCACCCAGAGCACCCTGGATCACTTCAAGGTGATCCTTTCGGCCCCCGACCGGGTCGAGATCCCCTTCGGGAATACCACCAACCGGGAGATGTCCGCCTCCTGGCGCGATCGGCCCGAGCAGGCCGCGCTCTACCGCGACGGGGTTCAGCAGTACCTGATCGGTCTCACCGAGCAGGTGCAGCTGATCCCCAAGTCGGACGCGACCCTGTCCGGCCACAGCGCGACGATCCCGGTCACGATCCAGAACAGCCTCGTCCAGGACGTGCGCGGGCTGGTGCTGCGGCTCAAGTCCGCCAACCCGACCCGCCTGATGTTCGGCGACGACGGCGAGGACGAGAAGGACGTCACCGTCCAGGCCGAGCACAGCCAGACCCTGAAGTTCGACGCCAACGCCAGCGCCAGTGGTCCCGTCGAGGTCACCGCACAGCTCTACACCCGGGACGGCGTTCCCTACGGCAAGGAACGCCGGTTCACCGTGGAGGCAACGGAGATCACTCCGACCGTCATGCTCGTCATCGCGGGCGGCGTGCTGCTCCTCGTCGTGGCCGGCATCAAGATGTACGCCAGCCGCAAGCGCGTCGCGGCGCGTGCCGCCGGCGAAGACAGCACGCAGCAGAGTGACGAGACCCCGGACACCGGACCGCAAAGCACGAGCGGGTCCGGCCCAGGTGAGACAGTGGACCGTTGAGCGACGCCGTGGCCGGTCGGCCTGGGGACGATGAGGTGGGGTTTCGATGAACGCGCCGTACGACGGTGACCGCGGGCAGGGCGCCGGCGGTCCAGCGCCCGCCCAGGGCACTGCCCCGGGCACGCCGGTACCGGGGCAGGTGCCTCCGCCTGCCGCCGCGCCGGAACACGACCCGTATGTCCAGGATGCCTACGACTACGACCCGTACCGGTCACAGGACCTGTCCGCGCAGGACCCGGTGGCCGAGGTCCTCTACGACCGGGCCGCACACCCGCCGCCGCCCCCCGGCACCTACCAGGAGCCCGGCCCGCTCTACGCGGCCCCGGAGGCCCCCGCCTACTCCCCGGACCCGCGCGTCTGGGCCCAGACACCGCCGCCTGAACCGGACGGCCCCTCCCGCCACCTGCCGTACGGCGACAGCGCGACCACCACGCAGTTCGTCGGCGTCGACTCGCTCGTCACCCGGGCCACCGACCAGGAGGCGGAGCCGGACGCCTTCGCGCACCTCTACCGGGACCAGCAGGCCGCTCCCCACACCGCGGCCGAGGAAGCCCCCGTCGCCGCGCCCGCGCCCAGCAAGCCCGCCGGGCGCGCTTCCAGCCTGCTGAAGTCCAGTGCCCTGATGGCGGCGGGCACGATCGTCTCCCGCCTCACCGGCTTCCTGCGCACGCTGGTCATCGCCGGGGCGATCGGCGTCGGCACCTTCAACGACACCTACCAGATCGCCAACACCCTGCCGACGATGATCTACGTCCTCGTCGGCGGCGGCGCCCTCAACGCGGTCTTCATCCCGCAGCTCGTGCGCGCCATGAAGAACGACGACGACGGCGGCGAGGCCTACGCCAACCGGCTGCTGACCCTGGTCGTGGTCCTGTTGGCGGGCATCACCACGGTGTGCGTGCTCGCGGCGCCGCTGTTCATCACGATGATGTCGCCGAAGATCGCCTCGAACCCCGAGCAGATGGACGTCGCGGTCGCCTTCGCCCGCTACTGCCTGCCGACCATGTTCTTCATGGGCGTGCACGTCGTGCTCGGGCAGATCCTCAACGCCCGCGGCCGGTTCGGCGCCATGATGTGGACCCCGGTCCTCAACAACATCGTCGTCATCTCCACCTTCGGCGCCTTCATCTGGGCCTTCGGCGGCTTCACCACCTCCGGCGTCAACGCGGCCACCGTCACGGCCGACGGCGTCCGGCTGCTCGGTCTGGGCACCCTGCTGGGCCTCACCGTCCAGGCCCTGGCGATGCTGCCGTACCTGCGGGACGCGGGCTTCACCCCGAAGCTGCGCTTCGACTGGAAGGGCCACGGCCTCGGCAAGGCCGCCGGGCTCGCCAAGTGGACGTTCTTCTTCGTCCTGGCGAACCAGGTCGGTCTGGTCGTCGTCACCCAGCTGGCCACCTGGGCCGGATCGGTCGCCGAGAAGCAGGGCCACCCCGGTACCGGCATCACCGCCTACAACTACGCGCTGCTGCTGTGGCAGATGCCGCAGGCCATCATCACGGTGTCCGTCATGACGGCGGTCCTGCCGCGGATCTCCCGTTCGGCCCACGACGGGGACGTCGCCGCGGTCCGTGACGACATCTCCTACGGGCTGCGCACCTCGGCGGTCGCGATCGTGCCCTGCGCCTTCGCCTTCCTCGCGCTCGGCGTGCCGATGGCCACCCTGCTCTACGCGGGCTCCGGCGCCGGCGCCCAGAACATCGGCTACGTGCTGATGGCCTTCGGCCTCGGGCTGATCCCGTACTCCGTGCAGTACGTCGTCCTGCGCGGGTTCTACGCCTACGAGGACACCCGCACCCCCTTCTACAACACCTGCATCGTCGCGGGCGTCAACGCGGCGGTCTCGATCGCCGCGTTCCTGGTGCTGCCCCCGCGGTGGGCCGTGGTCGGCATGGCCGCCGCCTACGGTCTCGGCTACGCGGTGGGCGTCGGTGTGGCCTGGCGGCGGCTGCGCACCCGGCTGGGCGGCGACCTGGACGGGGCGCACGTGATGCGGACCTACGCCCGCCTCGCCGGAGCCTGCGTGCCCGCGGCCGTCGTGGGAGGTGGCGTCGCCTTCGGCATCACCCGGCTGCTCGGGAGCGGAGTGACCGGTTCCCTGGCCTCCCTGGTGGCCGGCGGCATCACTCTGGCGGCGGTGTTCCTCATCGCGGCCAAGCGCATGAGGATCGAGGAACTCAACGCCATGGTCGGCATGGTGCGCGGACGTCTGGGGCGCTGATGCGCACAACCATCGGCCCCCCTAGCGTGTCGTGCATAGCGTCGGACTGTGGGCACAATTGGCACGGCTTCGCAGACTGGCCGACAGCGCGTAACGGATGGGGAGGCAGGAACGACGGTGGCGGAACGTAGCACGGCTGCCGTCGACGTGGCCGACAACAGCGGCGACGAGCCGCTGACCGCCGAGGCGGTCGAGGCCACGGCCGACGGGACTGAGATCCAGGACGCACGAGCCTCGGACGGACCCATGCCCGAACCGGACGGAAAACGCGGGAACGCCAAGAAGCCCCAGAGCGCCGCGCCTTCCGCACCGGAGCTGCACAGCGGTCACAAGCTGGCCCGGCGCTACCGGCTCGAAGAGTGCGTCACCCGTCTGGACGGATTCAGCAGCTGGCGCGCGATGGACGAGAAGCTGCGCCGGGCGGTGGGCGTCCACCTGCTGCCGGCCGACCACCCGCGAGCCCGTTCCGTGCTGGCAGCGGCCCGCTCCTCCGCCCTGCTCGGCGACCCCCGGTTCGTCCAGGTCCTCGACGCCGTGGAAGAGAACGACCTCGTCTACGTCGTCCACGAATGGCTGCCCGACGCCACCGAACTGACGGCCCTGCTGGCCGCGGGCCCGCTGGAGCCGCACGAGGCGTACCAGCTCGTCAGCCAGGTCTCCCAGGCGATGACGGCGGCCCACCGGGAGGGCCTGGCCCACCTGCGGCTCACGCCGAGCGCCATACTGCGCACCTCCAGCGGCCAGTACCGCATCCGCGGCCTCGCCGTGAACGCCGCCCTGCGCGGCATCAGCAGTGACACCCCGCAGCGCGCGGACACCGAGGCGATCGGCGCACTGCTGTACGCCGCCCTCACCCAGCGCTGGCCCTACGAGAACGACGCCTACGGCCTCACCGGCCTGCCCAAGGGCGTCGGCTTGATCGCCCCCGACCAGGTCCGCGCGGGCGTCCACCGGGGCCTGGGCGAACTCGCCATGCGCGCGCTCGCCAACGACGGTGCCACGGCCTCCCGCCAGGAGCCCGCCTGCACCACCCCGGAAGAGCTGTCCAAAGCCGTCGCCGCGATGCCCCGCATCCGGCCGCCCGAGCCGGCCTTCACCGCGCCGCCCGAGTACCAGCACACGACGTACCAGCAAGGCAGCTACGGCCGCCCGGCGGTGCACAACGGCATCACCACCGTCACGCCCCTGGCGCCCGTCCCGCCGCCGCCCCCGCTCCAGAGCCGGACCGGCCGGGTCCTCAAGTGGGGCGTCGCGGCGCTGCTCATCGCCGCTCTCGGCCTGGGCAGCTGGCAGCTGGCCGACACCCTTCTGCGCGGCAATCAGAGCGACGGGAACCAGCAGGCTCCGCAGCCCAAGGCCGACGACGCTCCGCCGAAGAAGGCGCCCGTGGCCCTCGCCATCAAGGACGCGTCGGAGTACTACCCCGACGGCAAGCCCCAGGACACAGCGGGCGTGGCGAGCACCTACGACGGGGACGTCTCCACCTACTGGCGCACCAAGAGCTTCCTCGACGGCCCGGACATGAAGGCCGGCGGCTACAAAGCGGGCGTCGGCGTCGTCTACGACCTCGGCTCCGAACAGGAGGTCACCGCCGCCTCGATAGGGCTCCGGTACGCGGGCGACCACACCACGGCCACGCTGTACGGCGCCACCTCCATGTCCTCGTCCAAGTCGGTCGGCTCCATGAAGAAGATCGCCGCGGGCACCACCAAGGACAGCAGCCTGACCCTGACCGCGGAGAAGCCCGTCAAGACGCGCTACGTGGTCCTCTGGATCACCGCCATGCCCATGTCCGGCCCCGACCAGTACAGCGGCGCGGGCTACAAGCAGGCCGTCACGGACGTGAAGTTCTCCGGCTGAGGCCGCGGCAGGGGAGGGGCTCACCGTTGGACGACGCCGCACCCGGCGGCCGCAGCGACCAGGAACTCCTGGCGCTGCACGCCGCCGGAGACCCCGACGCGTTCGGTGAACTCGTGCGGCGCCACCGCGACCGGCTGTGGGCCGTTGCGCTGCGGACCCTCGGCGACCGCGAGGAGGCCGCCGACGCCGTCCAGGACGCCCTGGTCTCCGCCTACCGGGCCGCCCACACCTTCCGGGGCGAGTCGGCCGTCACCACCTGGCTGCACCGGATCACCGTGAACGCCTGCCTGGACCGGGCCCGCAAGGCCGCCTCGCGCAAGACCGCGCCCCTCGACGACACGGAGCGCCTGGAGCGGCTCCTGGAGCCGCACGAGTCCGCCGACGCCCCCGCCGAGCGCCACGACCTCCACCGGCAGCTCCTGGCGGCTCTGGCCACTCTGCCGCCCGAACAGCGGGCCGCCCTCGTCCTGGTCGACATGCAGGGCTATCCCGTGGCCGAAGCAGCCCGGATCCTGGACGTCCCCACCGGGACCGTGAAGAGCCGCTGTGCCCGTGGCCGGGCGAAACTCGCCCCGCTCCTCACTCATCTGCGCGCCGATCCCGTGGATAACACCGACGCCGAGCGGGGAAGGAACCGGACGCAGGGGACATCCGTCCCACCAGCGGCAGAGCCCAGACATCCAGATCCAGGCTCGGTGAAGGGCGGAGGTGGACGAACATGACCCCCACGACCGGCGCGACCGGTGTGACCGGCACGATCCGGCACCCGGAGGTCTCGGAGATCTCCGACCTGACCGAGGGTCTCCTCTCTCCTTCCCGGACGTCCGAGGTGCGGCGCCACCTGGCCGCGTGCGCCCTGTGCGCCGATGTCCGCGCCTCCCTGGACGAGATCCGTTCGCTCCTCGGCACGCTTCCCGGGCCGCCGCGGATGCCCGTGGACATCGCGGGCCGCATCGACGCGGCACTGGCGGCGGAAGCCCTGCTCGACGCCCGGAGCCCTGCTTCGGAACCCCGTCCCGTCCGGGTGCGCCCCGCTGCGCCGGATGTTTCACGTGAAACATCGCCCGCCGCCCGCGCGCCGGGGGGACACCCCACGGGCCCGACCGGCCCCGGGCGGCGTCGTGCCCGCAGGCGCATCGCCGTGCTGACCGGACTGGCCGGAGCCGCGGCCTGCGCCCTAGGGGTCTTCCTCTTCACCGCACTGCCCCACTCGTCCTCGCAGAGCACCTCAGCCCGCAAGGACGCCGCCAGCGCGCTGGCCGAGCCCAAGGCCGCGGGTGAGTACTCCGCCCAGAACCTGCGCTCCGCCGTCCAGCACCTGCTCGCCGAGGGGAGCGTCGCCGGGCAGTCGACCCCGGAGGGACGCAGCCCAGGGCTCCAGAAGACCTCGCCCGACGGGAACACCTCGTCCGACGGGGCGATCGCCCCCCAGGACCGCCGGGCGGCGGGTCCCGTCCCGCAGTGCGTCCAAGAGGGCACCGGGCGGGCGGATACTCCGCTCGCGAGCGGGCAGGGCAGCTACCAGGGCACCCGTGTCCACCTGGTGGTCCTGCCGCACCCGGGAGATGCCGCCCTGGTGGACGCCTACCTCGTCGACTCCGCCTGCGCGGACGCCGCCGGGGCGGGCCCGGGCGCGGTGCTGCTGACCAGCACCTACCCGCGCCACTGAAGCCCGCGGACGCCACGGGGACAACTCGGGAATGCTCGCGCCGTAGGATCCGTTGGGTGGGGTGAAGGTCCGCACCGGCCCCCCGGTAGGCAAGAAGCAGTCCGCAGAGACGAGGAAAGTACCCGTGAGCGACGTCCGAAACGTGATCATCATCGGCTCCGGGCCGGCCGGTTACACGGCCGCCCTGTACACCGCACGTGCCTCGCTCAAGCCCCTCGTCTTCGAGGGCGCCGTCACCGCGGGCGGTGCGCTCATGAACACCACCGAGGTCGAGAACTTCCCCGGCTTCCGTGACGGCATCATGGGCCCCGACCTCATGGACAACATGCGCGACCAGGCCGAGCGCTTCGGCGCCGAGCTGGTTCCGGACGACATCGTCTCCGTCGACCTGACCGGTGACATCAAGACCGTCACCGACACCGCCGGTACCGTGCACCGTGCCAAGGCCGTCATCGTCACCACGGGCTCCCAGCACCGCAAGCTCGGCCTGCCCAACGAGGACGCGCTCTCCGGCCGGGGTGTCTCCTGGTGCGCCACCTGCGACGGGTTCTTCTTCAAGGACCAGGACATCGCCGTCGTCGGTGGCGGCGACACCGCGATGGAGGAGGCGACCTTCCTCTCCCGGTTCGCCAAGTCCGTCACGATCATCCACCGGCGTGACAGCCTGCGCGCCTCCAAGACGATGCAGGACCGCGCCTTCGCCGACCCGAAGATCAAGTTCGCCTGGGACAGCGAGGTCGCCGCGATCCACGGTGACCCGAAGCTGACCGGTCTGACTCTGCGCAACACCAAGACCGGTGAGACCTCCGAGCTTCCCGTGACGGGTCTCTTCATCGCCGTCGGCCACGACCCGCGGACCGAACTCTTCAAGGGCCAGCTGGAGCTGGACGCAGAGGGCTACCTCAAGGTCGACGCCCCCTCCACCCGCACCAACCTGACCGGCGTGTTCGGCGCGGGCGACGTGGTGGACCACACCTACCGCCAGGCCATCACCGCCGCAGGCACGGGCTGCTCCGCCGCCCTGGACGCCGAGCGCTTCCTGGCCGCCCTCACGGACGCCGAGCACGCCGCCGCGGCCGTCTGAGCCCACCCCCCGGCACCACCCCCACACCCCACACCCCGTAAAGAAGAAGGAGGCCGTTGTGGCCGGCACCCTGAAGACTGTGACCGACGCGAGCTTCGACGCGGACGTCCTGGCCAGCGACAAGCCCGTCCTCGTGGACTTCTGGGCCGAATGGTGCGGCCCGTGCCGCCAGATCGCCCCGTCCCTGGAGGCCATCGCGGCCGAGTACGGCGATGAGATCGAGATCGTCAAGCTCAACATCGACCAGAACCCGGACACCGCCGCCAAGTACGGCGTCATGTCCATCCCGACGCTGAACGTCTACAAGGGCGGCGAGGTCGTCAAGACCATCGTCGGTGCCAAGCCGAAGGCCGCCATCCTGCGCGACCTCGACGGCTTCGTGACCATCAAGCCGGTCGCCTGAGCCGTCGGTCGAACCCGGTTCGCGAACGGGGCCGCCCCTGCCGGGGCGGCCCCGTTCGCGCATCTCCGGGACGGATCTAGAGCGGGCGCAGGGCCGGCTCCTTGCGCGCGCCGCCCAGCAGCCGGTCCAGGGCCAGCTCCACGTCTTCCTTCCACGACAGCGTGGAACGCAGCTCCAGCCGCAGCCGCGGGTGCACCGGATGCGGCCGGACCGTCTTGAAGCCCACCGCCAACAGGTGATCCGCGGGCAGGAGACAAGCCGGTCCCTCCCACCGCGCGTCCCCGAAGGCCTCGATCGCGCGGAACCCGCGCCGCAGCAGGTCCTTGGCGACCGTCTGCACCATCACCCGCCCCAGGCCTTGGCCCTGATAGCCCGGCATGATCCATGCCGTGATCAGCTGGACGGCATCCGGCGACACGGGACTCGTGGGGAAGGCGGTCGCCCGCGGCACATAGGCGGGCGGGGCGTACAGCACGAAGCCCACCGGGACGTCGTCCACGAAGACCAGCCGGCCGCAGGAACCCCACTCCAGCAGAACCGCGGAGATCCACGCTTCCTTCTCCTGCTCCGCGGTCCCGGACTTCACCGCGGCATTGCCACTGACGGGATCCAGCTCCCAGAACACACAGGAACGGCAACGTCTGGGCAGGTCCCGGAGGTTGTCCAGCGTGAGCGGTACGACCCTGCGACCCATGGACGCATCGTATCCACCGGCTCCCCGCTCCGACACCGGAGCACGACAAAGGGCCGGGCAAAAGGAGCGGAACACGGCAAAGGGCGGGCCGCACCGGTTCCCACCGGCACGACCCGCCCCGAGGCGGCCGGGATCACTCCCCGGCGATTCCCTGCTCCAGCACCCGTCCCTCACCCGGGGCCAGCGTGCCCAGGATGCGCTCCAGATCCTCCATCGACGCGAACTCGACGGTGATCTTGCCCTTCTTCTGACCCAGATCCACCTTGACCCGCGTATCGAACCGGTCCGAGAGCCGCGACGCCAGATCGTTCAGCGCCGGAGCCACCCGGGCCCCCGCCCGGGGGCCCTTCGGCTTCACCGAACTCGTCGGCTGCGACCCCATCAGCGTGACGATCTCCTCGATCGCCCGCACCGACAGGCCTTCCGCCACGATCCGGTGGGCCAGTCGGTCCTGCTCGTCGGAGTCCTCCACCGACAGCAGGGCCCGCGCGTGCCCCGCCGAAAGGACGCCCGCCGCCACCCGGCGCTGCACCCTCGGCGAGAGCTTCAGCAGCCGCAGCGTGTTGGAGACCTGCGGCCGCGACCGCCCGATCCGGTCCGCCAGTTGATCGTGGGTGCAGTGGAAGTCCTGGAGCAGCTGGTCGTACGCGGCCGCCTCTTCCAGCGGGTTCAGCTGCGCCCGGTGCAGGTTCTCCAGGAGCGCGTCCAGCAGGAGCTTTTCGTCATCGGTCGCCCGGATGATCGCGGGAATCCGCTCCAGGCCGGCCTTGCGGCAGGCACGCCAGCGCCGCTCGCCCATGATGAGTTCGTAGCGGCCGGGACCGGACTGCCGGACCACCACCGGCTGGAGCAGGCCCACCTCCTGGATGGAGGTGACCAGCTCCGCGAGCGCGTCCTCGTCGAACACCTCACGCGGCTGCCGCGGGTTCGGCGTGATCGCGTCCATGGCCAGCTCGGCGAACATCGCGCCTGCCACCGTGGTCGCCGCGAGCAGCCCGGCCGCCTCCGGCTCGACCGCCGCCCGCTCCGTTTCACGTGAAACATCGGTTTCACGTGAAACATCGGCCTGCGCCAGCGAAGCCAGCTTCGCCGCCGCGATCCCGCGCTCCGAGGGCAGGACCGGAACCGCCGACGGCGACGTCGATCCCGCGCCCACCACCGAGGGGCTTCTCTCTTGCGGAGCCGCGGGAATCAGCGCACCGAGTCCCCGCCCCAGACCCCTACGTCGCTCACTCACTGGATCCCCTCCGACATGCTCTGCGTGCTGTTCACACCGGCGCCCAGATGGGCGTGCCGGGCGTCGTACCGGATTCCGACCCCGCGCAGCGCGATCTCGCGCGCGGCCTCCAGGTAGGAGAGGGAACCACTGGAACCCGGGTCGTAGGTGAGCACCGTCTGCCCGTAGCTCGGGGCCTCCGAGATGCGCACCGACCGCGGGATGCTCGTCCGCAGCACCTCGTTGCCGAAGTGGCTGCGCACCTCCTCGGCGACCTGGGAGGCCAGCCGGGTCCTGCCGTCGTACATGGTCAGCAGGATCGTGGAGACGTGAAGATTCGGGTTGAGGTGGGCGCGCACCAGGTCGACGTTGCGCAGCAGCTGTCCCAGCCCCTCCAGCGCGTAGTACTCGCACTGGATCGGGATCAGCACCTCCGCGCCCGCGACCAGGGCGTTCACCGTCAGAAGTCCCAGCGAGGGAGGGCAGTCGATGAGGATGTAGTCGAGCGGCTGCTCGTACGCCTGGATCGCCCGCTGGAGTCGGCTCTCGCGGGCCACCAGCGACACCAGCTCGATCTCGGCGCCCGCCAGGTCGATCGTGGCGGGAGCGCAGAAGAGACCTTCCACGTCGGCCACCGGCTGGACGACCTCCAGCAGGGGCCTGCTCTCCACCAGGACGTCGTAGATGGACGGCACATCGGCGTGGTGATCGATGCCCAGCGCCGTGGAGGCGTTGCCCTGCGGGTCGAGGTCGATCACCAGGACCCGGGCGCCGTGCAGTGCCAGCGACGCAGCCAGGTTGACGGTCGTCGTGGTCTTGCCGACGCCACCCTTCTGGTTGGCCACCACCATGATCCGCGTCTGGTCGGGGCGCGGCAGACCTTCACCGGCCCGGCCCAACGCTTCTACCGCCATCTGGGCGGCACGGCCGATCGGGGTGTCATTGTCCACAAGGGGCGGAGACGATGTTTCACGTGAAACATCGTCGCCCACCGACTCTGAGCGGGGACCGGGGACCGGGTCGGCCAACGGCCCCGCGAGGTTGGCGTCAGACCGCACGGGTTCACTCTCCTCGACATCAGGCTCGCGATGAACAGAGCCTGCCATGCCTTCGGGGTCGCGAACCAGCGGGGCCCGTACTCCTGTGGATGATTCCACCGTTGTGGACAACTCGATCACCCTCGGGTTGTCCTTGCGGTCACGCGGGGAGGTGGCCGCGCGGCCGCGGCTGATGATTCCGTGCAGCAGAGAGCGACGTTTCACGTGAAACACGATGCGCCGCGTCCACCGGTCAGCGGCGGCGGCGCGTCCGTGACACCCGTGCAGCCTTAGCCCGCTTGGCCGCAAACCTCACTCCGCCGGGGCTTTCTCCCACTTCCACCCGGACCACGGTCGAGAGCGGATCCACGATCCCCTCACCGACGTGCAGCACCGAGGTCTTCACCACACCGAGCTTCGCCAGCGCGGACTTCGCCGCCACCAGCTCCTCCTCGGCCGTGTCCCCCTTGAGCGCCAGCATCTCTCCGTACGGACGCAGCAGCGGCACACCCCAGCCGGCCAGCCGGTCCAGAGGAGCCACGGCACGCGCCGTCACCACGTGCACCGGCTGCACCTTGCCGAGGACTTCCTCCGCGCGGCCGCGCACCACGGTGACGTGGTCGAGGCCCAGCAGCTCCACGGCCTCCTGGAGGAAGTTCGTGCGCCGCAGCAGCGGCTCCAGCAACGTGATCTTCAGATCCCGTCGCACCAGAGCCAGCGGGATGCCGGGCAGCCCCGCCCCGGAGCCCACGTCGCACACGGTGACGTTCTCCGGCACCACCTCGGACAGCACCGCGCAGTTCAGCAGGTGCCGCTCCCACAGCCGTGGGACCTCACGGGGCCCGATCAGGCCCCGCTCCACTCCCGCGTCCGCCAGCAGCTCGGCGTAGCGGACAGCTTCCGGGAAGTACTCACCGAATACCGCGCGCGCTTCTTCGGGCGCCGGGGGAAGCTCCGCTGTCTCCGTCACGGGGACCGTCCTTCCGTACCGCACTCAACATCGTGTAGTTCAACAGTCAGGCTGACAAACTTCGGCCCCGCCTGCGCTACAGACGGGGCCGAACACTCGCGCTCGCGATCAGGCGGGGAGCACAACGACGAAGCGCTGCGGCTCCTCGCCCTCGGACTCGCTGCTCAGGCCGGCCGCCGCCACGGCGTCGTGGACGACCTTGCGCTCGAACGGAGTCATCGGGGCGAGCTTGACCGGCTCGCCCGAGGACTTGGCGTCCGCCGCAGCCTGCGCACCGATGACCGCCAGCTCCTCGCGCTTCTTGGCACGGAACCCCGCGATGTCCAGCATCAGCCGGCTCCGGTCACCGGTCTCCCGGTGCACGGCCAGGCGCGTCAGCTCCTGCAGAGCCTCCAGCACCTCGCCGTCGCGCCCCACGAGCTTGCTCAGGTCGCGGCTCGCCGAATCACTGACGATCGACACCGCGGCCCGGTCGGCCTCGACGTCCATGTCGATGTCGCCGTCCAGATCGGCGATGTCCAGCAGACCCTCAAGGTAGTCAGCCGCGATCTCGCCCTCCTGCTCCAGGCGGGTCAGGGTGTCGCCACCCTCGGCAGCGGCGGCGGAGATGGTGCCTTCCGTCACGGGATGGACTCCTTCTTACTTCTTGGTGGAGGGCTTGCCGGGGGGCGGCGACTGCCGCTGCGACTTCGACTGCCGCTTGGGCTGCTGCCGCTTCGCGGCACCACCGCTCGCCGCGTCCGCGTCCGCCGTGGTCTCGGAACTCTTGATCACCGAACCGTCCGCCTGAGCGGCCAGGCCCTGCTTCGCCAGGGTGGTGATGAACTTGCGCTCGTTGTCGTTGCGGTCCGGGCCCTTGGCCACGATCGCCGCGACGATCTTCTTCTTGCCACGGCCCTTGATCTGGCCGTGCGAACCGACGTGCTTGACCAGACGGGTCAGGTACTGGTCCTGCGCCTTGCTGCCCGGAGTCGGGTTCTGGCTGATCACGTACATCTGCTGGCCCATGGTCCACACGTTCGTGGTCAGCCAGTAGACGAGGACACCGACGGGGAAGTTGATGCCCATCACCGCGAAGATCAGCGGGAAGATGTACATCAGCATCTTCTGCTGCTGCATGAACGGCGTCTTGACCGAGAGGTCGACGTTCTTCTGCATCAGCTGACGCTGGGTGTAGAACTGCGAGAAGGACATCATGACGATCATGACGGCGGTGACGATCCGCACGTCGACGATCGAGGCGTTCAGGCTCGCGACCTTGTCCGCGCTGTCCATGAACTTGGACGCCAGCGGGGCACCGAAGATGTGAGCGTTACGGGCGCTCTCCAGCAGCGGCTTGTCGATGACGCCGATGGTCGTGCCGTTGGCGATGCTCGACAGCACGTGGTAGAGCGCGAAGAAGAACGGCGACTGCGCGAGGATGGGAAGGCACGAGGACAGCGGGTTGGTACCCGTCTCCTTGTACAGCTTCATCATCTCTTCGGACTGACGCTGCTTGTCGTTCTTGTAGCGCTCCTGGATCGCCTTCATCTTCGGCTGGAGCGCCTGCATGCCCCGCGTCGACTTGATCTGCTTCACGAAGAGCGGGATCAGGCAGATACGGATCAGGATCACCAGGGACACGATGGACAGGCCCCAGGCCCACCCACTGTCCGCACCGAAGACCGCGCCGTAGACCTTGTGGAACTGAACGATGATCCACGAGACGGGATAGGTGATAAAGCTGAACAGACTGGCAATCGTGTCCACTAATCAGGCTCCTTGAGCATTGCGAGATCGACGCAACGCACTGCGCAGCTGCTCGTGCCAACGCGGGCGTTTACGGGGTGGGACATGATCCACACCGCCAGGACTCCACGGGTTGCACCGCAGGATCCGCCAGGCGGTCAGTACTGTCCCCTTCACCGCACCATGCCGGTCGATGGCCGCATAGCCGTAGCGCGAGCACGACGGGTAATAACGGCACACCGGGCCGAGCAGCGGACTGATCGTCCACTGGTACAGCTTGATCAGGGCGAGCAGCGGGTACTTCATCGAGCCACGCCTCCCAGGAGCCGCGCCAGTGCGGCGTCCAGGTCCCGGGCAAGACCGTCATAGTCGGCCTCGCCCGCTCCGGGCAACGCACGCACCACCACCAGGCTACCGGCGGGCAGCTCGGAGAGCCGCTCGCGGACAAGATGGCGCAGCCTGCGCTTGACCCGGCTGCGGACGACGGCGACACCTACCGCCTTGCTGACGACGAAACCCGCACGCGTCGAGGGATCGATCTCCCCCGGCTCGTGCGGGTCCGTGGCACCGCTGGTACGTAGGTGTACGACGAGGAGCGGGCGACCAGCCCGACGACCTCGGCGTACCGCGCTCGCGAAGTCCTCGCGCCGCCTCAGCCGATTTTCGGGAGACAGCACGACGTCACGACCTGTGTGCGTTGGTTACGCGGAGAGGGCGGTACGGCCCTTGCCACGACGGTTGGCCAGGATCGCGCGACCGGCACGGGTACGCATCCGGAGACGGAAGCCGTGGGTCTTGGCACGACGGCGGTTGTTCGGCTGGAAGGTGCGCTTGCTCACTCGGGGGCTCCAGAGAATGAATCGTTGTGGCGGGACATCGCCTGGCTGTCACCGTGCGCCCACGAGGAAACTCGCGTGATCGCCCGAGTGGCACCGCTACATGATCACAAAGGGTGATCTTCGCCCATCGGTAGGCAGGCGGCAGCAGCCATCGACAACTCGACCTCGTTACGGTACGCGCGGCTACGCCATCCGGTCAAACCGAGGCGGCGACGTGGTCCACTGTGCACAGGCTGTGGACAACGACTTGAACCGTACCCGTCGGCCTGACTACCGTTGCCCGACCCCTGATTTTTTGTCCCGACCGTCCCAAAGAACCACACATTCGTGGGACCCCCGTGAGAGAGCGTGCTCTGTGGCTGACGTACCTGCCGATCTTGCCGCAGTGTGGCCGCGCGTGCTCGAGAAGCTGCTCGGGGAAGGTCAGCAGGGCATCGAGCCCAAGGACAAGCAGTGGGTCGAACGCTGCCAGCCGCTGGCCCTCGTCGCCGACACCGCGCTGCTGGCCGTCCCCAACGAATGGGGCAAGCGCGTCCTGGAGGGCCGGCTCGCCCCGCTGATCAGTGACGCGCTGAGCCGCGAGTGCGGCCGCCCCATCCGGATCGCCATCACCGTGGACGACTCCGCCGGCGAGCCCGCTCCGCAGTCCCAGGGGCCGCAGCGCGACTCCTATGAGTCCGGTTCCTACTCCGGCCAGCGCGCCGGAGGCCACACCGGTCACTCGGGTCACACCGGCCCCGCCGAAGACCAGGGCCCCACCGCCCGCCCCGCCTACCCGGACTACCAGCAGCAGCGCCCCGAGCCCGGCGCCTGGCCCCGCGGCGGCCAGCAGGACGAGTACGGCTGGCAGCAGCCGCGCCCCGGCGGCTACCCGGAGCGCGACCCGTACGCCTCCCCGCAGCCCGGCTACCTCCAGCAGTCCGAGTCCCAGGGCTACGAGCCGCCGTACGATCCGCAGCAGTACGAGCAGAACCGTCAGCAGGGCTACGAGCAGCAGTCCTACGACAAGTCCTCCTACGAGCAGCAGCAGTACGAGCAGCCCGCGCCGCGCCCCGCCCCCGGACGCACCGGCCCCGGCGGCCCGGGCGGACAGAGCGGCACCGGCAGGCAGTCGGGCTCCTCCGGCGGCTCGGGCGGTTCCTCCTCGGGCCCGCTGGAGCCGACGGCCCGCCTCAACCCCAAGTACCTCTTCGACACCTTCGTCATCGGCGCCTCCAACCGCTTCGCGCACGCCGCCGCGGTCGCCGTCGCGGAGGCACCGGCCAAGGCCTACAACCCCCTCTTCATCTACGGGGAGTCGGGACTCGGCAAGACGCACCTGCTGCACGCCATCGGGCACTACGCGCGCAGCCTCTACCCGGGCACCCGGGTGCGGTACGTGAGCTCCGAGGAGTTCACCAACGAGTTCATCAACTCCATCCGTGACGGCAAGGGCGACGCGTTCCGCAAGCGCTACCGCGAGATGGACATCCTGCTCGTCGACGACATCCAGTTCCTCGCGAGCAAGGAGTCGACGCAGGAGGAGTTCTTCCACACCTTCAATACGCTGCACAACGCGAACAAGCAGATCGTGCTCTCCTCCGACCGGCCGCCCAAGCAGCTCGTCACCCTGGAGGACCGGCTCCGCAACCGCTTCGAGTGGGGCCTGATCACCGACGTCCAGCCGCCCGAGCTGGAGACGCGGATCGCGATCCTCCGCAAGAAGGCCGTCCAGGAGCAGCTCAACGCCCCGCCGGAGGTCCTGGAGTTCATCGCCTCCCGGATCTCGCGCAACATCCGCGAGCTGGAGGGGGCGCTGATCCGGGTGACGGCCTTCGCCAGCCTGAACCGGCAGCCGGTGGACCTCGGGCTGACCGAGGACGTCCTCAAGAACCTGATCCCCGGCGGCGAGGACGCGGCCCCGGAGATCACGGCCGCGGACATCATGGCCGCCACGGCCGACTACTTCGGGCTGACCGTGGACGACCTGTGCGGCTCCTCGCGCAGCCGGGTGCTGGTGACGGCCCGCCAGATCGCCATGTACCTCTGCAGGGAGCTGACGGACCTCTCCCTGCCCAAGATCGGGGCGCAGTTCGGCGGCCGGGACCACACCACCGTCATGCACGCGGACCGCAAGATCCGCGCGCTGATGGCCGAACGGCGGTCCATCTACAACCAGGTCACGGAGCTGACCAACCGCATCAAGAACGCCTGATTCCGGGCCTTGGGCCCGCCAGCGAGCACCGCCAAAGGGCGCTTCCGGAGCACACCGGGGGCGCCCTTCGTCGTGCGTGCGCCCCCAACTTGTTCGAATACGCCCCCGCGAGGCCAACTCATCCACAGATTGGGCGACTTTCTGTCGTCCACAGGCTGGGGACCGGGACCGTCACCCACAATCTGTCCACAGGGGCCCGTCCTGAGCGATCATCAGCCCAGGTCATGACCCTGTGGATTTGTGCGCAACCTTTGTCCACAGGCTGTGGACAACTTTTTGTCCACAGGTTCGTCCACGGCTCTGTCCACCGGCAACCCACAGGTTTGGATCCACCGTGCACAGGATCGGGGCGCTTCTCCACACCCTTGTCCACTGTTCGGCAACCGAGGGGCCCCTGTCACCACCCCGAGTGAAAGCGGTCACACCGATGTAGACGTTTGGGTTGTGGAGTACCGGGGGAAACCTGGGGACGCACCTGTGGAGTAACCGGGGTCACCTGGGGACGGCCTGTGCAGAAGTTTTTGTTCTCCACAGACACCGTGGGTTATCCACCGGCTCCGCCCACAGGCCCGGTGGATAAAAAACGCGCGCTGACCTGCGAAAAGGCAGTTATCCACTGTATCCACAGGGCCTACTACTACCCCTATGGACAGTTAGGCCTGGTCTGGTTTTCAAGCAGGGCCTGTGCACAACTCGCCGCTTCCGGCATCCCGACACCTCCCACCCGACTTGACCGCCGACAGCAACGCCTGTCGGCGCAGTGCGTCAGACTGGTCTCCGGCATCGGGGCAGAGAGCCTCCAGCCGACGACGAAGGCCAGCAATCAGCAGGAGGCGGTTTCCGGTGAAGATCCGGGTGGAGCGCGACGTACTCGCGGAGGCGGTGGCCTGGGCCGCCCGTAGCCTCCCGGCCCGGCCGCCGGTGCCCGTTCTCGCGGGCCTGCTGCTGAAGGCCGAGGAGGGCACCCTGAGCCTCTCCGGCTTCGACTACGAGGTCTCGGCCCGCGTCTCGGTCGAGGCGGACGTCGAGGAGGACGGCACCGTCCTCGTCTCCGGCCGGCTGCTCGCCGACATCTGCCGCGCCCTCCCCAACCGGCCGGTGGAGATTTCCACAGACGGTGTACGGGCGACCGTGGTCTGCGGCTCTTCGCGGTTCACGCTCCACACCCTGCCTGTGGAGGAATACCCGGCGCTGCCGCAGATGCCGACCGCGACCGGCACCGTCCCCGGTGACGTCTTCGCCTCCGCCGCGGCCCAGGTGGCCATCGCCGCCGGCCGCGACGACACCCTGCCGGTGCTCACCGGTGTGCGGATCGAGATCGAGGGCGAGCGCGTCACCCTGGCCTCCACCGACCGCTACCGCTTCGCGGTCCGCGAGTTCCTGTGGAAGCCGGAGGACCCGGAGGCCTCGGCCGTGGCCCTGGTGCCCGCCAAGACTCTCCTGGACACCGCCAAGTCCCTGACCAGCGGCGACACGGTCACCCTGGCGCTCTCCGGCTCCGGCAAGGGCGAGGGCCTGATCGGCTTCGAGGGCGCGGGCCGCCGCACCACCACCCGGCTGCTCGAAGGCGACCTGCCGAAGTACCGCACGCTCTTCCCGACCGAGTTCAACTCCATCGCCGTGATCGAGACCGCCCCCTTCGTCGAGGCCGTCAAGCGCGTGGCCCTGGTCGCCGAGCGCAACACCCCGGTCCGGCTGAGCTTCGAGCAGGGCGTGCTGATCCTGGAAGCCGGTTCCAGCGACGATGCACAGGCTGTGGAGCGCGTCGACGCCAAGCTGGAGGGCGACGACATCTCGATCGCCTTCAACCCGACCTTCCTGCTCGACGGCCTGAGCGCGATCGACTCGCCGGCCGCCCAGCTGAGCTTCACCACCTCGACGAAGCCCGCGCTGCTGAGCGGCCGCCCGGCCGTCGACGCCGAGGCCGACGAGGCGTACAAGTACCTGATCATGCCGGTGCGCCTCTCCGGCTGACCCGGACCGTCCGCCGCCAGCAGGCCGCCCAGGCCCGGTCCCGCCGCCCGCGGGTCCGGGCCTGCCGCCTTCCCCCGCGGCGCCGGATGGGCCGGGCCGCGCGGCCCGGCGTAGGCTCGGACGCGGGAAAACCCGGGAAAAATCGCCTAGACGCTTAAGGAACCACCTGATGGAGCTCGGTCTCGTCGGTCTCGGCAAAATGGGTGGCAACATGCGCGAGCGCATCCGCCGCGCAGGCCACACCGTCATCGGATTCGACCGCAACCCCGACCTCGCCGATGTCCACAGCCTGTCCGAACTTGTGGACAGACTGCAGGCCCCCCGCGTGGTGTGGGTGATGGTCCCGGCCGGCGAGGCCACCCAGTCCACCGTCGACGAGCTGGGCGAACTGCTCTCACCCGGCGACATCGTGGTCGACGGCGGCAACTCCCGCTGGACGGACGACGAGAAGCACGGCGCGGAGCTGGCCGCCAAGGGCATCGGCTTCGTCGACTGCGGCGTCTCCGGAGGCGTCTGGGGCCTGGAGAACGGCTACGCGCTGATGTACGGCGGCGCCCCCGAGCACGTCGCGACCGTCCAGCCCGTCTTCGACGCCCTCAAGCCCGAGGGCGAGTACGGCGCCGTGCACGCCGGCAAGATCGGTGCGGGCCACTTCGCGAAGATGGTTCACAACGGCATCGAGTACGCCATGATGCAGGCCTACGCCGAGGGCTGGGAGCTGCTGGAGAAGGTGGACTCGGTCACCGACGTCCGCGAGGTCTTCCGCTCCTGGCAGGAGGGCACGGTCATCCGCTCCTGGCTGCTGGACCTGGCGGTGAACGCACTGGACGACGACGAGCACCTCGAAGGCCTCAAGGGCTACGCCCAGGACTCCGGCGAGGGCCGCTGGACGGTCGAGGCCGCGATCGACAACGCGGTGCCGCTGCCGGCGATCACCGCGTCGCTGTTCGCGCGCTTCGCCTCGCGCCAGGAGGACTCCCCGCAGATGAAGATGATCGCCGCGCTGCGCAACCAGTTCGGCGGCCACGCGGTCGAGAAGAAGTAGCGAGGAGCCGCCGCACACCACCCGGCAGCACCACAGCAGCATCAGCACCACCAGCAGTACCACGCAGTAGGGCCGGGGGAGGTCGGCGCCGTCATGCACGTATCGCATCTGTCGTTGGCCGACTTCCGCTCGTACGCCCGGGTCGAGGTTCCGCTCGACCCGGGCGTCACGGCCTTCGTGGGCCCCAACGGCCAGGGCAAGACCAATCTGGTCGAGGCCGTCGGCTACCTCGCCACCCTCGGCAGCCACCGCGTCTCCTCCGACGCCCCGCTCGTGCGGATGGGCGCCGAGCGCGCGGTGATCCGAGCGGCCGTGACCCAGGGCGAGCGCAGCCAGCTCGTCGAGCTGGAGCTGAACCCGGGCCGCGCCAACCGGGCCCGCATCAACCGGTCCTCGCAGGTCAGACCGCGGGACGTGCTGGGGATCGTACGGACGGTGCTGTTCGCGCCCGAGGACCTGGCCCTGGTCAAGGGCGACCCCGGCGAGCGCCGCCGCTTCCTGGACGAGCTGGTCACCGCGCGCTCGCCGCGGATGGCGGCGGTCCGCTCCGACTACGAGCGCGTGCTCAAGCAGCGCAACACCCTGCTCAAGTCGGCCGCGATGGCCCGGCGCCACGGCGGCCGCTCCATGGACCTCTCCACCCTGGACGTGTGGGACCAGCACCTGGCCCGCACCGGCGCCGAGCTGCTGGCCCAGCGCCTGGACCTGATCTCCGTCCTGCTGCCGCTGGCCGACAAGGCGTACGAGCAGCTCGCGCCCGGCGGCGGCCCGCTCGGGCTGGTCTACCGGCCGACCTCGCTGGCCGGGGAGGCGGGCGAGGCGGTGGACTCGGGCGCGGCGCGGACCCGGGAAGCGCTGTACGAGGTCCTCATGGGCGCCCTGGCCGGGGCGCGCAAGCAGGAGATCGAGCGCGGCGTGACCCTGGTGGGCCCGCACCGCGACGACGCGCTGCTGCGCCTCGGGGAACTGCCCGCGAAGGGCTACGCGAGCCACGGCGAGTCCTGGTCTTACGCCCTGGCACTGCGGCTGGCCTCCTACGAGCTGCTGCGCTCCGAGGGCAGCGAGCCGGTGCTCGTCCTGGACGACGTCTTCGCCGAGCTGGACGCGCGGCGCCGGGAACGGCTGGCGGAGCTGGTGGCCGGCGGGGAGCAGGTACTGGTGACGGCCGCCGTGGACGACGACGTCCCGGGGGTGCTGGCGGGGGCTCGGTTCGGGGTGTCCGGCGGTGAGGTGACGCGGTGGTGAACGACGACGTGAACGGCCCCGGCGGTGCGGGGGTCCCGAGGGCCCCGGAGCCGTCGGGCGTGGACCTGGCCCGCCAGGCCCTGGCGGCGGCCCGGGAACAGGCGCGGGCGCGCGGCCTCGTGGCGGGCGCCAAGAAGTCCCGCCACGGCCAGCCGGGCCTGCGCTCGGGCGCCCGGGCGGACGGCCGGGACCCGATGCCGCTGATGGCGGCGCTGGACCGGCTGCGCACCGAGCGCGGCTGGGAGATGCCGATGGCGGTCGCGGGCGTGATGGAGCGCTGGGCTCAGATCGTGGGCCCGGAAGTGGCCGCGCACTGTGAACCGGAGCGCTACGAGGACCGTGAGCTGGTCGTGCGGTGCGATTCCTCGGCGTGGGCGGCCCAGCTGAAGCTGCTCGCCCCGCAGCTGGTGGCCCGGCTCAACGAGGACCTCGGGCAGGGCACGGTCCGGCTGATCAAGGTGCAGGGGCCGGGCGGCCGGGGCCGCCGGTACGGGCCGCTGCGGGCCCCGGGCAGTACCGGCCCGGGGGACACGTACGGCTGAGCGGGAGCGGTCACGGGCGTGGTGGCAAGCCGCCCCGCGCGGTCCTTCCAGTGGTCTCGCTCACGGTGGCGGGAGGTTGACAGCCCGAAGGGCTGGATGCCCGTGTGAGCCTCTTTGAGCCCCTGCCCGGATATGGGGAGTCGGAGAGTGAGGGTTGAGGGCGGCACATGCGTACTCAGGTACTGGCAAACCCCCATTCATGTCCGTGGTACCGGTAGACTGACGGGAATCCCGCCGCCTCGCGGGATCCAGTCGACAAAAGCTGACAACGCAGATTGACGCAGCCGCTCCCGCTCGCATGACTGCTGGCCCGGAGTACGGCCTGTGCTGTGCCAGAAAGGGCGCTTCGTGGCCGATTCCGGCAACCCCAACGACAACCAGTCCACAGTCGGCCAGAACGGCGAGGTCACGTCCTCGTACGACGCCAGTGCCATCCAGGTCCTGGAGGGTCTGGACGCGGTCCGCAAGCGGCCCGGCATGTACATCGGCTCCACCGGTGAGCGCGGGCTCCACCACCTCGTCTACGAGGTCGTCGACAACTCGGTCGACGAGGCCCTGGCCGGGCACGCCGACACCATCGACGTGACGATCCTCGCCGACGGCGGCGTGCGCGTGGTCGACAACGGTCGCGGTATCCCGGTCGGCATCGTGCCGTCCGAGGGGAAGCCGGCCGTCGAGGTCGTGCTGACGGTCCTGCACGCGGGCGGCAAGTTCGGAGGCGGCGGCTACGCCGTCTCCGGCGGTCTGCACGGTGTCGGTGTGTCCGTCGTGAACGCCCTGTCGACCAGGGTCGCCGTCGAGGTCAAGACCGACGGCTACCGCTGGACCCAGGACTACAAGCTCGGTGTCCCGACCGCCGCCCTCGCCAAGAACGAGGAAACGTCCGAGACGGGCACCTCGGTGACCTTCTGGGCCGACGGCGACATCTTCGAGACCACCGAGTACTCCTTCGAGACGCTCTCGCGCCGCTTCCAGGAGATGGCCTTCCTCAACAAGGGCCTGACGCTCTCGCTGACGGACGAGCGCGAGTCGGCGAAGGCGACGGCGGGCGCGGACGACCCGGACGCGGACGCGGCCGAGCCCCAGGCGCGCACGGTGAAGTACCACTACGAGGGCGGCATCGTCGACTTCGTGAAGTACCTCAACTCGCGCAAGGGCGAGCTGATCCACCCGACCGTCATCGACGTCGAGGCCGAGGACAAGGAGCGCATGCTCTCGGTCGAGATCGCGATGCAGTGGAACTCGCAGTACACGGAGGGGGTCTACTCCTTCGCGAACACGATCCACACGCACGAGGGCGGCACGCACGAGGAGGGCTTCCGCGCGGCGATGACGGGTCTTGTCAACCGCTACGCGCGCGAGAAGAAGTTCCTGCGCGAGAAGGACGACAACCTCGCGGGCGAGGACATCCGCGAGGGTCTGACGGCGATCATCTCGGTGAAGCTGGGCGAGCCGCAGTTCGAGGGCCAGACGAAGACGAAGCTGGGCAACACGGAGGCCAAGACCTTCGTGCAGAAGGTCGTCCACGAGCACCTGAACGACTGGTTCGACCGGAACCCGAACGAGGCCGCGGACATCATCCGCAAGGCGATCCAGGCCGCCACGGCGCGCGTCGCGGCGCGCAAGGCGCGCGACCTGACCCGCCGCAAGGGCCTGCTGGAGTCGGCCTCGCTGCCGGGCAAGCTGTCGGACTGCCAGTCCAACGACCCGGCGAAGTGCGAGATCTTCATCGTCGAGGGCGACTCGGCCGGTGGCAGCGCGAAGTCGGGCCGCAACCCGATGTACCAGGCCATCCTGCCGATCCGCGGCAAGATCCTGAACGTCGAGAAGGCGCGGATCGACAAGATCCTCCAGAACACCGAGGTCCAGGCGCTGATCAGCGCCTTCGGTACGGGTGTGCACGAGGACTTCGACATCGAGAAGCTCCGCTATCACAAGATCATCCTGATGGCGGACGCAGACGTCGACGGCCAGCACATCAACACCCTGCTGCTGACCTTCCTGTTCCGCTTCATGCGGCCGCTGGTCGAGGCGGGGCACGTGTACCTCTCCCGGCCGCCGCTGTACAAGATCAAGTGGGGCCGCGACGACTTCGAGTACGCCTACTCGGACCGCGAGCGCGACGCCCTGGTCGAACTCGGCAAGAGCCAGGGCAAGCGGATCAAGGAAGACTCGATCCAGCGCTTCAAGGGTCTCGGCGAGATGAACGCCGAGGAGCTGCGCATCACCACGATGGACGTGGACCACCGCGTCCTCGGCCAGGTCACCCTGGACGACGCGGCGCAGGCCGACGACCTGTTCTCGGTGCTGATGGGCGAGGACGTCGAAGCCCGGCGCTCCTTCATCCAGCGCAACGCCAAGGACGTCCGGTTCCTCGACATCTGAGTCGGCTCAGCTGACCGCCTGAAAGGATCTTTGACCAGCAATGGCCGACGAAACCACCCCCACCGCGGCGAACCCCGCGGAGGAGCAGCCCGTCATGCGCATCGAGCCCGTCGGGCTCGAGACCGAGATGCAGCGCTCCTATCTCGACTACGCGATGTCCGTCATCGTCTCGCGCGCCCTGCCCGACGTCCGGGACGGCCTCAAGCCGGTCCACCGGCGCGTGCTGTACGCGATGTACGACGGCGGCTACCGGCCCGAGAAGGGCTTCTACAAGTGCGCCCGCGTCGTCGGTGACGTCATGGGCACCTACCACCCGCACGGTGACAGCTCGATCTACGACGCCCTGGTCCGCCTGGCCCAGCCGTGGTCGATGCGCATGCCGCTCGTGGACAGCAACGGCAACTTCGGCTCCCCGGGCAACGACCCGGCCGCCGCGATGCGGTACACCGAGTGCAAGCTGATGCCGCTGGCCATGGAGATGCTCCGGGACATCGACGAGGAGACCGTCGACTTCCAGGACAACTACGACGGCCGCAACCAGGAGCCGACGGTCCTCCCGGCGCGCTTCCCGAACCTCCTGGTCAACGGCTCCGCGGGCATCGCGGTCGGCATGGCGACCAACATCCCGCCGCACAACCTCCGCGAGGTCGCGGCCGGTGCGCAGTGGGCGCTGGAGCACCCGGAGGCCACCCACGAGGAGCTCCAGGACGCGCTCCTGGAGCGGATCAAGGGCCCGGACTTCCCCTCCGGCGCGCTGGTCGTGGGCCGCAAGGGCATCGAGGAGGCGTACCGCACCGGTCGCGGCTCCATCACGATGCGCGCCGTGGTCGAGGTCGAGGAGATCCAGAACCGCCAGTGCCTGGTGGTCACGGAGCTCCCGTACCAGACCAACCCGGACAACCTCGCGCAGAAGATCGCCGACCTGGTCAAGGACGGCAAGGTCGGCGGCATCGCCGACGTCCGCGACGAGACCTCGTCCCGCACCGGCCAGCGCCTGGTGATCGTGCTCAAGCGCGACGCCGTGGCCAAGGTCGTGCTGAACAACCTCTACAAGCACACCGACCTCCAGACGAACTTCGGCGCGAACATGCTGGCGCTGGTCGACGGGGTGCCGCGCACGCTGTCGATCGACGCGTTCATCCGGCACTGGGTCACGCACCAGGTCGAGGTCATCGTCCGGCGCACGCGCTTCCGCCTGCGCAAGGCGGAGGAGCGCGCCCACATCCTGCGCGGCCTGCTCAAGGCGCTGGACGCGATCGACGAGGTCATCGCGCTGATCCGGCGCAGCAACACCGTCGAGATCGCGCGCGAGGGCCTGATGGGCCTGCTGTCGATCGACGAGATCCAGGCGAACGCGATCCTGGAGATGCAGCTCCGCCGCCTGGCGGCCCTGGAGCGGCAGAAGATCGTCGCCGAGCACGACGAGCTCCAGGCCAAGATCAACGAGTACAACGCGATCCTGGCCTCGGAGCAGCGCCAGCGCTCGATCGTCAGCGAGGAACTGGCGGCGATCGTCGAGAAGTTCGGCGACGACCGGCGTTCCAAGCTGGTGCCCTTCGACGGCGACATGTCCATGGAGGACCTGATCGCCGAAGAGGACATCGTCGTCACGATCACGCACGGCGGCTACGTCAAGCGCACCAAGACCGAGGACTACCGCTCGCAGAAGCGCGGCGGCAAGGGCGTGCGCGGCACGAAGCTGAAGCAGGACGACCTGGTCGACCACTTCTTCGTCTCCACCACGCACCACTGGCTGCTGTTCTTCACGAACAAGGGCCGGGTCTACCGCGCGAAGGCCTACGAGCTCCCGGACGCCGGCCGCGACGCCCGCGGCCAGCACGTGGCGAACCTGCTGGCCTTCCAGCCGGACGAGCAGATCGCGCAGATCCTCGCGATCCGCGACTACGAGGCCGCCCCGTACCTGATCCTGGCCACCAAGGGCGGCCTGGTGAAGAAGACGGCGCTCAAGGACTACGACTCCCCCCGTTCGGGTGGTGTCATCGCCATCAACCTCCGGGAGACGGGCGACGGCAACGACGACGAGCTGATCGGCGCCGAGCTGGTCTCCGCCGAGGACGATCTGCTGCTGATCAGCAAGAAGGCGCAGTCGATCCGCTTCACCGCGACCGACGACGCGCTGCGTCCGATGGGCCGCGCGACCTCGGGCGTGAAGGGCATGAGTTTCCGTGAAGGCGACGAACTGCTCTCCATGAGCGTGGTCCGGCCCGGTACGTTCGTCTTCACCGCGACCGACGGCGGCTACGCCAAGCGGACGCCCGTGGACGAATACCGTGTCCAGGGACGTGGCGGTCTGGGCATCAAGGCTGCCAAGATCGTCGAAGACCGCGGTTCGCTCGTCGGAGCGCTCGTGGTCGACGTCACGGACGAGATCCTCGCCATCACCCTCAGCGGTGGTGTGATCCGTACGCGCGTCAACGAAGTCAGGGAGACCGGCCGTGACACGATGGGCGTCCAGCTGATCAACCTGGGCAAGCGCGATGCCGTGGTCGGTATCGCTCGTAACGCCGAGGCGGGCCAGGAGGCTGACGAGGTCGACGAGACCGAGGAAGCCGAGGGACAGGCCGCCGAGGCCGCCGAGGGCACGCAGCCTTCGGCTGGGGAGCACGAGGAGTAAGCGTGAGTGGAGCCACGGGCGCCGGACCGGCCGAGAGCGGAGCGAACGGTGCCCGTGGCCCCGCCGCGGACTCCCAGGGGGGAACCGTGACGGACACCCGAGGACCGAAGTCCCAGGCCGGCGCAGCGGGCGGGCAGAACCGCCCCGCACAGCAGCACCAGCCGTCGCAGGTCCCCCCGGCGCCTTCGGGCCCGGGGGCTCCCCGCGGCGCGGCGCAGCGGCCGCCGCAGACGGGCGTGCGCACTGCGCCCAGGACGCGCAAGGCACGTCTGCGGGTGGCCAAGGCCGACCCGTGGTCGGTGATGAAGGTCAGCTTCCTGCTGTCGATCGCGCTGGGCATCTGCACCATCGTGGCGTCGGTGGTGCTGTGGATGGTCATGGACGCCATGGGCGTCTTCTCGACGGTCGGCGGCACGATCAGCGAGGCCACCGGGTCCAACGAGAGCAACGGGTTCGACCTCCAGTCGTTCCTGTCGCTGCCGCGGGTCCTGATCTTCACGTCGGTGATCGCGGTCATCGACGTGGTGCTCGCGACGGCGCTGGCGACGCTGGGGGCCTTCATCTACAACCTGTCCGCGGGCTTCGTGGGCGGCATCGAGCTGACCCTCGCCGAGGACGAATGAGCCGCGAATGACCTGCGCGGACGCCGTCCCGCAGCGGATTTTGGACTGACCCGGTCTGTGCGCTAATCTTCATCAAGTCAGCGCACAGCGCGGAGGGGCTATAGCTCAGTTGGTTAGAGCGCATCCCTGATAAGGATGAGGCCACAGGTTCAAATCCTGTTAGCCCCACAGTACGGATTCGGTCCGGCGGAGATTCTCCGCCGGACCGTTCTCGTTCCGGGTCTTCTCCCGGACGGGGTCCGGCCGTTGGGCTGCCGGGGGGCCTTCCCAGGTAACCGATCGGTATCGGTCGGTGTGTATAGTCGGGCGCCAGTAGTCCCCAACGTCAACGAAGGACGAGGTCGCGCGGTGAAGAAGCTTCTCCTGGTCGCACTGGCCGCCATCGGCGGGCTCCTCGTGTACCGCCAGATCCAGGCGGACCGCGCCGAACAGGACCTGTGGACGGAGGCAACTGACTCCGTGCCTTCTGGTTCCGGTGTGTGAGAGACCGAAGATTGATCTCATGAAGCCCCGACTGCCGCTGCGGTCGGGGCTTCGTGCTGTTCCGGAGCCGGTCCGGCGCTGGCCCGGCTCCGGCTGTTGCGGTATGCAAAATCTTTGATTGCGCTGGCAAACTCGGGGTGGGTGGGCGTGATGGTGCGGGTGTTCTCGGCTGTGCTGCTGGCGGGAACCGCCCTGGTGGGAACGGTGGGCGCCGCCGGCGCGGCGGCCGGCCCGGGAGCGGTGGCCGCGTACCGGCCCGCCGACGGAGCGAAGACGGTCACCGGCGCGGCGACCACGGCGGACGCTCCGGCGCTGGTCGCCGGGGCGACGTACGAGGACACCGCGGCCCCCGGCGAGCGCTACTACCGGGTGGTGCTGGACGCGGGCTCCAGCGTGTACGTCTCGGCCGTCGTGCGGCCCCCGGCCGGCGCGAAGGTCGGGTACGCGGACAGCGTGGAGGTCACGCTCATGACGAACGCCGGGAAGGCCTGCCCCGGCAACCCCGGCCGGGCCGCCTTCGGCGACGACCCCGTGCCCCTCGCCGCGGTGGGCTCCCGGACGCAGGCCGAGGACGCCGACTGCCAGGCGGCCGGGGTGTACTTCGTGAAACTGACCCGGACCGCCGCCAAGGACGCCGACCGGACGCCGTGGCCCGTGGAACTCCGGGTCATGCGCGAACCGGGCCTGGCTCCCGGCGCGGCGCCGACGGCCGCGCCCTCGGTCTGGCCGTCGGTCCCGCCCGCGGTGCCCGGCACCGAACCGGTGCCCCGGGCGGGCGGCACCGGCTTCAACGACGCCCGGGCGCTCGGCGCGGGGGTCTGGCGCGACGACCTGCGGCCGGGACAGACCCGTTGGTACCGGGTGCCCCTGGACTGGGGCCGGCAGCTCGCGGTCGGCGCGGAGCTGGCGGGTGCGCGGATAACGAAGGAGTACGGGGCGGCCTACGCCGGGCTGAGCGTCTCCCTCTACAGCCCCTACCGGAGCCTGATCGGCGCCAAGGACACCCCGTACGACGGCAGACAGGCGGCCACGGCACTGGCGTTGACGCCGCCGGTGGCCTACGCGAACCGGCTGTCCGACGACCGGTCGGTGCGGTCGGTCCGGGTGGCCGGCTGGTACTACCTGGCCGTGACGATGAGCGGGAAGGTCGGCGAGTTCACCGAGGACGCCTCCCCCGTGCCGCTGACCCTGCGGCTGACCGTCCAGGGCGGCCCCGCGGCCGCGCCGCCGTACGCGCAGGACCCGGCGGCGGGCGGCTTCGGGGTCCGGGCCGATGACCGGAGCGCGGCGCGCGAGGGGCTGACGGCACCGGAGGCGCGGGCCGCGGCCGGGAACCGCTCGGCGATGCGGGCGGTGGCCGCCGGCGGATTCGGAGCGGGGGCGCTGCTCCTGGCGGTGCTGGGCGGATGGATGCTGCTGGCGCGGCGGGGCGCCCGTACGCCCTAGGTGTATTGCTCGCCCTAGATCCGGGTCAGGGCCCAGAGACCCACGGCGAAGCACGCCAGGGCGGCCAGCAGCAGGGTGGCGGTGGCCTTCGGACCGGGCGCGGGGAGCGGGCCGACGCGGGGGGCGGGCGCCGCGGAGAGGTGCGCGTGCGGGGCGGCCGTCGGGTTCGTGGGCGGGGTGGCCGGTGGGTCCGAGTGCGGGTGCGCGGGTGGGGGCAGGTGGAAGCTGCCGGTCGCCGAAGGGGCGGGCGGGGGCGGGGCCGTGTCGTGCGGACCGAGGGGGCCGTAACCGGCGGGGAGCGGGCCGAGTTGGTCGAACACCTCGACCGGATCCTCGTCGGGCGCGGGGGCGGGCAGCAACTCCACTGCCCCGGCAAGGGCCTTGCGAGCGCCTGTGGCCGTGCGGAAACGGTTTCCGGGGTCCGGCTGCAGGAGAGTGGCGATGACGTCCCACAGGGCCGCGGGGACCCCTTCCGGGGCGTGCGGGGTGCCGTGGGCGAGGAAATGTTCGACCAGGGCCTGCGCGTCGGGCTTGCGCCCCAGGAGCAGGTAGAGGGCGACCAGTCCGACGGCGAACAGGTCGGCGGAGAAATCGGGTTCGGCGCCGAGGAGCTGCTCGGGCGCGAAGTAGCCGGGAGTGCCGACCACGTGGTCCGTCGCCGTCAGGCGGGGCTCGCCCTTGCGCAGGGAGATCCCGAAGTCGGACAGCCGCAGGTGCGGCCGTCCGGTTCCGGTGGCCTCCATCAGGATGTTGGCCGGTTTGATGTCGCGGTGGACGACACCTTCGGCGTGCACCGCCGCCAGACCCGACAGGAGCTGGTCGAGCAGGGTGCACGTGAAGCGGGGCGGCAGGGGCCCGTAGTCGCCCATGACGTGGCCGAGGGAACCGCCGCTGACCAGGTCCATGGTGAACAGGACCTTGTCGTCGTCGGCCGCCCAGCTCGTCGGGGCCAGTACGTGCGGATGGTCGATGCGAAGGGCCTGCTCGCGCACGAAGCGGAGCAGGGTGTGGGCGTCGCTCTGCTGGAGGACCTTGGCGGCGACGTAACGGCGGCGCCTGTGGTCCCAGGCGCGCCACACGGCGCCGACCGCTCCCCGGCCGATCGGGTCGATCAGCTCGTACCGACCGGCGAAGATCTCACCCATCGCTGCGCCCGTCCCCCCGTCATCCGTCAGCCCGTCGGTTCCTCGTGGGCGCGTCTCAGTTCTGGTGCGCCTCGTAGTGGGCGACGGCGTCGGCCGTGCGTCCGGCTCCGTACACCCGGAGGAACTCTGCCAGTTCCGGGTGGCTGGGAGCGAGGGTGTCCGCCGCGTCGATGATGTCGCCGGCCGCGGAGACCGACCGCAGCAGCGACTGGATCTCGCGGACGACCCGCTTGACCGTCGGGGCTCCCGAACCGGTCGCGGTCTGACCGCTGTTGCTGAGGACCGAGCCTCCCTGGGTCTTCTTGATCTCGTCCATCCGGTCGGTGGCCTCCGCCGCGCTGACGCTGCCGTCGGCCACCTGGCCCGCGAGATCCTGGAGGGCCTGGACGCGCTGCACCACGGCCGGGTTCCCGATCTTGGCGCGCTGACCGCTCATCAGCTGGGACAGCATGGGCGCCGACAGACCGAGGACGGCAGCGAGGCGGGCCTGGTTCAAGCCGAGGTCATCTATGAGCCGACGGAAGAGCGCTCCGAGGGGCTCCCCGTACCAACTGCGCTGAAGTTCCCGGGCTCTGGCGGTTGCCTCTTGCTGTACTGCGTCCACTCTTACTACTCCCCTTCGCTGGTGCGAACCTCGCGTGCATCTTACGGAGAGTGGTCGCGGGGCGGGAGTCCCTATCATTTTGCGGGATACGGGGGTACACCCGGTACTCTGGTCTGCGGAACGGCTGCTCCTTTCGAGGGGACAGCCACGTCCGTTCCCGGGGCCTTAGCTCAGTTGGTAGAGCGCTGCCTTTGCAAGGCAGATGTCAGGAGTTCGAATCTCCTAGGCTCCACTTCGTGAGGACCCCCTTGACCTGCGGATACGCAGTCAAGGGGGTCTTTTTTTGTCCGTTTCCGAGTCGGGAGGACCGGCGGGCGCAGCCGCCCTATTCCGGGGTGACGTAGGCCCCCGCGATGCCGCCGTCCACGAGGAAGTCCGATGCGGTGATGAAGGACGAGTCGTCGCTGGCGAGGAAGGCCGCCGCGGCGGCGATCTCCTCGGGCTCGGCGAAGCGGCCCGTGGGGATGTGGACCAGGCGGCGGGCGGCGCGTTCCGGGTCCTTGGCGAACAGCTCCCGAAGGAGGGGAGTGTTGACCGGGCCCGGGCACAGAGCGTTGACGCGGATGCCCTCACGGGCGAACTGGACGCCCAGCTCGCGGGTCATGGCGAGGACGCCGCCCTTGGACGCGGTGTAGGAGATCTGCGAGGTCGCCGCCCCCATCAGCGCGACGAACGACGCCGTATTGATGATGGAACCCTTGCCCTGTCGCTGCATGTAAGGGATCACGTACTTGCAGCACAGGAAGATCGACGTGAGGTTGACCTCCTGGACGCGGCGCCAGGCGTCCAGGCCGGTCGTGAGGATCGAGTCGTCCTCCGGGGGCGAGATGCCCGCGTTGTTGAAGGCGACGTCGATGCGGCCGTACGTCCGGTGGGCCTCCTCGTACAGGTGACGGACCGCGGCCTCGTCGGTGACGTCCGTCCGTACGAACAGGCCGCCCGTTTCGTCGGCAGCGGCCTGGCCGGTGACCGGGTCCACGTCGGCGACGACGATCTTCGCGCCCTCGTCGGCGAGGCGGCGGACGGTGGCGAGGCCGATGCCGCTGCCCGCTCCCGTCACCACCGCGACCCGGTCCTGGAGCCGCAGGCGGTGTGCTGTGTTCATGGTCATGGGGTGTGTCCGTTCGTACGTGGGAGGGAGGGGAGCGGGTGGAGGGGTGGATCAGAGGCGTTCGAAGCCGCGGCGCAGTTCCCAGTCGGTGACCGCGCTGTCGTAGGCAGCCAGTTCGTTGCGGGCGTGGTGGGCGTAGTGGGCCACCACCTCCGGGCCGAAGACCCGGGTGGCCAGCGCGCTGTTCTCCCACAGCGCCAGTGCCTCCCGCAGGTCGCGCGGGGCGGCCGGCGCGTCCGTGGCGGCGTAGGCGTTTCCGTCGAAGGCGGGCTCCAGCGGGAGCTCCCGGTCGATGCCGTCCAGGCCCGCGGCGATGAGGGCGGCCACGGCGAGGTACGGGTTCACGTCGCCGCCCGGGAGCCGGTTCTCCACCCGCAGGGACGGGCCGTGGCCCACCAGGCGCAGGGCGCAGGTCCGGTTGTCCACACCCCACTTGACGGTGGTGGGGGCGAAGCTGCCGGGAACGAAGCGCTTGTAGGAGTTGATGTTCGGCGCGTGGAAGAGCGTCAGCTCGCGCAGCGCCGCCAGCTGGCCGGCCAGGAAGTGCTGGCCGAGCCGCGACAGGCCCCCGGGGCCGTCGCCGGCCATCACGGGAGTGCCGTCGTCGGCGCGCAGGGAAATGTGGACGTGGCAGGAGTTGCCCTCGCGCGCATTCGGCTTGGCCATGAAGGTGAGGCTCTTGCCCTCCTGTCCGGCGATCTCCTTCGCACCCGTCTTGTAGACGGTGTGGTTGTCGCAGGTGGACAGGGCCTCGTCGTACCGGAAGACGATCTCGTGCTGGCCCAGATTGCACTCGCCCTTCGCGGACTCCACGTACATTCCGGCGCCCGTCATCGACGTACGGATGCGGCGCAGCAGCGGCTCGGCCGGGGAGGTGCCGAGGACCGAGTAGTCCACGTTGTAGTGGCCGGCCGGCTCCAGGTCCCGGTAGTCCTTGCGCCACGCCTCCTCGTAGGTGTCCTTGTAGAGGATGAATTCGAGCTCGGTGCCGACCATCGCCCGCAGGCCGCGGGCGGCGAGGCGGTCGGTCTGGACCCGGAGGATCTGGCGGGGCGAGGCGGAGACGGGCCGGCCGCCCTCCCAGCGCAGGTCGGCGAGGACGAGTACGGAGCCCTCGTGCCAGGGCAGCATCCGCAGGGTCGACAGGTCGGGTACGAGGACGAAGTCCCCGTACCCGCGGTCCCACGACGACATGGCGTAGCCGTCGGCGGGGTCCATCTCCACATCCACGGCCAGCAGGTAGTTGCAGCCCTCGGTGTGGGCCTCGGCGACCTCGTCGAGGAAGTACTCCGCGGACAGCCGCTTGCCCTGGAGGCGGCCCTGCATGTCGGTGAAGGCGAGGACGACCGTGTCGGTCTCCCCGGCCGCCACCCGCTCGCGGAGCCGGTCGAGGGTGAGCATGCCCTTGCGCTTCGTCATGTCGTTCTCCACGGATCGATGGGGGCGGCGGTCAGCCGGCGAGGGCGAGTTCGGCTTCGAGGGCGGCGAGTTCCTCCGGGGTGCCCTGGACCCGCGGGCCGGTGAACCAGTGGCGGGCCGAGATCAGCCACCACGCTCCCGCGAAGCCCAGTACGGCCAGGACGGCCACCGGGGCGTAGTTGAAGGTCTCCCAGCTGATCGGCGAGGACTGGGGCAGGACGAAGAGGACGGTCACGCAGCCGACCCAGGCCACCGCGACGAAGCCGACCGGGCGGCTCCAGCGGCCCAGGTGCCAGGGCCCGCGCTCGAAGTCCGCGCCCCTGCGGAGCCGCAGGAAGGTGGGGATGGCGTACGCGATGTAGAGACCGATCACGGCGATCGAGGTGACTGCGCCGTAGGCGGTGAGGTTCCACAGGGCGGGGAGGCCGAGCAGGAACGCACCGCCGACCGCGAGCCAGACGGCGTTCGTGGGGGTTTGGGTGCGCCGGTTGATCTTGTGCCACAAGAAGGAGAGGGGCAGTGCGCCGTCCCGGGAGAAGGCATAGATCATCCGGGAGTTGGCGGTCACGGACGACATCCCGCAGAAGAACTGGGCGCCCACGACGACGAGCAGCAGCAGCTTGGCGGTGGTCAGCCCGACGGCGTCCAGGAAGATCTGCGCGGGCGGCACCGCGGCCCCCGCCTCGGAGGCGTAGTCCTGAACGGCGTAGGTCAGGCCGATGAGCAGCACCCAGCCGACGAGCAGCGACACGGCGATGGACATCGCGATGCTCCTGGGACCCGAGCGGGCCGCGTCGTGGGTCTCCTCGGTCATGTGCGCGGAGGCGTCGTAACCGGTGAACGTGTACTGGGCGAGCAGCAGACCGAGTGCGGCGACGTAGGCCTGCGCCCCGAAGCCGGTGCCGTTGGCGAAGTGGCCGAAGACGAATCCGGCCGACTGGTGGTGCTCCGGCGCGCCGGCGAGGACGCCGACGATCAGCAGGACACCTCCGATGTGCCACCAGACGCTGATGCCGCTGAGCAGCGGGAGCAGCCGGACCCCGAACTGGTTGAGCAGGCCGTGAGCCAGCAGGATCACGCCGAAGAGGACCACGGTGTGCCCGATGGAGACGGTCCACCAGCCCTGGAGTTCGAGCAGCGCGTTCAGGAAGGTGGCAGCGCCGAAGTCCACTCCGGCGGTGACGGCGACCTGGCCGAGGAAGTTGAACCAGCCGGTGAACCAGGCCCACGCGGCCTTGTTGCGCCGGGCGAGCTTGGCCGACCAGTAGTACAGGCCGCCCGCCGTCGGATAGCCGGAGCAGACCTCGGCCATGGCCAGGCCGACGAAGAGCGTCATCAGACCGACCACCGGCCAGCCCCACACGATGACGGCGGGGCCGCCGGTCCGCATGCCGAAGCCGTACAGGGTCAGGCAGCCGGACAGAACCGAGATGATGGTGAAGGAGACGCCGAAGTTGGAGAACGCCGTCATCCTGCGCCGGAGCTCCTGGGTGTAGCCCAGTTCGTGCAGACGGCGCTCGTCGTCCCCGGTGGTGTGCGGGGCCGTGCGCGGGGCCGCGGGCGGATTGGTGTGCGGGGTCGTCTTCATCGTCGGATCCTCGGTCTGCGGGGGCTCAGAGGGTGTACGCGCGGGTGGCGAGGGTGTGGCCGGACGCCTCGCCGGACCAGGTCACCGCCGCCGGGCGGGGGGAGCGCAGGGCCCCGGCGGGCAGGGTCGGGGTCTGGGCCACGGCCCGCAGGGGGAGGGGTCCGCCGCCGCTCACCCGCAGGGTGATGTCGGTGCCTTCGGTGCCGGGCGCGGCCATGATGAAGCCCCAGCCCCACGCGCCCGCTCCGGGGGCGCGGTTGCGGCCGCCGGGCAGGTACGCCGTGCCGTGCAGGGCTCCGAGAACGGTGGTCCGGCCGGTGTCCGCGTACAGCATCAGCTGGGTGGGGGTGCCGCCCTCCGAGCCCAGGTGCAGGGTGAGCGTGCGGACGCCGTCCGCCTGCCGGTCCTCGCGGACCGTCAGGGTCGGCAGCGGTACGGGCACCGCCGGGGCCGGGCCCGCCCGGCGGCTGTCGGCCGCGGTCAGCGGGGGGAAGGAACGGGTGAGGTCCGAGGCCTCCGCGGTGGCGTGGCCGGCGACCCAGGCGTCGGGGTTCCTGCCGTCGCTGATCCAGCGGGCGGTGCCCGTGTCGGCGTCCAGCGCGTACATCAGGCTCACCTGGGACGGACGGCCCGCGTCGGTCCGGTCCGTGACCGCTCCGGTGACCAGGAGGCCGGTGCCCAGGAGGGACAGCGCGCAGCACACGGCCAGGATGCGCAGGCGCGGCAGGACCGGCGTCGCCGGTACGGCCAGCGGCGCCGCCACCAGGACGACGACGGCCAGCGGGACCGAGGCGTACACGAGACCGACGGTGGTGAAGAGCATGAGCACGATGGGGGTGAGGAGGGCCGCGGCGGGGACCGCGGCGAGCGCCGCGCAGGCGCCGTGCCACGGGGAGCGGCGGGGCAGCCGGGCCGCGGCCGCCAAGCCCGCCGCACCGGTCAGGGCCGGCCAGGCGAAGAGGTAGGAGGCGCCGGGGAAGACCAGCGCGGTGACCACGGCGAGCAGCGTCAGGACCCCCGTGACACCGGCGGCGAGTTCGAGGACGGTACGCGGTGCGCCGCTGGCGCCGCTCCGTCGCAGGAACGCCGTCCAGGCCCAGGTCAGGACCACGGCGACGGCGGTCAGGCCGAGTGCGGGCAGCTCGGGGCGGTACGGGTCGCCCAGCATGAACCCCCGGTAGTCCGGGCGGAGCAGGGTGAGGAGCTCCCAGCCGAGCCAGCCGGCGGCGGCCGCGCCGATCAGCGGCAGCGGCAGCGTGCCGGCCGTCACCCCGACGGCCCGCAGCCGTACGGCGCGGCGCCCGCGGGCGAACCACAGGGCCGCGGCGAAGCCGAGTGCGGCGAGGCCGGCGAGCGGCAGGACCAGGGAGACCGGGTAGTGGAGCAGGACGCCGAAGAGCGTGACGTACGTGGCGTCGGACTGCCCGGCGACCTGCGCGAGGTCGCTCGCGGCGAGATGGCGGGTGGCGGACAGCGCCGCGGAGCCCATGTCCTGCAGGCTGGAGCGGTCGACGTTCGCCAGGTTGTCCTGCGGGGTGTGGTAGTTCGCGGAGCTGCCGACCACGGCGAAGTTGAGACCGGTGAGGCCGGTGCGGCGCAGTTCGGAGAGATCGGTGTCCTGCGCCAGGAGGCGGTAGATCTCGTACGAGAACGAGGTGGCGACGGGGGGCCGGGCGGCCAGCGAGGGGATCAGGGCGCTGTTGTGCGCGCCCGTCTCGAACATCACCGCGCGTCCGGACGTGCCGCGCGCCTCCAGGTTGAGCACCACGGTGCGCGCGGGGTCGGTGATGCCGGCGGCGGTGAAGGCCCGGGCGCCCATCAGGCCCGGCTCCTCGCCGTCGGTGAAGAGGAAGGTGATGTCGTTGCGGGCGGCCGGCCCCGAGGTCAGCGCGCGGGCGGACTCCAGCAGCGAGGACACTCCGAGGCCGTCGTCGGAGGCGCCGGGACCGGTCTCGACCGAGTCGTAGTGCGCCACGAGGATCACGTGGCCGGTGGACTCCCGGCCGGACAGGGTGGCGCTGATGTTGCTCACGCGGGCGGAGAGGGCGGCTCCGGAGCCGGTGTCGGTGCTCACGGCGCCGTCCACGCGGGGGGTGAGCCCGAGGGAACGGAGTTCGGCGGTGATCCGGTCGCGGACCCGGTCGTGTTCGGGGGTGCCGACGGGGTGCGGGGCGTCGGAAAGACCGGCGAGCTTCGCGTGGGCGCGGTCGGCGGAGAAGGCGGTGGCGGGGGCGTCGGCGGGGAGCGGAGCGGGCCCGGACAGGGTGGTCCAGGCACTGGCCGCGGCGGCGATGGTGGCCGTGGCGGCCACCAGCGATCGGGCAAGACGGCGCCGGGCGATGGGGCGGGAGGTCTCGGGTTCGGGCCGGGCCGCAGGTGCGGGCGCAGGCGCAGGTTCAGGATCGGTCGAAGGTTCGGGATCGGTCGAAGGTGCGGGCCCGGGCTTCGTTTCTGCCTGCGGCTCCTCGGTGTCCAGGCTCCTCGGCGGCAGCATGATCAGTGCCGCCGCGGTGGAGGCGGCCATCAGGGCCGCGGACATCAGGAACGGTGCCCGCAGGCCGAAGTGGGCGGCCACCGTGCCGCCGACCAGGCCGCCGACCGGGGACACCCCGTTGACGACGAGCCGGTAGGCGCCGTTGACCCGGCCGAAGAGCTCCGTGGGGACGAGGACCTGGCGCAGCGAGATGGTGACGACGTTCGCCAGGGAGATGGCGGCGCCGACCAGGCTCAGCGCCCCGGCCGCGAGGAACGGGTTGTTCGTCAGGCCGGGGACCAGGAATGCCGGCGGGCACAGCGCGAACGCCAGGTGGAGGGTGCGGCCGCGGCCGATCCGCTTCACCACGAGCGGTGCGACGAGCAGGCCGACCAGACCGCCGACGGCGACCAGGACCATGAGCAGGCCGTACGAGTTCGCGCCGATCCCCAGGGTGTCCAGGGCGTACAGGACGGCGATGGACAGCACGGCCAGGATCGAGAAGTTCAGGGTGCCGATCAGCACGCAGACGGTGCGCAGCGCGTGGTTGCCGCGCAGCCAGCGGATGCCCATGGCGGTCTGCTCGCGCAGCAGGCGCGGCGTCATCCGTTCGGCCGGGGCGGCGGGAACGGCGCGGGTTGTCCCTGCCGCGGGCCGGCGGATCGAGAGGATCAGCAGCGCCGAGAGGCCGAAGGAGACCATGTCCAGGGTGAACGGCAGCACGTGCGAGGTGGAGAACAGGAACGCTCCCAGGGGCGCCCCGAGGAACTCCGTGGTGACGAACTGTCCGCCCATCAGCCGGCTGTTGGCGGAGTCCAGCGAGGCGGTGCCCGTCACATCGGGCACCACCGCCTGCGACAGGTTCTCCGCGAGCGTCTCGATCGAGCTGAGGACGAAGGCCGTGACGGCCAGGACCGCGACGGAGACGTTGCCGGTGAACACCAGCAGCGCGAACAGGCCGATGACGGCGGCCCGTGCCACGTCGCAGATCCACAGGGCCCGCCACCGGTCGACCATGTCGGCCAGCGTCCCGGCGAACGGACCCACGATCAGCCACGGAAGCCGCGAGGCCACCGTCACGAGCGCCACCTGGAACGGGTCGTCGGTGAGCGTGGCGGCGAAGACCGCGAACGCGGTGATCCTGATGCCGTCGCCGAGTCCGGAGAGCGTGGTCGCGCTCCACAGGCGGCGGAAGCCGTCGGCGAATCCCTTTTTGGCCGTGGCCTCTGGCGTCACGGTTCCGGTTGCCACGGGCCTTCCCTTCTGTTGCGTGGTGGTTCTCGTACGGGCCTGCCGGACGGCAGGGGTCAGGAGCGCAGGCCCGCGTCGACCTCCGCGGCGGACATCTGCCGGACCTGCAGGACGAGACCGGCGACCCGCTCGACGTCGAGGCCGGACGCCGCGCCCTGCGCACGGACCAGACCCGCGAGGGCCGCCACGGTCGGCGCTTCGATGAAGAAGTGCAGGGGCAGTTCGATGCGGAACAGCCGGCGGATGTTGGAGACGACCAGCGTCGCGAGCAGCGAGTGGCCGCCCAGGCTGAAGAAGTCGTCGTGGACGCCGATCCCGGGGACGCCGAGCGCCTGCTCCCAGATGCCCGCGAGCACCCGCTGGACGTCGTCCGACGGTGCCACGCGCTCGGCGCCGGTGGCCGGCCCGGCCGGATTCGGCAGCGGGAGCGCCGCGCGGTCGACCTTGCCGTTCGGGGTGAGCGGGAAGGTGTCGAGCACGGTGAACGAGGAGGGGATCATCGGGGTCGGGACGATCCGGCCCAGGTGGCGGCGCAGCGTGTCCGCACCCGGTACGGTCGCGTTCTGGGCGGCCGTGACGTACGCGGCCAGAGCGAGGTCGCCCTGCCGGTCGGGGAGCGCCAGGACGGTGGCCTCGGCGACCGCCGGGTGGGTGCGCAGCGCGGTCTCCACCTCGGCGGGCTCGACGCGGTAGCCGCGGATCTTGACCTGGTGGTCGAGGCGGCCGAGGAACTCCAGGGTGCCGTCGGCCTTCCAGCGGGCCCGGTCGCCGGTGCGGTAGAGGCGCTCGCCGTGTGCGAAAGGGTGCGGGACGTAGCGTTCGGCGGTCTGTCCCGGCCGGCCGAGGTAGCCGCGGGCCAGCTGGACGCCTCCGATGAGGAGTTCGCCGGGAACGCCGATCGGCTGGAGGCGGCCGAGCTCGTCGAGGACGTACAGCTTCACTCCGGCGATGGGCGAGCCGATCGGCACGGGGTGGGGGACCGGAACCGGTACCCGGTGCATGGCCACGTCGATGGTGGACTCGGTGGGGCCGTAGCAGTTGTAGAGGTCGGTGTGCGGGGCGAGTTCGAGGAACCGGCCGGCGAGCTCCGCCGTCAGTTCCTCGCCGCCGCTCTGGGCGATGCGCAGGGTGCGCGCGGCCTCGGCGAAACCGGGCTGGGCGACGACCTGGCGAAGCGTCGAGGGGACGAAGTCGGTGGCGGTGACCCGGTGGCGGACCAGCACCTCGTGGACGTAGTGGGCGTCGGTGCCCAGCCGGGGCAGGGCCATGACCTGGCGGGCGCCGCTCAACGGTGGCACCAGGATCTCCCACAGGGAGGGGTCGGCGGTGATCGGCGTCTTGTGCAGGACGGTGTCGGCCGGACCGAACCCCAGCGAGTCGATCATCTCGCGCACCCGGTTGGAGATGGCGCGGTGCGTGACGACGACGCCCTTGGGCCGACCGGTGGAGCCCGAGGTGTAGAGGACGTAGGCGGCGTTGTCCGGGGTGAGCGTGATGCCCGGCCGGTCCGCGGGGCAGTCGGCCAGGACGGCGCCGAGGGTGTCCACGGCGACGGTCTCCACGGCGGTGTCCCGGCCGGGCAGCGTGACGGACGGCACTCGGCCGACCAGCGCCGAGA
This sequence comes from Streptomyces sp. NPDC043876, assembly GCF_056435825.1. Classification (NCBI taxonomy): domain Bacteria; kingdom Bacillati; phylum Actinomycetota; class Actinomycetes; order Kitasatosporales; family Streptomycetaceae; genus Streptomyces; species Streptomyces sp. NPDC043876. Next base: position 273,989 of record NZ_JBWKDV010000007.1, on the reverse strand, counting down.
GGGTCAGCACGCGGACCGTGCGGGCGTCGCGGATCAGCTGCTCGTGGCGGTCGGCGGGGTGGTCCGGCTCCAGCGGGACGTACACCGCGCCGGCCTTGAACACGCCGAACAGGGCCACCATGAAGTCGAGACCGCGCGGCAGGCACAGGCCCACCCGGTCCTCCGTCCGCACTCCCGTGTCGCGCAGCCAGTGCGCCAGCCGGCTCGACCCGAGGTCCAGTTCACGGAAGGTCAGGGAGGGGGAGGCGACGGCGTCGTCTCCGGAGTCGGCGAGGACGGCCACCGCGTCGGGGGTGGCGGCGACCTGCTCGGCGAACCAGTCCGTGAGCAGCCGGGGCGGGCAGGCGGCGTCGGCGGGTCCGCTCATGGCCCGCAACCGGTCACGCTGGGCGTCGGACATCACCGGAAGCTCGTCGATGCCCGTACCGCCGTCGGCGGCGACCGCCGCGAGGACGGCTTCGACGGCTTCGCCGATCCGGGCGGCCGTGTCGTGGTCGTAGAGGTCGAGGGCGTAGCCCAGCCAGCCGGACAGGCCGCCGTCGGGGGTCGGGGAGAATTCGACGGTGAGGTCGAGGTCGGCACCGGCGCTGGTGGTGTCGGCGATCTCCACCTGGACTCCGGGAAGGCGCAGATCACCGAAGGGCACGTTCCGCAGGGCGAGGAGGGTGTGCAGCAGCGCACCGCGGCGACCCGTGGCCTGCTCGCCGTCGGCGGCCTGCACGATGCGCTCGTACGGGATGTCCTGGTGGTTCATGCCGGCCAGGGTGCGCTCGCCGGCCTGGCGCAGCAGGTCGCGGAAGGAGGCGCCGCCGTCCACGTCGAGGCGCAGCGGCAGGGTGTTGACGAAGAAGCCCACGAGGCGTTCGAGTTCGGGGCGGGAGCGGCCCGCGACGGGGACGCCGACGACCAGGTCCCGCTGGCCGGACCAGCGGTGCAGGACGACCGCGTAGGCGGCGAGCAGGACGCTGAACAGGGTGGTCCCCTCGGCCCGGCCCAGCTCCGTGAGCCGGGCGGTGAGACCGGGGGAGAGGGACAGCGGGACGGCGCCGCCCCGGTACGTGGGGTCCGCGGGCCGGGACCGGTCGGAGGGCAGGTGCAGTTCCGGGGCCCCTTCGAGCACCTGCTGCCAGTAGGCGAGGTGCTCACCGGCGGCCTCGCCCTCGGTCCGCTCGCGCTGCCACGCGGCGAAGTCGGCGTATTGCACGGGGAGTTCCGGGAGATCGGCGGACCGGGATCCGACGGCGGCGGAGTACGCCTCCATGAGGTCGTCGACCAGTACGCCGAGGGACCAGCCGTCGACCACGATGTGGTGGACGCACAGGGCGAACACCCAGGAGCGGACCCCCTGGGCGTCCACGCCGACCCGCCAGAGTCCCGCGCGCAGCAGGGAAGCGGCTGCGAGGTCGAACGGGCGCGTGGTCAGCGACGCCACCAGGCCGTCGACGTCGGCCGCGGCGGCATCCTGGGACACCAGGTCGACGGCGACCTCTCCCGGGGCACGGACGACCTGGGTCAGGCCCTGGTCGGGGGTCAGCTCGAAGCCGGTGCGCAGGGCCTCGTGCCGCTGCACGACGGTCTCCAGGGCCGTGCGCAGGGCCTCTTCGTCGAGGTCGCCACGCAGCCGCAGCACGATGGGAAGCAGGTAGGTGACGGCGTCGGGGGCCAGCTCGTGCTGGAAGTACAGCCGTTCCTGCCCCTGGGAGGCGCGGTGCCGGCTGACGCCGGGCGTGCGCGGCAGCCGGGGCACGGCGTCCTGCCGGGCCCGTCCCTGGGCGAGCCGCCGGTTCAGCAGGGCGCGCCGCTCGGGTGACAGCTCGCTGAGCGCGCGGTTCAACTCGGACATCGGTCGGTTACTCCTGGGGCGTCGAGGGAGGCGGGGCGGCCGGGGCGGGGGCCGGGCGCGGGGCTCGGAACGGGTCGGGGACGACGGTCAGAGCAGGTCGAAGTCGATGATCAGAACGTCGCGGTGGGCCGGCAGCGCCGGATCCACCGGCTGTAGCGCGGTGACGTCGTGCAGCACCCGGCGGTCGTCCACGAGGAGCTGGTCGCCCGGCTCGGCCAGGGTCACGGCGAGCAGCTGCGTGCCGTCGTCGCTGTAGAGGGAGGACTCGCCGCCGCTGACATTGCGGCGGTCGACGAGCAGCGAGGTGACGAAGGTGGAGCCGTCGCGGTGCCGGCCCTGCGGGGCGGGCTTGCCGGTCTGACCGGGGCTGGTGACGATGCGGAACGGGTGCAGCTTGACGTCCCACGAGGTAACGCCCTCGGCGGCGCTGAAGACGCGGCCGAGGGTGAGCACCGTGGCCCGGGTCAGCGGATCGGCGAGGAACTCCCCGGTGAGCGGTTCGAAGTGGCGCTGCTGGCCGCCGTTGAGCGGGTTGGTCGTGAGGTCCTGCTCGTAGGGGCCGTGCGGCAGGGCCGTCAGCGTCTCGGTGGCGGCGTCGAGGTGGAAGTGTCCGTAACGCCGGTAACGGTACGTGCCGTTGTCCCGCATGTACCCGTCGACCGCGAGGTCGTCCCAGTGGCGGGCGAAGCGTGCCCAGTCCCCGTCGGTGGCGCCGAGGAGCTCGGAGAGCGGGGCTGCGGCCAGCAGGTGGTGGCCCGTACCGGACAGGTCCTGCGCCGCCCGGGTCTCGGCTGCGGTGAGTGCGGTCGGGGTGGGCTGGTCGGACACGGTGGGCTGCCTCTCGCTGGATCGGGAGCACGGACCGTCCGTGCCTCAACCCTTCCGATCCTGGCCGTGCCCACCGGTCCGCAGCAGTCGGGAGAACCCCTGACATGCCCCGTCAGGGCAGGTCAGAGGGCCGGAGCCGACAGGATCAGCCGGATCTCGCTGACGCGGTAACCGCCCCGGCGGAAGGCGTTCGCCATGGGTACGTTGGTGGAGTCCGTCGTGGCGGTGATGCGCTGGGCGCCCTCACCGGCGTGGAAGCGGGTGATCTCACCGAGGACGTCGTCGATGTACCGCCGGCCCCGCAGTTCGGGGACGACGCCGAGGTAGCCGACGTTCGGCCCGTACGGGGTGCGGGACGGGATGGCGAAGCCGGCGAGCGTGCCGTCCAGGGTGTGCGCGAGGCGCCACCACTCCCGCTTGCCCGGGCAGCCCAGGTAGAACTCGAGGTCGTCGCGTGCGGCGCCCTCCTCGCCCATGGAGGCGACGTTGGAGAGGGTCTCGCCGTCCAGGCTGCCGCGCGCGACCTGGCGGAACACCTCGACGAACGCCTCGTCGTCGGGCTCGGCGGTGAACACGAGCCGGTCCGAGGGGCCGGGGGTCCCGGACTCCGGTGCCCATTCGAAGCGGAGGCGCTGAATCCGCTCGCTGAGCCCGGCGGTGCGGGCGGCCTCCTCGCGCCAGGCGACGGCCTCCGCGCGGGACGTCTCGTCGCCGATGTCCTGCGGAAGCATGATGTTGTAAGAGGGCGGGGTGGCGGCCCCCTGCTCCGCGAACGCCTTGTGGGCGGCGGTGAGCAGCTCGCCGGCGAGCGCGGCCGGATCGGCGACGGACCCGTGCACCGACAGGCAGTCCAGGGTGATGGGGCGCTCGCTGTCGGAGCGGCCCCACCACAGGGCGCGCGCGAGGATCCGGCCGTCCTCCTCCGCGACCCACGTCCACTCCGGCCGGCACTGCCGGGCCGTCGTCTCCTCGCGGTGGCGCTCGGCGTCGATCCAGGCGATGGGCTCCGTCACCTCCCAGGCCAGGACCGCGTCCAGGTCGCTGTCGGTCGTCGGACGGTAGTGCATGGTGCCTCCGTGGAGTGTGGGGTGCAGAAACTCTGTCACCGAGCACGGCCACCGGTCAGTCAGGGGTCTTCCCGACTGCCGCCGCGGGTGCGGGCGGGCGCAGGATGCAGCGGACCGGTCCACGTCCGACCCAGGAGGTCCACTCCCGATGGCTGAGCAGTCACTGGCGATCACCACGTCGTTCGCCCAGCAGAGCCTCTGGCTGCAGCACCAGATCGACCCCGGCCGCTCGGCCTACCACGTCGTGGCGGCCGTCCGGCTGCGCGGCCCGCTCGACGTCCCGGCCCTGGAAGCCGCGCTGAACGCGGTGGCCGCGCGGCACGAGACGCTGCGCACGGTCTTCCGGCTCGACGGGGGGACACCGGTCCAGGTGATCGGCCCCGTCGCACCGCTGGCCGTCACCGTGGCCGAGGCCGCCGCGGGGGAGGTGGAGGCGCTCGTCCAGCAGGAGATCGAAACTCCGTTCGATCTGGCTGCGGGACCGCTGGTGCGCCTGCGGCTGCTGCGTCTCGCGGCGGACCACCACATCGCGGTCCTGGTGATGCACCACATCATCACCGACGGCGAATCCTCCGGGATCCTCCTGCGCGAACTGCTGCTGCATTACGCGGCCGAAGTCGCGGGCCGCCCTCTGGAACTGCCCGAACTGCCCGTCCAGTACGCCGATTTCGCGGTGTGGCAGCGCGGTCTGCTCAGCGGGGACCACCTCGGCCGGCTGACGGAGTACTGGTCCGGGCGGCTCGCGGGCGCGGCCCCCCTCGGCCTTCCCCGCCCGTCGGGCGCGCCCAGTGGTCCGTCGGCGGCCGCCCTGCACGAGCTGACGGTCCCGGCTCCCCTGCTCGGCCGCCTCCAGGAGGCGGCCAGGGAGGCTGACGCCACCCTGTTCATGATCCTGCTGGCCGGCTTCGAGGTGCTCCTCGGCCGGTGGTGCGGACAGGACGACGTCACCGTGCTCTCCCCGGTCTCCGGCCGCTCGCGCCCCGAACTCGAAGAGCTCATCGGGTACTTCGTCAATCCACTGCTGCTGCGTACCGACCTGTCCGGGGACCCGGACGCACGGACGGTGCTCTCCCGCGTGCGCGACACCTGCCTCGGTGCGTACGACCACGAGGAGCTGCCCTTCGAGCAGGCCGCGCACCTCTTCGGCGCGGACGACGTATCTCGCGCATCCGGCGCCGCGCGCGAACGGGGCTCAGGGGACTCGGTGATGATGGTGCTGCAGTCCGCGCGGGAGGAGAGCTGGAGCCCGGCGGGCCTGGAGTGGGAACAGCTCCCGGTCGGCATCGGCACGGCCAAGGCCCCGCTCGTTCTCGACCTGCGGCCGGGCGACGGCGTGCTGCACGGCGTGCTGGAGTACGACAGCGGCCTGTTCGACGCGGACACGGTCGCCGGGCTCGGCGCCGCACTGCTGGCGGCCTGGGAGTGGCTGGCCGCGGCGTCCGCGCTGCCGCTGTCCGCGGCACCGGGCCTGCCGCAACCCGTGCAGGCCACCCCAGTGGACGGCGTCCCGACCGCGACTGCGGCCGCCGCCGGCCCGGCCGCGTATCTCGCGCCGCGCACCCCGCTCGAAGAGGAAGTGGCCCTGATCTGGGGCGAGCTGCTCGGACGCGAACGCGTCGGGGTGCACGACAACTTCTTCGACCTCGGCGGCCAGTCGCTGGCCGCCGTGCGGCTGACCGCCCGGCTGCGCGAGGAATTCGGCATCGGCCTCGCGGTCCGTGACCTGTACGCCAACTTCACCGTCGAGGAAGTGGCATGGCGCCTCCTCGACGCGCTGGCGGCCGAAGAGGCCGAAGAGGCCGGCGCCGCCGTTCCCGCCGTGTGAACCGCCCCCGAACGAACCCTGGAGAGAAATGTCCACCCCCGTACTGTGCTTCCCCCCCGCCGGGGCGGGCGCCAGCTTCTTCCACCCCTGGCTCGGACACCGGAACGACCTGCGCGTCGTCCCCGTACAGCTGCCGGGCCGTGAGCGCCGCCTCATGGACGAGGAGTGCACCGACCTCGACTCCCTCATGGCCCGGATCGTCCCGGAACTGCTCGCCGAGATCGGCGGCGCCGAGCAGGTGGCCGTCTTCGGCCACAGCTACGGCGCGCTCCTGGCGTACGAGACCGTCCGGCGGCTGTCCGAGCTGGCGCCCGCCATCGCGCTGACCCTGGTGGTGAGCGGGTCCAACCGGCCCGGCACCCCGCGGGCCGGCCGGGTCACCGGGCTGCCGGACGACGCGTTCGTGGCCGGCGTCGCCGAGATCGCGGGCTACCGCCACCCGGCCTTGGACGAGCCGGAGCTGCGGGAGCTGCTGCTGCCCGTGCTCCGCACCGATGTGGCGATGCACGAGAACTACCGGCACACCGCCACCGCCCCGCTCGACGTCCCCGTACTGGCCGTGCGCGGCCGGGGGGACGACCTGGTGTCGGCCGCCGAACTCGACGAGTGGCGGGAGGTCACGACCGCCGGGTTCGACTACGCCGAGCTCGACGGCGGCCACATGTACCTGGTCGACGGCTGGGCCGCGTTGCTCGACCTGGTGGCCGGGTCCACGGCTGCCACGGTCGCCACGGCGGCCGGAGCGGCCGGAGCTGCCCGGTGACGGGCCGACTGGCCGCAAAGACCGCGATCGTCACGGGCGCGGGCCGGGGCATCGGGCGGGCCTGCGCACTCGCGCTCGCCGGCGAGCAGGCGTCCCTGGTGCTCGTCGACATCGCCGCCGAGGTGGCGCGGGTTCCTTATCCGATGGCATCGGCCGCGCAGCTGGAGCACACGGCGCGGATGTGCCGCGAGCGGGGGGCCGCAACCCTGACCGTACGGGCCGACGTGCGCCGGGCGGACGAGGCCGAGCGGGTCGTCGCCGAGGCCGTGGCCCGCTTCGGACAGGTGGACGTGCTCGTCAACAACGCCGGCGTCGCCGGGCCTTCGGGCCGGATCGTGCACGAGGTCGACGAGGCCGACTGGTCCGTGATGATCGACTCGAACCTCAACGCACCCTGGCGCATGATCAAGGCGGTCGGTCCGGCCATGACCGCGCGCCGCACCGGCTCCATCGTCAACATCGCCTCCACCGCGGGCCTGGTCGGCTACCGCAACTTCGCCGGGTACGTGGCCTCCAAGCACGGCCTCATCGGCTTGACCCGGGCGGCGGCCCTCGACTACGCGCCCTACCGGGTGCGGGTCAACGCGGTCTGCCCGGGCTCCGTGCGCGACACCGTGCACGGTGAGGGCCGGATGCTCGCGGAGATCGGCCGCAGCATCGGTCTCGACGCGGCCGAGCACGAGGAGGCCTTCATCACCCAGCAGCCGACCAACGCCCTGGTCGAGGCCGAGGACGTGGCCGGAGCCGTGGTGTGGCTGGCCACCGACGAGTCGCGGTCGGCCACCGGGAGCGTTGTCACCGTCGACGGCGGCTACAGCGTCCGCTGAGGTGCCGTCCGCCGTCCGTCGTCCGGGTTCAGGGGCGGGCCGTTCCGAACCCTTCGGGGCGGCGCTCCCCTTCTCGCGCGCCCTCTTTGTTCTTCTTCCCCTTCCCCTTCCAGTTCCAGGTTCTTCAGGAGTGTGACGTGTCATCGGAGCGTGCTGGAGGCGCCGTAGGGCGCGGCCTGTCCCATCATGGAGCCGTTTACCGGGTGGCCGGTGGCGCCGCCCTCGACGAAGGTGCGGCCGCGGCCGTCGCGGGCGGGCCGGTGCGGCTGTGGACGGAGTCCGTCACCGGGCCGTCGGACGGTCCGGTCGCCGAGCGCCGCCGGGCCGCCGAGCTCCATGCTCCGCTCGCGGGCGCGGCGGTGCGGGCCGTCGTCCTCGCGTACGAGGACGGGGTGCGCGAAGTGGTCCTGGCCGGCGGCCCCGGTCTCGGCGTGGTCGCGGCCGCGCTGCTCGGGGACGCCGGCGCCGCGCCCGCTCCGGGCACCGCGGCCGCCCTGCTGCCGCCCGACGGCTCGCTCGCCGCGCTCCCGGTCGCGCTGCCGGACGCCGTGGCCGCCGCCGACCTCACCGCCGACCTCGCCGCCGCGCTCGCCCTGGTGCTCACCCGCTCCTGCGCCGCACAGCGCCCGGCGCTCGACGTGCACGTCGAGGGGGCGGCCGGGGGGTACACGGCCGCCCTGCCGGACGAGGACGACGAGGACCGCACGGTCACGGAGTACCGCGCCCGCGCCGCCCGCCACCCCGGCGCCATCGCCCCCGACACCGGCGGGATCCGCTTCGCGCTGCGCGTGGACGGGGCTCCGCGAGCCGCAGGACAGACCCACCGGCTGCCTCCGCTGGACGCGCGGCACGCCATGACGGTGAGCGTGCACGCCGCCGAGGGGACGGCCACCGCCTGGTACCGGCCGCAGGACGTCCCCGCCTGGCGGGCGGAGATCCTGGTGCGCCAGCTGGCCACCGCCCTGGTGGAGCTGACCTCCGGCGACCAGGACCGCCGGCTCGCGGGTGTGGAAGTGACCGCCGCCCCCGAACGGCGCCGCATCCTGGAACTGGGAAGCACTCCGCGCGCCGGGCACCGCCGCGCGGGGACCCTCCACGAGCAGGTCCTCGGCCGCGCCTTCGCCGATCCGCACGCGATCGCCCTGGTCGACGGCGACACCTCGGTCACCTACGGCCGGCTCGCCCGGCGGGCGGGCCGGCTCGCCAACGCCCTGCGGGAGCTCGGGGTCGCACCCGGGGACCGGGTCGGCGTCTGTCTCGACCGGGGCTCCGACCTGGTCGTCGTCCTGCTCGCCGTGCTGGCCGCGGGGGCCGTGTACGTACCGCTCGACCCCACGAGCCCGGCCGACCGGCTCACCTACATCGCGCGGGACGCGGGGCTGTCCCTCGTCCTGGTCACCGCCGGAAACGCGGACGCGACGCCGTTCACGGCGTGCACCGCCGTACCGCTGGACCGTCTGGACGAGCTGGCCGAGGGTGCGCCGCAGGAGCCGCCGGCCTGCGGCACCGGACCTGACGACCCCGCGTACGTGATCTACACCTCGGGCTCCACGGGACAGCCCAAGGGCGTGGTCGTCCCCCACCGCAACGTGTCGGACCTGCTGAGCGCGACCGAGAGCGACTTCGGCTTCGGACCCGGCGACGTCTGGTCGTGGTTCCATTCGGCGGCCTTCGACTTCTCGGTGTGGGAGATCTGGGGCTGCCTGCTCACCGGGGGGAGGCTCGTCGTCGTCCCGTACTGGACCTGCCGCTCCCCGGAGGACTTCCGCGAGCTGCTCCTCAAGGAGCGCGTGACCGTCCTCAACCAGACGCCGTCGGCCTTCGCCCGCCTCCTCGAACTCGAGCGCGGAGCCCGGAACAGCCCGCTGGACGTACGCCTCGTGGTCTTCGGAGGGGAGCCGCTGGACGCGCGTTCGCTGACGCCCTGGTTCGACGCGCACCCGGAGTCCCGGTGCCGGGTCGTCAACATGTTCGGCATCACCGAGACGACCGTGCACGTCACCGCGCAGACCGTCACCCGTACCGAGGCGCTCGCCGCCTCCCGCTCGGTGGGCAGGGCCATACCCGGCTGGTCCGTGCGGATCCTGGACGGCCGCGGCAGGCTGCTGCCGCCCGGTTCGCCCGGCGAGATCGCGGTGGCCGGCGACGGCGTGGCCCTGGAGTACCTGAACCGGCCCGACCTGACGTCCCGCCGTTTCGTCGCGGACCCGGACGGCGCGGGCCGGCTCTACCTCAGCGCCGACCTGGGCGTCCTGCTGCCGGACGGCCGCCTGGAGCACCTGGGGCGCCTCGACGACCAGGTGAAGGTACGCGGATACCGCATCGAGCTGGGCGAGATCAGGAACGTCCTGCTCACCCACGAGGCCGTCGTCGCGGCCGCGGTGGTTCTGGGGCGCGACGCCTCCGGGGACGTGTGCCTCGACGCGTACGCGGTGCTCGACGGCGCGGACCCCGCGGAGGTGCGGCGCCACGCGGCGCGCGTGCTGCCCGAGTACATGATGCCGACGACCCTGACCCGTGTGGAGAGCCTGCCGCTGACCGTCAACGGGAAGGTGGACACGGCGCGGCTCCCCGCCCCGCAGGCCCCCGCACCCGTGACGGCTCCGGCCGCCCCGAAGCCCGCGGCGGGCCGTGGCACGCAGGCACTCCCGGCCGCGCAGGCGACCCGGAGCGGCGCCGATCCGGTGCTGGAATCCGTACTGGAGGTGTGGCGGGAACTGTTCCACGCCGAAGTGGGCCCCGACGCGGACTTCTTCCACCTCGGCGGCAACTCGCTGCTCGCCCTGCGGATCGTGCGCCTCCTGAAGGACCGTGGCCTCGCCGTCGGCGTGCGCGAGGTGTACCGGCTGCGCACCCCTGCCGGGCTGGCGCGGCTCTCCGCCGGGCAGTGAGCCGGGCCGACCGGCGCCGCCGTGGCGGGCGGGTGCCGCAGGGGCGGCCGAAGCAGGTAGGGGATCCTCCTGACTGCCCTGCGGTGCACGCGGGTTGATCCCATCGGTGCATGACGGGAACACGAGTGGACAGGACGGACCCCGCGGTCCGGGCCCGCCTCGAAGCGGCGCTGATGCGCCGCCGGGGTGCCGGGGCCCAGGGCATACCGGTGCTTCCGCGCCCGGCCGGGGAGCTGAGCTTGCGGGCAGCGGTGACACAGGAGGGCATGTGGGAGGCGCTGGCGGGGAGCAGCGGCCCGGCGCCCGCGATCCTGGCGGCCGTGCGCCTGTACGGAGCACTGGACGCCGGGGCTCTGGAGGAGGCCTGGAACGCCGTCGTGGCCCGCCACGAAACCCTGCGCACCCGCCTGCGGGTGGAGGGGGGCGTCCTGACCCAGGTGATCGCGCCGGCCCTGCGGCTGCCCGTGGAGCTGGTCGAGTCGGCCGCCGCCGAGGACTTCGGCGCGTTCGTGTGGCAGGAGGGCGACCGGCCCTTCGACCTGGAGCGCGGGCCGCTGGCCCGGCTGACGCTGGTCCGGCTCGGCGAGGAGGACCACATCGCCTTCCTGATGGTGCATCACATCATCGGTGACGCCCGCACGGTCGAGGTCGTCGTGCGCGACCTCGGAGCCTTCTACACCGCCGCACGAGCGGGCGTACCCGCCCCACTGGACCCGCTGCGGGTGCAGTTCGCCGACTTCGCCGCCTGGCACCGCGAGCTGCTCGCGGGGCCGCGCGGCACCGAGCTGACGGACTACTGGGTGGCGCGGCTCGCCGGCGCCGAGCCCGCGGTGCTGCCGGCAGACCTGGAGCTCCCGCCGAACCCGTCCACGCGGGGCACGGGGATCGACGTACCCATGCCCGACGAGCTGTACGCGGCGGTGCGCCGGCTGGCCAAGGAGCACGCCACCACGCTGTACACGGTGGGGCTCACCGCCTTCACGGTGCTGCTCGCCCGCCGCTCCGGCCAGCGCGACATCTGCGTACGGGCACCCATCTCGTTCCGGGACACCAGCGACGTGCGCGATCTCGTCGCGGACTTCTCCAACGACGTGATCGTCCGCACCGGCCTCGGCGCCAATCCGACCCTCCACGCGCTGCTCGACCAGGTCAAGGCCGGCACGGCGGCCGATTTCGCCCGCCACGACCTGCCACCCCACCTCCTCGAACCGCACCTGCCGGACCCCGGGCTGCTCGGCCGGCTGTTCCACGTGCAGTTCACCGCGGAGGAGGAGTTCGACACCCCGGACACCCTCGGCAACCTGCGCATGGAGCCGGTCGTGCCCGAGCGCCAGCACGTGCTGCGCCCCCTCAACATCCGGTTGCGGTACGACGCCCGCCACGCGCACTGCATCGTGCTCTACCGCACCGAGCAGTTCACGGCCGGCCGCATCGAGGAACTGATGCGGGAATACCACGACCTCCTTGCCGAAATGGCGGAGTCGCCGCAGAACCGGGTTTTCACCTGATCCCACTGTCGGGGGTTTCCCCGACTACTTCCCCCATGGCTTCCGGGACATTCTTCGGACCATGGAATTCGCCTCGTGGAGAAACTCCGCGAGGAATCATTGCCCGACTTTCCAGGAGATGTACATGAGCAAGATCGCGGTCCTCACCAACGACCTCCAGTTCGACATGGTCCACAAGAACCAGGAGCGCATCGACGCCGTCACCGCGGCCACCCCGGCGTTCTCCGGCTTCCTCCACGACATGCGCAAGCGCGGCCACCACGTCCTGCACCTCCAGCTGATCAACCTGCCGGACGACCCGAACGTCGAGCTGCACAACGGCATCGTCCCCTCGCAGAAGGGCAGCCACGGCGCGGAGATCCTGCCGGTGTTCATCGAGGACACCGACATCCTCGTCGAGAAGAACAAGGACAGCGGCTTCTACGAGACCGACCTGCACGAGCGCCTGCAGGCGCTGGGTGTCGACACGGTCCTGGTCACGGGCATGCAGGGCCAGATCTGCGTGCAGACCACCGCCGCCGACGCCTTCTTCCGCGGCTACAACGTCTACGTCCCCAGCGACTGCGTCGTCTCCGCCCAGGAGGCCGACAAGGTCCGCGCCCTGGACTGGCTGGCCGGCTACTGCGCCACGGTCGTCGACTCCGCCGAGATCCTGCGCCTGATCGACACCGAGGGCGAGCTGCCCCGCAAGGTCGTCCAGACCCCGTGAGCCGGAATTGAACCGGAATTCCTGAAAACCGGCACGCGGCAGTTCCGTACGCCGTGGTGCCGGCCACCCACAGCCGAAAGAGACGGCTCACTGTAATGAGCACGAAGTCCTTGCTGGATCAGAAGATCGTCCTTGACCACGGCACCGGTGCCCGACTCAGTCGGGAACTGGTCGACTTCGTGGTGGAGGTGCTCGGGGATGTCTACACGGGCGAAATGGAAGACAGTGCGATGCTGCCGGTTCCGGCCGGCCACATCGCCCTGACCACCGACTCCTTCGTGGTCGACCCGCCGCTGTTCGGAAACGGCGACATCGGCAAGATCGCCGTCTGCGGCACGGTCAACGACCTCGCCGTCGTCGGCGCGAAGCCGGAGTTCCTGACGCTGGCGATGATCCTGGAGACCGGCCTGCCGATCTCCACCCTGCACCGCGTCCTGGAGTCCGTCCGGGACACCGCCATCGAGGCCGGCGTCAAGATCGTCGCCGGTGACACCAAGGTCGTCGGCGAGGGCGAGGCGGACAAGATCTTCCTCAACACCACCGGCGTCGGCATTTTCCACCGCCCTCCGCTGCGCATGACCTCGGTCCGCCCCGGCGACCGCATCATCCTCAGCGGGCCGATCGGCAACCACACCGTCCACCTGCTGTCCGTCCGCGAGGGCCTGGGGTTCGAGACCAACGTCCTCAGCGACTGCGCCCCGCTGAACGGGATGATCGGGGAGCTCGACGGGCTCATCGAGCGCGGGGTGGTGCACTCGATGCGCGACGTCACGCGCGGCGGTCTCAACGCCGTCCTGCACGAGTACTCCTCCGCGGTCGGCCGGGTCGTCTCGATCCGGGAAGAGGCGCTGCCGATCGAGTTCGCCACCCGCATGGCCTCGGACATGCTCGGCATCAACCCGATCAACGCCGCCAACGAGGGCTGTCTGGCCCTCTTCGTCGCACCCGAGGCGGTGGACGAGGTCCTGGCCGCGCTGCACGCCCACCCGTACGGCAAGCACGCCGTCGTCATCGGCGAGATCACGGACCGGGCCGACCAGAGCGTCGAGATGACGGGCGCCGACGGCAAGGTCGACACGATCGAGGAACTGCAGGGCGCGGAACTTCCGCGTCTCTGCTGAGCGGAGCGGTCCTGTGCAGCAGATCACCTTCACCGAGGCCGTCCAGGCCGTCCAGGCCGGCGCGTCCGGCGGCACGCAGGCCGACGGGGCAACCCGTACGAGCCAGTGGGTCATCCGGGTCAACGGCGTGGTGCAGGGCGTGGGCTACCGGCCCTTCGTCCACGCGCTCGCCCACCGACTCGGACTGACCGGCTGGGTGCTCAACGACAACCACGGTGTGCAGACGCTGGTGTGCGGACCGTCCGACGTGCTCGACGCCTTCCGTGAGGCGCTGAGCACCCAGGCCCCGCCCCTGGCGAGGGTCAACGACGTGCGAGTCGAGTCCCGTGACGACATGGCACCGGCCGGCGCGTACAGCGGATTCGAGATCCGCGAGAGCGTACGTGACGGCCGGGCCGGGACCATCGTCGCGCCCGACTCGCACGTGTGCGGCGCATGCCTGGCCGAGGTGCGGGACCCGGCGGACCGACGGTACCGCTACCCGTTCACCAACTGCACGCACTGCGGGCCCCGTTACTCGCTGGTCCGGCACCTTCCGTACGACCGGGAACAGACCACGATGGCGGTCTTCCGGATGTGCGGACCGTGCCGTACGGAGTACGAGGACCCGGCCGACCGCCGCTACCATGCCCAGCCGAACGCCTGCTCCGAGTGCGGTCCCCGGCTGACGCTGGCGGCGCCGGACGGCGAAGTGGCCCAGGACGACGAGGCGCTCACCGCGACGACGGCGGCGCTGGCCGCGGGACGGATCGTGGCCGTCAAGGGCGTGGGCGGTTTCCACCTGGTGGCGGACGCCCGCAACGCGCAGGCCGTCACTCTTCTGCGCACGCGCAAGCGGCGCGACTCCAAGCCCTTCGCCCTGATGGTGGAGGACATTGCGTCGGCGGCGCGCTTCGTGGAACTCGACGACGGTGACGCGGAGTTGCTGAACTCCCCGGCCCGGCCCATCGTGCTGCTGCGCAAGACCGCCGGATCCGTCCTGCCGGACGCGATCGCGCCGCGCAATCCCAATCTCGGCGTGATGCTGCCCTCCGCGCCGCTGCACCACCTGCTCCTGGAGCGGGCCGGGCTCGACGTCCTGGTGATGACGAGCGGCAACGTGTCCGGCCGCCCCATCGCCTATCGCAATGAAGAGGCACTGCGCGACCTCTTCGAGGTGGCCGACCTCGTCCTGCACCACGACCGGGACATCCACATCCGGGTCGACGACTCGGTCGTACGCCGCTCGGTCCACCCGGAGCTGGCCGAGCCGCTGGTCAGTTTCGTCCGGCGGGCTCGCGGATACGCTCCGTACCCGGTCCCGGTCTCCGCGGAACTGCCCCAGATCCTCGCCTACGGCGCGGAGCTGAAGACCACCGTGGCGCTGAGTTCGGGGCACGAGGTCTACGTCAGCCAGCACATCGGCGACCTGAAGAACGACGAGACCTTCGCCTCGCACCGGCAGACCGCGGCCCACCTGGCCGACCTGTACGAGCTCGAACCCACCGTCGTCGCGGTCGACAAGCACCCCTCCTTCCGCTCCCGCGTCTTCGCCGACGACGAGGCGTCGGGCGAGGTGTTCCCGGTGCAGCACCACCACGCGCACATGGCCTCCTGCATGGCGGAGAACCAGCTCGACGGAACGACCGTCGGTGTCGTCTTCGACGGGGCCGGCTACGGCGAGGACGGCACGATCTGGGGCGGCGAGTTCCTGCACGGCGGCTTCCCGTCGGTGGACCGCGCCGCCCACCTGCGGCCGGTCCCGCTGCTCGGCGGCGACAAGGCCGTGCACGAGCCGGTCCGTACGGGCTTCGCCCTCGCCCTCGACGCCTTCGGCGACCCGGACGCGGCCCACGCGGCCTTCCCCGCCCTGAACGTCCTGGACGAACAGGCACGGCACGTCTACACCACGATGGTGCGGCGCTCCGTCAACGCCCCGCTCGCCTCCAGCATGGGACGCCTCTTCGACGGCGTCGCCGCCCTGCTCGGCATCTGCACGCACGCCGAGTACGAGGCCCAGGGACCGATCGAGCTGGAGGGCCTGCTCGGCCGCGACCTCACCCTGGCCGAGCCCTACGCCTTCGGCCGCACCGAGCGGGACGGGACGGTGGAGATCGACCCGCGTCCGGTGATCCGCGAGATCGCGGCGGACCTGGCGCGCGGAACGGCCGTGGAGACGGTCAGCCGCCGCTTCCACTCCGCGGTGGTCGTCATGGTCACCGAGCGGTGCCAGGAGATCCGCCGGACGCTCGGCACCGGTCAGGCGGTCCTCTCCGGAGGCGTGTTCCTCAATGAATTCCTGCTGGTCAACTGCCTGGTGGAGCTGCGCAAAGCCGGATTCGACGCCTACGTCCACCAGCAGGTTCCGACAAACGACGGCGGTATCGCACTCGGCCAGGTGATGGTCGCCGGCGCCCGCCTGCACGAGAGGACGGCCCACTCGTGACCCCCGAAGGAAAGGACACATCCGTGCCGCACTCGAGTACGACCCTCAGCGACGTCATGCGTGTGCTGGTGCAGAACGAGGACCACGCGAACCGCACCCTGAGCATGGTCCCTTCCGAGACGGCCATGTCGGGGATCGCGAAGCTTCCGATGATGCTCGACGCGTACCACCGCTACTTCTTCAACGAGAGCGACAACCCAGACGGCTGGCACTTCCGCGGCGCCCAGCACCTGCGCGACCTGGAGATGGGCCTCACCGTGCCGCTCCTGGCGGAGCTCGGCCGGGCCGACTACGTCACCGTCCGCCCGTTGAGCGGGCTCAACGCCATGACCCTGGCACTGGCCACCCTCGGCGGCGAGCCCGGCTCCACCGTCGTCACCATCGGCCCCGAGCTCGGCGGCCACTACGCGACGCCCCAGGTCGCAGAACGGCTCGGTCTGCGCGTCGAGTTCCTCACGGGGGACGACCCGCACGCCCTCGATCTGGACCACGCGGCCCAGCTGCTCGCCCGGGTCAGGCCGACCCTGCTCTACGTCGACCAGTCGCACTGCCTCTTCCCGCTGGACGTGAGAAGCCTGGTCGAGACGGTCCGCGCGGTCAGCCCCGAGACGCTCGTGCACGTGGACGCCAGCCACTGGCTGGGCCTGGTGCTCGCCGGGGTGTTCCGCAACCCGCTCGACGAGGGTGCGGACAGCTACGGCGGCTCCACCCACAAGACGTTCCCCGGCCCGCAGAAGGCGGTCCTGCTGACGCGGAACAAGGAGGTCGAGCGGCGCATCCGCGAGACCCAGGACTACATGATCAGCAACCACCACTTCGCGGCCACCATCAGCCTCGGCATCTCCCTCCTGGAGTTCCGCGACTTCGGCGGCGCCGACTACGCCCGGGCCACCGTCGCGAACACGCGCCGCTTCGGCGAGCTGCTCACCGCGCGCGGACTGACCGTGGTGGCGGCCGACCGGGGCTACTCCGCCGGGCATCAGCTCTGGCTCGACCCCGAGGCGGACGGCGTCCCCGCGAAGGTGGCCAGCGACCGGCTCTTCGCCGCGGGCCTGCGGGTCAACTTCATGGCCGGCCTGCCGGGCTTCACCGGCCAGGGCGTCCGCATCGGCCTCAACGAGGCCACCTACCTCGGCCTTTCCGGCGAGGACTTCACCGAGCTCGCCGACATCTTCGCGGCCGCCGTGCACGCCGGCGCACCGGCGGAGTCGCTCGCCCGCCGCGTCGCCGCGCTGCGCGCCCGTACCCCGTACGGCGCCCCGCTCGCGGGTGACTCCCCGCTGCTGCAGGACGCACTCGCCCTGTGCGCGTCGTCCCTGCGCACGGTCTCACCGGACGCGATGCCGGCTCAGGCGCAGGCTCAGGTGCCCGCGGCCGCGGCCGGTGCGTGGGGCGGCTCGCGATGACCCGTCCCGTCATCGGCATCGCCGCGTACCAGGACCGGGCCCGGTGGGACATCTGGGACACCCAGGCCACCATGATCCAGCAGACCTACGTCAGGGGCATTGCCGCAAACGGCGGCCGCGCCGTCGTCCTGCCCCCCGACGACCTCGACGCCGACGTGCTGGACCGGCTCGACGGACTGCTGCTCCCCGGTGGCGCCGACATCGACCCCGCCCTCTACGGCCGGCCGCGCCACCCCCGCACCGACGCACCCGCACACGCCCGGGACGCCGGCGAGATGCTCCTCCTGCGCGGTGCGCTGGAGCGCGACCTGCCCGTACTCGGCATCTGCCGCGGCCTGCAGCTGCTCACGCTCGTCTACGGCGGCACGCTCCACCAGCACCTCCCCGACGTGCTCGGCCACACCGGCCACCTGCCGGAGCCCGGCGTGTTCGGTGAGCACCCGGTGAACTTCGCCGGGGGTTCCCTAGCCGCCTCCGTCTACGGAGCCGGGGCCGTCGTCAACTCCCACCACCACCAGGGCGTCGCCGACGCCGGTGCCCTGCGGGTCACCGGACACTGCGACGACGGCCTTCCCGAGGCGGTGGAGGACCCGGCCAAGAGGTTCGTCCTCGGCGTGCAGTGGCACCCCGAGGTCGCCCACGAGGACCACCTGTTCCGCACCTTCGTGGCCGCCTGCGCCGTCCCGGCGCTGCTGTGATCCCGCACTGATACGACCCGACCGACCCGAGCGGCCCGCTGTCACGGCGTACGGCCGCAGCTACCCCAGGAGCCCAACCGTGCGCACAGCGCTCCGTCCCCGCGGCGGGACCTTCGTCGACATCCTCCGCGACCGCGCGGACGGCACCCCGGACCGCACGGCCTTCGAGTTCCTCACCGACGCCGGCGAGCTCGTCCTTGGCTATGCGGACCTCGACCGCCGGGCCAGGACGGTCGCCGCGGCGCTGTCCGAGCGCGGCCTCGCCGGTGAGCGCGTGCTGCTCGTCTACCCGCCGGGCGTCGAATACGTGGTGGGATTCCTCGGCTGCCTGTACGCCGGGGTGGTCGCCGTGCCCGTGCACGTGCCGACCGGACGCCACGGCGTGCCGATGGTGCTGGCCGCCGCCCAGGACGCGGGCGCGGTACTCGCGCTCAGCGACCGGGCCACCGCCACCGCGCTCGACGCGCAGTACCCGGAGCTGGCCGCGACCGCCTTCTCCGGCTGGCTGGTCACCGACGAACTGCCCGAGGCCCTCGCCGCTGCGTGGAACGGGCAGGGGCCCCGGCCCGACTCGCTCGCCTTCCTCCAGTACACCTCCGGCTCGACGGGCCGCCCCAAGGGCGTGATGGTCCGGCACGACAACCTGGTGCACAACTCGGCCTTCATCGGGCAGGCCGTGGACTCGGGCCCGGACAGCCGCGGTGTCAGCTGGCTGCCGCCCTACCACGACATGGGGCTGATCGGCGGCATCCTGCAGCCCCTGTACGCCGGGTTCCCCAGCGTCCTGATGGCCCCGATGACCTTCCTGCGCAAGCCGCTGCTCTGGCTGGACGCGATCAGCCGCACCCGGGCCACCGTCTCGGCCGCCCCCGATTTCGCCTACCTCGAATGCGTACGGCGCATCGGCGAGGAGGACCGGGCCGGCCTGGACCTGTCCAGCTGGCGCCACGCGATGATGGGCGCCGAGCCGGTGCGCCCCTCCACCATGGACCTGTTCGCCGCCGCCTTCGAGGACTCCGGATTCTCCGCGCGCACCTTCCACCCCTGCTACGGACTGGCCGAGACGACCCTGTTCGCCACCGGCGGCCCGACCCGCGGCGAGGCCCCGCGGGTCCTGGAGCTGAGCCGCTCCGCCCTCGAACGCGGCCGAGCCGAACCCGCGGCCCCCGGGACGGGCCCGAGCCTGTCGCTGACCGGCTGCGGTACCCCACAGGGCGAGGATCTGGTCCTCGTCGTCGCCGACGGGCGCCCGTGCGCGGAGGGCGAGGTGGGCGAGGTGTGGATCAGCGGCCCGTCCGTCGCCGCCGGGTACTGGGAGCGCCCGCAGGAGACGGCCCGCACCTTCGGGGCGATGCTCGAAGCCCACCCCGGGCGCACCTTCCTGCGGACCGGCGACCTCGCCTTCACCTCCGATGGCGAGCTGTTCATCACCGGCCGGATCAAGGACCTGATGGTGGTGCGCGGCCGCAACCACTATCCCCAGGACATCGAACAGACCGCGGAACGCGCACACCCCCTGCTCCAGCCGACCCGCTCCGCCGCCTTCTCCGTCGACGAGGGCGGCGAGGAGCGGATCGTCCTCGTCCACGAGGTGGCCCGCGGCTTCACCCCCGACGACGCCCCGGACGTGCTGGCCGCCGTCGCCCGGGCGGTGGCCGCCGAACACGGCCTGGCGCCGCGCGAGATCGCGCTGGTGCGCATGGGCACCGTCCCGCGCACCACGAGCGGCAAGATCCGCCGCTCCGCCTGCCGTGACCTGTGGGCCTCGGACGGGCTCAAGCGGGTCGCCGTCACCGCGCCCGCGCGGGCCGCCGCCGGCAGCACGACGGGCGCCCCGTCGGCCGTCGCCGGGGCCGCCGCGCTCGTGCTCGGCGTCCCGGCCGACGCGCTCGACCGCACGGCACCGCTGATCACCCTCGGTCTCGACTCGCTGCGCGCGGTCCGGCTCGCCGCGGCCCTGCACCAGTCGACCGGCGCCGAGGTTCCCGTGGAACGGCTGCTCGACGGCATCACCACCGAGGAACTGACGGAGCGCCTCGCCGGCTGGACGGCTCCCGCCGGCTCCGCCGTGCCCGCCCGCTCCGCCGACGCCGGAGGTGACGTACTGACCGACGGCGGCGCTCCCGTACCGGCCGGCCGGGCCCAGGAATGGATGTGGCTCCTCGCGGAAATGGGCGCGGGCAGCGCCTACCACATCGCCGGTGGCGTCCGGCTCCGCGGACCGGTCGACGCCGGACTGCTCACCGGGTGTCTGAACGGTCTCATCGCCCGCCACCCCGTGCTGCGGGCCGCCTTCCGCACCGCGCCGGACGGCACCCTGATGGTCTCGGCCCGCCCCGCGGAGCCGTTGGACATCGCGGTCGTGGACGTATCCGCGGAGCCAGGCCCGGCCGCCCGCGAGGAGGCCTGCCGCACGGTGCTCGACGGACTCGGCAAAGCCTCCTTCGACCTGGCATCCGGTTCCCTGCTGCGCGCCGTGCTCGTCCGGCTCGCGGCCGACGAGTGGTGCCTCGGCCTGGTCGTCCACCACATCGCGGTCGACGGCTGGTCGCTCGCCGTGCTGCTGCGCGAGCTCGGCACCGCCTACAAGAACGCGCTGGCCGGCCGGGAGGCGCCCGCGCCCCTGCCCCCCGTACGTCCTTACGCGTACGGGCAGCCGGAGTACGCCGCCGCCGAGGCCTTCTGGTCCGGTGTCCTCGGTGGAGCGGCACCGCTGGAACTCCCGCTCGACGTCCCCCAGCCCGGCGCCCAGTCGTGGCGCGGCGCCTCGCTGCCGTTCGAGATCGGCGCCACGGCGGCCGCGCGCCTGAAGACGTACGGCGCCGCCCGGCGGGCCACCCCGTACATGGTGCTGCTCTCGGCCTTCGCGACCGTCCTGTCGCGGTGGACCGGCCAGCACGACGTGGTGATCGGCACCCCGGCTGCCTGCCGCACCCGGCCCGGCACCGCCGACGCGCTCGGCCTCTTCGTCAACACCCTGCCGGTGCGCGTCGACCTGTCGGGCAACCCCACCTTCGGCGAGCTGGTGGGCCGGATACGGGAAGGGAGCCTGGCGGCCTATCCGTACCAGGACTTCCCCTACGACGAGATGGTCCGGCTGTCCGGTGCCGAGCGCTCTGGCGGCAGGCCGCCACTGGTGCGCGCCGCGCTGGCGCTGCAGAACACCCCGCAGGCCGCCTGGCAGGCCGGCGACGTGCACGCCGAGCCGTTCGAACTTCCGGCTCCCGGCGCACAGTTCGAGATCTCCCTGCACCTGACCGAGCAGCCCGACGGCCGACTCGCCGGCCACGTCGTCTATGCGGCGGACCTCTTCACCGAGGACACCGTCCACCGGCTGCTGGACGGCTTCACCACCGTCCTGGAAGCCGCTCCCCGCCGGTCCGCCGCGGCCGCCGCGGACCTGCCGGTGCTGACGGATGCCGAGCACCGCCGGATCGTGGACGAGCTGAGCGGCGCCGCCTCGGCCGAGGCGCCCCCCGCGTTGCTGCACCAGGCATTCGAGGCGCAGGCGGACCGCGACCCCGGGGCCGTCGCCGTCGTCTCGCGGGACGCCCGGGTGACGTACGGCGACCTGGAGGCCCGCGCCAACCGGATCGCATGGCTGCTCCGCGACCTCGGCATCCGGCCCGACCAGGCCGTGGCGGTCTGTCTGCCCCGCGGTCCCGAGCTGGTGGCCGCCCTGCTCGGCGTCCTGAAGTCCGGCGGCGGCTACCTGCCGCTGGACCCCGGTTACCCGGCCGGCCGGCTCGCCGCCCAGCTGGACGACGTACGGCCCGCCGTGCTGCTCACCACCGGCGAACTAGCCTCCGGGCTGCTCGCCGGCGCGGTGGCGGCCGAGGGCGGACCGACCGTCGTCCGGCTCGACGACGGTGTGGCCGACGACCGGCCGGCGACCCGCCCCGAGCCCGTGTCGTCCCCGCGGCACATGGCGTACGTCCTGCACACCTCCGGCTCCACGGGGCGGCCCAAGGGCGTGGTGATGGAGCACGCCGGCGTCGTCAACCGCATGGACTGGATGCAGCGGGCCCACCGGCTGGAGCCCGGCGAGACCGTCCTGCAGAAGACCCCCGTGGGCTTCGACGTCTCCGGCTGGGAGCTGTTCTGGCCGCTCAGCGCCGGCGGCACGATGGTGCTCGCCCGCCCGGGCGGCCACCAGGACCCCGCCTATCTCGCCGGCCTCATCCAGCGGGAGTCCATCGCCAACTGCCACTTCGTGCCCTCGATGCTGCGCACGTTCCTGGAGGAGCCGACCGCGCGGGACTGCGCGGGCGTGCTGCGCCGGGTCGTGTGCAGCGGGGAGGAGCTGCCGCCCGCCGTCGCCGCGCGCTTCCACGCGCTGCTGCCGGGCGTGCGGCTGCACAACATGTACGGGCCGACCGAGACAGCGATCGAGGTCACCGCGTACGCGGTGGAGCCCGGCTCCACGGATCGTGTGCGGCTGCCGATCGGCGGCCCGGCGCCCGGGGTCCGGCTGTACGTGCTCGACGAACGCGGCCGGCCGCTGCCCGTCGGCGTACCCGGTGAACTGCACATCGGCGGCGTCCAGGTCGCCCGGGGCTATCTGAACCGGCCGGGCCTGACCGCCGACCGGTTCGTGCCCGACCCGTTCACCGCGGGCGGTCGGCTCTACCGGTCCGGCGACCGGGCGCGCTGGTCCGCGGACGGCACCATCGACTTCCTGGGGCGGCTCGACGGGCAGGTGAAGATCCGGGGCCACCGGATCGAGCCGGCGGAGGTCGAGGCGGTGCTCGGGGCCCATCCGGGCCTCGCCGAAGCCGCGGTGGTGGTGCGCACCCTGGCGGACGAACCCGCCCTGGTCGGCTACCTGGTCGCGGCGGGTGACGAGGTCCCGGTGGCCGAGCTGCGCGGCTTCCTGGCGCAGCGGCTGCCCGCCGCGATGATCCCGTCGGCCTTCGCCTGGCTGGCCGAGCTGCCCACGGGTGCCAACGGGAAGCTGGACCGGGGCCGGCTGCCTGCGCCCGAGCTGCGCCGCGAGAGCGCCGCCGTCGCACCGCGGGACGCGGTCGAGCGGGAAGTGGCCCGGATCTGGTCCGAGGTGCTCGGTGTGGGCGAGGTGTCGGTGAACGACAACCTGTTCACGCTCGGCGGCCACTCGCTGCAGGCCACCCGGATCGTGGTCCGGATCCGGTCCGCCTTCGGCATCGAACTGCCGCTGGCCGAACTGATCAGCGGTGAGCTGACCGTGGAGCGCATCGCCGAGTCGGCACGCACCAGCCCGGTTGGACCGGCCGACGCCGAGGAGCTCGAGCGGGCGCTGGCCGAGCTGGCCTCCCTGACCGACGCGGAAGTCGCCGCGCTGCTGGCCGAGAGCTGATCCGCACGGGGCCGCCCCGCAGGCACCCGCCCTTCGCACCTTCGAGATCGAGAGAGAGAACCATGTCGTCCGTCCTCACCTACGACCTGTCCGCCGCCGAGGCAGGCCGGCTGGAAGCAGTCATCGTCCGCCTCTTGGAGACCGGTCTCGACCCGGCGGAGCCGTCCTTCAGCGACGAGCTGTGGCGGTTCGTGCCGGACGTCCCCGCGGAATTGCGGGGCTTCCTCCACGGTTTCCGCGCCCGAGAGCCCGCCGCCGCGTGCATGGTGCGCGGTCTCCCGGTGGACGACCAGCGCGTCGGCCCCACGCCGCTGCACTGGACCAAGGCCGCGGAGAGCACGTCGACGCGGCGCGAGGAGGTCTACCTCGCCCTGCTGACGGCCTGCCTCGGCGATGTCTTCGGATGGTCGACGCTGCAGCGGGGCCGACTGGTCCAGAACGTGCTGCCGATCCCCGGCGAGGAGGGGGAGCAGAGCGGCCACGGCAGCGACGTGCTGCTCGAGTGGCACACGGAGGACGGTTTCCACCCCTACCGGTGCGACTACCTGGGCTTGTTCGGCGTGCGCAACGTCGACGAGGTCCCGACGACCCTCGCGTCCATCCGGGACGTGAAGCTGAGCGACGAGCACCGTGCCCTGCTCCTGCAGGAGCGCTACTTCATCCTCCCCGACGACGAGCACCTGCGGCAGCTGCGGGCGATCGACCCGGACGCCCCTTCGCTGGCGAAGCTGCAGCAGATGCGGGACGAGCCCGACGCGGTGGCCGTGCTGTTCGGCTCGCCGCAGGACCCGTACCTGCGCATCGACCCGTTCTTCATGCGGCACACGCCGGGGGACGACGACGGGCGGGCCGCGCTCGACGCGCTCGTCGCCGGTCTGGACGCGGTCCAGCAGGACGTCGTGGTCGGTGCGGGGTCACTGCTCTTCGTGGACAACTACCTCGCGGTGCACGGCCGGCGCGCGTTCCGGTCCCGTTACGACGGCACGGACCGCTGGCTGAAGAAGACGGTCTCCACCCGCGATCTGCGCAAGTCGCGCGAGCTGCGCGGCCATGTCCTGGACCGCGTCTTCGCGTGACCCCGGTCCACCGGCCGGGCACCACGGGGCGGCTCGCCGCCCGGGTGCCCGGCCGTCGCCGTCGTCAGACCGAATCGGCGGGGAGCCAGCCGCGGTGGGCGGCCAGGAGTCCGGCCTGGAAGCGGCTCTTGGCGCCGAGGAGCTCCATGACGTCGGCGGCGATGCGGCGCGCGGTGCGCGGCGAGACGCCGAGCCGTTTGGCGATGGCCTCGTCGGTGTGGCCTTGGCTCAGCAGGCGCAGGGCTTCCCGCTCCTGCGCCTTGAGTCCCCTGGTGTCGCGCATCTTGGCCTTGCCCAGCGGCTCGCCGGACTCCCACACCCGGTCGAACAGCGCGCACAGCGCCGCCAGGGTGCCGTGGCCGCGCAGGACGACGGCGCTGGCTCCGGACTCCTCGCCGTCCACCGGAACGATGGCGCAGGACCGGTCGATGATGAGCATCCGGATCGGCAGCGAGGGCACGGTCCTGATCTGCCCGCCCGCATCGGCCAGCCAGTCGGCGTAGGACACGCTGGGCGGGTTGTTGCGGATGCTGTCCAGGTACAGCGTGCGCATCCGCACCCCCCGGCCCAGTACCTCCGCGTCCAGCGGCTTCGAGGCCTCCAGCGTTCCCGCGTCCTGCACGCCGTCCGGCGCGAAGGACATCACCTCGTCCTTGATGCCCCTGGTCAGGGTGGCGATCTCGGCGCGGATGTCCTCGATGCCGTTCAGGACCTGTTCCCCCGGCCGCGAGACGACCGGGCGGCTGGCGTACTCCCGGATCATCCGCTCGGCGAACGCCTTGGACTCGGCGATCCGCTGCTGCTGCGCGGCCAGTTCGGCCTGTTGCCGGGCCAGCAGCGCCTCGAAGCCCACCTCCGGGCTGACGATGTGCAGGGCCGCCGTATTGTCCCCCGGTGCGCGCAACAATCCCAGCGCACTCAACTCGTCCAGCTTTGCGCGGAATTGGTCTACCGGCAGGTCCAGGCTCGACGCGATTTCCGCGATCTCCCCCTGTGGTCGGAGCAAGAGGGTCCGATACACCCGCTCCGCAATGTCATCCAGTCCCAACGTATTCAGCATTTCGCCCCATGGTTCCCCGTTTGAAATTCGCCTCACGATAACACCCCGCCTTCTGTGCGGCGCACATTCAAGGGCGATCGCGGCATAGGGGTCAAAACGGGATTATCCGCGTTTCCGGTAAGACGCAACGCCGGGTCCGTGCGTCGAAATCCGGCCCCGGATGTCCGAATACCGGTTTTCGGAGGGAGTGGTCCAGGACGGTTTCTGCCATAGCAGAAACCGTCCTGCCCATTTCTCTGGATATCCGGCTCACGCCCATTGCAGAGTCGACGCATGTACCTGATTCACGCCCACCTCGAGTCGCTCCCGGGAGGAGTCGTACCCGGGGATGCCGGCGCACGCGTCGTCGCGCTCGCGAGACCAGAGGAAGGCGTACGGCACGTCACGCTGCATGCCGACGCGCAACCCTGGCCGGTTCTCGGCCTCTTCGTCGCCGCCTCCTCGCTCGCAAGCGCCGAAACCGTCGCCCGTGCGCTGTGCGAGCGCGCCGTCGAGCTCGATCCGGCGCTGGTCCGCATCCGCGTGCTGCGCTGCGAGGCGCCTCTGATCAGCCCGTACTACGAAGGGCTCGTCTCCCCGCCGACCACCGACCAGCCGGGGTGGACGCATTAGGCAAAGGCCGCTTCGTGCAACCTCAGACCGCTGACAAGGGCCATCCGGGGCCGACAGGATGGTGACCACCGGCCGGCAACACGGTCCGGAACGAGCCGAACGGCCCGCTCCGCAGTCCCTGGCCGGGACAGGCCACCACCCCCTTCCCAAGGAGTCGCGTCATGTCGAAGACCCTCGCCGCCCGCATCGCCGCAGCCGCCCTCACCCTGGCCGCCGTCGTGGCCCCCGCGGTTTCCGCCGCGGCGCAGGAGCAGCCCGTCGCCCAGGTGGTGGCCGCAGAGACCGCGAGCGCCCCCATCGCCGAGTTCACCCTCGGCTGGCAGTAATACGCAGGAATTCGGAGAACGTACGCCAGAGGATTCTGGACCGGCTCCTGGAACCACGTGACAGATCGAAAGGTCCTTCCCTTGTCCGCTCATATTCAGGCTCCTGAAACCAGTCGAACCGGCAGGGAAAGCGGCCACCTCGAAGAATCCCCGGAGAGGGGTTTGGAATTCCTTTTCGAAGTGCCCGAAGGATCCGCCCCGCGCCTCACCGTCCTGGAGATACCCGGCGAGCGGTGGAGCGGGAAGACCTCCCTCCTGAACCGGCTCACCCGTGACGCGGCCTCCCGCGGCTGGCGCGTCGCCGCCGGCCAGGCGACGACCACCCTCGCCGCGGTCCCGTACGGCCTCTTCGTCGACGCGCTCGACGATCTCCTCGCACGCTTCGACACCGACGCCCTGGCCGTGCCCGCCGGTGTCGGCCGCCTCGCCGCGGTCTTCCCCTCGCTCGCCGCAGCCGCCGAACCCCTGACCCCGGACAGCCCCGCGGACCGGTACCACACCCTGCGCGCGGTGCACGCCCTGCTCGAGGCACTGGGGGCCGAACGTCCCCTGCTGATCACCTTCGACGACGCCCACCGGGCCGACGGCGCCTCCCTCGACCTCCTGGCCCACCTCCTCAGCCACCCGCCGGCCGGGCCCCTCGTGCTCGCGCTCGCCCACCGCCCCCACCAGGGCGACGGCATGCTGCGCAGTCTCCTCGCGGAAGCCGCCGCACAGGGCCGCCTCCGCCGGGCGCCGATCGAGCCCCTGAGCGATGAGCAGGCGCTCTCCCTGCTGCCCGACGACCTCAGCCGGGTTCACTGCGAGACCCTGCTCGCCGAGGCCGAGGGGAACCCGGGGCTGCTGCGCGCGTTCGCCGCCCTGCGTGCCGTACCCGACGACGAAGGAGCCGCCGCCTTCCCGCTCCCCGTCGGACTGCTCACCGACTGTCTGCGCGAGTTCCGCGGCCTCACCCCCGCCGGCTGGCTGGCGGCCCGCTCCGCCGCCGTGCTGGGCGAGAGCTTCGACGTGGCCGCCGTCGGCCACGTCACCCAGTTGAGCGGCGCCGCCCTGCGCGGAGCACTGGACGAACTGCTGAGCGAGGACCTGCTACAGGGCAACGCCCTCTCGCGGGGCTTGCGCTTCCGCAACCCGCTGCTGCGCGCCGCCGCCTACCAGTCCGCCGGATCCGGCTGGCTCCAGGGCGCCCACGAACGCGCGACCGCCCTGCTCACCCCGCGCGACGGCGCCTCCGTACCGCTCGCCCGGCACCTGGAGCACAGCGCCGTCAAGGGCGACGCGGCCGGCGCGGACGTCCTGCTGCGCGCCGCCACCGAGCAGGTGTGGCAGGACCCGGCGCAGGCCGCCGCCTGGACCCGGACCGCGATGGACCTCGACCCGGTTCGCGAGCAGAGCCCCCGCGTACGGCTGCTGCTCGGCTGCACGCTGGCCCTGACCGGCCGCCTGCAAGAGGGCCTCGCGGCGCTCGGCACCTTCACGGCGTCCGCCGCGTCCCCCGCCCTCACGGCCTCCGCTGCCCCCGACGTCTCCGCCGCCGCCCGCTTCTGCCGCGCCCGCATCTGGCGGCTGCTCGGCGACACCGGAGCCGCCCGGGCCGAAGTGGAGGCTGCCGCGCGGGACCCGAGGGCCGACGGGGCCGTGCCCGGTGCCCAGATCCTGGTCGAGCGGCTCATCCACGTCCTGGAGACCGGAGAGGGGCCGAACGACGCCGACCTCGCCGCGGTCGGATCCCCGCCCGGGGCCCTGCCGGCCGCCGAGCGCGGCCGACTGTTCGCGCTGCTCGCCGCCACCGCCGTCCGCACCGGAGCCACCGACCGGGCCCGGGAGCTCGCCGACCGGGCGGCCCCGCTCCTCGACGAACTCCCCGACGCGACGGCCGTGCGCCACCTCGACGGCCTGTACTGGCTCGCCGCGACCGAGTCCGCGCTCGGCCGGGCCGACCTCGCCGCAGGCCACCTCGGCCGGGGGCTGCGGATCGCCGAGGCCCGGCGCTTGACGGGCGTCATCCCGCAGCTGGCCATTGCCATGGCCCGCCTCCAGATGGCGGCCGGCGACCTCGCCGGAGCGGTACGGCACGCGGCCTGTGCCGAGACCAACGCGGCCGCGGTCGACTCCCCCTACCTGCTCGGCCTCGCGCTCGCGCTCAAGGACGAGGTGACCGCTGCCGCGGTCGCCGTCTCCGGCGCCGTCGTGCCGGGGCAGCGGACCCGGTCCGCACCCGGCCTCGCCACCCTCAGCAAGCGGGAACTGGAGATCGCCGTCCTCGTCAGCGGCGGACGCACCAACCAGCAGATCGCCCGCGCCCTGGACCTGAGCCACAAGACGGTCGAAACCCACCTCGGCCGGATCTTCCGGAAGCTGGACGTGTCCTCGCGGGCCGAGGTCGCCGCGGCCGTCGGCCGGTCCGAGCACGTGGGGCAGGCCCCGGAATCCGCCACCGCCCACCCGGTGGCCCATCAGGAGAAGCCCCGACATTACAAGGCGCCGGCGGCCGAGTTGACTTACGGGCACCGGAGCCTGCAGCCGCAAGTCGCCCGGTGAACGGGGTGGGGGCGCCGTAGGAACGCGCCGCACCACTCGACCGTTCACCGCCCTCGACGGCCCCGGTGTGCGGCGGAGCACAGGCCCGCCCAGGCAAACCGGCCCCAGCCGAGCGAGAGGAACCACCCATGTCCGACGAACGCAGCGAGCAGCCCGAATTCAGCGTCGTACTCAACGACGAACTGCAGTACTCGATCTGGCGCGCGGACGTCGAGCCGCCCGCCGGCTGGCGCAGCGAGGGCACGACGGGCAGCCGTGAGGAATGCCTGGCGCACATCGACGAGGTGTGGACGGACATGCGGCCGCTGAGCCTGCGCGAGGAGATGGCGGCGATGTCCGGCTGACCGCCCGCCGTACCCGCCACTCCCGTCGTACCCGTCCCTTTCCGGAGGATTCCCTTGAGCACCCCGTTCTCGACCGACCAACTGCGGCTCCTCGACAAGCTGCTCGATGAGGCGGGCGCCGGCCGGGCCGCGGACCGCATCCCGCGCCGTGACGGCGGTCCTTCCGGAGACCTCTCCCGCGCCGAACTGTCCTTCGGTCAGGAGCGCCTCTACATCGTCGAGCGGATGCGGCCCGGCTCCGCCATGTACGTCGGCTCCGGTGCGCTGCGCCTGCGCGGGGACCTGGACACCGACGCACTGCGCCGCTCCCTGCAGTTCCTGGTCGACCGGCACGAGGTGCTGCGCACCGGGCTGGAGGAGAGCGGCGACCGCGTCGAGCAGGTCATCCACCCCGCCGGCCGCTTCCCCATCGGGCTTCCGGTGCGGGAGGTCACCGGTGAGGGGGTGACGGCCGAGGTGACACGGGCCGCCTCCGAGGGCTTCGACCTCGCCAGGCCGCCGCTGCTGCGCGCGGACCTGCTGAAAGTGACCGACGCCGAGGAGCCCGAGTGGGTGCTCGTCCTGTGCGTGCACCACATCGTGGTGGACGGCTGGTCGCTCGGCCTGCTCATGGGTGAGATGGGGGCCGCCTACGCCGCCCTGGCGGCCGGCGATGAGCCGAAGCTCCCCGAACCGTCGCTCCAGTACGCCGACTTCGCGGTCTGGCAGCGCGGTCGCCTCGAGCAGGGCGCCCTGGCCGAACAGCTGGACTTCTGGCGCGGCGAACTGGCCGGCCTGCCCTCCAACGACGTGCCGACCGACCGGCCCCGCCCCACGGCGCGCACCTACGCGGGCGACACCGTCCCGATCACCCTGACGCCCGAGCTCATCGCCCGGCTGCGCGCGTGGACCGGCGAGTCCCAGGCGACCCTCTTCATGGCCATGGTCGCCGCCTGGTCGACGGTGCTCGGACGCTGGTCGGGCGATGACGACGTGATCGTCGGCACCCCCATGGCGGGTCGCCGCCGCACCGAACTCGAGGACGTCGTCGGCTTCTTCGTCAACACGCTGCCGCTGCGTGTGCGCCAAGAGCCGGGCGACACCTTCCGCACCCTGCTCCTGCGCACCCGTGACGTCTGCAACCAGGCGCAGGAGCACCAGGACGTTCCGTTCGAGCGGATCGTGCACGAGCTCAAGGCCGAGCGTGACGTATCGGGACAGACCGCCCTGGCCCGCCACTGGCTGGCCCTGCACAACACACCGCCGGTGGCCTTCTCCGCGCCCGGTCTCGACTGCCGCGTGCTGCCGGCCCTGGTCGGCACCGTGCGCTGCGACCTCTCCGTCCAGCTCGCACCGGACGGCGACGGCGGCCTCGCCGGCTGGCTGGAGTTCTCCACCGAGCTCTACGACCGGGCCACCGCACAGCGCCTCGCCACCGCCTTTGAGACCGTCCTGACGGCCGTCGCAGCCGACCCAGACCTCCCGGTCACCGGTCTCCCCGTCCTCGGAGCCGATGAACTCACCCAGGTGACACAGGAGTTCAGCAACGCCGGCACTGGGGCGCTGACCGGCTCCGCGCTCCCGCAGTGGTTCGAGGCGCAGGCCGACGCCACCCCGGACGCCGTCGCGGTGGTGACGGACGAGACCGGTGAGAGCCTCACCTACGCCGAGCTGGACGTCCGCGCGAACCAGGTGGCGCACCTCCTCAAGGAGCGCGGTATCGGCTCCGAGGACCGGGTCGCCGTCTGCCTGCACCGGAGCGCCGAACTCCTGCCCGCCGTCCTCGGAGTCCTCAAGGCCGGGGCGGTGTACCTGCCGCTCGACCCCGACTATCCGAAGGCACGGCTCGACCAGCTCGTCGAGGACGGTGCGCCCGCCCTCGTCATCACCAGCGCCGACCTCGTCGGCCACTTCCCGGGCCGGCGCCGCCTCGACATCACCGGCAGCGAGGTCTCCCGCCGGCCCGTGCACCGTCCCGAGCCCGCCCCCGTCACCGGGGACTCCGCCGCCTACCTGCTCTTCACCTCCGGTTCGACAGGGCGCCCCAAGGGCGTCCTGAACACCCACCGTGGCCTCCTCAACCGCCTGCACGGCATGCAGCGCGACTACCGGCTCGCCCCCGGCGACCGGGTGATGCAAAAGACCCCGCTCGGCTTCGACGTGTCCCTGTGGGAGCTGCTGTGGCCGCTGGTCACCGGCGCCACCGTGGTCAGCGCCCGCCCGGGTGGCCACCGCGACGTCGAGTACCTCCACGACGTCCTCGACCGGCAGCGCATCACCCTCTGCCACTTCGTGCCGTCCATGCTCGCCGCCTTCCTGGACACCCCCGACGGCGGACACCGGGCACTGCGCGTCCTCCTCAGCGGTGGCGAGGAACTGCCGGCCGCCCTCGCCGAGCGGACACTGGAGCGCTACCCCGGGGCCGAACTGCACAATCAGTACGGGCCCACCGAGGCGGTCATCGACGTCACCGCCGGCCGGGTCACGTCCGCGGCCTCGGGCCGCGTGCCGATCGGCCGCCCCGTTCCCGGTGTCGAGCTGTACGTGCTCGACGCCGCGGGCCGCCCCCAGCCGGTCGGCGTGCCGGGCCAGCTGTACATCGGCGGCGTCCAGACCGCGCGCGGCTACCTGGACCGCCCCGGCCAGACCGCCGCGAGCTTCGTCCCCCACCCCTTCGCCACCGGGCAGCGGCTGTACGCGACGGGAGACCTGGTCTGCTGGCGCCCGGACGGAACGGTCGAGTTCCGCGGCCGTGCCGACGGCCAGGTGAAGATCCGCGGCAACCGCGTCGAGACCGGCGAGATAGAAGCCGTCCTGCGCGCGCACCCGGACCTCACCGGCGCACTGGTGACGGCCCGGCCCGACGCGGACGGTCAGCCGCAGCTCGTCGGCTACGTCACCGGCGGGGCCCGTGTCCCCGAACTCCAGGAGTACCTGCGCGAGCGGCTGCCCGAGGCCATGGTGCCCGCGCACCTCATGGTCCTCGACGGCTGGCCGCTGGGGGACCACGGCAAGCTGGACCGGTCCGCACTGCCCCAGCCGGAGGGCACCCGCCCCACCGGTCCCGTGTACACGGCGCCGCGCACCCCGACCGAAGAGGCGATCGCCGCGATCTGCGCCGAGCTCCTGGCCGTCCCCCGGATCGGCGTGTACGACTCCTTCTTCGACCTGGGCGGCCACTCCCTGCTCGCGATCCGGGCGATCGCCCGGATCCGCTCGAACCTCGGAGCGGGTCTGCGCATCGGCCAGTTCCTGCAGGCGCCGACGGTCGCCGCGCTCGCGGTCCTGGTGGACGAACGGCTGCAGGAACAGCTGCAGGAGGCCGCACCGGCCGCCGTGGCGGCCATCCCGCGCATCGATCGCGCCGCGTACCGCGGCTGACCGCGCCCTCACGACCTGACGGAGCCCCACCCCATGACGTACCCGACGACGGACCGCCCCGCCGCTCGCGTCACCTCGCCGCAGGACCTGTGGTTGCGCGGTTTCCGGCCCGCCGGCGCCACGTCGCTCCGGCTCGTCTGCTTCCCGCACGCCGGCGGCTGGGCGAGCTTCTTCCGCCCCTGGGCGGACCTGCTCCCGGACGCCTACGACCACCGGGTGGTCCAGTACCCGGGCCGTGAGGTCCGGATGAGCGACCCGTACGCCACAGACCTGCACGAACTCGCCGAGCAGATCACCGAGGTGCTGCTGCCCCTGCGCGACCTGCCGCTGGCGCTCTTCGGGCACAGCATGGGCGCGACGCTCGCCTACGAAGTGGCGCGGCGACTACAGGAGAGGGGCCTCCCGCCGCACCACCTCGTCGTCTCGGGGCACGCCGCCCCCGGCACCCGGCAGCCCGGCACCGTCCATACCCTGGACGACGCCGCGTTCCTGTCCCGGATCAGGGACCTCGGCGGCATCGACGACGAGGTGCTGGCCCATCCCGAGCTGGTCGACCTCGTCCTCGGCCCGCTGCGCAGTGACTACCGGCTCATCGAGACGTACCTCCCCCGCGAGACGCCCGTCCTGTCCTGCCCGGTCACGGCGGTGCGCGGCGACCGGGAGACGGGGCACACCCCGGACCAGGCCCGTGCCTGGGGCGAGCTGACCGACAGCGGATTCACCCTGCTCACGCAGCCCGGTGGCCACTTCTACCTGAAGGACCGGGCGGCCCAGCTGATTGCCGGGCTGTTGCCGCGGCTGGCCCTTCCCACTGATCTGGAGACCCTTGATGACGCAGATGACACACGTGATTGACGCGCCGACCGGCGCGCCGGTTCCGGCGGCGGCCCAGGCGTGGGAGGACGGCCGCGCGCTGCCGGCCCTCGTGCGTGCGGCGGCTCCCGGAGCGGACCTCGCGGAGTGGATCCGCACCAACCGGCCGCTCGTGAACGACCTGGCCGTACGGGCCGGAGCGGTCCTCTTCCGCGGCTTCGCGGTCGCCGGCTCCGCGGAGTTCCGCTCCGTGATGGATGCCGTGTCCGACCGGGTCCTGGAGTACGGAGAGCGGTCCTCACCCCGTACCGAAGTGTCGGACGGCATCTACACGTCCACCGAGTACCCCGCCGACCAGCACATCCTGCTGCACAACGAGCAGTCGTACACGGACAACTGGCCGATGCGGATCGTCTTCTGCTGCGAGCGGCCCGCCGAGCGCGGCGGCCGCACCCCGCTCGCCGATTCGCGCCGGGTGCTCGCGGCACTGCGCCCCGAGACGGTCGAGAAGTTCGAACGCCTCGGCGTGAGTTACGTGCGCAACTACATCCCGGGGATCAGCCTGTCCTGGCAGGAGGCGTTCCAGACGGACGACCCCGAGCAGGTCACCGCGTACTGCGAGGCCGCGGGCATCGCCGTCGAGTGGGTGGAGGGGGGCCAGCTCAGGACCCGTCAGACCCGCCCCGCCGTGCACACCCACCCGGTGACGGGCGAGCGGACCTGGTTCAACCACGCGGTGTTCTTCCACATCACCTCGCTGCCCGAGGAGGTCAGCACCGGGCTGCGCGAGGCGCTGGAGGAGGAGGACTTGCCGTACAACACGTACTACGGCGACGGCACCCCCATCGAGGACGGGACGCTGGCCGAACTGCGCGCGGCCTTCGCCGCCGAGACCACGGGCTTCGACTGGGAGCCCGGCGACGTCCTGCTCGTGGAGAACATGATCACGGCTCACGCCCGGGAGCCCTTCGAGGGCGCCCGTCGCGTCCTCGCCGCGATGTCGGACCCGGTGCGTCCGGCCGCCGGGGAAGGCGCCGCGGCATGACCGAGGACTTCACCGCGGGCCGGGTCCTGACCGCCCCCGTGGACCCGGAGCCGTTCCTCCTGAAGATCGAGGCGGCCGACCCCGGGTTGCGCCTCGACCCGTGGATCTCCGCGAACCACGCGCGGCTCACCGACGAACTCGACCGCCACGGCGCCCTGCTCTTCCGGGGCTTCGCGCTCGAAAGCCCCGAGGACTTCGGCGCGGCCGCCCGGGCGTTCTCGCCCGAACTGCTCGACTACCTGGAGCGGGCGGCGCCCCGCACCGAGATCGCCGACAAGGTCTTCACCTCCACCGAGCTCAGCGAGGACCGGTGGATCGCCTTCCACCACGAGATGTCGTACTCCCACAACTGGCCCGGCAGGCTGTACTTCTACGGCGACCGGCCCTCGCCGACGGGTGGCGCCACGCCCGTCGCCAGCGAGCGTGCGGTCCTCCCCAGGATTCCGGCCGAGCTGCGCGAGCGCTTCCAGCGCCACGGGGTCGGTTACGTGCGCAACTACAGCCCTGACCTCGACATCCCCTGGCAGGTCGTCTTCCAGACCGAGGACCGCGCGGAGGTGGAGGCTTACTGCCGGGCCTCGCGCACCGAATTCGAGTGGATCGGCCGCGACGCGCTGCGGACCCGGGCCGTGCGCCAGGCCGTCTCCCGGCACCCGCGCACGGGTGAGACGGTGTGGTTCAACCACGCCCACCTCTGGCACATCTCCACCCTGCCCAGCGACGTGGGCGCCTACCTGCTGGAGGAGTACGGGGCGGACGGCGTGCCGCGCAACGCCTTCTACGGCGACGGCTCGCCGATCGAGGACGAAGCGGTCGAGCTCATCGGCGAGCTCTACCGGGAGGCCGCCGTCTCCCTGCCCTGGCAGCGCGGCGACGTGCTCGTGGTCGACAACTTCCTCGCCACGCACGCCCGGGAACCGTTCCGCGGCGACCGGCGCATCCTCGTCGCCATGTCCGACCTGCACGTGAACCGGGACATCCGGTGACCGGTCCCGGGAGGTACGCGATCACATGACGGCCACCGCGCACGTCCTCCCCACGAAGTGGCCCATCGCGCTGCCCGTGCCCGCGGACGGTTCGGCGGACCTGTGGCTGCTGCGTGTCCCGGAGGACGTGCCGGCCGCCCTGGACCTGTCCGTCCTCGACGAGCACGAACGGCGCCGGGCCTCCTCCTTCGCCAGGGACCTGGACCGCCGCCGCTACACGGTCGCGCACCTCACGCTGCGCCGGCTGCTCGGCGCCTACCTGGGCGTGCCGGCGCGGGAGGTGCGCTTCCACTCGGAGCCCTGCCCCTGCTGCGGCGCCCCGCACGGCCGTCCGGCCGTGGCGGGGGCCCGTACCCCGCTGCACTTCTCGCTGTCGCACGGCGGCGATCTGGTGCTGGTGGGTGTGGCGTCGGTACCGATCGGCGTCGATGTGGAAGTACTGCCGCAGCCGGAGGTCGTCACCGAACTCGCCGCCACCCTGCACCACGCGGAGGCGCGCGAGGTGCTGGCGGCCGCGCCCGGGGACAGCAGCTCGGTCTTCGCCCGCCTGTGGGTGCGCAAGGAGGCGTACCTGAAGGGCATCGGCACCGGTCTCGGCCGGGACCTGGACCTGGACTACCTGGGGGAGGATCCCGGCACGGACGGCGCCCCACCGGGGTGGCGGATCGTCAACATCGGCGGCCTCCCCGGCCACGCCGCTGCCGCCGCACTCCACACCGGGCGCGCCGTCGCGCCCAGTGTCCATCGGCTGGACCCCGCGTTCATCGGGTCGGTCCCGGCACTCGCGGGGGTCTGACCCCGGACGCAAGCCGTGAACCGCCGCGGCCCCCGACCGGGGGCCGCGGCGCCGCATCGCCCAGGAGAATCCCCATGTCGACGGTCCAGGTCCTGCCCGTGCTCGCTGCCGCAGTCGGCGCCCCTCCGGACCCGCAGCCCACGGGAGACCGCGCCTCGCGGATGCGGCGCCGCCTGGAGCGCCTCCTGGGCACCCCGGCCACCGAAGGCAACGGCGTGCTGCCGCTGCGCAACGGCGACGAGATCTTCTCGGCGATGCTGGCGAGCATCGGCTCGGCACGCGCGACCGTCGACATGATGACCTTCGTGTACTGGCGGGGTGCGATCGCCCGCGAGTTCGCGACCGCGCTCGCGGACCGGGCACGGGCCGGCGTACGGGTGCGCCTGCTGCTCGACGGCTTCGGCAGCCGGCTCATCGAGGAGGAACTGCTGTCCGAGCTGCGCCGGGCCGGAGTCCACGTGGCCTGGTTCCGCAAGCCCTTGTGGCTGTCGCCGCTCAAGCAGAACCACCGTTGCCACCGCAAGGTGCTCGTCGTCGACGAGACGACCGCCTTCACCGGTGGGGTGGGCATCGGCGAGGAGTGGTCGGGAGACGTGCGCCACGCGGGGGAGTGGCGCGAAACCCACTTCCGGGTGCGCGGTCCCGCGGTGGACGGGCTGGCGGCCGCCTTCGTCCAGAACTGGGCGGAGTGCCATGGCACCCTCTTCGACGACCGGGACCGGTTCGCCGAGCACCCGCCCGGGGGGCAGGCAGTCGTCCAGGTGGTGCGGGGCTCGGCGAGCGTCGGATGGCAGGACGTGCGGACCCTGCTGCGGGTCGTGCTCGAATCGGCGGAGGTCAGGATCCGGCTGACCACCGCCTACTTCGCCCCGGATGCCCGGTTCGCCGGGCTGCTCGCGGCCGCCGCGCGCCGGGGAGTGGACGTGGAGCTGATCGTGCCCGGGGCGCACACGGACAAGCCGGTGTGCCGGCTGGCCGGGCAGCGGCTCTACGCGGGGCTGCTCGACGCGGGGGTGAGGATCTGGGAGTACGGGCCGTCGATGATGCACGCCAAGGTGCTCACCATGGACGGCACGCTCTCCCTCGTGGGCTCCGCCAACTTCAACCGCCGTTCCCTCGACCACGACGAGGAGGTCGTGCTCGCCGTCCTGGACGAGGAGCTGACCGCCGCCCTGGACGGGCACTTCGACCAGGACCGGGCGCTCAGCGAGGGCATCGACGCCGGCACGTGGTCCGCGCGATCCCCGTTGCGGCGCCTGCGGGAGCACTCGATCGTTCCCATCCGCCGCTTCCTGTGACGAGTCCGGGCGCGCCCGGCCCGCCTGGACCCCCGGGACCGCGGCTCCCGGTGGCTGCGCAGGCCGCTCCGGTTACCTGTCGAGCTGGTTCGAGAGGATCCGTTCGGCGATGTTGTTCCGCAGCGACGCCGCGGGGGAGCTGTCGGGCTTGCGTTCCGCCTGGTCACGGAAGCAGGCGAGGAACTCCTCCGCGATACCGAGGCGGGGATAGCGCTCCAGCACCTCGGCCTTGAACTCCGGCGAGAAATCGTCCATGTACCGGCCCGAGATGTCCATGCTGGTCGAACGCTCCAGCAGGTAGCCCTCCGGGTCCGTGTGCACGTCGACCTCGTCCAGCATGTGGGCGACGACGACCTCCATCAGCCGCTTGCGGCGCGGCACCGGCCAGGCGGCGCCGGCGGCGAACACCCATGCCACGTGGCCGCTCGCGTCGTCGAAGCCCACGGTGTGGCTGTCGAACTCCGGCACCAGGGCGATGTCGTGGAACATCGCGCCGACGTACATCAGCTCGGGATCAAAATCGATCCCCTCCGCGGTGGCGTGGGCGGCCGCCCAGACATAGGCCCGCACGGAGTGGTTCAGCAGCGCCGGGGAGCAGTAGGCGGTGGCCACTTCCAGGGCGGTGGTGCACGCCCGGGTCTCGGGCATCTTGAACGCGTCGAATGTCATACCGGCGAGTATTGCCTGGTGGAACGTGCCGTCCCGAACCGGCCCCGGCCTCGTGGAGTCAGCGGGTGAGTGTTTCACGTGAAACATCCGGCCCGGGTGGGGCGGTCGGGCCGCGGCAGGTCGGGGCAGGTCGGGGCAGGTCGCGGCAAGTCGGGGCAGCGCGGCGGACGCCGGGAGCGGACGGGGCGTAGCCGCTGCCGGTGTCCCCCGGACGGGCCAGTCACGCGGCCGGGCGGCCTGCCGTGGCCGAGAGTGGGGAGGGCATCGAGCCAGGGGGGCCCACCACGCCGGAGGCGTTCACACCATGGGAATCTTCGACTTCCTCAAGTCCGACAAACAGAGGGCGCACGACGCCGCGGAGAAGGTGAAGGAGCAGGTCGAACAGCAGGCCGCCGCCCGGGCAGCCGCGCCGAGCGCCCCGGCGGGCACCGCCACGTACGGCGACGCGTCGGCCGCGGCGACCAGGGAGGCCGCGGACCGGATGGCGGACCGGGCCCGCGCCGCCGCCCCGACGGCCACCCCGCCCAAGCCCGCGCCGCCCGCACCGCAGCCGGGCACGGCCGCACCGAGCCCGGCGCCGGCCGCACCGAAGCCCGCTGCGGCCGCACCCAAGCCCGCGCCGGACGCGCCCCACCGGCCCGCCGGGGCGGCGGCCAAGCCCGGGCCCGTGGCCAAGAAGCGCACCTACACGGTCCGGACCGGGGACTCCCTCTCCGCCATCGCCCGCCGCGAGCTGGGCAACGAGGCCCGCTGGCGCGAGCTGTACGCCATGAACAAGGGCGTCGTCGGCTCCAACCCCGACCTGATCCGCCCGGGCATGCTGCTCACCCTGCCCAACTGAGCGCGGACGGCGTGACATGACGACGGGGCCCGGATCCACTTACGGATCCGGGCCCCGTCGCCGTTCTCGCACGCGCCCTTACGGCTGCTGCTGCTCCTCGTCGGCCGCCGACTGCTCCTTCGCCGCCAGCTCCTCCTCGAAGGTCGCCGCCGCCTCGCCGTCGCGCGCCGACACCTCGGTCGCGGCGGGCGGCTCCACCAGCCAGTCCGGGTTCGACTGCTGGTCCCACCACTTCCACGCGGCGTAGGCCCCGCCGGCGAGCAGGCCGACCAGCGCGACGCCCTTGAACAGGCGGCCGCGCCGCGCCCGGCGCTCGTTGCGCCGGACCAGCTTCTGCACGTCCTGGGCCGACACCTGCCCGCGCAGCGCGGCCAGTGCGGCGGTCGACCGCGAAGCGGCCTCCTCGGCCACCGGCTGCGCCGCCGCGAGCGCGCTCTCCAGCTTCGGCGCCGTGTAATCGGCCGCCTGCCGCGCGGCCTTGCGGGTCTGGACCACGGCGCGGGTCGCCGCCCGGTCGACGTTCGGCGGAACGTGGGCGCGCGCCGACAGCACGCGGGGATGCAGATGGCTGTCGTAGGCCGTCCGGGCCTGGCGGGCCGCTTCACCGGCGGCGTACGCAACCTTCGGTGACAGGCGTACGTTCGCCTCGTGGGCGTAGTGGGCGGCGGCGTCCTTGGCGGTTCCCGCGTACGGCGCCACCACCTCGGCTGCGTGCCGCATGCTGTCCCTCGCGCTCTCGGCCGCGGCGTGCACGCTGTCCTTGCGGGTCACGGGATCCTCCTCCTTGGTGGCGGACACGGTTCGGCGGACACGGTTCACCTTTCCACCCTTTCCCGGATCATGCCTGTGATGCCGCACCGCGGCATGGTGACAGGGCATCCGAGTGGCCTATTTCCTCCTCGTGCGGCACTCCGTGGGAAGATTCGGCCGACCAGTAGTGATGACGATGGAAGGCAGATTCGTGGCCGCGAAGCTTTTCGCCACCCTCAAGACGAACCAGGGCGACATCGAGATCGAGCTGCTGGCGAACCATGCCCCGAAAACCGTCCGGAACTTCGTGGAACTGGCCAAGGGCGAGCGCGAGTGGACCCGCCCCTCCGACGGCCAGAAGACCACCGAACCGTTCTACGACGGCACCGTCTTCCACCGGGTGATCAGCGGTTTCATGATCCAGGGCGGTGACCCGCTGGGGAACGGCACCGGGGGTCCCGGGTACCAGTTCGCCGACGAGTTCCACCCCGACCTGGCCTTCACCAAGCCGTTCCTGCTGGCCATGGCCAACTCCGGGCCGGGCACGAACGGCTCCCAGTTCTTCATCACCGTCGCACCCACCGCCTGGCTGACCCGCAAGCACACGATCTTCGGCGAGATCACCGACAAGGCCAGCCAGGCCGTCGTCAGCGCCATCGCCTCCGGGGCGACCAACCCGCGCACCGACCGTCCCGTGGAGGACGTGATCATCAAGGCCGTGGTGATCGAGGAGCGCTGACCCGCACCCGACGCACGGGACCGCGTTCGACGGAGGGAACCGATGGACAGCGACCGCACCGGCACCGGACGGGCCCCGGGCTGCTACCGGCACCCCGGCCAGGAGACCGGGATCAGGTGCGCCCGCTGCGAGCGCCCGATCTGCACCGACTGCATGATCAGCGCCTCGGTGGGGTTCCAGTGCCCCGAATGCGTCCGCGGCGGCTCCGGTACGGGCCACTCCGCGTCGCCGAACACCCCGCGCACCCTCGCGGGCGGCGCCGTGGCCGCGGACACCGCGCTGGTGACCCGGATCCTGGTGGGGATCAACGTCGCGGTGTTCCTCGCGGCCCTCGTCGCCCCCGCGGTGCTGGCCCCGCTGGAGCTGATCGGCCGGTACGTCGACTATCTGGGCGGCCCGCTGGAAGGCGTGTCCACCGGCCAGTACTACCGGCTGCTGACCTCGGTCTTCCTGCACGAGCAGTGGTGGCACATCATCGGCAACATGACGGCCCTGTGGTTCCTCGGGGCCCCGCTGGAGGCGGCCCTCGGCCGGGCCCGCTACCTCGCCGTGTACCTGCTGTCCGGGCTGGGCGGCAGCGCGCTGGTCTACCTGCTGACCCCGCCGAACATGCCGACCCTGGGCGCGTCCGGGGCGATCTTCGGGCTGCTGGGCGCCACCGTCGTGCTGATGCGGCGGATGCGGTACAGCATGCGCCCGATCGCCGTGATGGTCCTGCTGATGCTGCTGCTGACCTTCGTCCCGATCGGAGGGACCGGGGAGATCTCCTGGCAGGCCCACATCGGCGGGCTGGTGACCGGCGCGCTGGTCGGTCTGGGCATGCTGGCGCCCGCGGCCTCGGCCGGGAAGCGGCGGGCGCTGGTCCAGTGGGGGACCTGCGCGGCCGTGTTCCTGCTGGCGGTCGCCGTCGTGCTCCTGCGGACATCAGAGCTGGTCTGAGGCCCTTTTACGGGCCCTCGACCACCCGTCCGCCACCTCGGAAAAGTCACACCGGCGTCAACTCTCCACAGAGTTATCCACAGATCTTCTGCCTTTTTCCTCAGGTGTGGATGACGCTGTGGATAACTCATGGGGAGAGCTTGCTTCAGGCCCTGGTTACTGCTGTGCTACCGCCTGGAAGCGGTCGCGTCACCGTGCGGTCACTTCCACTGCGTCGAGACGCCGAAGCCTGCCGCGATGAAGCCGAAACCGACCACGATGTTCCAATTGCCGAGGGATTCGATCGGCAGCTGGGTGTCGGTCACATAAAAGACGACGATCCAGGCGAGACCGATCAGGAAGAACGCCAGCATCACCGGGGCTACCCAGCTGCGGTTGGTCAGCCTGATCGTCTGCGCCTGCTTCGCCGGCGGCGGGGTGTAATCGTCCTTCTTGCGGATACGTGACTTCGGCACGAGGGTCTCTCCTGTCGATGCGCTGGGGACCTTGCCTCCCCCGGGCGTCCGTTAGCGTAGTGGGTCTGTGGCGTTGAAGGAGAAGGGTACGTTGAGCAATTCCGACGACTCCTCCGCGGGTCCCCGTCGCCGGGTCGCACCGGTGCGGCTGCTGACGGCCGCCGTGTTCGCCCTGGCCGGGCTGATCTTCGTCACCAGTTTCAACACGTCCAAGGGTACGAACATCCGCACGGACGGCTCGCTCCTGAAGCTCTCGGACCTCATCCACGAACGCAGCCAGAACAACGCCGAACTCGACGCCTCCACGGCCGAGGTGCGCCGCGAGGTCGATGCGCTGGCCGACCGCGACGACGGCAGCACCAAGGCGGAGGACGCCAAACTGGCGGCCCTGCGCGCCGCCGCCGGCACCGAGGAGCTCTCCGGCAGGGCCGTGTCGGTGACCCTCAACGACGCCCCGCCGAACGCCACCGCCCGCATCCCCAACGTCCCCGAGCCGCAGCCCAACGACCTGGTGATCCACCAGCAGGACCTCCAGGCCGTGGTCAACGCCCTGTGGCAGGGCGGCGCCCGCGGCATCGAGGTCATGGACCAGCGCCTGATCTCCACCAGTGCGGTGCGCTGCGTGGGCAACACCCTGATCCTGCAGGGCCGGGTGTACTCGCCGCCCTACAAGGTCACGGCGATCGGCGACCCGGGCGCGTTGCGCAAGGCGCTCGCCGCCTCTCCGGCCATCCAGAACTACCAGCTGTACGTCAACGCCTACGGGCTGGGCTGGAAAGTCGAGGAGCAGAAGGCGCTGACACTTCCGGGCTACTCCGGCACAGTGGACCTCCACTATGCGAAGCCCGTGGAGTCCGCGTCCGCGTCCTGAGCCGGGACGACGGCCGTCCGCCCAGGCCGTACTGCGGCTGCTGGTGCGGACGTTCAGCGAGGTGTGCCTGACCGCCGGCACGGTGATCGTGCTCTTCGTCGGCTACGTCCTGCTGTGGACCGGGGTCAAGGCCGACCGGGCCATGGACGGCGAGAGCGCCCGGCTGCACGACCGCTGGTCGGCGGCGGCCCCCGCGGCGGCGGCCGGGCCCGGCGCCACCGCCACGCCCCCTGCCGCCCCGCCGACCCCGGCCCCCGCTCCGGCCCCCGAGGCGGGCCGGGCCTTCGCCGAGATGTACGTCCCGCGCTTCGGAGCGGACTGGCGCAAACCGGTGCTGGAGGGCACCGGGACCGACGTCCTGAAGAAGGGCCTCGGCCACTACGCGGACACCGCGCTCCCGGGCGCCGGGGGCAACTTCTCGGTCGCCGGGCACCGGCGCACGTACGGCGACCCCTTCAAGGATTTCCCCGCCCTGCGCCCCGGCGACCTGGTGATCGTCAAGGACGCGTCCGCCTGGTACACCTACACCATCCGGAACGAGCCGCTGCGGACCCTGCCCACCGACGTCGCGGTGGTCGATCCCGTACCCCGCAAGTCCCCCTTCACCTTGCCGGGCCGGTACCTCACCCTGACCACCTGTGATCCGGAATGGGGCCACAGCCACCGGCTGATCGTCTGGGCGGAACTCACCGGCGCCAGGACGGCCGCGCAGGGCCCGCCGCAGGGATTGCCCGGCTGACCCACCGGGGACGCCCCGTGGCTTTAGGCTGGTGCGGTACCGCCCCCGCGGTACGCGGAGGGAAAGGGACGCGGACGGCATGTACGGCTGGATCTGGCGCAATCTGCCGGGCAACGCGTGGGTACGCGCGCTGATCTCCCTCGTGCTGATCCTGGCGGTGGTGTTCGTGCTCTTCCAGTACGTCTTCCCGTGGGCCGAGCCGCTCCTTCCGTTCAACGATGTGACCGTCGACGAGGGATCGGGAGCCACCGGGTGAACGCGCGCATTCTGGTCGTGGACAACTACGACAGCTTTGTCTTCAACCTGGTCCAGTACCTCTACCAGCTCGGCGCCGAGTGCGAGGTCGTGCGCAACGACGAGGTCGCCCTCGGCCACGCCCAGGACGGTTTCGACGGCGTCCTGCTCTCCCCGGGACCCGGCACGCCCGAGGAGGCCGGGGTCTGCGTCGAGATGGTCCGCC
Source organism: Streptomyces sp. NPDC043876 (assembly GCF_056435825.1). Lineage (NCBI taxonomy): Bacteria > Bacillati > Actinomycetota > Actinomycetes > Kitasatosporales > Streptomycetaceae > Streptomyces > Streptomyces sp. NPDC043876. Next base: position 230,023 of record NZ_JBWKDV010000007.1, on the reverse strand, counting down.
ACTGCGCGGGCACCGGCGTACCGGTCTTCGGCGTGTGCCTCGGCATGCAGTCGATGGCGGTGGCGTACGGCGGGGTCGTCGGCCGCGCCCCCGAGCTGCTGCACGGCAAGACCTCCCCGGTCGTCCACGAGGGCCAGGGCGTTTTCGCGGGACTGCCGTCGCCCTTCACCGCGACCCGCTACCACTCCCTCGCCGCCGAGCCGCTGACGCTCCCGGCCGAGCTGGAGGTCACGGCGCGGACCGAGGACGGGATCATCATGGGGCTGCGCCACCGCGAGCACGACGTCGAGGGCGTGCAGTTCCACCCCGAGTCGGTGCTGACCGAGTGGGGCCACAAGATGCTCGCCAACTGGCTGGTGCGCTGCGGTGACGCGGGCGCCGTGGCCCGCTCGGTGGGGCTGGCCCCGGTGGTGGGCAAGGCCGTCGCGTGACCTCCCTCGCGCCGTCCGCGCCCCCCGGGGGCAGGGCCGCGCGGCGCAGGGCCGCTCAGGAAGCCGCCAAACGCGCCTCCCGGCGCGGCGGCAGACGCCGCAAGACGGCGGGCGGCCCGGGCGGTGGCGCCCCGGACGGCGTCGCGACGGGCCGCAGCGGTACGCGCCGACGGGCCCGGCGGCGGCCCGGCGGCGGACCGGCGGTGGTCGCGAGCAGGCTCGCCGGGGAACTGTTCATCACGCTCGGCCTGGTGATGCTGCTCTTCGTCACCTACCAGCTCTGGTACACCAACGTCCTGGCCGAACGGCAGGCGAACGGCGCCGCGGGCTCCCTGCGCAGTGACTGGGACACCGACGGGGCGGCGCCGCCGGCCCCGGCCTTCTCCCCCGGTCAGGGCTTCGCGATCCTGTACGTCCCCAAGCTGGACCTGAAGGTCCCGGTGGCCGAGGGGATCAGCAAGCCGAAGGTGCTGGACCGGGGCATGGTCGGGCACTACGGCGGCGAGGGGTCGCCGCAGTCGGGGATGCCGTCCGACAAGCAGGGCAACTTCGCACTGGCGGGCCACCGCAACACCCATGGCGAGCCCTTCCGTTACATCAACCGCCTCGAAGCCGGGGACAAGGTCGTGGTGGAGACCCGGGACGCGTACTACACGTACGAGGTGACCTCGGCGCTGGCGCAGACACCGCCGACGAACGTCTCCGTGATCAAGCCGGTGCCCGAGGGATCGGGCTTCACGGCTCCCGGGCGGTACATCACGCTGACGACCTGCACCCCCGAATTCACCAGCACGTACCGGTTGATCGTCTGGGGGAAGATGGTGGACGAACGCCCCCGCGCCAAGGGCGCTCCCGCCGCGCTCGCGCAGCGGTAGCGGCCGCCGTCCGCAGATCCCGCCGTCCGCCGGCTCCCGGCTCCCGAACCGCCCGCACCACCGCAGAGGACGAACCCGCAGTGTCACGTGCCCACCGCGCCGATCCCCGCGCCGGAGCCGGCCGCCCGAGCCGGCTCGCCGGCTTCCTCAGCCTGCTGGGCGAACTGCTGATCACCCTGGGCCTGGTGCTCGCCCTGTTCGTGGCGTACTCGCTGTGGTGGACGAACGTCCTGGCCGACCGGGACGCCGCGCGGCGCGGTGACACGGTCCGCCGCCAGTGGCAGGCGGGCCCGCCCTCGGCGACCCCGCAGGCCGGCGCCCTCGACACCCGCGACGGCATCGGCTTCCTGCACGTGCCGGCGATGAGGAACGGCGAGGTGCTGGTCAAGCGCGGCACGTCGGCCGAGGTCATCAACGACGGCGTGGCCGGGTACTACACGGATCCGGTGAAGTCCGCGCTGCCGTGGGACGCGCGGGGCAACTTCGCGCTGGCCGCGCACCGCGACGGGCACGGGGCCAAGTTCCACAACATCGACAAGGTGAAGACGGGCGACGCCGTCGTCTTCGAGACCCGCGACAGCTGGTACGTCTACAGGGTCTTCGCCGAGCTGCGCCAGACGTCGAAGTACAACACCGACGTGATCAACCCGGTCCCCAAGGAGTCGGGGAAGACCGCGCCCGGCCGCTACATCACGCTCACGACCTGCACGCCGGTCTACACATCGAAGTTCCGGTACGTGGTGTGGGGCGAGCTGGTCCGTACGGACGCGGTGGACGCGAAGCGCACCCCGCCGCCCGAGCTCCGCTGACCCCACCGACCGCGGCCCCCGTGGCGGGTGGCCCGGGACGGCCCCTGGGCGGCCCTCTCCCGCACGCACGGGAAGCTCTGGCCCTAGGGCCAGAGCTTCCCGTGTCATGCCGTGTACGGGGCGTGTGCGCGCCCGGAGTCGCCGCGGATCAGCGGTGGTTGCCGATCCCGCCGAGGAGCCCGGTGCCCTGGTTGTTGCCGCCCTGCTGTCCCGGCATCGTGTTGACGTTCACCGCGGAACCGGCGGCCACCGGCTGACCGAAGCCCGGGTCGGTGCTCAGGATCGTCGCGGTGTCGTCCGAGGGACCGGAGAGAACCGAGCCGAGGGTCAGCCCGCGGGCCGTCAGCTCCTGCCGCGCCTGGGCCAGCGTCCGGCCGGCCAGGAAGGGCACGGTGGTCGACTGGGCGGCCTTGGCGATGGTGACGTTGACCGCGGTCCCCGGCTCGACGGACGAACCGGCGTCCAGCGCCTGCCCGATGATCGTCTTCGGCGGAGCGGTCGAGTCGGCCTCGGTGGTGCTGCCGAGCTTGAGCTTGGCGTCGTTCAGGAGCTTGACCGCCTGCTCCCTGGTCTTGCCGGTCAGATCGGGCACGACCGACTTCGACGGCTCCTTGGCCACGGTCAGGGTGATGACCGTGCCCCTTTCGACGGAGCTGCCGGCCTTCAGGTTCTGGGCCAGGACAATGCCCGGGGTGCTGTCGTCCTCCTGGTTCTTGCGCTCGACCTGGAAGCCCTTGGCCTTGAGCTTCGCCTCGGCCTGGTCGAACGTCATCCGTACGACGTCGAGGACGTCGACCTTCGGCGGGCCCGTGGACACCTTCACCTTGATGACCGAGTTCTTGTCGACCTTGAGGTCGGCCGCCGGGTCCTGCGTGCAGACGTTGCCCTTGGGCTGGTCCTCGCACGCCTCCTCGGCCGTCTTCTCAATCTTCAGCCCGACGTTCGCCGCGCGGCTGCTCGCGCGGTCGAAGCTGTCGCCGACCAGCTTGGGCACGGTCGGCCGGTTGTCGGCCTTGCCGTCGAACAGGGAGCGCCCGATCAGGATCGCGCCGACCAGGACGAGGACCCCGGCCGCCACGAGCAGGATGGTCGAGGCCCGGCTCTTCTTCTGGCTCTGGCGGCGGCGCGGATTCTGGTCGTAGCCGCCGTGGCCCTGGTCGCCGTACCCGTAACCGCCGTCGCCGGGCGGCATCGGCGGCATCATCGAGGTCTGGCCGGCGTCGGCGGCGCGCAGGGCGGTGGTCGGCTGGTCGTAGCCGTGGTGGTGCTGGTCCGGGTAGCCGTAGGCGCCGTAGCCCGCGCTCATGTTGGCGGCCGCGGCGACGGGCTGGCCGTCGAGGCAGGCCTCGATGTCGGCGCGCATCTCGTCGGCGGACTGGTAGCGGTAGTCGGGGTCCTTGACCAGCGCCTTGAGGACGATGGCGTCCATCTCGGGCGTGATCTCGGGGTCGAAGTTGCTCGGGGGCTGCGGTTCCTCGCGCACGTGCTGGTACGCGACGGCGACCGGGGAGTCGCCGATGAACGGGGGCCGCACCGTGAGCAGTTCGTACAGCAGGCAGCCCGCGGAGTAGAGGTCGGAGCGCGCGTCGACCTGCTCGCCCTTGGCCTGCTCCGGGGAGAGGTACTGGGCGGTGCCGATGACGGCGGCGGTCTGCGTCATGGTCATGCCGGAGTCGCCCATGGCGCGGGCGATGCCGAAGTCCATCACCTTGACCTGCCCGGTGCGCGTCAGCATGACGTTCGCGGGCTTGATGTCGCGGTGGACGATCTGGGCGCGGTGCGAGTACTCCAGGGCCTGGAGGATGCCGATGGTCATTTCCAGGGTGCGCTCGGGCAGCAGCTTGCGCCCGGAGTGCAGGAGTTCGCGCAGGGTGGAGCCGTCGACGTACTCCATCACGATGTACGGGATGGAGATGTTGTCGACGTAGTCCTCGCCGGTGTCGTACACGGCGACGATGGCGGGATGGTTGAGCGAGGCGGCCGACTGGGCCTCGCGCCGGAACCGAGCCTGGAAGGACGGGTCGCGGGCGAGGTCGGCGCGCAGTGTCTTGACGGCGACGGTACGGCCGAGCCGGGTGTCGTGGGCGAGGTAGACCTCGGCCATGCCACCGCGGCCGAGCACGTGGCTCAGCTCGTACCGACCGCCGAGGCGACGCGGCTCTTCCATAACGTTCCAGCCCTCTCCGTCAGTCCCGACCGTGCCCGTGGCAGGGCCGGCGGTGCGCTGTTCGCGCAAAGGCTACCGGCCGCGTGTCGCTGATCGGCCCGTGACCACAGGCCGATACCGGACCGGTACCGTGTGCTCCCACGTGCGCGGGGACCGTGATCCGGATCACTCGCGGGCCCCCGCGGGAGCCGCGCGGGCCCGGGGTGCGGGCCGGTCGTATCGGGGCCATCCGCGGCTCAGCCCTGGCTCTTGATCACGGCGTTCATGACGGCGAGGGCGACGGGCGCGGCGAGGCCGCCACCGGTGATGTCCTCGCGGTCGGCCTGGGAGTCCTCGATCACCACGGCGACGGCGACGGGCGAGCCCTTGTCGGTCTTGGCGTAGGAGATGAACCAGGCGTAGGGGCGCTTGGCGTTCTTCTCGCCGTGCTGCGCGGTGCCGGTCTTGCCGCCGACGGTGACGCCGTTGATCTTGGCGCCGGTACCGGTGCCGTTCTCGACGACGTCGACCATCATCTGCTGGACCTTCTGCGCGTTCGCGGGGGAGAGCGGGCGGCTCATCTCCTCCGGCTCGTGCTTCTCCAGGACGTCCAGGTTGGGGGCGGTCACCTTGTCGACCATGTAGGGCTTCATCAGCTTGCCGTCGTTGGCGACGGCGGCGGCGACCATGGCCATCTGGAGCGGCGTGGCGGCGGTGTTGAACTGGCCGATGGCGCTCTGCGCGTTGCCGTCGCGGCCCATGGTCTTGTCGTAGACGCTCGCGAACGCGCGGACCGGGACGTCGATCTTGTCGTTGTTGAAGCCGAACTTCTGGGCGGTCTCCAGCATTTTGTCGCGCCCCACCTTGTCGCCGACGTTGGCGAAGACGGAGTTGCAGGAGACTTCCAGCGCGAACTTCAGGGTGGCCTTCTCGCAGCCGCTCGCGTGGTTGGGCAGCTGGGTCTTGGTGCCCGGCAGGATGTACGGCTCGGGGGTGTCCGTGGGGGCGTCGATGTTGCTGACCACACCGTGCTCCAGCGCGGCGGCGGCGGTGACGACCTTGAAGGTGGAGCCGGGCGGGTAGGTCTCGCGCAGGGCGCGGTTGACCAGGTTCTTGTCCTCGCTGTCCTTGAGGGCGACCCAGGCCTTCTCGTCGGCCTTGGAGTTGCCGGCGAAGGTGGAGGGGTCGTACGAGGGGGTGCTGGCCAGCGCCAGGATCGCGCCGGTGCGCGGGTCGATGGCGGCGACCGCGCCCTTCTTGTTGCCGAGCGAGGTGAAGGCGGCCTTCTGGGCGGCGGCGTTCAGCGTGGTGACGACGTTGCCGCCCTGCTTCTTCTCGCCGGTGAACATGCCGATGGTGCGGTCGAAGAACAGCCGGTCGTCGTTGCCGGTGAGGATGCCGTCTTCCAGCGATTCGAGCTGCGTGGAGCCGAAGGCCTGCGAGGCGTACCCGGTGACCGGCGCCCACATGGGGCCGTCCAGGTAGGTGCGCTTGAACTTGTAGTCGCTGCCGTTCGTGACGACCGAGCCGGTGATGGGCTGGCCGCCGACGATGATGTTGCCGCGCTCCGAGGCGTACTGGGCGATCTGGACCCGGCGGTTCTCCTTGCGGGTGCTGAGGTCCTCGGCCTTGACGTACTGGAGCCAGTTGGTCCGCAGCAGCAGGGCGAGGACGAGCAGCCCGCAGAAGATCGAGATGCGGCGCAGGGGCTTGTTCATGAGGGTCGGACCACCTGGGTCATCTCGGAGTCGGGGGACGGAGCCGGTGCCGGGGCGGGACGGCGTGCGGTGTCGCTGATCCGGATGAGGATCCCGATGAGGGCCCAGTTCGCGAGGACGGAGGAACCGCCGGAGGCGAGGAAGGGCATGGTCATGCCGGTGAGCGGGATGAGGCCCATGACGCCACCCGCGACGACGAAGACCTGGATGGCGAAGGCGCCCGAGAGGCCGATCGCGAAGAGCTTGCCGAAGGGGTCGCGCGCGGCGAGCGCCGTGCGGACGCCGCGCTCGATGATCAGGCCGTAGAGCAGCAGGAAGGCCATGACGCCCGCGAGCCCGAGTTCCTCGCCGACGGTGGAGAAGATGAAGTCGGAGTTCGCGGCGAAGAGGATCAGGTCGGAGTGGCCCTGGCCGAGGCCGGTGCCGAGGACCCCGCCGGAGCCGAAGCTCATCAGCGACTGGCCGACCTGCTCGCAGGCGCCGGAGGTGGCGTAGCAGGCGAAGGGGTCGAGCCAGGCGGTGACGCGGACCTTGACGTGGCTGGCGGTGGTGCCGACCACGACGGCGCCCGCGACGCTCATGAGCAGGCCGATGACGATCCAGCTGGTGCGCTCGGTGGCGACGTACAGCATGATCACGAACATGCCGAAGAAGAGGAGCGAGGTGCCGAGGTCGTTCTCGAAGACGAGGACGAGCAGGCTCACGCCCCAGATCATCAGGATGGGGCCGAGGTCGCGGCCGCGCGGCAGGTAGAGCCCCATGAAGCGGCGGCTGGCCAGGGCCAGGGCGTCGCGCTTGACCATCAGGTACCCGGCGAAGAACACCGCGATGATGATCTTCGCGAACTCACCCGGCTGGATGGAGAACCCGGCCAGGCTGATCCAGATCTTGGCGCCGTAGACGTCCGCGCCGAGGCCCGGGATCACGGGCAGGATCAGCAGGACGAGCGAGACCGCCATGGAGATGTACGTGAACCGCTGGAGCGTGCGGTGGTCCTTGAGCAGCAGCAGCACGCCCGCGAACAGGGCGAGGCCGACGGCCGTGTAGAACATCTGGTTCGGCGCGGAGGGGGAGAACCCGCCGAACTGCCGCTTGGCCAGGCTCTGGAGCCGCTCGGACTGGTCCAGGCGCCAGATGAACACCAGGCCCAGCCCGTTGAGCAGGGTCCCCAGCGGAAGCAGCAGCGGGTCGGCGTACTTGGCGTACCGGCGCACGACGAGGTGGGCCAGGCCGGCCAGGAGGCCGAGCCCGAGCCCGTACGCGAACATGCCGGGAGGCAGTTTGCCGTGCACCGCGAGGCCCACGTTGGCGTAGGCGAAGATCGGGATGACCACGGCGAACCCGAGCAGGAACAGCTCGGTGTTGCGCCGGCTCGGCAGCTCGATGGCGCCGATGGTGGTCGTGTTGGTGACAACGCTCATGGTGTGGCAGGCCCCCTGCGCCCGCGTCTGTCTACTGCTTCCCGCACTGTCCGACCAGCTTCTGCTCCTCGGGAGTCAGGCCGGTGCCGGGCGCCGGGGTCTGGTTGGGCTGCCCCTCGGCGGTGCGGCGCGCTTCGTCCTTCTTGCAGGCCGAGGCCTGCACGGCGAGTTCGTCGATCTTCTTGCGGGCGCTGTCGAGGCTGCCTTCGCTGATGGTGCCCTCGACGAGCTTGCGCTGGAAGGGCGGCAGGTACTTCAGCTCGATGTCCGGCTGGTCCGTCTCGACCGAGGAGAGCTTGATCCAGGCGAGGTTCTGGCTGATGCCCCGGTAGAGCGCCACGTGCTCGTCCTTGACGCCGACGTAGTACTGCGTCTGCGTCCAGCGGTGGGCGGCGTAGAGCCCGCCGCCGATCAGCCCCACGGCGATCAGCAGCATCAGCGTCCGGGTCGTCCACTTGCGCCCTTTGCTGCGGCGCCTGCGCGGGTGGTCGTAGGTGTCGTCGTAGGCGGAGGAGTCGCCGTCGTAGCCGTCGGCTTCGCCGAAGCTCCCGTACGCGCCGCCGCCCGCTCCGTTGCCGCCGTAGCCCGCGTCGGGCGCGGCGCCGTAGCCGGGGGCCTCACCGCTGCCGGGGGGCCCGAAGGCGCCGGGCGGCGGGGTGGCCCGGCGGCCGAGCCCGGAGGCGCGGCCCGCGGGGGTCTGCATGGCGTTGCCGCCGTCGAAGAGCTGGTGCTGGTTCTCGGCGACCGCGCCCACGACCACCGGGGTGTCGTTGAGCTGGGCGGCGAGGGTGTCGCCGCTGTCGGTGTCGAGGACGTCCGCGACGATGCAGGTGATGTTGTCCGGTCCGCCGCCGCGCAGGGCGAGCTGGATCAGCGCCTGCACGGTCTCGTGCGGCCCGTGGTAGTCGGCGAGGGTCTCTTCCAGGGTCTGGTGGGAGACCACGCCGGACAGGCCGTCGGAGCAGATGAGGTAGCGGTCGCCGGTCCTGACCTCGCGGATCGAGAGGTCGGGTTCCACGTGCTCGCCGCTGCCCAGAGCTCTCATCAGGAGCGAGCGCTGGGGGTGGGTCGTGGCTTCCTCTTCGGTGATCCGGCCCTCGTCGACCAGCCGTTGCACCCAGGTGTGGTCCTGGGTGATCTGGGTCAGCAGGCCGTCGCGCAGCAAGTAGGCGCGGGAGTCGCCGACGTGGACGAGCCCGAGCCGCTGACCGGTCCACAGCAGGGCGGTGAGCGTGGTGCCCATGCCCTCCAGCTGGGGGTCCTCCTCGACCATGACGCGCAACTGGTCGTTGGCCCGCTGCACGGCCGTGGCCAGCGAGGTCAGGATGTCGGAGCCCGGGACGTCGTCGTCGAGCTGGACCAGGGTGGAGATCACCTCGGAACTCGCGACCTCGCCGGCCGCCTGGCCGCCCATGCCGTCGGCGATCGCGAGCAGGCGGGGACCGGCATAGCCGGAGTCCTCGTTGCCCTCGCGGATCATGCCCTTGTGCGATCCGGCGGCGAACCGCAGGGACAGACTCATGCGCACCTGCCCAGTCGACGATGCCTCCGGGTACAACCGGTCTCGAGCCACACTGCCCACCCTCCGGTCGGGAGCGCGCGCGGGTCCGTCGCCCCAGGGGGACGGACCGCCGCGGCTCGCTCGCTCCGCTCGCTCATTCTCGTACTACTTCCGCAGCTCGATGACGGTCTTGCCGATGCGGATCGGGGCGCCCGGAGGAATGGGCGTCGGGGTGGTCAGCCGGGTCCGGTCGAGATACGTGCCGTTGGTGGACCCGAGATCCTCGACGATCCACTGGCCGTCACGGTCGGGGTAGATCCTGGCATGGCGGCTGGAGGCGTAGTCGTCGTCCAGCACGATGGTGGAGTCGTGCGCCCGGCCCAGCGTGATGGTCTGGCCCTGGAGGGCGACCGTCGTACCGGTGAGGGTTCCTTCGGAGACGACGAGCTTGGTCGGGGCACCGCGGCGCTGGCGCTGCTGCGGTGGCGCGGCCTGACGGCCGCCGCCCGACTGCTGCTGCGGCGCGCGGTTGTCGCCGCCGCGGCGGGAGCCGCGCTGCGTCACCCGCGTTCCGAAGAGATCGCTGCGGATGACCTGGACGGCCACGATGACGAACAGCCACAGAACGGCCAGGAAACCCAACCGCATGACCGTGAGGGTCAGCTCTGACATTGCCCCCGCTTCACCCTTCGGCTTGCCTGTAAATGATGGTCGTGTTGCCCACGACGATCCGCGAGCCGTCGCGGAGCGTAGCGCGGGTGGTGTGCTGCCCGTCCACCACGATGCCGTTGGTGGACCCGAGATCCTGGATCGAGGGAGGCGTTCCGGTCCGGATCTCACAGTGCCGGCGCGAGACGCCGGGGTCGTCGATCCGCACGTCGGCTTCGGTGCTTCGGCCGAGTACGAGCGTGGCGCGCGAGATCTGGTGGCGGGTGCCGTTGATCTCGATCCAGCAGCGGGTGGCGCCGCCGGAACCCGGCAGCGGACCGGGGCCCGGGCGCCGCGGGGGCTCGCCCGGGGGGTTGTGGGGCATGGGCGGGGCGGCCACGGGCGGATACCCGTAACCGCCGGGGCGGCCCTGCCCCTGGCCCGGACCCGGGCCGTGCGCGGGGCCGGAGCCCTGCGCCTGACCCGCGTCGGCCTGCGGCTGGGAGGTGCTGGAGGCGAGGGTGCGACTGCGGACCCGGTACAGACCGGTGTCGAGGTCGTCCGCCTTCTCCAGGTGGACCTTGATCGGTCCCATGAAGCTGTAGCGCTGCTGCTTGGCGTAGTCCCGGACCAGGCCGGCCAACTCGTCGCCGAGCTGTCCGGAGTAGGGACTCAGCCGGTCGTAGTCGCCCGCGCTCAGTTCCACGATGAAGTCGTTGGGGACGACGGTCCGCTCGCGGTTCCAGATGGTCGCGTTGTTGTCGCACTCGCGCTGGAGCGCGCCCGCGATCTCGACCGGCTGGACCTCGGACTTGAAGACCTTGGCGAAGGTGCCGTTCACCAGACCTTCGAGTCGCTGCTCGAACCGCTTCAGGACTCCCATGGGGCACCTCCTCCGTCGTTGTCGCCCTGTACTGCTTACTGATCGTATCCACGCGTGGCGGATTCGGCTGGTTCCCCTCCGGGTCCGCAGCGAGGAGTGTTGGTCCTCACAAGGGATCGTAGGGGCGCCCGGAGAACAGTGTCCCGCACCCGGAGCGCTGTCCGGGAGTGCCTGGCGGGAGCGTGCCCGGCGGTCGGGGAAAGCGATGTGAATCCACCCCGTCCGACGTGCTAATGTTCCGATGTCGCCAGGGGAACGGCCCGCAAGGGAAGAACCGCTGGGGAGCTGCTCGGGCGAGTGGCGGAACGGCAGACGCGCTGGCTTCAGGTGCCAGTGTCCTTCGGGACGTGGGGGTTCAAATCCCCCCTCGCCCACTGTGAGAAGCCCCGCAGATCATTTGATCTGCGGGGCTTTTTCGTGCGCGGCCGCCGGGCGACTTTCGTCGGTGCGGGGCGCGACGAAAGAGAGCGGCCCGGCGGCGCGGTCGCTGTCTAGGGTCGGTGCGTGGATGTGACGGCGAGGATGCGAGCGGGCCTGGACTGGCTGAGGGGTCCCGAACCGTGGACCGTGCGGACGCTGGCGGTCGATCTGGTGCTCGTGGCCGTGCTGGTGTTGCTCGGCCTGGGCGTGGAGGAACTGGACAACGGCTCCTCCTCGCGGATGGTGAGCGGCGCCGTGGCCGTGCTGGTCCTCACCCTGCTGCGGCGCCGACTGCCGGTGCTGACGCTGGTGGTGGGCTCGGCGCTCGGCGCGTACCTGCCCGGGGCCTTCCTCGTGACGATCCTGCTGGGCTGGTCGGCGGGGCGCCGGGTGTCCGGGGTCGTGCGGGCCTTCGGCGCCTTCACGGTGGCCCTCGTCGCCTCCGTCGGGTTCAGCGTGCTCAAGGACTGGTCCCAGGGCCGGATCGTGCTGGTGATCGTCTTCGGCACCCTGATGTTCCTCGCGATGACCGTCATGCCCGCGCTCGCCAGCCGCTACTGGTCCCAGCGCCGGACGCTGCTGCGCGCCCTCCAGGAGCGCAACGCCCAGCTCATGCGCGAGCGGGCGATGGTCGCCGGACAGGCGCGGCTGCGCGAGCGGCAGCGGATCGCCCAGGACATGCACGACAGCCTGGGGCACCAACTGGCCCTGATCTCGGTGCACACGGGAGCGCTGGAGGTCGACCCGGTGCTGACCGAGCGGCAGCGCGAGGCGGTCGGGGTGCTGCGGCAGGCCTCGGTCGCGGCCATGCACGAGCTGCGCGAGGTCGTCGGCATCCTGCGCGACGGGGTCGAGGCGCCGGCGGCCGTGGAGGAGTCGGCGGGGCCCGCGGCGCGCGGGGTGGCCGGGATCGCCGGGATCGTGGAGGCGGCGCGCGGTGCGGGGACCGACGTCCAGTTGACCACCTCGGGGCGGCCGCGGCCGCTGGTCGCGGCCTGCGACCACGCGGCGTACCGGATCACGCAGGAGTCGCTCACCAACGCCTACAAGCACGCGCCGGGTGCGGCGATCACGGTGGAACTGCGGTACGAGGACGACTCCCTGGTGGTGGAGATCGCCAACGGCCCGGCGACCGGCCCCGGCGCCGGTGAGGTGGTCTCGGGCGGCCAGGGGCTGACGGGGCTGCGGGAGCGGGCCCGGCTCGTGGGCGGGATGGTGCACACCGCGGCCACGGCGGACGGCGGTTTCCGGGTGGCCGGGGTGCTGCCGTACGGCACGGAACCGGCGGGTGCGCGGGAGACGGGCGCGGAGGAGGTGGCCGACGACTTCGGGCAGCAGCTGCGGGCGCCGCTGGCGAAGGGCGCTCCGGTGCCGGTGGACTGGGCCGCGGTCGACCGGGAGCTGACGCCGGGTCGCAGCCGCACCGGGGGCGTCGCACTGGGCTGCGGGATCGCGGTCGCGGCGCTGGTGGTGCTGGTCATCGTGCTCGGCGCCGCCGTGGCGATGCTGGTGGGCTCCGCGAGCGACGTGACGATCAGCCGGGCCGACTTCGACGCGGCGCGGGTGGGGGAGCCGGAGGACGCGGTCCGGGGACGGCTGCCGAGCGGGGGGAGCGTGCTGACAGAGGGACTGGAGAACAAGGGCCCGGCGGCGCCCGAGGGGTCGCACTGCATGGCACTCTTGGCCGCCGGGAACTCGGACCTGACCACCGACAGCGTTTTCCGGTTCTGCTTCAAGGACGGCAGGCTCGTGGAGAAGCAGGCGTACGAGGTCGGGCAGTAGCGGCGGTCAGGCAGTGGCGGCGGTCGAGCAGCGCTGGTAACGGCGGCGGGAGCGGAGGGCGGGTGACGGGCGTGGTGGGGACGACGGGTGCGGCCGGGTCGGCCGGGGGGACGCGGGCGACGGTGATCAGGGTGGTGATCGCCGACGACGAGCCGCTCATCCGGGCCGGGATCAGGATGATCCTCACCTCGGCGCCGGACATCGAGGTGGTCGCCGAGGCGGCGAACGGGCGGGAGGCCGTGGAGCTGGCGCGCTCCCACGCGCCCGATGTGGTGCTGCTGGACATCCAGATGCCGGTCATGGACGGGCTGAGCGCGCTCGGGGAGCTGGTGCGGGCGGCCCCCTCGGCGCACGCGCTGATCCTGACGACCTTCGGGGAGCGGGAGAACGTCCTGCGGGCGCTGTCCCACGGCAGCGCCGGCTTCCTGCTGAAGGACTCCGCTCCGGCCGAGCTGATCGGGGCGGTACGGGCGGCGGCGGCCGGTGACGCCTACCTGTCCCCGGCGGCGACCCGGCACGTGGTGGACCAGCTGGCCTCGGGGCAGCGGGCGGGGCGCGGCGAGGACGCGCGCCGCCGGGTCGCGGCGCTGAGCGAACGGGAGCGCGGGGTCCTGGCCCTGCTGGGCGAGGGGCTGTCGAACGCGGACGCGGGGCGGCGGCTGCACATGAGCGAGGCGACGGTGAAGACGTACGTCAGCCGGATCCTGGCGAAGCTGGAGTGCGAGAACCGGGTACAGGCGGCGCTGCTCGCGCGGGACGCCGGACTCTGACGTACATCTCGACCCCCCTTCCCCGGATCTGTCCCGATCGGTACGGTCATCCGCGGACGGGCAGTGATCCAGATCAGTGGTCCAGGCGATCCCTGATGCGAACGAGCGTGATCCAGACGTGCGGTGGTCCAGCCGGGCGCGTGATCCAGCGGGGGCGGCACACATGGCGGCAGTACCGGACCGGGGCACGGCGAAGGCCGCCGGCAGGGCTCGTGGCACAGCCGGCGCCAGGGCGGGAGGCACCGCGCGCGCCAAGGCGGGAGGCACGGCGCGCACCGGGGCCGCGGCCGCGGCGGTGCCCGTCGAGCGCATACCGGAGGTCGCGGGGTACGCGGCGCGTGTGAACGCTTCCGGCGCGCAGTCGCGCCGGGCCGAGGGCAAGGCGCTGCGCGGCTCCGTGCCGCGGGCCTCGCACGCCCACTTCGAGGTCGTGGCCGGGCGACCGGACGCGGTACGCGCGGTGGAGGAGTCCAACGTCGGCCGGGTGGCGGAGCTGACGCCGATCCGGGTGGGGCGGATGGCCGCCAATCCCTTCGCGTTCCTGCGCGGGGCGGCGGGCCTGATGGCGCACGACCTGGCGGCCACGCCGGTGACCGGGGTGGGCGCGCAGATCTGCGGGGACGCCCACGCCGCCAACTTCGGGCTGTACGGCGATGCCCGCGGCCGGCTCGTCATCGACCTCAACGACTTCGACGAGACGGTCTTCGGGCCCTGGGAATGGGACCTCAAGCGGCTGGCGACCTCGCTGGTGCTGGCCGGGCGGGTGGCGGGCGCCGACGAGGACACCTGCCGGGCGGCCGCGCTGGACACCGTCGGCGCCTACCGGCGCACGATGCGGCTGCTCGCCAAGCTTCCGGCGCTGGACGCCTGGAACGCGATCGCCGACGAGGAACTGGTCTCGCACACCGACGCCCGGGATCTGCTGGGCACGCTGGAGCGGGTGTCGGAGAAGGCCCGCAACAACACCAGCGCGCGGTTCGCCGCCAAGTCCACCGAGGCCGCTCCCGACGGGAGCCGCCGCTTCGTGGACGCGCTGCCGGTGCTGCGCCGGGTCGGGGACGCGGAGGCGTCGGCGGTCGCGGCCTCGCTCGGTCCTTACCTGCACACGCTCCAGGGGGACCGGCTGCCGCTGCTGGCCCGGTACGCCATCCACGACGTGGCCTTCCGGGTGGTCGGCACGGGCAGCGTCGGCACCCGCTCCTACGTGGTGCTGCTGCTGGACCACCGCGGTGAGCCGCTGGTGCTCCAGGTGAAGGAGGCGCGGCCCTCGGTGCTGCTGCCGCACCTGTCCGCGCTGGGCTTCGACAGCGCGCCGGAGGACCACGAGGGCCGCCGGGTGGTGGCCGGGCAGAAGCGCATGCAGGTCGTCTCGGACATGCTGCTCGGCTGGACCACGGTCGAGGGCCGGCCCTTCCAGGTGCGGCAGTTCCGCAACCGCAAGGGCAGCGTGGACCCGGCGGCGCTCGCCGTGGACCAGATCGACGACTACGGCCGGATGACCGGGGCGCTGCTGGCCCGGGCGCACGCGCACAGCGCCGATCCGCGGGTGCTGGCCGGGTACTGCGGGAAGAACGAGGAACTGGACGAGGCGATCGCCGCCTTCGCCGTGGCCTACGCCGACCGCAGTGAGGCCGACCACGCGGACCTGCTGGTCGCGGTGCGGTCCGGGCGGATTCCGGCCGAGATGGGCGTCTGAGCGATGTTTCACGTGAAACACGGCTTCCGGGCGGGCCGTAGGGTGGCCGGGTGAACGAGCAGACTGCCGGGGACCCCTCGGCCTCCGACGACGAGCGGTCCGAGGCGCGCTCCGGCGCGACTGTGGCACCAACCGACGAGCGGCCCGAGGCGCGCCTGGAGCGGGCCGTGCGGGCCGCCGAGCAGGCGCTGATCGAGTTCGAGATCGCGGTGGAGACCTTCCGGGTGGAGGTCGAGAACTTCTCCCGGCTGCACCACCAGAAGCTCGGCCCGATGTACTCGCGGCTGGACGAACTCGACGCGCTGATCGCCGAGGCCCGGGCGGCCCGCACCGGTGACCCGGAGGACCTGCGCAGGGCGCACGACGCGCGGGCGCTGGTCATGCCGATGCCCGGGGTGGACGAGCTGTTCCACGACTGGCTGGACGCGGACGGCATCTCCGACGACGCCGGCGCGATGCTCACCGAGCAGCCGGTGCGGCCTCCGGAGCGGGTCCGCCCGGCCGAGGAGGTCCGCCGTCTCTACCGCGAGCTGGTCCGCCAGGCGCACCCCGACCTCGCGCAGGACGACACGGAGCGGGCCCGGCGGGACGAGTTCATCGCCCGGGTGAACGCCGCCTACGGGCGCGGCGACGAGACGCTGCTGCGGGAGCTGGCCGAGGAGTGGGCGGCCGGGCCCGCGCCCGAGCAGGAGCGGCCCTCGGAGACCGAGGAGCTGTACGCCCGGCTGGAGTGGCTCGCCCGCCGCAAGGAGCTGCTGGCCGTGGTGGCCCGCGAGCTGGAGGAGAGCGCGATCGGCTCGATGCTGCGGATGGCCCCGGAGGACCCGGACCGGCTGCTGGAGGAGATCGCCGAGCAGCTGCTCGGACAGGTCTCCGAGCGCGAGGCGGAGCTGGCGGCGCTCGCCGAGTGACCGGTGGGTTCGGATAGGTTCTGAACACCCCTGTTACGAGAGAAGGCGACAGCTATGAACTTCGGACCGCTTCCCTCGGTGGACGCCACCGCGGTGCCCTCCGAAGGCTTTGTCCTCGACGTCCGCGAGGACGACGAATGGGCGGCCGGCCATGTCGAAGGTGCGCTGCACATCCCGATGAGCGACTTCGTGGCGCGCTTCGGTGAGCTGACCGAGGCGATGGACGCGCAGGGCGGCAGCCCGCGCGTCCACGTGATGTGCCGGGTCGGCGGGCGCTCCGCGCAGGTCACCCAGTACCTGGTGCGCCAGGACATCGACGCCGTCAACATCGACGGCGGGATGCAGGCCTGGGACGCCGCCGGGCGCCCGATGGTGACGGACAACGGGACCCCGGCCTTCGTCCTGTAGGCCGGGGCGCGCCGGCGCGCGGTCAGGCGAGGGGGTGGGCGGCCAGCAGGTCGCCCAGGGCCTCCTCGTGGGCCGCGGCCGGGCCGAGCTGGAGTTCCAGCTGCTTGGCCCAGGCGTGGTAGCGGTGCAGGGAGTAGTCGGTGTCGGCGCCGAAGCCGCCGTGCAGGTGCTGGGCGGTCTGGACGACCCGGCGGACCCCTTCCGAGGCCCAGATCTTCGCGACGGCGACGTCCCCGGCGCTCGGCAGCGGGCCGCCGGCCCCGCCGGTCGCGGCGTCCACCCGCCAGGCGGCCTGCCAGAGGGTGACCTCCATGGCGCGCAGGTCGATGTAGCGGTCGGCGGCCTGGACCGCGACCGCCTGGAAGGTGGCGACGGGGAAGCCGAACTGCTCCCGCTTGCTCGTGTACCGGCTGGTCATGGCGAGGACGCTCTCGCCGAGCCCGAGGGCGAGGGCGCAGGTGCCGGTGGCCAGCAGCAGGCGCAGCCCTTCCCAGGCGCCGGGTGCCTCGATGAGGTGGCTCGCGGGGACCCGTACGCCGTCCAGGGACAGCTGCGCCATCTTTTCCCCGCTGGTGGAGAACTGGTCGGCGAGGGCGAGCCCCTCGGCGGTGCGCGGGACCAGCGCGAGGACGGCGTCCGCCTCGCCGGTGTGGGCGGGGACGGCGATCCAGTCGGCGCTGTGCGCCCAGGGCACCGCCGTCTGGACGCCGTCCAGGGTCCAGCCGTCGCCGTCCGCGTCCGGGCGGGCGGTGACCGCCAGTTCGGCCGGGTCGTGGCCGGAGCGGCCGTGGGCGGCGACGGTCAGCACGTGCTCGCCCCGGGCGGCCCCGGGGAGCAGGGCGGCCCGCAGCTCGGGGCCGCCGTCGGCCTGGACGGCCATGGCGGTGGCGCAGTGCTCCAGCAGCGGCACCCTGGCCAGGACCCGCGCGGCCTCCCGCAGCACCAGGCACAGGGCGATGGCGTCGAGGCCCGCTCCGCCGTGCTCCGGGTCCAGGACCAGGCCGACCAGGTCGGACGCGGCGAGCCTGGCCCACAGCGGCCGGTCGAACTCGTCCGCCACCGCGCCCGGGGTGAGGGCGGGGCTGGGCACCCCGTCGGGTGCGACGTCCGCGAAGACGGCCTTCGCCGCCTCGACCGCGGCCTGCTGCTCCTCGGTGAAGGTGAAGTCCACTGCCTGTCCTCCCGCGCGCACCGGATGGTTCTGCCTGACGGGCCGTCAAGATAGAACACGTTCCTGAAAAAGCACAGGAGTCGCGGGTCAGCGGTCGAAGTCGATCTCCACTTCCTCCGTCATCGGATGCGACTGGCAGGCCAGCACGAATCCGGCCTCCGTCTCCTCGTCCTCCAGCGCGAAGTTCCGGTCCATGCGGACCTCGCCGGTCACGAGGAACGCCCGGCACGTGCCGCACACCCCGCCCTTGCAGGCGTACGGGGCGTCCGCGCGGTTGCGCAGCACCGCGTCCAGCAGAGACTCGCCCTCCTGGACGGGCCAGGTGCCGGAGCGGCCGTCGAGCCGGGCCGTGACCCGGCTGAGCGCGCCCGGCCCGGCCGGGGCGCCCGCGCCCACGGAGGCGGGCGCCGCCGTGGTGGCGGCGTCCTCGACGTGGAAGATCTCCTCGTGGATCCGGGTCCGTACGACGCCGAGCGCGCGCAGGGCCCGCCCGGCGCCCTGGACCAGGCCGTAGGGACCGCACAGGAACCAGCCCGCGACCTCGCCGACGGGCAGCAGGGCGGGCAGCAGACCCGTCAGCCGCCCCTCGTCGAGCCGGCCGGAGGGCAGCCCGGCCTCCTGCTCCTCCCGGGACAGGACGGTGACCAGCTGGAACCGCTCGGGGTAGCGGTCCTTGAGATCCGCGACCTCGTCCAGGAACATCGTCGACGCCGCCGTCCGGTCGCTGCGCACCAGGCAGAACCGGGCATCGGGCCGGGCGGCGAGCAGGGTCGAGGCGATGGAGAGCACCGGGGTGATCCCGCTGCCGCCGACGACGGCCGCGTAGTGCGCGCAAGCGGGGGCGGCCGCGGGGTCCAGCACGAACCGGCCGGCCGGGACCATCACGTCCAGGACGTCCCCGGCGGCGATCTCCTTGTGCGCGTAGGTGGAGAACTCACCGCCCTCCACCAGCCGCACGCCGACCCGCAGCCACCCCGGGCCCGGACCGTCGGCGGCCGGGGCCGCGGAGCAGATCGAATACGTACGCCGGACCTCCGGGCCCCCGGCCGCGCCGCGGCGCAGGGTCAGGTGCTGGCCCGGGGCGTGCCGGTACTCCTCGCGCAGCTCCGGCGGCACCCGCAGGGTGAGCGCGACCGAGTCGTCGGTCAGCCTCTCGACCTCCGTCACCGTCAGCGGGTGGAACGCGCCGTGCCGGGCCGCGGTCATCTACAGCTCCTTGAAGTGGTCGAACGGCTCGCGGCAGGAGACGCAGCGGCGCAGGGCCTTGCACGCGGTGGAGGAGAAGCGGCTGAGCAGTTCGGTGTCGGTGGACCCGCACTGCGGGCAGCGCACCGACAGGCTGAGCGGCACCGGGCCGCCCGCCGCGTGCGGCCGGGGTGGGGCGATCCCGAACTCGGCGAGCTTGCGGCGGCCTTCCGCGCTGATGTCGTCGGTGGACCAGGCGGGGGAGAGCACGGTCCGCACGCTCACCTCGGCGATGCCGTGGTCGTGCAGCACCCGCTCGATGTCGGCGGCCATGGCCTCGATGGCCGGGCAGCCGGTGTAGGTCGGGGTGAGGGTGACCTCGGCACTGCCGTCCTCGCCGATGCGCACGCCGCGCATCACGCCCAGCTCGGCCAGGGTGAGCACCGGCAGCTCCGGGTCGGGCACGGAGCCGGCGAGCGTCGCCAGCTCCTCCTCCAGCCGGGTCGCGGTCACCACGACGCCCCCGGGTGGCTGCGGTGCAGGTGCTGCATCTCCGCGAGCATCCGCCCGAAGGACTCGGTGTGCAGCCCCTGGCGCCCGGCTCCGGCGGCCCAGGCCCCCGTGCGCGGGCCGTCGGGCAGCGCGAGTCCCGCCCGCTCCAGCACCGCGCCCAGCGCGCTCAGCCAGCGCTCCTCCAGCACGGCCCAGTCGACCTCCAGGCCGGGCACCGGCTGGAACATCTCACCCGTGAACTTCCACAGGGAGCCCAGGGCGGTCCGCATCCTGCGCGTGCTCTCCTCCGTGCCGTCACCAAGCCGCAGCGTCCACTGCTCGGCGTGGTCGAGGTGGTAGGCGGTCTCCTTCACGGCCTTGGCGGCCAGCGGCGCGAAGGGCCCTTCCCCGGCCGCCAGTTCGGTGAAGAGCAGCTGCTGGTGCAGGGAGAAGAAGAGCTGGCGGGCGATCGTGTGGGCGAAGTCGCCGTTGGGCTGCTCGGTCAGCTGGAGGTTGCGGAAGGCGCGCTCCTCGCGCAGGAACGCCAGCTCGTCCTCGTCACCCACCATGGACAGCAGCACGCGGGCCTGGCCGAGCAGGTCCAGGGCGATGTTCGCGAGGGCGACCTCCTCCTCCAGGACGGGCGCGTGGCCCGCCCACTCGCCGAGGCGGTGGGAGAGGATCAGCGCGTCGTCGCCCAGGGCGAGCGCGGCGGCGTGCAGCTCCCGGGTTCCGGGCGCGTCGGTCCGCGACGTGGTGGTCACAGGTGACGCACCCCCTCCGGGATGTCGTAGAAGGTCGGGTGGCGGTACGGCTTGTCCCCGGCCGAGGCGAAGAACGGGTCCCGCTCGTCCGGCGAGGAAGCGGTCACCGCCGACGAGGGGACCACCCAGATCGAGATGCCCTCGCCGCGCCGGGTGTAGAGGTCGCGGGCATTGCGCAGCGCCATCTCCGCGTCGGGGGCGTGCAGGCTCCCCGCGTGCGTGTGCGAGAGTCCGCGGCGCGAACGCACGAACACCTCCCACAGCGGCCAGTTCTGCGTCATACCCGTGCCTCCTCGTTCGGTGCGGTGTGCTTCGAGGCGTACGCCGCGGCCGCGTCGCGGACCCAGGCGCCGTCCTCGTGCGCCTGCCGGCGCTGGCCGATGCGCTGTTCGTTGCAGGGCCCGTTGCCCTTGAGCACGGCCCAGAACTCCGACCAGTCGATCGCGCCGAAGTCGTGGTGCCCGCGCTCCTCGTTCCACTTCAGGTCCGGGTCGGGCAGGGTCAGGCCCAGCGACTCGGCCTGCGGGACGGCGATGTCCACGAACCGCTGCCGCAGCTCGTCATTGGTGTGCCGCTTGATCCGCCAGGCCATCGACTGGGCGGAGTGCGCCGACTCTTCGTCGGGCGGGCCGAACATCATCAGGGAGGGCCACCACCAGCGGTCGACCGCGTCCTGCGCCATGGCGTGCTGCGCCTCGGTGCCCTGCGAGAGGGCGAGCAGCAGCTCGTACCCCTGGCGCTGGTGGAAGGACTCCTCCTTGCAGATCCGGACCATGGCGCGGGCGTACGGACCGTAGGAGCAGCGGCAGATGGGGACCTGGTTGGTGATCGCCGCCCCGTCCACCAGCCAGCCGATCGCGCCGACGTCGGCCCAGGTCAGGGTCGGGTAGTTGAAGATCGAGGAGTACTTCTGCTTGCCGGCGTGGAGCTTGTCGAGCAGCTCGTCCCGGCTGGTGCCGAGGGTCTCCGCGGCGCTGTACAGGTAGAGGCCGTGCCCGGCCTCGTCCTGCACCTTGGCCATCAGGATCGCCTTGCGGCGCAGCGAGGGCGCGCGGGTGATCCAGTTGGCCTCGGGCTGCATCCCGATGATTTCCGAGTGGGCGTGCTGGGCCATCTGGCGGACCAGCGAGGCGCGGTACTCCTCGGGCATCCAGTCCCGGGGCTCGACCCGCTCCTCCGCCGCGACGGCCGCCTCGAAGGCCGCCACGAGCTGCTCCGTCAGGCCTGCCGCGAGGGCCATGCCCTGCCCCGTCTCCGGGGTCACTGCCACCATCACGGCCCCCTGCCGATGTCGTCCTGCCGCCCGACCGACCGATCGTTCGGTTCGTACTCTTCAATGGTGAGACGGCGGCCCGTAGGGTGTCAACCTCTGTGGATGGCCGATGATCGGGGCGGGATGGTTTCGAAGGACCGTGAAGCCGCGCAGCAGCCCCCCGCGCGCCGCCCGCGGGCGCCCGGAATCGCCGGTCTGTCCACCCCGTACCGGATCGTCGCGGCCCTCGCGCTGGGCGCCGTCGCGGTCACCGCCTGCTGGCACCTGGCGATGGTGTTCCTGCACGTGGCGCCGTCGAACACGGTCAGCAAACGGCACGCGCGCACGGTGGACGACTGGATCTATCCCGAGTTCGAACAGAACTGGAAGCTCTTCGCGCCGAACCCGCTCCAGCAGAACATCGCCGTCGAGGCGCGCGCCCAGGTCCGCACCGCGGCCGGGCAGCTGACCACCACCGGCTGGCGCGACCTGTCCGCCGAGGACGCGGCGGCGATCCGGCACAACCCGCTCCCCAGCCACACGCAGCAGAACGAGCTGCGCCGGGCCTGGGACTTCTTCACCGGCTCGCACGACGAGGACAACAAGGCGAACGGCGACCGGGGCGCGCTCTCCGAGGCCTACCTCCAGCGCATCGCGGTCGCCCGGCTGGGCGGCAACGGTGACCGGATCCTGCGGATCCAGCTGCGCTCGGCGACCACCTCGGTGGCGGCGCCGCCATGGAGCGCGGAGAAGACCGACACCCAGACCTACTACCGGGAGCTGCCGTGGTGGACCGTGCCGAGCGTGTGAGCCCCGCCGCGGTACGGACCGCCGCCGTACGGACCGGCGCGGTACGGGCTGCCGTGGGCCGGGGGCTGGCGAAGGCCACCGGCGAGGCGCTGGGCCCGTACCAGAGCGCCGTGGTCCGGATCGGTTTCTCCGCGACCTGGCTGCTCTTCCTGCTGCGCGAGTTCCCGAACCGGCGGGAGCTGTACGGTCCCGACGGGCCGTGGAGCCGGCAGCTGGCCGAGCGGCTGATCGACTCGAACCACGCCTTCACGGTGCTGCTGTGGTCGGACTCGGCCCTCTGGTTCGAGACCGTCTACGCGCTCGCGCTCGGCTCGGCCGCGCTGCTGCTGGTCGGCTGGCGCACCCGGGCGATGTCCGTGCTGTTCATGGTGGGGGTGCTCTCCCTGCAGAACCGCAGCGTGTTCATGGGGGACGGCGGGGACAACGTCATCCACCTGATGGCGCTCTACCTGGTGCTGACCCGGTGCGCGCGGGTGTGGTCGCTGGACGCGCGGCGTGCCGCCCGGACCGGGTCCGCGGCCACCGGGGCCGCCGGGCCGGTGCTGTGGGGGCTGCTGGGGGCGGTGCTGCCGTACGCCGCCTTCGCGGAGGCGGTGAGCGCCGGCTGGCTGACGGCCTTCGCGGCGCTGTGGGTGGTCCAGGGGCTGTGGTGGATGGTCGAGCGGTACGAGCCGGAGGGCGAGGGCCGCGCCACCCTGGACGTGATCGCCAACCTGCTGCACAACGCGGGGCTGCTGGTGATCATGGTGGAGGTCTGCCTGATCTACGCCACCGCGGGCTGGTACAAGATCCAGGGGTCGCGCTGGCAGGACGGCACCGCTCTGTTCTACCCGCTGAGGCTCGACTACTTCACGCCCTGGCCCGGCCTGTCGGGGCTGCTCGCGGCCAGCGGGACGCTGGTGATGCTGCTGACCTACGGGACGGTCGTCGTCCAGGTCGCCTTCCCGTTCACGCTGTTCAACCGGCGGATCAAGAACCTGCTGCTCTGCGTGATGATGATGGAGCACGCCGGGATCGCGGTGCTGCTGGGGCTGCCGTTCTTCTCGCTGGCGATGATCGCCGCGGACGCGGTGTTCCTGCCGACGGTCTTCCTGGTGTGGGTGGGGGCGCGGGCCCGGAGCCTGGGCGGCCGCCGGGGCGCACCCGCGGCGTCGGCCGCGCACCCGGGGGCGTCCGTACCGGCCGAGGAACCGGCGGCGTACGCGCCCACGCCCGCGCCGTAAGGTCGTCCGCATGAGCAGCGCGGAAACGGCGGGCACGGCCCGGGCGGACACGACCGGCGGGACGGACACGGCGGTCCGGGCGGTACGGCGGTGGCGGGAGGCGGCCGGGCGGGAGGAGCTGGTGCTCCTCGACGGCTTCCACGCCCTCAAGCACGCGCTGCGCTTCGGCGCGGACGTCGCCGTGGCCGTCGCCCAGGACCGCGGGGCGCTGCTGGAGCTGGCCGACGAGCTGGCTCCGGACGTCCGGGACGCGCTGGACGGCCTCGTGCGCGAGGCACCGCTGCGCGAGCTGGTGGCGCGCGTGCACCCGACCGGGGTCGCGGCGCTGGCCGTGCGCCCGGACCGGGAGACCCTGCTCGCAGCGCTGGGCCGCACGCCCCGCAGCGCGCCCGTGGTGGTGCTGGACAACCCCCGCAACCTCGGCAACGTCGGCGCCGTGGTCCGCCTCGCGGCGGGCTTCGGCGCCACCGGGGTGGTGACGCGGGGCGATCTGGATCCCTGGCACCCGCACGTGGTCCGGGCGGGCGCCGGGTTGCACTACGCCACCGCGGTGGCCCGGCTGGAGCTGGAGGAGCTGCCGCCCGGGCCGCTCTACGCGCTCGACCCGGAGGGCGAGGACATCCGCGCCCTCACCCTCCCGGACGACGCCCTGCTCGCCTTCGGCTCGGAACGCCACGGGATCTCGCCCGAGCTGCGCGCCCGGGCGGATCACCTGGTGTCCCTGCCGATGCGTCCGCAGGTCTCCAGCTACAACCTCGCCACCAGCGTGGCCATGGCCCTCTTTCACTGGGGCGGCCCGAAGGCCTGACCAGTGGCGGCCGCCTGGGCGTGTTTTAAAAGTCCCGCCTGGCCTGCGACGCCTGGCACCGCACCTCGCTGCGTTGTCGGGGCGCCCGAGTACTCCAGTACACGGGCGCCCCTCCGCCTTGCGATGCACGGCACCAGACGCCGCAGGCCCGCGCCCTCCGGGCGCCCGGCGCTACTTTTAAAACACGCCCTAGGCCTGGCGGCGCACCTCCACCACCCGGAAGCGGTTGGCCACGAACGCCCCGTCGCACAGAGCGGCGTTAGCGGCCGGGTTGCCACCCGAGCCGTGGAAATCGGAGAAGGCGGCGGTCTGGTTGACGAAGACCCCGCCGGTCAGGTTCAAGGAGAGCTGCGCGGACTCCTCCAGGCAGACCTCCTCGATGGCGCGCTCGGTGTCGGCCGAGGAGGTGTAGGCGCCGACCGTCATGGCGCCCTTCTCCCGCACCGTGCGCCGCAGCAGCTCCAGCGCGTCGGCCGTCGAGTCGACGGCCACCGCGAAGGAGACCGGGCCGAAGCACTCGGAGAGGTACGCGGCCTCCGGGTCGTCCTTGGCGGCGTCCAGCTTGACCATCACCGGTGTACGGACCACCGCGTCCGGGAACTCCGCGTTGGGCACCTCGCGCGATGCCAGCGCGACCTCGCCGAGGCCGGCCGCCGCCTCCAGCCGCGCCTTCACGTCCGGGTTGACCAGCGCGCCGAGCAGCGCGTTGGCCCGGGCGTCGTCGCCCAGCAGCCCCTCGACCTGGCGGGCCAGGTCGGCCACGACCTCGTCGTAGGACTTGTGGCCCGCGTCCGTCGCGATGCCGTCGCGCGGGATCAGCAGGTTCTGCGGGGTGGTGCACATCTGGCCGCTGTAGAGGGAGAGCGAGAAGGCGAGGTTGCCCAGCATCCCCTTGTAGTCGTCGGTGGAGTCGAGGACGACGGTGTTGACGCCGGCCTTCTCCGTGTACACCTGGGCCTGGCGGGCGTGGGTCTCCAGCCAGTCGCCGAACTCCGTGGAGCCGGTGTAGTCGATCAGCTTGATCTCGGGCCGGAGCGCGAGCGTCTTGGCGATGCCCTCACCCGGGTTCTCGACGGCCAGCGCCACCAGGTTGGGGTCGAAGCCCGCCTCGGCGAGGACCTCGCGCGCCACCCGCACGGTGAGCGCCAGCGGCAGCACGGCCCGCGGGTGCGGCTTGACCAGCACGGGGTTGCCGGTGGCCAGGGAGGCGAAGAGGCCCGGGTAGCCGTTCCAGGTGGGGAAGGTGTTGCAGCCGATGACCAGGCCGATGCCGCGCGGTACGGCGGTGAAGGTCTTGCCCAGCTCCAGGGGGTCCTTCTTGCCCTGCGGCTTGGACCAGTCGGCGCTGCCCGGGACGCGCGTCTGCTCCTCGTACGCGTAGGCCACGGCTTCCAGGCCGCGGTCCTGCGCGTGCGGGCCGCCCGCCTGGAACGCCATCATGAAGGCCTGGCCGCTGGTGTGCATGACCGCGTGCGCGAACTCGTGCGTCCGGGCGCTGATCCGGGCGAGGATCTCGATGCAGACGAGGGCGCGCGCCTCCGGTCCCGCGTCCCGCCAGGCGCCCATGCCCGCCTTCATGGCGGGCAGCAGCACGTCCGGGTCGGCGTGCGGGTACGCGACGCCGAGCTCCGGTCCGAAGGGCGACACCTCCGCGCCCGCCCAGCCGTCGGTGCCGGGCTGGTCCAGCTCGAAGCGGGTGCCGCGGACGGCCTCGAAGGCCGCGAGGCCCTCGGCGGCGGCGTTCTCGCCGTAGGCCTTGGGGTGTTCGGGGTGCGGGGACCAGTAGGCACGGCTACGGATGGCCGCCAGCGCCTGGTCGAGGGTGGTCCGGTGCTTCTCGGACAGCTGGGGGACGGTGAGCGCGGCGGCCATCTGGGACCAACTCCTCGTTGAGCCGGGCGGGATCGGTGAGCGGATCGCGTGGGCGGATCGGCACGTGGATCGGGCGGGGAAGGGCGGGGAAGAGCAGACTGGAGTTAGAGTAACCGAACGATCGGTCGGGACAAGAGGGCCCGGCGGGCCTGTGGATAAGTCGGTGCGGGAGGATCGGGTCATGACAGCAATCGAGCGCTCCCGCACAGTGGCGGTCGTCGGTGCCGGCACCATGGGCCAGGGCATCGCCCAGGTCGCCCTTCTCGCAGGTCACCCGGTGCTGATCTACGACATCGACGAGGCGGCCGCCCGCGCGGGCCGCGCGGCGGTCCAGGACCGGATCGAGCGCATGGCCGCCAAGGGGCGGCTGGATCGAGCCGGGGCCGACGCCGCGATCGGCCGGATCGGGTCGGCCCACGGCCTCGCCGACCTCGCCGGGGCGGCCCTGGTGATCGAGGCCGTCGTCGAGGACGTCAGCGTCAAGCGAGCGCTGTTCGGTTCACTCGAAGAGGTGGTCGGGCCGGACGCGCTGCTGGCCACCAACACCTCCTCCCTCTCCGTCACCGAGCTCGCGGCGGGGCTCGCCCGCCCCGGCCGCTTCCTCGGCCTGCACTTCTTCAACCCCGCGCCGCTGCTCCCGCTGGTCGAGGTCGTCAGCGGCTTCGCGACCGACCCGGAGGCCGCCGGGCACGCCTACGACACCGTCCTCGGCTGGGGCAAGACCCCCGTCCGCTGCGCGGACACCCCCGGCTTCATCGTCAACCGGATCGCCCGCCCCTTCTACGCCGAGGCCTTCGCGGTGTACGAGGAGCGCGGCGCCGACCCGGCCACGATCGACGCCGTGCTGCGCGAGAGCGGCGGCTTCCGGATGGGCCCCTTCGAACTGACCGACCTGATCGGCCAGGACGTCAACGAGGCCGTCACCCGCTCCGTGTGGGAGTCCTTCTTCCGCAGTCCGAAGTTCACGCCCTCCCTCGCCCAGCGCCGGCTCGTCCAGTCGGGCCGCCTCGGCCGCAAGTCCGGGCACGGCTGGTTCCCGTACGGCGAGGCCGGTGAGGGCCCGCAGGACGCGCCGCGGCCGCACACCGCCGGTCCCGAGAAGGCGCCCGACACGGTGCGCGTCGTCGGGGACCTCGGTCCCGCGGCCGAGCTGCTCGACCTCATGGAAGAGGCCGGGATCACGGTCACCGTCACCGAGACCGGGGGCCCGTACCTCCAGCTCCCCGGTGAGGGACAGCTCGTGCCAGCCGACGGCAAGACCTCGGTCGAGTTCGCCGACGTCGTCTACTTCGACCTCGCCCTCGACTACCGGGGAGCGACCCGGATCGCGCTCTCCGCCAGCGAGGACACCTCCGAGCAGACCCTCGCCGAGGCCATCGGCCTCTTCCAGAAGCTGGGCAAGAAGGTCTCCGTCATCGGCGACGTGCCGGGAATGATCGTCGCCCGCACCGTCGCGATGCTCATCGACCTCACCGCCGACGCCGTCGCGCGCGGCGTGGCCACCGCCGAGGACATCGACACCGCGATGCGGCTCGGCGTCAACTACCCGCTCGGGCCCTCGCAGTGGCACGCGAAACTCGGCCAGGACTGGGCGTACGACCTCCTGCACCACCTCGACGAGCGCTGCCCCGGCGGCCGCTACGCGCCCTCGCTCGCCCTCTACCGCCTGGGCTACGCCGCCGAGGACCAGGAAGGTGCCGACGTGGAAGACACCCGTCCGGAAGGCGCCGACGCGCAGGACACCGCCGGCGCGGAGGGCGGCGCGTGACCACCGCCAGGCGGGACACGTACACACCGGAGACCCTGCTGACGGTTGCCGTGCAGGTCTTCAACGAGCGCGGCTACGACGGCACTTCCATGGAGCACCTGTCCAAGGCCGCAGGCATCTCGAAGTCCTCCATCTACCACCACGTGGCGGGCAAGGAGGAGCTGCTGCGCCGGGCCGTCAGCCGGGCCCTGGACGGCCTGTTCGCCGTGCTGGAGGAGCAGGGAGCGGTGCGCGGGCGGGCCGTGGAGCGGGTCGAGTACGTCACCCGGCGCACGGTGGAGGTCCTGGTCGCGGAACTGCCGTACGTCACCCTGCTGCTGCGGGTGCGCGGCAACACCCGCACCGAGCGCTGGGCGCTGGAGCGGCGCCGCGAGTTCGACCACCGGGTCGCCGACCTGCTGAAGGCCGCCGCCGCCGACGGGGACCTGCGCGCCGACGTGGACACGCGGCTCGCCACGCGGCTGCTCTTCGGCATGGTGAACTCTCTGGTCGAGTGGTACCGCCCGCACTCCGGCGGGGACGGTGACCAGCTGGCGGACGCGGTCGTCCGGATGGCCTTCGGCGGACTGCGCACCCTGTCCTAGGCGCGCGCCTGGGACGCCGCCCCCGTCACTCCTCCGGTGCGAGCACCGGAGCGTCCTGGTCCGGGCCCGCGTCCGGGGCCAGCAGGTCCGTTTCCTCGAACACCAGCAGGGTGCGCGTCGACAGCACCTCGGGGATGGCCTGGAGCCGGGTCAGGACCAGTTCGCGCAGGGTGCGGTTGTCGGGCGTGTGCACCAGCAGGAGCACGTCGAAGTCGCCGCTGACCAGGGCGATGTGCACGGCGCCCGGCAGCTCGCGCAGCTGCTCGCGGACCGTCCGCCAGGAGTTCTGGACGATCTTGAGCGTGATGTAGGCGGAGGCGCCCTGACCGGCCCGCTCGTGGTTCACGCGCGCCGTGAAGCCGCGGATGACCCCGTCGTCGATCAGCCGGTTGATCCGCGCGTAGGCGTTCGCGCGCGAGACGTGGACCTGCTCGGCCACCGACCGTATCGAGGCGCGGCCGTCCGATTGGAGCAGTCGCAGGATCGAACGGTCGATCGGGTCCAGCGGGCGCGGCGGCGCCGCCGCCCGGTCGCCGGACGGCGCCGGTGAGGGCCCCGTGGCCTGCGCCGCCGGCGCGGCCGCACCCCCGGGGGCGGCCGGTGCGCAGCCCGCTCCGGCCATTTGTTCATCCGGCATTGCCCGATGCCTCCCTCTCCTGGACGTCCTGCACCCATCCCAGGCCCCCGGCGCCACTTTGTCCACAGCCTGGCGCTGCCTGTAGCCAAATTGCGCGGCAAACCGAACAATCGGTAGGTGAGGCGCCTCACACCCGGGGCTCTCCCTGCCCCGCTTCCCACGAGGAGGTGTACGCCGCCATGACGGTCCAAGAGCTGCCCGGTGCCGGTGCGTCCCACCGTCCCACCCCGCCCGCCTGGAGGCCCCGTACGGATGCCGCCCCGCTGCTCCCGGACCCCGAGCCGTACCGGGTGCTGGGCACCCCGGCGGCGCAGGAGCTGGACCCGGAGCTGATGCGCCGGTGCTACGCCGAACTGGTGCGCGGCCGCCGCTACAACGCGCAGGCCACCGCGCTGACCCGGCAGGGCCGGCTCGCGGTGTACCCGTCGACCGTGGGCCAGGAGGCCTGCGAGATCGCGGCCGCGCTGGTCCTGGAGGAGCGGGACTGGCTCTTCCCCAGCTACCGCGACACCCTGGCGGCCGTCGCCCGCGGGCTCGACCCCGTCCAGGCGCTGACGCTGCTGCGCGGCGACTGGCACACCGGGTACGACCCGCGCGAGCACCGCATAGCGCCGCTGTGCACCCCGCTCGCCACCCAGCTGCCGCACGCGGTGGGCCTGGCGCACGCGGCGCGGCTGCGCGGCGACGACGTGGTGGCGCTGGCGATGGTCGGTGACGGCGGCACCAGCGAGGGCGACTTCCACGAGGCGCTGAACTTCGCGGCCGTCTGGCAGGCCCCGGTGGTCTTCCTCGTCCAGAACAACGGCTTCGCGATCTCCGTCCCGCTGGCCAAGCAGACCGCCGCCCCGACGCTGGCCCACAAGGCCGTGGGGTACGGAATGCCGGGCCGGCTGGTCGACGGCAACGACATCGCGGCCGTGCACGAGGTGCTGTCCGAGGCGGTCCGCAGGGCCCGCGCGGGTGGCGGCCCGACCCTGGTCGAGGCGGTCACCTACCGGATCGACGCGCACACCAACGCCGACGACGCGACCCGCTACCGGGAGGACGCCGAGGTGGCGGCCTGGAAGGCGTACGACCCGGTCGAGCTGCTGGAGCGCGAGCTGACGGAGCGCGGTCTGCTGGACGCCGAGGGCATCCGGCAGGCCAAGGAGGCGGCCGAGGAGATGGCGGCGGCGCTGCGCGAGGGGATGAACGCCGA
Source organism: Streptomyces sp. NPDC043876 (assembly GCF_056435825.1). Taxonomy (NCBI): domain Bacteria; kingdom Bacillati; phylum Actinomycetota; class Actinomycetes; order Kitasatosporales; family Streptomycetaceae; genus Streptomyces; species Streptomyces sp. NPDC043876. Next base: position 199,840 of record NZ_JBWKDV010000007.1, on the reverse strand, counting down.
TCCGGTCCTGGACCCCATGGACCTCTTCGCGCACGTCTACGCGGAGCAGACCGACCGGCTGCGGGAGCAGGCGCAGATGCTGCGCGCCGAACTGGAAGCGGGGGCGGAAGGATGACCACGGTGGCGGCGAAGCCGGTGAGCAGGGCGGCGAAGCCCGCGACCATGGCGCAGGCCCTGGGCCGGGCGCTGCGCGACGCGATGGCCGAGGACCCGACGGTGCACGTCATGGGCGAGGACGTCGGCGCGCTGGGCGGCGTCTTCCGGATCACGGACGGCCTCGCGAAGGAGTTCGGCGAGGACCGCTGTACGGACACCCCGCTCGCGGAGGCCGGGATCCTGGGCGCCGCGGTGGGCATGGCGATGTACGGGCTGCGGCCGGTGGTCGAGATGCAGTTCGACGCCTTCGCGTACCCGGCGTTCGAGCAGCTGATCTCGCACGTATCGAAGATGCGCAACCGCACGCGCGGCGCGATGCCGATGCCGATCACCATCCGGGTGCCGTACGGCGGCGGGATCGGCGGCGTCGAGCACCACAGCGACTCCTCCGAGGCGTACTACCTGGCCACGCCGGGGCTGCACGTGGTGACCCCGGCGACCGTGGAGGACGCCTACGGGCTGATGCGGGCGGCGATCGCCAGCGACGACCCGGTGGTCTTCCTGGAGCCCAAGCGGCTGTACTGGTCGAAGGCCGACTGGTCGCCGGAGGCGCCCGCGGCGGTCCCCGGCATCGGAAAGGCCGTGGTCCGCCGGGCGGGCACGAGCGCCACCCTGATCACCTACGGGCCCTCGCTGCCGGTGTGCCTGGAGGCGGCCGAGGCCGCCCGCGAGGAGGGCTGGGACCTGGAGGTGCTGGACCTGCGCTCGCTGGTGCCCTTCGACGAGGAGACGGTGGTCGCGGCGGTGCGCCGGACCGGCCGCGCGGTGGTGGTCCACGAGGCGAACGGCTTCGGCGGACCCGGCGCGGAGATCGCCGCCCGGATCATGGAGCGCTGCTTCCACCACCTGGAGGCGCCGGTGCTGCGGGTGACGGGATTCGACATCCCCTACCCGCCGCCGATGCTGGAGAAGCACCACCTGCCGGGAGTGGACCGCATCCTGGACACCGTGGCCCGCCTTCAGTGGGAGAACTGATGCCCCAGGTACTGGAGTTCAAGCTGCCCGACCTCGGTGAGGGGCTGACCGAGGCCGAGATCGTGCGCTGGCTGGTGGCCGTGGGCGACGTGGTCGCCGTCGACCAGCCGGTCGTCGAGGTCGAGACGGCCAAGGCGATGGTCGAGGTGCCCTGTCCCTACGGGGGCGTGGTGACGGCCCGGTTCGGCGAGGAGGGCACCGAACTGCCCGTCGGAGCGCCGTTGATCACGGTGGCGGTCGGCTCGGGCGGTGCTTCGGCCCCCTCCGGGGCGGAGGCCGCCGCCCCGGAGGCCGCCGCCGAGCCGTCGGGGTCCGGGAACGTGCTGGTCGGGTACGGGACGGACCACTCGCGCCCGGCCCGGCGCCGCCGGGTGCGCCCGGTGGTGACGCCCGTGAGTGCCTCGGTGGTGGCCCCGGCGGCCTCGGTGGTGGCCCCGGCGGCCCCGGTGGCGGCTGCGGCGCCGGCTCCCGTGCCGACCGCTCCCGCGGCCCCCGGCCCGGTCGCGGTGATCTCGCCCCTGGTGCGCAAGCTGGCCCGGGACAACGGGGTCGACCTGCGCGCCCTGCACGGGTCGGGTCCCGAGGGGCTGATCCTGCGGGCCGACGTGGAAGCGGCGCTGCGGGCGCCGGAGCTGGTCGCGGCCCCCGTGGCTCCTGCCTCCGGGCTCCCGGTCGCGGGCGAGCGGATCCCGCTCAAGGGGCTGCGCGGCCTGGTGGCCGAGAAGCTCTCGCGCAGCCGGCGTGAGATCCCGGACGCCACCTGCTGGGTGGACGCGGACGCCACCGAACTGATGGCGGCCCGGGCCGCGATGAACGCGGTGGGCGGGCCGAAGATCTCGGTACTGGCCCTGCTGGCCCGGATCTGCACGGCCGCGCTCGCCCGCCACCCGGAGCTGAACTCCCGGGTGGACCTGGAGGCGAACGAGATCGTCCGGCTGCCGCAGGTCCACCTGGGCTTCGCCGCCCAGACGGAGCGCGGCCTGATGGTCCCGGTGGTCAAGGACGCGCAGGCGATGAACGCCGAGGCGCTGTCGGCGGAGTTCGGGCGGCTCACCGAGCTGGCCCGGGCGGGGAAGCTGGCCCCCTCCGACCTGACCGGCGGCACCTTCACGCTGAACAACTACGGCGTCTTCGGGGTGGACGGCTCCACGCCGATCATCAACCACCCGGAGGCGGCCATGCTCGGCGTGGGCCGGATCATCGCGAAGCCGTGGGTGCACGAGGGCGAGCTGGCCGTCCGCAAGGTGGTCCAGCTCTCCCTCACCTTCGACCACCGGGTGTGCGACGGCGGTACGGCGGGCGGCTTCCTGCGCTACGTCGCCGACTGCGTCGAGTCCCCCTCGGTCCTGTTGCGGGGGCTCTAGGGCATACGGGCCGCCGGGGCTCAGCGGGTCAGCAGGAGTTTGCCCACGTGGGCGCTGGACTCCATGACCCGGTGGGCCTCGGCGGCCTCGCGCATCGGATGGGTGGCGTGCACCACCGGGCGCACCCGGCCGTCCGCGACCAGGGGCCACACGTGTTCGCGGACGGACGCGACGGTGGCCGCCTTCTCGTCCAGCGGGCGGGCCCGCAGCGAGGTCGCGCTGATGCTCGCCCGCTTCGAGAGCAGTGCGCCGAGGTTCAGTTCGGCCTTCGCCCCGCCCTGGAGGCCGATGACGGCGAGACGGCCGCCCCGCGCGAGCGCGTCCACGTTCTTGGCCAGGTACTTCGCCCCGATGATGTCCAGGATCACGTCGGCCCCGGCGCCGCCGGTCGCCTCGCGGATCTCGGCCGCGAAGTCCTGCTCGCGGTAGTCGATCAGGATGTCCGCGCCCAGCTCGGCGCAGCGGGCCAGCTTCTCCGGGCCGCCCGCCGTGACCGCGACGCGGGCGCCGAGCGCCTTCGCGAGCTGGATCGCCATGGTGCCGATGCCGCTGGAACCGCCGTGCACGAGGAGGGTGTCGCCCGCGGTCAGGTGCCTGCCGGGACCCATGAACACGTTGGACCACACTGTGCACACGACCTCGGGCAGCGCGGCGGCAGTCACCAGGTCCACGCCTGCCGGGACGGGCAGCAACTGGCCCGCCGGCACGGCGACGCGCTCGGCGTAGCCGCCGCCCGCGAGCAGGGCGCACACCTCGTCGCCCACCGACCAGCCGGACACCCGGGGCCCGACCGCGATGATCCGGCCGGAGCATTCGAGGCCGGGGTAGCGGGAGGCGCCGGGCGGCGGATCGTAGAAACCCTGCCGCTGGAGCACGTCCGCCCGGTTCACGGCGCCGGCCGCGACCTCGACGAGGACCTCGCCCTCTGCCGCCACCGGGTCGGGTACCTCGGCCCAGACCAGGGCCTCGGGGCCGCCGGGCTGCGGGATGGTGATCGCATGCATGGTCCGGAGCCTACTCGGCGGGCCCCAGTGTCGCCGGGGGCGACGTGGGCGGCGTCGCGCGGACGATGGCGATCACCCGGTCCGTCGGCTGGAGTGGGCTCGCGTGCGGGTCGTCGTACGCGAGCAGCCGGTGCCCCCGCAGCACGCTGACGACGAGGTCCCCGGTCTCCCGGACGCCCTTCCCCACCTCGGCCCTGGTGATGGGCCGTTCGATCAGGTCGAGGCCGCTGCCCTGCTGGATCAGGTCCTCCATCACGGTGCCCGCGCTGGGGCTGAGCACCGACAGGCCCAGCAGCCGTCCGGCCGCGCTCGCGCTGGTGATGACGGCGTCGGCGCCGGACTGCCGCAGCAGCGGGGCGTTCTCCTCCTCGCGCACCGCCGCCACGATCTTCGCGCCGCGGTTGAGCTGGCGGGCCGTCAGGGTCACCAGGACCGCCGTGTCGTCGCGCTGGGTGGCGATGACCACCTGACGGGCCTTCTGGAGCTCGGCGCGCAGCAGCACGTCCGAACGGGTCGCGTCGCCGACCACGCCCGTGAGCCCCTCCGCGTTGGCGATGTCGATGACCTTCGCGCTGGGGTCGACGATCACCACCTGGTCCTTGGAGAGACCGGTGGCCAGCAGCGTCTGCAGGGCCGAGCGGCCCTTGGTGCCGAAGCCGACGACGACCGTGTGCTCGCGCAAGTTCTTCCTCCAGCGGTTCAGCCGCCACTCCTCCCGGGTCCGCTCCGTGAGGACTTCGAGGGTCGTGCCGACCAGGATGATCAGGAACACCACGCGCAGCGGCGTGATCAGCAGGACGTTGGCCAGCCGCGCGCCGTCGCCGTAGGGGACGATGTCGCCGTAGCCGGTGGTCGAGAGGGTCACCGTGGCGTAGTAGACGCAGTCGAGGAAGTCGACCCGGTCGTCGGCGTTGTCGTGGTAGCCCTCGCGGTCGATGTAGACGATGAGCACCGTGAGGGCCAGCACGAACAGGGCCATCAGCAGCCGCCGTGTGACCTGCCGCAGGGGCTTGGTGACCTCGCGCGTGGGCAGTTTGATCCGCCGGGAGACGAGTTTCTCGTCCGCTTGGCGGGCCATCGCGTCGTGGCCGTGAAGTTTCACGTGAAACATCCCCCCGCGGCCCAGGGCAGGTCGAGGACTTCCACGTCCTGTCCGGCCCGCACCCCGCCCGGCGGTACGACGATCAGCGCGTCCGAGGCGGCGATGCCGCGCAGCATCGCCGGACCGTTGTAGTGCAGCGGCACCGCGTGGTCGGCGGTGAGCAGGACCGGGACGAGCCGGGTGTCGTAGGGGTGGCCGGGTACGTCGTCCCGCGCGGGCGCGGTGTAGCGGTGGCGGGGCGGGCGCCCGGCCAGGGCGCGCAGCAGCGGTTCGGCGAGGGTGAGCAGGCCGGAGACGGCGGCCAGGGGGTTGCCGGGCAGCCCCACCAGGTGGCGGGCGGCCTTCTGGTCGGGGGCGCGGTCGGCCAGGCGGGCCAGGAGCATGGGGTGTCCGGGGCGTACGGCGACCCCGTCCACCAGCAGCTCGGCGCCCGCCCGGGTCAGCACGGGGTGGACGTGGTCGACGGGGCCGGAGGCGGTGCCGCCGGTGGTGACGACCACGTCGGCGGCGGAGCCGGTGACGGCCCGGTGGAGGGCTTCGGCGCCCTCGGGGTCGTCACCGAGGCGCCGGGTGGCGATGACCTCGGCGCCGAGCCGGGTGAGCCAGGGGCCGAGCATGGGGCTCAGGGCGTCCCGGATCAGTCCGTCGTGCGGGCGGCCCTCGGTGAGCAGCTCGTCGCCCAGCACCAGGATCTCCACGCGGGGCCGGGGCCGGGTGTGCAGCCGGTCGTACCCGGCGGCGGCGGCCAGGCCCAGGACGGCCGGGGTGACCAGGGCGCCGGCGGGCAGCAGCAGGTCTCCGGAACGGCACTCCTGGGCGCGCGGGCGGATGTCCTGGCCGGTCACCACCGCGCGGTCGGCGTGCAGGCGGCCCGTCGTCGTGTCGGTGTGGGCGTGCTCGCTGCGGATCACGGCGGTGGCGTCGGCCGGGACCCGGGCGCCGGTGGCGATCCGTACGGCCTCGCCGCAGTCGAGCGGCTGCGGGCGGTCGGAGCCCGCCAGGATCCCGCTGCCGCTGCGGACCGTCCAGGGCCCCGGTCCGGAAACGGCCCAGCCGTCCATGGCCGAGGTGTCGAAGGACGGCAGGTCGGTCAGCGCGTCCAGCGGGGTCACGAGTACCTCGCCGAGGGCTTCGGCGAGCGGGACGTGGTGGGTGCGGACGGGGGTCTGGGCCCCCGCGCGCGCCGCGCCGTCCACGGCGCGGGCCCAGGCGGTGGCCCGGTGCCCGCCCGCGTGCGGGGCCGACGGGGCGCGGCTGACCAGGGCGAGCGCCTGGTCGAGGTCCCGCTCCAGGCCCCCGTGCGCGGGGGCACCGGCCGCTTCCGCGGGACCGGTGCCGGGGGCCTGCGGTGCCACCGGCTCGGCGGACGGCGCGGTCGGCGCCGGCACCACGGCCGGCCCCGGTTCCGCAGGGCCCGGGTCCGCAGGGCCCGCGTCGGCGGGGCCCGCGTCGGCGGGGCCCGCGGCGTCGGTGTGGTGCCCCGTGTCGGCGTGCGCCGGGTCGGCGGAGGGTCCCGCGCCGGATCCGGCGGACGGGGCCGGGGCGGGGTCGTGCCGGGGGGCCGGGTCGTGCCGGGCGGTGGGGGACGCGGGGCCCGTCAGCGCGGCCAGGGCTTCGTCCAGGGCGCGCTCGGCATCGGTGGCGTCGGCGGGGGTCATCCTGTGCCCGTCCCGTCGGCGGGGTCCGCTTCGGCCGCCCACCGCAGCGCCAGGGCGGCGGCCTTGCGGGAGGCTTCGGCGACCGCTTCGGCCGGGTCGGCCCCGGTGGCTTCGGCATGCGCCGCCGCGTAGCCGACCAGGAAGGTGGTCAGCGGAGCGGCGGGACGGGCGACGCCGTGGGCGGCGTCACGGGCGAGGTCGAGCAGGGTCTTGGTGTCGACGGTGACGTCGATGCCCAGCTCGTTCTTGACGGCGGTGATCCATTCGTCCAGCACGGACCCATGCTCCCTGATCCGGGCACGCGCGGCCGCGAGATCGTCCCAGGTGTCGCAGTCGAAGGAGGCGAGGGGTCCGGCCGCGCTCACCCGGGCCAGGTCCAGTTCGGCGGTCAGCGCCCGCAGCGGCAGCCCGGTGAGGCTGCCGTGCTCGGCGGCCAGCAGGGCGGTCTCGCGGCGCAGCGATTCGCTCCGGTAGGCGGCGACGAGCGGCTGGTCCCGCCCGTCGGCGTCGCGCAGCAGGGCTCCGTCCACGGGGGTGCCCGCCGGTCCGGTCCCGGTGGCGGCGGCGCGCAGTGCCCGTATGGTCTCGCGGTCCAGGAACGGCAGGTCCGCGGAGAGCACGAGGACCAGCTCGCTGTCGGTGGACCGCAGGCCGGCGGCCAGCGCGGCCAGCGGGCCGCCCCCGGGGGGCTCCTCGCGGGCCCAGCGCACGGGACGGGACGTGGGGCGGCGGCCGCCGACCACCACGGTGGCGGTCGCGTCGGCGCAGGCGTCGAGCACCCGGTCGAGCAGGGACCGGCCCCCGACGCTCAGGGCGGGCTTGTCGGCGCCGCCGAGCCGTCGCGCGGCGCCACCGGCCAACACGATCGCGTGGTACGTCATGTCCCGAGTATGCGGGCGCCCCGCCGCCCCTTGCGGGGGTGGCGGGGCGTCACGATGCGCGGACGGCGAAGGGGCGTGCGTTCCGCGGCCCTACGGGCCTACAGGTACGGCCCGGAGCGGATGGCCCCGTGGCCGCCGTCCTCGTCGTCCTCGTGTCCGGAGCCGGGCGGCAGCGCGCGGCGCATCTGCTCCAACTGGGCCCGGGCGGCCATCTGCTGGGCGAACAGGGCGGTCTGGATGCCGTGGAAGAGGCCCTCCAGCCAGCCCACCAACTGGGCTTGCGCGATGCGCAGTTCCGCCTCAGAGGGAATGGCCTCCTCGGTGAACGGCAGCGAGAGCCGCTCCAGTTCCTCGACCAGCTCGGGGGCCAGGCCGTCTTCCAGCTCCTTGACCGACGCCGCGTGGATGTCCTTGAGGCGGACGCGGCTGGCCTCGTCGAGAGGGGCGGCGCGGACCTCTTCCAGGAGCTGCTTGATCATGCTGCCGATCCGCATGACCTTGGCGGGTTGTTCGACCATCTCCGTCACCGGGACCTCGCGAGACTCGTCGTCGGCGCCGCCGACCGCCGTCCCGTCCTGTCCCAGGATCAGGACGTGAGGGGGGCTGTCCTGCGACCGTTCACCACTCGGCATCTCCATGCCGACCATTGTCTCCCACACCTTCGTACTCACACGGTGTGCCCCCGGACAGGCGTGATCCACCCTGTCCGGGGGCACCGGGATCAGCCCGTGGCCCGGCGGGCCAGCGCGCCGCTGGAGCGGGTGACCAGCGCGGCGAGCAGGGCCGCCCCGAGCGGTACCACGACCAGCAGCTCGACGAGCGTCTGCCACGGCACCACGATGGGCACCCAGGGCGGCCCGCCCTCGGCTGCGCTCCAGTTGCCGTGGGCCACGCCGTACTCGTAGAGGCGCGTCACCTCGCGCCTCTGGACGAGCCGGAGCCCGGCGGCGGGCAGGATGCCCGAGGCGGATCCGAGCACCACACCCATCAGGGCGACCACCCCGCACTGGAAACCGCTCAGCGTGCGCCGCACCCGCGGGGGAGCGCCGACCGCGGTGAGGGTCTTCAGGTCGGCCTCCGAGTCCGCCTGGGCGAGTCCGGTGGCGATGCCGGCCGCACCGATGGTGACGAGACCGGCGAACAGGGTCAGGGCCAGCAGGGTCAGGTCGGAGGTGGGGTGGAAGCCCGCCTCGACGGACACCTCGGCGTCCGCGCCCATCCGGTCGAGGTCTCCGTCGAGCTTCTGGCGCTGGACGGAGGTCGCCGTGCCGTCGAGGGCGAAGTACGAGCCGAACGGAGCGGTGGCGATCTTGGCCGCCTGTACCGCGGCGGGCGGCAGGATCAGCTGGATCCCGTACGCCTCGGCGGAGTCCGGGGCCTGGTGGACGGGGAAGACACGGTCCTCGCCCGGTATCTCCTTGTGCTGGGACACCGCGGCGTCGGCCTTCACCGTGTCGGTGACCAGCCGGATGGTGACCTTGCCGTCCTTGACGTTGCGCTTGTCGAAGGAGACGGCGCGGCCCGAGGCGAGGGCCGACACCGTGCCCGGGTCGGTGACGGCGAGCGCGGTCAGCAGCTTCTGGTCGGCGACGACGGTCGTGTACCGGGCGAAGTGCTCGCTCTGTGCGCAACGCCAGTCGCCGCGGAGCTCCTTCTTCTTTTCCGGGCTGAAGGACGCGGGGCCGTGCTCCGCGTCGTCCAGCGGGCAGCGCTGTTCCTTGGGCACGACGACTTCGGCGCGGCCGCAGCCCGCAGCGCTGCCGCTGCCGGAGCGCTCGCAGCCGGCCTTGCCGACGACGAGCCGGTCCACGTCGGCCCGGACGGAGAGCGGGAACTGCCGGGACAGGGCCTCGCGGACGGCGGGCACGTCGCGATAGGCGCCCTCCTCGTTGACGATGACGGTGCCGGATCCGGCGGGGAGCTTGGCGACGTACTCGTGAGCCGCCTGCACGTCCTTGCTGTGCTGGTACGTCGCCACGGCGACCGTGCCGGCCACGGCGGCCAGGACGGCGGCCACCGCGGGGGCCGTGCGCCCGCGGTTGCGCACCGCGTCGCGCAGCGCGAGCCGCGGCGAGAGCGGCAGCCAGCGCCCGGCCCGGCCGAACAGGCCGACCAGCATGGGGGTCATGGCGACGAGGCCCAGCTCGGCGATGGCGCTGCCGCCCGCGACGACCGCGAAGCCCCTGCCGGACACCGTGCCGAAGAGGATGATGGCCGCGCCCCCGAGGAGGGCGAGCAGGCCGAGGAACGGCAGGATCCGGTTGGACCTGCGGACCCCGCGGCGGCCGGTGAGCGAGGCGAGGACGGTCTGCCGCGAGGCGGTGACGGCCGGCACGATCGCGGCCAGGACGCCGGTCAGCACGGCCAGGAGGGCGATCCCGGCGAGTTCCAGCGGCCTGAGGTCGAAGCCGGCGAAGCGGACGCCGAGCTGTTCCTCCAGCAGCGGCCGCAGGGCGACGGTGAGCGCCACGCCGATGCCGGTGCCGATGACGGCGGCGGTGGCGCCCAGCACCAGGCCGCCCGAGAGCACGATCGACCGGATGTGCCGCCGGTCGCCGCCGTTGGCGCCGACCAGGCCGAGCTGGCGGCGCGAGCGGCGGGCGCCGACCGCGAAGGCGGGACCGGCCAGCAGGCAGATCTCCAGCATGGCGAGGCCGACCACGGTCGCGGCGATGGCCAGCTCGGTCGACCGGTCGTTCAGGTCGGGGAAGGCGTTCCGGCTCTCCTGCTGGAACAGCGGCACCTCGGAGTCGGCCGGAGGCTTCAGCGTCACCGCGCGGGAGAGGACCGTCGCGCCCTTGGTGTTGGCCTCCTTGACCATGTTCCACGTGAAACCATCGCCGCCGACCTTCACGAAGTAGGTGTCGGTGGCCCGGAGCGGGAACAGTCCGGCCTCGGTGAGGGCGCGGGCGAGCGGGTCGATCAGCGTCCCGGGCGGGGCGAGGATCTCCGTGGTCTTGAGGGAGTTGGGCAGTTCGTACGCGCCGACGATCCGGTACGAGGTCTGCATGCCGCGCGGGGTGACCTCGGAGCCGATGGAGTACCCGGCTTCGGACAGGAACGCGTGGGTGGCGAGGATCTCCCCGGGCTGCTGCGGCAGCCGGCCGCCGTCCAGCGTGAACATGCCCTTGACCAGCGGGCTTGCCGGGTCTATTTCGCGCAGCTGGGTGCTCAGCAGGCCGTGCGTGGTGCGCATCTTGCCGTGGCCGAGGCTGTTCTTGACGCTTTCGGCGCCCGCCGGGATCGCGGCCTTGGCGTTGTCCTGGTCCTCGGCGTCCTTGGGCGGGGTGTAGTCCTTGTAGCCGCCCACCGGCGCGTAGTTCTCGCCGTCGGGCTGCTGGTAGATGGGGGTGCCCATGCCCGTGGAGCGCAGCTCGGCGTCGGCGGTGCCGAGCTTGCGGTCCAGCGCCTGGCCGGGGGAGAGCGCGGCGCTGCGCAGGGTCAGGTCGGCGGCGCTCACCCCGATGATGGGCAGGGCCAGCATGGAGAGGACCAGGACGCTGCGGCCCTTGGCGCGCCAGGCGTCGCGGCGCGCGATCCGCAGGGCGGCGATCCAGGAGTGGTACCAGGTCCTCACAGGGCGGGCCCCAGTCCGGACAGGAGGGAGTCGGCCTGGGAACGCATGGTCTCGTCGACCACGCGGCCGTCGCGCAGGAAGACCACCCGGTCCGCCCAGGCCGCGAAGCGCGGTTCGTGGGTGACCAGGATCCCCGCGGCTCCCGCTTCGCAGCGGGAGCGCAGCAGTCCGAGGACGGACTCGCCGGTCTCGGAGTCCAGGGCGCCCGTCGGTTCGTCGGCCAGGACCAGGCGCCGGTCGCCGACCAGGGCCCGGGCGATGGCCACGCGCTGCTGCTGGCCCCCGGACATCTCGTCGGGGAACCGGTCGGCGAGATGGCCGAGGCCCATCTCCTCCAGGGCGGCCAGGGCGGAGATCCGGGCCTTGCGGGCGGAGGTGCCGTCCAGCTCGCGGGGCAGGGACACGTTCTCGGCGGCGGTGAGGGCCGGTATGAGGTTGTAGTCCTGGAAGACGTAGCCGATGCTGCGCCGGCGCAGGGCGGCCAGCTGCTTGCGGCTCGCCGTGGTGATGTCGGTTCCCTCGACGACGACCCGGCCGCTGGTGGGGGTGTCGAGACCGCCCGCGAGGGTCAGCAGGGTGGATTTGCCGGAGCCTGAGGGGCCCATGACGGCGACGAGTTCGCCCGGGTACACGGAGAGGTTGATGCCGCGCAGGGCGTGCACCTCGGTGGCGCCGCTTCCGTGCGTGCGGACGAGCTGGTCGAGCTGGAGGACGGGCTGTTGCTGCCGGGCGGGACGGCTGGGGTACGGGTGCTGGTCATGCATGCGGAAGTCCCCCTTGGGACGGCTGTGCGGTGGAGGTGAGGGAGGCGGTGGCGGCCGGAGGCGGTCCGGGCGCCGGGGAGGCCGTCGGTGGTGCGGGCGGCACGGCTCCCCGCTCGGCCAGGACGGAGAGCCGCACCAGCCGCGATTCGGAGTGGTCGAGCCAGCGGGCCTCGGCCTCGGTCTGGAAGATCAGCTGCTCCACGACGAGCAGCCAGGCCACGTCGTCGCGTTCCTCGGACATTCCGCTCTCGATGGCGGCGAGCGCCCGGGCCTTGAGCCGGGTGTAGTCCTGCATGGCCCGGATCGTGGCGTGGCGCTGGGCCTGGATGACGGCGCGGATGTCCACGCCGGGCGTGCCCACGGCCATGGCGAGCTTGATCGACAGCTCGTCGCGGGGCGGGTTGGCGCGGTCGACGGGCCGCTCGTACCAGTCGCGCAGTTCCTCGCGTCCGGTAGCGGTGATGGCGTAGAGGGTGTGGCCCGCGGCGTCCTCGCCGCCGGGCGCGACGAGACCGTCGCGCTCCAGCCGGGCGAGGGTCGTGTAGACCTGCCCGACGTTCAGCGGCCAGGTGGAGCCGGTACGGGATTCGAACTCGGTGCGCAGCTGTGAGCCGTACCGAGGTCCCCGTTCCAGGAGGGCGAGGAGGCCATGGCGGATAGACATACTCAGTATGTATACCGAGTATGTTCAGCCGGACAACCGCCTTGAGTCGTACGTCCTGAGGGGGAGGGCGCTCTGAACGGGGCCGGATCAGCCCCGGCGGAGCCGCACGCCCATGTACCCCAGACCCACTCCCATCAGGGCGAACCCCGTGCCGAGCGGCAGTATGTGCGCCGCCAGATCGGCGGCCCGCTCGTTGACTCCGGTGCCCATGGCCCGGGCCCGCGGCGGGGGCGGCGGACTCGGTTCGGTGCGCGGCGGCGGCGCCACCTGCTCGGCGGTGCGCGGTCGCAGCGGAAGTGGACGCGAGGCCAGGACGGCCTCCGGGTCGGCGGGCTCGGTGGCGGGCCGGCCGGGGTGCTCGCGTCCGGCGCCCGCGGCGCTGCCCGCGAGTTCGTCGTCCCCGGGCCCCTCGAACCCGGGCAGCAGGTAGTGCGCGGGAACGGGGGCGTCGTGCCGGGCGGGAACGGCGGCGAGGGGGGAGGCGCCGGCCGGCGCCGCGGCCAGGGCCAGGGACGCGGGCACCAGGACGGAGAAGGCCAGCGCGGCGAAGGCGGGCGCGGTCCCGGCGAGGCGGCGGAGGTACTGCGTCACGGGGGCCCCTCCCGTCCCGAGCGACCGAGATGTCCCGCTCAGATTTACACGGTGGGGCAAAAGCGGCATCCCGGGCACCCCATCAGGGTGGCCCGGGATGCGGGAGCGTCCTGCGCAGGCGCCGTTACTGGGGGTCTCCGGTGGAGACGACCAGCGTGAACTCGGCGCCTTCCTTCGGCACGTCGGTGTTCGCCGCCGGCAGCTGCTCCAGCACCGTGTCCTGGCCGTACACCGCCTCGTCGCGGGTCTGAATGGTGAACTTCCACCCCGCGGCCTGGATGCACTCCTTCACCGAGCGGAGGTTCTTGTACCGGAAGTCCGGGGCGTTGACCTTGGCCGCGTCCTTGAACGACTTGGACGCTTCCTTGCACTTCGCCACGTCGATGGTGCGGGTGGTGTCCGGGCCCTTGTGACCGGCCTTGGCGGACGGCGAGCCACTGGCGGAGGAGGCCGAGGACGGGGAGTCCCCGCCCTTGTCGTCCGAGTTCAGGGAGATGGCCGTGATCAGACCGCCGATGGCGAGCAGGGCCACCACGATCGCGCCCACGATCACCGGGGTGTTCCGGCCGTTGCCCGCACCGGCGCCGCCACCGCTCGCGGACCCGCTACCGGTCACCGGGGAGATGGTGAAGGGGGGCGGGGTCTGCGGCGCGTGCGGCGCGTACTGACCGTGCTGCTGCGGCATCGGCGGCGGCGTGTGCTGCTGCTGCGGCGGCGGGTAGGCGTACCCGTGCGGCGGCGGTGTCTGCTGGTGCTGCGGCGCGGGCGCGTACGGCGAGGGCTGGTAGGGCTGCTGCACGGGCTGGTGCGGCGGCGACTGGAAGCCGGAGTCCACCGGCGGGAAGACCGCCGAGGACACGCCGGCGCCGCTGCTCACGGGCGCACCCGGGACGATCGAGGGGGCCCCGGTCTGCCCCGCGGACAGCACCCGCAGCACCTCGTCGCGCATGGCGGCGGCCGTGGGGAAGCGCTCGTTCGGGTTCTTCTTCAGTGCGCGGGCGACGAGCGAGTCCATGGCGGGCGTCACGGCGCGGTTGATGGAGGACGGCATGACCGGCTCCTCCTGCACGTGCGCGTACGCGATCGCCAGCGGCGAGTCCGCCTCGAACGGCAGCCGGCCCGTCAGCAGCTGGAAGAGCATGATGCCGACCGAGTAGAGGTCGGAGCGGGCGTCGACGGCCCGGCCGAGCGCCTGCTCGGGGGAGAGGTACTGGGGGGTGCCCACGACCATGCCGGTCTGGGTCATCGAGGTGACCCCGGACTGCATGGCGCGCGCGATGCCGAAGTCCATCACCTTGACCACGCCGCGCTTGGTCATCATCACGTTGCCCGGCTTGATGTCCCGGTGGACCAGGCCCATCTCGTGGCTGGTCTCCAGGGCGGCCAGCACGTCGCCGGTCACCTTCAGCGCCTTGTCGGCGGGCATCGCGCCGTACTGCGTGACGTCCGACTGGAGGGCCGCGCCGAGCGGCTGCCCCTCGACGTACTCCATGACGATGTACGGCATGAGCATGCCGTCCAGGTCACCCTCGCCGGTATCGAACACCGAGACGATGTTGGTGTGCGACAGTTTGGCTACAGCCTGCGCCTCGCGCCGGAAGCGCTCGCGGAAGGACTGCTCGCGGCCCAGCTCGCTGTGGAGCGTCTTGATCGCGACCTGCCGGTCGAGCGCCGAGTCGTAGGCGAGGTAGACGGACGCCATGCCGCCCTCGCCGAGCAAGTCCCGCAGCTGGTAACGGCCACCGGCCAAGGACCCGCCTGCGTACCGGCCCTCAGTACCGTCCTGGCTCATGACTGTTGCTTCCCCTCGGGCGGCGTGCGTGCGCGTCTGGCACAGCGCATATCGCGCCTAGTCTGCCGGAGGGCAAGCCCACGTCAAGCCAGGTGCCCGTTCCGTGACCACACGGGGACAGGGCGCTCGACCCGGTCGGCGAGTCGCGCGGAGGCTGTAGCGTTCATCGGAGCACTCCGAACAAGGCCCGCCGCTCGTGCGGCCGAGAGAGACGACGGCGAGGACTGATGGCACCCGAACCCGAGGGAAACGGCGCCGGGATGGCTGATGGTCCTGAGCACTGGGGCGCCGGCGGGATCGTGGGTGACGGCCGCTACCGGCTGACCCACCGTCTGGGCCGCGGCGGCATGGCGGAGGTGTTCGCCGCCGAGGACGTGCGCCTCGGGCGGACCGTCGCCGTGAAGCTGCTGCGCGCGGACCTCGCCGAGGACCCGGTCTCCAAGGCCCGCTTCACCCGCGAGGCACAGTCGGTCGCGGGCCTCAACCACCACGCCGTGGTCGCCGTGTACGACTCGGGCGAGGACCGCGTCGGCCCGAACGTCGTCCCGTACATCGTGATGGAGCTGGTCGAGGGCCGCACCATCCGCGACCTGCTGATCAGCGCCGACGCCCCGGGCCCCGAGCAGGCGCTCATCATCGTGTCCGGCGTGCTGGAGGCCCTGGCCTACTCGCACCAGCACGGCATCGTGCACCGCGACATCAAGCCCGCCAACGTCATCATCACCAACACCGGCGCGGTGAAGGTGATGGACTTCGGCATCGCGCGCGCCCTGCACGGCGTGCAGTCGACGATGACCCAGACCGGCATGGTCATGGGCACCCCGCAGTACCTCTCCCCGGAGCAGGCCCTCGGCAAGGCCGTCGACCACCGCTCGGACCTGTACGCCACCGGCTGCCTGCTGTACGAACTGCTCGCACTGCGGCCCCCCTTCACCGGCGAGACCCCGCTGTCGGTGGTCTACCAGCACGTGCAGGACGCGCCCGTACCGCCCTCCCAGCTGCCCGAGGGCCACACGATCCCGCAGGAACTCGACGGACTGGTCATGCGGTCCCTCGCCAAGGACCCGGACGACCGGTTCCAGAGCGCCGAGGAGATGCGCGGCCTGGTCGGCTACGCCCTCCAGATGCTCCAGGAGCAGGGCGCCAACACGGGCACCTGGAACACCGGGCCGGTCACCATGGCGCTGCCGAACGGCCGGGGCGGCGCCGCGACCGCGGCCATGCCGATGGGCAACAACGGCGGGTACCCCTCGCACTCCACGACCTCGCAGTTCCAGCAGCCGATGGTGCCGCCGCTGAACCCGGACGACGGCTCGGCCTTCCCCGGCGGCGGTGGCTACCACGACGGAGGCCAGGGTCACGGGCAGGGGCAGGGCGGCAACGGCGGCGGCCGCTGGAAGATGGTCCTGTTCGCGGTCCTCGCGGTGATCGCCATCGCGGCCGGCGTGGTCTTCGCCCTGGACAAGACGGGTGACAAGGGCGGCGGCGCCGGCAAGCCCGAGCAGAGCAGCTCGCAGAGCCCGCAGAGCAGCGCGCAGTCCACGCCGAGCAGCCCCGAGACCACCCCGTCGGACTCGCCGGAAACCTACGGCCCGCGCGAGAGCTACTCGTCGACACCGAGCCGTCCGCGGACATCGTCGAGCTACAGCGCGTCGCCGACGCCGACCGCCACGGAGTCGTCGAGCGAGCCGTCGGACACGCCGAGCCCGACGCCGACGAAGACGCATGCGTCGAAGCCGCCGTCGAGCACTCCGACGACGGGGGACGGGCGCAACAACGGCTTCGAGGAGTAGAGAACACCTTTACGGGCCCGGCGCAATTTCTTCCGCCGGGCCCGTAAACGTTGCGTGATGCGCTGCGAAAGAGCTGGTCAGAGGGCGTGCTCGTAGTCCCGGTCCGGATTTCCGACCAGGGCGTGGACCGTCACGAACTGCGGCTCGATGCGCATGTAGACGGGGTCGAAGACCGCGCCGTCCATGAAATGCGGAGCCGGACCGAAGAGTTCCAGCTCGGCGGTGGCCGGCTCGACGACCCGGGCCGTTCCGGTGAACTCCACCGACCACAGCCGCGGGTCCCCGCTGTTGAAGTTGTCCGCCCCGTAGGCCACCACGCTGCCGTTGCAGGCGTGGTGGTAGCCGAAGCCCGCGTGCATCCTCAGCACCACCCGCCCGTCGACCACGATGTGGCGGGCGAGGGCGAGGAAGGGCAGCGCGCGCATGCTCGTGGCGACACGGCCGTACGGCACCCGGCGCAGGAGTTCGATGGCGTGGCGTTCCTCAGGGGACATGCCGTCCACTGTCCGGTACCGGCGCGGCGCCGGAAAAGAGGAGCCCGCCCCCACCATCGAGGACCTTGGTCCCGAGTCGGACGGGCCGCCCCGTGGAATCCGGGGCAGGGCCGTTACCGCACGCCCTGACGCTTCTCGGCCTGCAGGCGCGCCACGTAGGCGGCGGCCTGGGACCGGCGCTCCATGCCCAGCTTGGACAGCAGGCTGGAGACGTAGTTCTTGATCGTCTTCTCGGCCAGGTGCAGCCGCTCGCCGATCACGCGGTTCGTCAGGCCCTCGCCGATCAGATCCAGGATCTTGCGTTCCTGGTCGGTGAGGTTCGAGAGGCGGTCGTCGCCCTTCCCGTTCTTGCCGTCGCGCAGCCGCTCCAGCACCCGCGCCGTGGCGACGGGGTCCAGCAGCGACTTGCCCGCCGCCACGTCGCGGACGGCGTGCAGCAGCTCGTTGCCGCGGATGGCCTTCAGGACGTACCCGGAGGCCCCGGCCATGATCGCGTCGAACAGCGCCTCGTCATCGGCGAACGAGGTCAGCATCAGGCACTTGATGTCCTCGTCCTGGGAGCGCACCTCGCGGCAGACCTCGACTCCGCTGCCGTCGGGCAGGCGCACGTCGAGCACGGCGACGTCGGGCCGGGTGGCCGGGATCCGCACCAGCGCGTCCGCCGCCGTACCGGCTTCGCCGACGATCTCGATGTCCTCTTCGACCGACAAGAGCTCATAGACCCCTCGCCGTACCACTTCGTGGTCGTCCAGGAGGAATACCTTGATTTTTCCGTCTTCGCGCACGGATTCAGTTTCACACACTCACCCCTTCCCTGCCGCAAGACGCCGGGATAACGTGCCGTTGTTCCGGCCCCCTGCAAGGCTGTGACCAGTGGTTGTTCCCGGATCCTCGGATTTACTTGGAAATCCAAGCAAAATCGCAGGTCAAACGGGGTTTCGCAGATATGCGGCCCACTGGGTAACGTGCATTGCGCAGGGCACTCGCCGGGGCACCTGTCACGCCGGAATCCCCACCGCGACGCACCCACCCCGTGCGCGCGCACGGATTTCGGCGAGCCGCACTGGTCCCCGGAGAACCCGGGTGCCGGACCGACGGAGGAGCACACGTGACCGTGGAGAGCACTGCCGCGCGCAAGCCGCGACGCAGCAGCGGCACCAAGCGAGCGGCCGGCGCCGCGAGCGCCGGCAAGAACGCCGCTGCCGCAGCCGCCGCCCAGAGTGCCGAGCCGCAGCTGGTACAGCTGCTGACGCCCGAGGGGACCCGGGTCTCGGCCGCGGACCATCCCGAGAACGCGGAATTCCTGGCCTTCGTCGAGGACATCACGGGAGACGACCTGCGCGGTCTCTACCGCGACATGGTCCTCACGCGTCGTTTCGACGGCGAGGCCACCGCGCTCCAGCGCCAGGGCGAGCTGGGCCTGTGGGCCTCCCTGCTGGGCCAGGAAGCCGCCCAGATCGGCAGCGCCCGCGCGCTGAACGACGAGGACTACGTCTTTCCCACCTACCGCGAGCACGGTGTGGCGTGGTGCCGGGGAGTCGACCCGACGAACCTGCTGGGCATGTTCCGCGGTGTGAACCACGGCGGCTGGGACCCGAACCTCAACAACTTCCACCTGTACACGATCGTGATCGGCTCGCAGACGCTGCACGCGACCGGTTACGCCATGGGTGTGGCCAAGGACGGCGCCGACTCCGCGGTCATCGCGTACTTCGGCGACGGCGCCTCCAGCCAGGGCGACGTGGCCGAGGCGTTCACCTTCTCGGCCGTCTACAACGCCCCCGTGGTGTTCTTCTGCCAGAACAACCAGTGGGCCATCTCCGAGCCCACCGAGCGCCAGATGCGCGTACCGCTCTACCAGCGCGCCCAGGGCTTCGGCTTCCCGGGCGTACGGGTCGACGGCAACGACGTCCTGGCCTGCCTGGCCGTGACCCGCTGGGCCCTGGACCGCGCCCGCCGGGGCGAGGGCCCGACGCTGGTCGAGGCGTTCACGTACCGCATGGGCGCCCACACCACCTCGGACGACCCGACGAAGTACCGGCGGGACGAGGAGCGCGCGGCCTGGGAGGTCAAGGACCCGATCCTGCGCCTGAAGACCCACCTGCTCGCGAGCGGGTTCGCCGACGAGGCGTTCTTCGAGGAGCTGGAGACCGAGAGCGAGGCCCTCGGCAAGCACGTCCGCGAGGTCGTGCGGGCCATGCCCGACCCGGACACCATGGCGATCTTCGAGAACGTCTATGCCGACGGGCACGCGCTCGTCGACGAGGAGCGCGCCCAGTTCGCCGCCTACCTCGCGTCCTTCGAGGGTGGGGAGTGACCATGCCGGTACAGAAACTGACCATCGCCAAGGCGCTCAACGACTCGCTGCGCAAGGCTCTGGAGACCGACCCCAAGGTCCTCATCATGGGCGAGGACGTCGGCAAGCTCGGCGGCGTCTTCCGGATCACCGACGGCCTGCAGAAGGACTTCGGCGAGGAGCGGGTCATCGACACCCCGCTCGCCGAGTCGGGCATCGTCGGCACCGCGATCGGGCTCGCGCTGCGCGGCTACCGGCCCGTGGTGGAGATCCAGTTCGACGGTTTCGTCTTCCCCGCCTACGACCAGATCGTCACGCAGCTCGCGAAGATGCACGCGCGTTCGCTGGGCACGATCAAGATGCCGATCGTCATCCGGATCCCGTACGCGGGCGGCATCGGCGCGGTCGAGCACCACTCCGAGTCCCCCGAGGCGCTGTTCGCGCACGTGGCGGGCCTCAAGGTGGTCTCGCCCTCGAACGCGGCGGACGCCTACTGGATGCTCCAGCAGGCGATCCAGAGCGACGACCCGGTGATCTTCTTCGAGCCGAAGCGCCGCTACTGGGACAAGGGCGAGGTCGACGTCGAGGCGATCCCCGGCGAGCTGCACAAGGCGCGGGTCGCGCGGGAGGGGTCGGACGTGACCCTGGCCGCGTACGGCCCGATGGTCAAGGTGTGCCTGGAAGCGGCCGCGGCCGCCGCCGAGGAGGGCAAGTCGGTCGAGGTCCTGGACCTGCGGTCGATGTCCCCGGTGGACTTCGACGGCATCCAGGCCTCGGCGGAGAAGACCCGCCGCCTGGTCGTCGTGCACGAGGCGCCCGTGTTCCTGGGCGTCGGCTCGGAGATCGCCGCGCGGATCACGGAGCGGTGCTTCTACCACCTGGAGGCGCCGGTGCTGCGCGTGGGCGGATTCCACGCGCCGTACCCGCCGGCCCGCCTGGAGGACGAGTACCTGCCCGGCCTGGACCGGGTGCTCGACGCCGTCGACCGCTCGCTGGCGTACTGAGGAGATTTTCGTGACGATCAGCGAATTCAAGATGCCCGACGTGGGCGAGGGGCTCACCGAGGCCGAGATCCTCAAGTGGTTCGTCCAGCCCGGGGACACGGTCACGGACGGCCAGGTGGTCTGCGAGGTCGAGACGGCGAAGGCGGCCGTCGAGCTGCCGATCCCCTTCGACGGCGTGGTCCACGAACTGCGCTTCGCCGAGGGGACGACGGTCGACGTCGGCGAGGTGATCATCTCGGTGCGGACCGGCGGCGGTGACGCAGCGGCGGCTCCGGCCGAAGCCGTTGCCCCCGCCCCGGCCGCGGCTGCTCCCGAGGCGGAGGCCGCGCCCGCCGCGCGCCAGGCCGTCCTCGTCGGCTACGGCGTTTCCACCGCGTCCACCAAGCGCCGCCCGCGCAAGGCGGCGCCGGCGGCGGCCGTGTCCGCCCCGGCGGCTCCGGCCGCCCCGGTCGTGCCGGCCCCGGCGGCTCCGCCGGCCGCGGCCGCGGCGCTGAACGGGAACGGCGGCCACGGGTACGGCGGTCACGGGCAGGCGGGCGCCGAGCGCCCGCTGGCCAAGCCGCCCGTACGCAAGCTGGCCAAGGACCTCGGCATCGACCTGGCGGCCATCGTGCCCACCGGCGAGGGCGGCGTCGTGACCCGCGAGGACGTGCACGCGGCGGCCACCGCCGCGTCGGCTCCGCAGCCGGTCGCACCCGAGTCCTCCCCCGCCGCCGCTCCCGCCGTGCAGACCGGGGCCCCGGCCGCGACGGCTCCGGCGGCGCCGGGTGCGCGGGAGACCCGTATCCCGGTCAAGGGCGTCCGCAAGGTCACGGCCCAGGCCATGGTCGCCTCGGCCTTCACCGCGCCGCACGTCACCGAGTTCATCACGCTCGACGTGACGCGCACGATGAAGCTCGTCCAGGAGCTGAAGGACGACCCGGACATGGCGGGGCTGCGGATCAACCCGCTGCTGCTCATCGCCAAGGCCGTGCTCATCGCCATCCGCCGGAACCCGGACGTCAACGCGTCCTGGGACGAGGCGGCCCAGGAGATCGTGCTCAAGCACTACGTGAACCTGGGCATCGCGGCGGCCACCCCGCGCGGTCTGATCGTGCCGAACGTGAAGGACGCGCACGCCAAGACGCTGGCGGAGCTGTCGCAGGGCCTGTCCGACCTGGTGGCCACCGCCCGCGAGGGCAAGACGTCCCCGTCGGACATGCAGGGCGGCACCATCACCATCACCAACGTGGGCGTCTTCGGCGTCGACACCGGTACGCCCATCCTGAACCCCGGCGAGTCCGCGATCCTCGCGGTCGGGGCGATCAAGCTCCAGCCGTGGGTGCACAAGGGCAAGGTGAAGGCGCGTCAGGTCACCACCCTGGCGCTGTCCTTCGACCACCGTCTCATCGACGGTGAGCTGGGCTCCCGGTTCCTCGCGGACATCGCGGCGGTCCTGGAGCACCCGAAGCGCCTGGTCACCTGGGCCTGACGGGCTGCTGAACCCTGCCGATGGCCGGCCACCCCCATGGGTGGCCGGCCATCGGTGCTGAGTAACGTGTGCGAATCGGGGGCGACCCAGCGCCTCCGCGAACGGGGGCACGGATCATGGGACTGACCGAGGAAATATCCGCCATGCGCGGCGGATCGGGACATCCGCAGCGTTTGCTGGGCGAATTCCGGCGGGCCGCGCTGCTCGTGCCGCTCGCCGACGGCGCGGTGATGTCGGGTGAGCGGGGTGGGGTGCGGTGGATCTACGCCTTCACGGACGAGGAGGCGCTGGCCCGCTTCGCGTCGGCGCGCGGGGCCGGGGATCGCGAGTGGGAGTACCTCGCGATTCTGGGGGCCCGGCTGGTGGATGCGGTGATCCCCGACGTGCCGGGTCCGGCGGGTGTCGCCGTGAACGTGGCGGACGGTGAGGGGGCGATGTTGTTCCCGCCGGTGGTGGGGATCGTCCCGGACGCGGTGGCGGTGACGGCGTGAGCGGTGAGAAGGACCTGGCGGTCGCGCCGGAAGCGGTCAAGAAGATCCAGGACGGTCTGCGTGCGGCGGTGGGTGAGCTGCGGGAGTCCGGTGCGGATGCCGGTGGAGCGTCGATGGGGGCGGGGTTCAGTTCGTTGTCGATGACGGGCATGGAGGCCGGTCATGCGGGTCTGGCGACGGATTTCGAGGAATTCTGTGAGAAGTGGGAGTGGGGGGTGCGCTCGCTGATTCAGGATGCGAGCACGCTGGCGCAGGCGCTGGGGATTTCGGCGGGGACGTTGTGGGAGGAGGACCACTACGTCCAGGGAGCGCTGAAGGTCGCGGCGAACTCGGCCTACGGGAATCCGCACGCGAGTGAGGACGAGATCGAGGAGAAGGAGTGGGGGGACATCTTCCGGGCGGATGTGTACAAGCCCGATTTCAGTGCGGAGTCCTTCCAGAAGAGCGGTGAGGACATCAAGAACACCTGGTCGCAGACCGGGGAGAAGCTGACGAGCACCGGGAAGATCGGCTCGCTGAAGGACCTGGTCGATCAGGCCACGGGTGACGGGGACGGTAAGTAATGGGGCTCGGCGACTTCATTCCGGACTCCGTCGAGGACTGGGTCGAGGACCGTACCGAGGACGTCGGCGACGCCATCGAGTGGACCGGCGACAAGGTCGCCGGACTGGCCGACAAGGTGGGGCTGGAGGACGCGGGCGACTGGATCCGCGACAAGAGCCGCTCGGCCGCCAACCAACTGGGCGCCGACGTGGCCGAGCTGGAACTCGGCCAGACCGAGGACCCCACCAAGCTCGTCTACGGCAGCGTCTCCAAGATCCGCGCCCAGGCCGCCCACCTCCAGGACTTCAAGGCCGCCTTCGACAAGGTCGGCAACGGCCTCAAGGGCCTGGACTCGGACGGCCTGAAGGGCAAGACGGCGGACGCCTTCCGGGAATCCGTCGCCAAGGAGCCGCCCCGCTGGTTCAAGGCGGCCGAGGCCTTCGGCAAGGCCGCCGTGGCCATGGGGGGATTCGCCGAGACGGTGGAGTGGGCGCAGGGGCAGGCCAAGGAGGCGCTGGCCGACTACAACGCGGCCAAGAAGGCCTCGACGGACGCCCGCAACGCCTACAACAAGCAGGTCGACACCTACAACGACGCCATCGACGCGAAGAAGGACACGCTGCCGCCCAAGCCGGGTGCCTTCACCGATCCGGGCGTGGCGCTGGCGAGTGCCGCGCAGGACAAGCTCGACGGGGCGCGCAAGCAGCGCAACGAGGTGGCGGAGACGGCCAGGACGGCGGTCCGCGCGGCCCGGGACGCGGCCCCGCCGAAGCCCTCGTACGGCGAGCAGTTCGGTGACGGCATGCAGTACCTGGACATCGCCAAGACGCACCTGACCGGCGGTGTCATCAAGGGCACGGCGGGCCTGCTCAACTTCGTCCGCTCGGTCAATCCGATGGACCCGTACAACCTGACGCACCCGGCCGAGTACGCGACCAGCCTGAACTCCACCGTCGCCGGGCTCGTGACCGCGGTCAACGACCCCATGGGCGCGGGCAAGCAGATGCTCGACCAGTTCATGAAGGACCCGTCCGAGGGCATCGGCAAGATGCTCCCCGAACTCATCGGGACGAAGGGTCTGGGACTGGCGAAGAAGGCCGGCACCGTCGCCAAGCTCGCGGACGACATCCCGACGGGGCCCGGCCGCAAGGCACTCACCGGTGACGGCCCGGAGCTGCACAAGACGCCGGACGGGGAGCGGACCACGGGCGGCACGGACCCCGTGGACCTCGCCACCGGCCGGATGTACCTCCCGCAGACCGATGTGGTGCTGCCGGGGGCGCTGCCCCTGGTCTTCACGCGCCGGGCGGAGTCCGGCTACACGGCGGGGCGCTGGTTCGGGCCCTCCTGGAGCAGTACGGTCGACCAGCACCTGGAGATCGACGCCGAGGGCGTGGTCCTGGTCGCGGAGGACGGCCTCCTCATCGGCTACCCGCACCCGGCGCCCGGCGTCCCGGTGCTGCCCGCCAGGGGCCCGGCCCGGCCGCTGGAACGGACCCCCGCCGGCGACTACACGCTCACGGACCCGGCGACCGGTCACGTCCGCCGCTTCACCGAGCCCGGGCTGTCACCGGACGGCGACGGTGTGGCGCCGATCGCGGAGCTCTCGGACCGCAACGGGAACACGATCTCCTTCGAGTACGACGCCGAGGGCACCCCGGTCGGCATCGCCCACAGCGGCGGCTACCACCTGCGCTTCGAGACGGCCGGGGGCCGGATAACCGCCCTGCACCTGACCGGCGGCCCGCGGATCCTGGCGTACGGCTACACCGACGGACATCTGACCGAGGTCACCAACTCCTCCGGCCTGCCCCTGCGCTTCACCTACGACGAACGCGGCCGGATCACCTCCTGGACCGACACCAACGACAGCCGCTACGACTACGCCTACGACGACCGGGACCGCTGCGTCGCCGAGGGCGGCAGCGGCGGGCACCTCGCCCTCACCCTCGACTACGACGGGTTCGACCCGGCCACCGGCCACCGGGTCACCAGCGTCACCACCGCGGCTGGGGACACCCGCCGCTACCTGATCGACGAGCACTGCCGGGTGGTCGCCGACATCGACCCGCTCGGCGCCGTCACGCGCTACACCTACGACCGGCACGGACGCCCGACCTCCCGCACCGACGCCCTGGGCGCGACCTCCCACCAGGAGTACGACGAGGCGGGCCGGATCATCCGCTCCGTCCGCCCCGACGGCCGGGCGGCCGGGACCGAGTACGACCGGCTGGGCCTGCCGGTACGGGTGGCGAACGCCGACGGCACGGTCGTCCGCCAGACCTACGACGAGCGCGGCAACCGCACCTCGCTCACGACCTCGGCGGGCGCGGTGACCACCTTCGCCTACGACGAGCGGGGCCACCTCACGGCGGTCACGAACCCGCTCGGCGCCGTCACCCGCACCACCTGTGACGCGGCGGGCCTCCCCCTCACCACCACCGATCCGCTGGGCGCCGTCACCCGCTTCGAGCGGGACGCCTTCGGCCGCCCGGTCAGGGTCACCGACCCGCTCGGCGGGGTCACCGTCATGGAGTGGACCACGGAGGGCCGGCCCGCCCGCCGGGTGGATCCGGACGGCAGCGAGCGGCGCTGGGTCTACGACGGCGAGGGCAACTGCACCGCCTTCACCGACCCCTCGGGCGGGGTGACCCGCTTCGAGTACACCCACTTCGACCTCCTCGCCGCCCGGACCGGGCCGGACGGGGTGCGGTACGCGTACACCTACGACGCGGCGCTGCGGCTGACCGGCGTCCGCAACCCCCAGGGTCTGAACTGGGAGTACACCTACGACGCGGCGGGCCGGCTGACCTCGGAGGCGGACTTCGACGGCCGGACCCTGCGGTACACCTACGACGCGACCGGGCGGCTCGCCTCGCGGGTGAACGCCGCGGGCGAGGAGATCGCCTACGAGCGGGACGTGCTCGGCCGGATCGTCCGGAAGACCTCCCCGGCGGGTACGGCGACCTTCGAGTACGACGTCTTCGACCTGCCCGCGGCGGTGACCTCGGCCGACGGCACCATCCTGGTCCGCCTCCGCGACCGGCACGGGCGCCTGGCCGAGGAACGCGTGGACGGCCGTTCGGTCCGCTACGCCTACGACGAGCTGAGCCGTCCGGTGACCCGGACCCTGCCCAGCGGGGCGCGGGCGCAGTGGACCTACGACGAGGCCGGTCACTGCACCGCGCTGAACGCCTCCGGCCGGACCCTGACGTTCGAGCGGGACGCCGCAGGACGGGAACTGACCCGGCACATCGGGGAGAGCACGGCCCTGCACCACACCTTCGACCCCGTGGGGCGGCTCACCACCCGCCACATCACGGGCTCGGACCAGCGGACCCTCCAACGCCGCGGCTACACCTACCGGGCCGACGGCAACCTGCTGGAGATCGACGACGAGACGAGCGGCCCGCGCCGCTTCACCCTGGACGCCGCGGCCCGGGTGACCGGGGTGGACGCGGCCTCCTGGTCGGAGCGGTACGCCTACGACGAGGCGGGCAACCAGACGTCCGCCGACTGGCCGCAGGCCCACCCCGGTGCGGACGCCGTCGGAGCGCGCGAGTACAGCGGCACCCGGATCACCCGGGCGGGCCGGGTCCGCTACGAGCACGATGCCCAGGGCCGGGTGGTCCTGCGGCAAAAGACCCGGCTCTCCCGCAAGCCCGACACCTGGCACTACGTCTGGGACGCGGACGACCGGCTGACCGAGGTGACCACCCCGGACGGCACCCGCTGGCGCTACCGGTACGACGGACTGGGACGCCGCGTCGCGAAACGGCGTCTTGCCCCGGCTCCGGGCGCCGGTGTTTCACGTGAAACAACGGGTGTTTCACGTGAAACCGACGTTTCACGTGAAACAACGCCGCAGGAGACCGAGTGGGAGGTAGTCGAGGAGACCCTCTTCACCTGGGACGGCACCACTCTGGCCGAGCAGACGACCCACGTACGGGACAGCCCGCACGAGGTCACGCTCAGCTGGACCCATGCCGGCCTGCACCCGCTCACCCAAGTGGAGTCCATCCGGGCCGCCGCCGTCCCGGGGGGGCCGCGGGCACCCCGGGAGCCGTCGCAAGCGGAGATCGACAGCCGGTTCTTCGCCATCGTCACCGACCTGGTCGGCACGCCGACGGAGATGATCGACGAGCAGGGCGCGCTGGCCTGGCACACCCGTTCCACCGTGTGGGGAGCGACGAGCTGGAACCGGGACGCCACGGCCTACACACCGCTGCGCTTCCCCGGCCAGTACTACGACCCCGAGACCGGTCTCCACCACAACCACTTCCGGACCTACGACCCGGAGACGGCCCGCTACCTGACCTCGGACCCCCTGGGCCTGACGCCCTCGTCCAACCCGGTCGCGTACGTCACCAACCCGCTGGTGTGGGCCGACCCGCTGGGCCTGAGCGGCTGCCCGGCGGCAGGCAAGGAGCAGTTGGCGCTGCCCAAGGCCGAGCGGGAACCGCCGAACATGTACGGGACGCCGATCACCTCGCGGCTGGCGCAGCCGGGCGAGGAGTTCAACATGGTGCTGTCCAAGGGGCAGCCGGCCACCAGCCCCGGCGGCTTCGGTACGTTCGAGGGGGTGCCCAACCAGCAGTACGTACGTGACCAGCTGGCCATTCGTACCGACTGGAAGGACGACGTCTCCATGCTCCAGCGGTACCGCTTCCCGGACACCGGCGACCCCATCCGGATCCAGGAGAGCATCATCGGGCCCCAGACGGACCCCAAGCTGGGCCATCTGCCCGGCGGGGTCAGCCAGCTGGAGATCCTGAACTACGAAGACCGAGCCCGGCTGATCCCAGTCGGCCCTCCCGTGGAGATCCCCAAGTAATGACGCAGGAACCGGACGTGGCGGTCGAGTGGACCGCCGGTGAGACCACGGTGCGCTGGAACGACGGCGCCGCCACCGTGGCCAAGGAGCACGCCAAGCCGCCGCAGTCCGTCATGGCCTGGACGCAGGACGGCGAGACGCTCGTCCTGGTGGTCGAGGCGCTGGACACCCGGCCCTTCACCCCGAAGGACAACGCCGTCGTCTACCGGGCGGACGGCTCGGAGCGCCTCCGGCTGAGCCCGCCCGCGGACCTGTTGTCCGATCCGAACGCGGTGCTCGGGTTCTACAGCGGCTTCCCGGACTCCGAAGGCCGGCCGCTCCTGGTCATCGCCACCCGCTCGGGCGACTTCCAGGGCCGTCCGGACCTGGCGGCGGGCGTGGTCCGGGACGCCCGTACCTGGCGCTGACACTCCGCCGGCGGCGCTGGAGGCCGCCCGCGTCCGGGCCGGACCCGGGCGGTGACGCGGTAGCGTGCCGCCGGGGGAAGGGGGCCGGGGTGTCGATCGCCGAGTTGCAGGTGTACTCCGTCGAAGAGGCGGACGTGTCCGGCGGCGTGTGCGTGGTGCGCTGCATAGGGGGCGTCGCGCGCGCCGGACAGGTCTACGCGGCCGGGGAGTTGCGGCTCGGGCTGCGGCGGATCGAGCGCTACGGCCGCACCGTGGGCTTCTTCGCCGCGGGGAACGTGGCGAAGGTGCACCTGACGGGGGCCGTGGTCGCCCTGCTCACACGGGGGCAGGTGCTGACCTCGGTGCCGCCCGACGGGCACGCGCTCGGTGAACTGGAGGCCTGGCTGGCCACCGATCCGCCGCTGGAGGACGAGCCCCGCCCGCTGGAGCTGCGCACCCTGGCCGTGGGCCGCGTACAGGCCGACTGGCTGCCGGACGAGGTGCGGCTGCGCTGGGGGCGGGTGGCCGTGACCGCGAGCCGGCGCAAGGCGGCCTGGACGGGGGAGGACGTGCTGGCGGCCGCCGCGGAGGAGGCGGCCGTACGCGGCTACCTCCTCCAGCAGTTCGGCCCCGGACCCGGTGGCGACCCCGCGGCGCTCTGCCGGGACCTGCTGGCGCTCATCGACCTGACCCCCGAGGAGGCGGCCCGCGAGGCCCGGTCCTGGCGGGACCTGCCCAAGGCCCGCATCCTGCATCTGCGCCGGATCAAGAACCTGCTGCCCTGGCTGGCGCTGGCCCGGCCCCACCTGGAGCCGCAGGACCCGCTGGGCGCGTCCGTGGACGCGTGGTCGGAGGTCCGGCCGCGGCTTCCCTGAGGCGGTGGTCCGCGCGGCTTCACGAGGGTGCAGCACAGCGCGAGGGTGATGGCGTCACCGCTGGTCACGGAGGCGGGTACGCCAGTTGCGCGGCGTGTCCCGGCGGGGGCCGCGGGGCTCCGGGTTGCGGGAGCTGACGGGGTGTCGGTGAGTGGGTGGCGGCGGCACGTCCCATGCCGTCACCGCGCCCCGACAGGAGAGAACGTTGCACCGCTTCACCCGATACACCGTGCCCGCAGTCCTCTGTGCCTCCCTGCTGGCCGTGTCCCCCGGCCTCGCGGGAGCGGCCTCCCCGGCCGCGCCCCGGCCCGCGGTCCCCGCTGCCGGTGCCATTCCGGGGACGGACGCCCTGCTCGCGCAGGTCCAGTCCCTCGGCGCCGTCGGCGGGGTCATCACTCCGGTCACCGACCTGGTCGGCGCCGTGCTCAAGGCCCCCGACGGCAAGCTCCCTGAGGCGGACGCGGCCAAGCTGAAGAAGGCGGTCGACGACGCCGTCGCCAAGCTGCCGAAGCTCCCGGCTGACGCGCCCAAGCCCCCGGCGGACGCCCCGAAGCCTCCCGCCGAGCTCCCCAAGCCCCCGGCGGACGCCCCGAAGCCTCCCGCCGAGCTCCCGAAGCCCCCGGCGGACGCCCCGAAGCTTCCGGCTGACGCGCCCAAGCTCCCGGCGGACGCCCCGAAGCTTCCCGCGGACAAGCTTCCCGCGGATGCGCCCAAGCTGCCCGCCGATGCCCCGAAGCTTCCCGCTGACGCCCCGAAGCTTCCGGCGGATGCCCCGAAGCTTCCGGCCGCCGCGCCCAAGCTGCCCGCCGCCCTGCCGGGGGCCGCGAGAGCAGGGGCGGGGAAGGACGGTCCGGTGGACGCGGTCGGGCCCGCCGTGGAGAACCTCAAGAAGGCCGTCGACGGAGTGCTCAAGGCCTCGGGGCCCTGCGGCTGCTCGACCGACGCCACGAGCAAGTCCACCGACGTCGTGTCCTCCCTGCTCGCCCTGCTCACGGCGCTCCTGACCGGGGCCGGCCTGCCCGCCCTGCCCACCGAGTAGCCCGCCGGCCGGGTCCCCGGTGTCCTCCGCCGTCCCGCGGAGCACCGGGGACCGGACCGCCGACGGGTCGTGGCGGCGGTCGAGGACGCCGTGGTCACCGCGGCGCCGTGAGCGCGGCCGGGCCGCCCACCACCCGGTGCTGTACGGCCTCCAGCGGGCCGCGCGGGAAGCGGCGCAGCCACCACCCCGACCCGGCGACCAGGAGCAGGCTCACGCCCGCCCACAGGCCCATCACCCACCAGGGCCCGGCCCCCAGCCGCTGCGCGAGGCCCAGCCCGGTCCCGTAGCAGAGCAGGACGCAGAGCAGGTTCTGGCCGACGTAGCAGGACAGGGCGGTCCGGCCGACCGAGGCGAGCCCGCCGACCAGAGGCCGCGGCAGCCGTGCCCGGTCCAGGGCGCAGCCCAGGAGGCCCAGGTAGCCGATCGCGATCAGCGGGGCGATGCCGTAGCGGCCCAGGACGAAGAAGTCGGGTCCCCCGAGCGCGGCCGCGGCGCCCAGCGGCAGCCCGAGGCCCAGGCCCCAGCGGGCCATCCGCACCCGCAGCCGGTGGCCGCCGGAGGTCGGGGCGAACGCCCCCGCGCGGTACAGCCGGACCCCGAGGAGGAAGAGGAAGACCAGCAGCCCGAAGGTGAAGACGGGCTCGACGCGCAGCCCGGCGGCGTGGCCGAGCCGGTAGCCGATCTGGTCGCCCCAGCCGCCTCGGGCGTACAGGTCCACGAGCGCGGGATCCGGTTCCACCGGGGCGTCGTCCGGGCGGCCCAGCGCGGCCAGGGTGACCAGCGAGATCAGCGCCACGTGCACCGCGCCCGCGGCCCACATCACCCGGCGCCGCACCCGCTCGGAGCGGGCCAGCAGCCAGGCGGTGAGGAGCGCGGTGACGGCGTACCCCATCAGCACGTCCCACGCGAAGACCAGGACGAAGTGGACGGTGCCCTCCAGGAAGAGGAAGGCGGCCCGCCGCCCGTAGCGGCCGGGCCAGGGCGCGCCGCGGCGGGCGGCGGACTCGTACTGGATGGCCAGGCCGACCCCGAACAGGACGGTCAGCAGGGACAGGAACTTGCCGTCCGCGAGGAAGCGGAAGAGAGCTTCGGCGATCCCGGCGACCGAGGGGCCGCCCGGCTCGGAGAACGGGTCGGGGGCCACCATGGCGCCCTGGAGGACGCTCGCCTCCGAGCCGGGGGCGGTGAAGATCCACACGTTGGTCATCAGCGTGCCGAGGATCGCGGCCCCGCGCAGGACGTCGAGCAGCGGGAGCCGGGTCGGGGGGAGCCGGGTGTCGACCGGCGCGTCGTGGGTCATGGTTCCAGCGTTCCGGCGGGCCGGGCGGGGCACGTCGTGCGGCCGGACGAGACCGGCGTACATCCTTCGGTGCAGCGGAGGGTGCGGCCGGTCGTCCACATCGCGGACGACCGGCCGCTTGCACCTGTCTTGTATCTATGCTGTGCACATGCCATCAGCCAGCTCCGTAACCCTCGCGCCCACGGCCGCCGAACGGGTCTACCAGCACGTCAAGAACGGCGTGCTGGACCGCCACTACGAAGGCGGGACCCTGCTCACCGAGGGCGAACTCGCCGACGCGGTCGGGGTGTCGCGCACCCCCGTGCGCGAAGCGCTGCTGCGCCTGGAGACGGAAGGGCTGATCACGCTCTATCCGAAGAAGGGCGCACTGGTCCTGGCCGTCTCCGCGCAGGAGATCGCGGACGTCGTCGAAACCCGGCTGCTGGTCGAGGAGTTCACCGTCCGACGGGCCGTCCCGGCCGCACCCGCCCTGCTGGCGCGGCTCGCTGACCTCATCGAGGAACAGCGCCGGCACGCCGCGGACGGCGACCTCTCCGCGCTGATCGCCGCCGACCGCTGCTTCCATGCCGAGATCGTGCGCAGCGCCGGCAACCGGATCCTCTCCCGGCTCTACGACCAGCTGCGCGACCGGCAGCTGCGGATGGGCGCCCGGCTGCTGCACGCGCACCCCGAACGGATCGAGAAGACCCTCGCCGAGCACACGGAGATCCTCGACGCGCTGCGCGCCGGGGACGCCGACGGCGCGGCCGCGGCGGTACGCGGGCACGTCGGGCGGGTCGCCGCCCTGGTCCGGGGCGACGCGCGATGAGCGGCCCCGCCGGGGCCTCGGCCGTGCCCGCCCCCGCGCCCGACGCCGTCGCCGCGGCCGCCCTCCCCGCGGTCCCCGCCGCCGTCGAGCCGGCGCACCCGCCGAAGGATCCGCCGGGTGGCCGCCGGGCCGTTTTCGTCTGGTCCATCGGCGTCGCCGTCTACTTCGTCGCCGTCATCTTCCGCACCAGCCTGGGCGTCGCGGGCCTGGACGCCGCGGCCCGCTTCCACGTCAGCGCCTCGGCGCTGTCCACCTTCTCGCTGCTCCAGCTGCTCGTGTACGCGGGCATGCAGATACCCGTCGGCCTGATGGTGGACCGGCTCGGCACCAAGAAGGTGCTCACGCTCGGCGCGGTGCTCTTCACCGCCGGACAGGTCGGCTTCGCGCTCTCCCCGTCCTACGGGACCGCGCTCGCCGCGCGCGCCCTGCTGGGCTGCGGCGACGCGATGACCTTCATCTCGGTCCTGCGGCTGGGCACCCGGTGGTTCCCGGCCCGGCAGGCGCCGGTGATGGCGCAGCTGGCCGGGCTGGTCGGCATGGCGGGCAACCTCGTCTCCACGCTGGTGCTGGCGCCGGTCCTGCACGGGGTGGGCTGGGTGCCGGCCTTCGCGGGCAGCGCGGTGGCGGGGCTGGTGGTCCTGGTGCCGCTGGTGCTGTTCCTGCGCGACCACCCCGAGGGGCACGCGCCGGCGCCGGTAGTGCGGGGCGAGGGGGGCTACGTACGCCGTCAGATCGCCGAATCCTGGCGCGAGCCCGGGACCCGGCTCGGGCTGTGGGTGCACTTCACGACGCAGTTCCCGGCGATGGTGTTCCTGCTGCTGTGGGGGATGCCGTTCCTGGTCGAGGCGCAGGGGCGCTCGCGCGGGGGCGCCGGTGGGCTGCTGACGCTGATCGTGGTCGCGAACATGGGGTTCGGGCTGGTCTACGGGCAGCTGGTGGGGCGGCGGCAGTCCGCGCGGATTCCGCTGGCGCTCGGCACGGTGGGGGTGACGGCGCTGCTGTGGGCGGCGGTGCTGGTGTATCCGGGGCGGGCGCCGATGTGGCTGCTGGTCGCGCTGTGCGTGGTGCTGGGGACGTGCGGGCCCGCGTCGATGATCGGCTTCGACTTCGCCCGGCCGGCGAATCCGGCCGCGCGGCAGGGGACGGCGTCCGGGATCACGAACATGGGCGGGTTCATCGCTTCGATGACGACGCTGCTGGTGGTGGGGGTGCTGCTGGATGCCACCGGGGACGATTACCGGATCGCGTTCTCGTCGGTGTTCGTGCTGGAGGTGCTCGGGGTGTCGCAGATCCTGCGGTTGAGGGGGCGGGCGCTGGGGGTTGAGCGGGGGCGCAGTGGCTGCGGGGCCGTTGGTTCCGGGGCGGGGGTGGTTCCGGGGCCCGGGCCCGCCACCGGGCCCGGACCTGCCACCGGGCCCGGACCTGCTACCGGGCCCGGGCCCGCTCCGGTTTCCGGGTCTTCGGCCACGGCCGAGGCCTGACCGGGCCGTCCGTGCCGTGCCGCCCGGCGAGTGTTTGGGTGGCCCTCGATCGCCGGGCGGCTCGTATGCCTCCGGCGGCGCCTCAAACGCCGGCGGGGCTGGGTTTGGTGCCGGTGGCGGGCGCCTGACCGTGTGGCGGGCTGGGTGTGGTGCAGGCTGGTGCGCCGCCGGCTGCCTCCGGCGGCGCCTCAAACGTCGCCGGGGCTGGGTGTGGTGCGGGCGGTGGGCGCCCGCCCGGGTGAATTTGGTGCGGCTTCGCTACGGCGTGACCGCGAAGTGGGACAGGATCGCTTCCGCCAGGTTCTGGTCGCCCTCCACCTTCACGCGGTCCGCGAGGGGGCGGCGGCGGCCGCGGCCGGCGGCCAGGGGGACGTAGGTTTCCCAGTCCATGGTGAGGGTCACCGCCGGGCCCAGGGACGGGGCGCTGTGCATCGTGCCGCGGCCCGCGGCGTCGACGCGGACCGTGCGCATGAACTCCAGCGCGCCGTGCACGTCCAGCACCACCGCCGACCCCGCCGGGGCGCCCGCCTTCTTCGCGACGACCTTCGGGAGCCCCGCCAGCAGCAGGTCCCGGGCCACCGCCGCGCCGGGGGAGTCCCAGTTCCCCGGGACCCCGAGGGCGGTCCGCAGGTCCTGCTCGTGGATCCACACGTCGAAGGCCCGCAGCCGCAGGGCATGCTCCAGCGTCGTCTGCTCGCCCAGCGGCCCGCGCACCATCGTGGTGGCCGGATCCCGCTTCTCGTTGCGCAGCTGCCGCATCCGCCGGATGACGGTGTACTCCAGTTCCGAGGTCATCTCGGGGGCGGTGTGGTGGCGCCGGATGTCCACCTGCACCTCCATGTACCGGGTGAACTCGTCCACCACGTGGCGCAGGTCCCGCGGAAGGGTGTGGATGGGGCGCGGGTCGCCGAGCTGCTCGCATTCGATGCCGATGATGTGTGACACGACGTCACGGACCGACCAGCCGGGGCACGGGGTCGCCCGGTTCCACTCGGCCTCCGGCAGGGGGAGCACCAGCTCGGATATCGCTTCGATGGAGTGGGTCCACGCATCGACATAGGGCTCAAGGCTGGGATGGACGGTCAACGGGACCCCTCGCGTGCTGTTCAGTGGCGCGTTGTGGACTGGTGGGACCGGCTGGCGGCGGCACTGTCAAAGTTACGCTGCCGGTGAGCACCCCGGCAGTGCTTTCGTGTGACGATCGTAGGCCCCGAGTTGACGGCTTGAACGCCAGAACGGTGGTAGTGTGCGCGCCTCCCTGATCCAAATCGCGGTGAACGAGGGCGATTCGGCGGTTTCCCGACGTGCCCGCGTCGCGGACCTCGTCCGCGAACAGAGCGGCTCCGACCTGGTCGTGCTGCCCGAACTGTGGGGTGTCGGCGCCTTCTCGTACGAGCAGTTCGAGACGGAGGCCGAACCGCTGGACGGGCCCACCTTCGAGGTCATGTCGAAGGCGGCGCGCGACGCCGGTGTCTGGCTGCACGCGGGCTCGGTCGTGGAGCGCTCGGGCGACGGATCCCTCTACAACACCGCCCTCGTGCTGACCCCCGGGGGCGAGCTGGCGGCCACGTACCGCAAGATCCACCGCTTCGGCTTCGACCAGGGCGAGGCCGTGCTGATGTCGGCGGGCGACTCCCTGACCACCGTCACCCTGCCGCAGACCGTCCTCGGCATCGCCACCTGCTACGACCTGCGCTTCCCCGAACTCTTCCGCGGCCTGGTCGACGCGGGAGCGCAGACCCTGGTGGTGGCCGCGGGTTGGCCCGCCCGCCGCCGCGCGCACTGGACCCTGCTGAACCGGGCGCGCGCCGTCGAGGACCAGGTGTACGTCCTGGCCTGCTGCACCGCCGGTACGCACGCCGGGGTCGAGCAGGCGGGGCACAGCCTGGTGGTGGACCCGTGGGGCGAGGTGATCGCCGAGGCGGGCCCGGGCGAGGAGGTGCTGACCGTGGACCTCGACCCGGCGAAGGTCCCCGCCACCCGGGAGCAGTTCCCGGCGCTCAAGGACCGGATGCTGGGCATCCGTCCCCCGGCCGTACCCGGCTCCTGGACCGTCTCCTAGGCACGGACCATCGCGCGGGCGGCGGGCGGCGGGCGGCGGGCGGCGGGCGGCGGACCAGCGGGCGGCGGACGGCGGGGCCGGGCCGGCGGGTGAGCGCCGGGCGCCGCCGTCGGAGCTCACCCGTCCTCCGCCCGCTCCTCGTCCCGGTCCTCGTCCCGCTCCTCCCGTTCCTTCTCGGCCATCCGGATCACGCACACGGCCACCGCCAGCAGCAGCGCCGCGTCCGTCTCCTCCCGGACCACGTCCATGGCGTACGTCTCGCGGACCCGGTACCACTGGCGGGAGATCAGCGACAGCAGCTCGCCCTCGTACTCGACCTTGAACTCGCGGTCCAGGATCCGCCCGCTGACGTCCAGTTCGGTCCCCTCGGACAGCGTCACGCGGTAGTGGTTGCGCAGCAGCGAGAACCGCTTCTTGCGGATGACGGCGAGCTGGCGCCCGTCCCGCTCCAGGGTCATCGCGTCGCGGAAGCTGAACATCTTCTCCCGCAGCGTGATCAGGATCCGGCCGTCCGGGTCCTTCAGCTCCAGGGTGTCGCGGACGCGCAGGGCCTTCCCGTCGACCAGGAAGGCGGGCCGGCCCGCCTCGTCCTCGACCCAGTAGTCGTCCCCGATGGCCAGCACTTTGTCCCGAACCAGGTATTTCATGCCGTATCGCTGCCCGCGATAGGTTGCGGCCATGCCTCCGCTCCCCGCCCCGCACCTGCTCTACGTGACCGACCTGGCGTACCCGGCGCGCGGCCGCCGCTACGGCGACGAGGACATATTCCTCACCTCGCGGCTGCGCCGGGACTTCGCCCTCGCCCTGTGCCACCCGCTCGACGCCCGCGCCCTGCTGCCGGCCTTCGACGCGGTGGTCGTCCGCAACAGCGGGCCCGTCCTGCACCACCAGGAGGCCTACGACGCCTTCCGCGCCCACGCCCTCGCCACCGGCGCCCGGGTCTACAACCCGCTCACCGGCCGCGCCGACATGGCGGGCAAGCAGTACCTCCTGGACCTCACCCGCGCCGGGTACCCGGTGATCCCCACCGTCGACGACCCCGCCGACCTGCACCTCCTGCCGCAGGTGGCCGAGTACGCCGTCAAACCCCGCCAGGGCGCCGACTCGATCGGCCTGGCCTTCACCGCCGACCCCGCCGCGCACCTCGCGGCGGCGCGGGAGCGGGAAGCGGCCGCCGCGGGCGCGCTGCTGGTCCAGCCGCGGATCGACTTCGCCTACGAGGTGTCCTTCTACTTCGTCGACGACGCCTTCCAGTACGCCCTGTACGCCCCGGACCCGGCCCGCCGCTGGGAACTGGAGCCCTACGCCCCCACCCCCGCCGACCTGGACTTCGCCCGCGCCTTCATCGCCTGGAACACCCTGTCCCACGGCATCCAGCGGGTCGACGCCTGCCGCGCGCCCTCCGGCGGCCTGCTCCTCGTCGAGCTGGAGGACCTGAACCCCTACCTGTCCCTGGACCTGCTCCCGGAGCCCGTCCGTGACGCCTTCGTGAACGCCCTGACGACCTCCCTGCGGTCCTTCCTGGGCTGATGGCACTCCTCGATCTCTGAAAATAGACAACAGAACACCGAACTCGTAGTCACACTGAGTGTGTGCATCGAGACGCGTTCTGTGACCTGTACCTCCGTCTGTCCCTCGACCGGGATGGCAAGACCGCAATCGAACGGCAGGAAGCCGACTGCCGTACCTGGGCCGAACGCAATGGTCTGACCGTCCGCAAGGTCCACGTAGACAGAGGGCGCTCCGGCTACAAGACCGTTGAGCGCAAGGGCTTCGATGCCGCGCTGGTGGCAGTCACGGCGGGCGTCGTCGGCACACTGATCGTCTGGAAACTGGACCGTCTTTCCCGCAAGGGCATCGGCCAGGTGGGCAAGGTGCTGGACGACATCGAGAACGCCGGCGGCCGTCTCGTCTCAGTCCTGGACGGTCTGGACACCTCGAACGACTCGGCGCGCATGGTTGTCGCGATGCTCGCTGACCTCGCCCGGTCCGAATCGAAGAACCTCGGTGCGCCCGTCGGCCACGCCAAGCGCTACCTCCGTAGCAAGGGCCAGTGGATCGGCGGACAGTCTCCCTATGGGCTGCTCATCGACCCGAAGACCAGAAAGCTTGTCCACGACCCGGAGCATGCCGTCTACGCCCGCCTGATCGCGGATGAAGCGCTCGCCGGGACATCGTTGGTCAAGATTGCCCGGCTCCTCAACGAATACGAGATCCTGTCGCCCAGGGGCGGGCAGTGGAATGCAGCCAGCATCATGCAACTCCTGCGTTCACCGGCCTTCGCCGGTCTGATGCCGGAGACCGAGACCGTTGAGACGGACGACGGCGAGCGGAAGTACACGGGCAGGGTCTTTCCGTACCGCGATCCCGAGACACGCGACACGGTGGAGATCGGCGTGGGGATCATCACGGTCACAGAGCGCGAACGGATCATCCGAACATTGGAATCCAGAACGTTCGTGCACGCGGGAAAGCGGCGCCCGAAGCCCGAGGGGACGGCGCTGCTCACAGGACTCGTCTACTGTGCGGTTCCTGGCTGCGGTCGCCGGATGCACCGTGTGGGCGGCAGTTATCAGTGCATGGCGCGTCGCGCGGGCAACCAGTGCATCGGAGCGTCAGCGCTGGCTGAGGCGGTGGACCAGTACGTGACCGAACAGTTCCTCACGAAGCTCCCGGCGCTCGAACCGGACGATCCGCTGCTTGTCGCGATCGCAGATCGCTGGGTTCGCCGTGTGGACCCGGAGACCTTCGCGAAACGTGATGCGCTCAGCGCGGAGATCCAGGACGAGGAAGGCCGCCTGGCCGATCTGGAGGATGCGCGCTACGTGCGCGGTGAGTTCAGTGGCGCGGCAGCCGTGGAACGCTACAACCGGCTTTCAGAGCGCTTGAGGGGACGTATCGACGGCCTCCGCGGCGACCTCCACAGGCTCCCCATGCCGCTCGTGGACGTGTCTCCCATGCTCGATGACGTCACCCTGCGCCAGGCATGGACGGACGCGACGAACGAGGACCGGCGCGAACGGCTGTCGCTCGCCATGGACCGCGTTGAGGTGAGCAAGGGTGTGCGCGGGCGGCGCATCATCGCCGAGCAACGCGTCCAGATCCATTGGGCACAGCCGGCGGGAACCGACACTCTTGCCTGAACACCACGGCGTGGCCGAGACCGTAGCCGTGCGCAGGGAGCGCCGCCGCGTGCTCTACGAGGGGGATCGCCGTTCCCACACGCACAGGGGGTTCTCGGCAGTCGCCGTGGTGGAACGTATGGCCTGAGCAGGTGCTTCGTGCGGGCGTGATCCTGCGTTCACAGGCAGATGGCAAGCTTGAAGGATGAACGATGCTGCCCCGGCGCCCACCCCTGCGCCCGCGCCCCGCCGACGCGCCCGTCTCCGTGCCCCCGAGCTGATCGGCAAGGGCGGCTGGCTGAACACAGGTGGGAAGGATCTGACCCTCGCCGACCTGCGAGGTAAGTGCGTTGTTGTTGATTTTTGGACCTTTTGCTGCATCAACTGCCTGCACGTCCTCGACGAGCTGCGGGAGCTGGAGGAGAAGCACCGGGACACCGTCGTGATCATCGGTGTGCACTCGCCGAAGTTCGTGCACGAGGCCGAGCACCAGGCCGTCGTCGACGCCGTCGAGCGCTACGAGGTCCACCACCCCGTCCTCGACGATCCCGAGCTGGCCACCTGGAAGCAGTACGCCGTCCGCGCCTGGCCCACGCTCGTCGTGATCGACCCCGAGGGGTACATCGTGGCGCAGCATGCCGGGGAGGGGCACGCGCACGCCATCGAGCGGCTCGTCGAGGAGCTGGAGGCGGAGCACGCGGCCAAGGGGACGCTGCGGCGCGGGGACGGCCCGTACGTGGCGCCCGAGCCCGTCGCGACCGACCTGCGCTTCCCCGGCAAGGCGCTCGTCCTGCCCTCCGGGAACGTGCTGGTCTCCGACTCGACCCGGCACCAGCTGGTGGAGCTCGCCGCCGACGGCGAGAGCGTCGTGCGGCGGATCGGCGGGGGCGTGCGCGGCTTCGGGCCCGACGCCTTCAGCGAGCCGCAGGGCCTCGCCCTGCTGCCCGACGGGCGGGTCGTGGTCGCGGACACGGTCAACCACGCGCTGCGGGTCTTCGACCCGGCCACCGGGGCCGTGGAGACCGTCGCGGGGACGGGCCGCCAGTGGTGGCAGGGCTCGCCGACGGCCGGGCCCGCGCGCGAGGTGGACCTGTCCTCGCCGTGGGACGTGGCCTGGTGGCGGGGCCGGGTGTGGATCGCGATGGCGGGCGTGCACCAGCTGTGGACCTGGGACCCGGAGACCGACACCGTCGCGGTGGCGGCCGGCACCACGAACGAGGGGCTGGTCGACGGGCCCGCCGCCGAGGCCTGGTTCGCGCAGCCCTCCGGGCTCGCGGCGGCCGGGGACCGGCTGTGGATCGCCGACTCGGAGACCAGCTCGCTGCGGTACGCGGAGCCGGACGGGGACGGCGGGTACGTCATCGCGACCGCCGTCGGCAGCGGCCTGTTCGACTTCGGCCACCGGGACGGCGAGGCGGGCCAGGCCCTGCTCCAGCACCCGCTCGGGGTGACCGCGCTGCCGGACGGCTCGGTCGCGGTCTGCGACACGTACAACCACGCCCTGCGCCGTTACGATCCCGCCACGGGCGAGGTCAGCACGCTGGCCACCGACCTGCGCGAGCCCAGCGACGCCGTGCTCGTGGGCGACGACATCCTGGTCGTGGAGTCCGCGCGGCACCGGCTGACCCGGCTGCGGCTGCCGGAGGAGGCCGTCCGCGTCGAGTCCGTCGCCCACCGCACGAAGCGCGCGGCCACCGAGGTGGCCCCGGGCACGCTGCGGCTGGACGTGGTCTTCCGCGCCCCGGCCG
Source organism: Streptomyces sp. NPDC043876 (assembly GCF_056435825.1). Lineage (NCBI taxonomy): Bacteria > Bacillati > Actinomycetota > Actinomycetes > Kitasatosporales > Streptomycetaceae > Streptomyces > Streptomyces sp. NPDC043876. The sequence continues at coordinate 159,565 of NZ_JBWKDV010000007.1, read as the reverse complement.
GGCAGAAGCTGGACGACCGCTACGGGCCCTCCACCCGGCTCCAGGTCTCCTCGACGCCGCCGGAGCTGCTGGCCGAGGGGGCGGGCCAGGGGACGGACCTGTTCCGGGACCTGGTGCTCGCGGAGGGCGTCACCGAGGGCGTGCTGCACGTGTCCGCGATGGCGGCCTCCTGCGACGACGATCCGGAGAACGAGTACCCGGCCTGCCACATGCACCAGCAGGACTGGGGCGTGCCGCTCACGGTGGTCGCCGGGGGCGCGGTGCGGTTGCCCTTGGTGTTGGCGGGTATGGACGACTGACCGCCGGTCGGCCACCGGGCGCGGGCGGATGTGGCTCCGCCCGGTGGACGCCCGCCGCTCGGTCCGCCCTCCGGGGGCGCCTCAAACGCCGGCGCGGCCGCCCGCCCCTCAGCCCTCCAGGAACGACACCAGGGCGTTGGCCAGCAGGTACGGGTCGTCCGCCCCGCACAGTTCGCGCGCGCTGTGCATGGAGAGGATCGCGACGCCGATGTCGACGGTCTGGATGCCGTGCCGGGCGGCCGTGATCGGGCCGATCGTCGTGCCGCAGGGCATCGAGTTGTTGGAGACGAAGCTCTGCCACGGCACGCCCGCGCGCTCGCACGCCGCGGCGAAGACCGCGCGCCCGCTGCCGTCCGTCGCGTACCGCTGGTTGACGTTGACCTTGAGGATCGGGCCGCCGTTGGCGCGCGGGTGGTGCGTCGGGTCGTGCCGCTCGCCGTAGTTGGGGTGGACCGCGTGGCCGGTGTCCGAGGAGAGGCAGATGGTGCCCGCGAAGGCGCGGGCGCGGTCCTCGTAGCTGCCGCCGCGCGCGAAGACAGAACGTTCCAGCACGTTGCCCAGCAGCGGCCCGTCGGCGCCCGTGTCGGACTGCGAGCCGTTCTCCTCGTGGTCGAAGGCGGCCAGCACCGGAATGTGGTCCAGGTGTTCGGCGGTGGAGACCGCGGCCAGGGCGGCGATGCCCGCGTGGACGGACAGCAGGTTGTCCATCCGCGGGCCGGCGAGCAGTTCGCGGTCGCGGCCCAGATAGGCGGGCGGCTCGATCGAGTGGACCATCAGGTCCCAGCCCGCCACCGAGCCCTGGGCCAGGCCCTCTTCCTCCTCCAGGAACGCGATCAGATCGCCTTCGCGGGCCTCGCCCAGGCCCCAGATCGGCTGCATGTGCCGCTGCTTGTCCAGCTTGAGGCCGTCGGTGTTGACGGACCGGTCCAGGTGCACGGCGAGTTGCGGCACGCGCAGCAGCGCCCGGTCGATGTTGACCAGCCGCTCGGTGCCGTCGCGCAGGGTGAGCCGTCCCGCGAGGCCCAGGTCCCGGTCCAGCCAGGTGTTGAGCAGGGTGCCGCCGTAGACCTCGACGGCGATCTGCCGCCAGCCCTGTGAGCCGGTGTCAGGCAGCGGCTTGACGCGGAGGTTGGGGGAGTCGGTGTGCGCGCCGATGATGCGGTACGGCGTGTGCGCGGCCGCGCCCTCGGGGACGTACCAGGCGATGAGCGCGCCGCCGCGCAGGACGAACTTGCCCCCCGCGCTCGAGTCCCAGGCGTCCGTTTCCGACAACTGCCTGAAGCCGGCCTTTTCCAGCCGCTCGCCCGCGTTGGCGACGGCGTGGTACGGCGAGGGGCTCGCCGCCAGGTAGGTCATCAGATCGTCGGTGTGGCCGCGGTCGAAGCGGGCGGGAGAGCTCATGTGGTTCACCTTAACGACGGTCGTGTTCGTCATGGCCGGGCTGTGGCGGATCGCCGACGGACAGCCGGGGAACGAGGGCGCGGTGGTGTGTGAACTGCGATCCCGGTCGGCTCAGCCCGGCGGACGCTCGAAGCGCCGCTGCAGCTGCCTGCGCTCGCCCCGGCGGATGCGCGGGAGCATCTCGGGGGTCTGCGCGGAGCGCTGCTCGCGCCTCTTGCGTCCGGCGCAGAAGATACAGGCCTCACCGGGCGGCGCGTCGGGATCCATCGGTGCGCCGGGATGTTCGGAGCATCCCGAGGCGTTGCGCGGGCGGGACAGCTCGCGGGCCACGATGAAGGCGCGGTGCAGGTCGTCGGCGACGCGGACGAACTCCTCGTCCGGTGAGCCGATGGTCAGGTGGAAGCGCGAGTCGTCGAGCGTGCGCAGGTAGTGCCGGAGCTTTTCGAGGGTGTACGGGGGCTCCGGCACCGGGTAGCCGAGCCGGCGCTGCTCGCCGGCGGGAGCGGGGGCGGGGACCGCGCCGCGGCCGCGCAGGCCCATCCGGCGCCGGTCGTTGCAGAGCAGGCAGCGGCCCCAGCCGTCGGGGGCCTCGGGGTCCAGGGCGCCGTTGGGGTGCTGGGGGCAGCCGGTGTAGCTCTTGGAGGGAGCCAGCGCCGCGGCCGTCTGGAAGGCGGTGTGGAGGGCGTCGGCGATGCCGTCGTACTCGGCGGGGTGCGAGCCCTCGTAGAGGTCCTGCATGCGGTCGCCGAGGGTGCCGAGCTTGCCGTGCAGCTCCTTGAGGGCGTACGGCCGCCCGGTCGGGACGGAGTACCCCCTGCTGTGCTGCTCCTGTGCGCTCATGCCTACGAGCGTCCCACGAACCGCCGACATCTCGTGCACGCGGTCGGCCGGACCCCCTGTGAGCTGGGGGTCCGGCCGGCGCGCGTACACCGCGTACGTCTTCGGTATCGACGGGGAGGGTCCTAGAAGGCGGCCTCGTCGAGGTCCATCAGGGTGTTGTCGACGGCCTCGGCGAGCTGGCGCTGGACCGCGACGCCCGGCAGGACCTGGCCGGCGAAGAACTTCGCCGCGGCGATCTTGCCCTGGTAGAACGCGACGTCCTTGGCGGAGGCGTTCGGGAGCTTCTCGGCGGCCACGGCCGCGCCCTTGAGCAGCAGGTATCCGACGATCACGTCACCGGAGGCCATCAGCAGGCGGGTGGTGTTCTGGCCGACCTTGTAGATGTTGCGGACGTCCTCGCCGGTGGCGGTGAGGTCGGTGACCATCTGGCCGACGATGGCCTCCAGGTCCACGGCGGCCTTGGCCAGCGCGTCGCGGGCGCCGGCCAGCTCCTCGCCGCCGACGGCCTCGGCGAGGAACTTCTTGATCGTCTCGGTGAGGACGTTCAGCGAGGCGCCCTGGTCGCGGACGATCTTGCGGAAGAAGAAGTCCTGGCCCTGGATCGCCGTGGTGCCCTCGTAGAGGGTGTCGATCTTGGCGTCCCGGATGTACTGCTCGATCGGGTATTCCTGCAGGTAGCCGGAGCCGCCGAAGGTCTGCAGGGACTGCGCGAGCTGCTCGTAGGACTTCTCGGAGCCGTAGCCCTTCACGACCGGCAGGAGCAGGTCGTTCAGGCCGACGAGGGACGAGGCGTCCTCGCCCGCGGCCTGCTTGACCTGGATCTCGTCCTGGATGGACGCGGTGTACAGGACCAGGGCGCGCATGCCCTCGGCGTAGGCCTTCTGCGTCATGAGCGAGCGGCGCACGTCCGGGTGGTGGGTGATGGTGACCTTCGGCGCGGTCTTGTCCATGAAGTTCGCCAGGTCCGGACCCTGCACGCGCTCCTTGGCGTACTCCAGGGCGTTCAGGTAGCCGGTGGAGAGGGTGGCGATGGCCTTCGTGCCGACCATCATCCGGGCGAACTCGATGATCATGAACATCTGGCGGATGCCGTCGTGCTTGTCGCCGATCAGCCAGCCCTTGGCGGGGTGCTGGTCGCCGAAGGTCATCTCGCAGGTGTTCGAGGCCTTGAGGCCCATCTTGTGCTCGACGTTCGTGGCGTAGACGCCGTTGCGCTCGCCCAGCTCGCCGGTCTCCCAGTCGAAGTGGAACTTCGGGACCAGGAAGAGGGACAGGCCCTTGGTGCCCGGGCCGTGGCCCTCGGGGCGCGCGAGGACGTAGTGGAGGATGTTCTCCTCCATGTCGTGCTCGCCCGAGGTGATGAAGCGCTTGACGCCCTCGATGTGCCAGGAGCCGTCGGCCTGCTCGATCGCCTTGGTGCGGCCGGCGCCGACGTCCGAGCCCGCGTCGGGCTCGGTGAGGACCATGGTGGAGCCCCAGCGCTTCTCGACGGCGAGCTGCGCGACCTTCTTCTGCGCCTCGTTGCCCTCCTCGTGGAGGATGCCGGCGAAGGCCGGGCCCGAGGAGTACATCCAGATGGCCGGGTTCGAGCCGAGCAGCAGCTCCGCGTAGCCCCAGATCAGGGAGCGGGGGCAGGTGGTGCCGCCGATCTCCTCGGGCAGGCCCAGGCGCCAGTACTCGGAGTCCATGAAGGCTTCGTAGCTCTTCTTGAAGGACGCCGGGACGGGCGCGGTGTTGGTGGCCGGGTCGAAGACCGGGGGGTTGCGGTCGGCGTCCGTGAAGGACTCGGCCAGCTCGTTCTCGGCGAGGCGGGTCAGCTCCGACAGGACGCTCTTGGCGGTCTCGGTGTCCATCTCCCCGAACGGGCCGGTGCCGTACAGCTTGTCGCGGCCGAGCACCTCGAACAGGTTGAACTCGATGTCGCGCAGATTCGACTTGTAGTGCCCCATGGCTACGGCTCCGTTTTAAGGATCGGGGAGACAGGTTCCTCGTACTTACCAATCGGTAATGTCATGATGCTACCCGCGGGTAATAAGAATCAACCCTTGCTCGACGACTGTGACCAGCATCAAGCCAGAAACGCTGGAGAGCCGCTCAAGAGGGTCCGGCCGTGCAGCCCACCGCCTTCTGCGCGGCGGGGAGGTACGCCTTGATGAAGGCGGCCAGGGCCTCGCGCCGCTTCGGGACATCGTCGGTCTTGGCCGGCGGGAAGGCCTCGACGACGAAGGCGCTCGGCTTGCCCTGGTACGTGCACCGGGCGGCGGCGATGACCATCGCGTCCGACACCCACCCCTGGTCGCCGACGTCGATCTTCCGCGGGTTGCCCGCGCGGTTGAGCTGGTCGCCCTGCTCCTTGATCAGGTCCAGTCCCGGCTCGGTCACATCGCCCCTGATGGTCAGGCCGCCCTGCTTGTCCACGGTGATGTCTCAGCGCGGGGCGGCGGGCCGGGACGCGTACGGCGTCTGCTCCAGCTTCTTCCCGGGCGGTAGCAGCGGTTCCAGCAGGGCGGGCTCCAGGGGCACGCCGCAGACGTCGCCCGGCACGGCGTAGTCCCGGTCCTGGGTGCCGCACCCCGCCAGGGGGATGAGCAGGGCGGCGCTGGTCAGCGCACTCCATGATCGACGCCTCATGAGGTGCAGCCCACCGCCTTCTGCGCGGCGGGGAGGTACGCCTTGATGAAGGCGGCCAGCGCCTCGCGCCGCTTCGGGACGTCGTCGGTCTTGGCCGGCACGGACGCCTCGGCGATGAAGACGTGCGGGGCGCCCCGGTAGGTGCACCGGGCCGTCGCCAGGGCCAGGGAGTCCGCCACCCAGGCCTCGCCCGCGGGCGCGGCGGTGATCCTCGCGGGGTGCCCGGCCCGGTCGACCTTGTCCTGGATGACCTTCGGCAGGTCCGCCACCTCGGTGGTGACGTCCGTCTTCAGGGAGAGCGCGGGCTTCGCGTCCACCGAGAGCGTGCAGTGCGCGCTGCCCTGCCCGAGGTCCACCGGCTCGGCCCGCAGGGCCTTGCCGGGCGGCAGCAGGGGGGCGAGGACCGCGGAGCCCACGCCGACCCCGCAGGCGGCGTCCGGGACGGCGTAGTCCCTGCCCTGCCCGCCGCACCCTGCCAGGCCGAGGAGCAGGGCGAGGAGCAGGGCGGTGGCGGGCAGGGCGGTGGCGGGCGGTGCCGTGGAAGAGCCGCGCCTCATCCGTTGCCCGCCAGTCCGGCGGCCCGCTGGTTGCCGTCGAAGGCGGCGCCGTTGATCTCGTGGGTCAGGGTGTAGCGGTTCTGGCCGGGGTGCGGGTTGGCCGCGGCCCACTCGTCGGCCAGCGCCTGGAGCTGGCGCTCGCGGACGGTGAAGGTCTCGCCGTTCTGGCGCGTGATGTCGGCGTTGATCCGGGCCTGCTCGTCGAGCTGCCACTGGTAGGCGAGGGCGTCCACACCGCGCTGCGCGACGTCGCCGACGACCGGGATGAAGTTCACGGCCGAGCCGAAGCCGTGGTAGATCCACTTGGCGTCCCAGCTGGGGTCGTCCTTGTCGGTCTGGATCGCCTGGTACCGGGCCTCCTCCAGGAAACCGACGGTGGCGCCGGCCCGCAGCAGCGTCTCCTTCTGGTCCGTCGGGACGCCGGTGTGGATGTCGCCGACCATCTCGCGGTTCATGGCCTCGTTGAGCATGCCGTAGGCGTTCTGGTCGCGGGAGATCTGCTTGCTGACCTCCAGCAGCTCCTTGCGGTCGAGCATCCGGGGGTCGCCGGAGTCGTCGGCCAGCGTGCTGGCGGTGTGGTGGACCACGTCGCTGTGCCGGGACAGGACCTTCGCCATGTCGTCGCGCATCTCGGACGGGAAGTCGTCGCCCGCCTGCGAGAGGTAGGTCAGCGAGCGGTCCAGCACCTTGCGGTGGTCGGGGGAGAGGTCGACCTGCCGGGCGTTCGGATCCAGCGGGTTCTGGCCGGTCGCGGCCGCGACCAGCGCGTTGCCGGTCGCCTCGCGGGCGGAGTTGCCGTCGTGGCTGTTCAGCGGGGTGTCGTCGAAGACGTGCCGGTCCTTCAGGACGTACTGGGCGTTGTCCGTCGGCTGCGTCGTGTTGAAGAACTGCGTGGCCGCTTCGGGGCTGTTGGCCAGGCCGGTCATGAAGCCGGTCATCGGATCGCGGCCGAAGTCCTCGCCGATGAAGTTCATCTTCGGCATCGGCGGGACCCCGCCGTTCCAGTACTTCTCCGGGAACTTCATCTTCTTCTCGGTGGCCACGAGCGCGTTCCCGTAGTCGTTCAGGAACCGGTCGTCCCAGTCGCCGGTGCGCATCAGGTTGCTCATCAGCTGGAAGCCGTAGACCCGCGTGCCGCGCGTCTGGATCATCTGGTCGCCGTTCCTGACCATCTCGTCCTCCCAGCCGCGCATGGCGGGGCTGTCCGACTGGGTCGCCCCGGCCAGCGTGAAGGCGAGGTTCTTCTGGAAGTCGCCCAGCTCGCCGAGGCGGGCCCGCTGGAGGGTGCCGCCGTCCGAGGGGTCCGTGAGGTCCGCCCAGAAGTCCAGCAGCCCGCGCGGGCCGAGCGTGGTCGCGAACTCCTCCTGGAAGAGCCGGTCGTCCTTGTGCGCGGCCAGGTCCCTGTTCAGCTGGTCGAACTCCTCGGGCGTCAGGTCGTCGCCCTTCTTCTTGAGCAGGTTCGCGATCCGCTCCGCGTCCTTGATCGCCGCCGCGGCCACGTCGCGGTTGTAGTAGCTCGCGTCGGAGAAGCCGTACGGGTTCTGCTTCACCAGCATGGACAGGGCCTGGGCCGCCGTGGTGTCGCTCTCGGTGGCGCGCTGCAGGATCCCCTGGACGGTGTCGCGCAGGGCGATCGCGTCGGCCTCGGTGTGCTGGGGCACGGGGTGGCCCTTGGCTGCGCGGTCCGGGTGGATGTTCATGGTGACCGTGAAGCCGCCGTCGCCGGTGCCGACCACGGTCAGGTTCCTGTCCAGCGCCTGCTCGATGGTGGTGTTCAGCTCGTTCTTGTAGCCGACCAGCTCGCCGTGGGTGTCGCTCAGGATGTTGCGGATGCTGTCCGCCTCGGTCGCCGCGTCGGCGAACTCCTTCGCGGTCTTGCCGATGAACTCCCGGGTGACGGTGGCGTTCACGCCGCGCCAGTCCGCCTTGGCGGCCTTCCCGCCGAGGTCCGTGCGGGCGTCCTCGGCGAGCCGCTGGAGCTTGGTGACCATCGCCGACCAGTCGGTCACGGCGGTGGCGAGTTTCGTGAAGTCCGCGGAGCGGAGTGCGTCGAGGTCCATCAGTGCTGCGCCCTTTCCCCGAAGCCCTTGTCCAGCTGTTCGTACTTGAGCTGCGTCGCGATCCAGTGCTCGCCCTCGGCGTGCGCCTTCTGCGTGTAGTCGAGGTGGTTGGAGATGTGCGCGCAGGCTTCCAGCAGGGTGTTCACCTGCGAGTTCCACGCGTCCGCGACGGTCGACAGCGCGCCGCCGAGCGCGAAGTCCTTCTTCAGGGACCCGGCCGCCTCGTACGTACTGGCCTTGGCGTGGTCCCCGTCGGTGTCGAGACGCTGGTGCAGGGTGAACGCCGCGTCGCCTACGGCCGCCAGGTCCTTCTGCGTGACGACGAGATCCCCTTGCGGCGCGGGCCCGCCGCCGCCGTCGTCGGGGACGTGGTTGAGGCGCATGGCGGGCTGCTGCTCGGCTACCGAGGCGCGCACTTGCGCCCATTCCTGGTCGAACGACACCGGATTCCCCCGTGGATGTGACGTCATCGGATCGGTCCCGGCCAGGCTAGTACGCGCCACGCCCCACCCCTAGGGCCTTTCGCGGGGCGGGAGTTGGGGAAAAACCTCGCACCAGACGGTCTTGCCGGCCCGGCCCTGCCGGACGCCCCACCGCAGCGAGACGGCGGCCAGCAGGGCCAGGCCGCGCCCGCTTTCGTCCGCGTCGGTCGCGTGCCGGAGTACGGGCCACACGCGGGGGTCGGGGTCGGTCAGCTCGACCCGGGTCCGCCCGTCGGGCGTGCCGGTGACGCTGAGGGTGACCGGGGTGCCCTCGCCGACGTGCGTGATCACGTTGGTCAGCAGCTCGCTGACGCAGAGCGTGACGTCGGGCCCGTGCGCCGCGACGGCCCGGCGGGCCGCGCCGACCGCCGCCGGGAGGGCGAGGAGCCGGAGGGTGAGGGCCGTCACCTGGCGGCCGCGGCGCGCAGGACGTCGGCCAGCCGGTCCGCGGTGGTGACGTTGCAGTTGCCGAGGCTGATCAGGGGCGGGGTCAGGTAGACGCTGGCGAAGGTCGGCAGGTCGAGCCCGAGGGAGGGCAGCGTGATCCCGTGCGCCGCGAGCGCCTCGCGAAGCCGGATCATGCTGGCGCGGGCCGTGTCGTCGCTGTGGTGGTCGCTCATGGGGACTTCCGTTCCTGTGCGTACGGGCTGTGACGAATCCCTCACAGGGTGGTGTGCGTCCACGTACGGTTGGAAGGGGCCGGCATTCGACAACGCGAGGTGTGGAAGGGGTGGGCGGTGCCCGCAGGCAAGGAGATCGACGGGTCGGCCGGGGTGCCCGAGTTCTACGGCAAGGAACTGCGCTGGCAGCGGGAGCGGGCCGGGCTCACTCTTGAGCAGACGGTGCGGGACGTCTTCTACTCGGTGAGCTACCTCAGCGAGATCGAGCGGGGCAGGCGACGCATCCCCATGGACCTGGCGCAGCACGTGGACCGGGTGCTCGGGACGGACGGGTTCTTCGCGCGTGGCTGCGAAGACGTGCGGAACGCCCGCCGACCGGCGGGCGGGCACTACTTCGACGCCGTCCTGGAGATGGAGCCCCGTGCGTCGGACATCGTCGAGTGGGCACCCGTGCTCATCCCCGGCCCCCTGCAACTGGAGCCGTACATCGAGGCCGTGGTCCTGGCGGCGGATCCAAGGGTGCCACCCGAGGTGGTGAAGGAACGGATCGAAGCGCGCCGGGCCCGGGCGTGGCTCATCGAGGAGGCCGCCGGGCCCGTGTCGTGGATCGTCCTGCACGAGTCGGTCATCCGGCAACCGCTCCTCGGCTACGACGACATGGCCGAGCAGCTGGCGCACGTCGCGGAGGTCGCCCGCCGCCGCGGGTTCGTACCGCAGATCCTTCCGGCCGTGCCCGGCCCAGCGCCGTTCACGAGCGGCACGACGAGGCTCATGGAGTTCACAGGAGCGCCCGCGGCCTTGTACACGGAGTCCATGTACACGGGCCACGTGGTCGAAGAGCCGACAACGGTCCAGCGGTACCAACGGGCCTATGACCGCCTGCGGGCCGCCGCGTTGCCGCCCGGGCTGTCCCTACGGCTGATCGAGGCGGCGGCCGAGGACTACCGCAACGGCAAGCGGCCGCGCTCCTTCGCGTCCCGGCTCGCGACGTAGGCCCGGGTACGGTCGGGCCCGTGGCCAGTACCCGCCGGTACGGTCATCGGCGCTCGGTAGGGTGGCCCCCATGTACGGCTACGACCAGAACGTGAGCGCGGGGCAGCAGTACGCGCCGCAGCAGCCCCCGCCCCAGCAGGGCTACGGGCAGCAGCCGCCGCTGTACCCCGAGCCCTCGCCGCCGACGCTCGCGGACGCGGTGCGCGCCTTCACGACCGGTCAGCTCGCTGCCGAGGACTTCCAGCAGATCTTCGCGACCTCGAAGGTCTACTGCCCGCGCGGGGACACCCCGGGCTTCCTGGCGCTGCACAACACGCAGCAGCCGGTGATCCCGATGTTCACCACGCTCAAGGAACTGCGCCGGTACGCGGGCAAGGAGTCCAAGTACTTCATCATCACCGGCGCCGAGGTGATCGACCTGCTGCCCACGGGTTACGGCTTCGTCCTCGACATGGAGGGCGACCACCGGATGGTCTTCGACGCGAAGGCCGTGGAGCAGATGGTGGACTACGCGATGCGGCGCATGTACGGGTAGTGGTGGGTCCGGCTGCTTGGGGGGCGCGTGCTCAGGGTCCATTTGACCGCCGAGGATCTGCTGGGCGTCCGGTTCGCCGCCGAGCCGCTGCCGCTCGTCGAGCTGGCGCTGTCCCTGGTGGCCGCGCAGCGGACGGACGCGCCGGAGGTCTTCGGGCGCTGGCGCCACCGGCTGGCCCGTGAGCTGCCCCGGGCCGCGCTGCCGCTGCTCGAACTGCTCCGCCCGGACGGCGACAACCCGGCCTTCGTGGAACCCCCGCTGCGGGACTTCGAGGAGGCGCTGGACGCCGTACGGCTGGCCGCGCCGCTCGTCGGTGACGAGGAGCTGACCCGGATCCTGGCGCGCAGCCGCAGCGGTCCGGCCACCGCGCCCTGGCTGCGCGGGCTGCGGGACGGGGACCGCGAGTCCTGGGAGCTGCTGGAGGGCGCGCTGCGGGCGGCCCACCGGGCGGTGGTCGTCCCGCAGTGGGCCGCGATCGGGCAGTGCTTCCGGGCGGACGTCGCCTGGCGCACCCGGCTGCTGGCCGCGCACGGGATCAAGGCCGCGATGGCCAGTACGCACCCGGCCGCGAGCTGGTCGGGCACGGTCTTCGAGGTCGCGCGGCCCCCGGACTTCGAGATCCGGCTGGCGGGCCGCGGGCTGACCCTGATGCCTTCGCCGTTCTGGACGGGCCGGCCCTTGCTCGCGGGCCACCCCGACGGCTCCCACCTGCTGATCTACCCGGCGATGACGCCGCTGCCGCTGGTGCCCGAGGGGCGGGCGGAAGGGTCGCTGGACGCCCTGCTCGGGCGTACGCGGGCGGCCGTACTGACGCTGCTGGTCCAGCAGCGGACCACCAGCGAACTGGCGCGGGACCTGGACATCAGCCTGCCCTCCGTCTCGGAGCACACCCGCACCCTGCGCGCGGCGGGCCTGATCACCACCCGCCGCGACGGCAAGGCGGTCCTGCACGCGGCGACCGGTCTGGGCGTGGACCTGCTGCACAGTGGCGGCTGACGGCCGGCCGGCCCGACGTTTCGGCGGGGACCGAAACCATCGCCGCCGGACGCGGCGCGGTGCAGCATCGGTGCAGCGGGGGGATCCACGGGGGACCCCCCGCCCCGACCGAGGTGGCAGGAATGACGCGTACGTAGACCGCACGCGGCTCGCGGCGGCGCCGGGTACGGGGGTCCCGGCGGCGTCCCCCTGACCTCGGCCCCGGCCCCGGGGGAATGACCCCGGGGCCCCTTCTGTTCTGTCAGGCATGGCGGAAAGTTCGAGTTTCAACTAAACTCGACGCCAGAAGGAGGTCCCGACCATGCCTGCAGTGACTGTGGAGAACCCGTTGACGCTCCCCCGCGTCGCCGAGCCCGACCAGGAGACGACCGCCCGCAAGGTGCTGGCCGTCACGACCGCTCCCGGTGGTTTCGAGGGCGAGGGATTCCCGGTGCGGCGCGCGTTCGCGGGGATCAACTACCAGCACCTCGACCCGTTCATCATGATGGACCAGATGGGCGAGGTGGAGTACGCGCCGGGCGAGCCCAAGGGCACTCCCTGGCACCCGCACCGCGGCTTCGAGACCGTCACCTACCTGATCGACGGAACCTTCGTCCACCAGGACAGCAACGGCGGCGGCGGAGTCATCAACGGCGGCGACACCCAGTGGATGACCGCCGGCTCGGGCCTCCTGCACATCGAGGCTCCGCCGGAGTCCCTCGTCGTCTCCGGCGGGCTGTTCCACGGCCTCCAGCTGTGGGTCAACCTCCCGGCCTCCGACAAGATGATGCCCCCGCGCTACCAGGACATCGGCGGCGGCCAGGTCCAGCTGCTCTCCACCCCCGACGGCGGCGCGCTGCTGCGTGTCATCGCCGGTGAGCTGGACGGTCACCAGGGCCCCGGCATCACCCACACGCCCATCACGATGATCCACGCGACGATCACCCCCGGCGCGCAGATCACCCTCCCGTGGCGTTCGGACTTCAACGCCCTCGCGTACGTCATGGCGGGGCGCGGCAGCGCCGGCGTCGACCGGCGGCCCGTGCACACGGGGCAGACGGTGGTCTTCGGCGAGGGCGGCTCGCTCACGGTGCGGGCGGACGAGGCCCAGGACTCCAACGCCCCCGACCTGGAGATCGTGCTCCTCGGCGGGCTGCCGATCCGGGAGCCGATGGCGCACTACGGGCCGTTCGTCATGAACAGCAAGCACGAGCTCCAGCAGGCGTTCGACGACTTCCAGGCCGGGCGGCTGGGGCGGATCCCCACCACCGCGCGCGCCTGACCTCGTCGGCGGGGTCCGGGGTCCGGGGCACCGCCCCGGGCCCCGCGGCTCACTCGCCTCCGGAGCCCACGGCGGGGCCGGTCCGTTCTTCGGCGCGGTCGAGGCCGTCCGGCTTCGACTGCTCGTTCAGTTCGAACCAGATCGACTTGCCCTCGCCCCGCGGGTCCACGCCCCAGCTGTCCGCCAGCATCTCCATCAGGAGGACGCCCCGGCCGCTGGAGGCCATTTCGCCGGGGTGGCGCTTGTGCGGGAGCTCGTCGCTGGAGTCGGCCACCTCGACGCGCAGGCGCCGTTCGCCCCGCTCGCCGACGGCCTCCGCCACGAGGAGGGCGTCGCCGTCCGTGTGCATCAGGACGTTGGTGACCATCTCCGAGACCATCAGGACCGCCGAGTCCAGCTGGTCCCGGTCCGCCCAGTCGTGCAGCAGCTCGCGGATCTGCTGCCGGGCGCCCGCGATGCGTTCCGGCTCGGCCTGCGCCACGGTCAGCAGCGTGCGCCGGACCGGGCGGGCGGGGCGGGTGAGCGTGGCGCCGCAGTCGTGGCCCGGCCCCTCGCGGCACAGCAGCACCACCGCTATGTCGTCCTCGCGCCGGTCGGCGAGCGGGCCCGTGGTGTGGTGCGAGGACGGCCCGTGGACGGCGGAGACCAGCAGGTCGGCGAGCTTCTCCAGGTTCTCGCCCCCCTGCGCCGCGGAGTGCGCGTCCGATTCGAGGATCGCGCGCAGCCGGGCCCATCCGGTGTCCAGGTCGTGCCCGCCGGTCTCGATCAGGCCGTCCGTGCACAGCATCATCGTCTCGCCGGGTTCCAGCGTGAACCGGGTCGTCGGATAGTCGGTGTCCGCGACGATCCCCAGCGGCAGCCCGCCCGCCGTCGGCCGCATCAGCACCGTGCCGTCCGTCATCCGGACCGCCGGGTCGGGGTGGCCCGCCCGGGCCACCTCCAGCAGGCCCGACCGCGGGTCGCACTCGACGTACAGGCAGGTCGCGAAGCGCGCGCTCAGGTGGTCCGCCTCCGCATCCGCGTCCGCCCGGCCGTCCCCGTAGGTGCCCGCCCGCCCCTCGGACGAGCACAGCCCCGCGAGGAATCGGGAGGCCCGGGAGAGCACGGCGTCCGGACGGTGACCCTCGGACGCGTAGGCCCGTACGGCGATCCGCAGCTGCCCCATCAGGCCCGCGGCCCGCACGTCGTGGCCCTGTACGTCGCCGATGACCAGGGCGAAGCGGCCCGACGGCAACGGGATCATGTCGTACCAGTCGCCGCCGACCTGGAGGCCGCCGCCGGTCGGGACGTAGCGCGCGGCGATGGTCATGCCCGGGATCTCGGGGCCGAGCTGCGGCATCATCGACCGCTGGAGACCCGTCGTGAGTTCCCGCTCGGATTCGGCCACGCCCGCGCGCTGGAGCGCCTGCGCGAGCATCCGCGCCACCGTGGTGAGCACCGAGCGCTCGTCGGGGGAGAAGGACACCTGGTGCTTGAAGGCCGCCATCCAGGCGCCCATGGTGCGCCCGGCGACGATCAGCGGGAGAAAGGCCCAGGAGGTGCGGGCGAAGCGCTGGGCGAGCGGCCAGGTGGCCGGAAAGCGCCGTTTGTAGTCCTCCGGGGTGGGGAGGTAGATCGCCCGGCCGGTACGGACGACCTCCGCGGCCGGATAGTCGGTGTCCATCGGCATGTCCGCGAAGGGGCTCTCGTCCCCGGCGTCGTGCCCGTGGTGCCCGATGATGGAGAGCCGGTCCCCGGCCATCCCGAAGACCGCCAGCCCGTCCGGGCTGAAGCCGGGCATCGACAGCGAGGCCGCCACCCGCAGCACCTCGGCCGTCGACCGCGCCTCGGCCAGCGCCCGGCCCGCGTCCAGCAGGAACGCCTCGCGGGAGCGCCGCCAGTCGCCCGTGATGGGCGTGTGGACGGCCGTGGTGCCCGGCTGCGGCTCGGCGATCTCCTGGATGGTGCCGATCAGCTCGTAGTCGGTCCGCCCCTCCGCGGTGATGTTCGCCACCGGTTTGGAGCGGCTGCGCACGGTCCGCAGGACCCGCCCGTCGACGTCCATGATGCGCAGCCGGGCCTCGGCGAGGGTGCCCTCGGCGACGGCGAGGTTCACGATGCCGTTGATCTCGTTCCAGTCGACCGGGTGGAACCGGGACCGGACGGCCACTTCGGGCAGGGTGACGGACTCGGCGGGCAGGCCGAGCAGCCGGGCGGCCTCACCGTCGAGGGTGACCGTTCCGGAGGCGTTGTCCCAGCGCCACAGGCCGGTCGCGATCGCCGCCAGGACGTCCTCGGTGCGCATCTAGTCATCTTTACAGGTCGTGCCGCCGGGATGCCCGTCCAGGCGGCCCCGCGGGGGGCCGTCGACGCGGGCCCGCGGGGGTGCCCGGCCTGGCGGTAACCTGGGCAGGGTTGATTACCACCCTGCCATCGCGAAGAACTGGATGAACGATGCATCGGTACAGGTCCCACAGCTGCGGCGAGCTGCGCATTTCCGACGTCGGTGCCGACGTCCGGCTGAGCGGCTGGGTGCACAATCGTCGTGACCTGGGCGGCATCCTCTTCATCGACCTGCGCGACCACTACGGTCTGGTCCAGCTCGTCGTGCGGCCCGGCACCCCCGCGAACGAAGTGCTCTCCAGCATCTCCAAGGAGTCGGTCGTCCGCGTCGACGGCAAGGTCGTCTCGCGCGGCGAGGACAACCGCAACCCCGAGCTGGGCACCGGTGACATCGAGATCGAGGTCACCGACGTCGAACTGCTCGGCGCCGCGGGCCCGCTGCCCTTCACGATCAACACCGACGACGGCGTGAACGAGGAGCGGCGCCTGGAGTACCGCTTCCTCGACCTGCGCCGCGAGCGCATGCACCGCAACATCATGCTGCGCTCGGCCGTCATCGCCTCCATCCGCTCCAAGATGGTGAACCTCGGCTTCAACGAGATGGCGACCCCGATCCTCACGGCGACCTCCCCCGAGGGCGCCCGCGACTTCGTGGTGCCCTCCCGCCTGAACCCGGGCAAGTTCTACGCCCTGCCGCAGGCGCCGCAGCAGTTCAAGCAGCTGCTGATGATCTCCGGCTTCGACCGGTACTTCCAGATCGCGCCCTGCTTCCGCGACGAGGACGCCCGCGCCGACCGTTCGCCGGGCGAGTTCTACCAGCTCGACGTCGAGATGTCGTTCGTGGAGCAGGAAGACGTCTTCCAGCCCATCGAGAAGCTCATGACGGAGATCTTCACCGAGTTCGGCAAGGGCCGCCCGGTCACCTCGCCGTTCCCGCGGATCCCGTTCCGCGAGTCGATGGTCAAGTACGGCAACGACAAGCCCGACCTGCGCGCGAAGCTCGAACTCGTCGACATCACCGACGTCTTCGAGGCCTCCGAGTTCAAGGCGTTCGCGGGCAAGCACGTGCGCGCGCTGGCCGTCCCGGACACCGCCGCGCAGCCGCGCAAGTTCTTCGACGGCCTGGGCGAGTACGCGATTTCGCTCGGCGCCAAGGGCCTGGCCTGGGTCCGCGTCGGCGAGGACGGCGCCCTGACCGGCCCGATCGCCAAGTTCCTCACCGAGGAGAACGTCAAGGTCCTCACCGAGCGGCTCGGCCTCGCGGCCGGCCACGCGGTGTTCTTCGGCGCCGGCGAGTTCGACGAGGTCTCCAAGATCATGTCGGGCGTCCGCGTCGAGGCCGCCAAGCGCGCGGGCCAGTTCGAAGAGGACGTCTTCCGCTTCTGCTGGATCGTCGACTTCCCGATGTACGAGAAGGACGAGGAGACCGGGAAGATCGACTTCTCCCACAACCCGTTCTCCATGCCGCAGGGCGGCATGAAGGACCTGGAGGAGAAGGACCCGCTCGACATCCTGGCCTGGCAGTACGACATCGTCTGCAACGGCATCGAGCTGTCCTCCGGCGCCATCCGCAACCACGAGCCCGAGCTGATGCTCAAGGCCTTCGAGATCGCGGGCTACGAGGCCGAGACCGTCGAGCGCGAGTTCGCCGGCATGCTGCGGGCGTTCCGCCTGGGCGCCCCGCCGCACGGTGGCATCGCCCCGGGCGTCGACCGCATCGTGATGCTGCTGGCTGACGAGCCGAACATCCGCGAGACCATCGCCTTCCCGCTCAACGGCAACGCCCAGGACCTGATGATGGGCGCGCCGACGGTGCTGGAGGAGGCCCGCCTGCGCGAGCTGAACATCGCGCTGCGCAAGCCGGTGGAGACGAAGGCCGCGCCGTCGGCCGAGACGGTGGTCGCGCCGTCCGCCGCGGAGTAGTCGCCGCTTCTGCCGCACGTACGGGGACGCCCCCGCCGGATCCGATCCGGCGGGGGCGTCCCCGTGTGCGGTGGTGCGTGGTCCGGCGTGGCCGTGCGCGCTCAGAGGTGGTTCAGGATGCCCTTGAGGAGCGCGGCCGAGGTCAGCTCCTGCGGAGCGGGTCCGGCGTGGAAGAAACCGGCGTTGCCCGCGTCCAGCTTGCGCAGGAAGTCGAAGGCCTTGGAGTCGTGCTCGCCGAAGGCCACGAACTGCCAGTGGATGTCGTGCGCGGCGGCCTCGACGAGCGCTTGGCGGGCCGGGACGCGGTTGTCGGGGGCGCCGTCCGTCTGGAAGACGACCAGGGCGCGGCCCTCGCCGCCGTTCTTCTGGTAGTGCTCGACGACCTGCTCGACGGCCCGGTGGTAGCTGGTCCGCCCCATGCGCCCGAGTTCGGCGTTCCGGGCGTCGATCCAGCCGGTGTGCTCGTCGAGGGTGAGGTCGGCGGTGCCGTCGATGTCGGTGGAGAAGAACACGGTGTGCACGGTGGCGTCCGCGTCGAGGTGCGCGGCCAGGGCCAGGACGTGGTCGGCCAGGTACTGGGCGCTGCCGTCCTTGTAGAACGGGCGCATCGAACCGGAACGGTCGAGGACGAGGTAGACGGTGGCGCGGGCGTCGGTCTGCCCCTTGGCGCGGAGCACCTGGGCGGCGGCCTTGTACGGACCCCCGAGCGCGGGCGCCCGCCGCCGCACCTCGGCGGCCCCGAGCACGGCGGAGGCGGTGGCGGTGCCTACGGCGGAGGCGGTGGCGGTGCCTACGGCGGGTGCGGTGTCGGGTGCGGTGGGGAGGGGCTCGGGCTGCGGGGCCTCGGCTTCGGGCGCCGTTGCTGCCGCTGCGGGCTCGGGCTCCGGGATTACCTCGGCCACGGGCTCCGGTTCGGGGTCCGGGGTCACCTCGGCCACGGGCTCCGGGGTCACTTCGGCCACGGGCTCCGCTTGGGGCTCGTCCGCCGCGGTGGCGACCTCCGGCTCGGGCTCCGGCTCGGTGGCCTCGGCGGCCAGGGGTTCGGGCTGCGCCTCCGGCTCCGGTTCCGGCTGCGGCTCCGGCTCGGCCTCGGGCGCCGCAGCGGCGACCGGCTCGGGCGCGGGGGTTTCCTCCGGCCGGACCACGGGCTCCGGCTGCGGCTCGGCCGCCGGGACGACGGCCTCCGGCTCGGGCTCGACGGCGTGCGCGGCCACCGGCTCCGGCTCGGCCTCGGGGGCCGGCTCGGCCGCCGGGGCGACGGGCTCCGGGGCGGAGATCGCCTCGGGCTCCGCCTCGGGGGCCGGGTCCGCCGCAGCGGCTACGGGCTCCGCTTCCGGCGCGGGGTCGGCCGCGGTCGCGGCGGCCACGGGCTCGGCGGTGGCCGCCGGTGCCGTTCCCGACCCGGGGTCGGACACCGGCTGGGCCCCCGCGGCAGCGGTAGGGCGGCGCGCCTCCGGGACCGTGGGGTCCGCAGCGGGGGCGGGGGCCGGGGTCGGGGCGGTCATGACCGTGCCGCCGCCGCCGTCGCGCGGGGTGGACTGCGGGGGGACCGTAGGACTGTCGAAGGACGCCGCCACCAGTTCCGCCGCCGCGTCCAGGGGGGTCCGTTCGGCCCCCTGGGAGGGGACGGCGGCCTGGGGGGCGGCGGCGGTGTCCGCCGAGGCCTCCGGGGCCGGCTCCGGGGAACGGCCGAACACCTTGCGGAACAAGCTCCGAATACCCATGGGCGAGGCCTTTCACATGAGTGCGTGCGTCATTTGTCCGTGCTGTGGGGAAGATCCCTGCCCAGAGTGGACACGTAAGGTTATCGGCCCCTTGGCTGGAACCTCGGCAGGGGCACCCTTCGCGTCGTCCGACGCCTCCGCACGCCGCCCACCAGGATGAACTCCCGTTCCGGAGAGCGCCGTTCACATTCCGTTCATCCGCGGACCGGCGGACCGGCCGGTGCCCGCGGCCGCCGTCCGGTCAACTGCCGGGCGCCGGCTCACCGATGGGCGGCCGCGACGCCGTCACCGCGCTCGCGTCCGCCGCGTTGGCGAAGGCCGCGGTGATCTTCCTACGGCGCCGGGGCGGCGATGGCGCGGGCCGCCGCCAGTTCCTGCTGGACCGGGGAGAGGACGGAGCCCGCCGGCACGGCGTCCGGCCATGGAGCCCGTACCCGCGGCGGGGTGCTGGAGGCGCGGACGGCAGCGGCCAGGGCGCGCAGGCCGGTGGTGACCGCGGCGACCTCCGCGGGACCCGGGGGCTCGGCGCCGTGGTTGACCCGCACCCGGGCGGCGGTGGTGGCGTCCACGATCCGCTCCACGGCGACGACCAGCGGCCACCAGGCCGCGGCCCGGGCCCCCACGGGCGGCGGCTCGGTCAGCGCCCGCTGGAACTCGCTGCGCACGCCGGACAGGTCGCGGTAGATCCGGCGCCGGGCCTGGAGCCGGGCGGTCCGGGCCGCCCGCAGCCCGGCCTCGGTGCCGTCGTGCGGCCCGAAGGCCCGCTCGACGTAGCGCGCGGCGTCGTCCACGGTGTCGGCGAGCCGGTCCCCGATCCGGGTGTGCCAGCTCTCCGGCCACAGCAGGTAGCCCGCGACCAGGGCGATGGCGCAGCCGATCAGGCTGTCCAGCAGCCGGGGCCGGATCAGGTCGAAGCCCTGGTGGTTGAGCAGGTCCGACAGCAGCAGGATCACCGGCGTGATGGCGGCGGTCTGGAAGGCGTACCCCTTGGCGGAGAAGACCGGGATCAGCGCGGCGAGCAGCACCATCACCGGGACGTCCCACCAGCCGCGCGGCACCTCGGAGAGGACGGCGGCGGCGACGACCAGCCCGCCCGCGGTGCCCAGCGCGCGCAGCACGGCGCGGGAGAACACCGAGCCGAAGTCGGGCTTCAGGACGAAGGTGACGGTCAGGGCCACCCAGTACGAGCGCTCGATCTCCACCACCGACACCAGGGCCTGGGCCAGTCCGATGCACAGGGCGAGGCGCAGCCCGTACCGCCAGGAGGCGCCGGAGAGCGCCATGTCGCGCACCGCCCGCCGGGCCCGGACGCCCAGCGCGGCCGGCCGGCCGAGCCGGTCGTCCACGTTGTGCGGCTCCGGCTCGGCCAGGTGCACGATCTTCGCCGCGTGCCGCAGCGCGGAGTCGACCGCCCGCTCGGACTGGCCGTGCGGCTCGGGCAGGTCGAGCACGACGGCTCCGGTACGGCCCTCCTCGACGGCGGCCGCCAGCGAGCGCACCGCGGCGGGCACCTCCGGGGGCAGGGGGCGGCCGCGCAGGTGGGCCGCGGGGGCCGCCTCGACGAGCGGGATGACCACGTTGAGCTGCGCCAGCATGCGCACCAGGGAGCCGCTGCGTCCGTGCACCCGGGCCCGCCGGGCCAGCACCAGGTCGTAGGCCTGGTTGAGCGCCTGGGTGACCTTCTGGCGCCGCTCCTCGTACTCCGGCCCGCCCGCGCTCTCCAGCAGTTCCGCGAGCGAACGGTAGGTGGCCGCGACGGCGGCCCGCTCCGGGCGCCGCCCGCGCAGCGGCCACCCGAGCAGCGTGAGGACGAGGACGAACAGGCCGCCCGCGCCGAGCAGCAGCGGCGCCGTCCACCAGGGCTCGGGCATCGGCAGCCCGGCCCCGACCACGGCGTTGAGCAGGAGCAGCAGACCCGAGACGGAGGCGATCGTACCGATCGAGGAGATCATCCCGGAGACCAGCGCGACCAGGGTGAGCGCGCCGACGGCGAGCCAGCCGTGGCCGAAGACCAGGGTGCCCAGGGCCACGCCGACCGCGCCGAAGGCCTGCGGCACGGCGATGTTCAGGATCCGCATCCGGTAGGCGTCGGCGGTGTCGCCGATCACCCCGGACAGGGCGCCCATCGAGACGAGGGCGCCGTACTCCGGCTCGCCCAGGGCGAACCCGGCGGCGAGCGGAGCCGCCATCGCGATCCCGGCGCGCGCCGCGGCGGCCCAGGGGACCGGCGCGGTGCTCGGCCGCAGCCCCTTGAGCAGCCATTCGGGCGGGGCGAGCGGATGGGGCCGGGTCCGCCCGGACGGTATCTGTTCGCTGCTCATGCCGCTTCCGTACCGCCCCTCGCGAATCGGCTCTTCTGGGGCTTTCCTGGGACGTTGTGTACGAGTCCGAGCTTATGGGGTCCGGCGCAGCCGCCCGGTCAGCCAGGCGGCGAGGGCCACCGCGAGTCCCAGGGCGAGGAGCGCCCAGGTGGCGGTGCGCAGGAAGGCGGTGAGGGCGTCGAAGACCGCCGCCGCCGCGGGCCGGTCCACATCGGGCGGCAGGTCGTCCAGGGTGAGGCCGCGGCAGATCCGCACGGCCAGCCACAGCAGTCCGGCCCCGACGGCGAGACCCGCGCCGACGGCGATCAGGGCGCGGCGGCGGCGCGCGGCGACGGCGACCGCCGCGACGGCGAGGACCAGGGTGAGGAGCGGGAGCCAGACGCCCGCGATCTGGAGCATGCGAAAACCCCTCCGGAGGGCGCCGAGGTTGTCGTACTCCATCACCTTGACCGTGAGGTGGGAGACCGGGATCCGGTCGGCGAGGGGGACGCCGTCGCCGACCAGTTCCCCCTTCACCTGCTCGACGATGGGCGCGAGGTCGATGGTCAGGGCGTCGCCCTTGCCGGTGGTCAGCGCCTGGAGGAACGCGGCGTGGGCGGCGCGGTTGGCCGCGTCCCAGGCGGTCCGGTAGGCGGGGGTGCCGGTGAAGGAGCGCAGGGCCTCCCCGAGGAGGTTCTCGACGCCGCCCTGGAAGGGGCCCGCGTCGATCTGTCCGGCCAGCGCGCGGCCGGCCTGGGTGACGACGACGTGCTGCACGTCCGGGTTCCCCGCGAGCGGGGACATGGCGGCGGTGTAGCGGTCGGCGTCGCCCAGGTCGCGGTCGGCCCAGTACGCGACGGCGCCCAGAGGCACGAGGAGTGCCACGAGCACGACGAGCACGGCCGAGAGGAAGGTGCGCACGTCACCAGGGAATGCCAGGTGGGGCCGGGGGCGCGAGCGGGATTGCTGCGCACGGGTGGCCCGGTGGCGGCGGCGTCACCCGTGCGGTGGCGGCCGAACCGGTTCCCGTCGCGTGATCCAGTTGCCCGGTCCGGGTGGCGGGTGTGCCCTTGAGGGTGAGGAAGCGGGCCGCGCTCCGACGGAAGCATCCGTCACCGGGGTCCGCTCCGATCCCAGAGAGGGAGCCCGGTCATGGCACATGCGGCACCCACGGCCCGCGCGCGGTACACGGCGGACCTCAAGCAGACGGGCAGGGCCGCCCTGGCCGTGCCCTTGGCGCTCGGGCTGGTCTACGGCGTCTACGCGGCCTTCATGAAGCGGCAGACGGGCCCGGTCGACGCGGGCAACGTCTTCTACGGGATCCTGTGCGGCGTGCTCTTCGCGGCCTGCCTGTTCGCGCTGGCGCGCGTCGGCCCGCGGCTGCCGCGGGAGGTCCGGGCGGCGGCGTACGGCGTCTTCACCGGCCTCGCGCTCGGCTACCTGTACAGCCTCGGCGGCCAGAGCGTGCTGCTGTCCAGCGGCATCGCCCTGGCGGCGGGTGCGGGCGTCGCGGTGGCCGCGTTCTACCGGTACCACACGCGCGAGCCCTGACCGGTCCCGCGGGGCGGGTCAGGGCTCGCGCTCAGGCCGTCAGACGGCTTGCGCATCGCGGTGTTTCACGTGAAACACCGCGTTCGCGAACGACCGGCTTCGTTTCACGTGAAACACCGCCGCCGCTCAGTCGCCCGGCGTCGGCTCCGTCAGCGCTTCGGCGCCGGACCTGGGGTCGGCCCGCTCCGGCGCGGGCTTCGGGGACGGCGGCGGCACGGTGAAACGGGCCGCTTCCGCGCGCAGCATGGCGTTCAGGGCCGCAAAGGGGTCGATGGACATGGCGGAACCTCACAGGGGGTGACAGGAGTGGGGGAGTGCGCTGCTGCTCGGCCCGCTCAGCAGCGCAGGACCACACTCCGCACCGTGCGGGGCCCGTGCGCCGACTCCCCGCCCCCGTACCGGGACGCGCGCGCCGCGGGTACGTCGGCCACCGGCGCGCCCGGCGCGGGGGTCCGGCGCGGTGCGATCCCGCGCACGCAGGGCCGCGGCGCCGCCCGGACCTCCGGGTCCGCCCCCGGGTCGGTCTCCGCGGGCTCGGCGGCCGCCGCCGGCCGGGGCGCGGGGTCCGCGCCCGCCACGGGGGCCACGGCGCCGGAGCCGAACGCGCAGAGCAGCACGACGCAGACCACCGTCAGGGCCCTCGCCAGTGCCGTCCGCACCGTTCGCGCGTACCGCGTCCCGCTCATGCCCGGGATGTGCCCCGGCGCGCCGGGCCGTGCCCCCGCGGCGCCCGAGAAGCCCCCGATCGGCTGACGAACACACCCCCCACGGGCTACCGCACGACGGCCCCGGGCCGGCGCCCCGGGCCGCCGCCTCCGGTCACCGGCTGCGCCGGGCTCCCGTCAGGTGGGCGTGGACGCTGGTCTCGCCGTTGACCACGCGCAGTTCGGCGCGCCTGCCCGTCCCGGTCGCCCGGGGGGTGCCGATGTGATCGACCGTGAACACGGCCGTGCGTCCGTCCGCGCGCGTGATCTCGATCGTCCGCCCCTTGCGCAGCGTGCCCAGGGGCAGGATCGCGCTCTCGCCGGAGACCACGGCCGTGCCCGCCGAGCCCGGGGTCGGGCTGTCCACGTCCCAGCCGACCGCGTCACCCGCCGCCCCCGCGCTCAGCGGGAGGTCGACGCGGAGGTCCGGGATGCGCAGCCGCAGCGGGCGGGCCGCCGACAACGGCGCGGACCGGCCCGCGCCCCTGCGGGGGCCGCGGCCCCCGCCGTGTCCGGCGTGCTCCTCGCGTCCGTCCTCCAGCTGCTCGACGAGGCGGCGGTGACCGGAGAGGCCGAGGGCCCGGGAGGGGAATCCCTCCGCCGGGGCCTTGGCGGTGGCGCCGGCGGCTCCGGCGCCACCGGTGCCTCCCCCGGCGCCATCGGTGTTCCGCAGCAGCACGAGGCCGGTGCACAGCAGCGCCACCGTCAGTCCGCCGGCGATCCACTTCGGACGGTGCATGGCAGTCCCTCCTCCTGAGTCCGGCCGGGGCGGGGGCGGCCGGGATCCCGTGAGCAGTGGACCCCCGTCCGCCTGTCACTACCGTGTGCGCGACCGGTCCCTGATGAGGTGTCACCTGCGTGTCGGACCGTCAGGAGGAAGTCTTCGCAGCTCGCGGGCGGTGCGGAGGCAGGTGGGAGCCGTGGGTGGGCATGCCCCCGAACGGGTGAAGGGCGAGCGGGGGCCCGGCCGGGTGAGGGGGTCAGGTGAGCACCGACGCCACGGCCGCCGCGCCGAGGAGCGCGGCGGTCAGATGGACGGCCGGGTGGCCGTAGTCGCCGTACCAGAGGTGCCGGGCCAGCCCGCCGATCGCGGCCAGTGCCGTGATGACGCCGATCTGCGCCAGCAGGGTCACATCCGAGAACTGGACCGCGACCAGCAGTGGCACGTTGACCCAGAGGGGCGCCGCCCCGGTCCAGCCGGGCCGGCGCCAACCCTGCGGACGCGGGGCCTGCCGTCGCCCGGCCTGCCGCTGCCGTGTCGCCGTATCCATGCCGGGGCCCTCCGCCGTGACGACCGAGGCGATCGGCCGATCAACTCGTAGGCCGACCAGCTTCCTTCCGTCCGGCGGACGGAACAAGCAGGCGTTCGGCAAGAACACCGAAGCCGAGGCCGAAAACCGCCCACAGCGTCGCCTGGAGGGCGAGCGAGGCCAGCCGGAACAGCGGAAGGCGAAAGGGAGTTCACGTTAGTTTCGCTGCGCCGTGCCGTGCCGCGCCGGTCAGTGGCAGGGGAAGCCGAGGAGGTGGCGGCCGTCGTGCATCCACTCGTGGATGGAGTCGCCCTGGAACACCGCGGTGGCACCCTGCTCGGCGCCGACGAAGTACAGCAGGACCAGCATCAGGACGCCGACGAACACGGCCCAGGGGGCCAGTTCCTTGAGCGAGACGGGCAGGGCGGCGGCGGGAGCCGTCGTGGGCACGGCGGAGTGGGTCATGGCAGAACCTCCAGGGGGAACGCGCGTCCCGGTCAGTGGTGCTCTTGACGACGGTGGCGGGTCTGACTCACCTCCGCTCGCGGGAGGATGCACAGTGGCGCGACCGTGCCGGACTCTCACCGGTACTTCCGTCATACCGTCGTCATGTCGTCCGCGACCGTACCGCGCGCGTGGTCGGAACACCACGGCGCGTGGGCGCCGTCCCGTGCCCCCGGCCGTGCGCTCTACCCTCGCTCCATGTCCTCCGCCGCGCCCGTGCGCCTGCTCCTCGTCACCCCCGAGCTGGACCTCGCCGCCCGGCAGGGCCGGTTCGGGTCCGCCGCGCCCTGCCCCGGGCACCCGGGGCTGCGCGGCCTGGACACGGGGGCGTGGGCCGGGCGGACCCTGGACGAGGTGGCCGCCGAGGACCCGGCCGGCGTCCGTGACTGGCTCACGGACCCGCGCTACGCGCCCCCGGGCGGGGAATCCGTGGCCGCGCTGACGGAGCGGGTGGGGGCGGCCCTGGCCGCGCTGGACGGGGGCCGCCACCGGCTGGAGGTAGAGCAGGCCGTCGTGCGCGCCGCCGTCGTGCACGCGCTGGAGCTGCCGCACGCGGCCTTCTGGCGGCTCGACGTCCGGCCGCGCACCGTCACGGAACTGACGGGCCGTTCCGGCCGCTGGAACCTGCTGCTCGGCCGGAGCGGAGCCGAGGAAACGCCGTGAGCCCGCGCGTGTGGAGCCTCAGGCGACGACCCAGTCGCTCGTGGCGATCACCGGCTGCACGCCCTCGCGGTGCACGGTGCCCTCGATGAGGCCGTAGGGCCGGTCCGCGGCGAAGTAGACCTCGTTGTCGTTCTTGAGGCCGAAGGGCTCCAGGTCCATGAGGAAGTGGTGCTTGTTGGGGAGGTTCAGCCGGACCTCGTTGACCCTCGGGCAGTGGTCGAGCACGCGCTCGCACATCTGGTGCAGGGTCTGCTGGAGCGAGTAGGAGTACGTCTGCGCGAAGGCGTCCAGCAGGTGCGTGCGGACCTTGGTGTACGACCGGTCCCAGTCGTGCTCCGGGTCGTCCGCGGCGAGCGCCGAGTGCGCCCAGCGGGCGGTGACCTTGGTGGCCAGGATGCGGTCGTACGCCTCCCGCAGGGTCGTGTACTCGTCCTTCACGTAGCCGTGGAACTCGGAGTTGGTCGAGTTCATGACGGTCAGGTCCTTCAGGCCCGAGATGACCTGGAGGCCGGTCGTCTCGCTGTAGGTGACCTGCGCGGTGCGCACTTCCCGGCCCGAGAGGACGAAGGAGTGCTGCTCCCTGCGGGTGGGCACCGGGATCCGCTCCCAGGCGTACTCCTCGATGCGGATCTGCGCCTCGCGGATCGGGTCCTGGGAGGAGACGAAGTGCTTGGCGAGCCGGATGCCGAAGGCCTCCGGGGAGTCGATCCCGTGCTCCTTGCCGAAGGCGTACACCGTGTTCTTGGTGGTGTCGGTCGGCAGGCAGTGGGCGTTGTCGCCGCTCAGGTGGACGTCGCGGAAGTCCCCGCGGAGCGCGACCGAGACGTTCAGGTCGCGGATCTCGTGCCACGAACCGTCGTTCCCCTTGCGGGTGACCTTGACGATGCGGTTCTCGGCCTTGCCGTACTGGTTGTGGCCCAGGACGTACTTGCTCATGCTGACTTCCTTCGGGTACTCGGGAACACGGAGTCCGGTGTTCTGGATCCCGTACGCCCGGCGTCCAGCGCCCGCCCGGTGCCCGGACGCGCCGCTCCCCGCCGTTCGGCCGCCGGATCGACTCCGGGGCCGCCCCGGGACTGACGTGCATCCCGGTCCGTAGGTGCTTGTGCCGCTGTGGGGATTGCAGCACGCACGCGGCCGGTTCTCCCCCGTACGGATCGTCCGAGAACCGGCACCCCTGCCTTGGGCGACCGCACAGCACGTCCCCGCGCCCCGCCCGGCGGCTCACGCCATGTGCGCGTCCGCCACCGCGAGGGCCTCGTCGAGGACGGCCAGGCCCTTGGCCACGTCCTGCGCGCCGATGGTGCAGGGCGGCGCGACGTGCAGGCGGTTGCCCGCGACGAGCGGCCACAGGCCGCCCTTCTTGCAGGCCTCGGCGAAGGCGCCCATGGGGGCCGCCGCCGCGCCCGAGGCGGCGTAGGGGACGAGCGGTTCGCGCGTCCCGGCGTCCCGTACGAGCTCCAGCGCCCAGAAGGTGCCCAGCCCGCGGACCTCCCCGACCGAGGGGTGGCGCTCCGCCAGCTTCCGCAGGCCCGGACCCAGCAGCTCGGCGCCGGTGCGGGCCGACTGCTCGACGATGCCCTCCTCGGCCATGGCGGTGATCGTCGCGACTGCCGCGGCGCAGGCCAGGACGTGCCCGGAGTAGGTCAGCCCGCCCGGGTAGGGGCGGCGGGCGAAGGTCTCGGCGATGGCGCCGGAGATGGCGACGCCGCCGAGCGGTACGTAGCCGCTGTTGACGCCCTTGGCGAAGCACAGCAGGTCGGGCGTGACGTCCCAGTGGTCGGCGGCGAACCACGTGCCGGTGCGTCCGAAGCCGACCATGACCTCGTCCAGGATGAAGACGATCCCGAAGCGGTCGCACAGCGCGCGCACGCCCGCGAGGTAGCCGGGCGGCGGCACGAGCACGCCCGGGGCGCCGCCGACGCTCTCCAGGATGACCGCGGCGATCGACTGCGGGCCCTCGAAGACGATGGTGTCCTCCAGGTGGCGCAGGGCGCGCTCGCACTCCTGCTCCTCCGTCTCCGCGTGGAAGGGCGAGCGGTAGAGGTAGGGACCCCAGAAGTGCACGACCCCGGCGGTCGCCGTGTCGTTGCCGAAGCGGCGGGCGTCACCGGTCAGGTTGATCGCGGCGGAGGTGGCGCCGTGGTACGAGCGGTAGGTGCTCAGGACCTTGGCGCGGCCGGTGTGCAGCCGGGCCATCCGGACGGCGTTCTCGACGGCTTCGGCGCCGCCGTTGGTGAAGAAGATCTTGTCCAGGTCGCCGGGCGTGCGCTCGGCGATCAGGCGGGCCGCCTCGGAGCGGACGTCGACCGCGAAGCCGGGGGCCAGGGTGCACAGCCGGGCGGCCTGCTCCTGGATCGCGGCGACCACCTTCGGGTGCTGGTAGCCGATGTTGGTGTAGACGAGCGAACTGGAGAAGTCGAGGAAGCGGTTGCCCTCGTAGTCCCAGAAGTACGAGCCCTCGGCCCCCGCCACGGCGAGCGGGTCGATCAGCTCCTGGGCCGACCACGAGTGGAAGACGTGCTTGCGGTCGGCTTCTTTCACGGCGTCACGGGCGTGGGCGGCTGCTGCGTTCATGAGTCGAGCGTAGTTGTCCACGATGTGGATGGAGGGGCGGAGGGGACGCCGTGCGGCGCCCCGCCGCGCGGGGTCGCGGCGGTGATTGAGCCCCGGGTGGCGGGGTAGGCGGTGGGCGACGGGAGGTGGGCCGGGTGATGGCGGAGCGGTTCTCGGTCGAGGCGACCCACGTGGAGGGCGCGACCGTCCTCGCGCTGGCGGGTGAACTCGACCACGACACGGCGGGCCCCCTGCGGGCGGCCCTGGAGGCGGCATTGACCCGGGATGACGGGACCCGGCTGCTCGTTGACTGCGCAGAGCTGCGTTTCTGCGACTCCACCGGGCTCAACGCCCTGCTGCGGGCCCGGCTCGCCGCGCGGGAGACCGGTGCGCGCCTGGAGCTGGCCGGCCTGCGGCAGCCGGTGGCCAGGATGTTCCGCACGACCGGGGCCGACGGGGTGTTCCTCGTCCACGACGACCTCGCCGCGGCCCTGGCGCACGACGGAGGCGGCGGGACCGGTGGCTGATCCCGAGCGGCTGCGGCCGGACGCGGTGGAGGAACGGGCCGGGGGGCCCGAGCCCATCCCCGAGCAGACACGGCGGCTCGTGCTGGGCGGACCGGTGGCCGGTGTGGTCACCCGGTGCCGCGACTTCACCCGGCACGCGCTGACGGAGTGGCGCTGGCTCGCCCCGGACGCGGACGCGGAGCCGGGTGGTGGCGCGGGGACCAAGCCGGGCGCCGAGGTCGAGGAAGCGGCCGAGGACGTCCTGCTGATGGTCTCCGAGCTGGTCACCAACGCCTGCCTGCACGCGGGCGGCCCGGCGGGCCTGGTCCTGCGGCACAGCGCGGACGGTCTGCGGATGGAGGTCAGCGACGGGAGCCCCGAGCACCCCCGCCGCCGTTCCCCGGGCAACCCGTCCGTCCCCGGCGGGCACGGGCTGGTCGTCCTCCAGCGGCTCTCCCGCGAGTGGGGCTGGGAACGCAACGAGGTGGTGGGCGGCAAGACCGTGTGGGCCGAGGTGGCCTCGCCGCTCCTACCGCCCTCCGCGTGAAGAGTTCTGCTCCCTGCTAGCCCTTGCCGCTGCCCGCGGCGGCGTCCGGCGCGTCCTCCAGCAGGCCCGTGCGCAGGCGCGCCAGGGTGCGCGTGAGCAGCCGGGACACGTGCATCTGGGACAGGCCCAGCCGGTCGCCGATCTCGGACTGGGTCAGCTCCTCGCCGAACCGCAGCGCGAGCAGGGCGCGCTCGCGCTCGGGCAGGACCGACAGCAGGGGCTTGAGGGACTCCAGGCATTCGATGCGGTCGTACGCGTCCTCGTCCTCGCGCAGCACGGGCTGGCTGTCGAAGGACTCCCCTTCGGGTTCGCCCTGCACCGGCGCGTCCAGGGACCGCGCCGAGTAGGCGACGGCGGCCTTGCGGCCCTCCGCCAGTTCCTCTGGGGTGACGTCCAGGCGCTCGGCCAGCTCCTCCTCGGTGGGACAGCGCCCGAGGTCCTGTTCCATGGCGTCCTGGGCCTTGGCGGTGTCCAGCCGAAGTTCCTGGAGACGGCGCGGGACCTTGACGGCCCAGCTGGTGTCGCGGAAGAACCGCTTGATCTCACCGGTGATCGTGGGCATCGCGAAGGTGGTGAATTCAGCCCCGCGCCCGGGGTCGTACCGGTTGATCGCCTTGATCAGTCCGACGGTGCCCACCTGGATGATGTCCTCCAGGGGTTCACTGCGTCCGCGGAACCGGCGGGCGGCGTATTTGACCAGGCTGAGGTTCAGTTCCACGAGGGTGTTGCGGACGTAGGAGTACTCGGCGGTGCCCTCTTCCAAGGCCCGCAGCCGGTCGAACAAGGTCACCGAAAGGGTCCTCGCGTCGGCCGTGCTCACCTTGAGCGGCTCCTCCGGGATGCCCTCCATGAGCTGGTCGCGGTCATCTGTTCGCAGCATGTGGTGCTCCTCCGACGGATGGTCGCACTGCCTGATCGCGGCACGGCCGTCGTGCGAGCTGACCTGTTCGATATACCCGGTGGGCGATGGGCTTACCCGTACGGCCTTACCCGTACGGGTGACGGGCGGCACGCCCCCGGGGCCCGGAGGGAGCACACTGGAGACCCTTGAGGACCGGGAGCCGGGACATGAGCCGGGACAGCAGCCGGGAGACGCGCGGCGCCGGCGGCGACGGTGACGGCGACCACGACGGGCGCGGCGCCGTCCACCACGCCCTGGCCGCCGCCGTCTCGGCACTGACCGCCGAGGTCGCCGGGCTGCACGAGGACCGGGCCCGCAGACGGCTGCTCGACCTGGCCACCGGCGTGCTCGTCGACCAGCTCCGGGTCACCCCCGCCGAGGCCGCCGACCACCTGCTGGAGCTGGCCGTCAGCACCGGTCTCAGCGCCGGTGACCTGGCCGCCGACATCCTGAACGCCGCCGCGAAGTCCCTCGTCGCCGAGGTCCCCGCCGAGGCCCGGCGGATCCGCAGGGCCACGGCGGCCGTCCTCGCCACCGACACCGCGGGGGAGGCCGCCGTCACCCTGCTGGACGGCGGGCTGCGCCGGATCGGGGTGCGCACGCTCTACCTCTGGCGGCGCACCGGCACCGACTGCCTCGCCCTGGCCGGGCAGGCCGGAGCGGGCCCGCAGGAGGCGCGGCACTGGCAGTGGGTGCCGCCGGACACCCCGCTGCACCGGGTGCTGTGGGAGGGCGCCGCCTGGTGGGGCGTGGACGACTGGCTGCCGGGCGGCAGCGGCACCCGGGCGGTCCTGCCGCTGCGCCGCCACGGGCACGTCGTCGGGGTCGCGCTGTGCGTGTGGGACACCGCGCAGGAGCCCGACGAGCGGATCCGGCGCACCGCCGAGCTGCTGTGCGAGCCCTGTGGGGCGCTGCTGGGCGACGCCGAGACGCCCGCGGGCCCGGCCGCGGAAGCGGCGCTGCTGGAGCCGGCCAGCGGCCCCGCGGTGCTGCTGGGGGCGGGCGCCAGGGTGGAGTACGCGAACCCGGCCGCGCGCACGGCGCTGGGGGCGGTGCGCAGCCCGGTGGGCCGCTCCGCCGCCGAGGTGTTCCCGTACGCCTGGAGCGCCATCGCGCCCGCTCTGGACCGCATCGAGCCGCAGCGGCTGGGCCGGGTGGGCGGGCTGGACGACGTACGGGTACTGCCGCTGGGCCGGGGGCGGGCGGCCGTGCTGTGGGAGGCGGCGGCCCTGCGCAGCGAGGCCCTGACCCGGGTGCTGGGACGGCTGGAGCGGGTCGGCTCCTTCGAGGAGGACCTGCTCACGGGCGCCGTGCGCTGGAGCCGCGAGACCTACACGCTCTTCGGGCTGGACCCGGACGCGCCGCCGGTGCCACTGACCCGGCTGGGCGGGCGCCTGCACCCCGAGGACGTACCGCTGCTGGAGGGGTTGCTGGCGGCCCTGGTGGAGGGCCGCCGCGGCGACCGGGCGCTGGTGCGCGTGGTGCGGGCGGACGCCGGGGTCCGGCACGTGCGGATCGCGGCCGAGCCGCTGCTGTCGGGGGCCGCGCTGACCGGGCTGGCCGGGGTCTACCAGGACGTCTCCGCCCAGCACCACACCGAGATCGCGCTGTCGGCGGCGCAGGAGGACGCGACGGCGCGGGCCCGGTTCGTGCTCCAGCTCCAGCGGGCGATCGTGCCCGAGGCGCCCTCGGCGGCCGAACCGGCGGGCGCCCTGGACCTCGCGGTGCGCTACCGGCCGGCCTCCCAGGACTACCTGGTCGGCGGCGACTGGTACGACGTGCTGGTCCTGCCGGACGGCCGGGTGCTGGTCGCGGTGGGGGACGTCGCGGGCCACGGCATCGACGCGGCGACCAGCATGGTCGTGCTCCGCAACGCGCTGCGCGGGCTCGCGGTGACCCGGGCGGCTCCGGGACGGCTGATGGGCTGGCTCAACGAGGTCACCCTGGGGACCCGGGGCGGTCCGACGGCCACGGCGGTGTGCGCGGTGTACGACCCGGTGGCGGGCTCGCTGCGCTGGGCCGTGGCCGGCCATCCGCCCGTCCTGCTGCTGCGCGAGGGACGGGCGCGGATCCTGGAGGCGCCGCAGAACCTGCTGCTCGGGGCGGTGCCGGGGCCGGTCTACGAGGAGGCGGAACTGGGCCTGCTCCCGGGGGACACCCTGCTGCTGTACACGGACGGGTTCGTGGAGCGGCGGCACGTGAGCATGGACCGGAGCCTGGCCGCCCTGCGCCGGGCCGCCCAGCGGGTGGGCGCCGGGCCGGTGGAGGTCATGGCCGACGCGCTGCTGACGGCGGTCACGGGGGACACGGACGACGACACGAGCCTTGTGGTGGTGCGGGTACCGCGCACGGGCGCGGCGCCCGGTGCGGCCGCGGGGCCCGCGCCGGGCGCTGGGCGTTAGAGAGGCGTAAAGGCCGCCTTCCGGGGCGTATGGGCCCCGTCAAGGACGCGTTCGGGGGCCCGCCGGGGGGTTCCACTCGGGGTGTCCGCATGTCGTCCCCGGAACCTCAGGAGCTCACGATGGCCGATCTGGCCT
Organism: Streptomyces sp. NPDC043876; assembly: GCF_056435825.1. Taxonomy (NCBI): domain Bacteria; kingdom Bacillati; phylum Actinomycetota; class Actinomycetes; order Kitasatosporales; family Streptomycetaceae; genus Streptomyces; species Streptomyces sp. NPDC043876. The sequence goes on along the minus strand of NZ_JBWKDV010000007.1, from coordinate 126,902 downwards.
TCGTCGTCACCACGGTCGCGGTCTTCGCGCTGGTGGCCTTCGTCGCCAAGGGGGTGACCAGGCTGTGACCGCCGAAAACGTGGTGGGCCTGCTGGTCGCCCTCGCACTGCTGGGCTATCTGGTCGTCGCCCTCGTGTTCCCGGAGAGGTTCTAGCTCCGATGAGTCCCGTTCTTTCGGGGGTGCTCCAGCTGCTCGCGCTCGTCGCGGCCCTGGCCCTCGCGTACCGCCCGCTGGGCGAGTACATGGCCCGCGTCTACTCCTCCGAGCGGCACTACGCGCCGGAGAGGTGGACGTACAAGGCCATCGGCGCGGATCCGTCCGCGCAGATGCGCTGGCCCGCCTACCTGCGCGCGGTGCTCGCCTTCTCCGCCGTGAGCGTCCTGTTCCTCTACGGCCTGCAGCGCCTCCAAGGGGTGCTGCCCGGCTCGCTCGGCTTCTCGTCGATCAAGCCGGACCAGGCCTTCAACACCGCCGTCTCCTTCGTGGCGAACACCAACTGGCAGTCGTACTCCGGCGAGCAGGCCATGGGCCACGTCGTGCAGACCGGTGGCCTCGCGGTGCAGAACTTCGTCTCGGCCGCGGTCGGCATGGCCGTCGCGGTGGCGCTCGTCCGCGGCTTCGCGCGGTCCCGCACCGGTGAACTGGGCAACTTCTGGTCCGACCTGGTGCGCGGCACCGTCCGGATCCTGCTGCCGATCGCCGTCCTCGGAGCGCTCGTCCTCGTCGGCTGCGGCGTGGTCCAGAACTTCTCCGGGATCCACGAGGTGGGCCAGTTCACGGGCGGCTCGCAGCAGTGGAACGGCGGCGCGGTCGCCTCCCAGGAGGTCATCAAGGAGCTGGGCACCAACGGCGGCGGGTACTTCAACGCCAACTCGGCCCACCCGTTCGAGAATCCGACGCCCTTCTCCAACCTCTTCGAGATCTTCCTGATCCTGCTGATCCCGTCCGCGATGACCCGCACCTTCGGGCGCATGGTCGGCTCCGTCCGCCAGGGCTACGCGATCCTGGCGACGATGGCCACGATCTGGCTCGCCTTCACCGCGCTGATGATGTGGACCGAATTCGCCCACCACGGGCCGGCGCTGCAGCTCGCGGGCGGGGCGATGGAGGGCAAGGAGACCCGCTTCGGCGTGGGCGCCTCGGCGATCTTCTCCGTCGCCACCACGCTCACCTCGACCGGCGCGGTCAACTCCTTCCACTCCTCCTACACGGGCCTCGGCGGCGGCATCCAGATGCTGGGCATGCAGCTGGGCGAGATCGCGCCCGGCGGCGTCGGTTCCGGCCTGTACGGCATGCTGGTCATGGCCGTCATCGCGGTGTTCATCGCGGGCCTGATGGTCGGCCGGACCCCGGAGTACCTCGGCAAGAAGATCGGCACCCGCGAGATCAAGCTCGCCGCCTGCTACATCCTGATCACCCCGGTACTGGTGCTCGGCTTCACCGCGGTGGCGATGGCGCTGAGCGGGCCGCGCGCCTCGATGGCCAACGCCGGTGCGCACGGTTTCTCCGAGATCCTCTACGCCTATACCTCGGGCGCCAACAACAACGGCTCCGCCTTCGCGGGCCTGAGCGCCGACACCCCGTGGTTCAACACCACCATCGGCCTCGCGATGCTGCTCGGCCGCTTCCTTCCCATGGTGTTCGTCCTGGCGCTGGCCGGTTCGCTCGCCGGGCAGCGGCCCGTGCCGGCGACCGCGGGCACCCTGCGCACCGAAAAGCCGCTGTTCACCGGCCTGCTGGTCGCCGCCATCCTCATCATCACCGGACTGACGTACTTCCCGGCCCTGGCGCTGGGCCCGCTCGCCGAAGGGCTCGCCTCATGAGCACCGCCACCCCCACCCGCGCGCCCCACCAGGACGCCCCCGCCGACCGTGCGCCGGACCCCGGGCGGGCCGGCGCCGGCCTCTTCGACCCGAAGCAGCTGCTGACGTCCTTCCCGGACGCCGTCCGCAAGCTCGACCCGCGGGTCATGATCGCCTCGCCCGTCATGTTCGTCGTCCTGACCGGTTCGCTCGTCACGACCGTGCTCGCGCTGATGAACCCGACGGACTGGTTCGGCTGGGCCATCACGGTCTGGCTCTGGCTCACCACCGTCTTCGCCAACCTCGCCGAGGCCGTCGCCGAAGGCCGCGGCAAGGCCCAGGCGGAAACACTGCGCAGGGCCAAGACCGACACGGTGGCCCGCCGCCTGAACGGGGGCGTGGAGGAGCCGGTACCCGGCACCGAACTGCGCGTCGGCGACCTGGTCGTCTGCGAGGCCGGAGACGTCATACCGGGTGACGGCGACGTCGTCGAGGGCGTCGCCTCGGTCGACGAATCGGCGATCACCGGCGAATCCGCCCCGGTCATCAGGGAGTCGGGCGGTGACCGCAGCGCCGTCACCGGCGGCACGAAGGTGCTCTCCGACCGGGTCGTCATCAAGATCACGACGAAGCCGGGCGAGACGTTCATCGACCGGATGATCAACCTCGTCGAGGGCGCCTCCCGGCAGAAGACCCCGAACGAGATCGCCCTCAACATCCTGCTGGCCTCGCTGACGATCGTCTTCCTGCTGGCCGTCGTCACCCTGCAGCCGTTCGCAGTCTACGCGGGCGCCGAGCAGTCGATGATCGTGCTCACGGCGCTGCTGGTGTGCCTGATCCCGACCACCATCGGGGCGCTGCTCTCCGCGATCGGCATCGCCGGAATGGACCGGCTCGTGCAGCGCAACGTCCTCGCGATGAGCGGGCGCGCCGTCGAGGCCGCGGGGGACGTCTCCACCCTCCTGCTGGACAAGACGGGCACGATCACCCTCGGCAACCGCCAGGCCTGCGCGTTCGTGGCGGTCGAGGGGGCCGACGCCGCCGAACTGGCCGACGCGGCCCAGCTGTCCTCGCTGGCCGACGAGACCCCCGAGGGCCGCTCGATCGTCGTCCTCGCGGAGGGAACGTACGGGCTGCGCGCACGCCACCGGGGCGATCTGGCGCATGCCGAGTGGATCCCCTTCACCGCCCAGACCCGGATGTCCGGCGTCGACCTCGACGAGGGCGGGGCCCGCCGCAAGGTCCGCAAGGGCGCCGCCACCTCGGTGCTGACGTGGGTGGAGGAGCGGGGCGGTGCGGCCGCACCCGATGCCCGGGCGACGGTGGACGCGATCTCGGCGGCCGGCGGCACTCCGCTGCTGGTGGCCGTGGAGGACGCCGACGGCGCCCGCGTCCTGGGGGTCGTACATCTCAAGGACGTGGTCAAGGAGGGGATGCGGGAGCGGTTCGACGAGCTGCGCCGGATGGGCATCAGGACGGTCATGATCACGGGGGACAACCCGCTGACCGCGCGGGCCATCGCCGAGGAGGCGGGCGTCGACGACTTCCTCGCCGAGGCCACCCCCGAGGACAAGATGGCCCTCATCAAGCGGGAGCAGGCGGGCGGCAAGCTCGTCGCGATGACCGGCGACGGGACCAACGACGCCCCTGCCCTGGCCCAGGCCGATGTCGGCGTGGCCATGCACACCGGTACGTCGGCCGCCAAGGAGGCCGGGAACATGGTGGACCTGGACTCCGATCCGACGAAGCTCATCGAGATCGTGGAGATCGGCAAGCAGCTCCTGATCACCCGGGGCGCCCTGACGACCTTCTCCATCGCCAACGACGTGGCGAAGTACTTCGCGATCATCCCGGCCATGTTCGCCGTGGTCCACCCCGGCCTGGACAAGCTCAACGTCATGGGCTTGGCCTCGCCCGAGTCGGCCATCCTGTCCGCCGTCGTCTTCAACGCGCTGGTCATCATCGCGCTGGTGCCCCTGGCCCTGAAGGGGGTCCGCTACCGGCCCACCAGTGCCGACAAGATGCTCCGCCGCAACCTCGGTATCTACGGACTGGGCGGCCTCGTCGCGCCGTTCGTCGGCATCAAGCTGATCGACATGCTCCTCTCCCTCATCCCCGGGCTCGCCTGAACTAGGAACGCTGACTTCGATGAACAACTCTGTAGGCAATGCCGCCCGCCTGCTCGGCGCCGGGCTGCGGGCGCTGCTCGCCCTGACCGTGGTCTGCGGCGTCCTCTATCCGCTCGCCGTGACCGGGGTCGCCCAGGCGGCCTTCAGCCACCAGGCCAACGGATCCGAGGTCAGGGACGGGACCGGCACGGTCGTCGGCTCCTCCCTCATCGGGCAGGGCTACGGCGACGACCTCCGCTGGTTCCAGCCGCGGCCCGCGGCCGGACTGGGCCAGAACACGATCAACACCCAGTACGCGCTGCTGGTCTCCGGCGCCTCCAACAAGGCCGCCGACAGCCCGGACCTGGTCAAGGCGGTCCGCGAGGCGCAGGACAAGGTCGTCGCGGACAATACGGTCCCCGGCTTCGCGCCGCGGCCCTCGCAGGTCCCGGCCGACGCCGTCACCTCGTCGGGCTCCGGCCTGGACCCGGCCATCTCGCCCGCGTACGCGGCCCTCCAGGCCCCCCGCGTCGCCGCGCGCAACCATCTCGCTCTGAGCCGGGTGGAACAGCTCGTCGCCGCCCACACCGAGGGCCGCACCCTGGGCTTCATGGGCGAACCGCGCGTGAACGTCCTGGAGCTGAACATCGCGCTGAAGTCCCTGGCCGGCTGAGCCGCTCCCGCCGGACGGGCCCGGACCGCGATGCGGCCCGGACCCGTCGGCAGGGTGGAGCACGGGTCAGGCGCTGTACGGGCGGGTAGTGCGGCCCTCGTTGAGGGTGGTGGTCCACCAGGTCAGGCGGTCCAGCAGGGTCTTGGCCGCACCGGCCGCGCCCTGCGGGTCGTGGGCCCGGCCGCCCTCGGCGAAGTGGTCCCAGGCGCCGTGGAAGCTGACCGTGTCCCGGATCGTGACGCAGTGCAGCTCGGCGAAGACCTGACGCAGGTGCTCGACGGCGCGCAGACCGCCCGAGACGCCGCCGTACGACACGAAGGCGACCGGCTTGGCGTGCCACTGCGTGGTGTGCAGGTCGATGAAGTGCTTGAGGTGCGCCGGGTAACTGTGGTTGTACTCCGGCGTGATGACCACGAAGGCGTCCGCCGCGGAGACGCGCTCGGACAGCTGCTCCAGCGCGGGGGTGCGCGGGGTGCCCCAGTTCGGGTGCTGGGCGGGAAGTTCCAGCGCGGCCACGTCGATGACGTCCACGTCGAAGCCCGCGTGCTCGGTGGCGAGGGCGGTGAACCAGTCGGCGACCGTCGGGCCGAAACGGCCCTCACGGGTGGAACCGACAATGACCGCAAGCTTGTTCACGGGTGCGTTGTTGTCCATGGCAGGGAGGGTACGTGCGCGTCGATCTTGGCTCGGCGACCGGGTGTTTCACGTGAAACAATTGCCTGTTTCACGTGAAACACGTTGTTTCACGTGAAACATCGCTCCACGTCCGCCGGTTGAGGCGATCCGGTCCTCCTCACTCCGTGGCGATGCCGAAGTCGTGCACGAGAGCGGCCAGCCCGCCCGGGTAGCCCTTGCCGCCCGCCACGAAGGACCAGTCGCCGCCGGGCCGCCGTCGGAACGAGCCCAGGACGAGCGCGGTCTCCCCGGGGCGGCCGTCCGACACCTCCAGCTGGTCGAGCTCCGTTCCGTCGGCGGTCAGCAGCCGGATCCGGGCCGCCGCGAAGCCGGCCAGGTCGGCGTGCGGATGGGTGTCGGTGTCCACCGCCGCGACCAGCACCAGCCGGTCGGCGCGGTCGGGGAGGTCGTCGAACGCCACCTCGATCGCGGCCCGGTCCGGCGGGGTGTGCACCCGGCTGCGCACCGAACCGTCGGGTGTGCGGTGGTTGTTGAAGAAGACGAAGTGCTCGTCGCTGAGCACACGCGTCCCCGCGCAGACCAGGGCGCACACGTCGAGCGCGACCGGGCCGGACCAGTACATGCCGAGGACGTTGTACTCGGGCTCCGCCGTCGCCACCGGCCCGGCGGCGCGCTGGGCCGGTACGGCCGCCACCGGGCGGCCGCCGCCGTCACCGAGGCGGCCGCGCAGCCCGTGCCGGTGGAGCAGGTCCACCAGCTCCGGGCCGGAGACCAGCTCCAGCGGTTTGCCCTGGGCGAAGGCGTGCGATCCCGGCCCGAAGCCCGATGTCGTCACCAGTACGCCCTTGTTGGCCCCCGCGTCCTGGACCGTGCCGTACAGGTCGCGCACGGCGGTCGGGGGCACGGTGTTGCGGTAGCGCTTGACCTGCACCACGATCGAGCCGCCGCGGATGGGGGTGGGATCGGTCGCGTCGACGTCCACGCCCCCGTCGTTGGAGCGCTGGGTCATCACGGCCTGCATGCCCATGGCCCGGAACAGCTCGGCGACCAGGCCCTCGAACTCGATGGGGTCCATCGCGAACAGGTCCGGCTCCTCGTCCCCCGCACCGCCGCCGGGCCCGCTCCCGTGCGTGACCACGCCCGAGCCGACGTCCTGCGGCGTCCGGGCAGGACGGACGGCCGCCAGCTGGTCGGGGCGGGCCGAGAGCTGACCGCGCAGGGCGCCGGTCAGACAGTCCACCGGGCTGACCTGGGCGAGGTGGAGGGCGGCGAAGGACGGGCGGGTCGCCATCACGGTCGCCAGGACGATCTGCGCGGGCCGGCCCGTCGCCGGATCGTGGTCGTCGACGTATCCGTTGAGGGCCACCGACTCCAGGGCGCCGAACTCGTCCGCCTCGAACAGGTCCCGCAGCACCAGCAGGGCACACTGCGCCAGCAGGTCGCGGTACACCGCCCGGCGCTGCGCGGTCGGGAGCGGGGACTCCTTGTCCTGGTCCGTGCTCGGCATGTACCGCACCGATTTCGCGGTCGGCACCACGTCGAAGCCCGGCAGTTCCCAGTCCAGCACCAGCTGACGGGCTCCCGGGTCGTAGGCGGCGCTCAGTGCGCGCGGCAGCTCGTCCGGCCAGCCCGCGGACGCGTACAGCGCGGCCGAGAAGTACTCGACCACCGCCTCGGGGTCCCCCGCGCGCAGCGAGGCCGCCAGCTCCGCGATGCCCGCGTTGTGCGCGCGGATCTCGCCGAGCTGCCCGCCCGCCCACCGGTCGTACTGGGCGCGGTACGCGGCGAGTTGCTGCTGCCGCTGCGTTTCGGCGGCCTGGGCCGCGTGCCAGGCCTGGGTGTACCGGGCGTGCGCCTCGGCCTCGGCCTGCGCGCGGCGGCCCGACCCGAGGCCCCAGCCGGTCTGCGGCGGGAACTGGTGCGGCTCCGGCATCGGCACGGGATGGGCCAGCTGTCCGGGGGCGAAAGCCTCGACCTGCTCGGCGCGCCGCAGCGTGGCGATCCGGAAGGCGGGCGCGGCGCAGCCCTGGACGAGCAGCCCCTGGAGGGCGGCGACCTGCCGCTCCAGCTGCTCCGTGAGCCGGCGCGCCTCGGCGTCCCGGTACTGGCGGTAGGCGACCTTCTGCTCGCGCAGGCCCCGGGCCGTGTCCCGTTCCCGGGACCGCTGGAGGCGTTCGCGCTCCCGCTGCTGAAGGGCTTGCGAGCGTTGCTGCTGGCGCTGGGCCTCGGCCCAGATCCCGACCAGTCCACTGGAACGACGACTCATCCGCCCCGGCCCTCCCCGACCCCGTGCGATACCCCCGCAAACCCTAGCGGCTGCACGCCATGCCGAAGAGCCGGTCGCCATTGTCGGTGACCGGCCCTCCGGGCGCGCTCGGTTCCCTGCGGGGTCCTTCCCCCCGGCCGCTACTTGGGCATCAGGACGGTGTCGACGATGTAGACGGTCGCGTTGGCGGTCGGGACGTTGCCGCAGACCACGTTGCTGGTGCCGTTGACCTGGTAGGAGGTGCCGGACCCGGTGGTGGTGACCTTGTCCTTCTCCAGGGTGTCGAAGGAGCCGTTCTCCAGCTGCTTCGGCGTGAGCTTCTGACCCACCACGTGGTACGTGAGGATCTTGGTCAGCATCTCCTTGTCGGCGAGGACCTTGTCCAGGTCCGCCTTCGGGATCTTGGCGAAGGCCTCGTTCGTCGGGGCGAAGACGGTGAGGTCCTTGGCGTTGTTGAGGGTGTCGACCAGGCCCGCCTGCTTGACGGCCGTGACCAGGGTGGACAGGGCCGGGTTGTGGGAGGCGGCCGTGGCGACCGGGTCCTTGGCCATCCCGTCGAAGCTGCCCGCGCCGGTGGCCGGGACGCCGGCACACGCCGGACCGAACGGCTTGTCCGCGGTCATCGCACCGTCCGCGGCGGCGGACGTGGCGGGAGCGGCGCTCTGCGAGTCGGCGGCGGCCGGGCCCGACGCGCTGTCCTTGCCCGAGTCGGAGCAGGCGGCGAGGGCGAAGGGCAACACGGCCGCGGTGGCCACGGCGAGGGTGGTACGGCGGAAACGAAGAGTGGTCATGACGTTCTCCAAAGAGGTGGTTGGGGTGGTTAGCCGGAGGTGACGAAGACGCTGTGCCAGCCGCCCGCTCCGTCGGGAATGGTCTGGGTGCGCCGCTCGGTCTGGAGGGGGCCGGCTCCGTCGGTGGCGCGGACGGTGAGGGTGTGGCCGCCCGGGGTCATCCCGTCGACCGAGCGGGCCACCAGCTGGTCGGCGCGCCCGCCGCGCGAGGGGGCCCGTACGCCCGCCTCGCGGAGGAGGTCGGCCAGCGGGACGCCGAGCCAGAAGTCGGCGTTCGGCGTGGTGAAGGGGCTGATCCCGGGGATCCGCAGGGCGGCCCGGGCCGGTAGCGGAGCGGCCGGGGAAGCGGGCGCGGGCAGCCGTACGGCGTCCCGGGAGGCCACCGCGCCCTGGCCGCGCCGTCGCTCAGGACGCGCCCCAGCGCGCCCGTACCGGTGGCGACGACGGCCGTGGCCCCCGCGACGAGCAGGAAACCGCGCCGGTCGAAGCGGCCCGGGGCCTGCGCCGGCCGGGCCCCGGCGCGGGGCCGGGCCGCCGTCAGCCGCCCGGCGAGCACGTACAGGACCACGGCCCCGGCGGCCGCCCCCACCAGCGAGGGCAGCGCGTCGGCCACACGGGCGGCGTCGGGGCGGCTGAGCGCGGCCACCGTGCCGAGCACGCCGAAGGCGAGGACCCCGGCGGCGCCACCGCGCCGGTGGTGCAGGGCGAACAGCCCGAGGAGCAGGGCCAGGAGGCCGAGGGCGGTGACGATGCCGAGCTGGAGGACGAGCTTGTCGTCCGTCCCGAAGTGCCGGATCGCGAAGTCATTGACCGGGGCCGGGGTGCGGTCGATGGCCGCGCCGCCGACGGCGGTGACCGGGCCCGAGGCGAGCAGTTCCGCGACCGCCGGTGCCGTGTAGCCGGACAGCAGGCCGCTCAGCGCGGCGAGTGCGCCGCGCTCCAGGGCCGATCGGTTGATGGTCACATCTGCCATTCGGCGCCGCGGGCCCCCCGGATGGGTGCGGATCCCGGGATCACCCGGCGGAGCGACCGGCGGGCCGCCCGTTGACGCGCCCGGTTCGCGGGCGCGCGGGGCAATCCGCCGGGGCGTCGGCGCCGAAGTACAGGTGACCCGAGAGGACCGGGAGGACCTGGGATGCCCCGCCCCCACCGGCCACCTGCCACCCGTCACCCCATCCCCACCACCCATGCCGCGCGGCGCGAAGGACGGCCCATGCAAGCGATCCACCGAAGGTTTCCGGCGCGACCGGCGCGACCGGCGCCAACCGTGCGCCCGGCCCGACCACCGCGACCGGAGCGACCCGCGACCACGGAGGTCGCACCGTCCGCCGGGCACACCGGACGCCCACCCGCCGCCCCGCGACGACGGAGGGCCGCCCGGTGAACCGCCCGGCCCGCCTCGGCGGGAGCGAGAGCGCCGCCCCGGCCGCCGGGCCCGACCCGGCCGAGCTGATGGCCCGGGTCGCGCTCGGCGACCAGGACGCCTTCGCCGCCCTCTACGACGTGATCGCCGGACCCGTCTTCGGCATCGTCCTCAAGGTCCTGCGGGACCGGGCCCAGTCGGAGGAGGTGACCCAGGAGGTGATGATCGAGATCTGGCGCGGAGCCGCGCGCTACCAGCGCGCGCAGGGCTCCGTCGCGGCCTGGACGGCCACCCTCGCGCACCGCCGCGCCGTGGACCGGGTGCGCTCCGCGCAGGCGGCCGCGGACCGCGACCACAAGGACGCGCTCGGCTCGCACACCCCGCCCTTCGACGAGGTCAGCGAGCAGGTCGAGACCCGGCTGGAGAGCGAGCAGGTACGCCGCTGCCTGCGCGGGCTGACCGAACTCCAGCGGGAGACCGTCACCCTCGCCTACTACCAGGGCCTGACCTACCGCGAGGTGGCGCAGACCCTGCGGACGCCCCTTCCGACCATCAAGACCCGAATGCGCGACGGACTGATCCGGCTGCGCGACTGCATGGGGGTGACCACGTGAAGACCGAAGACCCGCACGCCCTCACCGGTGCGTACGCGCTCGACGCCCTGGCCCCCGACGAACACGAGGCCTTCGCCCGGCACCTGGACCACTGCCCGTCCTGCGCCCAGGAGGTGCGGGAGTTCGCCGCGACGGCCGCCCGGCTGGCGTCGGCGGCCGCCGCGAGCCCGCCGCCGGAACTCAAGGCGTTGGTGCTGGAGCGCATCGACACCGTCCGCCAACTCCCGCCGCGGCTGCCGGCGCCGGGCCGGTATGCCGTGCTCGCGACCCGGATCCGGCGGCGCGGCGGGGTCTTCGTGGTCGCCGCGAGCCTCGCCGCGGCCGCCGCCTTCGGGGCGGTCGCCCTGGACCAGCACGGGCGGGCCCAACTGGCGGAGCGGGTGCGCCAGTCCGCGCAGCGGGACGCCGACCGGGCCGGAGCGCGGAGCGAGGCGCTGGCCGCGGTGCTCGCCGCGCCGGACGCCCGGACCGCCACCGGCCGCACCGCGAGCGGGAACCGGGTCACCGTGGTGACCTCGGCGGCTCGGGACCGGGCGGTGGTGCTGGCGGGGCAGTTGCCGCCGACGCCGAGCGGGACGACGTACCAGCTGTGGTTCTCGGAGCACGGGTCGATGCGTCCCGCCGGGCTGCTGGGCGGCGGGCACGCGCTGCTGCTGGACGGGGCGGTGGGCGACGCCACCGCGATCGGGCTCACCGTCGAACCGGCGGGCGGCTCCCCCCGTCCGACCACCGCGCCGCTCATGGTGATGGCGCTCCCGGTGTGAGCCGTCCCCGGGGGGCGGGGCCCGGCCGCCCCCTGGGGGACCCCCGGGGGGTTAGCCCCACCCCGGCCGTCCCGCCTGCCGGATGGGACGGCGGCCCCGCGGGAACCACCCTGAGGGCATGACGACCTACACCCGCACGAGCGCCACCCTCGCCCTCTCGGCCGTGACCGTAGCCGCCGCCTTGACCGTGGCCTTCGCCCCCTCGGCCGACGCGGCCGACGGCCGGGCGGACACCGGCCGGCCGGCCCTCGCAGCGGGGACCGGGACGGGCGGCGCGGGGGTGCCGGCGCTGGCCTGGCGGTCCTGCGAACAGCCCGGCGGGCCCGTCGGCCAGGAGTGCGCCGACCTGCCGGTGCCGCTCGACTACCACGACCCCGGCGGCCGCCGGCTCTCGCTCGCGGTCTCCCGGATCCGCAGCGATCGGCCGGGCGCCCGGCGCGGCACGCTGATGGTCCTGCCCGGCGGCCCGGGCGGTTCCGGCGTACAGCGGCTGACCCAGAAGGGCGAGGCGCTGCGCAAGGAACTGGCGGGCACCTACGACCTGGTCGGCTTCGATCCGCGGGGTGTGGGCGCCAGCACCACCGCGAGCTGCGGACTCGCGCCCGAGGACCGCCGGCTGGTCACGCTGCGGTCCTGGCCGGACGCCGACGGCGGCACCGCGGCGAACACGGCCCGCTCCCGCCGGACCGCCGAGGCCTGCGCGGCCAACGGGGGCGCGGTGCTGCGCAGTTTCACCACCGCCAACGAGGTCCGGGACATGGACCGCCTGCGCGAGGCCCTGGGCGAGCGGAAGCTGTCGGCCTGGGGGACCTCGTACGGGGCGTACGTGGGCGCCGTCTACGCGCAGACCCACCCCGGGCGCACCGACCGCTGGGTGCTGGACAGCAGCGGCGACCCCGACCCGGCGCGGGTGGCGCGCGGCTGGCTCGCGAACATGGCGCCGGGCGCCGACGACCGGTTCCCCGACTTCGCGGCCTGGGCGGCCGATCCGGCCCGCGCGGCCGAGGGCCTGCGGCTCGCGGAGCGGCCCGAGGAGGTCCGGCCGCTGTTCCTCGCGCTCGCCGCGACGCTCGACCGCGCGCCCAGGCCCTCCACCACCGGCGGTGCGCCGCTGACCGGGAACGTGCTGCGCCAGGCCGCGCAGAACGCCCTGTACGCCGATGCGGCCTTCCCGGGCCTGGCGCGGCTCGTCCAGCAGGCCCAGGACCCGGCCGCGACCCCGGTGCTGCCGCCCGAACTGGCACAGCCGCTGCGCGAGGAGGACGCGGCGGTCGCCGTCGCGGTCATCTGCAACGACGTGAAGTGGCCGGCCGACACGGCCGCGTACGCCCGCGCGTCGGCCGCCGACCGGGCCGCGCACCCGCTCACCGCGGGCATGCCCGCGAACATCACTCCCTGCGCGTTCTGGAAGGACGCGCCGGTGGAGGAGCCCACCCGGATCACCGGCCGGGGTCCCTCGAACGTGCTGATGGTCCAGAACCTGCGCGATCCGGCGACCCCCTACGCCGGGGCGCTGAAGATGCGCGAGGCCTTCGGCTCCCGGGCCCGGCTGGTCACCGTCGACCACGGCGGCCACGGGGTGTACCTGGGCAACGGCAACGCCTGCGCGGACCGCGCCGTCACCGACTTCCTCACCACCGGCCACCGCCCGCCGGCCGACACGCACTGCGGGCCCGCGGCCGCGGGGAAGTAGCCGCGGGGGAGGTGGCCGGGGGATGCCCCGGCCACCTCCCCCGCTATTCGTTGACGAGGACCGGCACGGAGAGCACCGCGCTCGCCGGTGCCTGCGCGAACCGACCGGCTGGCACCGTGAAGTCGATGCCCCCGCCGGCCGCGCGCGGTCCGTCGTGGTGCTCACCGCCCCGCGCGTCCTCGCCCTCCTCCTGGTAGGGGAAGGCCGCGGTGCCGAGCAGGTGGCCGCTCGCGTCGTAGTACGCCGCGCCGACCTCCAGGGCCAGGACGTCGCTGACGTCGGAGGTGATCGCGAGGTGCCCGGTGACGGACCCCTGCCCGGTGAGTTTCAGCGAGGTCAGCTTCACCCGGTCCGTGAAGGGGCCCTCCTCGACGCGGACCTCGCCCGCCGCGGCCGGCCGCGCCAGTACGGCGGCGGGCGCGGGCGCCCCGCGCGGTGCGGGCATGGCGACGGGAGCGGCGGATCCGGCCGCCTCCCCGGAGCCGCCGGCCCGGTCGGCGCCGTCGGCGGCGGAGCCGCCCGCGCAGCCGGAGGCGAGGACGAGGACGGCGGCCGCGGCGGCCAGCGCCCCGGCGGTGCGGCGGGTGGGACGGGTCATCGGAACGCTCCTGAAAGGGGCCGGGGCCGGGCGGACTCGGTCCGCCCGGCCCCGGCTGCCCGATCGATGGGTCAGTGCTGCTGGGGAGACTTGCCGAACAGCGAGCGGTACAGCTTGCCGTACAGCTCGGTGTTGTTCTGGCTCGCCGCGAAGGCGCTGCCGTTCGGGCCGTACGCGAAGATCGGCACGTCGGCGCCGGTGTGGTTGCCGGACAGGTACGTCAGCCAGAGGCTGGCGTCCGGGCTGCCGTCCTTGACGTCGGCCGGGTCGTTCGGGGTGCGGAAGGTGGCGGGGGCGAAGTTCTTCGCGTCACCCGAGCCCGCACCGTTGACGGCGCCGGTCGAGCGCGCCGGGTCCTTGGCGCCCGAGGAGGGGCGCGAGGTGACGCTGTTGTTGGCGGGGTTGCCCGCGTCCGTGTTGGCCGGGGGAGCGAGGGCCTCGGCGTTGGTGTAGGTGCCCTTCTCGATGATGTTGAAGCCGGCGCACTCGTGGTCCGCCGTGACGACGACCAGGGTGTGCCCGTCCTTCTTCGCGAAGTCGGTGGCAACCTTGACCGCGTCGTCGAAGGCCTTGATCTCGCCCAGGGTCTGGGCGGCGTCGTTGGCGTGCGACCGCTTGTCGATCTGGGCGCCCTCGACCTGGAGGAGGAAGCCCTTCCTGTTCTTGTCGTACCCGCCGCGCTCACCGAGCAGCGAGATCGACTTGCGGGTCATCTCGGCCAGCGTCGGCTCCTGCTTCTGCGCGGCGTCCGCGGGCAGCCCGGCCTTGGCCTGCTCGACGGTGAGGTTGCCGCGGTTGAAGAGGCCGACGACCTTCTTGCCGTTGGCGTGGCTCAGGTCCGTCTTGGTGGCGACCTTCTGGCTGGCGGCCGTCTGGGCGGGCAGCGCGGGGTCGCCGAAGCTGCCGAGCACCTGGTAGCCCTGGGCCTGGAGGGCCTTCTGGTCGTCCGGCTCGAAGCGGGCGAGGCCGCCGCCGAGGATGACGTCGGCGGTGCCGTTGCGCGCGATCTGCTCGGCGATCGGGGTGACCAGCGTCTTGTCCGCGGGCGCGCTCTCGTAGGTACCGTCCTCCTTCTTGGGGAGGCAGGCGGCGTCGGAGTAGACCGGGCCCTGGCAGCCGCGCAGCAGCGCGTGGCTGAACTGTGCGGCCGGGGTGGCGTCGGTGACCTCGGCGGTGGAGACGTTGCCCGTGGCGAAGCCGGCCTTCTTGGCCTGCTCCATCAGCGTGGTGACGCGCTTCTCGTACGAGTCCACGCTCAGCGCGGCGTTGTACGTCTTGACGCCCGTCGACCACGCGGTGGCCGAGCTGGCGGAGTCGGTGACGAGCGCGGGCTTGGAGGTGCCCTTCTCGACGGCGTAGGTGGCGACCGCGCCGGTGAAGGGCAGCGTCTCCATGTTCAGCTTGCCGGACGCCCCGTAGAACCGGTCGCGGGCGGCCGTGACGTGGGTGCGGCCCATTCCGTCGCCGAGCAGGTAGATCACGTTGCGGATCTCCCTCCCCTGGTCGCCGTGCTGGGGAGCCGAGTTGGCGGTGGCCGCGGTCGTGGCGGCCAGGGCGCCGGTCAGGGCCAGTACGGTCAACGTCTTGGCAGGTCTGCGTCGCATGATGCGGGAGGTTTCCCCTCGGAAATGAACGGTGCGGGCACTGCGACGCTAGGAGCGGCACATGAACGGGCCGGTTTCTCCGGGTGACGCGGAGTCGAACAGCGCCGGGCCGGCCGAGCCTCCGGTCCGTGGTGCGACGAGCTGATCGACGACGCGGAGCGTTCGCTCGGCGCGGCTGCCGCGCTCCGGTCGCGGTGATGGCCAGGGTGGTGCTGCCGGGTCGGCAGGGGCCCGGCCGACAGGCGCCGGGCCGGCCCGGGCGCAGGAGACCACCCACCCCCACCGGAGGCGCAGATGACCGAGGCCGAACCCTTCACGACCGCCGATGTCCACGGGCTGCGGGAGGCGCTGGAGGAGGCCGTCGCCGACGGCGCGAGTCCGGGCGGCGTCGTGGTCTGCGGTACGGCCGCGGGGGAGCGTACGGTCCTGTCGGCCGGGGTGGTTTCCCCCTTCACCCACCCGCGGACCCCCGACGAGCACACGGTCTACGACCTCGCGTCCCTCACGAAGGTCACCGCGACCTGGCCGCTCGTCGGCCTCGCCGTGGCGGCCGGACTGATCGATCCGGACGCGCCCGTACGGGAGTTCCTGCCGCCGATGGACCCGGACCTCGGCCACCTGCCCGGCGCGGGGGCGACCGTGCGCCAACTGCTCGCGCACACCTCCGGCCTGCGCGCGGCCACCCGGTTCGACCTGTACGACCTCACCGCGCGCCCGCTGCACGAGCTGATCTTCCGCGAGCCCCTGGAGAACGTCCCGGGCACCCACCGCTACATCAACCGGGGGTACGTCCTGCTCGGCCTGGCCCTCGCGCACGTCCACGGCGAGCCACTGGACCGGCTCGCCGCCGCGCTCTGGGCCGGGCTGGGGATGGACCGGACCTCCTACGGCCCGCTCCCGCAGACCCCGCAGGTCGCGCCGACCGAGCACCGCGACGGGCACGACCGGCTCTGGGGCGCGGTGCACGACGAGAACGCGGCCGTGATGGGCGATGTCGCCGGTCACGCGGGCGTGTTCGCCCCGGCGGCGGACCTCGCGGCCTACGCCGAGCGCCTGCTGTCCGCCGGTCCGGACAGCACGCTCGGCGGCTGGCTGCGGGAGAGCCTGGTGCCCGTGGCGCAGATCGATCCCGGTCTGGAGCGCGGCCTGGGATGGATCGTGGCCGCCGGGGGCGCCGTGGCCTGCCACCACGGTTTCACCGGCACCAGCCTCTTCCTCGCCCCGGCCGGCGGGCGGTACGTGGTCATCACCACCAACGCGGTCCACAACGGCGCCGCCGCCCGCACCCGGCTCGCCCCCCTGCGCGAGCGCGCCCTCAAGACGCTCACGCGCAGCGCAGGGCCCGACGGCGGGCCCGGGCACGGGCGCTGACGACAGCGCACACCCCCCGGCCGACGGCCGGGGGGTGTGCGGGCTCCGGGGACCGTCGGGGGTGTCGGGGGCCCGGAGGGTTCAGGGGCTGAGCGCTACCGCGCGCTCAGAGGGTGCCGAGCGATTCGCGCGCGTCGGCGCGGTACAGGCCGACCTTCGGCTTGGCGACGGTGCCCGGCTTGGCCAGCGGGAGGCTGACGCCGTCCGCGTTCGCCATGTGCGGGGCGTCGGCCAGGACGCTGATCTCGTCGGCGGAGGGGCCGGCGCCGCCCGAGGGGTCGAGGTTCACGGCCGCGTAGGCGGTGGCGCCGGGGCGCACCGGGTAGGCGGGTGCACCGCCCAGACCGCCGGGGGCGGCGGCTTCGATGCCGAGTGCGGCGCCCTTCGCGCTGAAACCGACGGTCGGGTGGTGGTCCAGGCCGCAGGAGGCGGACCCGTTGTTGGTCACCGTGACGACGCGGACGGAGGCCGGGAAGCCCTGCGGGGAGGTGACCTTGACGGTCAGGCTCTTCGCCGCGCAGGGGTGGGAGTACGCGTACGCGTCACCGGTCTTGTCGTTCCCGCCGGTCGTGCCCGCGCCGCTCTTCACCGGGGTGCCGCTGGCGCCCTGCGTTCCCGCGCCCGACGCCGAGGCGCCGCCCGCGGTGCCGGCCGGGGCCGACGCGTCCCCGCCCTTGGCCGCGTCCGGGGCCGCGCTCCGGCCGGCGCCGGGCTGCGCCGCCGCGCCGTCCGAGCCGCCGCACGCGGTGAGGGCCAGGACGAGACCGGCGGTCACGGTGGCGGCCGCGGTGGCGGTGCGCGGGCGGCGGCGGGTGGTGCGCATGAGGGAACTCCCCGAAGGCGGAACGGTCGGCACGCGGAAAGCTCGCCGCGTGAGCACCACTGTGCCGGGCGCCGCTGTCGTGGTGATCATGCGACGCTGACGTTCCGCTGACGTCCCCCCGATCCGCGGGCGCGTCCACCCGTACGGACGCGGGCGAGCCGGCCCCGTACGGCGTCCGGGCCGCGGCGGTGCGCCCGCTCACCCCAGGACCGTACGCCCTCTCACGCCCGTACGGTCTGCCGCGCGCGCACCTTGTCGTACCGGGCGCGGTACCCGGCGTCGGCCGCCGGGTCCTGCGCCCCGTCCCGCCGCCCGGCCGCCCCCGCCTCGCGCGCCGACAGCTGGAGCAGCGCCCCGAGCGCCCGCTCCGCGCCTTCGTCGTACCCCGACGACTCGGCCTCCCGCGCCGCCTCGTCCAGGCACCGGATGCCCTCGGTCCGTTCACCGAGCCCCACCAGGGCCTCCCCGGTCGCGGCGAGCAGCAGCACCCGCGTGGGGGACCGCGCGTCCGGCGCACGGACGGCCCGGGCCGCCGTCGTGCTCTCCAGGGCCTGGCTCCAGTCCCCGGAATCGAGCTGGTGCCGGGAGAGGTGGTAGAGGGCCAGGCGCTCCGCGGTCGGGTCGCCGGCCTCCCTGGCCAGCTCGGCCGCCCGTACGCATCCCCGCGCCGCCAGGTCGAGTTCGCCGAGCGCGGCCTGCGCCAGGGAGAGGTTGACCAGCGCGGTGGCCTGGGCGCTGCGGTCGCCGGACCGGGCGGCCAGCAGGGGGGCCGCCTCCAGGTGGGGCAGCGCCTCCTCGGTCCGCCCCTCCTCGGTCAGGACCCAGCCGAGGAGGGCGAGGACGCGGGACTGGCCGTCCAGGTCCGCGTCGGCCCAGGCCGAGTCGAGGGCCGTGTAGAGGAGCGGCGCCCACCCGTCCAGGACCCGCCACACCATCAGCGGCCACAGGGACAGCGCGATCCGCCAGGCCCGGCCGTGCAGGCCGGCGTCGTGCGCGGCCGCCGCCGCGAGGGCGAGGTCCTCGCGGTGGGCCGCGTACCAGGCCATCGCCTCGTCGCGGTCGGTGAACTCCCGCGCATCCGGCGAGGGGTGGAAGTCCCCGGGCGTCGTGAAGCAGGGCTGCCCGTCCCGTTCGGCGGCCCGGGCCGCCGCGAGGCCGGTGGCGACGTAGTGGTCGAGCAGCCGCTCCAGCGCGTGCGGACCGCTCTCCATGTCGCGGGCGTAGAGCCGCACGAGGTCGTGCATCGCCCACCGCCCCGGCGCCGCGTACGTCAGCAGGTGGGCGGCGGCGAGCTGGTCGAGGGCCGCCTCCGTCCGGGCCGGGCCGGTGCCCGCCAGGGCCGCCGCGACCCCGCGGTCGATGTACGTGCCGGGGTGCCGTCCCAGGTGCGCGAGCTGGTGCGCGGCGCCCGGCGGGAGGCGGCGCACCGACAGGTGCAGGGCGGCCCGGACCCCGGTGTCCTCGGCGTCGAGCAGGGCCAGCCTGCGCGTGGTGTCGGAGAGTTCCGCCGCCATGGCGGCGAGGGTCAGGTGCGGCTGGTCGGCCAGCCGGGCGGCGGCGACCCGCAGGGCGAGGGGTAGCCCGTCGCACAGCCGGGCCAGCTGCCGGGCGGCCGCCGGTTCGGCGTGCACGCGGTCCGGGCCGAGCACCGCGGCGAGCAGGTCCGTACCGTCCTGCGGTCCCAGGACGTCGAGCGGCACCGGCCGGGCCGCGTCCGAGGCGATCAGGCCGCGCAGCCGGTGGCGGCTGGTGACGACGGTGACGCATTCGCTGCCGCCCGGCAGCAGCGGGCGCACCTGCTCGGACGCGCGCACGTTGTCGAGGACGACGAGCAGCCGGCGCCCGACGGTCAGCGACCGGAACAGGGCGGCCGCCCGGGTCGGCGACTCCGGGACGCTCAGCGGTGCGACGCCGAGCGCCAGCAGGAACTCGCGCAGCACGTCGATCGGCGCGGGCTCCCCGGTGTCGCTGAATCCGCGCAGGTCGGCGTGGAGCCGGCCGTCCGGGAACCGCTCGTGGTGCAGGTGCGCCCAGTGGACGGCCAGCGCGCTCTTGCCGACGCCGGCGGGCCCGGTCACCAGGCATACGGCCGCCTCCGCGGCCGCGGCCCGCGACAGCGCCGCCAGCTCCGCCGCGCGCCCGTGGAAACCGCGGGGGGCGCGGGGCAGCAGGTCGAGGGTGTCGCCGTAGCGGGGGGACGGCGCCGGGGCCCCGGCCGTGGCGGCCGCTCCCGCGGGTACGGGGTCACCGGCGCCCGCGCCGCCGCGGTGCAGTTCGTGGACCTCGTGCACGCTTCGGCCGCGCAGGGCCACCGCGTAGGCGTCGCACAGCTCGTGCCCCGGATCGACGCCGAGTTCCTCGGCGAGCAGGCGCCGGGTGTGGTGGAACCAGTCGAGCGCCTCCGAGCGACGCCCCGCCCGCTGGAGGGCCGTCACCAGGGCGGTGGCCAGCGATTCGCGCAGCGGGTGGGCGCTCGCCTCGGCCCGCAGCACGGCTGCCGCCTGCGCGTGCGCGCCGAGGCGCCCGTACCCGGCGGCGAGGTGCTCGACCGTGGTGAGGCGCAGCTCCTCCAGCGCGTCGGCGGCCGTCTGGAGCGGGGGCGTCGGATGGACGCCGGTCAGCGCGGGCCCCTGCCACAGGGCCAGGGCCTCCTGGTACATGACCACCGCGTCCCCGACCGACGACTGGTCCCGGGCGAGGGTGACCAGCTCCTCGAAGCGGTGGGCGTCCAGCAGCTTCTCGGGCATCCGCAGCACGTACGCCGCGCCCTCGGTCGCCAACTCGACGCCGTAGGAACCGGCTTGGGCGCTGTCCAGCAGCGTGCGCAGCCGGGACACGTGCCCCTGGATCACGCTCCGGGCGCGGGCGGGCGGCTCGCCGTCCCACAGCGAGGCCATGAGCCGGCGCAGCGGGACGGGATGGTTCGGCCGCAGCAGGAGGGCGGCCAGCAGGCTCGTCCGCTTGGCCGGGCCGAGCGGCAGGGCTCCCGCCTCCGTGGCGACGGACACCGATCCGAGCAGCCGGAACTCCACCTGCTTGCACCCCCCGGAAGCAAAGAAACGCCAGCATATCGTCAGGATCCGGGGCCGCCGCGCCCCGCCGACGGGGCCCGGCGCCCGTGCGGGGGCGGCGTCGGTCCGCTCGTATTGCCGATGCGGTCCGCACGTCCCTAACGTGTCGCCCATGCAGCACTACACCGTGGGTCAGGCCGCGCGTCTCCTGGGCGTCAGTACGGACACCGCCCGCCGCTGGGCCGACGCGGGCAAGGTGCCCACGTTCCGCGAGGGCCCCGACGGATCGGGGCGCCGGCTCATCGACGGCCGTGACCTCGCGGCGTTCGCCGTCGATCTGGCGCAGCGCGACCAGGACGGGGAGGAGCAGGTCCACAGCTCCGTCCGGAACTCCTTTCCGGGGATCATCACGGCCGTGAAACTGGGCGACGTCGCGGCGCAGGTGGACATCCAGGCGGGGCCGCACCGCCTGGTCTCGCTGCTGACCCGCGAAGCCGTCGAGGAGATGGGGCTCGAAGTGGGCATGCGGGCCACGGCCCGGGTGAAGTCCACAAGCGTCCACATCGACCGCGCCTGACCGGGCTTGACCTCGCCTGACCGGGCGCCGGGGCGTCCGGCACGGGTCCGGGTGCGGCCTCGGGTGTGGCGTCAGGCGCGGCGGGCGGCCCAGACGGTGCGTTCGGTGCGGACCGCGAGGTCGTCGCGGTGCAGGATGCTCCCCGGGCCGCCGGTGTCGAGCAGCCGGTCGAGGGCGCCGAGGTCCTCGGCGCCGAGGACGTGGGCGGCGGCGGCGCGCAGCCGTCCCAGGGCGCTCAGCGCGTAGCGGCCGACCGCTTCGCCGCCCGAGCCGGCGGAGCCGTCGACGCGCGCGGTGATCGTACGGTCGTCCTCGACGGTGAAACCGGCGGCGGCCAGCAGCGGTGCCCAGTCGGCGCCGCGGTGCGGCAGGCGCTCGGCGTGGTGGTGCGCGAGGGCGGCGTGGCAGCGGTCCTCCAGGCCGGGCCGTTCGCGGGGGGCGTCGGCGGGCAGGAAGCGGGGGAAGCCGGCCGTCTCGACGACGGCGAAGAGTCCCCCGGGCGCCAGCAGGCCGTGCACCGCGCGCAGGGTGCGGCCGGGGTCGGCCATGTGGTGCAGGGAGGCCGACGCCCAGACGAGCGCGGGGCGGCCGAGGCCGGGCCAGTTCGCGTCGAGGTCGGCCGCCACCGTGCGCACCCGGTCGGCCAGGCCGAGCGCCCGGGCCCGCTCGCGCAGGCGGTCCAGGTGGGCGGCCGAGGCGTCGACGGCCGTCACTTCGGCTTCCGGGAAGCGCGCGAGCAGGGCGAAGGTACCGGCGCCCGTGCCGCAGCCCAGGTCCACGATGTGGCGCGGCGGGGTCGGGACGGGCAGCCACGCGACGAGGGACGCGGTGTGTCCGGCGAGGACGTCGGCGTCCAGGTCGAGGAGCTCCGTCTGGTCGTGGAAATCGTGAGGTGAGGGGGAAGCGTGGGAGGCGTGGGGCATGGGACCCACGCTAGGACGGTGATGCCGTTACGGCATCACGTATCCCTGTATTCGCAAGAAGGAGCCCCGGCGGGCTGCCGAACGCGCAAACGGGGGCCGGGAAACCGTCAGTCGTCACCGCTCTGGTGGCCGCGGCGGGCGTCCTGGTCGAAGATGCCCAGGATCTCGCAGGGGCCGCCCTCGGCTCCGATGGCGTGCGGCAGCATCGTGGGGAACTCCACCGCCTGGTTCGTCTCCACCCGCACGCGCCGGTTCCCCAGCAGCAGCACCGCGGTGCCGGACAGGACGACGAGCCATTCGCGCCCCGGATGGGCCCGCATGGTCGCGGGGTCGCCGGGGGGCGGGTTCGTCATCCGCCGGCGCACCACGCTCACGCGCGGGTCCGACTTCATGGACCAGCGCATGAGGCCGTGGGCCGCGTCGATCACCGGGCTGCTGACGATGTCGTCGTCGGCGCCGGTCTCGACGAGCTGGTCCAGGGTGGTGTCCAGGGCGCGGGCGAGGGTGACGAGCTGGTCCAGCGCGAGGCGGCGGCCGCCGTTCTCGATCCGGCTGAGGGTGGACTGGCTGATGTGGGCGCGGGCGGCCAGTTCGGCCAGCGACCAGCCCTGGGCCACGCGCAGGGCCCGGATCCGCTTGCGTACGAGGCTGTCCAGCTCACCGTGGTCGTGCGTCACGGTCGGCATCGTATGCCGGGAGCGCACGACGCCCCCGGCACCGTGCGCCGCCGTTGGCTTCGGGGGTGCGGCGAGGTCAGGCCGGGGCCTGCGCCCGGGCCCGGCTGCGGGTCTCCTGCCGTACGATCCGGCGGCGCCGGACGGGCATGCCCAGGGTCGGGTGGGCGACGCCCCAGGCCGCGCCCTTGCAGACGAGTTCCTTGTAGAGGGCGGCCACACGGCCCGTCAGGGCGCGGTCGACCGCGCGGTCGTCGGCGGTGACGAACTGGATCAGGCCCTCCTCGCGGCCGAGGGAGACGCACTGCTGGGCGTAGCGGATCGCGGTGCGGGGGACCTTGGCGCCGGTGAGGCGGGCCGCGAGGGCGTCGGCGGCCTGCCAGGCCATGGGGACGCCCGTGGCGCAGGCCATGCGCAGCGGCGTGCCGTCCGGGCGGGTCGCCAGCGCCGCGTCGCCCACGACGTAGACGTCCGGGTGGGAGACCGAGCGCATCGTGGTGTCGACCAGGATGCGGCCGTCGTCGCCGAGTTCCAGGGCGGTGGCCCGGGCGATGGGGTGCGCGGCGAAACCGGCGGTCCAGACCGTGACCGCGGCGGGCAGGACCCGGCCGTCGGCGGTCGTCACGCCGTCCGCCGCCACGGCGCTGACCGCGGTGTGGTCGTGGACCGTGATGCCGAGCCCGGCCACCACCTTGCGCAGGTGGGCGCGGCCCTTCGCGGAGAGCCAGTCACCGAGGGCGCCCTGGGCGGCGAGGGCCACGTCGAGGTCGGGGCGCGCCCCGGCGATCTCGGTCGCGGCCTCCAGGCCCGTCAGACCGCCCCCGACCACGACCACGGGCCGGCCGGCCTCCAGGGCGGCCAGGCGCTCGCGCAGGCGGAGGGCGCCGGGGCGGCCGGCGACCTCGTGGGCGTGGGCGGCGGCGCCGGGGACGCCCCCGTCGTTCCAGCCGCTGCCGAGGGCGTAGACCAGGGTGTCGTAGGCCAGTTGCTCCTGCGGTCCGGTGCCGTTCGCGGGGGCGACGGTCACCGTCCTGCGGTCCACGTCCACGGCGGTGACCGTCGCGAGCTTGAGCGCCACGCCCGTGCCCGCGAACATCTGCGCGAGCGGGCGGGGCCGCAGCTCCTGGCCGGTCGCGAGCTGGTGCAGCCGGACGCGCTCGACGAAGTCGGGCTCGGGGTTGACGAGGGTGATGCCGACGCCGTCGGAGTGCAGCCGCTTGGCGAGGCGGCCGGCGACGAGGGCCCCGGTGTAGCCGGCTCCGAGGACGACGATGCGGTGCTCCATGTCCGTGCTCCTGTCTGGGCGGGGCTGCCGTGGTCCGGCAGGGTTTCGCCCCTTGAACCGGACAGCCGGCCGTTCCCTGACAGGTGGAGACCGTGGTCTGCGTCACATCGTCGCGGCCCGGCGTCAGAGGGTGTGGAGCGGAGCCTCGCCGCGGCCGTCGGCGGCCCACCGTTCGGTCGCGCGGACGAGCTTGTCCGGATTGACCTGGCTGCGGACCGCGCTGATGCCCTGCGCGGTGACCTCCAGGCAGATGACCCCGGCGACCCGGCCGTCCACGACCGCCAGGAGCGCGGGCCCGCCGTTGGCGGTCGTGGCGTGGAAGTCGGCCGCGCCGCCGATGTGGGCCCGCTTGGCCGCGCTGGGCTTGAACAGGCCGCGCAGGAACGTGGCGACCGCGAGCGCGCCCTCGAACGCCTTCGCGCGGGCCGGGACCTTCCCGCCGCCGTCGCCCACCGAGACGGCGTCCTGGGTGAGCAGGCGCAGGAGCGGTTCGGTCCGGCCGCTGGTCGCCGCGGCCAGGAACTCCTCGACGATCCTGCGGGCGGTGGCCCCGTCGGTCTCGGTGCGCGCCCGGCCGTCCGCGATGTGCTTCTTGGCCCGGTGGTAGATCTGCTGGGCGGCGGACTCGGTGATCTCCAGGATCTCGGCGATCTCCCGGTGCCGGTGGCCGAAGGCCTCGCGCAGCACGTACACCGCCCGCTCGTCGGGCGACAGGCGCTCCAGCAGGACGAGGACGGCGTACGACACGGAATCCCGCTGCTCGGCGGTGTCGGCCGGGCCGAGCATCGGGTCCCCGCCGAGCAGCGGCTCGGGGAGCCACCTGCCGACGTACGTCTCGCGCCGGGCGCGGGCCGAAGTGAGCTGGTTGCGGCACCAGTTGGTGAGGACCTTCGTCAGCCAGGCCTCGGGCACCTCGATCCGCCCGACATCGGCCGCCTGCCAGCGCAGGAAGGTTTCCTGGACGGCGTCCTCCGCCTCGCTCGCCGAGCCGAGCAGCCGGTAGGCGATGGCCTCCAGCCGGGGCCGGGCAGCCTCGAAACGGTCGACGTCACTCACGGTCAGCGCCATGGCCGCGATCCTAAGCGCCTCCGGGGTGCCGCGGTGGGGAGGTCGGCGGGAAGGGTTCAGCGGGACGGGGTCAGCGGGACGGGGTCAGCGGGACGGGGTCAGCCCGGATCCGCAGCAGCCACCGGAGCCCCCGCCGGTGGCTGCTGCGCGGCCCCGCCCACCCTCACGATCGGCGCGTCCGGCCCCTCCGGCGGCTGCTGAGACCCGGCCGCGCGGGCGTCGTCACCAGTCGCGCCACCGGTCGGTTATCTCCGACCGGTCGATGCCCCGCCTCGCCGCGAGCGCGGTCACGTCCACACCGCTCCCGGTCAGGCTGCGGTCGATGTAGTCGCACAGCTGCTCCCGCTCCTCGGTGCAGAAGCCGGCGCCACCGTGCCGCTCGTCGCCGTCGATCGCGTTGAAGGAGTGCTCGGCGTCAGTGCCCGGGAAAAGGCCCGCGCGCATGCGCTGACCGGCGGATACGCTCACCGGCATGCCGAATCCTGTCCCCTTCGACGAGGCGCTGCTCACCACCGTGGGCACCCCGGACCAGAGCAAACTCCTGGAGAGCAGCCCCCGTTCTCGGGTGTGGCGGGTGCGGCTGGCCGACGGACAGCTGGTGATCGTCAAGCAGATCACCGAGGTCGGTGATGCGGACGCCGACGCCCCCACCCGCTTCGCGCGCGAGGTCGCCGCCCTGCGGCTGGCGGGCCGGGCCGCCGGACCCGCCGTGGCCCCCGCGCTGCTGGCCACGGACCCGCCCTCGCGGGTGCTGGTCCTGGAGCACGTGGACGACCTCGGCAGGACGGCCGACTGGATGCCGGGGTACGCCGAGTCACTGGCCCGGCTGCACGCCCTGACCGGCCCCGCCGACGCGGGCGCGCTGCCGGCCTGGTCGGGACCCACGGCCGCCGACGCGGAGTCCTTCCTCGCCCTGGCCCGGGCACTGGACGTGCCCGTCCCGCCGGCGGTCCCCGACGAACTCGCCGCCCTGTTGGACCGCTTGGACCCCGCCGGGCACCACGCACTGCTGCACGGCGACCCCTGTCCCGGCAACGACCTGTACAGCGCCGACGGCCTCCGCTTCATCGACTTCGAGCGGGCATCGCTCGGCAACGGCCTGATGGAACTGGCCTACCTCCGCATCGGCTTCCCCACCTGCGGATGTGCCATGTCGGTCGCCCCGGCCCCGCTCGCGGAAGCCGAGGACGTCTACCGGACGACCTGGCGCGACCTCACCGGCAAGGACGTCCCGGGTGACCTCGCCGACGCGTGCGCGGCCTGGCTGATCCAGGGCGACGCCCTCGTCGAACGGGCCCACCGCGGCACGGTCGACCACCTCGCCCGCATCCCCACCGAGGACTTCGAGTGGGGCTACGTCTCCGCCCGCGAGCGCCTGCTCCACCGCCTGCGCGCGGTGGCCGGCCTGACCCGCACCCACGACCACCTGCACGCCCTGGGCCACCTCAGCACCACCCTCGCCACCCGCCTCCTCGCCCAATGGCCCACCCTGCGGCCCCTGCCCCCGACCGACACCGACATCTGGGACTAGGTTCAGCCCGTGTGCGGGAGCCAGGCGTTGTGGTTCTCGTCGTACCAGTAGCCGTGGCCGGCGTTCATGGCGACCGTGCGGAACGGGCGGCCGTGGTCGTCGATGCGGGTGGTGCCGTGGCGGTCGCCGCTGCTCCAGGCCAGCTCCAGGTACCAGCTGACGTCCTGACCGAGTGTGGCGGCGTCGATGTTCAGCACCTGGGGGTCGGTGGCGGAGACCTTGTACGGGAAGTCGGTCGACGCCGTCGGCCGCTCGCCCTCCTTGCCGGGTACGGACCTGGCCCGCGGGGAGGCATCGTCCAGGGCCACGGCGAAGGACGCCGGCACCAGCGCGCCGCCACAGCCGGACCCCATGGTGTAGGCGTTCCAGCCGGGAGCCTTGCGGCCGCTCACGACGTGGACGTACAGGGCGTGCAGGACCGCGGGCTTGCCCTCGGTGCCCTGGACGGTCAGCTGCAGGCGCAGATGCCCCGCGGGGACGGCGCCCAGGGTCCGGGCCCACCCTTCGGTCGCCTGCCCGGCGGGGGGCGGGGGAACCGTACCGGGTGCCTTGTCCAGGGCGAACCACTGGTCGCAGGGGCTGCCCCAGTTGTCGGGCAGCACGTTGACCGTGAACGGGGCGGTGGCGGAGGCCCCCTCCCGGCCGGCGGCCGGCGAGGCGGTCCCGGGCGTCGCCGAGGGGGACGAGGGTCCGGGGCCGGACGGGGATGCGGAACCGGCTGCGGGCGTGGGTGAAGACGGCGCGCCGGACGGCAGGGCCGGGCCCGCCGCCGCCCGTTCGCGCGAGGACGGCTGGGCGGCGCCGTGGCGCGGGTCCGCGTGACCCGCATCCCCCATGGCGGAGAGGGCGGCGGCGGTTCCCGCCACCGCGACGGTGGCCACGGCGGCCGCAACGGCCAGCAGCAGCCGAGGACGCCGGGCCGCCGGTACGGAGGCCCGGGCGGAGCCCGGCTGGATGAGGGCGCCGAGGGCGTGTGCGGGCTCCTGCGGTGCGGGGGCGGGGGCCTCCGTCGGTGCCTGTGCCGGTGCGGGGTCGGGGGCGGGCGTAGGGACCGGTACGGGGCCGGTCTCCGCCGGGGGCCGGACCTCCGAGGCCTCCCCGGCCACCACATCCGCCGAAGAAGCCGGTGCTTCAGGCGCGGCGTCACCGCCCCGCGGAGCCGCGGAGTTCGCCGCCCCCGCCGCCGGGTCCTGCCCCTGCGTCACCCCCCGCCGCCGCTCCACCAGCGCCAGCAGCCACTGCCGGTGCAGCGCGAGCAGTTCGTCGGCCGAGGCACCGCAGACCCGGGCGAACCGCTCCACCGGGGCGTAATCCGTGGGCACCGCAGTGCCGCTGCAATAGCGGTGCAGCGTCGAGTTGCTGGAGTGCAGCCGCTTCGCGAGCGTGCCGTAGCTGCGACCCGAGCGCTCTTTGAATCCGCGCATCAGCTCCGCGAACCGCTCCGTCTCCGTGGCCATTCCACCCTCCCCCTCATCCCGGAAGCACGTTCCAGGCTCGCCCGATCGCCCAGGTGAGAGGGGTCGGGAGCGTTCCAGGGTCCCTACTATCCCGGGCCGACCGCCACTGGGACGAAACCGGCCCCACAGTTGCGTCATCAACCCGTCGGTCCGCCGATGGGATCGCCGGTCGGATCCG
The DNA here is from genome assembly GCF_056435825.1 of Streptomyces sp. NPDC043876. Taxonomy (NCBI): domain Bacteria; kingdom Bacillati; phylum Actinomycetota; class Actinomycetes; order Kitasatosporales; family Streptomycetaceae; genus Streptomyces; species Streptomyces sp. NPDC043876. The sequence continues at coordinate 99,091 of NZ_JBWKDV010000007.1, read as the reverse complement.
GCGGTCGCAACGGGAGGGCGCCCACGGGCCACCCTCGGCCGCCTGCGGCAGCAGCCGACCGGAACAGCAGCCGCACCCCACGTCTCGTCAGCCGGGAAACGCAAACCCTCCGCCTGACGACCGCACCGATACGGAGAGTTCCCCATGCGCACCTACCGACTCCGCACCACCGCCCTGGCCACCGTCACCGCCGGCCTCGCTCTGGCCCTGACCGCCTGCGGCGGCGGCTCGCACAGCGCCGCCGGCCCGGCCGCGGACCCCGCCACGACCAAGAGCGCCGACAAGCCGGCCTCGACCGGGACCGTGACGCCGTCCGGGGAGGGCGCCGCCTCGTCCACCGGGAAGGTCACCGGAACCGGCACGGGCACCACCGTCACCCCGGCGAAGGCCGGTGCGGGCGGCAAGGACACGGGGAGCACCACCGGTGACGCCTACGCCTACACCCACCCCTGCTCGGCGCGGAACCTGACCGTCAAGGTCACCTCCCCGGCGGGCACTCCGGCCACCGTCCGCATCATCACCGTCACCAACAACGGTTCGACCTCCTGCGGCCTGGACTACTTCCCCACCATCGGCTTCAGCGCCAAGGGCGGCGCGCTCGGTCTCCAGGCCACCGCCCCCGGCGGCCTGGGCGGCGCCCCGGCGTACCCGGTGCGCCCCGGCGCCACCGCGTACGCCGCCGTGAACCTCAACCCGACGGCCGGCAGCGGCCCCGTGGCCGACGAGGTCAACGTCCTGGCCGACGAGGAGCACATGCCGAACGCGGACGGCGTCAACCTCCGGCTGGCCAAGCCGGGCACCGTCGCCCACCCGAAGGTCGGCCTGTACCGCACGAACACCCGCGACGCCCTGAACGCCTTCTGAGCGCCATCCCGTCAGACACCGCTCCGCGTGCTCGCCGAGTCCGGTATCGACTCGGCGCGGTGAACCGACCCCTGTCCGTGACTGGCAGAAGGCTCGTCCACCGCGAAGGGAGAGCGGACTTTCCACGCGGGAGGTGTCCCCGTCACGTTCCAGCTGCTCGAGGTGACGCGGTCCAGCGGCTCGAAGGCCGCGTGATCCCCGTGTACGCACCATCGGTCGCCACGTCGATCCGTGCCCGGCCGGGGATCGTCAGCTACCTCAGGCTCGGCAAGGCACGGATGTACCACTACATCTACGGCTGGGCCCTCGGGTTGCTGCTCCTGCGATCGGAGGGCTTCCTCAGCGACGCGAGCCGAGAGGACGTGCTCGCCCTGGCCTGTGTGCTGGTCGGCACCCTGGCAGTGCAGTGGAGTGCGGCGGCCGCTGACGACGTCACCGGGTACTTGAACGGCAGCGACGAGCACAACTACCAGGGCAGACCTCGGGTGACGAGGGTCAGGAAACCCCTGATCACCGGTGAGCTGTCCCTGCCCCAGGCCGTCGGATTCGCCCTCGTCACCGGGACCGTCGGCGTCCTCGCCATCCCGGTGGGGGCGGGCATTCTGGGCTGGCGGGTACCCGCGCCGGCGATCGCGGTCGCGTTCGCCGTACAGGTCCTGGGCGTCCAGTACTCGTGCGGCATCAAGCTCAGCTACCGGCCGTTGGGGCTTGAATCGGCGATCCTGGTCACCGGTGCCTGGACGGTGATCATGCCTTACTGGATCGTCGCCGGCACGGTCAGCCGCGAGGCCCTGCTGGTGGGCGCGTTGTTCGGACTGTGGCTGCTCCTGGTCGTGTCGTACGGCAACGCCTCCGACAGGTCCGGCGACGCAGCCGTGGGCCGCAAGACCCTCGCCGTCATACTGCCCCCGCTGTGGTTCGCCGTCGCTCTCCACATGCTGGTGGCGGTGCACGCGGTGCTGCTGGCAGTGCTGTTCGGCGCGACGCCGCTGAGGCCCGGCACGCTCGTGTTCGCCGCTCCGGTCGTCGTCCTGCACCTGATCCAACTCTGGTACGGGGTGTACGTGCGGAGATTGCGTACGGCCCGGTTCCTGGTGCTGCTCTCCATCGACCTCGGCTCCGTAGGCCTCGCCGCCGCGCTGATCGTCGGACACCCCTCATGAACGGCCCGGTCGGCGACCGGGCCGTCGTGGTCGGCGGCAGCATCAGCGGCACGCTCGCGGCCAGAGTGCTGTCCGACTTCTACCGCGAGGTCATCGTCGTCGAACGCGACAAGGTCGTCGGCGTACGGGACTCGCGGCGCGGAACCCCTCATGCGGATCACGCCCATGGCCTGCACGCCCGCGGCTGCATGATCCTCGAGGAACTGTTTCCCGGCATCCTCGACGAGATGCGACGTGCGCGTTTCCCGATGGGAGACCTGGGCGAGCAGCACTGGTACTTCAACGGCGACCGGTTCCGCGCCGCGCGCACCGGTCTGCCGACGGTGACCACACAGCGCCCCGTGCTGGAGGACTACATCCGCGGCAAGGTGGTCGCGCGGCCGGGCGTCACCTTCCTGGAGCGGACCGAGCTGACCGGACTGGAGGCCACCCCGTGCCGAGGCCGCGTGACCGGTGTCCGACTGCGGTCGGCAGCTGCAGGGGCCGTTGGCGAATTCAGCCTCGGCGCCGACCTCGTCGTCGACACCTGCGGCCGTGGGTCGCGCACGCCCGTGTGGCTGGAGCAGTTGGGCTACGAACGGCCGCCCGAGGAGCGCATGGCCATCGGCCTCGCCTACGTCACACGCCTGTACCGCAGCCCGAAGTCCCTCAACGGCGCCCAGTTCCTTACGTGTCTGGCCTCACGCACCAACCCGCGGGGGGCGGTCTTCGGCCGTGCCGGCGACGACACCTACTACCTGTCTCTCACGGGGATCCTCGGCGATCATCCGCCCGTCGACCCGGACGGATACCTCGAGTTCTGCAGGTCTCTGCCCGCCGCCGAGGTGTACGAACGCATTCGCGGTGCTACGCCGCTAACGGATCCGATCGCCTTCCACGTTCCGGCGAGCGTACGCAGACGCTACGAGCGGCTGTCCCGTTTCCCAGAGCGGCTGCTCGTGCTCGGCGACGCCGTGTGCAGCCTCAACCCCAGCTACAGCCAGGGCATGACCGTGGCCGCGATGGAAGTCATGGCCCTGCGAGCCCATCTCGGCCGCGGCACCGACCCGAGCTCGCAGGCTTTCGTGCGCGACGTCGGCAGGATCATCAACCGCCCGTGGTTCCTGTCGACGACGAGAGATTTGCAGCACACCGGAGGTAAGGGAGTGCGCGCTCTCGCCGCCCGTCTGGGCAACGCATACGTGACCCGGCTGCACGGTGCTGCACCACACGACTCAGCTGCCACGGACGCCCTGATCCGCGTGGCGGGCCTGAGCGCTCCGCCCACCACACTCATCCGCCCGCGCGTTGTCCTTGCAGCGCTCAAACGGCAGGGCCTTCGAGATCCCGGCTGCCAAGCACCTCGGTGAACGTGGGGTTCGCCCGAGTCCCTCCTGGTCACTCCGAAACGCGAGCCGCGCGCTTTCGGAGCTCCTGGGCCTCCGGCACTCCGCTGTACCGGCGCAGGCGGACGCGCATGTCCTGGAGGGCGGCCTGGACCTTCACGGAGCGGATGCCGTCGGCGCAGTCGAGGAAGTCGCGCCAGGTGGCCATGGCTCCGTCCACGTCGCCCTGACGGAGGCGTACGCCGCCGAGGTCGGCGAGGACGATGGCGCGGGTGCGGCGGCGGTCGAGGACGTGGATGTCCAGGGCGAGGTGGAGGTGCTCTTCGGCCCGTCCGCCTCCTGCACACGATGGAGTCCGACGACGAGCGCCGGCTCTTCTACCTCGCCCGCATCGCGACGTGGTCCTTCGAAGACCGCACCGGCCCCGAGTTCAGCGCCGCGGGACGCGGCGAGTACGCGCTGGAGGAGATCCCGCTGACAGCGGAGGGGCTCGACGGCATCTACCTCAAGCCAAACGAGATCGCCCACGTTCTGCGGGGCGCCATCGGCGCCGGCACTCTCGCGGCGGGGGCCGTGGCCTAGTCGTACGGCATGTGGACATGTCGCCGGGGCCAACGCCGGCGTGCCAGGCGGACGCCGCCGCGGCGAGGAAGAACGCCGTGTCGATCAGCATCGCGCCCGTGGCACCGTCTTCACCCCGACCCAGGGCCGGACCGCTGTGCACGAGATCGCGGGCAGCCTGCCGTAGGGCCTGGTCCCGGCCGCGGTCGGCGCGCACGTGGGAGCGGGCCGCCCGTTCGAAGGCCATGGCCGCTTGCCGCAGCTGGGCGCGGGTGCGGGCGGCGGAGGTCTTGGCGAGGGCGTCCAGGACTTCGCCGGCGGCGGCGAGCTGGGCGGCCACGGTTCCTACCGCCGGCACCGGCGTGCGCTTCATTCGGCGCCTCATCCAGGAACGCCGCATCGGCTACGCCAAGTTCGGCAAGCACGTCCGCATCGCCGACAGCGTGCTGGCCGCGTACATCGCCGCGAGCACCGTCCCCACCCTCCGCGACGCCCGTTCCGGCTTCGGGATGGCGGCCTGACGGCGGCCCGTAAGCCGCAGCGTCGGCGCGAATTCGGGACCACCCGCCAGCTTCCGTCCGGCCGTTGGCAGGCGCGTTACTGGGCACCCGACGGCAGCCGCCGCAAGGCCCCGGAGACCTTCGCAACGAAGACGGACGCCCAGGACCGGCTCACCCTCACCAAGGCGGACATCCAGCGCAACCACTGGACCGACCCCGACATGGGCAAGGTCAACTTCGAGGCGTATGCGCTGAAGTGGGTCAACGAGCGGGGCCTGGCCGCCACCACGGACGAGCTGTACCGCCGCCTCCTACGCATCCACGTCCTCCCCGGCTTCGGCGACCTCGACCTGGACGAGATCACCCCGCCGACCGTGCGGACCTGGCGGCCCGAGCGACTGGCCGCCACCGGTGCCACGACGGTCGCCAAGTGGCTGCTGTTCGTGGGGAAGAAGGGAGCGCCGTTCCGGCGCACGTCCTTCGGCCGCAAGCGGGCCAAAGCCCGCGCGCAGGTCGGCCTGCCGAAGGACTTCCGCTTCTACGACCTGAGCCACACCGGCCACACCCTCTCCACCCAGTCCGGCGCGACGAACGCCAGCAGGAGGTCGCCCGGGGCATCGACGCCCGGGTTCGGACTGCCCGCGACAACGGATCAGACACTCTTCCATGCGTCGAAGAAGGCTTCCCGCCTGGACGGATCGGCTGATTTGTGGTCCGCGTGCAGGACGCGCCAGGCGGTGAGCTCGAGGTCGCGGAGCCACAGCTCGCCGATGACCTGTGTTTTGAGATCGGGGAGGTGGTCGGACTCGGCGAGTGCCTGGCCGATGACCTCTCCGGCCGCGATGCGCTGGGGCGGGGTCATCTCGTCGAAGGCCGAGAGGATCTGGCCGGCCAGGCCGGTGCCTTCTCCTGCCAGTGAACTGAGCACACACGCCTTGATGTTGGCGGGCAGCAAGTAGAGGGAGCCCGAGGACCTCCACAGGTCCGACCAGAAGTGCTCTCCGGACTCGGTGGGGGCGGGGAGCGCGGCCAGTAGGCCGAGGAGGTGTGCGGTGGCCGCGTATCCGTCGGAGTGTGCCGAAGCGACGACGGCGATGTCCGCGACGCGCTCCACATCGATTCGGCCGGCTTCGAGGTGTGGGTCCAGTCCCAGCCGCTGTTCCAGCTGATGGGAAAGGGGGGTGGACGCGTGGGAGCGGAACTCGAGGGGGCCGAACCGGCCCCGCCCGCTGATGCCGCGCCGGAGACTGCGACGCCCCTCGGGCAATGCCGCTCCGGACAGGCTCCTAGCATGGACTCATGGTTGCCAGTGATGCCCAGCAGCACGTGTCAGGACGGGAAGAAGTGCCCCGGGACGACGTCGTAGCCGGCCATGTTGTCTCCGCACCGACGGATGGTGGAAGCGAGGGCTCCGAGCCTCCCGCCGACCTGTTCGAGCGCGCGGCCGATCTGGTGGAGCCGATCAAGCCGAAGCTACGGGGCTGGCTCCATGCGGGCATGGTCCCGGCGTCTCTCGCCGCGGGCATCGTCCTGATCTGTCTGGCGGGCACACCGCAGGCCACTGTGGCTTGCACGGTGTACGCCGTCACCGCCTGGCTGCTGTTCGGGACGAGTGCCGTCTACCACCTCGGCACTTGGGGACCGCTCGGCGAGGCCGTCCTGCGCCGCCTGGACCACGCCAACATCTTCCTGATCATCGCCGGCACCTGCACCCCGCTGGCCGTGCTCCTGCTCGCCCTTGACCAGCGCTCCGTCCTCCTGTGGATCGTGTGGACGGGCGCTCTGGCCGGCATCGCCTTCCGCGTCCTGTGGATCGGAGCGCCCCGCTGGCTGTACACCCCCTGCTACCTGGCCCTGGGCTGGGCACCGGTGCGCTACTTGCCCGATTTCCTGCACAACGGCGGCGCGGCCGTACTCACCCTGATCGTGACGGGCGGGCTGCTCTACAGCGCGGGCGCGGTCGTGTACGCCCTCCAGCGTCCCGACCCCTCACCCCGCTGGTTCGGCTACCACGAGGTGTTCCACGCCCTGACCGTGGCAGCTTTCGCGGCGCATTACACCGCCGTCTTCGTCGCTGCCGGGTGAGCGTGACGACGTGTTGATGCGTACCCGCCCATTTGTGTGGGGCCGGTGAGTTGCCGGCCGGCTTGGGGTCAGGGCGCGGGCGGGCGGTGGAGGGAGACGTAGTGGTCGCCGACCGCGGACAGGTAGGCCTGGTCGGCCGTTTCGCTGTCGGTGGTGAACCGGGGCGCGGCTTTGATGTCTTCCTGCGTGGCCGAGACCGTCACCACCTGCGCTTCGGTGTCGATGAGGGTGATGGCGCCGGCCGGGATCAGGACGCTCCTGCCGAACACCCACACGCCGGTGTCGACGACCAGGTGCTGCATGCCGGGCTGGTCCTGCTGTCGGTCGACGTTCCCGATGACACCGTCAGTGGCTTCCATGGTGAATCCCACCAGTGACTGCCCGGACGTGTAGCCGCTGTCCGAGTAGATCCACTCTCCGTTCACGGCGCGGGCGGCGATGCGCAGCTGGTAGCGGGAGTAGCGGCGGTGACCGCCGTCCGAGCGGAGCGGGGTGATGAGGCGAGCCTCGTCCAGGGCGCGGAGGAAACCTTGGTGGTGCCGAGCATCGCTGCGGCCCGGACCGTGGTGTAAGCGGGGTAGTCGTCGTCATCGAGACGGCCGAACGAATCATCTGCTGTCATTTTTCCGGAACGCGTGGAGGGGCCCTGGTACCTATGGCACCAGGGCCCCGAAGGAACTGCTACACCATCTGCCGACCCTGTTACTGCGCCGGCCTTCTGTGTCCGCAGACCCGAGTCATACGAGATCGGGGTGCGGGGATCGCGGTTGATCGACCGGAGACCACCTCACTAACGATGTCCTGCGGTACCCGGGCTTCGACCTGCCGGCCCGGGGCGATCCTGATGGCGCCAAGCTCCTCCGTTCTTCCCTCGGTGATCAACTACTCAAGCGGGGAGACTGGGTAATGCTGGTGATGCTTACTGCTGGTACCGCTGCCCGCTTGCACTACTCGCGGCCTGACCTAGCGCCGCTTCGGCAGCCAGCCCCGTTGCCCATCCTGCGTCTGCTCTGGCTTGGAACCCCACTGCCGAACTTCCCGGTGCGCGCGTCCGCAGCCGACGCCTTCACCAAGGTGCTGCTCGCTGACTTCACTGCTGGGTACTGCCTGTGGTGGCCCCTGATCACTGCGGGCTGCCCGGTCCGGTCGTCAGTCCCGTCGCCGTCCTGCAAAGCTCTGGCTTCGAAACTCCACCACCGCACCGTCCTGCGCACTGCACCTACAGGTACTGCGTGTACTGCTGCCTGGCAGTTCGTCTCTGCCAAGCCCTGCTGTCTCTCTGGGCTACGAGAGAAACCATAACCACGCCACCGCCCAATGTCTACTCCAGCCAGGATAGATTTTTGAGTGCGCGCCACTGAGGTAATCATGTTCCGTCAGATTGAGCAGTCGTGGGGGAGGGCACAACGGCCGGGCAGGCAAGGCCGGACACCGACAACAGACCAGGAGCGCGCGATGACCGCGATGAGCGCCGAGCGCACAGCACTTCGTCCTCTGGCCGCCGTCGCCGAGGCGCGTCGGACTGCCCGGTCCTTCCTCGGAGCGCTCGGGCGGACGGCCATCGAACCGGAATGCGCCGACGCCGTGATCCTGGTCGTCTCCGAGCTCGTCACCAACGCGCTGCGCCACGGCGGCGGTGTCCACACGCTCCGGCTGGCCGCCCAACCCGACACCATCGAGGTCTCCGTCGAGGACTCCAGCCACCACCCGCCGCGCATGCGCACACCCGACCTCGTGGACGGCACCGGCGGGTTCGGCTGGCACATGGTCAACGACCTCGCCCGCGCCACCATCGTCACGCCCACGCCCGAAGGCGGCAAGACCGTACGCGCCCTCCTGCCCCGTCGGACCCGCGGATAGCCGCGGCCCGCGGGCGAGCAGCCGACGCAGCGCCTTTCCGCAGGGACTCCGGGTACGCGGAAGGGCCCGAGCGGCGTGTGCCGGTCGGGCCCTCTTCGCTGTTCGGGTGGCGGCGGGCGCAGGGCCCACCCGTCAGGCGGTCACCGGGGTGCCGAGCATCGAGGAGGCCCGCTGGAGGGGGCTGAGCACGCGAGTGGCCACGGCGGTCCGGGGAAGGCCTCCGCGGCAGGTGAAGCCGAGCTGGGTCATGGCGCGGACGACTTCCCCGATGCTGAAGTCGCGGCGGTCCTGGCGGGTGACGACCTGGCCGACCTGCTTGACGGGGTAGGTGCGGCGGCCGATGATCACGGACTCGCCGAGGACCTGCTCCGGCTTGACGCCCTTCATGGACTCCAGGACACCGCTTTTGGTCAGGTCGAACGGGAAGCGGGCGATGACACAGCGCATGTTGCCTCACAGGGAGAAGAGGGGAACGGTCCGACCACGGTGAGGTGGTTCAGCGGGCGAGGGCGAGGACGCCCAGGGCGCTGCCTTGTTCATCGACGACGGGCAGGGCGGCCAGCTTGCGGTAGCGCATCGCGTGCTCGGCCTCGGCCGTCGTGGTCATGGGCGAGGTGAACGCTCCGCGGTCGCCGGGGACATCGCGCAGGCGGAGCCGGTCCGTGTACGCCGTGCTGTCGCGGACGGCAGCGAGCTGGACGCGGGTGACCAGCCCGGTGCACAGGCCGTCCTCGTCGCAGACGAGCAGATGGTCCGCGCGGGAGCCGGCCATGACGGCCAGGGCCACCTCGACGGTCATGTCGTCGCAGACCTGTGGACCGGCCGCCTTCATGGCGTCGTCCACCGTCGCGTGGACGAGGTCGGCACGGTGGACGAGGTCGGCACGGGCCTCGGCGGGTGCCGGGCGGGTCTGCATCTGGACCAGCGTCAAAAGGTGCCTCCTGCAGTGGCGGGTCAGGTTCCGGATCACGTCGTTGTCAGGCCGCCGCGTCGTAGGCGGACTGACGTGCGCTCGTGCGCCGGGCGGCCGAGGCGCTCCCGCGGCGGCCGCGGGAGGAGGTGCTGCGCTTGGGCCGCTCGGACACCGGGGCGGTGATGGTGACCGGGATGCCGGAGGGTGCCTGGGCGCCGGTGATGCGGCTCAGGGCCTCGTCGCCCGAGCGGACCTGGGTGGTCTGCGGGGTGATGCCCGCGGCCGCCATCAGCCGGGCCATCTCGCGGCGCTGGTTGGGGGTGACGAGGGTGACGACGCTGCCGGACTCACCGGCGCGGGCGGTACGGCCGCCGCGGTGCAGGTAGTCCTTGGGGTCGGTCGGCGGGTCGACGTTGACGACGAGGTCCAGGTTGTCGACGTGGATGCCGCGCGCCGCCACGTTGGTGGCGACCAGCACGGTGACGTGTCCGGTCTTGAACTGGGCCAGGGTGCGGGTGCGCTGCGGCTGCGACTTCCCGCCGTGCAGGGCGGCGGCGCGGACCCCGTTGTCGAGGAGGTCCTGGGTGAGGCGGTCCACGGCGTGCTTGGTGTCCAGGAACATGATCACCCGGCCGTCGCGGGCCGCGATCTCCGTCGTCGTCCGCTGCTTGTCGGCGCCGTGGACGTGCAGGACGTGGTGTTCCATCGTGGTCACGGCCCCGGCCGAGGGGTCGACGGAGTGCACGACCGGGTCGGTCAGGTAGCGGCGGACCAGCAGGTCGACGTTGCGGTCGAGGGTGGCGGAGAACAGCATCCGCTGACCCTCGGGGCGCACCTGGTCCAGGAGGGCTGTGACCTGGGGCATGAAGCCCATGTCGGCCATCTGGTCGGCCTCGTCCAGGACGGTGATGGCGACCTGGTTCAACCGGCAGTCACCGCGGTCGATGAGGTCCTTGAGACGACCCGGCGTGGCGACGACCACTTCGGCCCCGGCGCGCAGCGCACCGGCCTGGCGGTGGATCGGCATGCCGCCGACGACGGTGGCCAGGCGCAGCTTGACCGCCCGGGCGTAGGGGGTGAGGGCAGCGGTGACCTGCTGTGCGAGTTCACGCGTCGGTACGAGGATCAGCGCGAGGGGCCGGCCCGACTCGGCGCTCTGGCCCGCCGTACGGGCCAGCAGGGCGAGGCCGAAGGCCAGGGTCTTGCCCGATCCGGTGCGCCCACGGCCCAGGACGTCGCGGCCCGCGAGGGTGTTGGGCAGCGTGGCGGCCTGGATCGGGAACGGGGTGGCCATGCCCTCGCGGCCGAGCGTGGCCAGCAGCTGGACCGGCATGGCGAGGTCGGCGAAGGCCTCGACGGCGGGGAGCGCGGGGGTGATCGTCTTCGGCGGTGCGAACTCGCCCTGCACAGCGGCGGGCCGGCGGCCGTAGCCGCCCGAGCGGCTCGGGCCTCCGGAGCGGCTCGGACCTCCGGAGCGGCTCGGGGCCGACGGGCCGAAGCGGCTGCCCCGGCCCGAACCGGAGCCGGCGGCGAAGGCGGGGCCGCCGGTGCGGCCGCGGGTGCGAGAAGAGCGCTCGTTCGTACGTGTGGGGTTCATGCGGAACCTTCCTTGACGGCACCTATCAAGGAATTCCCGCAGCGTAGGAGCGGCGCAGGGAATTGCGAGAACGGGCCGAATCGAATGTGAAAGCAGATCTGGCGGACAGGGAATCTGTGGGCTCAGACGCTGAAATAAGGTGGCGCCGTGTGGGCGCGACAACCAAGAAAATGAAATCGAGTGCAACCACGAGAGGGCCGGTCGGCCGATCTCTCAATGGTTGAGACCGCGGGTGAACGCACCGCGGGAAATGCATGCAGCTGGGGCCCGCACCCCGAGGGATGCGGGCCCCAGCTGCAGAACGCGTGTCAGCGTCAGGCGGGAACGATGTTCTCGGCCGTCGGGCCCTTCTGGCCCTGCGCGATGTCGAAGGTGACCTTCTGACCCTCGTTCAGCTCGCGGAAGCCCTGGGCGGCGATGTTCGAGTAGTGGGCGAACACATCAGCGCCGCCACCGTCCTGCTCGATGAAGCCGAAGCCCTTTTCCGCGTTGAACCACTTCACGGTACCAGCAGTCATGTCATATCTCCTTTGGGGCAATACATCGGCGTCTGCACTGTGCGGATGCCGCGTCGCCGCGATGATGCCCCGCCCGGTAAAAGACCGGGAAATACAAAGCGCTCCCATGTGGAATGAATTCCAGCTGGAGGCGCTTGAAGTTCTTGGGTACCAAAACTGCAACCGAGAACGACAGTAGCACGTTACAGCGGCCTTTGTGTGCCGAGTATTTCCGGCCGCCGCACGGCGGTAGGAACCCTCCCCGCGGGATCCGTTAAATTCTCAGGTTGCGGCGACAGATATTGATTCACCCCGAGCGCAGCGCTTTTTAACTGCTCGCCGTTGTTTCCGTGGAGGCGGCCCGGGATGCTCGGAGCGGGCGTGCCTCTGTGCAGTTCTCCCGCGCCCAACTGCTTGACGGGACAGCCTCGGACGACTGGGGCGCCCGGGCTCGGTGGGGGTGCTGTGCCCTCGCTGCTGTGCCCTCGCGAACTGAGCAGCGCGGGCGGGTGGTTGATCGTCCGCATTTCAGGGTGCGAACGGGCGCGTGGGAGTGGGCCTGTGGCGTGGATCATGCGAATTGCCGCTCGCGGAGCGGGACGGAAGCGCGTTCCCGTGGCGCAAGTGGTGCGCGAAGGGCCCTCTGGCCAGGGCTTTCCCGCGAGTTGGGGCACGTGGAGGGCACGGCAAGGGCTGAGAGGTCTAGACAACGAAGAAGGCCCAGGTCGCTGACCTGGGCCTTCTTGCAAGAGCGGATGACGGGAATCGAACCCGCGCTATAAGCTTGGGAAGCTCATGTTCTACCATTAAACTACATCCGCGCAGCGGGCCAATTGGCTGGTGCCGCATCGTTGCACACTGTACCCCATGATCCCTTGTCGGTGAATTCGGACCCGCGGGGCTCGGGTGGTGGTGGGGGTACCGGGGCCTGTGGGGGCGGGAGTTGGGGCGTACCGTTGGGGTGCGGAGCGGCGACTGGAGTGGGTGTTCTTCATCCCCTAATGTGGCGATTCGTCGCAGCACGGCTCGTTGGGGAAAGGGACTCGATGGAGCACACCGTCGTCCGTTGTGCCGAAGGGCATGTATTCAGTACCGCTTCGTTCCCGATGCAGCAGCTCGGGGCCGGCCGGATCGGTCCGGGGCGGCTCATCCGGTGCCCGCGGTGCGCGCGGCTGCGGCACGCGGTGCCCGTGGGCTCAGCCAAGCGGTAGCCGCGGCGGGCACGGGCCCGGAGCAGGAGCGGAGCGGACGCGCGCGGGCGCACTCGATTGGGGGTGGCCCGCGCGCTCTGCGTATCCTCGGGACGTGCTTCTCTCCGACAAAGACATCCGTGCCGAGATCGACAGCGGACGGGTTCGCATCGACCCGTTCGAGGATTCGATGGTGCAGCCCTCCAGCATCGACGTACGGCTCGACCGGTTCTTCCGGGTGTTCGAGAACCACCGCTACGCGCACATCGACCCCGCCACCGAGCAGCCGGATCTGACCCGGATGGTCGAGCCCGAGGGGGACGAGGCGTTCATCCTCCACCCGGGCGAGTTCGTGCTCGCCTCGACCTACGAGGTCATCTCGCTGCCCGACGACCTCGCCTCCCGGCTGGAGGGGAAGTCCAGCCTGGGCCGCCTGGGGCTGGTGACGCATTCGACCGCCGGGTTCATCGACCCGGGCTTCTCCGGGCACGTCACGCTGGAGCTGTCGAACGTCGCGACGCTGCCCATCAAGCTCTGGCCCGGTATGAAGATCGGGCAGCTATGCATGTTCCGGCTCAGCTCGCCCGCCGAGTTCCCGTACGGGAGCGAGCGCTACGGCTCCCGTTACCAGGGGCAGCGCGGCCCGACGGCCTCGCGGTCCTTCCAGAACTTCCACCGCACCCAGGTGAGGCACCAGGCATGAGCGAAGTACGCGAGAACCTCGACTACGAGCGGTTCGGACGCGCCGTCCGCGAGCTGGCGCAGACCATCGCCGACGACGGCTACGAGCCCGACATCATCCTCAGCATCGCGCGCGGCGGCGTCTTCGTCGCGGGCGGCCTGGCGTACGCACTGGACTGCAAGAACATCCACCTCGTGAACGTGGAGTTCTACACCGGCGTGGGCACGACGCTCGAAATGCCCGTCATGCTGTCGCCCGTCCCCGAGGTCATCGACTTCACCGCCAAGAAGGTGCTGATCACCGACGACGTCGCCGACACCGGCAAGACGCTCAAGCTGGTGCACGACTTCTGCCTCGACCACGTCGCCGAGGTGCGGTCGGCCGTGATCTACGAGAAGTCCCACTCCCTCGTGAAGTGCGAGTACGTGTGGAAGAAGACCGACGAGTGGATCAACTTCCCCTGGTCGGTCGAGCCGCCCGTCGTGAAGCGCGAGGGCCAGGTCCTCGACGCCTGAGCCGCGCACGTCATGGGGGAGGGCCCGTACGCATGGCGTACGGGCCCTCCCCCATGACGTGCGCGGAGCCGCCGGCTAGATGGTGCCGAGCTTGATGATCGACAGCAGGGCGATCAGCTGGATCGCGGACGCGCCGAGCGCCTTCGGCCACGGCAGGTCGTGCGACTTGCTGACCAGCGAGGTGAACAGGGCGCCGGCCGCCACCCAGGTCGCCCAGCCCAGGATCTGGACGAGGACGTTGTCGCCGCCGAGGAACAGGGCGAACAGCAGGCGCGGGGCGTCCGTGACCGACATGACCAGCATCGACAGGCCGATCGTCGGCTGCCACGCGCCGTCGCCGCCGAGCTGGCGGGCCAGGGTGTGCGTGACCGCGCCCAGGATCAGACCGCAGATGACGAAGGCCACCGCCGAGCTGAGCACGATCGGGACGGCGTTGGCCAGGGTCGCCTTGATGACGTCCTCGCGCGCCTTGTCGAAGCCGAAGACCGCGAGCAGGCCGTACAGGAACGTCACGATCAGAGCCGGACCCCAGACGGCGTGGTCGCGCATCTGGAGGAAGGTCGGGCCGGGCCGCATGACGATGCCCCGGAGCAGGTCCTTCCACTCCAGTCGCGGACCGCTGGGCCCGACCGGGGCCTGGGCGCCGCCCGCGTGGTAGGTCGCGCCCTGGCCGTACGGGTCCTCGCCGACGGCGAAGGCCTGCGTGTAGCCGGGGTTGTCCGCGTACGAACCGCCGCCGTGACCGCCCTGCCCGCCGTAGCCGTCGTGACCCTGGCCGCCCGCGTACGGGGGACCGCCCTGGCCACCCGCGTACGGAGGCCCGCCCGGGGCGCCCGCGCGGGGGTCGAAGTACTCCGGCTCGCCGTGCCCGCCGGGCGACGGCTGGGGCCACTGCTGCTGCGACGGCGGCCCCGCCGGGGGGTGCGCCGGACGGCCGTACGGCGGCGCCTGCTGCTGCCCGTACGGCGGTTGCTGCTGCGGGGGTTGCTGCGGAGAGCGGTTGTTGTTCCGGCCGCGTCCCATCCTGAATCCTGCCACGTGATCGAACGTACCCGGTCCGGCGGCCGGTGGTGCGCGGGCGGCCGGAACCGGGGGCCTTTGCGGCTGACCTGTGACATCCCCTAGGGGAACCCCGTAGTCCTGCGTCTCGTGCGCCGGGACGGCGAAGCGGCCGGTCCCCCTTGCCCAGGGGTACCGGCCGCTCCGTCGTGCGTGTGCCCCCGCTAGCTCGCGGGCTCGGCCGCGGGCTCCGCCTCCGGCTCCGCGGGGGTCCGTACCGACTCCAGCAGCAGCTGCGCCACGTCGACGACCTGCACCGACTCCTTGGCCTGGCCGTCGTTCTTCTTGCCGTTGACCGAGTCGGTCAGCATGACCAGGCAGAACGGGCAGGCGGTCGAGACGATGTCCGGGTTCAGGGACAGGGCCTCCTCGACGCGCTCGTTGTTGATGCGCTTGCCGATCCGCTCCTCCATCCACATCCGCGCGCCACCGGCGCCGCAGCAGAAGCCCCGCTCCTTGTGGCGGTGCATCTCCTGCTGGCGCAGGCCCGGGACGGCCGACATGATCTCGCGCGGCGGCGTGTAGACCTTGTTGTGCCGGCCCAGGTAGCAGGGGTCGTGGTAGGTGATCAGCCCGTCGACCGGGGTGACCGGCGTGAGGCGGCCCTCGTCGATGAGGTGCTGGAGCAGCTGCGTGTGGTGGATGACCTCGTACTCGCCGCCCAGCTGCGGGTACTCGTTCGCGATGGTGTTGAAGCAGTGCGGGCAGGTCGAGACGATCCGCTTCGCCGACTTCGGCTTCTTCGTCTCCGGGTCCTCGTCGTCCTCGCCGAAGGCCATGTTCAGCATGGCGACGTTCTCCTGGGCGAGCTGCTGGAAGAGCGGCTCGTTGCCGAGGCGGCGCGGGGAGTCACCCGTGCACTTCTCGTCGCCGCCCATGATCGCGAACTTGACGCCCGCGATGTTCAGCAGCTCCGCGAAGGCCTTCGTGGTCTTCTTGGCCCGGTCCTCCAGCGCGCCGGCGCAGCCGACCCAGTAGAGGTAGTCGAACTCGGAGAGGTCCTCCGCGTCCTTGCCGATGATCGGGACCTCGAAGTCCACCTCCTTCGTCCACTCGACGCGCTGCTTCTTGGCCAGCCCCCAGGGGTTGCCCTTCTTCTCCAGGTTCTTGAGCATCGTGCCCGCCTCGGACGGGAACGCGCTCTCGATCATCACCTGGTAGCGGCGCATGTCGACGATGTGGTCGATGTGCTCGATGTCGACCGGGCACTGCTCCACGCACGCGCCGCAGCTGGTGCAGGACCAGAGCACGTCCGGGTCGATGACGCCGTTCTCCTCGACGGTGCCGATGAGCGGACGCTCCGCCTCCGCCAGGGCCGCCGCCGGTACGTCCTTCAGCTGCTCCGGGGTCGCCTTCTCGTTGCCCTCCATGTCCTTGCCGCCGCCCGCGAGCAGGTACGGCGCCTTGGCGTGCGCGTGGTCGCGCAGGGACATGATCAGGAGCTTCGGGGACAGCGGCTTGCCCGTGTTCCAGGCCGGGCACTGCGACTGGCAGCGGCCGCACTCGGTGCAGGTGGAGAAGTCGAGGATGCCCTTCCAGGAGAACTGCTCGACCTGGGAGACGCCGAAGACGTCGTCCTCGCCCGGCTCCTCGAAGTCGATCTCCTTGCCGCCGCTCGTCATCGGCTGGAGGGCGCCGAGCGCCGCCCCGCCGTCGGCGTTCCGCTTGAACCAGATGTTCGGGAAGCCGAGGAAGCGGTGCCAGGCGACACCCATGTTGGTGTTGAGCGAGACGACGATCATCCAGATCAGCGAGGTGCCGATCTTGATCATCGCGGTGAAGTAGATGAGCGTCTGCAGCGTGGAGACCGAGAGGCCCTTGAAGGCCAGCACCAGCGGGTACGAGAGGAAGTACGCCGGCTCGTAGTGGTCGACGTGGTGGATCGCGCCTTCGAGGCCGCGCAGGGTGAGGATCGCGAGGCCGATGGTGAGGATGATGTACTCGACGAAGTACGCCTGCCAGGCCTTCGAGCCCGCGAAGCGGGACTTGCGGCCGGCCCGCGAGGGCAGGCTGGCCAGTCGGATGGCCATCAGCACCAGGATGCCGACGGTCGTCATCACGCCGATGAACTCGATGTACAGCTCGAACGGCAGGAAGCCGCCGATGACCGGCAGCGTCCAGTCGGCCTGGAAGAGCTGGCCGTAGGCCTGCGCGAGCGTCGGGGGCAGCGTCAGGAAGCCGATCGCGACGAACCAGTGCGCGAAGCCGACGATGCCCCAGCGGTTCATCCGGCTGTGGAAGAGGAACTCCCGGACCAGGGTGAGGGTCCGCTCCTTCGGCCGGTCCGTGCGGCTGCCCGCCGGTACGGGTTGGCCGAGCTTCACGAACCGGTAGATCTGCGCCACGGCTCGGGCGAGCAGCGCGACGCCGACCACGGTCAGGACCAGCGACACGATGATCGCGGCGAGTTGCATGGGAAGGCTCCTCGGGCGGGCCAGGGCGGGCACTCGGGCACTTACTAAGCAGTAACTTAGTCAGTCAAGCCTTGAGATTACCCATTTCCCGGACCGCAATGTAGCCGAGCGCGCGGTGATCTGTGTCGCTCAGGCCACCCTTTGCGGCGTGGGGTCTCGTGCGGGGTCCTGCGCGGGGTCTTGCGTGCGGTCGGGTACGGGCCCCCGTGCGGGGCGCTGCGGGGCGGCCGCGCGCAGCAGGGCGCGCGGGGTCTGCGCCAGGATCGCCAGGTCCATGCCGAGCCAGTGGTTCTCCACGTAGTGGCGGTCCAGCAGGTCCATCTCCTCCCAGGGCAGGTCGGAGCGCGCGCTCACCTGCCACAGGCCCGTCATCCCGGGGCGTACGAGCAGCCGCTCGGGGTGGTCCGCGCGGGCCAGGGGGCGGGGGCCGACCAGGGACATCTCGCCGCGGAGCACGTTCAGCAGCTGCGGGAGGCCGTCCAGGGCGTACCGGTCCAGGGCGGCGCCGAGCCGGGGGCCGTCCGTGCGGAAGCGCCAGGTGCGGAAGGGGTGGCCGCCGAGGCCGGCGCGGGTCTCCCGTACGAAGACGCCCGCGCGGGGGGCGGCGTACAGCGCGGCGGCCACCGCGGCCAGCGGTACGGCCAGGAGGGCCAGCAGGACGGCCGCGCCCAGGAGGTCGGCGACGCGCTTCGCCGGGGGCGGGGCGGGGAGCCGGAGCGCGGGGCGCGCGGGGAGGGGGAGGGGCGGCAGCAGCGGCATGGGTGCACCGTGCCGTACGCCTCCGGCGGGGGGTGGGGGGCGCGCTGCGGGGCCGCGGGCGATCGCCCGCCTGGCCCTGCCGGGGCTCCGCCCCCCACCCCGCGCCTCAAACGCCGGCGGGGCTGGAACCGCCCGGGGCTCCGCCCCTGGACCCCCGCGCCTCAAACGCCGGCGGGGCTGGATTCGGCTCACGCAGGCGCATGGGCGGCACCTCCAGCCTGCGCGGCGATTGAGCGCACCCCCGTACTCCGTGCCGTAACCCCAGGCCAGAGACCTTGTGAGCGTAAGGACGGCCTAAAAGTTGAGCCCGTCCGGCTCAGGTCTGTTGACGCGTCGCGGAGGATGCGGCATCCTTGAGCCTGTTCCACTCAAGTCAGTGTTGCTGGAGGAATCAAAATGGCACGTGCGGTCGGCATCGACCTGGGCACCACCAACTCGGTCGTCAGCGTTCTTGAAGGCGGCGAGCCCACCGTCATCACCAACGCCGAGGGCGCCAGGACCACGCCGTCCGTCGTCGCCTTCGCCAAGAACGGCGAGGTCCTCGTCGGCGAGGTGGCCAAGCGCCAGGCGGTCACCAACGTCGACAGGACCATCCGGTCGGTCAAGCGCCACATGGGCACCGACTGGAAGATCAACCTGGACGGCAAGGACTTCAACCCGCAGCAGATGAGCGCCTTCATCCTGCAGAAGCTGAAGCGCGACGCCGAGGCCTACCTGGGTGAGAAGGTCACGGACGCGGTCATCACCGTCCCGGCCTACTTCAACGACTCCGAGCGTCAGGCGACGAAGGAGGCCGGTGAGATCGCGGGTCTGAACGTCCTGCGCATCGTCAACGAGCCGACCGCCGCCGCCCTGGCCTACGGTCTCGACAAGGACGACCAGACCATTCTCGTCTTCGACCTCGGTGGCGGCACCTTCGACGTGTCGCTCCTGGAGATCGGTGACGGCGTCGTCGAGGTCAAGGCCACCAACGGTGACAACCACCTCGGTGGTGACGACTGGGACCAGCGCGTCGTCGAGTACCTCGTGAAGCAGTTCCAGAACGGCCACGGCGTCGACCTCGCCAAGGACAAGATGGCCCTGCAGCGTCTGCGCGAGGCCGCCGAGAAGGCGAAGATCGAGCTGTCCTCCTCTACGGAGACCTCGATCAACCTGCCCTACATCACGGCGTCCGCCGAGGGCCCGCTGCACCTGGACGAGAAGCTCACGCGCTCCCAGTTCCAGCAGCTGACCGCGGACCTCCTGGACCGCTGCAAGACGCCGTTCCACAACGTCATCAAGGACGCGGGCATCAACCTGTCCGAGATCGACCACGTCGTCCTCGTCGGCGGTTCGACCCGCATGCCCGCCGTCGCCGAACTGGTCAAGGAACTGACCGGCGGCCAGGACGCCAACAAGGGCGTCAACCCGGACGAGGTCGTCGCCATCGGCGCGACCCTCCAGGCCGGCGTCCTCAAGGGTGAGGTCAAGGACGTCCTGCTCCTCGACGTGACCCCGCTGTCCCTCGGTATCGAAACCAAGGGCGGCATCATGACCAAGCTCATCGAGCGCAACACCACGATCCCGACCAAGCGGTCCGAGATCTTCACGACGGCCGAGGACAACCAGCCGTCCGTGCAGATCCAGGTCTACCAGGGCGAGCGCGAGATCGCGGCGTACAACAAGAAGCTCGGCATGTTCGAGCTGACCGGCCTGCCGCCGGCCCCGCGCGGTGTCCCGCAGATCGAGGTCTCCTTCGACATCGACGCGAACGGCATCATGCACGTCACGGCCAAGGACCTCGGCACGGGCAAGGAGCAGAAGATGACCGTCACCGGCGGCTCTTCGCTCGGCAAGGACGAGGTCGACCGCATGCGCCAGGAGGCGGAGCAGTACGCGGACGAGGACCTGCGCCGCAAGGAAGCGGCCGAGTCCCGCAACCAGGGCGAGCAGCTCGTCTACCAGACGGAGAAGTTCGTCAAGGACAACGAGGACAAGGTCCCGGCTGACGTCAAGGCCGAGGTCGAGGCGTCCGTCGCCGAGCTGAAGGAAAAGCTCAAGGGCGAGGACACCGCCGAGATCCGCACCGCGACCGAGAAGCTCGGCGCCGTCAGCCAGAAGCTCGGCCAGGCGATCTACGCCGACGCGCAGGCCGCCCAGGGTGCCGCGGGCGCCGAGGGTGCCCAGCAGGCCAAGGCCGATGACGATGTCGTCGACGCCGAGATCGTCGACGACGAGAAGCCGAAGGGCGGCGCTGCCTGATGTCGGAGGAGACCCCGGGTTTCGAGGAGGAGCCCGTAGTCCCCACCGGTGACGAGGCGGATGACGCCGCGGCCGAGCCGAAGGCCGCCGCCTCCTCCGAGAAGGAGGAGGCGGCCCCGGCCGGGGACGCCGGAGCTGCCGAGTCGCTCGGCAAGGAAACGGCCCTCCTGGCGCAGCTGGACCAGGCCCGCACCGCGCTCGGCGAGCGCACCGCGGACCTCCAGCGGCTCCAGGCCGAGTACCAGAACTACCGCCGCCGGGTCGAGCGGGACCGGATCGCGGTCAAGGAGATCGCGGTCGCGTCCCTCCTGACCGAACTGCTCCCGACGCTGGACGACATCGGCCGGGCGCGGGAGCACGGCGAACTGCTCGGCGGCTTCAAGTCGGTGGCCGAATCGCTGGAGACGGCCGCCGCCAAGATGGGCCTCCAGCAGTTCGGCAAGGAGGGCGAGCCCTTCGACCCGACGATCCACGAGGCCCTGATGCACTCGTACGCGCCGGACGTCACCGAGGACACCTGCGTGGCGATCCTGCAGCCGGGGTACCGGATCGGCGAGCGTACGATCCGCCCCGCGCGCGTCGCGGTGGCCGAGCCCCAGCCGGGCGCGGCCGCTCCCGCCAAGTCCGAGGACGCGGCCGAGCCGGGTACGGATACGGACGGGCCCGACAAGGGCTGATGTCAGCACCACACGAGAGGAGGGCCACCGGGGATGAGCACTAAGGACTTCGTCGAGAAGGACTACTACAAGGTCCTCGGTGTCCCGAAGGACGCGACCGAGGCCGAGGTCAAGAAGGCGTACCGGAAGCTCGCCCGCGAGTTCCACCCGGACGCCAACAAGGGTGATTCCTCGGCCGAGGAGCGCTTCAAGGAGATCTCCGAGGCGCACGACGTCCTCGGGGACGCCAAGAAGCGCAAGGAGTACGACGAGGCCCGCGCGCTGTTCGGGAACGGTGGCTTCCGCCCCGGTCCCGGCGGTGGCGGCGGCTTCTCCAACTTCGACCTGGGCGACCTCTTCGGAGGCGCCCAGGGCGGTGGAGCGGGCGCCGGCGGCTTCGGCGGCGGCCTGGGCGACGTCTTCGGCGGCCTGTTCAACCGCGGTGGCGCGGGCGCCGGTACGGGCGCCCGCACCCAGCCGCGCCGCGGCCAGGACGTCGAGTCCGAGGTCACCCTCTCCTTCACGGAGGCGGTGGACGGGGCCACGGTGCCGCTGCGGATGTCCTCGCAGGCACCCTGCAAGGCGTGCTCGGGCACCGGTGACAAGAACGGCACCCCCCGGGTGTGCCCGACCTGCGTCGGCACCGGGCAGGTCTCGCGCGGCAGCGGCGGCGGATTCTCGCTGACCGATCCGTGCGCGGACTGCAAGGGCCGCGGCCTGATCGCCGAGACCCCCTGCGACATCTGCAAGGGCAGCGGACGGGCCCGTTCCTCGCGCACCATGCAGGTCCGGATCCCGGCGGGCGTCTCCGACGGCCAGCGGATCCGGCTGCGCGGCAAGGGAGCTCCGGGAGAGCGCGGCGGTCCGGCCGGCGACCTGTACGTCGTCGTGCACGTCGGCAGCCACCCGGTGTTCGGGCGCAAGGACGACAACCTCACGGTCACCGTCCCGGTCGGCTTCGCCGAGGCGACGCTGGGCGCGGACATCAAGGTGCCGACCCTGAACGGCCCCGCGGTGACGCTGAAGCTGCCGCCGGGCACCCCCAACGGGCGTACGATGCGCGCCCGGGGCAAGGGTGCGGTCCGCAAGGACGGCACCCGCGGCGACCTGCTGGTGACGGTCGAAGTGGCCGTCCCGACGGAGCTGTCGGACAAGGCCCGCGAGGCGCTGGAGTCGTTCCGCGACGCCACGGCCGCGGAGGACCCGCGCTCCACCCTGTTCGAGTCCGCGAAGGGAGCATGACATGGACGGCCGCCGACGCAATCCCTATCAGCTGACCGACGAGACCCCGGTCTACGTCATCTCGGTGGCCGCCCAGCTCTCGGGCCTGCATCCGCAGACCCTGCGCCAGTACGACCGCCTCGGCCTGGTCTCCCCGGACCGGACGGCCGGGCGCGGCCGCCGCTATTCGGCCCGGGACATCGAGCTGCTCCGCACGGTGCAGGCGCTGTCCCAGGACGAGGGCATCAACCTGGCGGGCATCAAGCGGATCATCGAGCTGGAGAACCAGGTGGCCGCGCTCCAGCAGCGCGTCGCCGAACTGTCCACGGCCGTGGACGGGGCGGCGGCCGTGCTGCGCCAGCGCGAGGCCCAGGTGCACGCCTCGTACCGGCGCGACCTGGTCCCCTACCAGCCGCCGCAGCCGGGCAACGCCCTGGTGGTCTGGCGCCCCAAGCGGCCGCTGGACTGACCGGCGGCCGCCGGCGGCCCGCACGCGGTGAAGGCCCCGCCCCCACCGGGGGCGGGGCCTTCGTGCGCACACGGGGGCGGGGCGGCCGGCGCCGTCACACGAGGCGGCCGGTGCCCAGGCCCGGGTCCGGATCGTGCTCGGCGGTCAGGCCGCCGCCGCCCGGCAGGCTGCCCGGGCCGTCCAGGATCCCCGACTGGGCGATGAGGTAGCCGAGCTGCGCGCGGCTCCCGCTGCCGAGGACGGTGGCCAGCTTCGCGATGTGGGCGCGTGCCGTCCGTACGTTCATTCCCAGCCGCCGGGCGATGGCCTCGTCGACGTACCCCTCGACCAGGAGCTGCGCGATGGAGCGCTGGACGCCGGAAATCCCCTCGGGGGTGTGCCGGTACGTCACTTCCTGGCGCAGGGGCACAGCGCGCCGCCAGAGCTGCTCGAAGACCTTGATGAGGTACTCGACCAGGCCCGGGTGCCGCAGCTCCAGCGCCACCCGCCGGTCGTCGCTGGCGGGGATGAAGGCGACGGTGCGGTCGAAGATGATGAGGCGCTCTATCAGTTCTTCCAGCGTACGGATCTCCACCTTGCCCGCGGAGATCCGGTCGACGTAGGCCAGCGTGCCCTGGCTGTGCCGCGCGGTGTGCTGGTAGAGGGTCCGTATGCTGACCCCTCGGTCGATCAGCGGGGCGTCCCGCTCCAGTGCCTGGGTCAGGGCGAGCGAGGGCCGGGCGCCGCCCGGCTGGACCGTCAGCACCTCGGTGTGGCACTCGGCGGTCGCCAGGTTCAGGGCGGCGTTGATCCGCTCGAAGCCCTCCAGCACCGTGATGGCGTGGGTGTTGGCGGGGCTCTGGGCACTGATGGCGAGGAACGGCTCGAAAGCGTCGGTGAGATCTACAGCGCTGCGTCGGCGGTCCTGGATCTCACGTTCAATCGGATGCAGCCGTTGGGCCAATGCGACGGACGGAGGAACCGGACGCAGCTGGTTCGCGTCGTCCGGATCGGGCTGCAGAAGAGCGAATTCAAGCAGGCAGGGGGCATTTTCAACTTCTCCCCTTGCGATACGGCCCGTACTGAGCGCCGCCGCGTAGAGCCGCGCTCCCTCGTCACACAGAGACGTGACGGGGTGGGGATGTGTCTCGTTTGTGCCACTTCTGGGCAAATCTCCACCCCCCAGGGTCCTGAACATGCAAGAACATGATGCATCGTCCCTGTGGCAGTGACGTGCCTGAATGAGCCATCGTCGGACACGCGGGGGAGAGGATTCCATCAAGTGAGGACGAAGCCGACCATGTACAAAAGAATGCTTCGCTCGGCGCTTGCCGTTGTTTTCTCCGCCGTTGCGGTTTTTGGTGCAATCAGCGCCGTCGACACAGACGCGGGGAGCGCTAGGGCCAGCCATGACACCGGCTGGACCAGTGCGCCGGCAGGAACATCGTTCGACACCGGCTGGACCAACGGGCCGGTTCTGAAGAACGATCTGAAGGACGACACGGGCTGGACCGATTCTCCGCAGGGCACCGGGGGAGACACCGGGTGGACCTCCCACCCCGAGGCGGTGTCGTCATGACCCCCGACGACCGCGACTTCCGTCGCGAAATGGCATCGGCGTACCGATCCGGATGGCAGTTCATCGACCTCGTCACGGCCATCCCCCACACCGGCGATTCGTTGATGGTCACCTTGTTCGGCCAGCCGATCGTCGTCGTGCGCGAGGAGGACGAGGACGTCCGTGCCTACCGCTGCCTGCGCCGTCCCCGGGGCGCGCCGCAGCCCGTCCGCTGCGAGGTGCGGTACGGGATGGTCTTCGTCAACCTTGATCAGCGCGACCACCAGCTTTTCGAACCCGATGCCACCACCGCCACCCCCCGCAGTGCCTGAAGCGATTCCCCCGTCGTCACAGATCGCTCAGGCGCTTCCCCCACACAGCGGCGCCGTCGTGAACCTGAACACGATGGCGCCGCTGTGCTCCTCCCGTCCAGTGCTCGCACCGGGAACGTTCCGGAATTGGCCCGAATGAATCCGCGGCGCCGCACCCCTGCGCCGCACCACCCGCACACCCGCACCGCCCGCGACGCGCCCCGCGCCGCACCCCGAGCCCGCCGTCCGCGCCGCCCCGAGGGGCACACCCCTGCTCGGCCCCTCAGGCGCGGCCCATCGCGCGCTCCAGAGTGATCTCCAGGACGACCCGGTCCGGATTGGGCGACGGGACGCGTCCGTACCGCTGCGCGTAGCGCTCCACCGCCTCGGCCACCGACGCCGGGTCGTCGAGGATCCGCGCGCGCCCCTCCAGCGTCGCCCAGCGGCGCCCCGCCATCTGGCACACCGCGACCCGGGCCCCCTCGGGCCCCGCCGCCAGGACGTTGCGGATCTTCTTGCTGTGCTTGTTGCTGATCACCCGCGCCACCCCGGCCTCCGGGTCGTACGTCACGCCCACGGGCACGACGTGCGGCGTCCCGTCGGGGCGCGGGGTGGTCAGCGTGCAGACGTGCCGTTCCTGCCAGAAGGCGAGGTACTCGGCCGTCGGGTTGAGTGCGTCATGGGACATGCGCCGAAGCGTACGAGCTTGCCCTTGAGTGGAATAGACTCAACTTTGTGCACGCTTCCCTTGGCAGAGAAGGAACGGAAGAAGGAACGGAGAGGAGCCGTACGTGGACGCCGAGCTGACCAACAAGAGCCGCGCCGCCCTGAACGCCGCCACCAGCAGGGCGGTCCGGGGCGGCCACGCCGACCTGACCCCCGCCCACCTGCTGCTGGCCCTGCTCACGGGCGAGGACAACGAGAACGTCACCGACCTGCTCGCCGCCACCGAGGCCGACCAGGCCGTCGTACGGGCCGGCGCCGAGCGCCTGCTGGCCGCGCTGCCCAGCGTCACCGGGTCCACGGTCGCACCGCCGCAGCCCAGCCGCGACCTGCTCGCCGTACTCGCCGAGGCCGACCGCGAGGCCGGGCGGCTCGGCGACGAGTACCTCTCCACCGAGCACCTCCTCATCGCCATCGCCGCCAAGGGCGGTCCGGCGGGCGAGGTGCTGTCCGCGCAGGGCGCCACCGCGAAGAAGCTGCTGTCCGCATTCGAGACCTCAAGAGGAGGGCGGCGGGTGACCTCCCCCGACCCCGAGGGCCAGTACAAGGCCCTGGAGAAGTTCGGCACCGACTTCACGGCGGCCGCCCGCGAGGGCAAGCTCGACCCCGTGATCGGCCGCGACCACGAGATCCGGCGCGTCGTCCAGGTCCTCTCGCGCCGCACGAAGAACAACCCGGTGCTCATCGGCGAGCCCGGCGTCGGCAAGACTGCCGTCGTCGAGGGCCTGGCGCAGCGCATCGTGAAGGGCGACGTCCCGGAGTCCCTCAAGAACAAGCGGCTCGTCTCCCTGGACCTCGGCGCGATGGTGGCCGGTGCGAAGTACCGCGGCGAGTTCGAGGAGCGGCTCAAGACCGTCCTGTCGGAGATCAAGGCCAGCGACGGCCAGATCATCACCTTCATCGACGAACTGCACACCGTCGTCGGAGCGGGCGCCGGCGGCGACTCCGCCATGGACGCGGGCAACATGCTCAAGCCGATGCTCGCGCGCGGCGAGCTGCGCATGGTCGGCGCGACCACCCTCGACGAGTACCGCGAGCGGATCGAGAAGGACCCGGCGCTGGAGCGCCGCTTCCAGCAGGTGCTGGTCGCCGAGCCCAGCGTCGAGGACACCATCGCGATCCTGCGCGGGCTCAAGGGCCGCTACGAGGCCCACCACAAGGTGGTCATCAACGACAGCGCGCTGGTCGCCGCCGCGACCCTCTCCGACCGGTACATCACCTCCCGCTTCCTGCCCGACAAGGCGATCGACCTGGTCGACGAGGCCGCCTCCCGGCTGCGCATGGAGATCGACTCCTCGCCCGTCGAGATCGACGAGCTCCAGCGCTCGGTGGACCGGCTGCGGATGGAGGAGCTGGCGCTGAAGAACGAGTCCGACCCGGCCTCGATCGAGCGCCTGGAGCGGCTGCGCAAGGACCTCGCCGACAAGGAGGAGGAGCTGCGCGGCCTGAACGCCCGCTGGGAGAAGGAGAAGCAGTCCCTGAACCGGGTCGGCGAGCTGAAGGAACGCCTCGACGACCTGCGCGGGCAGGCCGAGCGCGCCCAGCGCGACGGCGACTTCGACGCCGCCTCCCAGCTGCTGTACGGGGAGATCCCGGCGCTGGAGCGGGAGCTGGCGGAGGCCACCGAGGCCGAGGCGGAGGTCTCCCGCGACACGATGGTCAAGGACGAGGTCGGCCCCGACGACATCGCGGACGTGGTGGGCGCCTGGACCGGGATCCCGGCCGGGCGGCTGCTGGAGGGCGAGACGCAGAAGCTGCTGCGGATGGAGGAGGAGCTGGGACGGCGCCTCATCGGCCAGAAGGAGGCCGTCCAGGCCGTCTCGGACGCCGTGCGCCGCACCCGCGCAGGGATCGCCGACCCGGACCGCCCGACGGGCTCGTTCCTCTTCCTGGGACCGACCGGCGTCGGCAAGACCGAGCTGGCCAAGGCCCTCGCGGACTTCCTCTTCGACGACGAGCGGGCCATGATCCGCATCGACATGTCGGAGTACGGCGAGAAGCACAGCGTGGCCCGCCTGGTCGGCGCCCCGCCCGGCTACGTCGGCTACGAGGAGGGCGGCCAGCTCACCGAGGCGGTGCGCAGGCGCCCGTACTCCGTCGTGCTCCTCGACGAGGTGGAGAAGGCGCACCCGGAGGTCTTCGACGTGCTGCTCCAGGTCCTCGACGACGGGCGGCTCACGGACGGCCAGGGCCGGACGGTGGACTTCCGCAACACCATCCTGGTGCTCACCTCGAACCTGGGCAGCCAGCACCTGATGGACCCGCTGACCTCGCCGGAGGTGAAGAAGGCGCAGGTCCTGGAGGTGGTGCGGGCGAGCTTCAAGCCCGAGTTCATCAACCGCCTGGACGACCTGGTGGTCTTCTCCGCCCTGGACCGGGACGAGCTGGCGCACATCGCCGAACTCCAGATCGGCCGCCTGGCGGCCCGTCTCGCGGAGCGCCGCCTGACCCTCGACGTCACGCCGGCGGCGCTGGCCTGGCTCGCGGACAAGGGCAACGACCCGGCCTACGGGGCCCGGCCGCTGCGCCGGCTGATCCAGACCGCGGTCGGGGACCGGCTGGCCCGCGAGATCCTGGCGGGCGAGGTCAAGGACGGCGACACCGTCCGCGTGGACGTGGCGGGCGAGGGCCTGCTGGTCGGCAAGGCGCTGTAGCCGCCGCGGCGCCGCAGGACGCCCGCGGGCGCCGTCCGGACGGACGGCGCCCGCACACGTCGGGCCATACACGCCCTTAACCAGCTCTTATGCCTGTCCGCCCGGAGCGGATCGCGCGTCCGGGGGTGGACACGGGGTGGGCGCGATGGGGGAGGATGAAGGTATCCGCACGAAGGGAAGTACACGGTGAGCATCGACCCGGCCTCGATTCCGAACTTCGGGGGTCAGCCCGAACCGCAGGCCACAGGATCGGCGGGACCCGTCGTCCCCGACCAGGATCTGGTCAAGCAGCTCCTGGAGCAGATGGAGCTGAAGTACGTCGTCGACGACGAGGGTGACCTCGCGGCGCCGTGGGAGGACTTCCGCACGTACTTCATGTTCCGGGGCGAAGACGAGCAGCAGGTCTTCTCGGTGCGGACGTTCTACGACCGTCCGCACGCCATCGAGGACAAGCACCAGCTCCTCGAGGCCATCGACGACTGGAACCGCCGCACCCTGTGGCCCAAGGTCTACAGTCACACCCACGACGACGGCTCGGTCCGTCTGATCGGTGAGGCGCAGATGCTGATCGGCACCGGCGTCTCCCTGGAGCACTTCGTGTCCTCCACGGTCAGCTGGGTCCGCGCCTCCATCGAGTTCGACAAGTGGCTCCTGGAGCAGTTCGGCCTGGAGAAGGACGTCGACTCGGCGGATTCCGCCGACGAGAAGGGCGACGCCGAGGGCGACGACTCGGGGAACTGAGTCCCGCGCGCACGGACGAGCCCTACAGCGGTACGTGGGACACGAGCATCAGATAGGCCCCGTAGCCGCACGAGAGCCCGGCCAGGACCCCGGTCACCACGACCGCAGTCCGCGGCCGGGCTCTCGCCATGGCGGCCGCGAGCGGCAGCAGCAGCGGGAAGGCCGGCAGCAGGAAGCGCGGCTTGGAGTCGAAGAACCCCGCGCCGCCGAGGGTTATCACCAGCAGCACGGCGGTGTACACGAGCAGCGGCAGCGGTGCCCGGTCCAGGGCGAGCAGCACGCCGAGGCCCACCGCCAGCGCCAGGACGACGAGCGTCATCGCGGAGTTGGGCGAGCCCTGGCCCATGAGCACCCGCGAGGCCGAGCGCACCGCCGAGGCCCCGAAGTCGAAGCGCGAGCCCCAGGAGTCCTGCACGGCGAAGTAGCCGCCCAGCAGGTCGCGCCGCCGGACGCCCACGGCCAGGAGGTACGCCGCCCAGCCCGCCGGGGCCAGCAGCCCGGCCGCCCACACCGCGGGCCGCCGCAGCCCCCCGCGCGCCAGCAGCGCGTACAGGGCGGTCACCGACACCGCCGCGGCCACCGCGATGCCGGTGGGCCGGGTCAGCCCGGCCAGCACCGCGAGCCCCGCCGCCCACAGCCACCGCTCCCGCAGCAGCGCGTACAGCGACCACGCGGCCAGCGCGGCCAGCAGCGACTCCGTGTACCCGGTGGTGAACACCACCGCGTGCGGCTGGACCCCCCACAGCGCCACCAGCAGCACCCCGGTCCGCGCCCCGGCCACCCGCTCGCCGACCCGGTAGACCCCGACCGCGGCCGCGGCGGCCGCCCCCCAGGCGACCAGCAGCCCCGCCCCGGCGGCCCCCACGGGCAGCAGGAGGGTCGTGAGCCGCATCAGGGAGGGGTAGAGCGGGAAGAACGCCAGATCGCTCTGCACGGAGCCGCTGTGCGGCCAGGCGAGGCTGCGCCCGTAGCCGTGCTCGGTGATCGCGACGTACCAGCCGGAGTCCCAGGAGGTCCCGAGCACGGCGAGCGGGTCCTTGCCCGCCCACCAGGCGCCGAGCGCGATCACGAGCACCCCGGCGGCGCGCACCGCGGCGAACACCGCCAGCGCGGTCACCCCGGCCGACAGGGCCCCCGCCGCCCGGGTCCGCGGCGCAGCCGTCACCGTGCGCGTGGTCATGTTCCCGGCCTTCCGGTGCTGCGTCCGTCCGCTGATGGAAGGCCGTCAGGGGAGACCCTACGAGTCGGCCCGGCCGCGCGCCCGGGCGGCCTCCGGGCAGCCCGGCGGCGCCCTCAGAGCCGGGAGAGGCGGCCCAGCCGGGTGGCGGCTTCCTGGAGGACGGAGTCCTGCTTGCAGAAGGCGAAGCGGACCTGGGTGGCGCCCGCGGCCTTGTCGTCGTAGAAGACCTGGTTGGGGATGGCCACGACCCCGCAGAGGGCGGGCAGGCGGCGGCAGAAGTCGAGGCCGTCGCGCTCGCCGAGGGCGGCGATGTCGGTGGTGATGAAGTAGGTCCCCGCAGGGGCGTACACCTCGAAGCCGGCCGCCTTCAGGCCCGTGGAGAGGATGTCCCGCTTGCGGGCCATGTCGGCGCGGAAGCCCTCGTAGTAGGCGTCGGGCAGGTCCAGGGCCTGGGCGATGGCGTACTGGAAGGGGCCCGAGGAGACGTACGTCAGGAACTGCTTGGCCGAGCGGACCGCCGCGACCAGCTCGGGCGGCGCCGTCACCCAGCCGACCTTCCAGCCGGTGAAGGAGAAGGTCTTGCCGGCGGAGGAGATCGTCACCGTGCGCTCGCGCATCCCCGGCAGCGAGGCGAGCGGGATGTGCGCGCCCTCGAAGACCAGGTGCTCGTAGACCTCGTCGGTGACGACCAGGAGGTCGCGCTCCACGGCGAGGGCGGCGACCCCGGCCAGTTCTTCGGCGCCGAGCACGGTCCCGGTGGGGTTGTGCGGGGTGTTCAGGAGCAGCAGCCGGGTGCGCGGGGTGACGGCGGCGCGCAGCTCGTCGAGGTCGAGGGCGAAGGCCCCGGCGTGCGGGCGCAGGGTGACCGGGACGCGGGTGGCGCCGGCCATGGCGATGCAGGCGGCGTAGGAGTCGTAGAACGGTTCGAGGGCGATGACCTCGTCGCCCGGTTCGAGGAGGGCCAGCAGGGAGGCCGCGATGGCCTCCGTGGCGCCCGCCGTGACCAGGACCTCGGTGTCCGGGTCGTAGGACAGGCCGTAGAAGCGCCGCTGGTGGCGGGCGACGGCGGCGCGCAGCTCGGGGACGCCGGGGCCGGGCGGGTACTGGTTGCCGCGGCCGGAGAGCACCGCGCGGGAGGCCGCCGCGGCGATCTCGGCGGGCCCGTCGGTGTCGGGGAAGCCCTGCCCGAGGTTGATCGATCCGGTGCTCGTGGCCAGCGCGGACATCTCCGCGAAGATCGTCGTGCCGAAGGAGGCGAGACGGCGGTTCAGGAAGGGGCGGCTGCCGCCCGCGGGTGCGCTCATGGGCGTCATCCTTGGCCAAGCTCTGGAGTTGCTCAAGTGTGCTTTGGCCGGAACGGGCCGCG
Source organism: Streptomyces sp. NPDC043876 (assembly GCF_056435825.1). Classification (NCBI taxonomy): domain Bacteria; kingdom Bacillati; phylum Actinomycetota; class Actinomycetes; order Kitasatosporales; family Streptomycetaceae; genus Streptomyces; species Streptomyces sp. NPDC043876. Next base: position 68,008 of record NZ_JBWKDV010000007.1, on the reverse strand, counting down.
GGAATCCCCTCGTCACGCGGGACGCGGGGATCCCGCTCCTCGGGGGACCGAGGCGTACAGGAGGGGGGCGAGGACCGTGTTCCTGGCCTTTTTCATTGGTATCGCGGCAGTGCTGGTGGGGTTCTTCTGGTGGCTGGTGCGGGGCGGGGCCCGGGGATGGTCCGGCTCCTCCGGCTCTTCCGGCTCGTCCTGCGGCTCCGGCAGCTGGTGGGCGGGTGACGGCGGGGCGTCCTCGGACGGCGGATCGTCCTCGTCCTGTTCCTCGTCCTCGTCGTCGTCCTGTTCGAGCAGCTCCTGCGGATCGTCCTCCTCCTGCGGGGGCGGCGGGTGCGGGGGCAGCTGACCGGCGGGCCGGAGTAGGCGGATGGGATATGCGGAGGGAAGGTGCCCGGCGGACGTGGTTTCCGCCGGGCACCTTCCCGGTAATTCCCTGCTGGGGCCGGTGGTGGGACCGCCGCGCGGGACCGCTGGTTGAACACCTGAACTGTGGAGCCCCCGGGGGGATGTAAACCCCTTCAAGTTGGGTAAAAACGCTGTGGATGCCGTGCCTTTCATGATTCCCTCGGTTGAGTAGACCAGTCCTCGGACCTCGCTGGACTTCCTGTGGACCCGCCGGTGATCCCCCACCCGTTGCCTACCGCTGGCGGGACCCGGCCCATCTCCCCTCGCGCGTTTGCGGAGCCGACTCATGCTCACGACCCTCCAGACCACCTATACCGACACGCGTGCCGCCGACCTCGCCTGGGCCCTGGGTCGGGAGCGGCTGCCCGCCTTGGCCGTACTGAACCTCCAACTGGAGGGCGCGAAGGTGGAGCTGCGCCTGCTCGGCGCCTCCCACCAGGTGTTGTTGGAGGAAGGCGCGGTGCTCTGCTCGGAGACGGTCGCCTGCATGCCCGGCAGCAGCACCCCGCTGCCCCTCGGCGTGGCCAAGCGGGTGGGTGACTGGGAGTACGAGTTCGCCGCCCGCGTGGAGACCCTCTCCGAGGGCTCTTTCGCGGGGCGCGCGCAGGAGTTGCTCGCCCTCGTCGCGGATCACCCGAACGGGCTCGCCGGAACCTTTCCGGGCAGTCCGCACGCCTTCACGGCGCTGCTCGTGCAGCGGTGCGAGGGGCAGGTGCGCTGGCGGACCTGGCACGCGTACCCGCAGGAAGGGCAGTTGGTCGCGACCCGGACCCGGGTGGGCGTACGGATGGCGGCCGCCGCGCTGTAGGGCGGTGTCGTGCGTCGGGCGGGCGCGTACCGGTCGGGCCGGTGCACCGGCGGCCCGGACCGCGTGGCGCGCGATCCGGCGCGCGACCGCCCGCGCGGTGCTCCGCGGTTACTCCAACTGGCAGGCATGGCACACCACTTGCACCCATGTGGGTGACGGGGTGCGGGCGGGCTGTGACGTACGGTTCGCTGCATGATCGACCGTTCCACCCCCGGCGGCGTGCTCCCGGCAGCGAAGCCGAGGGGCAGGGTCACGGTCCCGGCCGCCCTCCCCGTACGGCCCCGGACCGGCCGACTCCTCGTCCTGGCCACCGTGTTCGTCTGCGCCGCCTGCGGGCTCGTCTACGAGCTGGAACTGCTCGCCCTCGGCTCGTACCTGATCGGTGATTCCGTCACCCAGGCGTCGGTGGTGCTCTCCGTCATGGTCTTCGCCATGGGCGTCGGCTCCCTGCTGGCCAAACGGCTGCGCGGGCGGCCCGCCTTCGGCTTCGGAGCCGTCGAAGCGCTGCTCGCCCTCGTCGGGGGGCTCTCCGCCATGGCGCTGTACGCGTGCTTCGCCTGGTTCGGCGAGTCCAGACCGGCGCTGGTCGCCTTCTCGCTCGTGATCGGCGTGCTGATGGGAGCCGAGATCCCGCTGCTGATGACCCTCATCCAGCGGGTGCGGCGGCAGGACGCGGGCGGCGCGGTGGCCGACCTCTTCGCCGCCGATTACGTCGGAGCGCTCGTCGGCGGCCTCGCCTTCCCCTTCCTGCTCTTGCCGTTGCTCGGCCAGCTCACCGGCGCGATGCTCACCGGCACCGTCAACGCGCTGGCGGGCGGTGCCCTCGTCCTGTGGCTGTTCCGCCGCGACCTGAGCCGCCGCGCGCGCTGGGTGCTGCTCGCCGCCAACGTGAGCGTGCTGCTCGTCCTGGCCGCGGCCACCGTGCTGGCGGGGGACTTCGAACGGGTGGCCCGGCGCGCGGTCTACGGGGACGAGGTGCGGGTCGCCGTCCAGACCGGCGTCCAGGAACTCGTCGTCACCGGGCCGGCCGCCGGCTCACCGCGCTCCCTCGACCTCTACTTCGACGGGCGGCTGCGGGTCAGCGGTTACGACGAGTACCGCTACCACGAGGCCCTCGTGCACCCGGCGATGGCGGGCCCGCACGCCCGCGTGCTCGTCCTCGGCGGCGGCGACGGGCTGGCCGCCCGCGAGGTGGCGCGCTACCGCGACGTCGAATCCGTCACCGTCGTGGAACTCGACCCCGGCGTGGTCCGGCTCGCCCGCACCGACCCGATGCTGTCGCGGCTGAACGCGCACGTGTACGCCGACCCGCGCATCGGGGTGGTGGCCTCGGACGCCTTCCGCTGGCTGCGCGGACCCGGCGCGGCCGGCCGGTACGACGTCATCGTCTCCGACCTCCCCGACCCCGGCATCACGCCCAGCACCAAGCTGTACTCCCAGGAGTTCTACGGGCTGGCCGCGCGGGCGCTGCGCCCGGGCGGGCGGCTCGCGGTGCACGCGGGACCGCTGACCTCCCGGCCGCGCAGCTACTGGACCGTGGAGGCCACGCTGCGCGCGGCGGGGCTGCGGACCGCGCCCTACAGCGCGGGCGGGCGGCTCACCGGCTTCGCGGCGGGCCCCGACCGCGCGCAGGGCGGCTCGGTCACCCCGGCGCAGGACTGGGGCTTCGTCCTGGCCGCCCGGGAGCGCACCCCCGCGCTGCGGGTCGAGAGCGACGCCCCGGTGCTGCGCTCGCTGTCCACCCGCGCCCTGCAGGACGCGGCCCGCGACACCGAACGGGTCCGGATGCGCGACCTGCCCCCCTCGACCCTCCCGCACCCGCGCTACGCGTCCTAGGAGTCCCGGGACCCCGGGGCGCGGGCAGGCGCCGGGTGGGTGCCGGGGCGTCCGCCGGGCGCCTGGAAAGGCGGCGGCCCGGGGCGGCGAAAGCTCCCGGTTGGGCCGAGCCCTCGGTAGGCTCGGCGCCATGGAGCATCAGGTGTTCGTTCCGGTACCGGCAGCCGACCTCCGAGCGGTGCTGCGGGACCCCGCCCGCCTGGCCCGGTGCGTCCCCGGCTTCCAGCAGGACGCCGACGGCGCCTCGGGGCCGCTGGCCGGGCGGCTGAAGCTGCGGGTCGGCGGCAGCACCGTGACCTACCGGGGCGCGCTGACCGTCACCGAACGGGGCGAGGACACCTTCGAGGCGGAGGGGGAGGGCGCGGAGGTCCGGGGCTCGGGCTCCGTGAAGGTCTCGCTCACGCTGCGGCTGGCCCCGGCGGAGGGCGGCACCCTGCTGGCCGTCACCGCCGCAGGCAGCGCGGAGGGCCGGGCGGCGGGCTTCGCCCCGGACGCGACCGCGACCTCGGTGCACCGGCTGCTGGACCGGACCGCGGCGAACCTGACGACCGCCGCCACGCCCCCGACCGCGCCCTCGTCTGCCGCGGACGGGCCGGTCGTCGACGCGCCGATCGCGGGCGCCCCGGTCGTGGACGATCCCCAGGACGCCGTGGCAGCGGGGGAGGCCGCGGAAGCGGCGGAAGGCGACCCGGCGGACGGGACGGACCCCGCGGACGGGCCGGACGGGCCCGGCGTCATCGAGGTGTCCGCCACGGTCTTCGACGCCGAGGTGCCGCCCCCGTCCCTGGACCCCTTCCTCGACCACGACTTGAGCGAGTTCGGCGACCTGGGGGACACGCCGCGCGCGCCCGCCGAAGCCGCCCACGCCCGCCGCACGATGATCGGCCGCAGCGCCGAAGAGGTCGACCACGCACCCCCGCGCGGCCGTTACGCCCCGGTCCCCGCGCCGGACTCCGGCTCCCCGGCCCTGAACCTGCGCTGGCTGGCCCCCGCCGCGGCCCTCGCCCTCGCCTCGGCGGTCGTCCTCGGGCGTGCCCTGCGACGCCGCCGCTGACCCGTAGGGTCGGGGCATGAGTACGCGACTGAGCGCCGGTGGCGCCGAACTGACCGTCGACCAGAAGAACGGCTGCCGGATCAGCAGTCTGCGCGTCGACGGGCTGGAACTGCTGCGCCAAGGGGATGACTTCGGGTCCTTCCCGATGGTGCCCTGGTGCGGGCGGCTGGGCGAGGGCCGCTTCCGGGACGGTGGCGTGCTCCACCAGATGCCGCTGGACCACCCGCCGCACGCCATCCACGGCTTCGGCCGCCACGCCGCCTGGAGCCCCGCCGGAACCGGCGCCGACGACGCCCGGGCCGAGGCCTCCTTCACCTACGACCTCGCCGCACCGTGGCCGTTTTCGGGCAGGGTGACCCAGACCTTCGCCCTCACCCCGGAGGCGCTCACGCTCGCCCTGGGCGTGGAGACGTACGACGACTCCTTCCCGGCCCAGGTCGGCTGGCACCCCTGGTTCCGCCGCAACCTCGGGGTGGGGGAGGACCTGCGGCTCGCCTTCGAGCCGGTCTGGCAGGAGGAGCGGGGCGAGGACTACCTCCCGACCGGCCGCCGCATCGAGCCGCTGCCCGGGCCCTGGGACGACTGCTTCGGCATGCCCTACGGCGTCGACGTCACCCTGACCTGGCCCGGCGCCCTGGAGCTGCGCATGACCAGCAGGGCCGAATGGCTGGTGGTCTACGACCAGCCCGAGGAGTACGTCTGCGTCGAGCCGCAGTCCGGCCCGCCCAACGGCCTGAACACCCTCCCGCAGCTGGTCACGCCCGTCGACCCGCTGGAGCTGTCCACCACCTGGACCTGGCGCCGCCTGCGGGCGTCCGGCCTCGACTCCGACGCGGGGCTCTAGGGGGCCATCAGACACCCCCTAAGCTCATGGGCATGAGTGACGTACGTGGTGAGCTGCTCCAGCAGATCAAGGACAAGGCCGTGGTGCACGGCAAGGTGACGCTTTCCTCCGGGCGGGAGGCCGACTACTACATCGACCTGCGCCGGATCACCCTGGACGGCGAGGCCGCCCCGCTGGTCGGCCAGGTCATGCTCGACCTCACCGCCGACCTCGAGTTCGACTGCGTCGGCGGTCTGACCCTGGGCGCCGACCCGGTGGCGACCTCGATGCTGCACGCCTCCGCCGCCCGCGGCCGGCGCCTGGACGCCTTCGTCGTCCGCAAGGCGCAGAAGGCCCACGGCATGCAGCGGCGGATCGAGGGCACCGACGTGAAGGGCCGTCGCTGCCTGGTCGTCGAGGACACCTCCACCACGGGCGGGTCCCCGCTGACCGCCGTCGAGGCCGTCCGTGAGGCCGGCGGCGAGGTCGTGGCCGTCGCCACGATCGTGGACCGCGGCGCGGCCGACGCCATCGCCGACGCCGGACTGCCCTACCTCACCGGGTACCGGCTCGGGGACCTCGGTCTCTCCTGACGAGACGCTCTCCCCGGCGAAGGCCTCCCCCGGGAGCCGGTGACTTGAGGTCCCGGAATTCCGTGTACCGGTTCTGACCTGGGCCTTTACCGGGAGGCGGAGTGTTTCACGTGAAACACTCCGCCCGCCCGGGCCGGGCCCGGCCGCCGGGCGAGGTGGAGTGTGGTGCGGAGTCTGGAAAGATAGCCCCGACGGCAACGTCGCACCCCAGGTCAGGGCCCGCAATAAGCACACTCCCCGCACATCCAAGGAGCGGACAGATGCCCATCGCAACCCCCGAGGTCTACAACGAGATGCTCGACCGGGCGAAGGCAGGCAAGTTTGCCTACCCGGCGATCAACGTGACCTCGACCCAGACCCTGCACGCTGCGCTGCGCGGCTTCGCGGAGGCCGAGAGCGACGGCATCATCCAGATCTCCACCGGTGGCGCGGAGTTCCTGGGTGGCCAGTACAACAAGGACATGGTGACCGGCGCCGTCGCCCTGGCCGAGTTCGCCCACATCGTGGCCGCGAAGTACGACATCACGGTCGCGCTGCACACGGACCACTGCCCCAAGGACAAGCTGGACGGCTACGTCCGCCCGCTGCTCGAGGTGTCCGCCGAGCGCGTGGCCCGTGGGCTGAACCCGCTGTTCCAGTCGCACATGTGGGACGGTTCCGCCGAGACCCTCGCCGACAACCTGGCCATCGGCCAGGAGCTGCTGGCCAAGGCCGCCGCCGCCAAGATCATTCTTGAGGTCGAGATCACCCCGACCGGCGGCGAGGAGGACGGCGTCAGCCACGAGATCAACGACGAGCTGTACACGACCGTCGACGACGCGCTGCGCACCGCCGAGGCGCTGGGCCTCGGCGAGAAGGGCCGCTACCTGCTGGCCGCCTCCTTCGGCAACGTGCACGGCGTCTACAAGCCGGGCAACGTCGTCCTGCGCCCCGAGCTCCTCAAGGACCTCCAGGCCGGCGTGGGCGAGAAGTACGGCAAGTCCTCCCCGTTCGACTTCGTCTTCCACGGCGGCTCCGGCTCCAGCGCCGAGGAGATCGCCACCGCGCTGGAGAACGGCGTCGTGAAGATGAACCTCGACACCGACACCCAGTACGCCTTCACCCGTCCGGTCGCGGACCACATGTTCCGCAACTACGACGCGGTCCTGAAGGTCGACGGCGAGGTCGGCACCAAGTCCAAGTACGACCCCCGCACCTGGGGCAAGGCCGCCGAGGCGGGCATGGCCGTGCGCGTCACCGAAGCGTGCGCGAACCTGCGCTCGACCGGTACCCGCCTGAAGTAGGCGGCGGAAACGTCGGAAGGGCCCTGATCCACCGCGTCGTCAGCGGTGGATCAGGGCCCTTCTGCGTGTACGTGCCCCCGTGCCCGTACGCTCAGGCCGTCATCCCGAACGGCATCGCCTGCACCTGACCGGTGCCCACGACCGCGAGGAAGACCTGCTCCCCGTCCTGCGTGCCGGTCACGCGCACCGTGGTGGAATCGGTGCGCTCGGCGTGGATCCACAGCGGTATGCCGAACTCCGCGTACCGCTGGTAGGTGCTTTCGACCGACACCGGCATGACGGCGGGCGCCGGGGTCAGGGCCAGCGCGGCCTGGCGGGCGGCCTCCAGCAGGACCATGCCCGGCAGGTGGTCCCCGGGGTGGTCGAAGAGCACCGGGTGACGGGTGTCGTACCGCAGCTGCCAGGTGACGCCGGTGGCGGCCGGCGCGGTGGCGGCGAGCACCACGTCGAAGGGGGAGAAGCGGCCGACCTGCGCGGGATGGAGGGGCGCGGACGGCAGGGAGGGCATCGGACGGCGGTCCAGCTGCTCGGCGCGCAGCCGCCGGTAGACCGCCGGCGAGGTCACGGTGTAGCCGACGTCGCCGGTGGCGACGACCACGCCGCCCCGGAGCACGGTCACTTCGTACCGCAGCGCTTGCAGGTGGGTACCGCGCATGCGGATGTCGGAGCAGCTGACCTCCAGGTCGAGGTCGGCCGGGGCGTCCGTGATCAGGAGGTGCTCGGGAACCGTGGTGTAGTCGAGGCCCCAGAGCAGGAACTGGTGGCCCAGCGGTACCCCGTAGGCCTCGTGGGCGATGTAGGAGCCGACCTGGCGAATGGCTTCGCAGATCATCATGGGGTCGTAGTGGGTGCCCGCGATCGGGGTGAAGAAGCTGTGACCGCGCGGGAGTTGGGCGCGCACGTGGAAGCGGTCGGGGGCGGGCGCGCACATTCCGGTGAGGAAGACCTCGGCCACGGCCGCCCGGTGCACGAGTTCCCGGGGAACGGTGCTGGTCCGGGTCTGCCCGGTCGCGCCCGGGCAGACGCACTTCAGGGAGGGGTGGGGGAACGCGGACGCGGCCGCCGGTTCCAGGGTCGTGGTCATGGAGCCCCTTGGGATCTTGGCCGGAAGTCGTTCGGATGTGCCGTCACCAAGTACGTACTTCCAGGTTTGGTTGACAGCCAGAGAATTACCCGATGATCGGTCAGCCTAGGGCTTCGAAGTGACACACTCCACACCTGTGCGGGGGGCGAAACCGACCGCAATGGGCGCCATATGTGCAGGTCAGTCACTGGAAAGGGATCACCCTGTCACCCTCGGTCGATTTTCGGCCTGACGGAGGAAACCGGACACGCGTCCGGTATCTTTTACCGAGCAGTCGCCGCGTACCTCAGAGTATTTTTCTGGGGGGCCCTGGTACACCGGTGGCTGCAACTGTCCGGAACGGGCCCGTCGGCAGCCGACCCGCCCCGCCCGCACCACCCGCCACCCCAAGCGGTCCCCGCCGATGGGAGACACCGATGCCCGCCCGCCACGCCGTCCGCCCGCTGGGGCACTTGAGGCTCGCCGCCGTCAACATCGACGGGGTGCTGCTCAACGACACCTTCAGCCCGGTGATCCACCGGTTCGTCACCAGCCGCGGGGGCACCTACGACGCCGGCGTGGAGCGTGCGGTCTTCTCGCAGTCCCGTACCGTCGCCGCCCGCGCGCTCGGCGCCGCCGCCGGCGTCGACTGGTCACCCGAGAAGGTGCTGGAGGTGTACTTCGAGGAGCGCGCCGCCCACCTGGCCGAGCACCCGCTGGAGGTGCTCCCCGGCGCCGAGCAGCTGCTGCACCGGCTGCGCGCCCTGGGCCTGCGGACGGTCTGCTACGGCGGCCTGGACCGGGCCCACTTCGACACGTACCTCGGCCGCTACGCGCACCTCTTCGACGAGCCGGGCTACGTCTGCACCAACGATTTCCGGCCGGGCATCCGCGAGATAGCCGTCGACACCTTCGGCGTCGACTACGACCGGGCGCTCTTCATCGACGACGTCGCCCGCGTCTCCGAGGCCGCCCGCGCGCTGCGGGTGCCGTTCATCGGCCACCCGAGCCCCTTCGAGCACGGCTACCAGGCGGGTCTGATGCGCGAGGCGGGCGTCCGGCACCTGGTCGGCTCCTTGGAGGAGATCGACGAGCGGCTCCTGCGTACCCTCGACCACGAGGCCGCGGCGGGGCGGTCCTGGGCGGCGTGACCTCGCGGGAGCGGGCCGTCGGACCCGGACGGACCGGCCGGATCAAGCCACAGACATCAGACGAGCGGTGACATCGAAATGGGGACGGCAATGGCAGGGGAGCGGATGCTCGACGGCAAGGTCGCACTGATCACGGGAGCCAGCAGCGGCATCGGAGCCGCCGCCGCCCGCGTCTTCGCCCGCGAGGGGGCCAGGCTGGTGCTGGCCGCCCGCCGCGAGGACCGCCTCGGGGCGCTGACCGAGGAACTGCGCGCGCAGGGGGCGGAGGTCGAGTACGCCGTCACCGACGTGACCCGTGCCGCCGACACCGCCGCGGCGGTCGCCGTCGCGGTGCGCCGCTTCGGACGGCTGGACTGCGCCTTCAACAACGCGGGCTGGGGCGTGGGGCGTTCGCCGCTGCACGAGATGGGTGACGATCTGTACGAGCAGATCATGGAAGTGAACGTCCGGGGCACCTGGAACTGCCTGCGGGACGAGATCGGGGCCATGCTGCTGACCGGCGGCGGCACGATCGTCAACAACAGTTCCGTCGGCGGCCTGCTGGCGACCCCGGTGGCCGCTCCCTACGTGGCCGCCAAGCACGCCGTGATCGGCCTGACCAAGGCCGCCGCCGCCGAGTACGCCGCCCAGGGCATCCGCGTCAACGCGGTGGCCCCGGGGACCACCCGCACCGAGGTGGTCGAGCAGTGGTTCGCCGCCGTACCGGGCGTCGAGGCGCAACTGCACGCCTCCACCCCGCAGCCGAGGACCGCGGAACCCTCGGAGATCGCGGAGGCGGCCGCGTGGCTCTGCAGCTCGCGTGCCTCCTTCGTCACAGGCGTCACCATGCCGGTGGACGGAGGCTTCACGATGGTGTGAAGCTGTACTCAGAGGTACGTACCCGGGGGCATGTAATGCCGATCGAACGGGGGCATGGAGAGGGACAGAACGGCTGATGAGGACTGAACGACCCCAGGTGAAGCAGGACCGCGCCGTGCGGACGCGCCAGGCGATCCTGGAGGCCGCGGCGCTGGTCTTCGAGGACCGGGGCTACGACGCGGCGAAACTGACGGACATCGTCAAGATCGCCAGGGTCACCAAGGGCGCCCTGTACTTCCACTTCGACTCGAAGGAAGACCTGGCGCAGGCGGTCATCGACGCCCAGGTCAACGTCGATCCGGTGTTCACCCCGCAGGAATTCAAGGCGCAGCAGTTCGTCGACATCGGCATGATCTTCTCCCACCGCCTCCAGCACGACGTCCTGATGCGCGGCAGCGCGCGGCTCACGCTGGAGCAGAACGGCCGCTCCCTGGACCGGGCCGCGCCCTACCAGGGGTGGATCGACCTGCACACCGAGCTGATGACCGAGGCCAAGGCCCGAGGGGAGCTGCTCTCGCACGTGGACCCGGCGCAGCCGTCCCGGCTGATCGTCGGCTCCTTCGCCGGGCTCAACGTCATGTCGCAGACCCTCGGCCTCACGCTGGACGACGAGGTCTCGGCGCTCTACACGAGCGTGATGCCCAGCCTGGTCGTCTCGGCCGTGGCGATCCGGCTGGACACCGCTCCCGGCCGCGGCGGCCGGGCGCTCCACGGGGTGCAGGGCGCGCACCTGTGCGACTGCGACGACCTGCGGCAGTTCCCGGGCGATGCCGGAGCCGAGGGGAACGTCGCCTGACGGGCGTCCCCGCCCGTGGCTCGCCGGTCCTCCCCGTCCTCGCGGGGAGGACCTTTTTTCGCGCCCCGGGCCACCTGTGCCCCGGCTCACGTGATTCGTGATGCCCGGGGCATTTCCATGAAAAAAACTTCCGGGTATCATTTTTCCGGCGGGGTCCGCTCGTGAGCGTGGACCGTGACGCGTCGCACCCTGGGGAGGGATTCATGGACATCGAGGTGCTCGGCGGGTTTCGCGCCCTGGAAAACGGCGTTCCCGTGGTCCCGCAGGCAGAGCCCGCCCGCCAGGTCTTCGCCGTACTCGCCGCCCACGCCGACCAGATGGTGCCCACCGACGTCCTGGCCGCGGAGCTGTCGGCGTACGGGCAGGACGGCGAACACGCCCGCTCGGTCCTGCTGACCTCGGTCCGCCGGATACGCGAACTCCTGGCCGGAGCCACCGACTCCGCCGGGCGGCGCACCCCCGAGGCCGTTCTGGTCTCGCTGCCCGGCGGATTCTTACTGGACACCGACGGCGGCCGCAGTGACCAGGGCGACTTCGCCCGGGAGACCGGAGCGGGCTACCGGGCCATGGCACGGGGGGACTTCGCCACCGCCGCCCACCGGCTGCGCGGGGCGCTGCGCCTGTGGCGGGGCCCGGCCTTCGAGGGGATCGAGGCCGGTCCGCGGCTGGCGGCGCGCATCGCGGACCTGGAGGCGACCCGGCTCTCGGCGCTGAAGCAGTGGGTGGAGGCCGAGCTGGCGCTGGGCCGGCACGGGGAGCTGCGGACCGCATTGCGGGCCGTAACGGCCGGAAAGTCCCTCGAAACATACCGAACCCTCGCAGAAGCACTCGGTTCGGACCTGGGGTCCTCTCCGGGCGACACCACCCGCGCCCTGCGCCGGGCGCTGCTGCCGGGTCCGCCGTCCAGCCTGCCACTGGCTGCCTGACCTGCGGTTTGCGCCGGTCTGACGGGCTTGCGGGGGCTTTCCTCCACTGCGGTCTTTTTTCCTAGCCCCGCCCGAACACTCACCATTCCGGCGGGTATGTTTCTCCGGTTCCTCGCAGAAAGTGCACCTCATGAGCCACGCCACCACCTCCCGTACCCGCCAGGCCGCCCCGCTCGGCCACCCGTCCGCCGGTGACACGGGATGGGGGTGACCCCACCCCCGCTGATCGCGGTCGTCCACGAAGGGCGGGCGGGGCGGGCCTGCGCACAGGCTTTCGTGGCGCGCGACGGCGCCGCGGAAGCCGGTGCGCGCAGCCACCTCGTCGCCGCCGGCGACCTGGGGGAGGCGCAGTGGGAGGTGCTGGCCCAGGCCGATGGCATCCTCTTCGGCGCCCCGCTCCCCTTGGCGCAGATGCTGGGGCGGGGGGACTGGCGGGGGAAGCCGGCCGCCGGTTTCGTGCGCCCGGAGGGGGACGCGCGGGGCCACCTCCGCGAACTGGCCGCTCTCGCCGAGGCGTTGGACATGTGCTGGATCGGGCCGACGGCGCCGCCGGGGCGTTTCGTCGGGCCGGGTCCGGACCCGGTGCTGGACGCCGCGCGCCGACTGGGCTCCCGGATGGCCCGCCTGGCCCGGCTCGCGGGCGCCGCACCGGTCGCGGTCCGCGGCCCGGTGAGTTGACACACGACCCGGACCGGCCGTGTGCGGCGGCCCCCGGACCAGCACACTCCGTGGATATGGGTGCTGCGTTTGTCGAAGAACCCGGCGCCGCGGCTGCCGTGCGCCGACTGGTGGCCGAAGGGGTGAGTCCCTGGCTGGAGGGCGTACCGGGCGTCGGCCCCTACCGGATGGCGGAGTTCGCGGACCGCCTGACGGTGCGGAACCTGCTGTACGGGGTGCCGCGGCGGCCCGCGGCCCTCGGCGCGGTGTGCGACGTCCTGCTCGCGCGCGGCGGGCTGGTCGCGGCGCCGCCGCCGGGTGACGGGTGCTCGTACGACGCGGCCCGCGCGCTCGTGGCGGCCGTGGACCGGCCCAATCTGATCGTCGTGCTGCCGGCCTCGGGGGAGGGCCCGGCGGCCGGTGCGCGGCTGCTCGGCGAGGGCGTCGGTGTGTGTTTCGGCCCGATGACCGGTCCCAGGACGTACGAGGGGGTCCTGGGAGCGTGGCTGAGCGGCCTGGAGCGGGCCCGGGAGCGCGGCCTCGACCTGGCCGCGCTCCCGGCGTTCGCGTCGTTGCGCGTGTGCGAGCTGGGCCCGCTGGCCGTGCCGACCGCGCAGCTGCTGTACGCGCGCTACGACCGGGCGCTCGGCGGGAAGCGGTGGCGGAGCCTGGCCGCGGCGGGCGCCCGCCCGCACCGGCTGCTGTGGACGGCGCTCGGCGACCGCGCGGAGGACCTGCCGGGCCTCATCGGCTGGGGGACCGCGGCCGCCCTGACCCTGCGCGCGCTGCAGGGGCTGCCCGCCCTGCGGGGGGACACCCTGAGCCCGCCGTGTACCGGTCCTAGAGCCCCCGCACCCGCTCTGACCAGCGAAAGCTCACTTGACCACGATCACGGCGGAACCTAGGTTCGGATGGCTTGATGCGTGCCGGTACGTCAGGGAGCGGGGGGAACGGGCCCATGGGACCAGTGCCGGACGACGCCGGGAACGCCGCGGGGGGCGCCGGGGCGGCTCTCGCCGTCCTGGAGCTGCTGGCCGCGGGCGCGCCCGCGGCCGCCTTCGACGCGCTCCTGCCCGCGGCGGACCCCGCACTGACCCGGGCCGTCGCCCTGGCCCACGCGATCCGTGCCGGCGCCGGGCGGCCGCCGGAGCCGCAGGCCGTGGCCGCTGCGGCGCCGTCGGATGACGACGGCGGGTCCGATGACGCACGTGACGGCGGATCCGGCGATGAGCGCGGCGGCGACCAAGGCGACCACGACGACCGCGGCGTCCACGACGACCGCGGCGTCCACGACGACCGCGGCGTCCACGACGACCGCGGCGTCCAAGGCGACCCCGGCGACCCCGGCGACCACAACGCCGACGGCCTCGTCGCGCTCGTCGACACCGCGCACGACCTGACCTCCGCCTACGAGCTCGACAGCCTGCTGCGCGTCATCGCGCGCCGGGCCCGGCGGCTGCTCGGCCTCGACGTGGTCCGCCTCAGCTTCACCCGGCCCGACGGCACCTCCTACCCGTACCTCTCCGACGGCAGCAGCGCCGGGTACGAGTCCGGGCTCGGGCTCGGCTGCGCCGAGGGGCTCGGGGCGCTCGTGCGCGAACGCCGCGCCCCCGTCTGGAGCGCGGACTACCCCCACGACACCACCCTCGCGCACGCCCCCGGCGTGGACGCCGCGGTCCGCGCCGAGGGCGTGCGCGCCGTCGTCGCCGTACCGCTGCGCCACCGCGAGGGCGTCCTCGGCGTGCTCTACGGCGCGGACCGGCGCGTGCGCTCCTTCACCCCGGCCGAGGTGGGGATGCTGCTGTCGCTGGCCGACCTGGCCGCCGTGGCCATCGAGAAGGCGCGGCTGCTGGAACGGGCCCGCGACGAGGTGACCGAGCTGGAGCGCTTCGGTTCCGTCACCGACGCCACGCTCACCCGGGTCCGCTACCTGTGGGACTGCCACGCCCGCCTCGCCCGGCTCGTGCTGGACGGGGCCGGCCTGGCCACGCTCGCGCGGACCACCGCGGACGCGCTGGACGGCGTACTCCAGGTCCGCGATCCCGGCGGCCGCCCGCTGACCCCGGGGCCCGCCCCGCTCGGCCTCGGCGAGGCCGCCGTCACCCGCGGCGCCCTGCACGCGCACACGGCCCGCCGCCCGGTCCGCCTCCCGCGCGAGACGCAGGCCCCCGCGGGCCCCGGCCCGGTCGGCCTGTCCGACGCCCGCGCCGCGCGGCCCGCGGGCGAGGTGTGGGTCGCGCCCGTCACCGCCGGGGCCGAGGACCTCGGCGTCCTGGTGCTGCACGCCGCCGAGCCCCTCACCGAGGAGGACGTGCGGCTGCTGGAACTGGCGGCGCTGTCAGTGGCCTCCCTCATGCTGATCCAACGCGGTACGGCGGCCGCGGAGGGCCCCGTCCGCGACGAGCTGCTCCAGGAGCTGCTCGACCGCCCGCACCACCTCTCCGACCTGCACCTGCGCGAGCGCACCCGGCGCCTGGGCATCGACCTCGACGTGCCGCACGTGGTGGTCGTGGTCCGGCCCGAGGGCGGGGAGCTGGGCCGCGCGGTCGCCTGGGCGAGTTCGTACGCCTACCGGGTCGGCGGCCTCAAGGGGGTCCGCCGCGGCTGCATCGTGCTGCTGCTGCCCGGGGAGGACGCCTCCGCGGCGGCCCGGCAGGTCTCGATGGAGGTCACCCCGCTCCTCGGCCACCCGGTCTCCACGGGCGCGGCGGGCCCGGCGAAGGGCCCGTCGGCGGTGGCCGGGGTGTACGAGGAGGCCGCGCGCTGCCTCGACGCGCTGACCGCGCTCGACGGCGCCGGAGGCACCGCCTCCCTGCGCGAACTCGGCTTCCTGGGCCTGCTGCTGTCGGCTGATCACGACGTGGACGCCTTCATCGCGCAGGCCCTCGGGCCGGTCCTGGAGTACGACGCGGCCCGCTTCACCGAGCTGACCCGCACCCTGGAGGCGTACTTCGAGTCCGGCGCCAGCCCCACGCACGCCGCCGAAGCGCTGCACGTGCACGCCAACACGGTCTCGCGCCGCCTGGAGCGCATCGCGGAACTCCTGGGCGAGGGCTGGCAGAAGCCGGCCCAGGCCCTGGAGATCCAGATGGCGCTGCGCCTGCGCCGCACCCGCGAGATCCTCGTCCGCACCCGCCCCCCGACGTGACCCGGGCCCGCGCCGGAGCCGGCGCGGGCCCGGGTCGGCGCGGTCCCCTCAGCGCACGTGCACCGGAGCGTCCAGGGCCGCCCGCACCGCGCCCGCGAACGCGTCCGGGTTGTCCAGCATGATGTTGTGCCCGCAGTCCGCGACCGGCACGACGCTCACACCGGCCGCCTCCAGCTCCGCGGCCCCCGCGAGGGCGCCGTCCTCGGCCGGGTACAGGAAGGCGCGCGGGATCCGCAGCCCCACCAGCAGCTCCCGCATGGTGGGCCGGGTTCCCGCCGCGAGGTGAACGGCGCTGCGGTGCAGGGCGGTCCGACCCGCGAGCCGCATCGTCGACCACCAGTGCGCGCCGACCCGGTCCCGCACCTCGGCCCAGCCGCCCGCCAGGAACTCCTCCTCCGTGTAGGCGGCGAGCCCGCTGCTCCCGGCCGGCACCTCCGCTCCGGGCGCGGGCGGCTCCGCCGGGTCGAGGTTGGCGTCGACGAGGACGAGCCGCGAGACCAGCCGGGGGTGCCGGTGGGCCAGCACGATCGCGACCGCCCCGCCCATGCTGTGGGCGATCACCTCCGCCCCGGCGACCTCCGCCTCCAGGAGCGCGTCGGCCACGGCGTCGGCGTGCGCCTCCAGCGTGTACGAGAACTCCTCGGGCCGGTCGCTGTGGCCGTGCCCCAGCAGATCCAGCAGCAGCGAGCGGCGCCCGGCGAGCCGGGGGTGCGTCGCGCTCGCCGCGAAGTACGCGGGCGAGGTGGAGCCCAGTCCGTGCAGGTAGACCCGCGCCGGTTCCTCCCCGGCCAGCTCGACCCACCGGATCCGGTCCCCCTCCGCGGTCACCACGGCACTGTGCACAACGAACCCCCGTCATCCTCCATCGAGTTACGGCACGACCCTAGAGAAGGTCCCGCCCCACCGGCATCCCGGTTTCCGACAGGCAGCGCGCCGCGTGCGCCACCGAGGCCATCGTCACGTGCCGGTGCCAGCCCGGCAGCGAGCGCCCCGCGAAGTCCCGCAGGCCGACCTCCTGCACGCTGCGCGCCGAGGTCGCCGACACCCGGCGCGCCTGCTTCGTCATCCGCAACAGCACCGCCGGGGTCACCGGCACCGGCCGGGCCAGGTCCGTCACCCACAGCTGCGTGGGCATGCTGCGGGCATCCGTCCATTCGCCGAGCAGGGTCAGGTGGCGGCGCCGCGCGGGCGAGGGGTCCGGCATCATCACGCGCACCGCGGCCACCAGCGAGGTGCGCCGCTGGCCCGGGTACAGGGGGTCGGCCCACTCGACGGGCGTGCGCAGCGCCCGTACGTTCTGCAGCACGTCCCGCGCCGCCAGGGTCCCCGCGCCGTGCCCGGGGAGCGCCGGGTCGGTCACCAGGAGCCGGGCGGCCGGACTGATCCGGGCCAGGACCGGCAGCTTCGCGTCGGCGAACCGGTTCATCGTGGAGCGGGTGCCGATGTTCTGGATGTCCAGCAGCACCGGCCGCGGCGGCACCGCGACCTGGCGCACGGCGTCCAGCACCCCGGTCACCGCGCACTCCTCGTACGTCTCCCCGGACCGCTCGCCGCCCTCGAACCCGGCGGCGTCCGGACCCTCTGCGGAGGGTCCGTCCGCGGACGGGCCCTCCTCCGGCAGGTACAGCCGCCACCCGACGGGCGTGACCACATCGGCCGAGGTGAACCAGATCCCGCAGGCCTGCTGCCCGCGGAACATCTGCCCGCGGTGCGGGTCGTACTGGCGGCCCACGCCCACCGAGTGCTCCCCGCCCTTCGGGATCGCCATCGGCTGGGCCACCCAGGCCGTCAGCGGCGAGGACTGCTCCAGGTACTGCGACAGGGCGGTGCGGATCGGCTGCCAGTCCCAGGTGGAACCGGCGATGAAGTGGTGCAGGCTCTGCTCGGCGGCGGGCCCGCCGATCTGCTGCGCGATGTTGCGGATGGACTTGCGGCCGGGCGTCGCGAGCAGCCCCCGGACGTACTGCAGGCCCTTTTCCCGCTGGTCGCGGCGGCGCAGCGAACCGAAGACCGCCCCGCACAGATCGGCGGCCGCCTCGTGCGCGCGGTCTCCCGCGTCGACGCGCCCGGGCCCGCTACGGCTGCGCGGGCGGGTCGGGACATGACTCCTGTACATGGTGCTCGTGCTCACTGTGTTTCCCCCGTCAAGTCAACTGTCGACCTTCGACCCCACCGTCCGGTGCGGCCCCCGCACGGGGGGAGGTGCGCCGGGCACACACATCGCGCCCGGTGTGGTGGGCCCCCCACCACGGGGCCGCCAGTACCGCAGACTGGGGGCATGTCGATTCACGAGAACCTGCTCGGCGGCCCTGCCCCGACCCACCTGCCCGACGACCCCGAGCCGCGCGAGGCCCTCGCCGCGGGCACCGACCCGGCCGAGGTGGCCGCGAAGTACCCGACCTCCTCCCTCGCCTGGGCCCGCCTGGCGGACGACGCGTTCGAGGCCGGCCGCGCCGTGGAGTCGTACGCCTACGCCCGCACCGGCTACCACCGCGGCCTGGACTCGCTGCGCCGCGCCGGCTGGAAGGGCCACGGCCCGGTGCCGTGGGAGCACGAGCCGAACCGCGGCTTCCTGCGCGCCCTGCACGCCCTGGCGCGCGCCGCGCACGCCATCGGCGAGGACGCGGAGTACGAGCGCTGCTCGACCTTCCTGCGCGACTCCTCGGCGACGGCGGCCGACACCCTGAACTGAGGTCCGCGCTCCTCGGGGGCCGCCGGGGAAGGTGTGAAGGTGGTCACCTTCCACTGGCGGGCCCCGCGGGCCCCCGGCCTATGATGCGAGCAGGGGACCGGAGCTCCACTCACCCAGCAGGAAGGGGCGGACCGCTACCCGGAAGTTCATATCGAGGAGACAGCGATGTCGGAAAACCTTGATGCCTCCGGAGTGGGCGGTTCGGAAACCCCGAACCTCGACTTCGCCGGCACGACCCCGTACGAGGACTACGTCCAGGCGGACGTCCTCACCCACCTCCAGCACCTGCGCTCTGACGACCCGGGCGAGATGGTCTTCCTGGTCACCACCCAGGTCATGGAGCTGTGGTTCACGGTCATCGTCCACGAGTGGGAGACCGCGGCCCGCGCCCTGCGCGAGGACGACCTCCCCGTCGCGATGGACGCGCTGAAACGATCCCTCCGTGAGCTGGAGGCCCTCAATGCCTCCTGGCGCCCCCTCGCCCAGCTCACCCCGGCGCAGTTCAACTCGTACCGCGGCGCCCTCGGCGAGGGCTCCGGCTTCCAGTCCGCGATGTACCGCCGCATGGAATTCCTCCTCGGCGAGAAGTCCGCGTCGATGCTGGTCCCGCACCGCGGCGCGCCGCGCGTGTACGCGGAGCTGGAGAAGGCCCTGGCCGAGCCCAGCCTCTACGACGAGGTGCTGCGCCTGCTCTCCCGCCGCGGCCTGCGGATCCCCGCCTCGGTCCTCGGCCGCGACCTCACCCAGCGCTACGAGCCCTCGCCGGTCGTGGAAGCCGTCTGGACCGAGCTGTACGCCGACCCGGACGCCCACGGCGACCTGCACCGCCTCGGCGAGGTCCTGACCGACGTCGCGGAACTGGTCTGGCGCTGGCGCAACGACCACCTGGTCGCCACCCGCCGCGCGATGGGCGCGAAGACGGGCACGGGCGGCTCGGCCGGCGTCACCTGGCTGGAGAAGCGCGCCCAGAAGAACGTCTTCCCGGAACTCTGGACGGCGCGCAGCCATGTCTGAGACCCCGGCTGTTTCAGCCCCTGTTCCGGCACACCCAGCCCCTGTTCCGGCACATCCAGCCGCCGTTCCGGCACATCCAGCCGCCGTTCCGGCACATCCAGCCCCTCCGGCGTTTGAGGAGCGGGGTCCGGGGCGGAGCCCCGAAACGCCCGGCGCAGCCGCCCCGCAGGCCACGACACCGGCCCCGCAGGCCACGCCAGCCGCCCCGAAGGAATCGGCCCTACAGGCCCGCGCCGCGGACCTGGACGCCAAGGACGACCTGGCAAAGCTCCGCACCCGCTTCACCCTCCCCGAAGGCCTCGTCTACCTGGACGGCAACAGCCTCGGCGCCCTCCCGGCAGGCGTCGCGGCCACGACGGCGGACGTCGTCACCCGCCAGTGGGGCGAGAACCTCATCCGCTCCTGGTCCGAGGGCACCTGGTGGACCGCCCCCGAGCGGATCGGCGACCGCATCGCCCCCCTCATCGGCGCGGCCCCCGGCCAGACCGTCGTGGGCGACTCCACCAGCGTCAACCTCTTCAAGGCCCTGGTCGGCGCCGCCCGCCTCGCGGGCGAAGGCCGCACCGACCTCCTGGTCGACGCGGCCACTTTCCCCACCGACGGCTACATAGCCGCCTCCGCGGCCCGGATGACCGGCCTGAACGTCGTCCCCGTCGACCCGGACCGCGCCGCCGAGGCCTTCGGCCCGTCCACGGCCGTCGTCCTGCTCAACCACGTCGACTACCGCACCGGCCGCCTGCACGACCTCCCCGGTCTGACGGCGGCGGCCCGCGCGGCGGGCGCGGTCACCGTCTGGGACCTGTGCCACAGCGCGGGCGCCCTGCCCGTGGACCTCGACGACAACGCCGTCGACCTCGCGGTGGGCTGCACGTACAAGTACCTGAACGGCGGCCCGGGCTCCCCGGCGTACCTCTACATCGCGGCCCGCCACCAGCGGGACTTCGATTCGCCGCTGCCCGGCTGGAACGGCCACGCGGAGCCCTTCGCGATGACCCCCGGCTTCACCCCGGCCGAGGGCGCCGTCCGCGGCCGGGTGGGCACCCCGGACATCCTGTCCATGCTCGCCCTCGAAGCGGCCCTGGACGCCTGGGACGGCGTGACGGTGGACGCCGTCCGCGCCAAGTCCCTCGCGCTGACGGACTTCTTCCTGGAGTGCGTGGCGGCGTACGTGCCCGAGGGCGCGGTCGAGTCGGTGACCCCGGCCGCGCACGCGGAGCGCGGCAGCCAGGTGTCGCTGCGCACCGAGAACGCCTCCGCCGTCATGGCCGAGCTGATCGCGCGCGGCGTCGTGGGCGACTTCCGGGCCCCCGACGTGCTGCGGTTCGGCTTCACCCCGCTGTACGTCGGTTTCGCCGACGCGGAGCGGGCCGCCCGGACGCTGGGTCACATATACGGGTGATGTCGGGGCGAAACGTCACGGCAAGGGGGCGGGCGGGGCTGCGGCTCCGCCCGCCCCCGCATATGCGCCCCCGTGCGCCCGGGGTGGCACGGAACGCCGGGTTCCAGCCTGATACGGTCCCGCTCTGCCCGGAACACATGTACCCGCCGGCTCTGCTGTCCCCGCTGTCCCACGCGTTACCGGAGGTTGAGCTGATGACGGACCCCGCAGTGGAACGTGACGCTGCCGAGGCCGCGTCGGCCTTCTCCCACCCGCCGGTCGAGCCCGACACCACCGCCGCCTACGGCGAACACCCCGACCAGGTCATCGACTTCTACGCCCCGCGCGCCGCGGGCCCCGGCCCGGCCCCGCTGGTCGTCGTCCTGCACGGCGGCGCCTGGCGCGCCCCCTACGACCGCCACCACATCACCCCCTTCGCGGACTTCCTGGCCCGCCAGGGTTTCGCCGTCGCCAACGTGGAGTACCGCCGCGGCAGTTCCCTCCCGCACCAGCAGGCCGAGGGCCCGATCGCGGGCCGGTGGCCGGAGACCTTCGACGACGTCGCCGCCGCCCTGGACGCGCTCCCCGCCCTGGTGCCGACCGCCCTCCCGGGCATCGACCCGCGCCGCATGGTCGTCACCGGCCACTCGGCAGGCGGTCACCTCGCCCTGTGGGCCGCCGCCCGCCACGTCCTGCCCGCCGACGCCCCCTGGCGACTCCCGGCCCCGCCGCCCCTGCGCGGCGTGGTGGCCCTGGCCCCCATCGCCCACTTCCGCGAGGCGGAGTCCCGCGACGTCTGCGGCGGCGCCTCGTCCCAGCTCCTGGGCGGCCCGGCACACTTCTCCGCCCGCCTCCCGTACGCCGACCCGGCCGCCCTCCTCCCGACGGGCATCGCCACCACCCTGGTCCAGGGCCGCGACGACATCGTGGTCCCGCCGGAGGTGGCGGAGGCCTACGTGGACGCCGCCGCGCAAGCGGGCGAAATGGTCGGCCTGACCCTCCTGGACGGCGTAGGCCACTTCCCCCTGATCGACCCCTCGGCCGACGCCTGCGCAGTGGTCTCGGAAGAAATCGCCCAACTGGCCTGGTAGCGGGACCCGGGAACGCCATCTGGTCCGCCGATGTGAGTGACCGACCGATGGACGTCGTGGACATCGAGGTCTACGAGTCCGCCGCGCCGCGCTACCGGACGGCCCTCACGGGAGACTGTCCGTGCGCTCGGCCAGGGCGCGGAGTTCGTCCGAGGCGGCACGGCCCGCCACGAGTACGAGGTCATGTACGACCGACCGCGAGGCGACATGCGTGTGGATCATCTCGGGGGCCAGCTCCTCGGCGCGCAGAAGGCTGTCGAGGGCATCGGCGTACTGCCGGCGCTGGGCGTGTGCGCGGCCCACGTCCATGAGGAGACGAGCCTGCCGCTCGGAGGAGAGACCGGCGGTGTCGAGGTCCTTGGCGATGTCGAGAGCCTCGCCCGCGTCACCGAGGTCGACTGCCGTGGAGACCGCCTGGACCTCCACGTTCGTCGGGCCGAACTCCAGGTTGAAGTCGTTCCGGTCCGTGCCGAGCTGATGGGCGATGACCCGGGCCGCATCGATCTCACGGCGTGCGGACGGCCTGTCACCGGAGCGGGCGTGGACGAGCGCCAGCATCAGGTGCAGCGAGCCCAACACGGAGAGGTGCTGCGGCGCGGGCTCGTCGACCTCGGCGTGGTGCTGTAGGGCACTGACCGCCGTCGCGGCCGCGTGCTCGGCCTGGTCGAGGTGTTGCAGGCGGACGAACGCGTGGCACAGGCGGTAGACGCCCGCGAAGACACCGAGTGGATCGCCGGACAGTTCCGCTTCGCGGATGGCCCGGTCGGCCGCGACCCATGCGGCGTCCGCCTCGTTCTGGCGGACGAACGCGGCTGCCAGCGCCTGGTAGGTCCTGGCCAGGAGATCGTGCAGTTCGGGCAGGTACTTCGCCGGCGCAGTCCTGCTCGCCCGCTCCAACCGGGGTACCAGGGGGCCGACAGCGGCGCTCAGTTCGGCGAAGCGGTCCCCGTGCGTGAGATCCCAGACCTTCACGACCGCTGCCCGCAGATCGTCCAGCGTGTCGGGCCGGAAGTCCTGGCGCGGGCTGAGGAGAACGCCAAGCGCAGGATGGCCGGACAGCACGAGGCGGGCCTGATCCAGGTCGTTCGTCTCCGGCTGAGGCGTCGGCTCGGCTTCGGCCGGCGGCGGGGCAGCGGGTTCGAGCACCTGGAGCGGCACACCGAGCCCGTCGGCCAGCAGGCGCAGCACATCGAGGCGGTTCACCGGCTGGATTCCCCGCTCGACCTGGGACAGCCAGCTCGCCGTCCGCCCGATGGCCGCGGCGAGTTCCCCTTGCGTCATTCCCCGCTGCTTGCGCAGGTCGGCCACTCGCGCGCCGAAGACGCGCCGCTCCTCGGAACTCACTGCTGTGCTGCCACCTTCCCGCTGATCGCTTCGAGGAACGTGACCTCGACACCGGCAAGGTACTGCTCCCGCTCGGCGAGGAAGTGCTTCGTGTGGGCTTGGGCCTCGTGTGCGTCGAACGCCGCCCGATCCGCGTACAGCTCGTAGAACACGCGGATGAGCGGCTCACCCTCCGGCACGTGCACCACGTAGGTCAGCGTCCCCGGCTCGGCGCTCTTGATGCCCTCCAGGGTGGCTGCGCACAGCTCGTCGAAAGCCGCCGCCGCTGCCTGATCGCGGAGTGAAAACCGCACGACCAGGCCGAATCCCTCGCTCATACGTGCTCCTTTCGGTCGCAGACAGTCTCGCAGGTACACAGATTTCCTGCGAGTAACAGATTCTCTTGACTCACAGAAAAACTGCGAGTAGCGTCGTAGTCATTCCACTACTCACAGTGATAGAGCGGCTGGAGCCAAAAGAACGGAGATGTGTGATGCGCCAGATTCCGACGAACGAAGCATTCGGACACGTCGACCACCCCCACCTCCGCCGACAAGTCCGCGACCCCAGGTCCGATCGTGAGGGTGAGTTGATGGCCGTGGTCGAGGAGTACGTCGGCACGGTCGCTGGGGCACCGCGGCACACCCGCACCGCATTCGTCCGGGCGCCGAACGGCCTGGAGTTCACGGCGGCACCGGACACCCTGGTGCGGCTGTGAACACCGCCGCGCCCCGGATCTGCGCGGCCGGAGAGGACCCCATCCGGACTGGCGGATGGGAGTCGCGACTCGCGCAGGAAGCGGCGTACGTACTCGCCCACGCGGAGCAGCCGCCGGACAGCGCGACCACCGTGGAGTGGCTGGCGTACCTGGGCGAAGGCGGCGGCCTCCTCGCTCATGGCGTCCGGTCCTCGCACTTCAAGGCCGAAGGCCGTCGAACCCTTACGGCCGCGGCCGCCCTGGCCGCGTGGCACACGGCGACCCGCCTTCCGGACGGTTGGCGGAAGGCGGTCGCCCTCGCGGAAGCGATCCGTGACCTGCTCACCGAAGAAGCCGAGCACCAGACCCGCCGCCGCGCACAGCGGGAAGAGACAGGCGGACAGGAACAGGAACAGGAGCAGTGAACGAGCACCTGCGCCAGCTCCTGTACGTCCTGATCGTGCTCGGTGCGCTAACCGTCATCGTCCTGGGCACCCGCTGACGCGATGTCCCGGGGCGGGGCCAGGAGTGCCAGGCGGGGAACCGCCCACGCAGAGCTCCGCCGGGCCCGGGCGCGGCCGGGGCCTCCAGACGACCCGATCCGCTCGATCTCCCGTCCTGACCTGGACGTACTTCGCTTGGACGGGTCTGGTGGGCCCATATTCCCGGCAGGGATGTTCTCCCCTCCATACGCTCTGACGGGATGAAGAGACGTGTGCAGTACACCGAGCAGGTCGCGCGGTTCGTTGACGACTACCTGACCCGGCCGCAGAGATGAGATCCCGGTCGTCGGGAACCGCTTCCCCCTGGGCGTCCTTTGTCGGGGCCCTCCGCCAGGCATTCATTGCCTGCCGGTCCGGCGCGGGCGGTCAAGGGTGGCCGCAGGCCATCGCGTAGCGACGCGACGAAGGAGCGCCCTTGAGGGGCCGGGTCGGACCGGGAACACCCTCGGCTGGTGGATGGCCCCGACTGCCGAGGTTCGCTGATGCGGGCCGATGGTGGTCCGGCCCACCCACAGCGGACCGTTGGCGGCCAACGGAGGCGGCCTCCGACCGCCTCCGGCCGCCTCCGGCCGCCGCCTGGGCGTGCCGGTCCACGCGGTCGGCCCATGGGGCGCAGGGATCCGGCTCCGCGCCCGGCGGAGCCGAGCCCGGCGGGACAGGTGCCGGATGCGCAGGCGACGTACAAAGGAAGGCGCTCCCCGCGTCAAGGCCCGGGACGCCGAAACCGGATGGGGTGGTCGTGCGGCGACACGCCGTACGGGTCCCCCACTTGGCGGCATCCGGGCGGCAGGGTCCCGGTCGGTGCGCACTCTTCTGCGGAACTTCGGTCTGACCGCCGCCTCCCTCGCCCTCCTCGGCGCGACCGTCCCAGCCACCGTCCGAGCCCCCGCCCTCGCGGCCGCCCCCGCCCCGCCGGCCACCGAGGTGGTGCACGGCCTCGGCTTCGACGCCTGCGCCGCGCCCCCCGTGAAGGCGATGCGCGCCTGGTACGGGACCTCCCCCTACCGGGCCGTCGGCATCTATGTCAGCGGCAGCCAACGGCACTGCGCGCAGCCCGAACTGACCGCCGAGTGGGTCCGGCAGGTGCGCGCGATGGGGTGGCGGCTGATCCCCGCGCACGTCGGCATGCAGGCCCCCTGCAACGACTACCCGCACAAGACGGAGCGCTTCGAGCCCGCCCGCGCCGTCGAACAGGGCCGCGCCCAGGCGCGCGAGGCGGTACGGCGCTCACCGCGCTCGGCATCGGCAAGGGCAGCCCGGTCTACCTGGACGTCGAGTCGTACGCCGTCAAGGACGCGCCTGCGGCATGCGGCCGGGCCGTCGTGGACGCGGTGGTGGGCTGGACGCGGGAGCTGAAGGCATCCGGCTACCGGGCCGGTTTCTACTCCAGCCTCGGCTCCGGCGTCCGCGACCTGGCCGAAGCGGCCCGCGCGGGCCGTTCGCCGCTCCCCGAAGCACTCTGGTACGCGCGCTGGGACCAGCGGGACACGACGGCCGACCAGGGCCCGCTGACCGCCGGCCTGTGGCCGAAGGACGCCCGCATCCACCAGTTCGCGGGCAACGTGAAGGAGACCTGGGGCGGCGAAACCCTCACCATCGACCGCAACCGGCTGGACGGTCCGGTGGCCCGGTAGCCGCGCGCGTCGCGTGCTCTGTCACCCGGACGGGTGATCCCGGGGACTTGCCCACCTGCTCGGCGCGGGCCGCCCTACGCTCGCGCCATGCCGGGAACCACGCGCATCACCGTCACGCTGCCGACCGCGCAGGTGGCGACCCTGAGGGGGCTCAAGGCCTTCACCGACCCCCCGCCCCCGGCCCCGCCACGCACGAGGGGCGGACCGCGTGTGGCGGTCCGCCCCTCGGGCGTCGTACCGGGTGGCGGCCCGCGGGGCCGCCGGTCCGGCTACAGGAACGAGTTGATCTCGATCGTCTCGGTGCGGCCGGGGCCGACGCCGATCGCGGAGATCGGGGCGCCCGACATCTCTTCGAGGGCCTTCACGTACGCCTTGGCGTTCTTCGGCAGCTCGTCGAAGGTCTTCGCCTTGGTGATGTCCTCGGACCAGCCGGGGAAGGTTTCGTAGATCGGCTTCGCGTGGTGGAAGTCGGTCTGCGAGTACGGCAGCTCCTCGACGCGCTTGCCGTCGATCTCGTACGCCACGCACACCGGGATCTCTTCCCAGCCGGTGAGCACGTCGAGCTTGGTGAGGAAGAAGTCCGTCAGGCCGTTCACGCGGGTCGCGTAGCGGGCGATCGGCGCGTCGAACCAGCCGCAGCGGCGGTCGCGGCCGGTGGTGACGCCGCGCTCGCCGCCGATGCGGCGCAGCGCCTCGCCGTCCGCGTCGAACAGCTCGGTCGGGAACGGGCCCGCGCCGACGCGGGTCGTGTACGCCTTGAGGATGCCGATGACGCGGCTGATCTTCGTCGGACCGACACCCGCACCCGTGCAGGCGCCGCCCGCGGTCGGGTTCGAGGAGGTGACGAAGGGGTACGTGCCGTGGTCGACGTCGAGCAGCGTGCCCTGGCCGCCCTCGAACAGCACGACCTTGTCCTCGTCGAGCGCGTTGTTGATGATGAGGGTGGTGTCGGCGACGTAGGGCTTGATCAGCTCCGCGTAGCCGAGCATCTCGTCGACGATCTGGGCGGCGTCGATCGCCCGCCGGTTGTACAGCTTCGCGAGGAGCTGGTTCTTGCCCTCCAGCGCCGCTTCGACCTTCTGGGTGAGGATCGACTCGTCGTAGAGGTCCTGGACCCGGATGCCGATGCGGTTGATCTTGTCCGCGTACGTCGGGCCGATGCCACGGCCGGTCGTGCCGATCTTCCGCTTGCCGAGGAAGCGCTCGCCGACCTTGTCGAGGGTGACGTTGTACGGCGTGATCAGGTGCGCGTTGCCGCTCAGGAGCAGCTTGGAGGTGTCGATGCCGCGCTCGTTCAGGCCGCGCAGCTCGGAGAGCAGGACGGCCGGGTCGACGACGACACCGTTGCCGATGACCGGGGTGCATCCGGGGGAGAGGATGCCGGAAGGGAGAAGGTGCAGTGCATACTTCTGGTCGCCCACGACGACCGTGTGGCCGGCGTTGTTGCCACCCTGGTAACGCACTACATAGTCAACGGATCCACCGAGCAGGTCGGTGGCCTTTCCCTTGCCCTCGTCACCCCACTGAGCTCCGAGCAGCACAAGAGCGGGCACAGGCGTACACCTCTTCCGGATGGGGCATGTCCAAGGTCAGGGGGCGTACGACGATGTACACCGCAGGCTGAGCCGTCGGACCGGTACCCCGGAATAGACGAAGGCCCTGGCGCAATAGCGCAAGGGCCTCTTGCACAAAGATGCTACCCGAGGAAGGACCGAGGTGTCGGCTCCAGAGCCCACCATGAGCCATGCGGGCGCGCCGGTAGGCGGCCTGCTCGTGCTCGTCGACCCGGTCGCCCGCCGCCTCGACGGCGAGTCCGTGCGGATCGCGAAGGATGTCTTGTCGGCGGGGGCGGCGACGAAGATCTGCCTCCCCGAGAGCCTTGAGGAGTTCGCGCGGGCCCTCGCCCGCCGGGGTCATCGGCAGCCGGTGATCGTGGGTGACGACCAGGCGCTGGTGCGCACCGTGGGGCTGCTCCACCGGCGCCGCGAGCTGGCCGACGCGGCGCTCGCGCTGGTGCCCGTCGGTGCCGCCGGATCGCTGTCGCTGGCCCGCGCGCTGGGCGTTCCGGTGGGCGCCGTGGCGGGGGCGCGGGCGGTGCTCGACGGGGCCGTGCGCACCCGTGACCTGCTGGTCGACGACAGTGACGGGGTGGTGCTGGGGGGTCTGCGGATCGCCGGGCCGGGTGGTCCGCCCGGCCGCCGGACCGGAGTCGCGCCGTCCGGTTGGCCGGTCGGCCGGCCCGTCGGTGCGGGGGGTGGCGGGGGTGCCGTCGCGGGGGCCGGGGTGGGGCGTGCGGCCGCGCCCGGGGCGCCCGGCGCGCTGTCCGTGTGGAGTGCGTGCCGGTCGCTGGTGCGGACCCTGGTGCGGCCGCCCGTGGGCCGCGGGGCGGTCCCCGCACAGCGGCTGCGCCTGCGGGTGGAGGCGGACGGAGTGCTGGTCAGCGACGTGGACCGGGCGGTCGCCGACGTGGCCGTGGAGGCCCGCGACGGATTGGTCGAAGTCGTTGTCCGGATGGTGGACGCCGAGCCCGCCGTGATCGGACGGGGGCTGTCCGTGACGGTTTCGGGCGCGGATTTCCGCTACCGCGCCGACCACGCCGACACCGGCCCGGTGCGGCGCCGGACGTGGACCTTGCGGCCGGGGGCGTGGGGGCTGACGCTGCCGCGATGAGGTGGGTGGGCTGGGGTGGGGGAGGTGGTGCTGCTGAGCCCGGTGGTGCTGGGGGTGCGCGAGTTGTACGTCGCCCGGCGGGCCCGGAGCGCGCTGCTGACCCCGGCTCCCTGGAGGCCGTACCGCGTCACCGTGCGCCGGGGCCGGCTCGGGGGCCCGGTGGTGCTGCTCGGGGAGGGTCAGGGGGTGGTGGCGCTGGGACCGCTCGGGAGGCGGGTTCCCGGGGCGGCCCTGGCCGCCGGGGTCGGCGGGGGACGCGGTGCTGTGGCTCGCGGAGGGGGCTCCGGGGGGCCGGTGCTGGGTGTGGGCGCCGGGGGCGCGCGGGCTGGGGCGGGGGAGGGTGCGGGTCAGGGCAGGTCGAGGGTGGCGCGGTGGGCGCGCCAGCGATCCATCAGGTCCAGCATCTCGCCGTGCATGAACTCGAAGAAGGCCGCGGTCTCGGCGACGCGGCTTCCGGCCGGGGTGTCCGGGCCGAGGCCGATCGCGCCCTCGCGCAGGGTCTTCTCCCACAGGGTGAGGATCTGGTCGCGGCGGGTGAAGGTCTCGTACCAGAACTCGTTGTGCAGGACGTAGCGGTCGCGTCGTGAGCCCGGTTCGCGCTCCCGGCTGACCATGTTGACCTGCGTGAGGTAGCCGACGGCGCCCGATACCGCGGCGGGGCTGATCTGCAGGGCCAGGCTCAGCTCGGCCGAGGTCATCGCCCCGACGTCGCTGGCCAGCAGGGCGGCGAAGACCCGAGAGGCCATGCGCTGCATGCCCGCCTCGGTCAGCTGCGAGGCGAAGCGCTCCACGAAGCGGTTGACCGCTTCCTCGTCGCGGGCCGGGGCCGGGGCTGGGGCTGGGACCGGGGCTGCGGCGTCCGCGTCCGCCCGCTCCGGGCCCGTCGGCTTCTTCGTCTGGGTCTTCGTCTTCATGTCCGCCACCCTCCCGACTTTACTCGATTTCCAACCTTCACAAAATTATGAAACCAGCGTACCTTCGGAACATGACGAAGGCCATCAGTGTCGCCGGACTCCACAAGTCGTTCGGCCGCACCCACGCGCTGGACGGGCTCGACCTCTCGGTCGCGGCCGGCGAGGTACACGGCTTCCTCGGTCCCAACGGCTCCGGGAAGTCGACCACCATCCGGGTCCTGCTGGGTCTGCTGCGCGCGGACTCCGGCAGCGCGGTGCTCCTCGGCGGCGACCCCTGGGCCGATGCGGTCGCCCTGCACCGGCGCGTCGCCTACGTCCCCGGGGACGTCACCCTGTGGCGCAACCTCTCGGGCGGCGAGGTCATAGACCTGTACGGGCGGTTGCGCGGCGGACTGGACGCGAGGCGCCGGGCCGAGCTGATCGAGCGGTTCGAACTCGACCCCACCAAGAAGGGGCGCACGTACTCCAAGGGCAACCGGCAGAAGGTCGCCCTCGTCGCCGCCTTCGCCGCCGACGTCGACCTCCTGATCCTCGACGAACCCACCTCCGGTCTGGACCCGCTGATGGAGGAGGTCTTCCACGGCTGCGTGGCCGACGCGCGCGCCGCCGGGCGGACCGTCCTGCTCAGCTCGCACATCCTCAGCGAGGTGGAGGCCCTCTGCGACCGGGTCAGCATCATCCGCAAGGGGCGGACCGTGGAAAGCGGCAGCCTCGCCGAACTGCGCCACCTCAGGCGCACCTCGATCACCGCCGAGCTGGCCGCCGCCCCCAACGGCCTCGCGCACCTGCCCGGCGTGCACGACGTCGAGGTGCGGGGCCTGACGGTCCGCCTCCAGGCCGACACCGACAAGCTGGACGCCGTGCTGCGCGCCCTCGCCGCGTCGGGGGTCCGCTCGCTGACGTCCACGCCGCCGACGCTGGAGGAGCTGTTCCTGCGCCACTACACGGGGGCGGACGGGGAAGCGGACGCCGCCGAGGACGTGCGGGAGCAGCCCGGCGCGGTGGCGGGTGGCGCGCGATGAGGGGCCGCCTCGCCGGGACGGGCGGGCTGTTGCGGCTGGCGCTGCGCCGGGATCGCGTGCTGATGCCGGTGTGGATCGGGGTGGTCTCGCTGCTGGTGCTCAGCATGCCCGCCGCGCTGCAATCGGCGTACGGGACGGCGGCCGAGCGGGCCCGACTGGCCGTCACCATGAACGCCAACGGCTCGCTGCGCGCCCTGTACGGGCCGGTCTTCGGCGATTCGATCGGCGCGCTCAGCGCGTGGAGGGGCGGGGTCTTCGCCGGGTTGTGCGCCGCGGTCATGAGCCTCGTCATCGTCGTCCGGCACACCCGGGAGGAAGAGGAGAGCGGCCGTCAGGAGATGCTCTGCGCCGCCATGGTGGGGCGCACGGCCCCGCTGACCGCCGCCCTGCTGGCCGCCCTCGTCGCCAACGCGCTCGTCGCGGTCCTGGTCGCGGCCGGACTGGCGGGCCGGGGAGCGGCCGGTGCGCTGGCGCTGGGGGCCGCGCTCGGCGCGACCGGGATGGTGTTCGCCGCGGTGGCCGCGATCGCTGCGCAGCTCACCGAGAGCGCGCGCCTGGCCAAGGGGATGGCGGGCGCGGTGCTGGGCGCGGCGTTCGTGCTGCGGGCCTCCGGGGACGCGGGCCGGGCCGCCGGGGGGTCGGCGCTGACCTGGGCCTCGCCGCTGGGCTGGCTGGAGAACGTACGCGCCTTCGCCGCCGAACGCTGGTGGGTGCTCGGCCTCTTCGCCGCGGCCTGCCTGGTGCTGCTGGTGCTCGCGTACGTCCTGGCCGGGCGCCGGGACCTGGGGATGAGCTTCTTCGCGGCCCGGCCGGGACCGGCGCGCGGGCGGCTCGGTGGGCCCGCGGCGCTGGCGTGGCGGCTCCAGCGGGGGAGCGTGCTGGGGTGGAGCGCCGGGTTCCTCGCGGCCGGGGCGTCCTTCGGGGCGATGACCGAAGGCGTGGCCCAACTGGTCGGGGACAACGCGAAGACCCGCGAGATCATCGAGCGGATGGGTGGACAGGCTGGAGTGACCGACGCCTTCCTCGCGGCGATGGCCGGGATGCTGGGGATGGTGGCGGCGCTGTACATCGTCTCGTCGGTGCTGCGGCTCGGGGGCGAGGAGAACGCGCAGCGCGCCGAACCGCTGCTGGCGGCCGCCGTCGGGCGCCTGCGCTGGGCGGGCGGCCATCTGGTGATCGCCTTCGGCGGCTCGGCGCTGATCCTGGCCCTGGGCGGGCTCGGCCTGGGCCTGGGGCACGGCCGGGACGTGGGCGCGGCGGTGGGGGCCTGCCTCGCGCAGCTTCCGGCGGTGTGGGTGATCGGGGCGCTGGCGGTGCTGCTGCACGGCGCGCTGCCGCGGTTCGCGGTGGCCGCCTGGGCGGTGGCGGGTGCGGCGCTGGCCCTGGGCTGGGTCGGCCCGGCGCTGGGCCTCCCGCAGGCCGCCCTGGACCTGTCGCCCTTCGCCCACCTGCCCCGGCTGCCCGGGCCCGGGGCGGTCGAGTGGATACCGGTGGCGACCCTGACCGGGCTGGCGGCCGTGCTCACGGGGGCGGGCCTGGCCTCCCTGCGGCGGCGCGACCTGGTGGGCTGACGGGGGCGGGGGTCCTGGGGCCGGGGCTTCTGGGGCGGGGGCTCAGCGGGCGCTGCCGAGGTTTCGGTCGGCCGGGTCGCCGTCCAGCATGAGGGTGGTCTCCTCGATGCGCAGGAACCGGCCGTCGGGAGCGAACTCGCCGAAGAGGTAGACCTCCATGCGGACGGTGGAGCCGTCCTTCTTGGTGACGCGGACGGTGTGGCGGTCGGCGTACAGAGTCCCGTCGGTCAGCTCCTCGTGCACCTCGACGCTGCCCTCGGCCACCACGGTGCGCAGGTGGGCGATGTGCTCCAGGAACCCGGCCCGGTCGGCCCAAGCGCCGTCCGTGCGCTGCCGGTAGCCGGGCGCGAAGTGCCGGTCGGCGACCTCGTGGAGGTCGGACTCCGGGGAGAAGAGCAGTTCGCCGAGAGCGGTGGCGATGTCGGTGCGGGCGGGGGTGAGGGCGCGGGTGCTGCTGCTCATGGTGTCTCCATGGTCGAAGAGTCCCTGCACGGGATTGCGTGCGCGACGCACGCTTCAGGAGGGAGACTACCTTATCGCGTGCGCTGCGCACGCTATTCTTCGGGATGTGGACAACGAAACGGGTCACGCGGCCGCCGACGCCCTGGGCGACCTGCTCAAACGCACCCTCAGAGCCGGGCTCTACCAGGCCCTGACCGAGAACCTCGGCGAAGCCGTCGACGAGGTCACCTACCCCGTCCTCAGCGGCCTCGCCAGAACCGGCCCGCGCAGCGCCGCCGACCTGGCCGTCGAAGTGGGCCTGGACCGCTCCGGCGTCAGCAGGCGAGCGTCCCGACTGGAAACCGGCGGCCTGGTCCGTCGCGAACCCGACCCCGCCGACCGCAGGGCCGTCCTCCTGGCCCTCACCGAAGAGGGCACGCGCACGGTGGAAACGATGCGGCAGCGCCTCGCCGACCGGATCGAGGCGTCGCTCAGCTCCTGGCCGCAGGAGGAGGCGCGGTCGTTCGCCCGCCAACTGCGCAGATTCGTCGACGAAGGCCCGTTCAGCGCTTAGGTCTTGGGACTTAGGGCCGAGGCGTGCCGAGTCGCACCAGTCGGCACTCGATTCGGTGCTCGGCTCAGCATTCGACGAGCAGCTCCCGCAGGCCGCGGATCACGTAGCCGTCCCGCCATTGCGGCTCGCGCGTCAGGCGCAGGGGTGGGACGGCCGGGTCGAGCAACGCCCCGAAGGAGGCGCTGAGTTCCAGCCGGGCGAGTGGGGCGCCGAGGCAGTAGTGGATTCCCGCCCCGAGGCTCAGGTGCGGATTGTCCGTGCGCGAGAGGTCCAGTTCGTCGGGGCGCGTGAAGCGGGCCGGGTCGCGGTTGGCGGAGCCGAAGAGCAGCGCCACCTCCGCGCCGCGCGGGATGACGGTGTCCCCGACGCGGATGTCGTCGAGCACCCAGCGCTCGAACAGCTGGAGCGGGGTGTCGTACCGCATGAGTTCATCCACAGCTGTGGACAACTTTTCGGGATTCCCGGCGCGGAGCCGGTCGAGCGCCCCGGGATTGCGGAAAAGGGCCCACCAGCCGTTGGCAGTGGTGTTCACGGTGGCCTCGTGTCCCGCGTTGAGCAGCAGGACACAGGTGGAGATCATCTCCTGCTCGCTGAGCCGGCCGCCGCCCTCCTCGTCGTGCGCGGCGATCAGGGCGGAGATCAGGTCCGGACCCGGGGACGTGCGGCGCTGCGCGATCAGGTCGCGCAGGTACGTGCTGAACTCCAGGCTCGCGCGGACCGCCCGCGCGGCGCTCTCGGGCCCGGGCCGCAGCTCGTACATCCCGCAGATGTCCGCCGACCACGGCCGCAGCGGAGCCCGGTCCTCCTCCGGGATGCCGAGCAGCTCGGCGATCACCGCCACCGGAAGCGGCTCGGCGACCGCGGTGAGCAGGTCCCCGCCGCCCGCCGCGACGAACCGGGCGGTCAGCTCGCGGGCGAGGCGCTGCACGGCGGGCGCGAGCCGCTCCACGGTGCGCGGCGTGAACGCCTTCGCGACGAGGCGGCGTACCCGCGCGTGCGCGGGGTCCTCCAGGTCCAGCAGCCCGTTGCCGTTGAGGACGTGGAACGGCTCGTGCTCCGGCGGCGGCGCGGTGCGTCCGAACTCCTCGTGGGTGAAGCGGTGCAGGTACGTCCGCCCCAGCCGCCGGTCCCGCAGCAGCGCGTTCACGTCCGCGTAGTGCGGGATCAACCACTGTCCGGTGGCCTCGCACCACACCGCCCGCCCGCGTTCCCGCAACTCCCGGTAGGCCGGGTACGGATCGGCGACGAAGGCGGCGTCCCACGGATCGAAGTCCATCCCCGTACCTTAGGCAGCGGCGCCTCCTATGCGGGCGAGACCAGGCGGGTCTCGTACGCGTAGACGGCGGCCTGGGTGCGGTCCCGCAGCCCCAACTTGACCAGGATCCGGCTGACATGGGTCTTGATCGTGGACTCCGCGACCACCAGGCGGTCGGCTATCTCCGCGTTGGACAGGCCCTGCGCGATCAGGATGAGCACCTCCGTCTCCCGCTCGGTCAGCTCCTCCACCGTCCCCGGCTCCGCCACCCGGGGCGTCTCCGCGAGCTTCGCGAACTCCACGATCAGCCGCTTGGTCACCGAGGGCGCCAGCAACGCCTCACCGGACGCCACCACCCGCACGCCGTCGGCCAATTGCCGTGCGGACGCGTCCTTGAGCAGGAACCCGGAGGCTCCGGCCCGCAGCGCCTGGTACACGTACTCGTCGAGATCGAAGGTGGTCAGCACCAGCACCTTCGCCGCCGCGTCCGCCGCGACGATCAGCCGCGTCGCCTCCAGGCCGTTCATCACCGGCATCCGGATGTCCATCAGCACCACGTCCGGCCGCAGCGCCGTCACCTGCTCCAGGGCCTCCCGGCCGTCGACGGCCTCCCCCACCACCTCGATGCCGGGCATCGCGTTGAGCAGGACGGAGAACCCCTCCCGAACCATCATCTGATCGTCCACGATCAGTACCCGGATCGTCATGCCGCGTCCTCGGAGGGCCGGGGGCGCACCGGTATGAACACGGCTACCTCATACCCGCCGTCCGGCGTCCGGCCGGCCGTCATCTCCCCCTCCAGCATGGCCACCCGCTCGCGCATCCCGGTGATGCCGTGCCCCGCGCCCGGCGAGGGCCGGACGTCCTCGGTCGACGCGCCATTGACGATCCGCACCCCCAGCCCGCCCAGGACGTACGACACCTCGACCCCGGCCGCCGCACCCGGCGCGTGCCGCAGGGTGTTGCTCAGGGCTTCCTGGACGATCCGGTACGCCGACAGCTCCACCCCCTGGGGCAGCTCGCGCACCGCGCCCGTCACCGTCTTCTCCACGGTCATCCCCGCCTCCCGCACATTGCTCAGCAGCCCGTCCAGCGAGGCGAGCGTCGGCTGGGGCGCGTCCGGTGCCTCGTAGTCCGAGGACCGCACCACGCCCAGCACCCGCCGCAGCTCGGTGAGCGCCGCCACCGCGTTCTCCCGGATGGTGACGAAGGCCGCCTCCAGCTCCGGCGGGGGGTTCTCCACCCGGTACGGTGCGGCCTCCGCCTGGATCGCCACCACCGACATGTGGTGCGCCACCACGTCGTGCAGCTCGCGGGCGATCGTCGTGCGCTCCTCCAGCAGGGTGCGCCGGTCCCGCTCCACGGCCGTCACCTCCTGCTGCGCCGAGACCTCCTGCTCGGCCGCCACCCGTATGTGGCGGACGCTGACCGCCAGCAGGATGAAAGCCGAGAGGAAGACCATGGGCATCGTCCCGATCGAATGCCCCCGGCCCAGGAGCACGCTCAAGGCGACCCCGGCCCCCGTACTGACCACCCACATCCAGGCCGCCACCCGCGGGCCGGTCCGGATCGCCACGAGGGTGAGCACGGCCAGGTGCGCGAAGAAGGACCCGGGCGACCACGGCCAGAGCGACCCGCCCGTATTGAGCACGGCCAGCACCGCCATGACGGCCATCGAAGCCCAGAACGCCCCGAGCGGCCGCACCAGCGTCATCACCACCGGTACGGCGGTCAGCAGCCCGATCACCAGCGTCCGCAGCGGGGATTCGTAGCCTGTGCCGCGCCCCGCGTTGAGCAGGACGACGAAGGCGACCGCGGCCACCACCGCGTGGGGGGCGAAGGCGGCCTCGCGCCGGATCCGCTGGGGAAGCCGGCGTATCAGGGGGTTGTCCACGCGCAAGGGCATGAGCGGTCGGTAGGCGAGGGCATCGGTGAACAGGTCCCGGCGCAGGCTGTGCATGAAGCCCGACGCCAGCCGGATCTCAGGGGTCCGGGGGGCTGCCCCGGTGGTCGTCTCGGTCACCTATGAACCGTAGGCCGCCGAGCCCGTGGTCCGCGTCGCCGCTGATGGGGACTTATCAGCCTCCCTCTCAAGTACTACCCGGCGTAGTCAGTAGCCCGACGGGCGGACCAGACCTGTCTCGTACGCGAAGACGGCGGCCTGGGTCCGGTCCCGCAGGCCCAGCTTCACCAGGATCCGGCCGACATGCGTCTTCACGGTCTGCTCGGCCACGATCAGATGCGCCGCGATCTCCCCGTTGGACAGCCCCTGGGCGACCAAGGACAGGACCTCGGTCTCCCGCTCGGTCAGCTCCGCGATGCGCTCCTTCGAAGGCGCCCGCGGCGCCCCCAGCCGGGAGAACTCCGTGATCAGGCGCTTCGTGATGTTCGGCGAGAGCAGCGCCTCCCCGGCCGCGACCACCCGCACCGCCTCGGCGAGCTGGTCCGCCGAGGCGTCCTTGAGCATGAACCCGGAAGCTCCCGCCCGCAGCGCCTCGTACACGTACTCGTCCAGGTCGAAGGTGGTCAGCACCAGCACCTTCACGGTGGAGCCGGGCGCCGTGGTGAGAGCCTCCGTGGCCTCGATCCCGCCCATGCCCGGCATCCGGATGTCCATCAGGATGACGTCCGGCCCGAGCACGGCGGCCTGGGCGATCGCGTCGGCCCCGTCGACGGCCTGGCCGACGACCTCGATGTCCGGCTGCGCGTTGAGCAGCACGGTGAAGCCCTGGCGGACCATCATCTGATCGTCGGCGATCATGACCCGGATCGGAGTGGTCACTGGTCTCTACTCTCCTTGGCGAGGGCGTCGGACGGCGGATCCAGCGGGAGCACCACGCTCACCTCGTACCCGCCGCCGGGCCGGGGTCCGGCGGCCAGCTCACCGCCCAGCATGCCCGCCCGCTCCCGCATGCCCAGCAGTCCGTGCCCCGCCCCCGGAGACGGCGCAGCCGGTGCGGTCGGTGCGGAGTTGGCGACGCACAGGTGCAGACTATGCGGCCCGTACGCCAGGCCGACCTCCACCCTGGAACCGGGCGCATGGCGCAGGCAGTTGCTCAGGGCCTCCTGCACCACGCGGTACGCGGTCAGTTCGATCCCCGGGGACAGCGCCCGCCGCTCGCCCGCGATCTGCGTGGTGACCTCCATCCCGGCGGCCCGCACATTGGCGACGAGCGCGTCGAGTTCGGCCAGGGTCGGCTGCGGGTGGTGCGGATTGGCCGGATCGTCCGGATGCTCCGAGCGCAGCACGCCCAGGACCCGGCGCAGCTCGGTCAGCGCTTCCAGCGCATTGCCCCGGATCCCGGCCAGGTTCTCCTTGAGCTCGTCGGACGGATTCTCCGCGAGGTGCACGGCGACCTGTGCCTGGATGGAGATGACCGACATGTGGTGCGCGACGACGTCGTGCAGTTCGCGCGCGATCCGGCTGCGCTCCTCCAGCAGCGTGCGCTGGGCGCGCTCGGCCTCGGTCAGGGTCTCCTGCTCCACCAGCCGGCCGCGGGCCAGGCGCACGGCGCGCAGCGAGTACCCCAGCACCCCGGCGACCCCGAGGACGACCACCGCCTCGGTAAGGGTGGAGCGGCCGGGCGGCGGGCGGAAGCCCAGCTCGCCGACGAGGCTGAGGAGGAGGGTGGTGCCGACGACCCCCGCGGTCACGCGGGGCGGCACCCGGAGGGCGACCAGCAGCACCACCGGGGCGAAGGCGAACGCGCCCATCGGGATCCACGGCCAGGGCTGCCCCAGCATCACATGGGGGTGGATCACGACGGCGACGCTCACCGACGCGGCCAGTGCCAGCCACCAGCCCAGCATCGGCCAGCACATCGCCAGCACGATGGAGAGGCTGGTCAGCACGCCCAGCAGGACCGCCGGCAGATGGTCCACCTCGTACTGCGCGCTGGCCTGGGTGCCTACCAGGAAGCCGAACAGCGCCGCCACACAGCCGGTCAGCAGATGCGGCAGCCGGGCCAGCCAGCGCGGCCGGGACAGCCTCGGCAGGGGGTCCCAGCGGGCGGTGAGCAGATCCTCCCGCAGGGCCCGCAGCATGCTGCGGGCCCTCGGAGGGCGGCTGCCCGCGGTCTTGATCGGCTCTTTCACGAGGCTCACCCTAGGCACGGGCGGCGGCCTTCACGGGAGGAGCCGCGGTGCCTGCGGTGCGCACGATGCGCGAGGTGCCGGCCGACCGCCGCTTGCGGCCGCCCTGCTCGAACGTGCGGAAGGCCGCCCAGCAGACCAGCAGCGCTGCCGCGAAGACCGGCAGCCACAGCAGCCGGGCACCCATCCACGCCAGGGAGTCCGGGACGGTGTGCAGACCGGGCAGGTCCACCCCGCCGAGCAGACCGAGCGCGGTGACGGACATCATCGCGCTCTGGTGCCACAGGAAGACCGTCATCGCGGACAGGTTGACCAGCGCCACCCCCGCCCACGCCATCGGCCGGCGCATGACCCGCGCCAGCGGCCCCCGTACCAGCA
Source organism: Streptomyces sp. NPDC043876 (assembly GCF_056435825.1). NCBI lineage: Bacteria > Bacillati > Actinomycetota > Actinomycetes > Kitasatosporales > Streptomycetaceae > Streptomyces > Streptomyces sp. NPDC043876. Next base: position 29,361 of record NZ_JBWKDV010000007.1, on the reverse strand, counting down.
GCGCCAGCGCGCACTGGGCCAGCCCGAAAGCGACCGCCGCCAGCGTCGGCGGATTCAGGTTGGAGACCGCGGCCCCCGGGACACCCACCATCGACGCCGGGTAACCGCACCCCAGGACCAGGGCGGCGGTGCCCACCGCCCCGCCCGCGAGCAGCAGGACGGCCGGGGTGCGCCGGGCGAAGGCGCCCCGTGCCCACGCGGCCCCCAGGGTGTAGGGCACAAGCCACCCGGCCACCACATTGACCCAGCCGATCCAGGCGGGCCCGCCCAGGGCGAACCGCCACACGTCCACCACGGCGACGACGGCCAGCGGCCCCAGCGGGCTCAACCGGGCCACCAGCGGAGTCAGCGCCGTCAGCCCCGCGAACACCAGCAGGAACCACATCGGGGACAGGACCAGCTTCACCAGCCCGCGCACCGTGCCGTACTCGACCCCGGAGGCCAGCAGCGCGCCTGCCACGAGCGTCCACACCACGAGCACCGCCGCGACCGGCCGGAACAGCCGCCCCAGCCGCCGCCCGATCCACTGCCCGTACGAGACGCCGGCCGCCCGGGCCGACGCGTAGCCCAACGCCCCCACCCGACCGCCCACGAGGAAGAACACGGCCAGCGTCTGGAGCACCCACGACAGCGGCGCGAGCCAGGGCATGGACGCCAGCGGGCTGCTCGTGGCCGGCCCGCCCTCGGTGGTGTTCAGCGAGGTGACCAGCCAGTGCCCCAGCACCACCCCGAGGATCGCGAAGGCGCGCAGCGCGTCCACGGTCCGGTCCCGGTCGGCGGGTGTGGCGGCGTCGGTGCGGCGGGCCAGAGCGGCCCAGCGGGCCCGGAGCTCATGCACGGGGGGCCTCCGTGGGGGCGCCGGTGCCCAGAACGATCCGGGCGAGGCTGTCGAGGGAGGTCGTCCCGGGCCGGAGGTAGTCGCTGTGCCCACCGGCCCCGGCGTCGAAGACACGGGCACCGAACGCGGGATCCACCGGATCCGTACCGAAACCGAGCCCGGCGATGCGCACGTGCGGCACCTCCGCGATCCAGTCGTCGCCGCCGCGCCCCGCCCACACCCGGGCGCCGGTGGGCAGCTGGGCGGCGGTGTCGGCGCCGGTCCCCGGGCTGCCGTACAACGCCATGTCGGTGACGCGAGGGCCGGTCCCGGTCCGGGCGCAGACCACCGAGCCGTAGGAGTGGCAGAGCAGCGACAGCCGCGCGTCGCTCCCGCCCAGCCGCCGCAGCTCCTCCAGGAACGGGGCCAGCTTCCTCGCCCCGTCCTCGGCACGGTCCGTGGTCAGGACGGTGGTGCTGACCGTGCCCGGGGTGTCGTACCCCAGCCAGGCGACCACCGCGGAGCGCGGATGCTCGGTCCGGAGGCGCTGCTGGAGGGCGAGGGCTCCGGCACGGAACCGCTGGTAGGTGTCGAGGGTGGTGTCGGACCCCGGGACCAGGACCGCGATGCGGTCCGCCGTATCCAGGTCGCCCAGCACCTCGACGGCCCGCCCCGTCCCCCTGCCGTCGAAGGACAGGAAGCGCGCTGCGCCGCCCGCCGTCATGGCCCGCAGCTTGGCGGCCCGCTCCGGGCGCCCCGCGTCCTCGGCCATGCGGGCCGCCTCGCGCAGGTTGGTGAGGCTGGCGGCGTACCGCTCGGAGGCGCTGGCTTCCGCGGAGAACCGCACGGCCGCCGGAGCGGGGACCTGGGGCGGCGCGGCGCCGGACACGGGGAGGACGACCGACGCGGTGATGAGCCCGGCGAGCAGCGCACGGCGCAGTCGTACGGGGCGGCTGTGCGCGCTGAGCGACATGTGGCTGGTCCTTCGGTCCAGAGGGGCGTTCTCTCCGGTACCGAAGCTATGAACCGAGATCCGTCGTCAGCGTCACGCCAGGGAGTGGGGTTTCCGCGTAGCTCTCAGGTATTACATGGGTGACACGGCACGCTCAGTCGGCGACTGGGTGACACGGCACGCTCAGTCCGCGACCAGGGGTTCCACGTACCCCGCGCGCCAGCGCGGCGCGGGGTCCTGGCCGGGGCTGGTCCAGTACTCGCGCGCCTCGACGACCTCCCCGGCCCGTACCGTCCACAGCGACACCGCCCGGTACACGACGTGGTCCTGCGGGATCTCGACCTCGGTGACGACGAAATCACCGTCGGCGAGGATCCGCAGCACCTCCACGGACCGCCCCTCCGCGTCCGCGTCGGCGTCCGCCGCGCCGTCACTGTTCACGGCGATGAAGTTGGCGCGCCCGACGATCCGCTCCCCGCTGACCGGCCATTCGATCACCGCGTCGTGCGCGATCAGCGCGCCGACCCCGTCCCAGTCCCGGGCCTCTATCCGCTCCCACAGTTCTGCAACTACGTTCAACGGCTCCATGAGCGGCAGTGTGCGACGCCTGTGACCTGCGCAACAAGCATTGCGTACAGGCTTATTGAGGTCGACACAATCATGGGCTCACCCTGCGTTCCCATAGGACGAAACAGTAGGAATCGCGCCCCGCCCCCGACCCGTCGTCCGGCCCGTCACCCGGACAGGTTGCCGAGGTCCGCGCCCCAGCCCCATACAGACCGCCGATATCCCCTCCCACCTGCGCACTTCTAGCCTGCTCGCATGACCCCTCATGTCCCGCACGCCGCTCCCCACGCCGTGTCCGCCGACCCGGGCGCCGGTGCGGCCGTCAAGGCCGCCGACCGCGCCCACGTCTTCCACTCCTGGTCCGCCCAGGCCCTGATCGACCCGCTCGCCGTCGCCGGGGCCGAGGGGTCGTACTTCTGGGACTACGAGGGCGGGCGCTACCTCGACTTCGCCTCCCAGCTGGTGAACACCAACATCGGCCACCAGCACCCGAAGGTGGTCGCCGCGATCCAGGAGCAGGCCGCCAGGCTGTGCACCCTGGCCCCCGGCTTCGCGGTCGACGTCCGCTCCGAGGCGGCCCGTCTGATCGCCGAGCGCACGCCCGGCGACCTGGACAAGATCTTCTTCACCAACGGCGGCGCCGAAGCCGTCGAGAACGCCGTCCGGATGGCCCGGCTGCACACCGGCCGCCAGAAGGTCATGTCGGCGTACCGCTCCTACCACGGCGCGACCGCCGCGGCGATCAACCTGACCGGCGACCCGCGCCGCTGGCCCTCCGACACCGCCTCGGCCGGGGTCGTGCACTTCTGGGGCCCCTACCTCTACCGCTCGGCCTTCCACGCCGAGACCGAGGAGCAGGAGTGCGAGCGCGCCCTGCGCCACCTCGCCGACACCATCGCCTTCGAGGGACCGCAGTCCATCGCCGCGATCATCCTGGAGTCGGTACCGGGCACGGCCGGGATCATGACCCCGCCGCCCGGCTACCTCGCCGGGGTCCGCGCCCTGTGCGACCGCTACGGCATCGTCTTCATCCTGGACGAGGTCATGTCCGGCTTCGGCCGCACCGGCAGGTGGTTCGCCGCCGAGCACTGGGACGTCACGCCCGACCTGCTGTGCTTCGCCAAGGGCGTCAACAGCGGCTACGTACCGCTCGGCGGCGTCGCGATCTCCGGCGCCATCGCCGACACCTTCGCCACGCGCCCCTACCCGGGCGGACTGACCTACTCCGGGCACCCGCTCGCCTGCGCAGCCGCCGTCGCCACGATGAACGCGATGACGCAGGAGGGCGTCGTCGAGCACGCCGCCCACCTCGGCGCGAACGTGATCGGCCCGGCGCTCGCCGAGATCGCCGAGCGCCACCCCTCGGTCGGCGAGGTGCGCGGCCTGGGCGCCTTCTGGGCGGTGGAACTCGTACGGGACAAGGAGACGCGCGAACCGCTCGTCCCCTACAACGCGGCGGGCGCCGACAACGTGCCCATGGCCGAGTTCGCGGCGGCCTGCAAGGCGTCCGGTCTGTGGCCCTTCGTGAACATGAACCGCACCCACGTCGTGCCGCCCTGCACCATCTCGGAGGCGGAGGCGAAGGAGGGCCTGGCCCTGCTCGACGAGGCCCTCACGGTCGCGGACCGGCACACGGCCTCCGCATAGCCCGCCGCGCCGCCGCCCCGGCCGCTTCCGCGCGCCGCCCGCCGAGGGGCCGCACCCCCCGGCGGGCACCGCGCATCCGCGGGGCGCTCACGAGGCGTCCGCGCAACGACCACGCAGTGATCACACAGCGTCCCGGTCGCGGCGCCGCTGCCTGGCCTAAGGTGTCCGGAGTTCTACGAAGGAGACGGACCCTTATGCCAGGCAGCGGCGCTGTCACCCGCAACACACTTCGCCAGCAGATCGCGGACGCGCTGCGTGACGAGGTGCTCGCGGGACGCCTGCCGCCGGGCACCGAGTTCACGGTGAAGCAGATAGCCGAGCAGTACGGGGTGTCCGCCACGCCCGTGCGCGAAGCGCTGGTCGACCTCGCCGCCCAAGGCCTGCTGGACTCCGTGCAGCACCGCGGTTTCCGGGTGCGGATCTTCTCCGTGGACGACTTCCGGGGCCTGGTCGAGGCCCGCACGCTGATCGTCGACGGGATCTTCCGCCGGCTCGTCGAGCGCGGCACGGCGCCCGGCTCGGGCGAGATGCTGGTGTCGGTGCGCCGCCGGGCCGAGGAGGCCCGGCGGGCCGCGCTGAGCGGCTCCCTGGAGGTGCTCATCGGCTACGACCTGCGCTTCTGGAGGGAGCTGAGCGCTCTGGTGGGCAACGTCTACATCTCCGAGTTCCTGCACCGCATCCGCGTGCAGTGCTGGGTCTTCGCCGTGCCCTACCTGCAACGGGAACCGAAGCTGCACGCGGCGCTGTGGAACGGGCACAACGAACTCGTCGAAGCGGTGACCCTCGCGGACGCGCACGAGGTGCGCCGCCTGGTGCACGCCTACAACCAGCACAACCTGGACTGGGCCGCCGCGCTGACGGCGGCGGGCGCATGAGCGCGCCGAGCGGGCGCCTCGACGCACGTACGGGCGCCACCTGGCCGCAGCCGGTCCGGCTGAGCGTGGTGCTGCGGACGCACGGCGCCCCCGCCGACCGGACCGCCCCGCTCCTGGCCCGGCTGCGCGCGGACCTCGACGCGCACGCCGCGTCCTGGCCCGGCGGCGGCGCCTGGGAGCTGCTGGTGGTGGAGCCGGACACCCCCGACGCCACGCCGACGGCAGACCCCGCGCCCGCCACCGATCCCGCGCCGGCCACCGACCCCGCGCCCGCCACGGGCCCCGCCGAAGCTCACGCCCCCGACCCCGCGTCCGACCACCGCATCCGGACCGTCCCCACCCTGCGCGCGGCCGTCCGCGCCACCACCGGCCGCCGCGTGCTGCTCACCGACACCGCCCACGCCGCCGGCCACCTGCACGGCCTCGACGCGCTCCAGCGCGACCTCGACCGCGCCCCCGCCGCGACCGCCGTGGTCTGCGGCCGACATCGCGGCCGCCTGGCCCGCACCCTCGGCATCCCGGGCGTGCCGGGCTTCCGCCCCGACACCCTCGCCTTCGCCCTCTTCGACGGCGGCCGGGCCCGCGCCGCCTTCACCGCCTCGACCCTGCACGGGCCGGCCGTCGACGCCGAGGTGCTGCGCTGGTGCCGCGCGCAGGGCTGGGCGACCGCGGAACGGCCGGCCGGCCGGCCCCCGGGGGAGCGGTGGCCGCTCCGCGCACCCCGCGGGGGCGACCGGGCGCTCGCGCCGCGCGTCCGTGAGCTCCTGCGGCTGAACGCGGGCGGCCTGGCCGTCGCCGCCTTCTTCGTCGCCCTGGCCTTCCTGCTCTTCCACCGCCTCTGGTTCGACCTCGACGGCGCCTACCTGCGGGACGCCCTCCAGGACCAGAACCAGTGGGAGTGGTTCGTCGGCGTCACCACCGACAACATCACACACCTGCGCAACCCGCTCTTCACCACCGCCCAGGGCATGCCCGACGGCGTGAACCTGATGGCCAACGCGACCATGCTCGGCCTCACCGTCCCGCTGATCCCGGTCACCCTCGCCTTCGGCGAGACCGTCACCTTCGTGCTGGTCCTCACCCTCGGCATGGCCGCGTCCGGCTGGACCTGGTACTGGCTGATCCGGCGCCGTCTGGTGCGCTCCCGGTGGGCGGCCGCCGCGGGCGGCGCGCTCGCCGCGTTCGCGCCGCCGATGGTCTCCCACGCCAACGGCCACCCGAACTTCGTCGTCCTGTTCATGATCCCGCTGATCATCGACCGGGCGCTGCGGCTGTGCGACGGATCCGACGGGGGCCGGGTGCGGGTGCGCGACGGGGTGCTGCTCGGCCTGTTCTCCGCGTACCAGATCTTCATCGGCGAGGAGCCGCTGCTCATCACCGCGCTGGGCCTGGTCGTCTTCGGCCTCGCCTACGCCGTGGTCGACCGCGAGCGGGTCCGGGCGGCCTGGCGCCCGCTGGGCCTGGGCGTGCTCGTCGCCCTGGCGGTCTGCCTGCCGCTGGTGGCCTACCCGCTGTACTGGCAGTTCTCCGGCCCGCAGAGCTACCACTCGGTGCTGCACGGGGACAACGCGGGGAACAGCCCGCGCGCCCTCGTCGAGTACGCGGGCCGCTCGCTCTTCGGCGATCCGGAGACCGCGGGCAGGCTGTCCATGAACACCACCGAGCAGAACGCCTTCTACGGCTGGCCCCTGCTCGCCTTCGGCGCCGTCGCCTGCGTCGGGCTGTGGCGGCGGCGGCTCGTCCGCGCGCTCGCGCTCACCGGTGTCGTGGCGGCCGTGCTGTCCCTCGGCCCGGTCGTCCCGGTCCCGCACACGGACCTCACCCTGCCCGGCCCGTGGCGCTGGATCATCGAGCTGCCGCTCTTCGAGTCGGTCATCGAGGGGCGCGTGGCGATGGTCTGCGCGCCGGTCCTCGGCATCCTGCTCGCCCTCGCGCTGGACCGGATCCTGGCCGCTCCCGCGCGCGAGCACCGCACCCTCGGCCTGCTCGCGGTGGCCGCCGTCCTGATCCCGGTGCTGCCGCTGCCGCTGGCGGTGCGGGAGCGGGACCCGGTGCCGGCCTTCGTCACCTCCGGCGCCTGGAAGCAGTACGTCAGGGACGGCGAGTCGCTGGTCGCCGTGCCCCTGCCCGACCCGGGCTCGGCCGACGCGCTGCGCTGGCAGGTCGAGGCGGACTTCGGCTTCCGGCTGGCCGGGGGCTACTACAACGGCCCCTGGGGCCCCGACCGGATCGGGATCTACGGGGCGCCCCCGCGGCACCTGTCGAACCTGCTGCGGGACGTCCGCTACGGGACCGAGCCGCCCGTGGTCGGCCCGGAGTGGCGCGCCCAGGCCCGCCGCGACCTGGCGCACTGGAAGGCGGGCGCGGTGGTCGTACCGGAGCAGGACCGCTCGGCGGAGCTGGTGCGCACGCTGACGGATCTGCTGGGGGAGCCCCCGGTGAAGGTGCGCGACGCGTGGGTCTGGCGGGTGGGTCCGCGGTAGGTCCGCGCGCCGGATCGGCGAGCGGACCTTTGCCGACCCCTTCGCGGAGGGTGTCCGGCGCACTACGCTGGGCCGATCGGCGGACAACGACCGGACGGAGCCCGCGTGGCCTGTGACCTGTGGCTGGTCCCCCTTGTCGACGTGCTGTGCCACAGCCCCGACAATCCCTTCGCGGAGGAGATCGCCTCGTACGACAAGGCGCTGGGCGAGGCCGGACTGCCGTCCGTGCCCGTCTTCGCGTACATGCCCGGACTGTCGGGGGACGTCGCCCCGGTGGCCGGGTTCGACTACGACGCCCTGCACTTCCTGCGGCGCGCCTACCTGCTCCAGCTCTGCGGGCTGCCGGTGACGCCGGTGGACGAGCTGGGCGGGGACTACGAGCAGCTGCTGGAGATGTTCGAGCCCACGGCCCAGCAGTCGCACCTGGTGTGGCACTACGACCACGCCGGGGCGTACGTGCCGGTGGACTTCGCGGTTCCGCTGGCCAACGAGGAGCTGCTGGCCGGGGGCGGACCGCTGGGTTCCGCCCAGGGCCTGCTGCGGGAGCTGGCCTTCGTGGCGCCCTCGATCGGGATCGACCCGGGCAATCCCCCCGCGCCGCCCGCGCCACCGGGGCGGCCGACTTCGCTGGAGGAGCCGGCGGGGCCGATCCCGTACGACGACAGTCCGTTCGCCCGCGAGCGGCACGTCTGGCTGGGGCTGCACGCGGCGGCGACGCGCAGCCTGGGCCAGGGCTCGATGATCATCTTCAGCTGACCCCGCGTCCGGAGCGTTCCGGGACGCTCCCGGGTGGTTCCGGGCGTTCCCGGGCGTTGCGTGCCGGGGTCCGGATCCCTCCGCGGGCGATCCGGCCTGCGCCCGGGCCGTGGCCCGGGGTCTCAGCGGGGCTGCTCCGGGGGCCGCTGGCGCGGCATGTTCGGGCGGGTCCCCGGCGGGAGCGGGAAGCGGACCGGCGGGAGGCCCGCTTCGGTCCGCGTTCCGGCGGCGCCCAGGGACTGCATCACCAGCGGCGCCGGACCCGAGCGGAACTCCACCATCCAGTCCGCCGTCTCGGAGCGGACGAGTTCCGTCACGTCCTCCTGGAAGCGCCGCAGCACGCTCAGGCAGCGGTCCGCGGCCTCACTGGCGGTGCCCTCGGTGGGGCCGAGCACCTCGCGCACGTTCTCCGACGCCCAGTCGAACTGGAGCGTCTGGAGTCTTCGCTGCACCGCCTGGGCCGTCGCCACGTCCCGCATCCACCCGGACGTCAGGCCGAAGAAGCGGTCGCAGGCCAGGCAGGCCGTGGCGAGCAGCAGCGCGAGGTAGCCGTACGCCGCCAGCCGGGGCGCGGCCCCCGTCAGCTCCAGCAGCGGCAGCGCGGCGCCGGCGAGCGCGCCCAGGGCCGCCCCGGCGCGCAGGATCCGGGCCCCGCGCCGCTTGCGGGCGCGGTCGCCGAGGTACCACCCGGCGGTCCGCAGCGCATCGGCCTCGACCCGCCGGTACAGCTCGTCGAGCCGCTCGGCGGGCTCGCCCCAGTCCCCGAGCGGGAAGGGCCGGCCGGTCAGATCGCCCGCGGCGGCCATCGCTGCGCCGCCCTCCTCCCGGGGATCCCGGGGTGGCCCCTCGGGCTGCATCTCCGGCTGGCTCACCCGGCACTCCCTCTGCCTGCGCTGACGTGTGGTGGTGCGCGTGTGCGCAATGGTGCGCATGCCCTTCCTACCTCCGAACGGCGGGCGGTGGGCGACGAATCCCGGGATCTCCGCTCGCAAGGGGCCCTTGATCAGGTGCGTGCACGCCTCACGCTCACTCGAAAGAGTTGGTCTCGACGGCGTGGGGCGCGGCGCCCGGGGAGCACGTAGGCTCGGTTTCACCCGTAGCAGTCCGACGTATGGAGTGAGTGACAGTGATCCCCGGCGGTGGCCAGCCCAACATGCAGCAGCTGCTCCAGCAGGCCCAGAAGATGCAGCAGGACCTCGCCGCGGCCCAGGAGGAACTGGCCCGCACCGAGGTCGACGGCCAGGCGGGCGGGGGCCTGGTCAAGGCCACCGTCACCGGCTCCGGCGAGCTGCGCGCGCTGGTGATCGACCCGAAGGCCGTGGACCCCGAGGACACCGAGACGCTCGCCGACCTGGTGGTCGCGGCCGTCCAGGCGGCCAACGAGAACGCGCAGGCGCTCCAGGCCGAGAAGCTGGGCCCGCTGGCGCAGGGCCTGGGCGGCGGCAGCGGCATTCCCGGCCTCCCGTTCTAAGCTCCCCCTCCCGGACCGCCGTGGTCCGGGGCGACGACGAAAGAAGGCAGTCCGTTGTACGAAGGCGTGGTCCAGGACCTGATCGACGAACTGGGCAGGCTGCCCGGCGTCGGGCCCAAGAGCGCGCAGCGGATCGCCTTCCACATCCTGCAGGCCGAGCCCGCCGATGTCCGCCGCCTCGCGCACACGCTGCTGGAGGTCAAGGACAAGGTCCGGTTCTGCGCGGTGTGCGGGAACGTGGCGCAGGAGGAGCGGTGCAACATCTGCCGCGACCCGCGCCGGGACCTCACCGTGATCTGCGTGGTCGAGGAGTCGAAGGACGTCGTCGCGATCGAGCGGACGCGTGAGTTCCGGGGCCGGTACCACGTCCTGGGCGGCGCGATCAGCCCGATCGAGGGCGTCGGCCCCGAGGACCTGAGCATCCGCGAGCTGTTGGCGCGCCTCGCGGACGGGACGGTGACCGAGCTGATCCTCGCCACCGACCCGAACCTGGAGGGCGAGGCGACGGCGACGTACCTCGCCCGCATGATCAAGCCCATGGGCCTGAAGGTGACCCGCCTGGCCAGCGGGCTCCCCGTGGGGGGAGACTTGGAGTACGCGGACGAGGTCACGCTCGGGCGGGCCTTTGAAGGAAGGCGACTTCTCGATGTCTGACGCAACGCTGCACGCCGTGGGCCAGGATCCGGACGACTTCGCCGTCCAGATCTCCGACCAGATCGAGTCCTTCATCGTCGCGGTCACCGAGGTGGCCAAGGGCGAGGACCCGGACAGCGCGGTGCCGTTCCTGCTGCTGGAGGTCTCCCAGCTGCTGCTGGCGGGAGGCCGGCTGGGGGCGTACCAGGACGTCGTGCCCGACGAGCGCTACGAGCCGGACATCGGGCCGGAGCCGGGCGTGGACGAGCTGCGCGAGCGGTTCGCCCTGATGCTGGACCCGGTCGACGTGTACTCGGAGGTCTTCGACCCGTACGAGCCGCGCAAGGCGCCGGTCGCGCACCGGATCTCGGACGACCTCGCCGACGTGGTCGCGGACCTGCGGCACGGCCTGGTGCACTACCGGGCGGGGCGCACCGCCGAGGCCCTGTGGTGGTGGCAGTTCTCGTACTTCTCCAACTGGGGATCGACCGCCTCGGCCACGCTGCGGGCCCTGCAGTCGCTCGTCGCGCACGTCCGCCTCGACCAGCCGCTCCAGGAGCTGGACGGCCTGGATACGGACGAGGACCTGACGGACGAGGACCTCGCGGAGCAGGCCGGACTGGTGATGGCGCAGGAGCTCGCGGGCCCGCTCGGCCTGCGCGACAAGTAGCGCGGACCGGGAACTTATTTTTTGATCTCTTCGTCTCATGATGTGGTACGGGGCGGTCGGATCGCGGCCGCTCGTTAGACTGCACCCGCAAACAGACGGACTTGATCGAGGAGCGCACGTGGGCCTAGTCGTGCAGAAGTACGGAGGCTCCTCCGTAGCGGATGCCGAGGGCATCAAGCGGGTCGCCAAGAGGATCGTCGACGCCAAGAAGGACGGCCACCAGGTCGTCGTCGTGGTGTCCGCGATGGGCGACACGACGGACGAGCTGATCGATCTCGCCGAGCAGGTGTCCCCGATGCCTGCCGGGCGTGAATTCGACATGCTGCTCACCGCCGGGGAGCGGATCGCCATGGCCCTGCTGGCCATGGCGATCAAAAACCTGGGCCACGAGGCCCAGTCGTTCACCGGCAGCCAGGCGGGCGTGATCACCGACTCGGTCCACAACAAAGCGCGCATCATCGATGTCACGCCGGGCCGGATCCGCACCGCGCTGGACGAGGGCAACATCGCCATCGTCGCCGGTTTCCAGGGCGTCTCGGCGGACAGCAAGGACATCACCACCCTCGGCCGCGGCGGGTCGGACACGACCGCCGTCGCCCTGGCCGCGGCGCTCGACGCCGAGGTCTGCGAGATCTACACCGACGTCGACGGCGTCTTCACCGCGGACCCCCGCGTCGTGAAGAAGGCCCGGAAGATCGACTGGATCTCCTCCGAGGACATGCTGGAACTGGCCGCCTCCGGTTCCAAGGTGCTGCTGCACCGCTGCGTGGAGTACGCACGCCGATACAACATCCCGATCCACGTCCGCTCGTCCTTCTCCGGACTGCGCGGCACCTGGGTCAGCAACGAGAATCCGCAAGGGGACGAGCCGGTGGAGCACGCCATCATCTCCGGAGTCGCTCACGACGTCTCCGAAGCCAAGATCACGGTCGTCGGGGTGCCGGACAAGCCGGGCGAGGCCGCGGCCATCTTCCGCGCCATCGCGGACGCCGAGATCAACATCGACATGATCGTGCAGAACGTGTCCGCCGCCTCCACCGGCCTGACGGACATCTCCTTCACCCTCCCCAAGTCCGAGGGCCACAAGGCCATCGACGCCCTGGAGAAGGCGAAGGGCGCGATCGGCTTCGACTCCCTGCGCTACGACGACCAGATCGGCAAGATCTCCCTGGTCGGCGCGGGCATGAAGACGAACCCCGGCGTCACCGCCTCGTTCTTCCAGGCCCTGTCCGACGCGGGCGTCAACATCGAGCTGATCTCGACCTCCGAGATCCGCATCTCGGTGGTCACTCGCCAGGACGACGTCAACGAAGCCGTCCGCGCCGTGCACTCGGCCTTCGGCCTCGACTCCGACAGCGACGAGGCCGTCGTCTACGGAGGCACCGGACGATGACCGCCGACCGGTCGTCCGCCCCGGCGCTGGCCGTGGTCGGGGCGACCGGAGCGGTCGGCTCCGTCCTGCTCCGGATGCTGTCCCAGCGGGCGGACGTCTGGGGCCGGATCAGCCTGATCGCCTCCTCGCGCTCGGCCGGCCGGCGGCTGACCGTGCGCGGGGAGGAGAGCGAGGTGCTCGCCCTCACCGAGGACGCCTTCGAGGGCCTCGGCCCGGGCGACGTCGCGCTCTTCCTCACCCCGGCCGAGGTGTCGGCCCGCTGGGCGCCCGTGGTGACCGCCCGCGGCGCCGCCGTCGTCGACCACTCCGCGGCCTTCCGCGACGATCCCGACGTGCCGCTGGTGGTGCCCGAGATCAACGCGCACGCGCTGCGCAAGCGCCCCCGCGGGATCGTCGCCGGGCCGGACTCCGTCACGGCCGCGATGATCGCCGCCGTGGGCGCGCTGCACGCCGAGTACCGGCTGACCGGGCTGGTCGTCTCCTCGTACCAGGCCGCGAGCGCCGAGGGCCGGGCCGGAGCCGAGACCCTGCGCCGCCAGCTGGCCCTGGTCGCCGGGACCGCGCTGGGCGAGCACACCGGGGACGTGCGCCGGGCCGTGGGCGAGGACACCGGGCCCTTCGAGGGGCCGCTCGCCCTCAACGTGGTGCCCTGGTCCGGTGAGCTGCGCGCGGACGGCTGGTCCTCGCACGAGCTGGCGGTCCGGGCGGAGGTCCGCCGGATCCTGGAACTCGACGCCCTCGCGGTGGCCGTGACCTGCGTCCAGGTACCGGTGATGACCGGGCACTCGCTGACGGTGCGGGCCGCCTTCGGGGAACCGGTCGAGCCGGTGCGGGCCCGCGAGGTCCTGGAGGCGGCCCCCGGCGTGGTCCTCGTGGACGACCCGGCCGCGGGGGAGTTCCCCACGCCCGTGGACGCCGCGGGCACCGATCCGGCCTGGGTGGGACGGGTGCGGGTGTCCCTGGACGACCCCCGTGCGCTGGAGTTCTTCGTGTGCGCCGACAATCTCCGTAAGGGCGTGGCACTGAACGCCATCCAGATCGCGGAACTGATCGCTGGTGAATTCGCGTAATTCGCTTTGTAGGATCGGTGTGATCCCCTGATCGACGGGTGCGATCCCCTGATCAAGGCGAAGAGCGGTTACGCATGAGGGCGGGCGACACAATGCTGGTGAGGCTGCCGCACGCGTACAACCCTGACCGGGGGACGCGTGTCCAACTGGCGTGGCAGAGGCATTGCTCGACTTCGTGGCTCCACCGGTGCGCCCCGCGATCCTTCCGGTCCGGCGGCGCTCACCGCGCTCCGGCGCCGCCGACGGCTTCCCGGTGATCGTGCCCCTTCCGGCGGGAACGCCGGGCTCCGGCGCGCCGGCCGTGCCCGCCGCGAAGGCCAGGGGGGTGCTCGTGCCCTCCCCGCGTGACGGCTCCGCCGTGCCCCCGGCGGCTCCCGCCACGGGCGAGGCGGCGGTCCGGCCGGTGGCCGCCGAGGCCGCAGAGGCCGCCCCGGCCGTCGGGACCACCGTCGACCACCTCACCGCCACCTACCAGGCGCACTACCGCTCCCTGCTGGGCCTGGCCGCGCTGCTGCTCGACGACACCGCCTCCTGCGAGGACGTGGTTCAAGAGGCGTTCATCCGGGTGCACTCCGCGCGCAGCCGGGTCCGCGAACCGGAGAAGACCCTGGCGTACCTGCGCCAGACCGTCGTGAACCTCTCGCGCTCCGCGCTGCGCCGCCGCATCATCGGCCTCAAGCTGCTGTCGAAGCCGATGCCCGACATGGCGAGCGCCGAAGAGGGCGCGTACGAGCAGTTGGAGCGGGACGACCTGATCAAGTCCATGCGGGGACTGCAACGCCGCCAGCGCGAGGTGCTGGTGCTGCGCTACTTCGCGGACATGACGGAGGCCCAGGTCGCCGAGACCCTCGGGATATCCCTGGGCTCGGTGAAGGCGTACGGATCGCGGGGCATTGCCGCGCTGCGGGTGGCGATGGAGGCTGCGCAGTCATGAACGACCAGGTGAACCGGTCCGGCGGGACGCACGACGAGCAACCCGGCGGCCACGACCACGACCGCGCCCCCGGGTCGCCCGGCCCCCTCGGACCGGACGACCTGCGCGGGCTGCTGCACGGAGCCGTCGGGGGCCTGGCGCCCTCGGACGGCGCGCTGGAGCGCCTGCGCCACGCCGTCCCGGTCCGCCGGGCCCGCAAGCGCCGCGCGGTCATCGGCGCCGCCGCGGCCGTGCTGCTCTGCGGTACCGCGGTCCCGGCCGCGATGCACCTGACGGCGGCCGAGAGCCCGCCCGGCGACCACCCGGCGATGGCGGGCCACGGCGCCGCCGCCGAGGGCGAACCCGGCGGCGGCTCCTCCGACCCGCACGCCGCCGGCGGCGGTGAGGCCCCCGCGACCGCGCAGCCCCCGGCCCCCGGCCAGGGCGCGGGCGGCGCCGACAGCACTCCGGGCCCCGCGGCGTCGGCGCAGGCCGTCGGCGGGGCCGGAACCGGCCCGGCCGCCACGGGCGCCGCGACCGGCGGCGGCCCGCTGCCCCCCGCGGCCGCGGGCCTGCCCGGCTGCGCCGACGCCCAGCTCGGTGTGGTCGCGAGCGCGCGCGGCGCGGAGGCGGACGGCAAGGTGTACGGCAGCTTCCGCGTCACGAACGTCTCCGCGGCGGGCTGTACGGTCACCGGCGCCGACACCGTCACGGCCGCCCCGGCATCGGGCGCGGCCACCGGCAAGACCGCCGTCACGGTCCTCGCCCACACGGCGGGCGACCCGGCGACCGGACTGCCGGACCCGGCGGTGGAGACGCCCGGCCTCATCCTCCAGCCGGCCGCGGGCTACGAGGTGCGCTTCGCGTGGGTGCCCGACACCCCCTGCACGGGCGCCACCGCGGAGCCGGGGACCAAGACCCCGCCGGCCGGCACCGCCCCGGACACGGGCGCGCGGGCGGACGCCGACAGCGGGACGGGCGCGCAGCCGAGCGCCTCGCCGACCCCGCAGGGCGCCGGGATCGCGGTCACGCACACCGTCCAGCCCGGCGCGCCGGCCACCCGGACCACCCTCCCCGCGGCCTGCGGGGGGACGCTCTACCGCACGGGCGTCATCGCGCTGGACGCGGCGCCGACGCCGTAGCGGGCGCGGGGGCGGCGCTCCCGTCGGCGGCCGCCCCGGTCAGCAGCCCGGCCTCCGCGTCGCGCAGCGTCTCCACCTCGCGCCGGTAGAGCCGGAACCACATGAAGAGGACGAAGGCCGCGAAGACGAACCACTCGCCGGTGTAGCCGAGGTTCTGGAAGGCCTTGAGGTCGAGCCCGGTGTTCACCGGAGCCGTCGCCGGTACCGCGGTCATGCCGTCCGCCGCCGTCGGCACGGTCAGCCAGGCGTCGTACAGGCCGTAGGGCACCAGGTTCACCAGCGAGGCGGCCCCGATCACGCCGAGCTGACCGGCGGGCAGTCCGCCCTGGGAGTGGACGCCCTTACTGCTGGAGCTCTCCGAGGCCTGGAGGACGCCGGTGACCTCGACCCGCCCGGCCGGCGGAGCCGGGGCCCGGGCCGCGTCGGGGGCCCCCGGGAGCCAGCCGCGGACCACCGGGACCGCCTTGCCGCCGTCGGTGCGCAGCAGGGTCAGCACGTAGAAGCCGGTCCTCCCGTCGAGCTGCCGGTCCGGGACCAGCAGCTGTTCGGCGTAGGTGCCGGAGACGGAGGCCAGGCGCCCCGAGGTCCGGGTGTCCACCGGGAGCAGGGAGTCCAGCGGGGCGGCGGCGCGGTCGGCGGGCCGCGCGGCGGACGCCTCCCGGTGGCTGCCGACGCGGTTCTCGAACCGGCCGAGCTGCCACGTCCCCATGAACAGGCAGAAGGGGACGGCCAGCACGACGAAGACGTTGATCCCCCACCAGCGCGGGGTCAGGAGAAACCGGTGCACCCCACCACGGTACGGGGGGTGCACCGCTGCCTCGGTCCCGGGTCGCCGGCGCGGGGCCGGGCCGCCGGGCGGGCCGTCAGAGCGAGGCGCCCCGCGGCAGGTGCTTCAGCGCGAAGTCCAGCTCCATCCGGACCTGCTTGATCCGCTCCTCCACGACCAGCGAGCCGTGCCCGGCGTCGTAGCGGTAGACCTCGTGCTCGGCGCCGCGCGCCGCCAGCCGCTCCACGTAGTTGTCGATCTGCCGGATCGGGCAGCGCGGGTCGTTGACGCCCGCCGCGATGTGCACGGGCGCGCGCACCGCGTCCACGTACGTCAGCGGGGACGAGGTGGTGAAGCGCTCGGGCACCTCCTCGGGCGTCCCCCCGAAGAGGGTCCGGTCCAGGGCCTTGAGCGGCTCCATCTCGTCCTCGTACGCCGCCACGTAGTCGGCGACGGGCACCGCGGCCAGCCCCACCGCCCACACCTCGGGCTGGGTGCCCAGGCCCAGCAGGGTCAGGTAGCCGCCCCACGAGCCGCCGGACAGCACCAGGCGCGCGGGATCGGCGAGCCCGGACTCCACCGCCCAGACGCGCACCGCGTCGATGTCCTCCAGCTCGATCAGGCCGACCCGGTGCTTGAGCGCGTCGGTCCACTCGCGCCCGTAGCCGGTCGAGCCCCGGTAGTTGACCCGGACCACCGCGAAGCCGTGGTCCAGCCAGGCCGCGGGGGTGGCGGCGAAGGCGTCGCTGTCGTGCCAGGTGGGCCCGCCGTGGATCTCGAAGACGGTCGGGAAGGGGCCCTCGCCGTGCCCGGCCGGGCGCTGTGCCAGCGCGTGGATCCGCCCGCCGGGGCCCTCCACCCACACGTCCTCGACGGGCACCGAGCCCGGCGGCCGGAAACCGGGCGGGTCCAGCACCACCGCGCCGGTGGTGGACCGTACCGAGGCGGGCTCGGCGGCCGAGGACCACTGGTACTCGACGGTGCCGTCGGGGCGGGCGGTCGCGCCCGAGACCGTACCGCGCGGGGTGTCCACCCGCAGCAGCTCCCGCGTCGCGAGGTCGTAGCGCCACAGCTCGCCGCGCGCCTCGAACTCGTGGGCGATCAGCAGGGCGGTGCCGTCCGGGTACCACTCGGCGCTCACGTCGCCCGGCAGGTCGATCTCCAGGTCCTCCTGGGTGCCCGCGGCGACGTCCCACACCATCGGCTCCCAGCGGCCGCGCCGCTGGTGGCCCACCAGCAGCCGGGTGTCGCCGGCGACCGGCGCGAAACCGAGCGCGGACAGGCCCAGTTCCTCGGTGCCGCCCTTGGTGTCGTCCAGCTCGGCCACGGTCGCCCCGTCCAGGGTGACCACGCGCAGCGAGGAGTGCATGGCGTCGCCGTGCTCGGTGTGCTCGATCACGATGAGGGTGCCGTCGCGGGAGAGGTCGCCCACGCCCGCCGACTCGGAGTGGCGGTAGATCTCCACCGGCTCCGCGCCGGGGCGCACGACGTGCAGCGTCGAGCCGTCCTCGTCGGTGGAGCGGCCCACCACCGCGGTGCCGTCCCGGCCGATGGCCAGACCGCCCGGGTAGGACGGCTCCAGGCCGGGGGTCGCGGGCTCGTCGGGACCGCCCTCGAAGGGCTGGCGCACCCAGACGCCGAACTCGTCGCCGTCGGTGTCGGAGAACCACCAGATCCAGTTGCCGTCGGGGGAGAGGGTGCCGTCGGTGGTGCCGTTGGGGCGGTCGGTGGCCTGGCGCTGCGTGCCGCTCGCGCGGTCCCACGCGTACAGCTCGTAGGTCCCCGTCGCGTTGGAGACGAACAGGCTGCGGTCCGGGGCGTCCTCGGCCCAGTCGGGCAGGCCGACGCGGGGTGCGCGGAACCGCTTCTCCCAGTCCGGCATGGCGGGCGGGGCACTGGAGGTCGGGGCGCTCGCGTCGCTCACGTCGCTGCTCACATCGCTGGTCATGCGTCCCATTCTCGCCGCACCGGGCGGGGCGGTGCCCGGATGCCGCCGCGCGTGCGCCCGTACCGCTATAACGTCACGGTATGCGCATGATCGTCCGGGGTGCCCGGCTGCACACAGGAGAGGGCCGCGGCGCGGTTGCCGCCGACCTCGTCGACGTCGAGGTGGCCGAGGACGGCCGGATCGCCCACCTCATCCCGCACGACGACGAGCGCGAACCCCCGGTGACCGGGACCCTGATCGAGGCGCACGGCGGGCTGCTCACCGCGCCCTTCGTCGAGCCCCACATCCACCTGGACACCGCCCTGACCGCGGGCGAGCCGCGCCCCAACGCCTCCGGCACCCTCTGGGAGGGCATCGCCCGCTGGAGCGAGCGCAAGAAGACCCTGACCCGCGAGGACGTCGTCGCGCGCGCCACCGAGGTGCTGCGCTGGCAGGCCGCCCAGGGCGTGCTGTACGTCCGCACGCACTGCGACGTCACCGACCCCGCCCTGACCGCGCTCGACGCGCTCGCGGAGGTCCGCGACCGGGTGCGCGACGTGATGACCCTCCAGATCGTGGCCTTCCCGCAGGAGGGCATCGTCTCCTTCCCGGACGGCGAACGCCTGATGCGGGAGGCGGTCGTGCGCGGCGCGGACGTGATCGGCGCGATCCCGCACTTCGAGGACACCCGCGAGGACGGGGTCGACTCGCTGCGCTTCGCCTTCGAACTCGCCGAGCGGCACGGGCTGCCCGTGGACGCCCACTGCGACGAGATCGACGACGAGCAGTCGCGGTTCGTGGAGGTACTGGCCACCCTGGCGCTGCGCTCCGGCCTGCGCGGCCGGGCGACCGCCTCCCACACCACCGCGATGGGCTCCTACAACGGCGCCTACAGCTACAAGCTCCAGCGGCTGCTGGAGCGGTCCGGGATCAACCTGGTCAGCAACCCCTTCGCCAACCTCAACCTCCAGGGCCGCTTCGACGCCTACCCGCGCCGGCGCGGCCTCACCCAGGTCAAGGAGATGCTCGCGGCCGGGGTCAACGTGGCCTTCGGGCACGACGACGTAATGGACCCGTGGAACGCCCTGGGCACCGGCAACCCGCTCCAGACCGCCCTGGTGGGCCTGTACGCGGCCCAGTTGACGGGAACGGACGAGATCCCCACCGCGTTCTCCATGGTGACGGACCGCGCGGCCCGGGTGCTCGGGCTGGAGGGCGAGGCGTACGGCATCGCGGAGGGCGCCCCCGCCAACTTCGTGCTGCTGCCCGCGCCTTCGCCGGCCGAGGTGCTGCGCCGCCAGGTCCGCCCGAGCCACGTCGTCTCGCGCGGCCGCATCCTCGCCGAGACCCCGGTGGCGCCGACCAGGCTGAGCTGGCCGGGAGAGGACCCGCAGCCGGTGAATTTCGCCCGCCGCCTACAGTGACCAGCGTCAACCGGCGTACGGCGGAGGGGAACCCAGCGACATGTGGACCATAGCGGGACGATCGGCCGAGGCGGCGCGCGAGATCGCCGCGGAGTATGCGGACGAGGCGCTGTTCAACCACTCCGTGCGCTCCTACGCCTTCGGCGCGCGCTACGCCACCGAGCACGGCCTGGCGTACGACGAGGAGCTGTTCTACGTCGCCTCGCTCCTCCACGACCTGGGACTGACCGCGCCCTTCGACAGCCACACCCTGCCCTTCGAGGAGGCGGGCGGCCACGTGGCCCGCGTGCTGACGGCGGGCCTCGGCTGGGCCCCGGCCCGGCGCGCCCGCGCCGAGGAGATCATCGTGCGGCACATGCGCGAGGACGTGACGGCCGACGAGGACGTGGAGAGCCACCTCCTGCAGGTGGGCACGAGCGCCGACGTGTCGGGCCTGCGGGTGGAGGAGTTCGACGAGCGCTTCCGCGCCGAACTGCTCGACGCCTACCCGCGGGCGGAATTCGGCCCGTCCTTCCTGGCCCTGTTCGAGGACCAGGCGGTGCGCAAGCCGCACTGCTCGGCGGCCGGCCTGGTCTCCAACGGCATCGCGGAGCGGATCGCGAAGAACCCGCTGGGCTGACGCGCGCGGGCGCAGCCGCGGCCGCGGCTGCGCCCGCCGTGGGCCTCCCGGCCGTGGGGCCCCGGCGTCGGTAGCCTGCGCCCATGTCATGGGACTGGGACGAGGACGGAACCGCGCACCCCCTCTCGCTGCGCCGCTCCGGGCGCAGCGAACTGGAGCCGGACCGGCTGCCCGAGGTGCGCGAGCTGGAGGTGCTCGGCTGGGAGAGCGCCCCCGAGCAGGCGCTGTGGGTGTTCCTGCCCTATGTGTGGCCCGCCGCCGCCCGGTGCTGGGTGGCCGACCGCTCCACCCGCTGGGCGGTGGAGACCCGGCTGGACGGCCACGGCCGGGTCACCGACGTCGAGTGCGCGCCGCTCCCGGCCGCCGACCTGCACGGGATGGACGCCGAAGCCGACGCGACCCTGGCCGGCCTCGGTCTGCCGCCCCGGCCGGCGGGCCGCCTGTGGCTGCTGCGGCCGGTGGGGCCCTTCGAGGACCTGGAGGCCGTCCTCGGGCACCTCTACGCGGTGGCCGCGGAGCGCGCGGTGGAGCCCGCGGCGACCAGGGCGTTCATGGAGCTGGTCCGGGACGAGCTGACGGCGCTGCTGGACGCGGCGGGCTGAGGGGGCGGGGGCCCGGTGACCAGGTCCGGGGGCAGGGGCCTGGGGGACGAGGACCGGGGGACACGGGCCCGCGGGGCGGCGGCCCGCGGGGCGAGGGCCCGGGCCGCGGGAGCCGCCCGCTGCTGAGATGATCGCGGGCATGTCCTTCGACGCCGTCCCCTTCACCGTGTCGCTGGCCGCGCTGCTGGTGGTGCTGGTGTGCGCGGTGGTCCGCCCCTTCGGCCGCCCCGAGGCGTTCTTCGCCGTACCGGCGGCGGTCGTGGTCATCGGCTGCGGGGCCATCGGAGCGGACGCGGTCCGGGCGGAGGCCGAACGCCTCGGTCCGGTCATCGGCTTCCTCGCCGCCGTCCTCGTCCTGGCGAAGCTCTGCGCCGACGAAGGCCTCTTCCACGCCTGCGGCACCTGGATGGCCCGCTGGTCGGCGCGCCGACCCCGACGCCTGCTCGGCGCGGTCTTCGTCCTCGCCTCGCTGATCACCGCCGCGCTGAGCCTGGACGCCACCGTCGTCCTGCTCACCCCGGTCGTCTTCGCCACCGCCGCCCGCATGGGGGCCCGGCCCGCGCCGCACCTCTTCGCCTGCGCCCACCTGTCCAACACCGCGTCGCTGCTGCTGCCCGTCTCCAACCTCACCAACCTGCTCGCCTTCACCGCGAGCGGCCTGAGCTTCACCCGGTTCGCGGCCCTGATGACCCTGCCGTGGCTGGTCGCCATCGGCGTCGAGTACCTGGTCTTCCGCCGCTACTTCGCCGCCGACCTCGACGCCGAACCGGCCGGCCGGGAGGCCCTGGAGGCGCCGGAGCTCCCGCTGTTCGCCCTGCTGACCGTCGCGGGGACGCTGGCCGGCTTCGCCGTGGCCTCCGCCGTCGGCGTGGACCCGGCCTGGGCCGCCGCGGCGGGCGCCCTGGTGCTGGGCGTGCGGGCGCTGGCCCGGCGCCGCACCACCCCGGCCGCGATCGTCCGCTCGGCCGCGCTGCCGTTCCTCGCCTTCGTCCTGGCCCTGGGCATCGTCGTACGGGCGCTGGTGGACAACGGGCTCGGCGCGGCCCTCGCGCACGCCGTCCCGGACGGCTCCGCCCTGCCCGCGCTGCTCGGCCTGGCCGCGCTGGCCGCCGTACTGGCCAACCTGATCAACAACCTGCCCGCGGTACTGGCCCTCGTCCCCCTGGCCGTGCCGGGCGGCCCGGGCGCCGTGCTCGCCGTCCTGCTGGGCGTGAACATCGGCCCGAACCTCACCTACGCGGGCTCCCTCGCCACCCTGCTGTGGCGCCGCATCGCGCACCACCACGAGCACGAGGTGCGGCTCGGCGAGTTCACCCGCCTCGGCCTGCTGACCACCCCGGCCGCGCTGGCCCTGTCGACCGTCGCCCTGTGGCTGTCGCTGCGCCTCACCGGCACGGCGTGACGCGGGGCCGGGCTCAGGACGCGAACACCTTCGCGAGGCAGCCGCGCAGTTCGGCTACCGCCGGCGGGCTGAGCCGCGCCGCGAGGTAGCCGTCCGGGCGGATCAGGAACGCGGTGGCCTCCCGTACGCCGTACATCAGGGCGAACTCGCCCCGGGCGTCGCGGTACACGGGCAGCGGCGCCCCGGCGGCGCCGTCCGCGCCGTCCGCGTCCTGCGCTTCGGGGAGCACCGCGCACGCCGTGAGCGCGCCGTCCGGCGCCCCCTCCCGCACGGCGGAGGCCAGCTCGCCGAAACCGTCCGCGGCGGGTCCGGGGCCGTACAGCAGCAGCAGGTGCTCCCGGCCGCGCAGCAGGTCGAACAGGCGCAGCGGATAGGCGGTGATCGCCCCCCGCAGGCCGCCGCAGTCGGGTGCCCGGTCGCCGGGCAGCGGGCCGGGGGCGCCGTCCGCCCCCGGCCCGTCGACGAGGGGGCTGCCGCGGTAGCCGACCAGCAGCTGGGCCTCGCGCAGCAGCGTCGTCCGCGGGTCCGAGGGGTCCGCCTGGACCCCCTGGGCGGCGTGCCGGACGGTGCGGCCGACGACCTCCTCGCCGACCGGGCGGCGCTCGGCGTCGTAGCTCGCCAGCAGCCCCGGACCGGCCGCGTCCTTGACGGCCAGCGCCAGCTTCCATGCCAGGTTCCAGGCGTCCTGGATGCCGGTGTTCATGCCCTGCGCCCCGGTCGGCGGATGGATGTGCGCGGCGTCCCCGGCGACGAAGACCCGCCCCTCCCCGTAGCGGTCCACCAGCCGGTGGCTGATCCGGAACACCGAGGACCAGCGCATCGCGCCCGCGGTCGTCGGCCACGGCGACAGCCGGTCCAGGACGGCCTGGATGTGCTCCAGGCGCGGGGCCCGGGCGCCCTCCGCGGCCAGGCCGTGGGCGATCCCTTCCCCGCCGCCGCCGGCCGCGGCGTCCGCAGCGGACAGTTCCGGCGGCACCTTCATGGACATCCGGTACCGGCCCGCGCCGGGCAGCGGGATGGACACGAGCACGTCGGCGACGTCGCCCCGCCCGTCCCGGCGCATGGCGCGCAGCCCGTACCCGCGCGGGAGGTCCCACGCGACCTCCACGTCGGCGAGCATGTACTCCTCGGGGAAGGCGCCGCCCTCGAAGCCCAGCCCGAGCCCCTTGCGCACGGTGCTGTGCGCGCCGTCGCAGCCCACCAGGAACCGGGTGCGGACCTCCTCCTCCCCCGTGGGCGTGCGCAGCAGGCAGGTCACCCCGCCGGCGTCCTGGGTGAAGGACACCAGCTCGGTGGAGCGCTCGATGCCGGTCCCGAAGCGGTTCAGGAACGCCTCCAGGAGGCGCTCGGTCTCGTACTGCGGCAGCGCGGCGAAGCCGTAGGGGACCTCCGGCGGCAGCACCAGGTCGAGCCGCGGCTGCTCGGCGCCGTCGACGTAGGTCAGCTGTCCGCGCAGCGGGACCGCCAGGTCGAGGGCGTCGTGCACGAAGCCCATCCGGTCCCAGATCTCCAGGGTGCGCGGCTGGATGCCCACCGCTTTCGCGTACGGCAGCCGGGCCGGGAGCCGGTCGACGAGGCGGCAGCGGACCCCGCGCCGGCGCAGCTCGGCCGCGGCCGTCAGCCCGACCGGACCGGCCCCGGCCACCAGTACGTCCGTGGTTCCTGCGGAGGTCTCCGACATGGGCTTCTCCCCGGATCCGGCCCCCCGGCGGGCGGTCCCCCGCCCTCCATGGTCACCCGCGACCCGGAACCCGGCACTCCGGCGGGCGGCCGCGGCCGGCGGGGGACTGCGGCCGCGGCCGGCCGGGGACGTCGGGCGCGCGTCGTGCGGAGGGTCAGCTTCCGCCGGCCAGCTCACCGCTGAGCGTGCCGTGCAGGCGGGCGCTGGGCCCGTTCAGCCCGGTGATCTCGACGCTCTTGCCGCGCTGCGCGTAGCGGTGCTCGACCGCATCGAGGGTGGCGACGGAGGAGGCGTCCCAGATGTGGGCCGCGGAGAGGTCGATGACGACCCGGTCCGGATCGCCTGCGTAGTCGAACTGTTCGATCAGCTCGTTGGAGGAGGCGAAGAACAGCTCGCCGGTCACGCAGTAGACGACCTGCCCGCCGTCCGGATCGAGGACGGAGGTGACCTGGGCGAGGTGCGCGACGCGCCGGGCGAAGACGACCATCGCGGTGACCGAGCCCACGACGACGCCCACGGCCAGGTTGTGGCTGAGGACCACGCACGCGACGGTCACGAGCATGACGGCGATCTCCCCGGCGGGCATCCGCTTCAGCGTCTTCGGCGCCACGGAGTGCCAGTCGAAGGTCGCGAAGCAGACCATGACCATGACGGCGACGAGGGCGGCCATCGGGATGTCCGAGACGGCCGGCCCGAAGACGATGCACAGCACCATCAGGAACGCGCCCGCGAGGAAGGTCGAGAGCCGGGTCCGGGCGCCCGAGACCTTCACGTTGACCATCGTCTGGCCGATCATCGCGCAGCCGCCCATGCCGCCGAAGAACCCGGTGACGATGTTGGCCACGCCCTGGCCGACGGACTCCCGCGTCTTCGAGGACCGCGTGTCGGTGATCTCGTCGACCAGCTTGGCCGTCATCAGCGACTCCATCAGCCCGACGAGCGCCATGGCCAGCGCGTACGGCGCGACGAGGACCAGCGTGTCGAGGGTGAACGGCACGTCCGGCAGCCCCGGCACCGGCAGCGCGGACGGCAGCGCCCCCTTGTCACCGACGGTCGGGACCGCGATCCCCGCGGCGACGGTGACGGCGGTGAGGACGGCGATCGACACGAGCGGCGCCGGAACCGCCTTCGTGACCCGGGGGAAGAACACCATCAGCGCCAGCCCGGCCGCCAGCAGCGGGTAGACGGGCCAGGGCACGCCGACGAGTTGGGGCACCTGGGCCATGAAGACCAGGATGGCGAGGGAGTTGACGAAGCCGACCATCACCGAGCGCGGCACGAACCGCATCAGCTTCGCCACGCCGAGCGCGCCGAGCGCGATCTGGAAGACGCCGGCCAGGATCACGGCGGCGATCAGGTAGCCCAGCCCGTGCTCCCGGTTCAACGGGGCGATCACGAGCGCCACGGCGCCCGTCGCGGCGGAGATCATCGCCGGCCGCCCGCCGACGAAGGCGATCACGACGGCCATCGTGCACGAGGCGAACAGCCCGATCGCCGGATCAACCCCCGCGATGATCGAGAAGGAGATCGCCTCCGGGATCAGCGCGAGCGCGACGACCAGCCCGGCGAGCACCTCGGTCCGCAGGACCTTCGGCGAGAACCAGACCGGCCGCGCGGGCCGACGCAAGCCGGGCAGCCGCGCGGCTATGGAGGAAGAGGAAGGAGACACGGATACGGACCTCAAGCTCGGGCACGCCCGAAGCGGCGGAGGGCGTGCGGAAAAGACACGAAAGGCCCGATCCACCGAGTGGATCAGGCCTCTTGCGTCTTACGAAGTCGGGGTGGCGGGATTTGAACCCACGACCTCTTCGTCCCGAAGCATTCCGGGCCAAGGGGCGAAGCCCCGACTCTACCTCGCTGACCTGCGATGGCGATCCGTAAACGTCCGCCACGGTCCGCTGTCGTACGCACCGGTTGTCACGCAGTTGGACACTCAAGCCAGGCTGTCGCTGGATGCCCTACGAGGCGGGTACGGCCCACTCGGTGGACGTCAGAGCACTTGCCGATCGGTAGATGATCTTCGTGGGTCGCTGATCCTTCGACACAGGAAACGGGATCTTGCCACGGAGGCAGTCGCCAGCCTTCACCACGGTGGGGAGCGTCGGATACTCCGGCTTGGGCAAGTCCCCTCCGTTCAACCCGGTCGTCTGCGTCCGTGTCCCGTCGGCAAAGGCCAGCGACCAGGGCTGTTGATCACTGCTGATGTCCGGCCCCTGCTTGTTGCACACCTTCACCTCGACGGCGGCCCACACGGCGTCGTCGACACCGAGGCCTTCGCCGGGCGGTGTGGAGCCTTTGGCGGGCTGCTCGTAGGCCAGGACGACGGTCGTGCCGCTTGCTGGGCCTTGTGCGCCGCCTCCCCAGGTGAGTTCCTGGCCGATCTGAAGCGGGGCGGCGGGAGTGGGGCTCGCTGGTGTCGGTGTCTCAGTCTTGGGTGCCGGGGTGGCGCGGCTGGCACCATCGGTGGAGTCCGTAGGCTCCGAGCAGGCCGTAAGGCAAACGAGTAAGCACACCCCGACGGTGATGGTGCGGATCCGCATGGTCCCCCCTCAGTTACTTCCTTGTTGAGGGTGATCATCTCGTCTCCCTGCCTCGAAGTCTCCGAGACGGAGGTCTTTGGAGCAGGCCCGGCTATCGGTTGACGGGAATCTCGTAGACGATCTCGCACGATGCGGCGGGGACGACGATGTCCGCAGTCTCCACGGGCCGTCCCTCGTCGCTGTAGTACGTCCGCCGGATGTGCGTGACAAGAGCGGCCTTCTGAATCCCGAGGAGCGAGGCTTCCTCGGCGGTGGCGTGCCGTGGCTCAGGCTGCTCGACGGCATGGCTGACGGTGACGCCGATCTCGTCCATGCGGTTCACGACGCCGACCCCGGCGTGCGGCCCGCCCTCGGGAAGTACGACGAGGGTGCCCGCGGTGAGTTCGTACGGCTCCCAGCTCGTGGACAGCTGCACGGGCCGCCCGTCGGCGAGGAACTCGTAGACGGTACGGACGCAGAGGTCACCCGCCGCCATGCCCAGCCGCGCCGCGATCTCGCCCGGCGCCGGCACCTTCGCTTCGGTCCGGCTCTCCCAATGCCCCTGCTTGCCGAGGGCCTGCATGTCGGCTCGGAACGGCGAACCGCTGGGCTGCTCACGGGCGGACGACCGGACCACCCGCACACGCCGACGGGGCTCGGCGACGTACGTACCCGAACCCGCCCGCCCTTCCAAAACGCCCTGCGAGATCAAGAGTTCCTGTGCTCGACGGACCACGTTCTCGCCGACGCCGCACTCTCCGGCGATCTGGGCGCGAGAGGGCAGCCGATCGCCGACCGTCCACTCGTGCTCCGCGATCCGCTGCCGCAGTACGTCGGCGATGCGGAGATAAGGCGGCTGCTCAGGCATATGGAAAATCTAGTCCACTAGCTCTAATCTAGTTAACTAGCTTCACTCAACGTGATTGATCGGCGACGGAGGTCCTCTGTGCCCGCTTCGGAAGCAAGGGCCGAGGACCTCGCCGCCCAGCTGTCGGCCCTGGGCCTGACCACACGAGTGGAGCGGCACGCCACCCATACGTCGATCGAAGCGGAGGTACCGGAGGCGCTGCCCGCCGAGACGTGGCGCGCGGTCTTGGAAGTGATGGCAGAGGCCGACCGATTCGGTCTTCTCGCCAGCAGCTTGACCGGCCGCACCCTGTGGGCGGCCGTAGGCAAAGCGGTCCCCGCGACGGGCGATGTCCGGGGACCTGGCCATCAGCGATAGGAGCTGATCAGCGTGTTCAACCGTAAGGGCACTGCCGTCGCACCCACCAGTGGGCTGCAACTCCCCGCACTCTCCTATGCCACGCACGCCCGAACCACCTACCGGTCCAGCGTGTGCGCGATCGGTACGCACCACGAGTGCGCCCATTCGTCCCCCATCACGGCACCGGTCGGCATCCCCGTGATCTACGAGGCCTGCGACTGCCCCTGTCACGCGCCGGGCACCCAGCCCCAACCGCAGCAGGTGAACCAGTGAAGGGATGTCCCCCCAGCAGCTCGCTCGCCGCCCAGATCGAGATCACATCGGCCGAAGTGCAGTGCGGCGACGTCATCCAGGTCGGCGGCCGGCCCTGCCGTGTGGCCGACCTCGTCCAACTCCCCGCTGGTGCGAAGCGCCTGCTGTTCGAGTCGGGCGAAGTCCTCACGATGCGCGCCCGCAGTCGGCTCACGGCCCTCCGGTTGACGAGGAAGTGGTGACCCTTCCCGTGGCCTCTCTCCGCGACTCCATCACCGATGACCTCCGGCACCAGATCACGACCGGCCGCTTCAAGGCCGGCGAACGTCTCCCGTCCGAAGCCCAACTCGCTGCCCGCTACACGGTCAGCACTCCGACACTGCGGACCGCCCTCGCTCGGCTCCAGAGCGAGGGACTGGTGGAGAAGATCCACGGCAGTGGAAACTTCGTCCGTCATCATCGCCACCCCATCACCTACCTCGGGGGCGCGGGCACGGTGACCGCGTGCGCCGCCCTCTCCGAGCCTTTACGAGTGACCGTTCGCGCCACGAACCTCTGGTCGGACGACCACCTCACCCGCCTGCTGAACGTGCCGACCCGCAGCCCCTTGACGGAACTCCTCCTCGTCGCTCACGAAGGCAAGGTGCCGCACAGTCTGGCCCGCGTCTACGTCCCCAGCGACCTCGTACCACCCGACCTGACCAGAGGGGTGACCTCGCCCGAGGAGACGGCGCTGGCCTTGGCCAAACTCCGCCCGCCGCTGGCCGAAGTCCAAGAGACGGTCAGCGCCCGCCTCCCCACTCATGACGAAGCAACTGCCCTCCGCATCAGCACGTCCCTGGCGATCCTCTCGCTTACACGCGTGGCGACCGACACCACCGGTCGCGTGGTCGAGGCGGCCCTCCTGGTCCTCCCGGGAGACAGGGCGAACGCGCTGTTCACCACCCGAGCCATTACCGAAGAGAGGGGCTCGAAGCGATGACCTCAACCAATGAACTGCGCCTCCTCCCGTGGTCGGGCCCCGACGACAAACCCTGCTTCCTGAGCACAGACAACAGGGGTGGCTTCCTGTCCCGCCTGGCCGACATCACCGAGGAGGCACAGCTCCAGTCAGCCTCCGAACTCCTCGACCACTCCCTCGAAGTACTCGCCGATCCGGAGGCGGACCCAGACGAACTCCACTTCGTGGCAACAGACCTGACCGCCGCCCTCCGAGCCGCACTCCGCACAGCAACCAGCCGCGGACACCGCCTCTCTCACGCTGTCGAAGGCGAACACACCCCAGGACGGCCGACACCCCTCGGCTGACTGCGCCGCCCCCCAGCACGACAGAGCGGCCCCGAAACGACCTCGGGGCCGCTCTCCCGTAAGTGCACACGGCTCCGGAGGCCCCGCGCGCCTCGCGTATTCAGACGCCATTTCGTTTGGTGTGATCTTGCGGCAGTCTGGTGTGGTGACGACTGGGCTTGTGCAGCGGATGGTGCCGGACGGCTTGTGGGAGTTGTTCGAACGCGTGGTGCCGTCGGCGCCGGAACGCCCTCAGGGCGGTGGCCGGCGTCGGCATGGGGATCGG